>NZ_JALDST010000001.1:4241100-5654800 GCF_022747945.1 Micromonospora sp. R77
CCGGTTCTCCACCCGTACGGCGAGGACGCCGAGCAGCACCGCGCCGGCCACCATGACGGCGGTCTGCCAGGAGATCCAGTCGTACTTGTCGCCGGCCAGGGTGACCCAGATGAGCAGCAGCGAGACGGCCGCGGTGATCAGGGTGGCGCCCCACCAGTCGATCTTCGCGGGCCGCTTGACCACCGGCAGGTGCAGGGTCTTCTGGAGCACGATCAGGGCGGCGATGGCGAACGGCACGCCGACGTAGAAGCACCAGCGCCAGCCGAGCCAGTCGGTGTCGACGATGACGCCGCCGATCAGCGGGCCGCCGATGGTGCCGACGGCCATCACCGCGCCGAGGTAGCCGCTGTAGCGGCCCCGCTCGCGCGGCGTGATCATCGTGGCCATGATCACCTGGGCCAGGGCGGTGAGCCCGCCGGCACCGACGCCCTGGAGCACCCGGCAGGCGATGAGCTGCCCGGTGGACTGGGAGAGACCGGCCAGCACCGAGCCGAGCACGAAGACCGTCAGCGCGAGCTGGACCAGGATCTTCTTGCTGGTCAGGTCGGCGAGCTTGCCCCAGATCGGGGTGGTCGCGGTGGTCGCCAGCAGGGTGGAGGTGACCACCCAGGTGTACGCGGACTGACCACCCTTGAGCTCGGTGATGATCCGCGGCAGCGCGTTCGAGACGACCGTGGAGGAGAGGATTGCGACGAACATGCCCAGCAGCAGTCCGGAGAGGGCCTCCAGGATCTGCCGGTGGGTCATCTCGACGGCGGCCGTCCGTGGGGGCGCTGTCGCCTGGGTCATCGGGTGGTGCCTCCGGTGCAGAAGTCGGTACGGGTTGCCTCAGGCAACCGTAAGGCTTGGTTGCCTCAAGCAACAACTGGACGTGGTGCAGGTCTTATTCCCGCCCGTTCCGGCCCCGAACCGCTCAGAAGGTGTCGTTGAACCGGTGCAGCAGCCGGGCGAACGCCTCGACGTCCTGCTTCGGCCAACTCTCCATGGTCCGGCGGATCTGCCCCAACCGGGCCGACCGCGCCGCGTCGAAGCGGCGGGTGCCCTCCTCGGTCAGACTGAGCTGTGCGGCCCGTCGGTCGACCGGGTCCGGGTCGCGACGGACCAGGCCCAGCCCCTCCAGGCCGTTGATCTGCCGGCTGAGCGTCCCCTTGCCGATGCCCAGCTTGGTGGCCAGGTCGGTCAACCGGATCGAGCCCGACCGGCGCAGCCAGAGCAGCAGCCCGTAGGCGTTCGGCTCCAGGTTGGGGTGCACCTCCCGGGCGATCTCCCAGGACAGCGCCCGGCCGCGACGCAGCAGCGCGGTCAGCTCGTGCTCGACCGCGCGCAGGGTCTCCGGCAGGTGCTCGTCGTCCACAGCGGAGAGCGTACTCAGGCGTCGTCGGCGAGCCGCCGTCGCGCCACCGGACGGAGGTGGCCGTCGCTGGTGGTCCCCTCGATCACCACGTCGGCGGTCCGCCCCCGGTGGGTGAGGGTGGCCACCGCGTTGCCGAAGTAGGGTCCGGCCAGCTTCTTCCACCGCACCACCGGCCGGCGTACCCCGGCTGAACGGGCCATCGCCCGGGTGGCTGCCGCCGGGCCGGATGACCAGCCCAGCTTCATCAGCGGGCGCATCCCCGCCGGCACCTGGTTGTGGATCGGCGAGCAGGTGAGCTGGTGCACCGGTGTCCGGACGGTCGGATCGGCGAACCGGGCCCGGGCCACGTACGAGTGGTGCACGTCACCGGAGAGCACGCTGATCGACGCCGGTGGCGCGTACGCCGGCCCGGCACCCACCCGGGCCCCCGGCGCGGCGGGCGCACCGCTGCCGAGCCGGGCGAAGAGCTCGCCGAGCGCCTGGAACGAGCGGTTGAACGACGCCCAGTGCTCCAGGTCCCAGGCCCGCCGCATCTGCTCCGCTGCCTTCGCCACCCAGGGCCGGCGGGAGTCGGCGAGCTTCTCGTTCCACGCCTCGACGTGGTGGATGCCCGGCGGCAGCAGCCAGGGCAGCGAGGCGCCCACCACCAGGTGGTCGTAGACGCCGTGCGCCCGGTCCAGGAACCAGGACCACTCGCCGGGCGGCAGCATGGCCCGCTGGCCCGGCACCAGCACCCGGCTGGACCGGTTGTCCAGCATCACCAGGCGGGTCCGGCCCAGGTCCAGCGCATAGCTCCACTGGTACTGCACGGCCCGCCAGCGCTCGGTGTCGTGCGCCACGTCGGCCTCGGTGTCGACCCGCTCGCCGAACTCGTGCAGCACCGCCGTGGCGTCCTCGGCGGCGGTGACCTTCGCGTAGAGCGGGTCGGCGGCGATCTCGTCCGGGCTGAGGTTGCCCAGGTGCTGGTAGACCCAGTAGGAGGCCAGCCCGCTGCGGATCCGCTCGGCCCACCAGGGCTGCTCGCGCATGTCCGCCCGCCACGACGCGGAGGTGTTCCAGTCGTCGATGACCTCGTGGTCGTCGAAGATCATCACGCTCGGCACGGTGGAGAGCAGCCAGCGGATCTCCGGGTCGCGCCAGGACTCCAGATAGAGCTTGGTGTACTCGTCGAAGCTGACCACCTGGGTGGCCGGGGCGCCCTTCGGCCGCCGCCGGCGCCGCTTGAGCAGCCGGCGCACCGTGGGCGAGGTCTCGTCCGCGTACACCTGGTCGCCGAGGAGCACCAGCAGGTCCGGCCAGGCGGCCGGCTGCGGGTCGGCCATCAACCGCCGGGCGTACGCGTCGAGCGCGTCCGGGGGCAGCTTGCGCGCGGTGGAGTGCTGGGTGGTCTCCCGGCACGAGCCGAACAGCAGGGTCACCGGCTGGTCCCGGTCGTCGGCCGCCCGGGTCCGGATCACGCTGGGCGGGAAGCCGCTGTCGGGCACCGGCCAGGCGACCTCGTCGTCGATCAGCACCTCGTAGCTGGTGCTGCTGTCCGGGGCGAGCCCCTCGACGACCACGATCGCGTAGTGGTGGTCGTACGCGGAGAAGGTCGGCGCGGTGCCGGTGGCGCCGTCGGCCGTGCGGACGGTGACCACGGCGGGCGCGCTGGTCTCGACCCAGACGGTCGCCCGCGTGTCGACGACCCGGCGCAACAGCGGGCCGATGAGCAGGCGGGGACTGGGCACAGCGCACCTCCGACGAAGATCGTTTGGGCCATTTCCTACCCGGCCGGCGGTTGCGGTACGCCTTCCAGCGGCGAGCGTACCCGCAGCTCGGCCGGGTGCCGAGGCGGTGAGTGGGACGCCGTCGCCGACATCTGACAGGATTTCGGCATGAAGGAATACCTCCTCGTCGCACTCGCCCTGCTCGGCGTGCTGATCCTCGGTGGCCTCAGCCTGGTGGTGCCTCGGCTGCGCCGGCGGCCCGAGCCGCCGCTGCCCGAGACGGAGGTCGACACCCGGGCCGAGGAGGACCTGGCCGGACCGCCCGTCGAAGCGGCGGAGTCCGACCTCTCCACCGGCATCCTGGTCGAGCCGCCACCGGTGGTCGAGGCGCCCGCGCCCACCATCGAGGTCCCCGAGCCCACCGCCGGCCGGCTGGTCCGGCTGCGCTCCCGGCTGTCCCGCTCGCAGAACGTCTTCGGCAAGGGCCTGCTCGGCCTGCTCAGCCGCGACCACCTCGACGAGGACACCTGGGAGGAGATCGAGGACAGCCTGATCACCGCGGACGTCGGCATCGACGCCACCCGGGACATCGTCGACCGGCTCCGCGAGCGCACCCGGGTGCTCGGCACCAAGTCGGCCACCGAGCTGCGCGCCCTGCTCGCCGCCGAGCTGGTCAACGCCCTCGACCCCACCCTCGACCGCTCGCTGAACACCGCCGGCAAGGACGGCGTGCCCGCCGTGCTGCTGGTCGTCGGCGTCAACGGCGCTGGCAAGACCACCACCTGCGGCAAGATCGCCCGGGTGCTGATCGCCGACGGCCGTACCGTGCTGCTCGGCGCGGCCGACACCTTCCGCGCCGCCGCCGCCGACCAGCTGGAGACCTGGGGCGGTCGGGTCGGCGCGGAGACCGTCCGCGGGCCCGAGGCCGCCGACCCGGCCAGCGTCGCCTTCGACGCGGTCAAGCGGGGCATCGACACGGGAGTCGACACCGTGCTCATCGACACCGCCGGCCGGCTGCAGAACAAGGTCGGCCTGATGGACGAGCTGGGCAAGGTCAAGCGGGTGGTGGAGAAGCACGGCCCGATCGACGAGACGCTGCTGATCCTCGACGCCACCACCGGCCAGAACGGCCTGGAGCAGGCCCGGGTCTTCACCGAGGTGGTGAACGTGACCGGCGTGGTGCTGACCAAGCTCGACGGCACCGCCAAGGGCGGCATCGTGATCGCCGTGCAGCGCAAGCTCGGCATCCCGGTGAAGCTCGTCGGCCTCGGCGAGGGCCCGGACGACCTGGCCCCGTTCGACCCGGCGCAGTTCGTCGACGCGCTGCTCGGTACCGAGCCGCTCGCCCGGGACGCGTAGCCTCGAGTGACGACCGACGATCGCGCCTACGGCGGGTGGCGCGACCCCAGCCACCTGTCGCCGCGCCTCGGGAGACCGTACGTGACTTCGCAGGAGATCCCGCTGCACGGCGGGAACGTGAGCACCGTGGTCCGGGTGGGCGACACGGTCCGGCGCAATGCCGGCCCCTGGACCCCCTCGGTGCACGCCCTCCTGCGCCACCTGGAATACGTGGGCTTCACCGGGGCCCCCCGCGCGCTCGGCATGGACGAGCGCAACCGGGAGGTCCTGTCGTACCTGGAGGGGGAGTGCGGGGAATACCCGCTCGCCCCGCACTGGGTCACCGACGAGGCCCTGGTCACCGTGGCGACCATGCTGCGGATGTTCCACGACGCCCAGTACGGCTTCACCCCGCCGCCGGGGGCGGTCTGGCGCTCGTTCGGCCCGCCCCCGCCGGACACCGAGGTGATCTGCCACCACGACGCCGCCCCGCACAACGTGATCTGGCGGCCGGACGGCACGCTCGGGCTGATCGACTTCGACCTGGCCTCGCCGGGTGCCCGGATCTACGACGTGGCGTACGCGGCGTGGACCTGGGTGCCGATCTTCTCCGACCGGGACTCGATCACCCTCGGCTGGAAGCACCCGGACCGGCCGCGCCGGCTGCGGCTCTTCGCCGACGCGTACGGGCTGATCCCGCGGGACCGGCACCGGCTGATCCGGACCATCCGCAAGCGGATCGTCGACCACGTCGAGGGGATCCGCCGGATGGCGGCGGCCGGTGAGCCGGCGTTCGTCCGGATCGTGCACAAGGGTCACCTCCGTCGCCCGATGCGCGACCTGCGGCTGCTCGACTACGAGCGGCACGCCCTGGAGCACGCGCTGCGCTGACGCTGCCCCGCCCCCGGAAAGAGTGGCCGAACGGCCACTCTTTCCGTTTCCGGGTTCCAAGATCGGCGTTCTTCACACGCCGGAAACAACCCGTCACGACCCGGAAATCGAGCGGTGTCGGTGAAGGAAACAGCCGCCGAGCAAGCTTCCGCGCATCCGGCGTACGGGCGACGCTGCCCCGGAAGCCGCGAAGGAGGGAACTTCACCTTTAGGAGGCCAGCGTGCCTGAAGCACCGACGATCGACGGCGGCAACACCGTTTGGCTGCTGGTTTCGACCGCTCTCGTGCTGCTCATGACCCCGGGACTGGCGCTGTTCTACGGCGGCCTCAACCGGGCCAAGGGCGTGCTCAACATGATGATGATGAGCTTCTCCGCCATCGGGCTCATCTCCGTGCTGTGGTGGTTCTACGGATTCAGCGTCGCCTTCGGGACCGACGTGAACGGCTTCTGGGGCGACCCGGGGGCATACCTGGGCACCAAGACGTTCCTCGCCGAGACCGACCTGTGGGGGGCGACCGCCGAGAACCCCAGCGGCATCGGCGTCCCGCTCTATGTCTTCATGGCGTTCCAGATGGTCTTCGCGGTGATCACCGTCGCGCTGATCAGCGGCGCGCTCTCCGACCGGACGAAGTTCGCCGGCTGGCTGATCTTCGCCTTCGGCTGGGCCACCCTGGTCTACTTCCCGGTCGCCCACTGGGTGTGGGGCGGCGGCATCATCGGCGCCAAGCTGCACGCGCTCGACTTCGCCGGCGGTACGGCGGTGCACATCAACGCCGGTGCGGCGGCGCTCGGCGTGGCCCTGGTGCTCGGCAAACGGGTCGGCTGGCCCCGGGAGGGCATGAAGCCGCACAACATCCCGCTGGTCGCGCTCGGCGCCGGCCTGCTCTGGTTCGGCTGGTTCGGCTTCAACGCCGGCTCGGAGCTGACCGTCGACTCGGTCGCCGGTCTGGCCTTCCTCAACACCCAGCTCGCCATGGCGGCGGCGGTGCTCGGTTGGCTCGCCGTCGAGTGGATCAAGGACAAGCGGCCGACCATGGTCGGTGCCTCCTCCGGCGCCGTCGCCGGCCTGGTCGCCATCACCCCGGCCTGCGGTTTCATCGCCCCCTGGGCGTCGGTCCTGCTCGGCATCGTCGCCGGTGCGGTCTGCGCCCTCGCCATCAGCCTGAAGTACAAGCTCGGCTACGACGACTCGCTCGACGTGGTGGGCGTGCACTTCGTCGGCGGCTGGATCGGGTCGCTCTGGCTCGGTCTCTTCGCCACCACCTCGGTCAACGGCGCGATCAGCGACGTGGTGGGCGCCTCCGACGGACTCTTCTACGGTGGCGGTCTGACCCAGCTCGGCCGACAGGCGCTGGCCGGTCTGATCGTGACGGTCTGGTCCGGCGGCGTCGCCTGGCTGCTCGCCTTCGCGATCGAGAAGACCATCGGCTTGCGGGTCAGCGCCGACGCCGAGGTCGAGGGCATCGACGTGGCCGAGCACGCGGAGAGCGCGTACGACCTGTCGCCCACCACGGGCAGCAGCGCGGGCGGCGCGTTCGCCATGGCCGGGATCGGCGCCACCCGGCCGGCCCCGGGCTCCGCCGAGCCGGCGGACGAGCCCGCCGAGCCGGTCAGCGAAAAGGTCGCCGGTTAACGTTCCAGGGATGGAGGGGTTGGACATGAAACTGGTGACCGCGGTCATCAAGCCGTACCAGCTGGACGCGGTGAAGGAGGCCCTGCACGCCCTCGGCGTGGCCGGCCTGACCGTCAGCGAGGTCCAGGGGTACGGCCGGCAGAAGGGGCACACCGAGGTCTACCGGGGTGCCGAGTACACGGTCGAGTTCCTGCCCAAGATCCGGGTCGAGGTGCTCACCGACGAACTGGACGTCGACAAGATCGTGGACGCGATCGTCGGCGCGGCCCGCACCGGCAAGATCGGCGACGGCAAGGTCTGGGTCACCGCCGTCGAGGAGGTAGTCCGCGTCCGCACCAACGAACGCGGCCTCGACGCCCTCTGACAGGAGCACCCCCGATGACCTCGTTGATCAGGAAGAACGCGTCAGGACACCCCGGCGACGGCGACGCGAACCTCTTGATCAACGAGGTCGTCGGCCTGCCTGCGGGGGTGGGGGAGGGGGCGCGGGCGGCGCGGGCGGACGCGTTCGACCGGTGGTTGCGCGGGCTGCTGCCCGACCGGGGCGGGATCGCGCTGGTGGCGGTGGGCGGGCTGGGGCGGCGGGAGTGTGCCCCGTACGGGGACCTCGACCTGGTGCTGGTGCACGCGGGAGTGGCCGGGACGGACGAGCTGGCCGCCTCGCTCTGGTATCCGATCTGGGACGCGGGCGTACGGCTGGACCACTCGGTGCGGACCGTCCCCGAGGCGCTCTCGGTGGCCCAGGACGACGTGAAGGTGGCCCTCGGGCTGCTCGACGCCCGGTTCGTCGCCGGTGACCGCGCCCTCGCCGACCAGCTCATCCGGACCGCCACCGACCACTGGCGGCGGACCGCCGTCCGCCGGCTGCCCGGCCTGCGCGAGATCACCGCCGCCCGGTGGGCCGCCCACGGCGAACTCGCCTTCCTCCTCGAGGGCGACCTGAAGGAGGCCGCCGGCGGGCTGCGCGACGTCGGCATCCTGCGCGCCATCGCCACCGCCAACGTCACCGACGCGCTGCGTCCCGCCGTCCGCGCCGCCCACCTGCGGCTGCTGGACACCCGAGACGCCCTGCACCAGCAGGTCGGCCGCCGGGTCGACCGGCTCGTCGCCCAGGAACGCGACGGCGTCGCCGCCCTGCTCGGCCTGCGCCAGACCCCGGCCGGCGGGAGCCCGCCCGACCTGCGCGACGGGGACGTGCTGCTGCGCCGGGTCGCCGGGGACGCCCGTACCGTCCGGCACGCGCTCGACGACGCCTGGCGGGCCGCCGACCGGCTCCGCGCCGGCCGCCGCCGCGGCGGTGACGGACGGCCCGTCCGCCGCCCGTCGCCCGGGACGTCGTCGAACACGACGGGGAACTGGTGCTCGCCCGCACCGCCATCGGCTCCCGCCCCGACCCGAGCCTGTCGCTGCGGGTCGCCGCCGCGGCGGCCGCCACCCGGCTGCCGATCTCCCGCGCCACCTGCGAGTGGCTCGCCGCGTACTGCCCGCCGCTGCCCGCGCCGTGGCCGCCCGCCGCCCGGGCCGCGCTGGTCACCCTGCTCGGCGCCGGTCCCGGCCTGGTGCCGGCCTGGGAGACCTGCGACCGGTACGGCCTCATCGACGGCTGGCTGCCCGAGTGGACCCGGCTGCGCAGCCTGCCCCAGCACAACCCGGTGCACCGCTTCACCCTGGACCGGCACCTGGTGCAGACCGCGTACGAGGCGAGCCGGCACACCCGCGAGGTGGACCGCCCCGACCTGCTGCTGCTCGGCGCGTTCCTGCACGACATCGGGAAGGGACTCCCCGGCGACCACAGCACCGTGGGCGCGCCCCTGGCCGAGGCGGTGGCCACCCGGATCGGCCTGCCCGAGGCGGAAGCGGCACTGATCGGCACGCTGGTCCGGCGGCACCTGCTCCTGCCCGACGTGGCCACCCGCCGGGACCTGTCCGACCCGAAGACCATCGCCGACGTGGCCGGCACGGTCGGCGACACCACCACCCTCGACCTGCTGCACGCCCTGGTCCGCGCCGACGCCGCCGCCACCGGCCCGGCCGCCTGGTCGGACTGGAAGGGACGGCTGGTCGCCGAACTCGTCACCCGGGTCCGGACCGCGCTGGACACCGGGGTGCTGCCCGCGCCGCCGGCCCCCGACCCGGCGCTGGTGGCGGGGCCGCTGCCGGTCGTACACCTGACCCCGGACCGGGTGGCGGTGGCCGCGGCGGACCGGCGTGGCCTGCTCGCGACGGTCGCCGGCTGCCTGGCCCTGCACCGGCTGGAGGTGCTCTCCGCGGACGCCACCACGGTCGACGGCCGGGCCCTGGTCGAGTGCCGGGTGCAGCCCGCTACGGCCTCGCCCCCGACCCGGTCGCGCTCGGCAGCGACCTGCGCCGCGCCGTCGCCGGCGACGTCTCGGTCACCCAGCGGCTGCGCGGCCGGGCCCTCGCCGCCCGGGCCGACGGGGCCGCGCCCCGGGTGGTCTGGCACCGCGAGGCGGCCACCGACGCGGTGCTGCTGAGTTGCGCGCCGCCGACGCGGCCGGCCTGCTCTACCGGGTCACCTGCGCGCTCGACGAGGCCGGCGCCCAGGTCCGCGCCGCCCGCATCTCCACCCTCGGCGGCGACGTGGTGGACGCCTTCTATCTCGTCGGCAACTGGCCCGACGACGCCACCCGCGCCCGCATCGAGACCGCCGTCCTCGCCGCCGTGTAAGGAGGGGCCCCCTGTTAACGCCTCGCGAGGTGCAGGGGCCCCTGCTTAACACCGGGCCCTACGCGCGGGGGCGTAGCGGGAGGGCCGCCTGTCGGGCGATGTGCGGTGGGCCGGCGGGCGGGATGCTGGCTCATGGCGGGCCGGGTGGGCGATGCTCGGAGCGGTGCGTCGCGTGGCGCGTTGAGCCGTCGGCCGAGCCGGGTGAGGAGGGGGCGCGTGGGCGGGGATCGAGCGGTCGCCTGGCGGGACCGGCTCGCCGACGCCCTCCTCGCCCTGGTGCTGCTCGGCGTCGGGCTGGTCGGCACCGGGGCGGCCGCCGCCAACGCGGGCGTCGGCACCGGCCGGGGCACCTACCCGCTGGTGGTGGTGGCCGCGCTGGCCCTGGCGGTGCGCCGGCTCCGGCCCCTGGTCACCCTCGGGGTGGTCACCGCGGCGACCACGGCCTACCTGGTGCTCGGCCACCCGTACGGGCCGATCCTGCTGTCCCTCCTGGTCGCGGTCTACACGGTCGCCGCCGGCCTGCCGCTGCGCACCGGGGCGGTGGCCGGCGGGGTCGCCCTCGCGGCGCTGCTGCTGCACGTGGTGGTCGGGGTACGCCCACCCGGGCTGCTCGGCGCGATGCCAACGGCGGCCTGGGTGGTGGTGCCGTTCGCGGTCGGCACCACGGTCCGGCTGGTACGGGAGGGCGCCGCCCGGAGCCGGGTCGACGAGGCCCGCCGACTGGCCGACGCCGAGCGGCTGCGGGTCGCCCGGGAGGTGCACGACGTGGTCGGGCACGGCCTCGCCGCGATCCACCTGCAGGCGGAGGTCGCGCTGCACCTGCTGGCGCGCAGACCCGAGCAGGCCGAGGCGGCGCTCACCGCGATCAGCCGCACCAGCAAGGAGGCGCTGGACGAGCTGCGGGTCACCCTCACCGTGGTCCGGCGGGACGAGCCGACCGACGAGCGGGCCCCGACCCCCGGACTGGCCCAGCTGCCCCGGCTGCGGGAGCGGCTGGCCGGCGCGGGATTGCCGGTCACCGTGGCGGTCACCGGGGAGCCCCGGGTGCTGCCGGTCGCCGTGGACCTGGCCGCGTACCGGATCGTGCAGGAGTCCCTGACCAACGTGCTGCGGCACGCCGGCCCGGCCACCGCCACCGTCCGGCTCCACCACGCCCGTTCCGCCGTGCAGGTGGAGGTGACCGACACCGGTCGGGGGTCGGTCGGTGACCCGGACGCCGGCTCCGGCCTGGCCGGGATGCGGGAACGGGTGACCGCGCTGGGCGGCACCTTCACCGCCGGCCCCGCACCCGGCGGCGGTTTCCGGGTGTCCGCGACCCTGCCCGTGAAGGAGGCTCAGTGATCACCGTGCTGCTCGCCGACGACCAGGACCTGGTCCGGATCGGGCTGCGTGCCCTCGTGGAGAGCGAGGACGACCTGGCCGTGGTGGGGGAGGCCGCCGACGGGCTCGACGCGGTCGCGCTGACCCGGCGGGTACGCCCCGACGTGGTGCTGATGGACGTCCGGATGCCCGGGGTGGACGGCATCGAGGCGACCCGGCGCATCGTCGCGGACCCGGAGCTGGCCGGCACCCGGGTGGTCGTGCTGACCACCTTCGAGCTGGACGAGTACGTCTTCGACGCGCTCCGGCACGGCGCCAGCGGCTTCCTCACCAAGGACACCCGGCCGGCGGAGCTGCTGCGGGCGATCCGGCTGGTCGCCGAGGGGGAGGCGCTGCTGTCGCCGTCGGTGACCCGGCGGGTGGTCCGGGAGTTCGCCCACCGGCCGGCCCGGGTGCCTCGCCCGCATCCCCGCCTCGGCACGCTCACCGACCGGGAGCGGGAGGTGGTGGCGCTGGTCGGGGAGGGACTGAGCAACGCCGAGATCGCCGAGCGGTTGGTGGTCAGCCCGGCGACGGCGCGTACCCACGTGAGCCGGGCCATGGTGAAGCTGGCCGCGCGGGACCGCGCCCAGCTGGTGGTCTTCGCGTACCAGTCGGGGTTGGTCGTCTCGTGATCACGCCGGGGGCCGGGCGTGGGCCGGCTCGGAGCGGAGGTACGGGCGGCGGGCTACCCTAACGGTGGTCGGGCCCGTTCGCCCGGCCGCCTGTGCCCGCCGGAACACTGACAAACGGGATGTTCGTGTGTTTGACACCTTGAGTGACCGCCTGTCCGGGATCTTCACCAAGCTCCGCGGCAAGGGCCGGCTCACCGACGCCGACATCGACGCCACCGCGCGCGAGATCCGCATGGCGCTGCTGGAGGCCGACGTCGCCCTGCCGGTGGTCAAGGGCTTCATCGCGAACGTCAAGGAGCGCGCCCGCAGCTCCGAGGTCTCCCAGGCGCTCAACCCGGCCCAGCAGATCGTCAAGATCGTCAACGAGGAGCTGATCAACGTCCTCGGCGGCGAGGGCCGGCGGCTCCAGTTCGCCAAGCAGCCCCCGACGGTGATCATGCTGGCCGGCCTCCAGGGTTCCGGCAAGACCACCCTCGCCGGCAAGCTCGCCCGCTGGCTCAAGGCCCAGGGCCACCAGCCCATGCTGGTCGCCGCCGACCTGCAGCGTCCCAACGCCGTCGGTCAGCTCCAGGTGCTCGGTGGCCGCGCCGGCGTCGAGGTGTACGCCCCGGAGCCCGGCAACGGCACCGGCGACCCGGTGCAGGTGGCGCGCGCCTCCATCGAGCACGCCAAGCGGGCCGCCCGGGACATCGTCATCGTCGACACCGCCGGCCGCCTCGGCATCGACGCCGAGATGATGCAGCAGGCCGCCGACATCCGCGACGCGGTGAACCCGGACGAGGTCATCTTCGTCATCGACGCGATGGTCGGTCAGGACGCCGTCCGCACCGCCGAGGCCTTCCGCGACGGCGTCGGCATCACCGGTGTCGTGCTGTCCAAGCTCGACGGCGACGCCCGAGGTGGCGCCGCGCTCAGCGTCCGGGAGGTCACCGGGCAGCCGATCCTCTTCGCCTCCACCGGCGAGAAGCTGGAGGACTTCGACGTCTTCCACCCCGACCGGATGGCCAGCCGGATCCTCGGCATGGGCGACGTCCTCACTCTGATCGAGCAGGCCGAGCAGGCCTTCGACGCCGATCAGAAGGAGAAGATGACCGCCAAGCTGATGGGCGGCGAGCAGTTCACCCTGGAGGACTTCCTCGACCAGCTCATCGCGGTCCGCCGGATGGGCCCGATCGCCAACGTGCTGGCCATGATGCCCGGCATGGGGCAGATGAAGGACCAGCTCGCCGAGCTGGACGACAAGCACTTCGACCGGGTCACCGCGATCATCCGGTCGATGACCCCGGGCGAGCGGACCAACCCGAAGATCATCAACGGCTCCCGGCGGGCCCGTATCGCCAACGGCTCCGGGGTCACCGTGATGGACGTGAACCAGCTGCTCAACCGCTTCACCGACGCGCAGAAGATGATGAAGCAGATGGGCGGCATGATGGGCCTGCCCGGCGGCGGCCGACGCAAGGCGACCAAGTCCCCCAAGAACAAGCGCAAGGGCACCAAGGGCGGCAACCGGCCGCGCAGCGGGGCCGGCGCCGGCATGCCGGGCGGGTTCCCGGGCGGCATGCCGCAGCTCCCGCCGGGGATGGACCCGGGCGACCTGGCCGGCGGGCAGGGGCTGCCGCCCGGCTTCAAGCTCCCGAAGATCGACTTCAACAAGCTCGGCAAGGGCGACAACCGTCCCCGGTGAGCGTGTCGGTGACGGAGGGCGACATCATCCTCCCCTAGGGTGATGTCGCCCCCTGGAAGGAGATGTCATGACCGCGGCCCCGATCCTGCCCGAACGGCACGAGTGGACGGTCGACGACCTCGGTGACCTGCCGAAGGACCTTCCGTACGAACTGATCAACGGAAGGTTGATCGTGCCGTCGCCCACTGCCCTGCACCAGGACCTCTGTGTCCGTCTACTGCTCGCCCTGGAAGTCAACTGCCCGCCGGAATACCTGGTCAGCATCGACCTGTCGATGCGGGTCGACCGGCGCAACGAGCCGCGCCCCGACGTGGTGGTCATCCGCCGCAAGCACGCCGGCCGCTCACCGGTCCCGGTCGAGGACGCGCTGCTCGCGGTCGAGGTGGTGTCGCCGACGTCCACCTTCCGCGACATGTACGACAAGGCGAAGGTCTACGCGCACGCCGGCGTCCGCTCCTACTGGGTGGTCGACCCGCTCCAGGAGAAGATCGCCCTCACCGAGTACGTCCTCGGCGCGAACCGCGAGTACGAGCAGGTCAGCAACACCGAGGACCTGTTCGTCACCGAGACGCCCTGGAAGGTCTCCGTCGACCTGCCGGCGCTGACCGCCCGCCGTGACGCCCTGCTCGCCGCCGAGGACGACTGATCCGGTAGGACTGTGCACATGGCTCTGCATGTGCGCGGTGTGCTCCTGCCGGACGACGAGGTCCGGGACATCTGGCTGGACGGCGACCGGGTCACCTTCGACCCGGTGCCCGGCGCGGAGACGATCGTCGACGGCGGCTTCGTGCTGCCGGGGCTGACCGACGCGCACTGCCACATCGGCATCGCCCGGGGCGGCGCCCCGATCACCACCCTCGACCAGGCCCGCGAGCTTGCGCACATCGACCGGGACGCCGGGGTGCTCGCCATCCGCGACGCCGGCTCGCCCTACCCGTACCCCGAACTCGACGACGAACCGGAGCTGCCGCGACTGGCCCGCGCCGGTCGGCACGTCGCGCCGCCGAAGCGCTACCTGCGGGACATCGGTGTGGAGGTGGGCGCGGCGGAGGTGGCCGCCACGGTGACGGCGCAGGCCGCCGCCGGCAACGGCTGGGTCAAGCTGGTCGGCGACTGGATCGACCGCGGCGTGGGCGACCTCGCGCCGGCCTGGGACGCCGGCACCATGACCGCGGCCGTCGCGGCCGCGCACGCCGCCGGGGTACGCGCCGCGGTGCACACCTTCTCCGAGGCGGGCGTGGAGATCATGGTGCGGGCCGGGGTGGACTCCGTCGAGCACGGCACCGGCCTGAGTCTCGACCTGGTCGACCTGATGGCCCGGCAGGGCACCGCGCTGGTCCCCACGATGATCAACATCCGCACCTTCGGCGGCATCGCCGACGCCGCGCGCGCCAAGTTCCCCGGGTACGCCGACCACATGATCGCCCTGCGCGACCGCTTCCCCGAGGTGGTGCGCGCCGCCCACGAGGCGGGCGTGCCGATCTACGTCGGCACCGACGCGGGCGGCGGCATCGACCACGGGCTGGCCGCCGAGGAGATGCTGCTGCTGCACGAGCAGGCCGGCATGTCCGCCGAGGACGTCCTCGCCGCCGCCTCCTGGCGGGCCCGGGAGTGGCTCGGCTTCCCCGGCCTGGTCGAGGGCGGCCTCGCCGACCTGACCGTCTACCCCGAGGACCCCCGCAAGGACCTGCGCGTCGTCCGTACCCCCTCCCGCATCGTCCTCCGCGGCCACGTCATCCGCTGACCCGCACCCGCCCCGGCCCGTCCACCCCCACCCCCACCCACCCCGCCGGCGCCCGCCCACCCCGCCCCCACCCCACCCCCGCCTGCCGCGCCCCGCGCAAATTCACGGAAAGCGTGGCTATGTCGGCGTACACAGCCACGCTTTCCGTGAATTTGCGCGAGAGCGGGAGCGGGGGGCGACGCGAGGCGGGGGGTGGAGGGTCAGGGGAGGGGGGTGGTGGCGGTGAGGAAGAGGTGGAGGGCGAGGGTGGCCAGGGCGTCGGCGGTCTCGTCCACCGGGGCCTGGGGCAGCACGATGTGACTGACCACCAGGCGGACGATGGTGTCGGCGGCGAACGCGAGGGCGGGCCCGTCGGCGTCGGGGAGGTAACGCTGCGCCCAGTCCAGCAGCGCGTCGGACGACTCGGTCAGCACCAGCTCCGACCGGGTCGTCAGATAGGGCAGCAGCTCCTCGGAGCCGCCCCGCGCGCTGGTCAGGATCGCCTTGATCAGCGGGTTGTCCGCCGCCGACGCGAGGGTGTGCCGGATCGCCGCGTACGCGGCCGCCCGGACGTCGGACCCGTGCTCGTCGAGGACCGCCCGCACCTCGCCGACGAACCGGTCCACCTCGCGCCGGGCCAGTGCCTCGGCCAGCCCCGCCTTGCTGCGGAACTCGTTGTAGACGGTCTGCCGGCTCACCCCGGCGGCGGTCGCCACGCCACCCATCCGTACGCCGTCCCAGCCGGTGGCGATCGTCTGGGCGCGGGCGGCGTCGACGATGCTGTCCCGCAGGCGCTGGCGGGCTGACTCCCGAGGCTCGTCCATGGTGTCCGGAAGTCTACGGGCGGCCGGCCGGGTCACCTCGGCCCGCGCCGGGTGGCGCGGCGACCACCGCGGTCGGCGACCACCGCCGTCGGTGCCCCGGGCCGCCCCGGGTGGGCCCGCGCCGGGGCCCGTTCCGGTCGCCTGCGGTCCCGCCGGGCGGTACGGGCGCGCCCGATCGCGGTGGCCGCTCGGGCGACGCATAGGATGTGCGGTCATGGCACGCGTGCTCACTCCCCGTGCGGAGGACTTTCCCCGCTGGTACCAGGACCTGATCGCCAAGGCGAAGCTGGCCGACAACGGCCCGGTCCGGGGGACCATGGTCATCCGCCCGGCCGGCTACGCCATCTGGGAGCGGATGCAGGCCGAGATGGACGCCCGGATCAAGGCGGCCGGCGCGGAGAACGCCTACTTCCCGCTCTTCATCCCGGAGAGCTACCTCAAGCGGGAGGCCGAGCACGTCGAGGGCTTCTCGCCGGAGCTGGCGGTGGTCACCCACGGTGGCGGCAAGCAGCTAGCCGAGCCGGTCGTGGTCCGCCCCACCAGCGAGACGGTCATCGGCGAGTTCATGGCCAAGTGGATCGACTCGTACCGGGACCTGCCGCTGCTGCTGAACCAGTGGGCGAACGTGGTCCGCTGGGAGCTGCGCCCGCGGATCTTCCTGCGGACCAGCGAGTTCCTCTGGCAGGAGGGGCACACCGCGCACGCCACCCGGGAGGACGCCCGCGCCTACGCGCGGCGGATCCTGCACGAGGCGTACGAGGACCTGATGGTCAACGTGCTGGGCATCCCGGTGGTGGTCGGCCTGAAGACCGCCCGGGAGCGCTTCGCCGGCGCGACCGCCACCTACACCTGCGAAGGCATGATGGGCGACGGCAAGGCGCTGCAGCTCGGCACCAGCCACGAGCTGGGGCAGAACTTCGCCAAGGCGTTCGACATCAGCTACTCCTCGAAGGAGGGCGGCCGGGAGCACGCCTGGACCACCTCCTGGGGCACCTCGACCCGGATGCTCGGCGGCCTGATCATGGCGCACGGCGACGACAACGGCCTGCGCGTGCCGCCGAAGCTGGCGCCGATCCAGGCGTACGTGATGATCGTCAAGGACGGCGAGGGCGTCGGCGAGGCGGCGGCCAAGCTGCGCGACGGCCTGCGCGACGCCGGTGTCCGGGTCGCGCTCGACGACCGGACCGACACCGCGTTCGGCCGCCGGGCCGTCGACGCCGAGCTGCGCGGCTATCCGGTACGCGTCGAGGTCGGCCCCCGCGACCTGGCCACCGGCAACGCGGTCGTGGTCCGGCGTACGGACGGTTCGAAGGCCCCGACGCCGGTGGCGGACGTGGTCGACGCGGTCCTCGCCGCCCTGGAGGCCGACCAGCAGGCGCTGCACGACCAGGCCCTCGCGCACCGCGAGTCCCGCACGGTCGAGGTGTCGACCCTGGCCGAGGCGATCGAGGCGGCGGCCACCGGCTGGGCCAAGGTGCCGTGGTCGGCGGTCGGCGTCAAGGGCGAGGCGGAGGCGAACGGTCAGGGCGTGACGGTCCGCTGCCTGCTGCGCGCCGACGGCTCCGTCCCCGACTCCGAGGACGAGCCGGACCTGGTCGCGATCCTCGCCCGCGCCTACTGATGTAAGGAGGGGCCCCTTGTTAACGCCTTCGGTAGAGGAGGGGCCCCCTGTTAACAGCTGAGGTGGTGGCGTGCGGTTCGAGCCGGGTCGGCTGATCATGCACCGGAACGTCCGGCACGGCCGGATCGGCTGGGTCCGGCCGGCCCGGGTGGTCCTCGACGACGACCGGGGCCTGCTGCTCTGGGTCGCGCGTGACACCCCCGTCGCGTACGAGGTCACCGAGGCGGGACTGGGCATGCGGGCCATGCCGTTCGCCGAGTGGATCAATTCGTCGTACCGGCTGGCGCAGGGGCGGTGGAACGGGCCGCCGGTGCTGAAGTTCCTGCCCACCGGCGCGGCCCACTCGGTCTGGTGGTTCCGGGACGTCCACGACCGCTTCGCCGAGTGGTACGTGAACCTGGAGGAGCCGGGCGTCCGCTGGGACGACGGCCCGGTGGCCGGCGTGGACATGGTCGACCAGGACCTGGACGTCGTGGTCCGCCCCGACCACACCTGGGCCTGGAAGGACGAGGAGGAGTTCGCCGAGCGGCTCGCCTTCCCGGAGCACTACTGGGTGCCCGACGAGCGGGCGGTCCGGGCCGAGGGGGAGCGGGTGATCGCCCGCGCCGAGGCCGGGGTGTTCCCGTTCGACGGGACCTGGTGCGACTACGCCCCGCCCGCCGACTGGGGCGTACCGGACGAACTGCCACCCGGCTGGGACCGGCCGCCGGTCCGCTGACCGGGTGTCCTGCGTCACCCGCCGGACGGTCCAGGGGATCTGTCCGGGTCCGGTGTGAGTGGTCGGGGCCGGATCTGGCAGAATGGGTCGCTGGTATCCGGCACGCGTCCGGCGCCCTCTAACCCGGGCGTGTCGCCAGTCCACCGAGCAGTCTCCGGCCCAACCCCACTGTGCCGGTCGGCTCTCACCCGCACACCGCCCGTACGGGCCGGTGAGATCGCAACAGGAGCGAAACAACTGTGGCCGTAAAGATCCGGCTCCTGCGGATGGGTAAGATCCGCAACCCGCAGTACCGCATCGTCATCGCCGACTCGCGCACCAAGCGTGACGGCCGGGCGATCGAGTTCGTGGGCGTGTACCAGCCGAAGGAAGACCCTTCGGTGATCGAGGTCAAGTCGGAGCGGGTCCAGTACTGGCTCTCCGTCGGCGCGCAGCCGAGCGAGGCCGTGCAGCGTCTGCTCGAGCTGACCGGTGACTGGCAGAAGTTCAAGGGCCTGCCGGCCCCGCCGCCGCTGAAGGTCGCCCCGGAGCGGGCCGACCGCAAGGCGGCGTACGAGGCCGAGGCGAAGGCCGCCGCGGGCCTGGCGGAGACCCCCGCCAAGCCGGCCAAGAAGGCCGCCAAGGCCGAGGCCCCGGCCAAGGCCGAGACCGAGGCGCCGAAGACCGAGGCTCCGGCCGAGGCCCCGGCCGCTGCTGCCGACGCCGGTGAGCAGGCCTGACGTGGCACTGCGTCCCGCGCTGGAGCACCTGGTCAAGGGAATCGTCGACCACCCGGACGACGTGCGCGTCCGCATGGTCGACTCCCGTCGGGGCAAGCGGCTGGAAGTCCGCGTGCACCCCGAGGACCTCGGTACGGTGATCGGGCGGTCCGGCCGGACCGCCAAGGCACTGCGCCAGGTGATCGGCTCCATCGGTGGACGCGGGGTACGCGTCGACATCGTCGACTCGTACTGATGCTGCTCATCGTCGGCAGGATCGGCAAACCGCACGGCATCCGCGGTGAGGTCACCGTGGAGGTGCGGACCGACGAGCCCGAAGCGCGCTTCGCCCCCGGTTCGGTGTTGATCACCGAATCGGGGGCGGCCGCTCCGGCCAACCCCGCCCCGGGTCCGGGTGTCCTGTTCACCGTGCCCCGGGAGCTGACCGTCGAGGCGGCCCGCTGGCACCAGGGCCGGATGCTGGTCGCGTTCGAGGGCGTCGCGGACCGCGCGGTCGCCGAGGCGCTGCGGGGCACCCTGATCGGGGTGGAGAGCACCGACGTGGAGTCGCCGGAGGACCCGGAGGAGTTCCACGACCACCAGCTGGTCGGCCTCGCCGTGGTCACCCCGGCCGGGGAGCGGCTGGGCGAGGTGGCCCGGATCGACCACGCGCCCGCGTCCGACCTGCTGGTGCTGCGTCGCCCCGAGGGGCGTACCGCGCTGATCCCGTTCGTCAAGGCGATCGTCCCCGAGGTAGACCTCGCCGGCGGTCGCGTCGTGGTCGACCCGCCGGCCGGTCTGCTCGATCTCTAGACCCGCTGGAGCGGACCCCACATGCGCGTCGACATCGTGTCGATCTTTCCGGACTACTTCGCCCCGCTCGACCTCTCGCTGATCGGCAGGGCCCGCGAGACCGGGACGCTGCGGCTGGCCGTACACGATCTGCGGAGCTGGACCCACGACGTGCACCGCACGGTCGACGACACGCCCTACGGCGGCGGACCGGGCATGGTGATGCGGCCGGAGCCCTGGGGTGAGGCACTGGACGCCCTCGCCCCGGACGAGCTGAGCCCGGACGGCCACACCCTGCCCCGGCTGCTGGTCCCCTCGCCGGCCGGGGTCCCGTTCACCCAGGCCCTGGCGCACGAGCTGGCCACCGAGTCGCACCTGCTCTTCGCCTGCGGCCGGTACGAGGGCATCGACCAGCGGGTGCTCGACCACGCGGCGACCCGGATGCGGGTGACCGAGGTCTCCCTCGGCGACTACGTCCTCTTCGGCGGCGAGGTCGCGGTGCTGGTGATCCTGGAGGCGGTCACCCGGTTGCTGCCCGGGGTGCTGGGCAACGCCGGCTCGCTGGAGGAGGAGTCGCACGCCCACGGGCTGCTGGAGGCGCCGATGTACACCAAGCCGGCGACCTGGCGCGGGCACGAGGTGCCGGAGGTGCTCCGCTCGGGCGACCACGGCCGGATCGCCCGCTGGCGGCGGGACTCCTCGCTGCTGCGTACGGCCGCCCGCCGGCCCGACATGATCGCCGCCCTGTCCCCGGAGAGCCTGGACAAGCGGGACCGGGCCGCGCTGGACCGGGGTGGATTTCAGCTGCCGCCGGGGGATGTGGCAAAGTAGGGGGGTTGCCGCAGTCGACCACGCCCGTGGGCGGCTGCGAGGATCCCCGACCGGGGCCGGTCCGCCGGCCACCACCCGGGGATCAGAATCACCCATCCGCGCACCGAGTGACGGTGCGCCGTGAGCCTCACGAGGACACAGCGATGAACATCCTGGACGCCCTTGACGCCCAGTCGAAGCGGGTCGACATCCCCGACTTCCGTGCCGGTGACACCGTGAAGGTGCACGCGCGGGTCGTCGAGGGCAACCGGTCCCGTGTCCAGATCTTCCAGGGCGTGGTCATCCGTCGCCAGGGTGACGGCCTGCGCGAGACCTTCTCGGTCCGCAAGGTCAGCTTCGGCGTCGGTGTGGAGCGGACCTACCCGCTGAACAGCCCGGGTATCGACCGGATCGAGGTCGTGACCCGTGGTGACGTCCGGCGCGCCAAGCTCTACTACCTGCGCGAGCTGCGCGGCAAGAAGGCCAAGATCAAGGAGCTGCGCGAGAAGCAGCCGGCGAGCTGACTTCCCGCCCGACCTGCGCGGATGTCGTATCGACCAGATCGCATTACCCTGGTCGTACGGGCGCAGGAGAGCAGCGACGACGCAGCGTGCGACGCTGCGGCACAGCGATCCACTGCCGCCCGTGGGGTCTCCTGGGGAGACTCCCGGGCGGTAGTGTCGTTTCTGCGGACCGGAGAGTGGCATGGTGCAGATGCTTGACGAGGACGGCACGGCCGATCCGTGGCGTCGGCGGGCCCGGCGGACCCGGCGGCAGATGCCCCTCTGGCAGGAGTTGCCGCTCCTGCTGATCGTCGCGTTCTGCCTCGCGGTTCTGATCCGCACCTTCCTGTTGCAGGCCTTCTTCATCCCGTCCGGCTCGATGGAGAACACCCTGCTGATCGGCGACCGGGTGCTGGTCAACAAGGTCGTCTACGACGTCCGCGACCCGGTCCGGGGTGAGGTGGTGGTCTTCCGGGGCACCGACCGGTGGGTCGCCCAGGAGACCCCGGCACCACCGACCGGCTTCGCCGGCAAGGTCGGCCGCACCCTCGGTGACCTGGTGGGGGTCAGCCGGCCCGGCGAGAAGGACTTCATCAAACGGGTCATCGGGGTCCCCGGGGACCGGGTGGCCTGCTGCGACAAGGGCCGGGTGACGGTCAACGGCGTGCCGCTCGACGAGCGGGCGTACGTCTCGGAGGACTCGCCGGAGGACCTGCCGCCGAACCCGAAGGAGTGCCGGTCCCGGCAGTTCACCGAGGTCGTGGTGCCGCCCGGGCAGATCTTCGTGATGGGTGACCACCGGCTCGTCTCGCAGGACGCCCGCTGTCAGGGGCCGGTGCCGATCGACAACGTCATCGGCCGCGCCTTCGCGATCGTCTGGCCGCGGGACCGGTGGACCAGCCTGCCGGTGCCGGAGAGCTTCGCCACGCTGCCCCCGGCCACTGCCGCGCCGCTGCGGCCGGTGCCGGTCGACCCGGACCCGGTGGGCGGTGTCGTCCTGATCCTCCCGGTGACCGCCGCGCTTTCCGTTCTCGCGCGTTCCGGGCGGCCCCGATCGACCCGGGGACGTAGGCTCCACCCGTGATTGACGAGCAGACCGACAAGCCCCGCAGCTCCTTCTGGAAGGAGCTGCCCATCCTCCTGGGTGTGGCGATCCTGGTCGCAGTGCTGGTGCGTGCCTTCGTGCTGCAGACCTTCTTCATCCCCTCCCCGTCGATGGAGAACACCCTCAAGATCGATGACCGGGTGCTGGTCAACAAGCTGGTCTACGACTTCCGTTCCCCGCACCGCGGCGAGGTGATCGTCTTCAAGGCGCCCACCGAGTGGAGCGGCAACCCGGACGGCGAGGACTTCATCAAGCGGGTGATCGGTGTCCCCGGCGACCACGTGGTCTGCTGCGACCGCACCGGGCCGCAGGAGCGGCTGGTGATCAACGGCAAGCCGATCGACGAGCCGTTCATCTACCCGGGCAACAAGCCGGCCGACCAGGACTTCGACATCACCGTGCCGCAGGGTCGGCTCTGGGTCATGGGTGACCACCGGGAGGCCTCCGGCGACTCGCTGGAGCACTGGCAGCAGTCCGGCCAGGACATCACCGAGGCCACCATCCCGGAGGATCAGGTGGTCGGCCGTGCCTTCACGGTCTTCTGGCCGGTCGGCCGGGCGACCTGGCTCACCGTGCCGAAGGGCTTCGACGGCGTCCCCAACCCCTGACCCCGGAGGGCGTGGGCGTTCGTCGCAGGCGTCTGGCAGGCTTGGGCGGTGACCGTCTACACCCCCCGACGCGCCGCCCGGGTGCTGCTCGTCGACGCGGCCGACCGGGTGCTGCTCTTCGCCGGCACCGACCCGGCCCGGCCCGGCCACGACTACTGGTTCACCCCGGGCGGCGGGCTCGACCCGGGGGAGAGCCCGGCCGACGGCGCGGTCCGGGAGCTGGCCGAGGAGACCGGGCTGCGGCTCGCCCCGGCCGAGCTGGGCGCGCCGGTCTGGTCCGAGACGACCGAGTTCCCGTTCGACGGCGTCTGGTACCGGCAGGAGCAGGAGTACTTCCTGGTCCGGGTGCCGGCCTGGGAGGTGGACACCGCGGGCTTCAACGAGATCGAGCGGGCCAGCGTCTCCGGCCACCGCTGGTGGCCGCTGGCCGAGCTGGCCGACACCGACGAACGCTACTACCCGACGGAGCTGCCGGCGCTGCTCGGCCGGGTGCTCGCCGCCGGTCCGCCGGCCGTTACCGGGGAGGCGCCGTGCTGACGCCGCCGCGTACCGTGGTGCGCCGCGACGGTGGCCTCTACGCGCTGGAGCGTGCCCTGCAACGGCGGGGCTTCCGGCACGTGGCGGGCGCGGACGAGGCCGGGCGGGGTGCCTGCGCGGGGCCCCTGGTGGCCGCCGCGGCGGTGCTGCCCGAGGGGCGGCGCGGCGAGATCGACGGGTTGGCCGACTCCAAGCTGCTCACCCCCGCCAGCCGGGAGCGGATCTACGCGGAGGTCGTCGACCGGGCCCTGGCGTACGCGGTGGTGGTCATCCCCGCCGAGGAGGTGGACGCGCGCGGGCTGCACGTGTGCAACCTGGCGGCGATGCGGCGGGCGCTCGCCTCGCTGACCACCCGCCCGGAGTACGTGCTGACCGACGGCTTCGGCGTCGACGGCCTGGACGTGCCGGGGCTGGCGGTCTGGAAGGGCGACCGGGTGGCCGCCTGCGTGGCGGCGGCCAGTGTGCTCGCCAAGGTCACCCGGGACCGGCTGATGGTGGAGCTGGACGGGCACTACCCCGGTTACGGGTTCGCCGAGCACAAGGGTTACATCACGCCGGAGCACACCGCGGCGCTGCGGGAGCACGGGCCGTGCCGGGAGCATCGCTTCTCGTACGTGAACGTGGCGGCGATCTCCGGCCGCGACGGGCGTCCGCCCCGGTCCCGGCGTCCGGTGACCGACAGCGCGGACGAGCCGATGGCGCACTCCGGCGCGCCAGGGGGTACCGTCGGCGTGGCGTTGGGCGAGCAGCCTCGACCTCCGGCACCGGTGGGGGAAGATGTGGTCATGGAAGGCGGAGTGCGATGAGCGCGGAAGATCTCGAGAAGTACGAGACCGAGATGGAGCTGCAGCTCTACCGGGAGTACCGCGACATTGTCCGCCAGTTCTCCTACGTGGTGGAGACCGAGCGCCGCTTCTACCTGGCGAACCAGGTCGACCTGCACGTGCGTAACTCGGACGGCGAGGTCTACTTCGAGGTCGAGATGCACGACGCCTGGGTGTGGGACATGTACCGTCCCGCCCGGTTCGTCAAGAACGTCCGGGTGATGACGTTCAAGGACGTGAATGTCGAGGAGCTCGAAAAGCCCGACATCTCCCTTCCCGCAGATTCCGGATTCGGCGGCTGACCCAGGCGTCCAGGGCGGTCCGGCCCCCGGCGGCCGGTCACTCCGCCGGCACCACCACCTCGACCCGCTGCACCAGGTTGTTGGCGAAGCCACCCCGGTTCCACGGCTGCTCGACCGGCTGGCTCCGCCCCGAGGCGTCGGTCGCCCGCGCGCCCAGCGTCCAGCGCCCCGGCACCGCGTTCCAGTCGTAGCGCCACCGCCGCCAGGCCCACGGCCCCCCGGTCGGCTCGTCCAGCTCGGCGGGTCCCCAGCTGACGCCGCCGTCGACGGTCACCTCCACCGCGACGACCGGCGCGTGACCCGACCAGGCCCGACCGTCCACCGTGCACGGCCCGGGGCGCAGCACGCGGGTCCGCGACATGAAGTCCGGGAAACCCGGCGGCCGGACCAGCGCCCGCGGCTCGATCCGGGTCACCGGGGTGCCCGGGTCGTCGGCGTCCCGCCGCAGCCGGTAGGCGACCGCGTTCTGGTAGCCGTCGAACGGCGTTGTCGACACCCGGATGTTCCGCAGCCACTTCACGTGCGCCATGCCGTACCAGCCGGGCACGATCAGCCGTAGCGGTGCCCCGTGCTGCGGCAGCAGCGGAGCGCCGTTCATCTCGTACGCCAGCAGCACCTCCTCGCGGAGCGCGTCCGCGACCGGCAGCGCCCGCTGGTAGTCCTGCTCGACCCCGCGTTCCACGCCGTGGTCGACGCCGGTGAAGACCACGTCCACCGCGTCGGTCGCCAGCCCCGCCTCGCGCAGCAGCGGCGCGAGCGGGGTGCCGGTCCACTCGGCGTTGCCGACCGCCTCCACCAGCCACGGCTGGCTGACCGGACGCGGATGCAGCAGCGCCCGTCCGTTGCCGGCGCACTCCAGGGTGACCCGGTGGGTGACCCGGGGCCGCTGCCGCAGGGCCGCCAGGTCGAGGGTGAGCGGCCGGTCCACCGCCCCGTCCACGGTCAGCGTGTGCGCGGCCGGGTCCACGTCCGGGATGTCGTAGTGGATGAGCAGGTAGTGCAGGCCCGCCGGGGTGACGTCGTAGCGCAGCGCCTCCAGCGGGATGCCGTGGTTGCGCGCGGCGAGTTGCAGCTCCTCGACGCTGATCGCCTCGTCCGGCCCGGCGACCCGGGACGGCCGGCTGACATCGTCCACAGTGCTCACTTCTGCTCCTCCGGGCGGTCGTCGCCGACGAACTCGAACATCCTCGTACCGGCCGCCAGGGGTCGGGGCGGGCCGGTGAGGCGGTGCACCCCGACGCCGACCCCGTCGGCCGGGCTGCTCACCGCCACCGGCGTGAAACCCGCCTCGGCGAACCAGTCGCAGATCGTCGGCACCAGGTCCGGTTCGCGCCGGTGCCGGGTCCAGAAGACGGTGCCGCCGGTCGCGCAGAGGGCGGCGCAGTGCCCCACCGTCGCCCGGACGTCCGCGTCGGGGATGTTGCCGAACACCCCGCACACCAGGACGAGGTCCGCGGGCGTCAGGTCGGCGTACCGGTCGGTCTGCGCGGCGTCGCCCGCCACCACCTCGACGGCGGTGAGACCGGCCCGCGCGGCGGCCGCCCGGGCCACCTCGACGTTGCGCGGGTCCAACTCGACGAGGCGGGCGGTGACGTCGTCGCGGCGCGGGTGGTCGGCGAGCACCGGGATCAGGTCCCGGCCCTGGCCGGCGCAGAGGCTGATCGCCCGCAGCGGTCCCGGCGGCGCTTGGTCCAGCGCCTCCGCGATGCGCTGCCGCAGCTCGGTCAGGCGGCGGGAGAGCGGGGAGTCCGGGCGGTCGTAGTCGTCGTGCCAGGCGTACCAGTCCCGAGTCACCCGGTCAGCATAGGTCCTCGGCGTCCCGCCCCTTAACAGATCAACCGGCCGCCCGGGGGTCGTCCACAGGCCGACCGTCGTCCACAGTCGGCGGTGCGCGCGCTGGTGTGGGCGGAGGTCGTCGGGGCAGGCTGCGGATGTGCGGATGCTGTCCCGGCCGGTTGTCGCGGCCCACCTCGTACTCCTGTCGGTGCTGTCGGCGTCGGCCCCGCCGGCCGTCGCGGGCGAAGCATCCGCCGTCGGGGCGTCGTCCCGGCTTCCCGCCCCCTTCCCGTGGGCGGCCGGTCCAGGGCTGTCCGGAGCGGGGCTGGTCGGGTCGGCGGCATCCGGTCCGGGGCCGGCCGGTGGAGGGTTGGCCGGGTCCTCGGGGTCCGGTGCAGGGCCGGCCAGGTCGTCGGGGGCCGGTGCGGTGCCGGCCGGGTCGGCGGGGTCGGCGGGGTCCGGTTCCGGGTCGGCCGCGTCGGCCGGGCCGGCCGGGTCCGGCTCGCGGATGTCCCGCGCCGGGGTGTTCGGCTGGCCGGTGCCGGGACCGCCGGTGCGGTGGTTCGATCCGCCGCCGCAGCCCTGGTTGCCGGGTCACCGCGGCGTCGACCTCGCCGCCCCCGCCGGCGCGCAGGTCCGCTCCGCCGGTCCGGGCGTGGTGCTCTTCGCCGGGCTGGTCGCCGGGCGTCCGGTGGTCACCGTCGGGCACGCCGACGGCCTCCGCACCACCTACGAGCCGGTCCGTCCCACCGTGCTGCCCGGTGCCCGGGTGGTCGCCGGCACGCCGCTCGGTGTGCTGCTCGCCGGGCACGCCGGCTGCCCGGCGGCGGCCTGCCTGCACTGGGGGTTGCGCCGGGACCGCGACTACCTGGACCCGCTGACGCTGCTCGGCCTCGGTCCGGTCCGGCTGTTGCCGCTCGACGCCGGCTCCGCCGGTCAGCCCTGGGCGAGCAACGCGGGCAGCCGGACGGCGAGCCGGTCGTACTCGTCCGGCGTGTTGTAGACCTGACCACAGAGGCGCAGCCAGCCCCGGCCGCGCCAGGACGCCACCGCCACCTCGGCGGCGAGCCGCTCGGCGATCCGGGCCCGCAGTGCCCGCGCCGCGTCCATCGAGGTGGCCACCCCGGGCGGGAGCGGCACCAGGCGCATGGCGACCGTCGGTCCGCCGGGCTCCGGCAGGTCGGCCGGCGCCACCCCGAGGCCGTCCCCGACCACCCGTTGGCCGTACGCGGCCAGGGCGGCGTTGTGCGCGCGTACCCGGTCGACGCCCAGGCTGCGCAGGGTGAACACGCCCACCGGTGCGGCCAGCCACGGCGTGTAGTCCAGGGTCGCCTGCCACTCCACCCGGCCCGGGAACCCCGCCTCCTGCTCCCACGAGACGACCAGCGGCTCGATCCGCTCCCGCCACTGCTCGGCGACCACCAGCGCGGCGGTGCCGCGCGGCGCGTACGCCCACTTGTGCAGGTTGCCCACCCAGAAGTCGGCGCCGATCGAGGCCACCGTGGTCGGCAGCATGCCCGGTGCGTGCGCCCCGTCGACCAGCACCGGCACCCCGTGCTCCCGGGCCACCCCCACGATCGCGGCCGTCGGGAACAGCCGGGCGGTGGGCGAGGTGACCTGGTCGACGATCAGCAGCCTGGTACGTCCGGGACGCAGCCCGTCCCGCACGATCTGCACGAGTTCCTCGTCACCGGCGGTCAGCGGCACCGAGAGCGTCCGGGACACGGCGCCGGTCCGGCGGCACTCCCGGGCGACGGAGAAGCCGACCGCGCCGTACCCGTGGTCGGTGGTCAGCACCTCGTCACCCGGGCGCAGTCGCATCGACTGGAGCACCACCGCCACTCCGGTGGTGGCGTTGCCGACCAGCGCCGTGCCGTCCGGGTCGGCACCCAGGAACGCGGCCAGGTGCCGGCGGGTGTGGGCGATCCGGTCGGCCAGGCCCTGGCTGAAGAAGCGCAGCGGGTTCGCCTCCATCTCGTCGCGCAGCCGCTGCTGGGCCCGTTGCACGCCGACGGGCACCGCCCCGAACGAGCCGTGGTTCAGGTGACTGACCGACGGGTCGAGCGAGAAGAGCAGCCGAGCCCCCGGGATCGGCTCGGGCGGCTGCGGGACCGTCATCCGCCGATCGTAGCCCGCCGTCGATCATCAACCCCCGCTTCGCGGCGGCTCATCCCTGCCCCGCTCCACCCGGGCCACGACGTCCGGCCGGCTTCTGCCCGGCTTCCGGCTGGGCGCGGCCAGGGCCAGCCGGTCAGGCTCGTGGGTGCGCCTGGCGGTACGCGGCCCGCAGCCGCTCCACCGACACGTGGGTGTAGATCTGCGTGCTCGCCAGCGACGAGTGCCCGAGCAGTTCCTGCACCGCGCGCAGGTCCGCGCCTCCCTCCAGCAGGTGGGTGGCCGCCGAGTGGCGCAGCCCGTGCGGGCTGGTCCGGGGCAGTCCGGCGGCCTCGGCGTACCCGGCGACGATCCGGCGGGCGGTGGTCGGGTGGAGGCCGCCCCGCGCCCCGAGCAGCAGCGCCGCACCGGAGGCGGGACCGGCCAGGGCGGGCCTGCCCCGGCCCAGCCAGTCGTCCAGCGCGCGCTGCGCCGGCACCCCGTACGGGACGGCGCGTTCCCGACCGCCCTTGCCGAACACCCGCACCACCCGCCGCGCCTCGTCCACGTCGGTCAGGTCGAGGCCACACGCCTCGCTGATCCGTACCCCGGTGCCGTAGAGCAGTTCGAGCAGCGCGCGGTCCCGCAACAACACCGGTTCCGCCGCGCCGGCCGGAGAACCCCCGGTTGCTCGGACACCTCCCCGGTGCCCGGTGCTTCACCGGCGGCCGTGCCCGTGCCCGCTACCTCCCCGGTGGTCGTCCCGGTGTCCGGTGCCTCGCCGGCGGCGATCCGCCTGCCGGGTGCCTCGACCAGGGCGGCGGCCTGGTCGGCGCGGAGCACGGCAGGCAGCTCACGGTGTGCCCGGGGGCTGGCCAGCGGGGCGGCCACGTCGGCGGGCAGCACACCGGCCCGGTGCGCCCAGGCACTGAACGTGCGCGCCGAGGCAGCCCGGCGGGCCAGCGTGGTGCGGGCCGCGCCCAGGGTGCGCTGCTTGGCCAGCCAGCTGCGCAGCACCGACAGGTCGAGCTGCTCCGGCGCGGCGCAACCCATCCGCACGGCGTGGTCGAGCAGCGAGACCAGGTCGGTGACGTAGGCCCGGACGGTGTGTGCGGAACGGTTGCGGACCCGGGAGAGGTGGTCGGCGAAGTCGTCCACCGCCTCGCGCATCGCCGGGGGCAGAGCGGCGTGCGCCTCCCGGGTGCCGCCGTGCTCGCGGCTCACCACGGGACACGTCCACGGCCGACGGGGGAGCCGGCGTCGTCGCCCTCGGGGTACGGCGGGGGTACCGCCCCGGCGCTGCTGTCGGCGGTCACCGGCCCAGCGTAAGGGCACGTCCGCACCGGGGCAGCCCGCCGGGCCGCCGGTGTCGGTGCCGGCTCCGACGGTGGCGTCGGGGGCTGGCTGGCGATGCCGGGACGGGAGAAAATACAGGGGCGAAGGGGGATCGCGGCGCGGGCGTGACGGGGCGCGGACCGCCGCCGCTTCCCGTACAGAGGGCTGCTGCCGGGGACGGCCGAGGCGGCGCGCGCGGTGGGGACGGGCGCCGGGCCGGATGCGGCGACGGCCGCGGTGATCTCGATCGCCACGAGCCGCCGACGGGAGAGGGGACCGACCGTGGGTGTGGATGTCGTCCGCTACCGGCTGGTCCGGGCCGGTCCGAACCGACGCCGGGCGTCGTACGTGGCGGCCGAGGTGGTGGCCGATCCCGACGACGTGCTGCTGGAGCTGCTGAAGCGGGTGCGGGGCGGAGGTCGTACGCCGCTGCTGGACCGGATCGACCCCCTCGGTGAGCTGGTGGTGGGCGCGGACGCGGTGCCGCAGCTGCTGGCGGACCTGCGCTGCCTGGCCGAGGCGGCCGAGGCACCGGCCGAGCGGGACCAGATCCGCCGGCTGGCGCTGCTGGCCCGCCGCTGCCTGCACCACCAGGACGTGGAGATCCGCTTCGAGGGCGACTGACCGGGTCGCGCCGGCCGCCGTGCCGCCGGGCTGTCACCCGGTGCTGCCCGTCGGGGTGCCGGTGGTCCGCCGGGTCGGGGGCGGGGCGAGGGCGTACCCGTCGTCCCGGCGTACCACCATGGCCAGTTCCTCCAACATGGACAGCTTGCGCATCGCCGTGCGGACGTCCACCCCGGCCCGGGCGGCGAGGACGTCCAGCCCCAGCACGCCCCGCCGGGGCAGCGCCTCCAGCACCAGGGTCGCCTCGTCGTCGAGCCGGTCCCGTGGCTGCTCCGGGGTGCGCGCGGGCGGGGCGAGGTCGTACCCGATCCGCCCCACCTCCTCCAGCACGTGCGCGACGCCGGTGACCAGCCGGGTCTTGGGCTGTTCGCGCAGCAGTTCGTGCGCGCCGACCGACATCGCGGAGGTGACCGGCCCCGGCACCACCATCGCGGTGCGGTTGAGGGCGATCGTGCGGTTCAGGGTCTGGGTGGCCCCGCTGCGGGCCGCCGCCTCGACCAGCACCGTGCCCCGGGTGCCGGCGGAGATGACCCGGTTGCGGATCAGGAACCGGGGTCGCAACGGCTCGGCGCCCGGCATCCACTCGCTCACCAGCAGGCCGGTCTCGGCGATCCGGTCGAAGAGCGCCGTGTTGCCCATCGGATAGGGGCGGTCGACCCCGCAGGCCAGCACGGCGACGGTCAACCCGCCGGCGGTCAGCGCGCCCCGGTGCGCGGCGGAGTCGATGCCGAAGGCGCCGCCGGACACCACCGTCCAGTCCCGGTCGGCCAGCCCGTAGCCCAGCTCGGTGGCGACGTGCGTGCCGTACGCGGTGGCGGCCCGGGCGCCGACCACGGCCACCGACCGGTCGAGCGCCTCCGCCAGGGGCCAGGCACCGCGCACCCAGAAGCAGAGGGGCGGGGCGGTCTCGATGTCGACCCGGCGGTTGGCGCCGGACAGCACCAGTCGCCGCAGGTCCGCGACCGTGGCGGGCCACTCGTCTTCCTCGGGGGTGACGATCCGGGCGCCCAGCCGCGCGGTACGCGCCACCGCCCGCTCCGCCACCGCCCGGGCGTCACCGGCCGCCGACCGGGCCGCCACGGTCGCCCGCAGCCGGTCCTCCGGGGCCCCGCCGTCGAGGAGCAGCTCCAGCGCGTCGACCGGGCCGAGCCGGTCGACCAGCCGGTGCACCGACCAGGTGCCCGGTTCGGTGAGCCAGGTCAACGCCACCCGCGCCAGCAGGCGGGCCTCGGGGGTGCTCACGTGCCTTCTCCCGTCCTCAGGTGGATGGCCTCCGCGACGTCGCCCCCGTCGGGGCGGTCCCGCCCGTCGAGGTCGGCGATGGTCCAGGCGAGCCGGATGACCCGGTCGAAACCGCGGGCGGAGAGCGACCCGGAGTCGAGTCGCCCGCGCAGTTCGCGGGTGTCCCGGGCGGGCAGCCGCCACGGCGGACGACGCAGGTGGGGGCCGGGGATCTCCGCGTTCAGCCGGTGGCCGGTGACCGCCCAGCGGGTGGCGGCGGCCTGTCGCGCGGTGGCCACCCGGGCGGCCACGGCGGCGGACGACTCGCACGTGTCGCCGGCCGACAGCAGCTCCGCCGCCCGGACCGGGGGCAGTCGCACCTGGACGTCGACCCGGTCCAGCAGCGGTCCCGAGAGCCGGCCGAGATAGCGGCGCCGGGCCAGCGGGCTGCACTCGCAGTACGCGTCCCCGGCGGGCTTGGCGCAGGGACAGGGGTTCGCGGCCAGCACCAGCTGCGTCCGGGCCGGATATTCCGTCCCGCCCCCGGCGCGGTGGAGCTGGATCCGGCCGTTCTCCAGCGGCTGCCGCAACGCCTCCAGCGCCGCCTTGCTGAACTCGGGCGCCTCGTCGAGGAAGAGCACTCCGCGGTGGGCCAGCGACACCGCGCCGGGACGGGCCAGCCCCGACCCGCCGCCGACCAGGGACGGCACCGTCGCGGTGTGGTGCGGCGCCTGGAACGGGGGCCGACGCAGCAACCGGCCGCCCGGGGGCAGCAGCCCGGCCACGGAGTGCAGCGCGGAGACCTCCAGGGCGGTCTCGTCGTCCAGCTCGGGCAGGATCGAGGGCAGCCGCTCGGCGAGCATGGTCTTGCCCGCGCCGGGCGGCCCGAGCAGGGCCAGATGGTGCCCACCGGCGGCGGCCACCTCCAGGGCCCGCCGGCCGAGCTGCTGCCCGGCCACGTCGCTCAGGTCGGGGCCGCCGGGGGCGGCGGTCGCCGGCGCGGTCGGCGGCTCGATCAGCGGGGTGCCGTCGCGGACGAAGGCGACGAGCCGGTGCAGGGTGTCCACGGCCCGTACTCGGATCCCGGGGATGACCGCGGCCTCGGCCGCGTTGTCGACCGGCACGACGACCCGGGCGAAGCCCGCCCGAGCGGCGGCGGCGACCATCGGCAGGACGCCCCGGACCGGCCGGACCGTACCGTCGAGCCCGAGTTCGCCGAGGACCACGGTGCGCTCGACCGGCAGCAGCGGCAGCTCGCCGGAGCCGCCCAGCACCGCCACGGCGATAGCCAGGTCGAACGCCGAGCCGTACTTGGGCAGCGTGGCCGGGAGCAGGTTGAGGGTGATCCGCCGGTTGGGCCACTTCTCGCCCGAGTTCACGATGGCGGCGCGGACCCGGTCACGGGCCTCGTGCAGCGCGGTGTCGGGCAGCCCCGAAATGACCACCGCCGGCAGCCCGGGCGCCAGGTCGGCCTCCACCTCCACCACGTGCCCGGTCACCCCGACCAGCCCCACGCAGATCACCTTGGCGTAGCTCATGGTCAGAACGCGCCCTTGAGGTGTTCGACCCGGGCCGCGCCGGCACCGGCCAGGCGGACCGCCAGGACGTCGAACCGCACCTCGTCGGCGGTGGTGCCGGTCTCCGCCAGCCAACGGGCCGCCAGGCCGCGCAGCCGGCGCGCCTTGGCCGGCACCACCGCCTCCGCCGGGGTGCCGAAGTCATCGGTACGGCGGGTCTTCACCTCGCAGAACGCCAGCACCTCGCCGTCGAAGGCGATGATGTCGATCTCGCCGTCGGGGCAGCGCCAGTTCCGGGCGACCGGCCGCAGCCCCGCCTCGATCAGGTGTCGCAGGGCGCACCGCTCGCCGTACGCGCCGACGGCCTGGTTCCGCTTCGTCATGGCGTCCACGGTGCGGACCGGCCGGGCCCGCGTGCCGCCCCGGGGCGGCGACCTGTGGACGACGGACCCGCCTGTGGACAGCCGGACGATCATGCGGGTGGCGTGCTATGCGACCGGGCCGACCGTCACGCTGCGTGTGCCCGCGATGACCCTCCTCGTGCCGGAATGACCGGGACGCTCGTCACCCACCGGGGCGGATGGCGCGCGTGGAGCGGGTCGCATACCGTGCCGGTCGTGGACGGACGACGGAGCTTTCCCGACGATCAGCAGGGGTCGCGCTGGAGCGACCGGGGGTACCCCGAGGGGGACTGGCGCGGCACGGACGACTCCCGCTACCGCGACGACGACTTCCGTGCCCCGGAGCAGCGTGGCGGCACCGACGAGGGCCGGTACGCCGACGCCCCGCCCCGGTACGGCGACACGGGACGCTTCGGCGCGGCCGACCCGCTCGGCGACGTACGCCAGGAGACCGAGGGTTACCGCGGCCGTTCCCGTCGGGGCGAGCCGGACCCCTCGGAGGTCTCCGGCGAGCTGCCCGGCGAGCGCGGTGGCCGCCGGGCGGCCCGGGAGAGCGCGGACCCGCTCGGGCTCGGTGGCCTCGCGCGAGACGGCCGACCCGCTCGGTACGGACCGGACGTCCGACGCACCGCGGCCCGCTCCGCTCGGCGGCTACCCGATCGTCGAGCCGTCCCGCCCGGACGGGTCGGCGCACGGCGCCCTCGGCGTCGTTGACGGTCGGTGACCGGCCGTCCGGTCCGACGCCCCTCATCGTCGGCGAGCGGCCGTCCGGCCCCGCCCCGGCGGGCCCTGCCCCTCCGGCCCCGCCCCGTTCGGCGCGGGCGAGCGGCCGGGCGGTGGGCCGGTGTTCGGCGCGGGTGAGCAGCCGGCCGGCGCGGCAGGGTTCGGGGAGCAGCCAGCCGGCCCGCCCACCGTGCACCCGCTGGACCTGCCGACCGGACCCATGCCGGCGGTCCTGCCCCGTCCGGACGGGCCGCCGCCGGGCGACGGGGTCTACCGGACCCGCCGGCCGGCGCTGGCCGTGCTGCTGGCGGTGCTGGTGCTGGTCTTCGAGGTCCCCGCGCTGCGGGTGCTGCTGCACGGCCTGCTCGGTGACCCGGTGTCGGCGTCGCACGTCGTGGTCGGCACCTTCCTGGTGGCCGGCCTGCCGATCTTCGCGGCCGGCCTGTACGGGCTGCGCACCGGCGGGTTGGCCCTGGCCGACGGCTCGCGGGGCTGGTTGCGCCCGCCGACGGCGTACCTGACCGTCGGGCTGGTGCTCTTCGTGGCGGCGGCCCTCGCGGTCGGCTGAGCCCACCAGCCGCAGGTGTTAACAGGGGCCCCTTCCTATGCGAAATGCGTTAAGAAGGGGCCCCTCCTTACACCCGAAGGGTGCGCGTACACTGGTCAACCGGCGACCGCCTCGTGCGGTCGACCTCGCGCGCCCTCTCCACGGTTCGTCGTGGGGCGACGGCTCCCTGGTCCCGATCCCGTTCGGGCCCACCATGGCCGGCGACCAGGCGCCAGGACGCCCGGCCACCGGCCGGACGTGACAAACCAGGGATCTTGAGGAGTACCCCACCATGGCCGTCGTGACCATGCGTCAGCTGCTGGAGAGCGGTGTCCACTTCGGGCACCAGACCCGGCGCTGGAACCCGAAGATGAAGCGCTTCATCATGACGGAGCGCAACGGCATCTACATCATCGACCTGCGCCAGACCCTCGACTACATCGAGAAGGCGTACGACTTCGTGCGGGGCACCGTCGCCGAGGGTGGCAGCATCCTCTTCGTCGGCACCAAGAAGCAGGCGCAGGAGGCCATCGCCGAGCAGGCGACCCGGGTCGGCCAGCCGTACGTCAACCACCGCTGGCTCGGCGGCATGCTGACCAACTTCCAGACGGTGTACAAGCGCCTTCAGCGGATGAAGGAGCTGGAGGCCCTGGGTGACCTGAGCGGCACCGCCGCCGGTTACACCAAGAAGGAGACCCTGCAGCTCTCCCGCGAGAAGATCAAGCTCACCAAGACCCTCGGTGGTCTGCGGGACATGCAGAAGCTCCCGGCCGCGGTGTGGATCGTCGACACCAAGAAGGAGCACATCGCCGTCGACGAGGCCCGCAAGCTGGGCATCCCGGTGATCGCGGTGCTCGACACCAACTGCGACCCCGACGAGGTCGACTTCCCGATCCCGGGCAACGACGACGCGATCCGCTCGGCCGAGCTGCTGACCAAGGTCGTGGCCGCCGCCGTCGCCGACGGTCTGATCGCCCGCTCCGGCCGTCGTCGTGGTGGCGACGAGAAGCCCGAGCCGGGCCAGGTCGGCGCCGACGAGCCGCTGGCCGAGTGGGAGCGCGAGCTGCTGGAGCAGCCGAAGAAGGCCGACGAGCAGCCGGCGCAGGCCGCCGAGCAGCCCGCCCAGCCGACCGAGCAGCCCGCCGAGCAGCCGGCGACCGCCGCCGCGGAGTGACCGCACCGTCGCGTCCCCGCCGTCCGTCCCGACGGGCGGCGGGGCGCGGCGGGTACGCCGGGCACGTCCGGCCCGGATCCGGGTAACCGGCACCCAGACCATCCCACCGACACGACACCGAAGAGAGAGTCATGTCCAACTTCACCGCCGCGGACGTCAAGAAGCTCCGCGACCTCACCGGCGCCGGCATGATGGACTCCAAGAAGGCGCTGACCGAGGCTGAGGGCGACTTCGACAAGGCCATCGAGATCCTGCGCGTCAAGGGCGCCAAGGACGTCGGCAAGCGGGCCGGCCGCACCGCCGCCAACGGTCTGGTCGCGCACTCCGGCAAGGCGCTGCTCGAGCTCAACTGCGAGACCGACTTCGTCGCCAAGAACGACGCCTTCATCGCCCTGGCCCAGCAGCTCGTCGAGCACGGCGAGCGCAGCGGCGCCGGCACCGCCGAGGAGCTGCTGGCCAGCTCGATCGACGGCAAGCCGGTCGCCGACCTGATCCAGGAGCAGTCCGCCAAGATCGGCGAGAAGCTGGTGCTGAACCGCTTCGCCAAGCTGGACGGCACCACCGCGGTCTACCTGCACCGCAAGAGCCAGGACCTGCCGCCGGCGGTCGGCGTGCTGGTCGAGTACGCCGGCAAGACCGACGAGGCCGGTGACGCCGACGCCCGCGCCGTGGCCATGCAGATCGCCGCGATGCGCCCGAAGTACCTCACCCGGGACGAGGTGCCGGCCGAGGTCGTCGAGTCCGAGCGGCGCATCGCCGAGCAGACCGCCCGCGAGGAGAACAAGCCCGAGGCGGCGCTGCCGAAGATCGTCGAGGGCCGGGTGAACTCCTTCTTCAAGGACTACGTCCTGGTCGAGCAGGCGTCGGTCGCCGACAACAAGAAGACGGTGAAGCAGGTGCTGGCCGACGCCGGCATCGAGGTCACCCGCTTCCTGCGGTTCGAGGTCGGCCAGGCCTGAGCCGCCGGATCGGGCGCATGACGCGTCCGTGGGCAGGGAACCAAGGACGAGGAGGCCCGGTGTACGTGACAGGCACCGCGGCCTCCTCGTCACATAGGGTCGGCAAGGGCAGCTACGCGGTACGCGGCGCACGTGCGGTGCGCGACGGGAAGGGCGGGTCGGATGACGCAGGTTGTGAGTGACCGGAGCCTGGCGGCGGATGATCCCACCGCCCCGCCGCCCGGCCGGGCGCGTCGGGTGGTGCTGAAGCTCTCCGGCGAGGTCTTCGGCGGCGGCGCGATCGGTGTCGACCCGGACGTCGTGCAGGCCATCGCCCGGCAGATCGCCACCGTGGTCCGCCGCGGCGTGCAGGTCTCCGTGGTGGTCGGCGGCGGCAACTTCTTCCGCGGCGCGGGGCTGCAGAAGCGGGGCATGGACCGGGCCCGGGCCGACTACATGGGCATGCTCGGCACGGTGATGAACTGCCTCGCGCTCCAGGACTTCCTGGAGAAGGAGGGCATCGAGACCCGGGTGCAGAGCGCGATCACCATGGCCCAGGTCGCCGAGCCGTACATCCCGCTGCGGGCGATCCGGCACCTGGAGAAGGGCCGTGTGGTCATCTTCGGTGCGGGCGCCGGCATGCCCTACTTCTCCACCGACACGGTGGCGGCCCAGCGCGCGCTGGAGATCCGCGCCGACGTGGTGCTGATGAGCAAGAACGGCGTGGACGCCGTCTACACCGCCGACCCCCGGGTCGACCCCACGGCCAGCAAGCTCGACTCGATCACCTTCTCCGAGGTGCTGCGCCGCAACCTGCGGGTGGCCGACGCCGCGGCGTTCAGCCTCTGCATGGAGAACGGCCTGCCGATGCTGGTCTTCGGCGCACAGGGCGACGACACGATCGTCCGCGCCGTCAGTGGCGAGAAGATCGGCACCCTGATCACCGCCTGACCGGCTCCGCCGACGACAGCGGCCCTCCCCACGACATCCCGCAGAGCCCACGACGAGCACAAGAAGGAGGCGAGGAGACCGGTGATCGACGACACCCTCCTCGAAGCCGAGGAGAAGATGGAGCGTGCCATCGAGCACGCCAAGGAGGAGTTCGGCGCCATCCGCACCGGTCGCGCCAACGCCGCCATGTTCTCCAAGGTCATCATCGACTACTACGGCAGCCCCACCCCGCTGCCCCAGATGGCGTCCATCGGCGTTCCCGAGCCGCGCATGGTGATCATCAAGCCGTACGACAACTCGCAGATCAACGCCATGGAAAAGGCGATCCGCGACTCGGACCTCGGCGTGAACCCGAACAACGAGGGCAACCAGCTGCGCATCCTGCTGCCGCAGATGACCGAGGAGCGGCGGCGCGAGATGATCAAGGTCGCCCGGCACAAGGGTGAGGAGGCCAAGGTGGCCGTCCGCAACATCCGCCGCAAGGGCAAGGAAGAGCTGGACCGCCTCGTCAAGGACGGCGAGGTCGGCGAGGACGAGGGCCGCCGCGCCGAGAAGGAGCTGGACGACCTGACCCAGCGCTTCGTCGCCATGGTCGACGAGCTGGTCAAGCACAAGGAAGCCGAGCTGCTCGAGGTCTGAGCGCCCGACGACCCACCCGGCACCGGGCCCGCCGCCTCCCGCGCGGCGGACCCGGTGCCGTCGTCGTGCCGGGGCCAGCGTCCGCCGTGCCGGGTTCCCCGGTGCAGTAGGCTCGGCACGATTCCCGACCACCACCGGGTGAACGGCGGGGGTCACCCGGCCGTCGGGCCGGTCAACCGGAACTTCGCACGCCTGTAGGGGATGTCTTGGTCTTGCGTCATGTGGTGGCACTCGTACCGCGTCCGCTCGGTGCGTGATGTCCCACCCCGACCCCTACGGCGCCACCGATCCCCGCGGCTGGGACCGGCCGGACCGACCGCCCGCGCTGCCCTGGCCGGAGACCGACCTGGAGCCGGGTCCGCGGCGGCGGCCGGGCGGCAACCCTGAGGCGTACGCCGAGCCGCAGCGCCGGCCCCGGCCGACGGCGGACCCGTACGCCGAGCCGTACGCCCGACCCGACGTCGACCGGCACGAGCCGCCCCGCGCCGGCCACCCCGCCCCGTACACCGGGCAGCTCGGCGGGCCCGACGAGCACCCCGGGGCGTACGACGAGCGCGCCGGCCGGGTCGACGGCCGCTCCGGGCGCGACCGGGACGACCACGACGGACCCGGTCGGGACGACGAGTACCCGACGGCGCAGCTCGCGCCGGTCCGGGCCGACGTGACACCCGACCCCGAGCCGGGGCGCCGACGGGCCGCCGGTCCCGGGGGCGTCGCCGGGCCAGTGCCGACCGGCCGCCCACCCAGCAGGCCGCGCCCAGCCGGGCCGGCCGCAACCTGCCGGCCGCGATCGCGGTCGGGTTGGGGCTCGGCGCGGCGATCCTGGTGCCGCTCTTCTTCTATCCGCTGGCCTTCCTCGGGGTGATCGCCGTCGCCGTGGCGATCGGCATCTGGGAGATGGCCCGGGCGGTACGCCGCAGCGGCGCCCACCCGCCGCTGGTGCCGCTGATCGCCGGTGGTGTGCTCACCGTCGGGCTGGCCTGGTTCGCCGGCCCGGACGCGTTGAGCCTGGGCCTGCTGGTCACCGTCCTCGGCACGATGATCTGGCGGCTCGGCGACGGCCCCGGCAACTACCAGCGGGACCTCACCGCGGCCACCCTGATCGCGGTCTACGTGCCATTCCTGGCCGGCTTCGCGGCGATGCTGGCCGCGGCACCCGGGGACGGTCGGCTGCGGGTCCTGGTGACCCTGGTCGCGGTGGTCCTCTCCGACACCGGCGGTTATGCGGCGGGCGTCTCCTTCGGCAAGCACCCGATGGCCCCGTCGATCAGTCCGAAGAAGTCCTGGGAGGGGTTCGCCGGGTCGGTGACCGCGGCGGCGGTGGGCAGCGCGGTGCTGATCTGGCTCTTCTTCGACGTGGCCCCCTGGTGGGGGGCGCTGTTCGGGGTGGCGGTCTCCGGCGCGGCGGTCCTCGGCGACCTGGCCGAGTCGATGATCAAGCGGGATCTCGGCGTGAAGGACATGAGCAACCTGCTGCCCGGTCACGGTGGTCTGATGGACCGGCTGGACTCGATCCTGTTCGCGGTCCCCACGGCCTACCTGCTCCTCGCCCTCTTCGCCCCGGCGGCGGGCTGAGGCATGAATCACGTCGCGGGAGCCGGCTCCGTCGCCTGGTCGGGGTCGATTCGGCACCCACAGCCGGGTGTGTCCCGCTCCGCGCGTGTCAGACTGGACCCGCCATGACGAGCCTCCCCCTGATCTCCGTAGACCCCGACGCCCGCGGCCGGCGGCCGGCGATGCCGCCCCGGCACCTCGCCGACCTGGACCTGCCGGGCCGGCAGGCACTCGCCACCGAGCTGGGCGAGCCGGCGTTCCGTGCCAAGCAGATCTCCCACCACTACTTCGGTCGGCTGGTGCGCGACGCCGCCCGGATGACGGACCTGCCGGCGGCCACCCGGGAGAAGTTGGCCGGCGCGTTGCTGCCCACGCTGCTCACCCCGGTACGCGAGCTGGCCTGCGACGACGGCGCCACCCGCAAGGCGCTCTGGCGACTGCACGACGGTTCGCTGGTGGAGAGCGTGCTGATGGGCTACCCGGACCGGGTCACCGTCTGCATCTCCAGCCAGGCCGGCTGCGGCATGGCCTGCCCGTTCTGCGCCACCGGCCAGGCCGGCCTGACCCGTAACCTCTCCACCGCCGAGATCGTCGACCAGGCGGTCTATCTCGCCGGGGTGGCCGCCTCCGGTGCCGTCGCCGGCTCCCCGCCGCGGCTGTCGCACGTCGTCTTCATGGGCATGGGCGAGCCGCTGGCCAACTACTCGCGGGTGGTCGCGGCGATCCGCCGGCTGGTCACGCCGGCCCCCGAGGGGCTCGGCCTGTCGCAGCGGCACATCACCGTCTCCACGGTCGGGCTGGTGCCGGCCATCCGCCGACTGGCCAGCGAAGACCTCTCAGTGACCCTTGCGTTGTCGCTGCACGCCCCCGATGATGAGCTTCGCGACGAACTCGTCCCGGTCAACCAGCGCTGGAAGGTGTCCGAGGTGCTGGACGCGGCATGGGACTACGCCGCCACGACGGGGCGTCGCGTGTCGATCGAGTACGCGATGATCAAGGACGTGAACGACCAGCCGTGGCGAGCCGATCTGCTCGGGCGGCTGCTGGCCGGCAAGCTGGCCCACGTGAACCTCATCCCGCTCAACCCGACTCCGGGCAGCCGCTGGGACGCCAGCCCGAAGCCGGTCGAGCGGGAGTTCGTCCGGCGGTTGCGCGACGCCGGGGTGTCGACCACCGTGCGGGACACCCGGGGACGCGAGATCGACGGCGCGTGTGGGCAGCTCGCCGCCGCCGAGGACAGGGACACCGATGCGCCGCACGAGGCAACGGCGTGACCGGGCGTAGCGAACGAGACCAGGAGACATAGTGGCGAGTCAGGGTCAGCGTTTCCGGCGTAAGGCGCTCCGCCGGGGATACAAGGTCGACGAGGTCGACGCCTTCCTGGACCGGGTCGAGGCGACCCTCGACGGCCAGCCGATCGGCGCACCCGTCGCCTCCCAGGAGGTCCACGACGTCGTCTTCCGGGTCCGCTTCAACGGCTACGACGAGTGGCAGGTCGACCTGCACCTCGACCGGGTCGAGCGGCAGCTGGCCGAGCTGGAGGAGCGCACCGGCGCGGCCGGCGGGCGCGGGGGCGACCCCCGGATGGCCGACCGGCTGGGCCCGCCCGTACGGGACGATCGTGGCCTGTCGCCGGTGCCGCAGCCGCCGATGCCGCCCCGGTCGATGCCGGCGCAGGCCGGCCCGCCCGCCGACCGTTACGGCCGCTACGACGAGCCGACCGGCGCGTTCGCCGGCGGGTACGACGCCCCTCGGGGCGGGTACGACGCGCCGCGCGGCCCGGCCGGTCCCGGCCCGATGGGTCACGGTGGGCCGATGGGTCACGCCGGTCCTCCGCCGTCGCGTGGCCTGCCCCCGGGCCCGTCCGGCTACGGCGCCCAGGACGATCCCCGCTACGGTGCCCAGGACGACCCCCGCTACGGCGCTCCGGAGGACCCGCGCTACGGCGGCGGCCACGACGAGCCCCGCTACGGCGGCCAGGACGAGTCGCGCTTCGACGGCTTCGAGGCCGGCCGGCACGGCCGCGCCGACATGACCGCCGAGATCCGGATGCCCGAGCGGGAGCTGCGCGACCCGCGGGGTCGGGGCCCGGCCGGCCCGCCGGCCCTCCCGCAGCAGGGCATGGGCCCGGGAATGGCCGGCCCGCCGATGGGCGGTCCCGCCGTCGGTGGCCCGCCCATGGTCGGCCCGCCGATGGCCGGCCCGCCCGGCAGCGACCTCTATCGGGTGGACCAGATCCGGCGCAGCTTCCAGGTGCGCCGCTTCGGCAGCGGGTACGACCCGGACCAGGTCGACCGCTTCTTCGACACCCTGCTCGGTGGCATGCAGGGGCGCAACCCGATGCCGGTGAACCCGAAGGACCTGGACACCCTGCGCTTTCCCCTGGTGCCCGGCGGCTACTTCGAGGCCGAGGTCGACGCCGCGCTCAAGGACGTCCAGGACATCCTCTTCGGCCGCTGACCGGCCGGCAGGCCGCTGACGCCGCCCGCAACGACGACGAGGGCCCACCCCGACGGGGTGGGCCCTCGCGTGTCTCCGGGTCCGGGATCCGGCCCGGTCAGGACCGCAGGCCGTTGCGGCGCAGCACCGAGTCGCCGATGACGATGGCGAGCAGCACCAGGGCGATCCCGATGAGCCAGATGTCCTCGACCTTGCCCTCGTGATTGCCGCAGAGCGCCATCACTACCAAGACCACCGCCGAGAGCACCGCACCGATCCGCCCCGACTTGCGGTGCCCGGGCTTGTGCTGATCTGGCGCGGTTACCGGCTCGCTTCCTGCCACTGTCGGTCCTTCCCTCGCAATCGGATCTCCGGTTAGTCTGGCACGCCCCGTACCGGGCCCGGCGCAGGGTCCGACCTGATCGCCGGTGGGCCGTGGGCGTGGCCGGGACGGGCGGAGCCGGTCCTGGGCCGAGTGCCCGGGCCGTTGGACCCCTTCTCGACGGGGCGGAACGGCACTACCGGCGTCGCGGGGCGGTGACCAGACTGCCTCCGGTAGCGTCTTGACGTACACCTTGATTGTCGTTTTGAGGGGGACTGCGGTGCGAGTGACCGGTACGGGGCATGCCAGCATGCGGATCGACACGGCCGCGGGCAGCATCCTGTGCGACCCGTGGGTCAATCCGGCCTACTTCGCCTCCTGGTTCCCGTTCCCCGACAATTCGCTGCTCGACTGGGAGACCCTGGGCCAGGTCGACTACCTGTACGTGTCGCACCTGCACCGGGACCACTTCGACGCCAAGCACCTGCGCGACTTCGTCTCGAAGGACGCCACCGTCCTGCTCCCCGAGTTCCCCACCTCGGAGATGGAGGACGAGCTGCGGGAGCTGGGCTTCACCAAGTTCCTCAAGGCGCCGAACGAGCAGGTCGTGGAGCTGCCCGGCGGCCTGAAGATCATGATCCAGGCGCTGACCAGCCCGACCGACGGCCCGATCGGTGACTCCTCCCTCTGGGTCGAGTACGACGGCGTCCGGCTGCTCAACCAGAACGACGCCCGCCCCACCGACCTGACCGTCTTCGCCGAGCTGGGCCACGTGCACGCGCACCTGCTCCAGTTCTCCGGCGCGATCTGGTACCCGATGGTCTACGAGCTGCCGCAGTCGGCGAAGACCGCGTTCGGCAAGCAGAAGCGGGAGCGGCAGTTCGACCGCACCTGGCGCTACATCGACGACCTGAAGGCCGACCACGTCTTCCCGATCGCCGGCCCGCCGTGCTTCCTCGACGACGCGTTGTGGCAGTTCAACGACATCCACGGCGACGAGGGCAACATCTTCCCCGACCAGTCGGTGTTCCTGTCGGAATACGCGAAGGTCGGCGGCACCAACGGCATCGTGCTGCTGCCCGGCAGCGTCTCCGAGATCACCACCTCCGGCGCGAGCACCACCCACCCGCAGCCGGTGGAGGAGTTCTTCGCGAACAAGGTCGCCCACCTGGAGGAGATGCGGGAGCGCAAGCGCGGCGTCATCGAGGCGGAGAAGGCGTCCTGGCGGCACCCCGAGGTGGACGTGCTCGCCGGCATGAAGCGCCGGATCGAGCCGCTGCTGGACGAGTCGATCTATCTGGCCAAGGGGGTCGGCGGCCCGGTCCGTTTCGACCTGGTCGGTTACGACGGTGAATCCGTCGAGTCGATCGTGGTGGACTTCCCGGGCAAGGAGGTCCGGCCGTACGCGGACGAGAAGGTGCGCTACCGGTTCCGTACCGAACGGGCGCTGATCGAGCACCTGCTGCACATCGGCGAGGTGGACTGGGTCAACTCGCTCTTCCTCTCCTGCCGGTTCTCCGCGGCCCGGATCGGCCAGTACAACGAGTTCGTCTACGCCTTCTTCAAGTGCCTCTCCGAGGAGCGCCTCCAGTACGCCGAGGGCTGGTACGACGAGCACGAGCGGGCGGTCGACGCCGAGGACATCACCCTGGACGGCTGGGTGGTGCAGCGCCGCTGCCCGCACCTGAAGGCGGACCTGAGCCGGTTCGGGATCGTGGACGGTGACCAGCTCACCTGCCAGCTGCACGGCTGGAAGTTCGACCTGCCCAGCGGGCGCTGCCTGACCAGCGTCGGCCACAAGGTCCGCGCCCACCGGGTCGACGCCGACACCTCTGCCCCGGCCGGCGAGGCGGTCAGCTGACGGTTCCGCCCCGCACGCCGCCCCCGGCGGGTGACCATGAGGTCGGAAGGGGGCGGCGTGACGGGCGCGGACAGGGAACCGGGGCGGCGGTTCGTACGGGGCAGCGAGATGGCCCGGGACGCCTCCCGGGTGGAGGCGTTCAGCGACGCGGTGATCGCCATCGTGCTGACGCTGATGGCGGTCGAGCTGCTCCAGTTCAGCCCGGACGCCCCGGACGGGCACGGGCTCGCGGCCGCGCTGGCCCACGAGTGGCGGGCCTACCTGGCGTACGTCATCACGTTCGGGATCGTCGGACAGGTCTGGCTGACCCACCACAACATGTGGCGGTACGTCTGCCGGGTCGACCAGATGCTGCTCGTGCTGAACCTGCTGCTGCTGATGTTCGTGGCGGCCATCCCGTTCACCGCGAACCTGCTGTCGGACAATCTGCGCGGCGCGGCCGTCGACCAGCGGCTGAGCGCCGCGCTCTATGTCGGCACGGTGCTCGGTGAGGCGCTGTTCTTCAACCTGAGCTGGTGGTGGGCGCGCCGGCGCGGCCTGCTGCACCCGGATCTGGACCCCCGGCTGGCGAAGGCGGTGGCCCGCCGGTTCCTGCTCGGGCCGCTGCTCTATCTGGTCGCCTTCGCGGTGGTCTTCGTCGACCCGATCCTGAGTCTGCTGGCCTACCTGTTGCTGATCGCGCTCTATCTGATCCGGGGCCCCGGCGACCTCCCACCCGCCGGGCGGGAGGCCGCCGAGTCGGGGTGAGGGCTACCGGCCCAGGTCGGCGAGGATGCGGCGGGCGGCGTTGTGGCCGGCGGCGCCGATGACGCTGCCGGCCGGATGGCAGCCCGCGCTGCCGGCGTAGACGCCGTCGACCCCGGTGGCGTACGGCATCCGGTCGGTGAAGCTGACCGTGTTGTCGACATGGTGGATGTGCCCGCCGGTGATGCCGAAGTGCGCCTCGATCCCGGGCGGGGGCAGCGGCACGGCATCGGCGATCAGCTCGGCGGTGCCGGGGGCGTAGCGTTCGCAGATCCCGATCAGGGTGTCGACGTAACCGGGCAGCGCCTCGTCCCAGGTGGTGCCGGTCAGCTCGTAGGGGACCGACTGGACGAAGAGTGCCGACGAGTGGTGCCCGGCCGGGTCGGAGAGCGACGGGTCGACGGTGGTGTGCAGGTACCACTCGATGGTCGGCTCGGCCGGCAGCCGGCCGGCCTGCACGTCCGCCCACATCGCGCGCAGCGCCGCCATCGGCGACTCGCCGCCCGCCCCGACCAGCGACGCCGAGCCGGGCAGCAGGTGGATGGTGGAGCCGAACGGGCTCGGCGCGTCGGCCGGCAGGCAGGAGAAGCGGGGCAGCCCGGTGAGCGCCAGGTTGAGCTTGAGTGTGGTGCCGGTGCGGCGGACCGCCGCCATCCGCTCGCCGAGCGGCGCCGGCAGCGCGCCGTCGGGCAGCAGCTCCATCAACCGGTACGGGTCGCACGCCCCGAGCACCACGGAGGCGTCGACGGAGCGCCCGTCGGCGAGGACCACGCCGCTGGCCGCGCCGCCGTCGAGGGTGACGGCGGTGACCGGCGTACCGGTGCGGATGGTGGCCCCGGCGGCGCGGGCGGCCTCGGCGAACGTGCGGGAGACGGTGCCCATGCCGCCTTCGGCGATCATCCAGGTGCCGTCCGCGCCGGGCAGCCGGCACATGTTGTGCACCAGGAAGTTGTGTCCGGTGCCCGGGTCGTCCGGGCCGGCGTTCAGCCCGGAGAGGCCGTCGGTGACCGCGTACATGCTGACCAGCAGCTCGGAGCGGAAGTCGAAGCGGGCCAGGTGGTCGGCGACCGAGCCGCGGACCAGGTCGACGAAGACCTGCCGCAGGGCGGGCCGGACGTACCGTTCGGCGGTCTCCTCGACCGGCAGCGGCTCGGCCAGCCAGGCCGGTGCCAGGTCCTCGCGGAGCTGGGCCAGCTCGGCCTGCATGGCGTCGTCGGCGGCCACGTCGGCGGGGGAGAAGAACTCGGTGAGCTGCCGCCGGGTGGCCGCGTGGTCGCTCCCCATCAACAGGTACGGCGCGCCGAGGCCGCCCGGGGTGGGCAGGAAGTAGTGCGGGTCGCGGCGCAGCACCGGGATGCGGACGTCGAGCGTGGCGAGCAGTTCCGGCGGCATCAGGCCGAGCAGGTACGACCCGGTGGAGTGGCGCAGTTGCGGCACCTTCGGGAACGGGTTCTCGGTGCGGGTGGCCCCGCCGATGACGTCCGCCGCCTCCAGCACCAGCACGTCGAGGCCGGCGCGGGCCAGCAGGATCGCGGAGACCAGTCCGTTGTGCCCGGATCCGACGATCACCACGTCGGCGCGGGCGGGCAGCTCACTCGCTTCGCTCATGCCCGATCACCCTAGCCGCGCACGCCCCCCGACGGGAGCCCCCGCCCGACGCCGCCCCATGTTTCGGTGATCATGGAGTTGGCGCCGTGGGGAAGCGCTTTCTTGACCGCTAACTCCATGATCACGAGCGGAATCGCCGGGGGTGCGCCGGCCGGGCCGGCCGGCCGGTGGGTCGGCCGGCCGGCGGGTGGGTGGGGCGGTCAGGGCGGGCGGCGGCGCGGGTGGCGCGCCAGCGGCTCAGGGCGAGGGTGGCGGAGTAGCCGGCCAGGACGATCACGTGGAACAGGTAGAGCCAGAGCAGGACGGCGACGCCGCCGCCGATCTCGTCGAAGCCGCCGAACGGCACCCCCAGGTTCAGCGGCAGCGAGCAGAACAGCACGAAACCGTGCAGGAAGCCGGAGAGGTTCGCCGCCGTGAACGAGCCCATGCCGAGCGTCGACAGCCAGTCCGGCGAGGCCGGCCCGACCACCCGGAACACCCACATCAGCACCGGGGTCAGCACCAGCCAGGTGGCCAGGAAGGAGAGCACCACGCCCAGCGCGCCGAGCCAGCCGCCCTGCCGGACCAGGTGGGTGGTGAGCGGCAACGCCAGCAGCACCGACAGCAGCAGGGCCGGCGCGGGGGCGAGCAACGGGAGCAGCAGTAGCCGCCCGCGCCAGCCCACCAGGGCCCCCGACTCGCCGCGCGGCTCGGCCACCGAGACGAAGGCCCGACGCAGCCCTTCGCCGTAGAGCGACGCCGGCAGCAGCGATGCCAGCGCCAACAGCGGGGTCAACCCCAACCCGGCCGTGACCAGGGCGGCCACCGCCCGGTTCGCACCGATGTCGGTGGGCAGCGTGTCGATGGCGTACGACGTGAGCCGGCGGACCCGGTCGTCCCCGGCCACCAGCCCGGTCATCCAGATCGCCAGCAGCGCCACCGGCACCACGGCGATCGCCCCGTAGAAAGTGATCGCGGCGGCGTGCAGCGACAGGTCCCGGCCCCGTACCGGCCGGAACGCGGCACTGGTGATCCGTTTCGTCCGCTGCCATGCTCCGCCCATTGCGATCTCCTTCCCCCTGGAGGGGCCCGGCACGCATTACGATCCGGCGGCATGACCATCGTCTCGACCGAGCGCCTGCTGATCCGCGACTGGACCGAATCGGCGGCGGATCTGGACCGGGTCTTCGACATCTATTCCCGGGACGAGGTGATGCGTTGGCTCGGCGGCGGTAAGGGCAAGCTGACCGACCCGGCGGAGGCGCGCGACCGCGTCCGTTTCTGGCACAGCCGGTACGCCCCCCACGCCGGCCGGTACGGGCTCTGGGCCATCGAGCCGCGCGCCGCCGGTCCGGTCGCGGGCAGCGTGCTGCTCAAGCCGCTACCCGGTGTGGACGGCGTCACCTGGACCGACGACATCGAGGTCGGCTGGCACCTGCACCCCGACTCGCAGGGCCGCGGCTACGCCACCGAGGCGGCCCGCGCGGTCCTCGACCGGGAGTTCGCCACCGGCACCCGCGTGGTCTACGCGGTGGTGACGCCCGGCAACGAGCCGTCCATGGCGGTGGCCCGCCGGCTCGGCATGACGCACGAGGGCATTCGCACCGACTGGTACGGCGGCGAGGAACTGGAGACCTTCGTACTGCGCGCCGCCCCGTAGCCCGCTCGGGGCAGCACCGAACCGGACCGCCTCCTGACGTTCACGGTCGTGCTTGTCGCCTGACCGGGAGAGCGCGCGTCCAGCCGATGAAGCGGTGGAAGAACTCGGCCGGATCCACCTGCCCGGGGTGGGTGCGCAGCCGGTCGGCGATCGCGTCGTGCATCAGCAGGCAGAGGTAGACGGCGAGCCCGGGGCGGTCGTGTGCGTACTCCGCGCAGGCAGAGCTTGGCGGGTTGGCAGGGCCAGGGTGCGGCGCAGACCCGGCACCGCCACGTCGGGCGGACGGCCAGGTGTCGCCGCAACTCGGCCAGGGAGACGCCGTCGCGGCTCACCGCTCGCCCCCGGAGCGGGCGCGCAGGGCCGCGACCCGGACCAGCGCGGTACGGAGCCGACCGTCGACGGGTTCGCCGCCGACGTACCGGATCTCCCGGCCGGTCAGCGTGATCCACTCCAACGCCGGGTGGTCGAGGCCGACGGGCGGCTCGGTGATCCGCAGCCGCAGCGGCCCCCGGCCATAGCAGTAGTCCGCTTCGCTCACAGTGACGACCGCCCCGACGGTCACCGGCTCTCTCGTCAACTTCGTCCTCTTTTCGTCGCGCGTCTTCACAGCCTGCGGTGGCATGACTACGGTCGGAAGGCGGCGCGTACCCCCGGCGTCGTTGTGGCGGTCGGCGTCCGCTCGGTGGGGGCGGCAGCGTGGAGTGGCGACCGGTGTGGTGGAGGTGTGATGGTCGACGGCGCGCTCTCGACGCTGGAGTTCCTCGGCGCGGAACTACGGCGGGCCCGCCGTGAGCGCGGGCTCAACCAGGAGGACCTGGCGCAGCGGATCACGTACTCGTCGTCCCTGGTCGGCATGGTGGAGATCGGCCACCGGACCCCGTCGCAGGACTTCATCGCCCGGGCGGACGCGGCACTGGAGGCCGGCGGCCTCTTCGAACGCCTGCTCACCCTGGTCCGCGCCGACGCCGCCCCGCCCTGGCTGCGGGAATGGATCAGTGTGGAGGCGGAGGCGACCCTGATCCGCTGGTTCGAGCCGTCCCTCATCCCGGGCCTGTTGCAGACCGAGGCGTACGCCCGCGCGGTGCTGCGCGGCGGCGGGATGCTGCGGGAGGCCGAGGTCGAGCAGCGGATCACCTCCCGGCTGGCGCGGCAGGCGATCCTGGCTCGGGAGACGCCACCGGAGTTCGTGGCGGTGGTGGACGAGGGGGTGCTGCGCCGCTGTGTGGGCGAGCCGGCCGTCATGGCGGAGCAGTTCGCCCACCTGCTCCGGGTCACCGAGTGGTCGCACGTCGACCTGCACGTGGCGCCGGCCGAGGCGGGCATGCACGCCGGGCTGGCGGGAGCGTTCATCCTGGCCCGCACGCCCGAGGGCGGTGAGGTCGCGCACCTGGACAACCCGTTGCGCGCGCACGTGACCGACCGGCCGGAAGACGTTGATAGCCTTCAACGACGGTGGGAGAGCCTGCGGGGCGAGGCGTTGCCCCGACGGGCCTCCCGGGACCTGATACGGGAGCTGGCGAAGTCATGGACCTGACCGGCGCGGTCTGGCGGAAGTCCACCCGCAGCGACAACGGTGGATCCACCTGCGTCGAGGTGGCCACCAACCTGCCCGGCGTGGTCGGGGTGCGGGACAGCAAGGACCGGCAGGGGCCGGCGCTGACCTTCGCGCCCGCCGCCTGGTCGGCCTTCACCCACGCCACGGTCAGCAGCCGCCTCGTCCGCACTCACTGAGCTGGGCCTCGGCGCGGGGCGTGCGGCGGTCCGACTCACGTTCGGAGACGAGCCGGCGACGGAGCATCACCTTCGTCAGGCTCGGCGAGTTGACCAAATGGACCTCGCTGCGTAGTTGGGCCCGCGCAAGCTCGCCGACCTGGCACGGTGGCGGGCGCGGGTGGTGCTGCTTCCGTTCGATGAGGCCGTCGCCACCACCTGGGGACAGTTGCAGGCCCGAGCCCAGCAGCGTGGGCGTCCGCGTCCCGTCAATGACTCCTGGATTGCCGCCTGCTGCCTGGTGGACCGGCTTCCCCTGGCCACCTTCAATGGCAAGGATTACAGCGACTTCGCCGAACACGACGGCGGGTGTGCCCTTCTTCCTCCGGGTCGACCTGCGCAACCGGGTCCCCGCGATGGCCCTCTACGAGCCGGCCGAGGGTGAATATCGTCCCTTGTCCGCAGCGGCGGCGGGCACCACCTTCGTCATGAAGCAGCCCTTCGAGTTCTCCCTCGACCCGGCCGATCTGCTGGACGAGGAGGCGCCGGAGGCGCAGGCCGACGGCGAGGGCTGAGGCTCCCAGCGGAGGCTCAGGAGGGCTGGGGAAGAATGGTCGGGTGACCACTCCCCGCGACGTCGTCCTGCTCGGTTCCACCGGCTCGATCGGCACCCAGGCCATCGACATCGTCCGGCGCAGTCCGGACCGGTTCCGGGTGGTGGCGCTCGGTGCCGGCGGCGGCAACGTCGCGCTGCTCGCCGCCCAGGCCCTCGAACTCGGCGTCGAGGCGGTCGGGGTGGCGAAGGCGTCCGCCGCGCAGGACCTCCAGCTCGCCTTCTACGCCGAGGCGAGCCGGCGCGGCTGGGCCACCGGCGACTTCAAGCTGCCCAAGATCATCGCCGGGCCGGACGCGATGACCGAGCTGGCCGAGTGGCCCTGCGACACCGTGCTCAACGGGGTGGTCGGCTCGCTGGGGCTGGCGCCGACCCTGGCGGCGCTGCGCGCCGGTCGTACCCTCGCTCTGGCCAACAAGGAGTCCCTGGTGGCCGGCGGCCCGCTGGTGCGGGCCGCGCTGACGCGGCCGGGGCAGCTCGTGCCGGTCGACTCGGAGCACACGGCGCTGGCGCAGTGCCTGCGGTCCGGCTCGGCGGCCGAGGTACGTCGGCTGGTGGTGACCGCCAGCGGCGGCCCGTTCCGGGGCCGGCGGCGCGACGAGCTGACCGGGGTGACCCCGGAGCAGGCGCTGGCCCACCCCACCTGGAACATGGGCCCGGTCATCACGATCAACTCCGCCACCATGGTGAACAAGGCCCTGGAGGTGATCGAGGCGCACGAGCTGTTCGACGTGCCCTACCCGGACATCGAGGTGGTGGTCCACCCGACGTCGGTGATCCACTCGATGGTCGAGTTCGTCGACGGCTCCACCATCGCCCAGGCCAGTCCGCCCGACATGCGGCTGCCGATCGCGGTGGCGCTGGGCTGGCCGGACCGGGTGCCGGGCGCCGCCACCCCGGTCGACTGGACCACGGCCCACACCTGGGAGTTCTTCCCGCTGGACGACGCCGCGTTCCCGGCGGTGGCGCTGGCCAAGGCGGCCGGCGAGGCGGGGCGCTGCCGACCGGCGATCTACAACGCGGCCAACGAGGAGTGCGTCGCCGCGTTCGTGGCCGGGCGGCTGCCGTTCCTGGGCATCGTCGACACCCTCGAGCGGGTGCTGGAGGAGGCTCCCGACTTCGACGAACCAGGTACCGTCGAGGACGTGCTCGCCGCCGAGTCGTGGGCACGGGCGCACGCCCAGGAGATCATCGTCGGGTCGGTGGAAGGAGCCTGATGGCAAACCTGCTCGGGGTGGTGCTCTTTGCCCTGTTCATTCTCGTCTCGGTGAGTCTGCACGAGGCGGGGCACATGCTCACCGCGAAGGCCTTCGGGATGAAGGTCACCCGCTACTTCGTCGGCTTCGGCCCGACGCTCTGGTCGTTCAAGCGGGGTGAGACGGAGTACGGCGTCAAGGGCATCCCGCTCGGCGGCTTCTGCAAGATCGTCGGCATGACGCCGCAGGACGACGACGTCGAGCCGGGCGACGAGCCGCGCGCGATGTGGCGCTACCCGGTGTGGAAGCGGACGATCGTGATGTCCGCCGGCTCGATCACCCACTTCGCGCTGGCCCTCTCCGCGCTCTGGATCATGGCGGTCGCGGTCGGCCTGCCCAACCCGAAGTTCCCGAGCACCGAGCAGGAGTTCCTCGCCGAGCCCGCGGTGGTCGCCCTCGCCCCGTGCGTGGTGGTGGAGAACGCCAGCCGGCCCTGCCAGGCCGGCGACCCGGCCAGCCCGGCCGCCCAGGCCCAGCTCCGCGACGGCGACCGGATCACCTCGGTCAACGGCCGGCCGGTGGGCAGCTGGGGCGAGATGCTCGACGTGGTCCGGGCCACCCCGCCCGGCAAGGCCACCGTCGGCTACGTGCGTGACGGTGCCGCGGCCAGCACCACCATCGACCTCGCCGCCGTGCAGCGCCCGCCGCTGGGCAACCCCAAGGGCACCACCTCGGCGGTCTCCGCGATGGGCGTCGCGCTTCGCCCCAGCACGCCGCAACTGATCGAGTACGGCCCGGTCGGTGCCGTCGGGGCCACCGCCGACTTCACCGGCAACATGGCGGTGCAGACCGCGCACGCCATGCAGCGGATCCCGCAGAAGGTCCCCGCCCTGTGGAACGCCATCACCGGCGGTGAACGGGACATGGACACCCCGATCAGCGTGGTCGGTGCGAGCCGGCTCGGCGGCGAGTTCGTGGCCAACGACGCCTGGTACGGCTTCTTCATGCTCTTCGTGTCGCTGAACTTCTTCATCGGCGTGTTCAACCTGCTGCCGTTGCTCCCGCTCGACGGCGGCCACATCGCCATCTCCTGGTTCGAACGGGCCCGGTCCTGGCTCTACGCCCGGATCGGCCGGGCCGACCCGGGGCGCGTCGACTATCTCAAGCTCATGCCCGTCACGTACGTGGTGATCCTGATCGGTGGCGTGTTCACGCTGCTGACCGTCACCGCGGACGTCGTCAACCCGATCACGCTCTTCCCAAGGTGAGTGCCTGAAGTGACCGCTGTCAGTCTCGGTATGCCCCCCGTACCGCCGCCGCCGCTCGCCCCGCGCCGGGCCAGCCGCCAGATCATGGTCGGCTCGGTGCCCGTCGGTGGGGGTGCACCGGTGTCGGTGCAGTCCATGACCACCACCCTGACCTCCGACGTCAACGCCACCCTCCAGCAGATCGCCGAGCTCACCGCGTCCGGGTGCCAGATCGTCCGGGTCGCCGTGCCGTCGCAGGACGACGTCGAGGCGCTGCCGGCGATCGCCCGCAAGTCGCAGATCCCGGTGATCGCCGACATCCACTTCCAGCCCAAGTACGTCTTCGCCGCGATCGACGCCGGCTGCGCCGCGGTCCGGGTCAACCCGGGTAACATCCGGCAGTTCGACGACAAGGTGAAGGAGATCGCCAAGGCGGCCGGCGACGCCGGCGTGCCGATCCGGATCGGCGTCAACGCCGGTTCGCTGGACAAGCGGCTGCTCGCCAAGTACGGCCGGGCCACCGCCGAGGCGCTGGTCGAGTCGGCGCTGTGGGAGTGCTCGCTCTTCGAGGAGCACGGCTTCCGGGACATCAAGATCTCGGTCAAGCACAACGACCCGGTGGTGATGATCCGGGCGTACCGGCTGCTCGCCGAGAAGTGCGACTATCCGCTGCACCTCGGCGTGACCGAGGCCGGCCCGGCGTTCCAGGGCACCATCAAGTCCGCGGTCGCCTTCGGCGCGCTGCTGGCCGAGGGGATCGGCGACACCATCCGCGTCTCGCTCTCCGCCCCGCCGGTCGAGGAGATCAAGGTCGGTAACGCCATCCTGGAGTCGCTGGGCCTGCGCGAGCGCGGCCTGGAGATCGTCTCCTGCCCGTCCTGCGGCCGCGCCCAGGTGGACGTCTACAAGCTGGCCGAGGAGGTCACCGCCGGCCTGGAAGGGCTGCCGGTGCCGCTGCGGGTGGCCGTGATGGGCTGCGTGGTGAACGGCCCCGGTGAGGCCCGCGAGGCCGACCTGGGCGTCGCCTCCGGCAACGGCAAGGGCCAGATCTTCGTCAAGGGCCAGGTCGTCAAGACCGTCCCCGAGGCGCAGATCGTGGAGACGCTGATCGAGGAGGCGCTGCGGATCGCCGACGAGATGGGCGCCGACCTCCCCGACGACCTCCGCGCCCTCGTCCCCGGCGCCACCGTCACCGTCCACTGACCCACCCACACACCCGGAAAGGGCGGTCCTCCTCACGGAGGGCCGCCCTTTCCCGTCCCGGCCACCCCGGTGGCGTCGATCATGGGGTTAGCGCCGCCGTCTGCCCCTTTTGTCGCCGCAAACTCCATGATCACCGCAGCGGTGGGCGTCGCGGATGTCGTGCCGGCTGTTGAGCGGAACAGAAACCGTACGTACGTCTTGTTAAAGTGCGGTGGTGCGCCTGCTTCCCGAACCGGGCCCGGCCCGGACGCTCGCCCTGTCCACCCTGGTCAACACCGTCGGCCGCGGCACCTGGCTGACCGCCAGCGCGCTCTTCCTGACCCGCTCGGTCGGTCTCTCCGTGGCCCAGGTCGGCCTCGGTCTCACCCTCACCGCGGCGGTCAGCCTGCTCGCCAGCACCCCGATGGGCTACCTCGCCGACCGGTACGGCCCCCGCGGCATCCAGCTCGCCGCCCTGGTCGCCTCCGCCGGGTTCACCGCCGCCCTGCTCACCGTCCGGTCGTTCCCCGGCTTCCTCGCGGTCGGCATGGCGATGGCCGTCGCCGACGCGGCCAGCCGGGGCGCCCGGGGCGCGTTGATCGCCGGCGCCGTCCCCGCCGACCAGCGGGTCCGTACCCGGGCCTGGCTGCGCGCCGTCACCAACGTCGGGATCTCCGTCGGGGCGGTGGTCGCCGGGTTCGGCATCGCCGCGGGCACCCGCGCCGGCTACCTGACGCTGATCCTGCTCGACTGCGTGACGTACCTGGTCGCGGCGGCGATCCTGCTCCGGTTGCCGTCGGTCCCGCCGGTCCCGGCACCCACGCACGGCCCGCGGTTGATCGCCCTGCGGGACCGCCCGTTCCTGGTCTTCACCGTGCTCGACGGCCTGATGTCGGTGCACTTCGGGCTGGTCAACATCGCCCTGCCGCTGTGGATCGCCGAGCACACCACCGCCCCGGAGTGGCTCGTCTCGGGCTGCATGCTGGTCAACACCGTGATCGTCGTGCTCTTCCAGGTGCGCGCCTCGCGGGGCACCGAGGAGGTGGCCGGGGCGGCGCGGGCCGCCCGGCGGGCCGGTGCCGTGATCGCGGTGGCCTGCGGGCTCTTCGCCGCCAGCGGGGGCGTACCCACCCCGGCCGCGGTCGCCCTGCTGCTGGCCGGGGCGTTCGTGCACGTGGTCGGCGAGCTGTGGCACGCGGCGGCCGGCTGGGGGATCTCCTTCGGCCTGGCGCCGGCCCATGCGCAGGGGCAGTACCAGGGCGCGTACGGGATGGGCATGCAGCTCGGCGGGATGGTGGCGCCGGTGGTGGTGACCACCCTGGCGGTCGGCTGGGGCGTGCCCGGCTGGCTGCTGCTGGGCGGCGTGTTCCTGCTGCTCGGGCTGCTGGTGCCGCCGGTGGCGCGGTGGGCGGAACGCACCCGTCCGGACGCCCCGGTGGCCCACCCGGTCCCGGTCGGCTGACCCGCGACGGGTGGCACGAGGTGAGGGGTCGTCAGGTCGGCCCGCGCGTTCCCCGGTCCATCTGGCAGGCTGGTAACCGTGCTGACGGTGCCGGTACGCCAACTGGGGGAGTCGGAGCGCCGTGCGGTCGAGCGGCTGCTCGACCTCGACCCGTTCGCGGGCGCGCAGGTCGCCGAGCGGGTCGCCGCACGCGGACTGGCCTGGTGGCGGGCCGAGGGGCGGATCCTCGGCTACGGCTCCCGCCGCAGCCTGGAGTCGATCTGCTGGCTGGGCGGCAACCTGACCCCGGTGCTCGCCTCGGAGTCCGCCGTCGAGGCCTTCGCCGAACAGCTCGGCACCGAGGAGCGGGTCTGCTCGTCGATCGTCGGGCGGGCCGACGCGGTGCTCGGGCTCTGGGACCGCCTCTCCGCGCACTGGGGGCCGGCCCGGGACGTACGCCCGAACCAGCCGCTGCTGGCCACGGACGCGCTGCCCGCCGTGGCGGCCGACCCGCAGGTGCGTCGGGTGCGTGGCGGTGAGGTCGACCGGCTCTTCCCGGCGGCGGTGGCGATGTACACCGAGGAGGTGGGGGTCTCCCCGCTGACCGAGGACGGTGGACGCGGCTACCGGCGGCGGGTCACCGACCTGGTCCGGGCCGGCCGGGCGTACGCCCGCTTCGTGGACGGCAAGGTGGTCTTCAAGGCCGAGCTGGCGGTGGTGACCCGACGCACCGCACAGGTCCAGGGGGTGTGGGTGGCCCCGGAGTGGCGGGGCCGGGGGATCGCCACCGCGGCGATGGCGGCGGTGGTCCGGGACGCCCTGCTCCGGGTCGCCCCCACGGTGAGCCTCTATGTCAACGACTTCAACACCCCGGCCCGCCGGGTCTACGAGCGCTGCGGGTTCCGCCCGGTCGGCACCCTCGCCACCGTCCTCTTCTGAGGGTCCACCGGCCCCGGCATGGCCGGGATCACGTCGCCTCGAATTGCGCTGAACCGGACTAACGGCGTTATGCTGACCATGTTTTTGTACTGACCAGTCAGTTTAGTCAGGCGGGATGAGGACGTTGAAGATCATTGAGGCCGAAGGGCTGGGCCTGCGGACCCGGCGCGGCTGGGTGTACCGCGACGTCGACCTGGCCGCCGAGTCGGGCGAACTGCACGCGGTGACCGGGCCGCCCGGCAGCGGGCGTACCTCTCTGCTGCTCGCGCTGGCCGGCCGCTTCCCGCACACCGACGGCGAACTGCGCCGCCGGGGACCGGCCGCGCTGGGCCAGGTCGCCGGAGTGCACGAACCCGACCCGACGCTGACCGTCGCCGAGCACATCCAGGAGCGGCTGCTGCTGCTCGGGCCGGTACCGCGACGCCGCCGGCAACTCGTCCCGGTCGCCGCCGTCCGCGCCCGCCGGGCCTACCGCCGCGACGCCTTCGCCGCCGCCATCGCCGGCGCCGGCTTCACCGACGTCCCGCTCGACCCCGACGTGTACGGCCGGGACCTCACCCCCGTCCAGCGGCAGGTGCTCGGCCTGGTCCTGGCCAGCCTCAGCGGCCCCAGCCTGATCGTCGCCGACGACGTGGACGCCGGTTCCGACGCCCCCGAACGGCAGTGGATCTGGGACGCACTGGCCCGCCTCGCCGACCAGGGGTACGCCGTCGTCGCCAGCGCCCGCGCCGTCGAGGCCGGCAGCGCGGCGATCGTGCACCGCATCGGCGACCCGACCCTGCCCGCGCGTACCGAACTCATCCCGCCCCCGGCTGCCGCCCCCGCGCTCGTCGCGCCCCGCGCGGCGGCCCAGGACCAGACCTCTGAGGTGAAAGCATGAGCGTCGTCCGACTCGCGCTGTTCGAGCTGCGCCGGATGACCCGGGGGCGGCTGCCGCGCGCCGCGCTCGCCGTCCTCACCGTGATCCCGCTGCTCTACGGCGCCCTCTACCTCTACGCCTTCTGGGACCCGTACGGGAACCTGGACCGCATCCCGGTCGCGCTGGTCAACGCCGACCGGCCGGCCAAGGCCAGCGACGGCACCGAGGTGCACGCCGGCAAGGACCTCGCCGACGAGCTGATCGACCGGAAGGTCTTCGGCTGGACCGAGACCGACGCGGACGACGCCACCGCCGGGCTGCGCAGCGGCCGCTACCACCTGGTCTTCTCCATCCCGGCGGACTTCTCCGCCAGCCTCGCGGCCAGCCCGGAACCCGACCGGCCGGCCCGACAGGGTGAGCTGAAGGTGGTCAACGACGACGCCACCAACTACCTCTCCGGGCTGCTCGCCCGCTCCGCGTTCAGCGAGATCCGGGCCGCCGCGGCGGAGAGCACGGCCGCGTCGTACTTCGACAAGATGCTGGTCGGCTTCACCGACGCGAAGGCCGAGACCGGCCGGGCCGCCGACGGCGCCGGGCAGCTCCACGACGGGCTCGACGCCTCCGGGAACGGGGCCGGGAAGATCGCCGCCGGGCTGGACAGCGCGGAGGACGGTGCCGGGCAGCTCGCCGCCGGCCTGGACAAGTCCGCGCAGGGGGCCGACAAGCTCGCCTCCGGGCTCGACCAGCTCTACACCGGTGCCGCGCAGCTCGCCGACGGCACCAACCGCGCGGCCACCCAGACCCGCGCCGCCGCGGCCAAGGTGGACGCCGCCGCCGACAAGTACGAGCCGTTGCTGCGCAAGAACGCCACCGACCTGCAGAAGGCCGCCACCGCGGTCGCCGAGGGCGCGCAGGCGCTCGCCGACGGCATCGACGCGCTGCCGGCCAAGGCGGACGAGGTGGTGACCCAGGCGGAGAAGGTCCGCGACCGCCTCGACACGCTGGCCAAGGCGCATCCCGAACTCGCCGACGACCCCGACTTCGTGGCCGCCCGACAGGCCGCCGACAAGGCCGTCAGCACCGCGAAGGCGATGGTGTCCACCCTGGACAAGACCGACCTGGCCACGTTGAAGAAGAAGATGACCGAGGTCGCCGCCACCGCCCGCGAGGTGGCCGCCGCCGCGCCGCACCTCGCCGACGACGTCGCGTCGGCGCGTACCAAGGTGGACCAGCTCGCCAGCGGCCTCACCACTCTCGCCGACGGCAGCGCGAAGCTGCGCGACGGGCTCGGCGGTGCGGCGAACGGCGCCGACCAGCTGCGCGGCGGGCTCTTCCGGCTGTCCACCGGCGCGCGTCAGCTCGACGGTGGCCTGAACCAGCTCGGCACCGGCAGCGACCGCCTGGTCAGCGGCCTGACCAAGCTGGAGAGCGGGGCCGGCGAACTGGCCGACGGGCTCGCCGCCGGGGCGGACAAGCTGCCCGGCTACCACGACGCGGACAGGCGCTCCGACGTCCTCGGCGACCCGGTCGGCCTGATCCGCAACTCCCAGCACCCGGCCGGCTCGTACGGCGTGGGCTTCGCCCCGTACTTCCTGGCCCTGGCGCTCTGGGTCGGCGCGATGATCACGTACATGCTGCTGCGGCCGGTCAACCGGCGGCACGTGATGTCCGGCGCACCCGGCTGGCGGGTCGCGCTCGCCGGCTGGCTGCCCGCCGCGGGCATCGGGGTGGCCCAGGTCGCGGTGCTCTTCACCGTGGTCACCCTGGCGCTCGGCCTGGACCCGGCGCACCCGGTGGCGACCTTCGGCCTGCTCGCGCTGACCTCGCTCGCCTTCACCGCCATCATGCAGCTGCTCGGGGTGGCGCTCGGCCCGGCCGGTAGGCTCGCCGCGCTGGCCCTGCTGATGCTCCAGCTCACCTCCTCCGGCGGCACCTACCCGGTGCAGACGTCACCCGGCTTCTTCCAGGCCGTCCACCCGTGGCTGCCGATGACGTACGTGGTGGCCGGGCTGCGGCACACCGTCAACGGCGGTCCGGCCGGGACGGTGGTCACCGGAGCCCTCGTGCTCGCCGCGTTCGGGATCGGCGCGCTGGTGCTGACCGTCGGCGCGACGCGCCGCTCACGCCGGCTCACCCCGGCCAAGCTGCACCCCGAACTGACCATGTGAGGATGCTGGCGGACCGGCGGCGACGCCGCCGGAGGAGCCGGACGGGGGATGACGAGTGACGGACGGACGGACGCGGCGGCGGGAGGACACCCGCCAACGCCTCTTCGTGGCCGCGGTGGACCTCATCGCCGAGCAGGGCTTCTCGGCGACCACCGTGGACGACATCGCGGCCCGGGCCGGGGTGGCGAAGGGGACCGTCTACTACAACTTCGAGTCCAAGACGGTGCTCTTCGAGGAGCTGCTGCGGCACGGCATCGGCCTGCTCACCGCCGACTTCCGGGCCGCGGTCGACGGGCTGCCGCCGCGCGAGGCGCTCGCCGCCCTGGTTCGCGCCGAACTGGAGTACATCCGCCGCTACCGGGCCTTCGCCCAGCTGCTGCTGTCGGAGATGTGGCGGACCAACCGAGAGTGGCAGCAGACCCTGCGGCTGCTGCGCGGCGAGGCGATCGAGGTGATCGCGGAGACCGTCCGGGCCGGCGTGGCCAGCGGCGACCTGCCGGCCGACCTCGACGTGGGCACGGCCAGCTCGGCGCTGTTCGGGGTCGGCCTGGTGGTGGCGGTGGACTGGCTGGTCTTCCAACCGGACCGGCCGATCGACGACGTGCAGGAGGCGCTGCTCGGCATCGTCCGCCGGGTCGCCCAGACCTGACCGGGTCCGCATAAATTACGTTGAAATACCGCACGGGTACGGAGCAGGCTGGGACTTCGCCATCGAGCTACCGGGGGATGTCCGATGCGCCTGCTCCGTGACCTGTGGGCTGCCGCCCCCCGTCGCCTGACCGTGGTGGCCGTGCTGATCCTGCTCGGTGCCGGCGGCCAGGCCGCCGCCTCCGCGCTGGCCGGTCCGGTGCTGGTGCACCGCTCGGCCGGCTGGTTCGTGGGCCTGGTCGTGGCGCTGGTCGCCGCCGTCCTCGCCGACCTGGGGGTCGGGCTGCTGATGGCCCGGCTCACCGCCGACTGGTCCGCCGACGTGCGCCGCCGGCTCTGCCGGGTCGCCCTCGGGCAGGACCTGCCCACCCTGGAGACCACCCCGGTGGGCGAGCTGCTCGACCGGATCGACAACGACGTCTATCAGGTCGCCGCCGAACTGCGGAACACCGGCATGCGGCTGGCCTGGGGACTCGCCGTGTGCCTGCTCGCCACGGTCAGCGCGCTGTTCGTCTGGTGGCCGGCCGGCGTCGGGATGATCGTGCTGACCGGTCTGCTCGCCGTGGCGCTGCGCGGCCCCACCGCGCGGATCGCGCCGGCCCGGATGGTCGAGGAGGAGGCCTGGTCCGACCTCGCCGCCGTGATGGAGGAGGCCGTCCACGGGCAGGACGACGTCCGGACCAGCCTGGCCCGGCCGTACGTGCTGCGCCTCTACGCGCGGCGGGCCGCCGAGGTGATCGCCCAGGGTGGCCGGGTGTTCCGGCTCTCCGCCCGGGTCACCGCCCTCGCCGCCGGCGCGGTCCGGGTGGGCATCGTCGGCGTGGTCCTCGCCGGTGCCTGGGCACTGGCCACCGGTCGGGTCGACGGGGCCCGGTTGACCGCCGTCTGGCTGCTCGCCATCTCCTTCGGCGCGACCGTGGAACACATCGCCCGCTGGGTGCCGCATTTGCAGCAGGCGCTCGGCGCCTGGGGCCGGGTGCAGCTGCTCGCCGACTCCCGGCAGGAACCGGCCGGCGGGGTCGTACCCGTCGACGGCGACCTGACCGTCCGGGGGCTCACCTTCCGCTACCCGTCCGGCGGGGACGAGCGGGAGCCGGCGCTGCGCGACATCCGGCTGACCTTCGCCCGCGGCCGGTCGTACGCGCTGGTCGGGCGGACCGGGTCGGGCAAGTCGACCCTCGCGAAGGTGCTCACCCGGGCCGTCGACGTGCCCCGGGGCACCGTCTTCCTCGGCGACACCGACCTGGTGGAGCTGGACGTCGAAGCGCTGCGCCGGTGGATCGCCGTGGTGCCGCAGCGTACCGAGATCCTGGCCGGCACCCTCGCCGAGAACGTCGCGCTCTTCGACCCCGACCTGCTCGACGACGCGACCCGGGCGCTGGAGGAGCTGGGGCTGGCCGGCTGGATCGCCGAACTGCCCGACGGGGTGCACACCCGGCTGGGCGAGGGCGGGCAGGCGCTCTCCGCCGGCCAGGAGCAGCTGGTGGCGTTCGCCCGGATCCTGGTCCGCGACCCGCGCGTGGTGATCCTCGACGAGGCCACCGCCCGGCTCGACCCGGTCACCGAGACCCGGGTACGCCAGGCCACCGAACGGCTGCTCACCGACCGGATCGGCGTCGTCATCGCGCACCGGCTCTCCTCGGTGCGGCGCTGCGACGAGGTGGTCATGATGGCCGACGGGGCGGTGCTGGAGGCGGGGCCGCTGCGCGAGTCGGCGCGCTTCGCCGAACTGCTGGCGACCAGCCGGGCCGGCGCGTACGCGGCGACCGGTGCCGGGCGGGGCGGGGTGGACCTGCTGGACGGTCCGGAGTGGGCCGACGAGGAGCCGCCGGCCGCACCGGTCGGGGTCGACCGGCCGGCCACTGTGGTCGTACCCAAGGGCGACCCGCCGCCGCTGCCACCGGCACCGCCCGCGCGGACCATGCGGGAGATCCTGCGCCTGGCCACCAACGACCCACGGTACGGCCTGGTGTCGGTCAGCATGTTCGTGGTCATGACGCTGCTCGGCCTGGACGGTTCGGTGCTGCCGTGGCTCTGGGCCGACCTGGTCGGCGGCGGCGACCCGTGGCTGCCGGCGCTCGGCATCGCCGCCGCGCTGCTGGTCGTCCTGCCGCTGCCCTACCTGACCAACCTGTGGTTCCCGCAGTGGTGGATCCGGCAGATGCTGCGGATCAGCCTGCGCCTGGTGCACGGGCAGACCGGGGCGCGCCGGATCAGCGGGCACACCCCGGCGGAGGTGGTCGCCCAGGGCGGCGACACCGACCGGGTGGTGCAGCTCGCCGACAACCTGGTGGACCAGCTCATCTCGGTGGCCATCCTGGTCACCATGACCGTGGTGACCGGCAGCGTCGTGCCGGCGCTGTTCTTCCTCGGCACGATGCTGGTCTCCGGGTTGGCGGCGACGCTGTTCGGGCCCAGGTTGGAACGCACCGCCGCCGGCACCGTGAAGGCGCGGGCCGCCTTCGCCACCGCGCTGGTCTCCTCACTCTCCGCCGCCCGTACGGTGAAGCTCGCCGGCGCCACCCGCCCGGTGCTGGACCACCTCGCCACGCTGGACACCGTGCGCAGCGACCGGCAGCGCCGGGAGATCTCCATGCAGGTGTGGGCGCGGTCCACCCCGTCGGTGGTCAGCGGACTGCTGCCGATCGGGGCGTGGGCGCTCTACCTGGCCGGTGGGCTCAGCGCGGGGGCCACCCTGGTGGCGGTCTCCACCCTCGGCGCGGCCCGCTGGTTCGCCTGGACCACCGCCGCGCTGGTGTCCCAGTACCCGTCGGCGCGGGTCTGGACCCGCCGGACGGTGGCGATGACGGGGATCGGCCACTATTCGGCGGCGGTGCCGGGGGTGGACCTGGCCGCCGGGACCGCCCCGGCACCGCCGGCGCCGCCCCGGCATCCGCTGCGCCGGCTGGACCTGGTCGGATTCGGCGCCCTGCACCCGGACGGGACGCTCGCCGTGCGGGAGGTCGACCTCACCGTCCAACGGGGACAGCTGGTGCTCGTGGTGGGGCCGGTCGGCGCCGGCAAGTCCTCGCTGCTGCGGGCGCTCGCCGGGATCGTGCACCACACCGGCGCGCTGCGCTGGAACGGCGAGCCGGTGACCGAGCCGGAGCTGTTCCTGCGCCCCAACCAGGTCGGGTACGTGGGTCAGCTGCCGCGCGTGCTCTCCGGCACGGTGGCGGACAACATCGCCCTCGGCCACGACGTCGACCCCGCCGACGCGGTCAGCACCGCCCAGCTGGAGCACGACCTGGCGGCGGCCGGCGGTGGGCTCGGGCTGCTGATCGGGCACAAGGGCACCCGGCTCTCCGGCGGGCAGCTGCAACGGCTGGCGCTGGCCCGGGCACTCGCGCCGCGTACCGAGCTGCTGGTCGCCGACGACGTGTCGTCCGCGCTGGACGTCACCACCGAGCTGGCGCTCTGGGCGGCGCTGCGCGAGCACGGGGTGACCGTGGTCGGGTCGACCTCCAAGCGGGCCGCCCTGGTCCGCGCCGACCACGTCGTGGTCCTGACCGACGGCGTCGTCGCGGCCCAGGGCCCCTGGCGCGAGCTGGAGGCCGACTGGGGTCACCTGGCCGGCTGAGCGCCACCGGCGGGTCGCCCTGCCGGTGGCGCTCCTGGCGCGTCAGAAGGCGCGAGCGTACTGGTCCGACCAGCCGGGCTCGGCGCCCAGCTTGGCGGCGGCGCGGCGCGGCCAGTAGGGGTCGCGGAGCAGTTCCCGGCCGAGCAGGACCAGGTCGGCCTCCCCGGCGGCGACGATCTGTTCGGCCTGCTCGGGCTCGACGATCAGGCCGACCGCGCCGGTGAGCACGCCCGCGTCGCGGCGGATCCGCGCGGCGAGCGGCACCTGGTAGCCGGGGCCGACCGGGATGGCGGCGCCCGTCGAGGCGCCCCCGGAGGAGGCGTCCACCAGGTCCACCCCGGCGGCGGCCAGCTCGCCGGCGAGCGCGACGCTGTCCTCGACGGTCCAGCCGCCCTCGACCCAGTCGGTGGCGGAGATGCGGGCCAGCACCGGCACCGACTCGCCGACCGCGGCGCGGACCGCGTGCGCCACCTCCAGCGTCAGCCGCATCCGCCCGGCCCGGTCACCGCCGTACCCGTCGGTGCGGTGGTTGGTCAGCGGCGACAGGAACTCGTGCAGCAGATAGCCGTGCGCGGCGTGGATCTCCACCGCGGCGAAGCCGGCGTCCAGCGCCCGGCCGGCGGCGGTGGCGAAGGCGGCCACCACGGCGGCGATCCCGGCCGCGTCCAGCGCGGTCGGCTCGCGGTAGTCCGGCAGGAACGGCTCGCCGCCCGGCCCGACGGGGGTCCAGCCGCCCTCGGCGTCCGGCACGCCACCCCGCTGCCGGTCCCACGGCCGGTAGGTGGAGGCCTTGAAGCCGGCGTGCGCGAGCTGCACGGCCGGCACCGCGCCCTGCGCGGCGACGAACGCGGTGATCGGCCGCCAGGCGTCGACGTGCGCGTCGGACCAGAGGCCGACGTCCTGCGGGCTGATCCGCCCCTCCGGGACCACCGCGGTGGCCTCGGTCAGGACCAGGCCGGCACCGCCGACGGCCCGGGACCCGAGGTGTACGCGGTGCCAGTCGGTGGGCAGGCCGTCCGGCCCGGCGCTGTACTGGCACATCGGGGCGAGCGCCACCCGGTTGGGCAGGGTGACGCCACGCAGGGTGAGCGGGGTGAACAGGACACTCATCAGGCGATCCTCCGTCGACGGGCGACGAGGAGGCACCTCGGGGGAGGTGCCTCCTCGTCGCACTGGTGGGTGGTCGGGTCGGTGCCGTGGCTCAGGCGGGGACGAGTTCGTCCTGCCGGGCCGGTCGGTCGGCCTCGTCGGGCTCGACCAGCTCACGCCGGCCGGCCGAGGAGTACGCGGCCCGGTCGAGGGTGCCCTCCCGGGCGGCCACGATGGTCGGCACGACCGCCTGCCCGGCCACGTTGGTGGCGGTACGGATCATGTCCAGGATCGGGTCGATGGCCAGCAGCAGACCGGCGCCGGCCAGCGGCAGGCCCAGCGTGCTCAGCGTCAGGGTCAGCATGACGATCGCGCCGGTCAGACCGGCGGTCGCCGCCGAACCGACCACCGACACGAAGGCGATCAGCAGGTAGTCGGTGACGCCGAGGTCCACCCCGAACACCTGCGCCACGAAGATCGCGGCCAGCGCCGGGTAGATGGCGGCGCAGCCGTCCATCTTGGTGGTGGCACCGAAGGGCACCGCGAAGGAGGCGTACTCGCGGGGGACGCCGAGCCGCTCGACGGAGCGCTGGGTCACCGGCATGGTGCCCACCGAGGAGCGGGACACGAACGCCAGCTCGATGGCGGGCCAGGCACCGGCGTAGAAGCGCAGCGGGTTGAGCCGGCCGGCGGCCAGCAGCAGCACCGGGTAGACCACGAGCAGCACGATCGCGCAGCCGACGTAGACCGCGGTGGTGAACTTGGCGAGCGGGGCGAGCAGGTCCCAGCCGTACGAGGCGACGGCGTGGCCGATCAGGCCGAGGGTGCCGATCGGGGCGAGCCGGATGACCCACCAGAGCGCCTTCTGCACGATGGTCAGCACGGAGCGGTTGAACTCGACGAACGGCTCGGCGGCCCGGCCGACCAGCAGCGCGGCGGCACCGACCACCAGGGCGAGGAAGACGATCTGCAGCACGTTGCCCTCGACGAAGGCGCCGACCGGGTTGGTGGGCACGATGCCGGTCAGGAAGTCGGTCCACGAGCCGGTCTTCTTCGGTGCGGCGGCGCCGGAGACGTCCAGGGTGACGCCCCGGCCCGGGTCGACCAGCAGGCCGAGGCCGAGGCCGATGGTCACCGCGATCAGGGCGGTGATGCCGAACCAGAGCAGCGTCTTGAGCGCCAGCCGGGCCGCGTTGGCCACGCCGCGCAGGCTGACCACGCTGACCACGATGGCGGTGAAGACCAGCGGCGGGACGGCCAGCTTGAGCAGCTGGATGAAGAGGCCGCCGACGGTGTCGAGGGTGCTGGCCAGCCAGCTCAGGTCGTTGGCGCGGGCGAGGAAGCCGAGCGCCACGCCGAGGACGAGGCCGAGCAGGATCTGCACGGAAAAGGGAATCTTGCGCAGGGCGGAAGCCATGAGGATGCGTCCAAGGTCTGTCAGGAGGGTCGGTCGGGGGCAGCGTCAGGAGACTGGCTGCGCCGGACAGACGCCGCTGGCCTGCAGTCGGAGGTCGACATACAGGCGAACGGTGAGGTGCCAGACGTTGGTCATCGCCTGCCGACGCTACTCCCAGCCGGCTCCCAGGTGGAAGGAGTGCCCTCCGTGACGATCCTTACAGCGCTCGTTCCGGTGCGGCTCCCGCGCGTCGCGCGGTCACCTCGGCGGCACCGACCGGCGACGGTGGCCCGCGGTGAACGCCCGGACGTTCCCCGCCGTCCGGCCTGGGGGTCTCCTTCGCCCGCGCGCCGTCGACCGAGGGCTCGGGATCGAGTACGCCGAGGCCGGCTGGCCCTGACCTCACTCTCGGTGATGTCCGCGCGGCCCCGTAGCCACCCCCGCCGCTCCCTTTGCTCTGCAGCCACGGACGCATCGGTGACCGTGTGTTCCTGATGCGTCCGTGGCTGCAGAGCAAAGGCGGGGAAATGAAGGTGGCCGGGTCGGTCGAGGAGGGGTGTTTTTGTCCGTTTGGCGGGTTTCTTTCCGGTGAGCGCGGGTTGAGCCCAGGGTGGTGGGTAACGCTGCGTCAGCGTCACGTTGGGTGTCTACGTAACCGGGAAACCATGTGTCGGGGGACGCGCTGCGGACCGGGGCCGAGCGCCCGGGAGAAATGAGAGCCCAGCGGGACCGAGAGCCGGCAGGAGCGAGAGTCGGGGAGGGACCGAGACCTCGGGAGGAAGGAGAGCCCGAAAGGCACGGGAGCCGGAGGGAGCCCCGGGACATGGCCGCGGCCGTGGTCAGCCTCGGCCGTGCGGGGTGGTCCAGCCCGAGAGGTCCGGGCCGAGCGGGACGATCCGGGTCGGGTTGATCGCGTCGTGGGTGGCGTAGTAGTGCCGCTTGATGTGGTCGAAGTCCACCGTCTCGCCGAAGCCCGGCGTCTGGAACAGGTCGCGGGCGTACGCCCACAGCACCGGCATCTCGGTCAGCTTCTGCCGGTTGCACTTGAAGTGGCCGTGGTAGGCCACGTCGAAGCGGACCAGCGTGGTGAACAGCCGCACGTCCGCCTCGGTGATCGCGTCGCCCATCAGGAAACGGCGACCGGCCAGCCGTTCCGACAGCACGTCCAGCCGGGCGAAGAGCGCCCGGTACGCCTCGTCGTACGCCTCCTGGGAGGTGGCGAACCCGCAGCGGTAGACGCCGTTGTTGACGTCCCGGTGGATCTCGGCCATCAGTGTGTCCAGCTCCGGGCGCAGCTCCACCGGGTAGAGGTCCGGCGCGTCCGGCGAGTGGAACCGCCGCCACTCGGTGGAGAAGTCGAGCGTGAGCTGCGGGTAGTCGTTGGTGACCACCCGCCCGGTCAGCGTGTCGACCAGGGCCGGCACGGTCACCCGACCGGTGTAGTCCCGGTCGGTCGCCAGGTATGCCTCGGAGAGGAAGCCGATGCCCAGCACCGGGTCGAAGCCGTCCGGGTCGAGGGCGAAGCGCCAGCCCCGCTCGTCGCGGATCGGGTCGACCGTGCCCAGCGAGATCACCTGGTCCAGGCCGAGCAGGCTGCGTACGATCCGCGCCCGGTGCGCCCACGGGCAGGCCCGGCACCAGATCAGCCGGTACCGGCCGGCCTCCAGCGGCCAGCGGTCCTGCTCGTCGGGGCCACCACCCGCCGGCGAGGTGGAGTGCGGGGTGACCCGGCCGGTGAACCGGTTGGGCTGGCGGACGAACTGCCCGCTGCCGGCGGTCTCTGCGTCGAACTGTGCCCGGGCCATGCCGTCAACCTAGCCGCTCCGGGCGCGGATATCCTGGCGCCGGGCGTCCCCGTGACCCGGTGGGCGCCGCCACCGAGCCCCTTCCCACCCCCGAAGGACAGCGCTGATGACCGTGGCATACCTCGTGGCCGGAGTCCGTACCCCGATCGGCCGGTACGCCGGCGCCCTCGCCGGGGTCCGCCCCGACGACCTCGCCGCGCACGTGATCCGCGAACTGGTCGCCCGCCACCCCTCGGTGGACTGGGCCCGCACCGACGACGTGATCCTCGGCTGCGCCAACCAGGCCGGCGAGGACAACCGCAACGTGGCCCGGATGGCGGCGCTGCTCGGCGGGCTGCCCGAGGAGGTGCCCGGCAGCACGGTCAACCGGCTCTGCGGCTCCGGTCTCGACGCCCTCGCCACCGCCGCCCGCTCGATCGTGGCGGGTGACGCCGACCTGGTGGTGGCCGGCGGGGTGGAGAGCATGAGCCGGGCGCCCTTCGTCATGCCGAAGGCGACCACCGCGTTCTCCCGCACCGCCGAGGTCTACGACACCACGATCGGCTGGCGGCTGGTCAACCCGCTGATGAAGAAGGGCTGGGGGATCGACTCGATGCCGGAGACGGCGGAGAACGTCGCCGCCGAGTACGGGGTCGACCGGGCCGCGCAGGACGAGTTCGCGTACCGCTCCCAGCAGCGGGCCGCCAAGGCGCAGGCCGACGGCCGGTTCGCCGAGGAGATCGTGCCGGTGACCGTGCCGGCCGGGCGGCGCGAGACGAAGCTGGTCGAGGTCGACGAGCACCCCCGGGAGACCTCGCTGGACAAGTTGGCCGCGCTGCCCACCCCGTTCCGCGAGGGCGGCACGGTGACCGCCGGCAACTCCTCCGGGGTCAACGACGGCGCGGTCGCCCTGCTGGTCGCCTCCGGGGCGGCGGTCTCCCGGTACGGCCTCACCCCGCTCGCCCGGGTCGGTGGTGCCGCGGCGGCCGGTGTGCCGCCGAGGACCATGGGCATGGGGCCGGTGCCGGCCACCCGCCGGCTGCTGGACCGGCGCGGCCTGACGCTCGACGCGGTCGACGTGATCGAGCTGAACGAGGCGTTCGCCGCCCAGTCCGTGGCGGTGCTGCGCGAGCTGGGCCTGCCCGAGGACGCCGAACACGTCAACCCGAACGGCGGCGCGATCGCGCTCGGCCACCCGCTCGGCGCCAGCGGCGCCCGGCTGGCGCTGACCGCCGCACTGGAACTGCGCCGCCGCGGCGGCCGGCGCGCGCTCGCCACCATGTGCGTCGGCGTCGGCCAGGGCATCTCCCTGCTTCTGGAGTCCGCCGCCTGAGTCCGGTCCCCGCCGGGATCGCGCCCGCCTGCGGACGCGACCCCGGCGGCACCGCCCGGCCGGCGGCCGGGCCTCGGAAATGTGGATCTCCCGTACGGTGACGGACGGGCCTAGAGTGGTGACCACCACCCGATCCGCGGGTCGGCCGGTGCGGTCCCGGGTGCCCGCGCATCCGTACCCACCGGTGTCCTCCCGCACGGCGGCGACGAACTGGGGCGAACCGAGATGCAGATGCCGGACGGACTTCCCGCCGAGATCGACCTGAGCCGGCCCAGCGCCGCCCGGGTCTACGACTACTTCCTCGGCGGCGCGCACAACTTCGAGATCGACCGGCAGCTCGCCGAGCAGATCGCCGGCATGACCCCGAACCTGGCGGCCACCATGCGCTCCGGCCGGGAGTTCCTGCGCCGGGCCGTCCGCGCCCTGCTCGACGCCGGCATCGACCAGTTCCTCGACATCGGCTCCGGGATTCCCACCGTGGGCAACGTGCACGAGGTCGCCCAGGCGGCGAACCCGAAGGCCCGCATCGTCTACGTCGACATCGACCCGGTCGCCGTGGCGCACAGCCGGGAACTGCTCGCCGGCAACGACCTGACCGCGGTGCTCCACGCCGACCTGCGCGAGCCGGACCGGATCCTCGCCGAGGCCCGCGAGACCGGCCTGATCGACTTCGGTCGTCCGATGGGCATCCTGCTCGCCGGGGTGGTGCACTTCATCCCCGACGCCGACCGCCCCGGCGACATCCTGGCCGCCCTCCGCGCCGCCGCCGCCCCCGGCAGCTTCCTGGTGATCTCGCACTCCACCTTCGAGGACCAGCCGCAGGAGATGCTCGACGCGCAGCGGCTGTCGGCGCGTACCGACACCGAGATCACGCTCCGCTCGCGGGCGGAGATCAGCTCCTTCTTCGGCGACTGGACGATCCTCGAACCGGGCGTGGTGCACATGCCGCTCTGGCGACCCGACTCGCCGTCCGACGTGGACGAGCACCCGGAGCGGTTCGGCGCCTTCGGCGGCGTCGGCCGGTACGACCAGCCGGCCGGCTGAGCCCGATGCTCGCCGCCCCACCGCCCGGCGGGGACGACCTCAGTCGGCCGGGCGCCCAGGCGTACGCGGCCGAGTGGGCGCGGGCGGTCCGCCGGCTCGGGTTCGTGCCGCTGAGCGCGGTCGAGACCGAGCGGCTGCTGCTCGTACACACCGAGCGGTTGGCCCGGGCCCTGCTCGCCGAGACGTTCTCCGCCGAACCGGCGGAGCAGGTCGGGCGGGCGCTGGTGGAGTCGCATCTCACCGAGCCCGGCGTACTCGACTGGTCGGTGCGGGCGTTGGGCGACCGCTTCCTGGCCTGGGTGTTGCCCGCGCTCGCCGGCTCGGCCGCGGCGGCGGAGCGGATCGCGGCGGTGCAGGGCGGCCTCGCCGCCGGGTACGCGCGGGCCCTGCGGGACCGGACCTTCAGCCAGCAGGAGCGGATCGCCCGCTCGGCCTGGCAGGCGCGGGACGCCGTGGAGCGGGCGCTGCGGGACAGCGAGGCGCGGTTCCGGGCGGTCTTCACCGGGGCGGCGATCGGCATCGGCATCGCCGGCATCGACGGTCGGATCATCGACGTCAACCAGTCCTTCGCGGACATGCTCGGGTACACCGCCGAGGAGCTGCGGGAGATCAACGTGGCGTCGCTCTTCCACCCCGACGACGCGGCCGGGATGTGGGAGCTCTACCAGGAGCTGATCGAGGGCAAGCACGACACGGCCCGGGTGGAGAAGCGTTACCACCGCAAGGACGGCAGCATCGTCTGGACGGACCTCGCCGTGTCGCTGATCCGGCACGACGACGGCCGGCCCCGGTTCACCGTCGCCATGATCGAGGACATCACCGAACGGTACGAACTCCAGCAGCGGCTGCGCTTCCAGGCCCTGCACGACCCGCTCACCGGCCTGCCCAACCGGACGCTCTTCTTCGAGACGCTGGGGAAGGTCCTGGAGACCGCCGGCCCGGAGCAGCGGGTCGGGGTCTGCTTCCTGGACCTGGACGGCTTCAAGGCGATCAACGACAGCCTCGGCCACGACCTCGGCGACCGGCTGCTCATCGTGATCGCGCACCGGCTCGCCGACTGCGTGGCCGGCCGCGGGAACCTGGTCGCCCGGATGGGCGGCGACGAGTTCGTCATCCTGGTCGACTCCGGCGACGGCATCGACGACGCGGTGGCGGTGGCCGAGGCCGCCCTGGCCGCGGTCTCCGCCCCGGTGCACGTCGGCGACCAGCAGCTCGCCGTCTCGGCCAGCATCGGCATCGTGGAGTGCCCGGCCGGTGAGACCAGCGCCTCCGAGCTGATGAAGGCCGCCGACACCACCCTCTACTGGGCCAAGGCCGAGGGCCGGGGCCGCTGGGCGGTGTACGACCCGGAGCGCAGCGCCGCCGACATCGCCCGTTCGGCGCTCGCCGCCGGCCTGCCGGCCGCCCTGGACCGGGGCGAGTTCGTGCTGCACTACCAGCCGATCGTCTCGCTGCTGGACGGCGCCATGCTGGCCGTGGAGGCACTGGTCCGCTGGCAGCACCCCGAGCTGGGGCTGATCGGGCCGGACCGGTTCATCGGGCTGGCCGAGGAGACCGGCCTGATCGTCCGGCTCGGTGAGTGGGTGCTCGGCCAGGCCTGCCGCGACGCGGAGAGCTGGCGGCGGGCGTACCCGGAGGCGAAGCTGGTGGTCAGCGTCAACCTGGCCGCCCGGCAGGCCGACGACCCGGCGATCGTGGAGACCGTCGCGCGTGCGCTGTCCCGTACCGGGCTGCCGGCCGAGCTGCTCCAGCTGGAGCTGACCGAGAGCGCCGTGATGGGCACCGCGGGGGAGCCGTTGCGGTCGCTGCACCGGCTGGCCGAGCTGGGCGTACGACTGGCGATCGACGACTTCGGCACCGGGTACTCGAACCTGGCGTACCTGCGCCGGTTGCCGATCCACTGCCTGAAGCTGGCCGGCCCGTTCGTGGAGGGCATCCGGGCCGACGGCGCGGACGTCGCCGCCGACCATCGGGACGAGCGGATCGTCGACGCGCTGGTCCGGTTGGCGCACGCGCTGGAACTCTGGGTCACCGCCGAGGCGGTCGAGACGGCGGTACAGGCCGAGCGGCTGCGCTCGCTGCGCTGCGACACCGGGCAGGGACGCTGGTTCGGGGCCCCCGTCCCCGCGGACCAGATCCGGGCCCGGCTGGCCGGCGGGAAGGAGGCGGCGTGAGTCTGAGCGACACGCAGGCGGTGGTCTCGGTGGTGGCCGCGCTGGCGATCATCGGCGGACTGGCCGGGGTGGTGGTGCCGGGGCTGCCGGCGCTGCCGCTGTGCTGGGGCGGGGTGCTGGTCTGGGCGCTCTTCGGGGACGCCGGGCCGGGACGCTGGGCGGTGCTCGCCGCCGCGACCGTGGTCGCGGCCGGCGGCACCGTGGTGAAGTACCTGTGGCCGGGGCGGAACCTGAAACGCACCGGGGTGCCGACGTCGTCGCTGCTGGCCGGGGGACTGCTGGGGCTGGTCGGCTTCTTCGTCGTCCCGGTGGTCGGGCTGGTGATCGGGTTCGTCGGCGGGGTGTTCGGCGCGGAGCGGCTGCGGCTGGGCAGCAACCAGCTCGCCTGGCCGGCCACCGTGCAGGCGTTGAAGGCGGCCGGCCTGTCGATGCTGGTGGAGTTCCTGGCCGGCGTGGTGATCGCCGCCCTCTGGGTGGGTGGCCTGCTGCTCGCCTGACCGGGCCGGAGGGCGACCGGGTCGAGCGGCGCGTCCCCGGGCGGCCGTCGTCGGGACCACCGGCGGCGCGGCCGGCGGCTAGGGTCGGGCCGGTGCGGATCATCGTCCTGGGCGGTCTCGGCGCCTGGCCCAGCGCCCGGCAGGCGTGCTCCGGCTTCCTCGTCGAGCACGACGGCTTCCGGCTGCTGATCGACCCCGGCTACGCCACCCTGCAACCGCTGCTGTCCCGGCTGGACGCGGCGCAGGTGGACGCGGTCCACGTCAGTCACGGCCATCCCGACCACTGCGCCGACCTGCAACCCCTGCTGCGGGCCCGGGTGCTCGCCGACCGGTCCGGTCCACCCCTGCCGGTGTACGCCCCGGCCGGCAGCCTGGACCGGCTGCTCGCCGTCGACGAGCCGGGGCTGGTGGACGACGCCTACCGGCTCCACGGCTTCACGCCGGGGTCGACGTTCGACCTCGGGCCGTTCACCGTGCGGACCTGGGCGCTGCCGCACTGGGTGCCGAACGCGGGGGCGCGTTTCACCGCCGGGGGGGATGTCGATCGCCTACACCGGGGACACCGGGGCGAGTCCGGACCTGGTCGAGCTGGCCCGGGACGCCGACCTGCTGATCGCCGACGCGACGTACGTGGACGCCGTCCCCGACCGGCACGCCGGGAACCTCTCCAGCGCCGCCGAGGTGGGCCGGTACGCGGCGCTCGCCGGTACCCGGCACGTCCTGCTCACCCACCTCTGGCCGGGCACCGATCCGACGGCCGCGGTCGTCGCCGCCCGGCAGGGGTACGCCGGGCCCGTCGACGTCGCCGAGCCGGGCCTGGTGCTCACCGTCCACCGGTAGGGCGGCGGCGCGGGGCGTCCCGGAGGGTACGGCGGATCGCCGTACGAGTGAGAGAGAGGTGGACGCCCCGCGCCGTCGCGGCCGGGCGTTGCCGAGCGCCCGGGGTCGGCCCGTTGCGATCGGGCCTGGTCACGGGCTCAAGGATGCCGCCGGTCGGGGCGGTGCGGCAAGGCAATTAGGCCGCCCGGCCCCGGTTCCCGCCTGCCGAGGTATTGACCGGCCTTGATCACGGGACCACACTTTGCGCACTCGTACCGGGGAACCACCTCGAGGAGGTGTGCAGTGGCCACGACGCCCGCGCCGACCGCCGAGCAACCGATGGACGACGACGCCCGACGGCTCGCCGAACTCGGTTACAAGCAAGAGCTGCGCCGCAAGTGGAGCGGCTTCTCCAACTTCGCCATCTCGTTCTCGATCATCTCGATCCTGGCCGGTTGCTTCACCACCTTCGGCCAGGCGTGGAACAACGGCGGGCCGGTCGCCGTCTCCTGGGGCTGGCCGCTGATCTCGCTGTTCATCCTGATCATCGGCTTCTGCATGGCCGAGCTGGTCTCCGCCTACCCGACGGCCGGCGGGATCTACTGGTGGGCGGCGACCATGGGTCGGCCGGTGCACGGCTGGTTCACCGGCTGGCTGAACCTGATCGGGCTGGTGGCGGTCACCGCGTCGGTCGACTACGGCTGCGCCACCTTCCTCAACCTCACCCTGTCGGCGCTCTTCGACTCGTGGGCCGGGACGCTGCACCAGACGTTCGGGCTCTTCGTGGTGATCCTCGTGCTGCACGGGTTGATCAACATCTTCGGGCACCGCATCATCGACGTACTCCAGAACGTCTCGGTCTGGTGGCACGTGGCCGGCGCGGCCGTGGTGGTGGCCATCCTGGCGTTCGTGCCGGACGACCACCAGAGCTTCCGGTTCGTCTTCACCGAGCGGTTCAACAACTCGGGCTTCGGCGACGGTGACAGCGGCGGGCTGACCTTCTGGTTCTATGTGCTGCCGCTGGGCTTCCTGCTGACCCAGTACACGATCACCGGCTTCGACGCGTGCGCGCACGTGTCGGAGGAGACCCGGGGCGCCTCGCAGGCCGCCGCCAAGGGCCTCTGGCAGTCGATCTTCTATTCGGCGGTGGGCGGCTGGATCCTGCTGCTCGCCTTCCTCTTCGCCGCCACCGACGTGGACGCGATCAACTCGGCCGGCGGGTTCTCCGGGGCGATCTTCGAAAGCGCGCTCAGTCCGTTCTTCTTCAAGACCGTCATCATCATCTCCACCATCGGGCAGTTCTTCTGCGGGATGAGCTGCGTGACCTCGATGTCCCGGATGGCGTACGCGTTCAGCCGGGACCGCGCGGTGCCCGGCTGGCGGCTCTGGTCCCGGGTCGACCGCAACGGCACCCCGGTCAACGCGATCATCGGGGCGACCCTCGCCGGCCTGGTGCTCACCCTGCCCGCCCTCTACCAGTCCGCCGGCATCCCGGTCGCCTTCTACGCGGTGGTCTCCGTCGCGGTGATCGGGCTCTACCTGTCGTTCCTCATCCCGATCTTCCTGCGGCTGCGGCTGGGGAACCGGTTCGTCCCCGGGCCGTGGACGCTCGGCCCGAAGTACAAGCTGCTCGGCTGGATCGCGGTGGTCGAGATCGCCATCATCTCGATCTACTTCGTGCTGCCGATCGTGCCCGCCGGGGTGCCCGGCAATGACGGCTTCACCTGGTCGGCGGTGAACTACGCGCCGCTCGCCGTCGGTGGGGTGCTGCTGCTGGTCGCGGTCTGGTGGTACGCCTCGGCCCGGAAGTGGTTCACCGGCCCCCGCCGCACGGTCGACGTCCCCGCACCCCGCTCCGCCGAGCCGTCCTGATCGGGATCTTGGACAGTTGCCGTCAGAAGCGGACGGCAACTGTCCAAGATCCGCACTCGGTACGCGAGCGGCGGTGACGCGGGCGCCCGGACGCTCCGGGTCACCGGCTCCCGCGTACCCCGGAAAAGGCCGCGGGCTGCGGGACGCCGGGGGTGAAGCGGAGGACGCGGTCGTCGTCCCCGGCCGGCCGGCCGCGGCCGTCACGGTTGCTGGTGGTCACCCAGAGTGAGCCGTCCGGGGCGACCGCGACGGTACGGAGGCGGCCGTACTCGCCGACCAGTTCGGGCGTCGGGGTGCCGACCGTGCCGGACGCGTCGACCGGCACCGTCCACAGTCGGGCACCCCGCAGGGCGGCGACGAAGAGGGTGCCGTTCGCGAAGGCCGCGCCGCTCGGTGACGCCTCGGCGGGCCGCCAGGTGACGACCGGGCTGCGGAACCGGGGATCGGTGCTGGGGCCTTCCACGATCGGCCAGCCGTAGTTGCCACCCGGCACGATCCGGTTCACCTCGTCCCAGGTGTTCTGCCCGAACTCGGTGGCGAACAGCCGGCCGTCGCCGTCCCAGGCGAGTCCCTCGACGTTGCGGTGGCCCCAGCTGTAGACCGGCGAGCCGGGGAACGGGTTGCCGGGCGGCACGGTGCCGTCCGGCCGGATCCGCAGGATCTTGCCGTTGCGGCTGCTCAGGTCCTGGGCCCGGGTCGGCACCCCGGCGTCGCCGACGCCGACGTAGAGCAGGCCGTCGGGGCCGAACGCGAGCCGGCCGCCGTCGTGGGCGCCGGCCCGCGCGACACCGCTGAGGATCACCTCCTGGCGCTGCGGCGCGTCCAGCCGGAACCGCACGATCCGGAGGTCGATCGCGGTGGTGAAGCAGACGTAGACCAGCCGGTCGCGGCGGTGGTGGGGCGAGACGGCCAGGCCGAGCAGTCCGGCCTCGCCGCCCGCCACGACGCCGTCGATCGCGGCTACCTGACGGGGGGTCCGGCCGGGGCGCACCCGGACCACCGTGCCGAGGTCCCGCTGGGTGACCAGCGCGCTGCCGTCGGGCAGGAAGTCCAGCCCCCAGGGTGCGGCCAGTCCGGCCGCGACGGTCTGCGGGACGGCGAAGTCGAAGCCGCCGGCGGGTAGGGCCCGGCCCGGCGTGTCGACCTGCACGGCGCGCGGTTCGGCGCGGGCCGGTGCGGCCGGCGCTGCCGGTGGCTCGGCCGCGCGGGCACCGGTCAGCCCGACGGTCAGGACGGTGGCGGTGACGGTCAGGATCGCGCGACGGCGCATCACGGCTCCTCGGATCCCAGGGTAAGGGCCGGCGACGATCGCTCGGCATAACGGACAAACAAGACTTTAGGTCAGCGCTGGCGCCTGTCGTCGGCCCCGCGGGCCCGTGTCGCGGAAACTCCGTTTGCGGTGGGGTCGGTGCCGGGCATTGACGGTGATCCGGTTTGCCAGTAGACCTTGGTGATGGAGGCCCGCAGATGAGGAACGCCCCGCTCTCGCTGGAAGAACTGCGGGCCGCCGTCGCCGACGGCGAGATCGACACGGTGGTGCTCGCGCTGACCGACATGCAGGGCCGGTTGCAGGGCAAGCGGATCCACGCGCCCTTCTTCCTCGACAACGTGCTCGAAGCCGGCAGTGAGGGGTGCAACTACCTGCTCGCCGTCGACGTCGACATGAACACCGTCGACGGGTACGCGATGTCGAGCTGGGACCGCGGCTACGGCGACTTCGCCATGAAGCCGGACCTGGCCACCCTGCGCCGGACGCCCTGGCAGCCGGGCAGCGCGCTGGTCCTGGCCGACCTGGAGTGGCTGGACGGCAGCGGCCCGGTGGTCGCCTCGCCCCGGCAGATCCTGCGCCGCCAGCTCGACCGGCTGGCCGCCCACGGCCTCACCGCGTATGCCGGGACCGAGCTGGAGTTCGTGCTGTTCCGCGACTCGTACGAGGAGGCGTGGCGGCGCGGCTACCGCGAGCTGACCCCGGCCAACCAGTACAACGTGGACTATTCGCTGCTGGGCACCGCCCGGGTCGAGCCGCTGCTGCGCCGGATCCGCACCGAGATGGCCGGGGCGGGCCTGACCCCGGAGAGCGCCAAGGGTGAGTGCAACCTCGGCCAGCACGAGATCGCCTTCCGCTACGACGAGGCGGTGGCCTGCGCCGACCACCACGTCATCTACAAGAACGGGGCCAAGGAGATCGCCGCCCAGGAGGGCATGTCGATCACCTTCATGGCGAAGCCGAACGCCCGCGAGGGCAACTCCTGCCACATCCACTTCTCGCTGCGCGACGCCGGCGGCCGGTCGGCGATGCTCGGCGACGGGCCGGCGCACCTGAGCGTGACCGGCCAGCGGGTGCTGGCCGGGCTGCTCGACACGATGCGCGAGTTCAGCCTGCTCTTCGCCCCCAACATCAACTCCTACAAGCGCTACCAGCCGGGCTCGTTCGCGCCGACCGCGCTGCGCTGGGGCACCGACAACCGCACCTGTGCGCTGCGGCTGGTCGGGCACGGGCAGGGCATGCGGGTGGAGAACCGGGTGCCCGGCGCGGACGTCAACCCCTACCTGGCGATCGCCGCCCTGGTGGCCGGCGCCGTGCACGGCATCGAGCGCGAGCTGGAGCTGGCCGACGAGTGCACAGGCAACGCGTACGACGACCCGTCCGCCGAGCGGGTCCCCGCCACCCTCCGCGACGCCCTCGCCCTCTGGGAGTCCTCCCAGGCCGCGAAGGACGCCTTCGGCGACGAGGTGACCGCCCACTACGCCAACCAGGCCAAGGTCGAACTGGCCGCCTTCGACGCCGCCGTCACCGACTGGGAACTCGTCCGTGGCTTCGAACGCCTCTGACCCCCACCACCACCCCACCGCCCCGCCGCCACCCCGGCGCGTCGATCATGGAGTCGTGGTCGGTGACTCGTCCGGTTGGCACCCTTCGTGCGGCGCCACAACGTCATGATCGACGCGAGGAGAGGGGGCGGGGCAGTGGGTGAGGTGGTGAATCCGGCTACCGGGGAGGTCGTCGCCGAGGTGACCGGGACGTCGCTCGCGGAGACGGATGCGGCGATCGCGCGGGCGGCGGAGGCGTACGAGTCGTGGCGGAAGGTGGCGCCGGGGGACCGGGCGCGGCTGTTGCGGCGGTTCGCGGCGGTGGTGGACGCGCACCTGGAGGAGTTGGCGCAGCTCGAGGTGCGGAACGCGGGGCACACCATCGGCAACGCGCGGTGGGAGGCGGGGAACGTCCGGGACGTCCTCGACTACTACGCGGGTGCGCCGGAGCGGCTGACCGGGCGGCAGATCCCGGTGCCGGGCGGACTCGACGTGACCTTCCACGAGCCGCTCGGAGTGGTCGGGGTGATCGTGCCGTGGAACTTCCCGATGCCGATCGCCGGCTGGGGCTTCGCCCCGGCCCTGGCGGCCGGCAACACCGTGGTGCTCAAGCCCGCCGAGCTGACCCCGCTGACCGCGTTGCGCCTGGCCGAGCTGGCCCTGGCGGCGGGGCTGCCGGAGGGCGTCTTCACCGTGCTGCCCGGGCAGGGCAGCGTGGTGGGGGAGCGCTTCGTCACCCACCCGGCCGTCCGCAAGGTCTGCTTCACCGGGTCCACCGAGGTGGGCACCCGGATCATGGCCGGCTGCGCGGCGCAGGTGAAGCGGGTCACCCTGGAGCTGGGCGGCAAGTCCGCCAACCTGGTCTTCGCCGACGCCGACCTGGCGAAGGCCGCCGCCAGCGCGCCGTCCGCCGTCTTCGACAACGCCGGCCAGGACTGCTGCGCACGCTCCCGGATCCTGGTCCAACGCCCGGCGTACGACCGGTTCCTGGAGCTGCTCGAACCGGCCGTCCGCGCCTTCCGGGTGGAGGACCCGGCGGCCGAGACCGCCGAGATGGGCCCGTTGATCTCCGCCGCCCACCGGGACCGGGTCGGCGGCTACGTCGACGGCGCGAAGGTCGCCTTCACCGGCAGCCGCCCCGACGGGCCCGGCTTCTGGTACGCCCCGACGGTGCTGCTCGCCGACTCGCCCGCCGACCGGCACTGGCGGGACGAGATCTTCGGCCCGGTCGTCTCGGTGCTCCCGTTCGACGACGAGGCCGACGCCGTCCGGCTCGCCAACGACACGGAATACGGTCTCTCCGGCTCGATCTGGACCCGGGACGTCGGTCGGGCGCTGCGGCTGGCCCGCGCGGTCGAGGCCGGCAACCTGAGCGTCAACTCGCACTCCTCGGTGCGCTACTGGACCCCGTTCGGCGGCATGAAGCGCTCCGGCCTCGGCCGTGAGCTGGGCCCGGACGCGCTGCACGCCTTCACCGACGTCAAGAACGTGTTCATCGCGACAGAGGAGTGACCAGCGTGCAGGGACGACTGACGGACCGGGTGGCCGTGGTGACCGGGGCGGGCAGCGGGATCGGGTTGGCCACCGTCCGGCGGTTCGCCGCCGAGGGGGCCCGGGTGGTCTGCGTGGACATCGACGCGGAGGCCGGCGAGCGGGCCGCCGGGGAGGTCGGTGGCGACTTCGTGGCCTGCGACGTCGCCGACGACACGGCGGTCCGGGCGCTCTTCGACCAGGTGGTGGAGCGGCACGGCCGGGTGGACGTGGCGTTCAACAACGCCGGCATCTCCCCGCCGGACGACGACTCGATCCTGGAGACCGGGCTGGACGCGTGGGAGCGGGTGCTGCGGGTCAACACCACCAGCGTCTATCTCTGCTGCAAGCACGTCATCCCGCACATGCGCCGGCAGGGTAAGGGCTCGATCATCAACACCGCCTCGTTCGTGGCGCTGATGGGGGCGGCCACCTCGCAGATCGCGTACACGGCGAGCAAGGGCGGGGTGCTGGCGATGACCCGGGAGCTGGGGGTGCAGTTCGCCCGGGAGGGGATCCGGGTGAACGCGCTCTGCCCCGGCCCGGTCGCCACCCCGCTGCTGCTGGAGCTCTTCGCGAAGGACCCGGAACGGGCCGCCCGCCGGCTGGTGCACGTGCCGATGGGGCGGTTCGGCAACCCGGAGGAGATCGCGGCGGCGGTGGCCTTCCTGGCCAGCGACGACTCGTCCTTCATGACCGCCGCGCAGTTCGTGGTCGACGGCGGGATCACCGGCGCCTACGTCACTCCTCTGTGAGTGCGAGGAGTGAGCCGGTTTTGCGAGCCCCGCAGTCGCGAACGAAAAGAGGCTCGGTGACGCGTCCGCTGATCGGGATCACCGCGTACGTCGAACCGGCCGGCTGGGCGGTGTGGCGGGACGTGCCGGCGGCGCTGGTGCCGCAGGCGTACGTCCGGGCGGTGACCGCGGCCGGCGGCCGGGCCGTGGTGCTGCCCCCGACGACGTGGACGCGGACGTGGTGGGCGTGCTCGACGGCCTGCTGCTGGCCGGCGGCGCCGACGTCGGCCCGGAGCGGTACGCCCACCCGCCGGACCCGCGCACCGAGCCGCGCCCGGACCGGGACGCCGGGGAGCTGACCCTGCTGGCCGCCGCGCTCGCCGCCGACCTGCCGGTGCTGGGGGTCTGCCGGGGCATGCAGCTGCTCGCGGTGGCGCACGGCGGCACCCTGCACCAGCACCTGCCGGACGTGGTCGGGCACGACGGGCACCGCCCGGCGCCCGGGGTCTACGGCGCGCATCCGGTCCGGTTCGCCGCCGGTAGCCGCGCGGCGTCGGTGCTGGCCGGGATCGACCGGGTGAACTCCTACCACCACCAGGCGGTCGCCGATCCGGGCCGGTTGACGGTGAGCGGGTGGGCGGACGACGGCGTGGTCGAGGCGGTGGAGGAGCCGGGGCGACGCTTCCTGTTGGGGGTGCAGTGGCATCCGGAGAACGACGCCGACCCGCGACCGGTCACCGCCCTGGTACGCGCCGCGCGCTGACGGTCGACTGTGTCTCCTGTCACATTCAGCCCCGCGATGTGACGCTGCCGGACGCCGGGACGCTGCTGAACAGCCAGTGAGGCGGAGGTAACCGGCGTCCGTCGACCGGAGGGCGTTACGTTGCTCCCCGGCCGGGGTAGTAGGCGGGGACGGCCGACGGATCTTCCTCGGTCGTCGTCGACATGGCCGGAGCGGGAGGCTGCATGAGCTCGGCCCACGGGAGCCCGGACCGGCGTGGGTCGTCCTCGGGGACGGGCGAGGCCGAACTGTCACCGTTGCTGGCGGCGGCCTTCGCGGCGGGCGGCGAGATGGGCTCGCGGCTGCGCGCCTTCGACTGGTCCACCACGCCGCTCGGTGACCCGACGGGCTGGCCGCCCGCGCTCCTGCACGCGGTCAGCATGATGCTCTCGTCCCGCGCCCAGATCGTCATGTTCTGGGGCGAGGACCACCGCGCCTTCTACAACGACGCCTACGTGCCCACCATCGGCGCCAAGCACCCGGCGGTCATCGGCCAGCCGGCCAGCCGGCACTGGGTGGAGACCTGGGACGTGCTCGGGCCGCTGCTCGAGGGGGTCCACCGCGCCGGCGAGCCGTACCGGGGCGAGAACCATCCCTTCGTCATCGACCGGTACGGCTTCCTGGAGGACGTCTACTTCGACATCTCCTACGACCCGATCCGGGACGCCGACGGCACCGTCAACGGCGTCTTCTGCTTCGTGAACGAGACCACCGGCCGGGTCCTCGGCGAGCGTCGACTGCGGGCCCTGGCCGAGCTGGCATCCCGGCTCGCCGACGTGCAGGACACTGGGGAACTGGGCCGGGCCGTGGCCCGGGTGCTCGACGGGCACCGGGCGGACGTCCCGTTCAGCCTGGTCCTGCTGGACGACGGCGACGGCCGGCCGGCGCTCGCCGGGTGCAGCGGTGTCGCACCGGACGACGTCCGCGCCGACGCCGACGCGCTGGCCCGGCTCGCGGCCCCCGCCGGGCACGGCACGGTGGCCGTGCGCGAGCTGCTCGGAGCGGTCCCCGACGACGCGGCCGAGGAGGCCCTCGTCCTGCCGATCGCCGCGACCAACGAGGCCGCCGGCGCGCTCGTCGTCGGGCTCGGCCGCCGGCTCCCGCTCACCCCGGAGTACCGCGACTTCCTCGACCTGATCGCGGCCCAGGTCTCGCGCGCCGTCGGCAAGCAGCGGGCGTACGAGCAGGAGCGGACCCGGGCCGCCGAACTGGCCGCCCTGGACCGGGCCAAGACCAACTTCTTCGCCAACGTCAGCCACGAGTTCCGCACCCCGCTGACCCTGGTGCTCGGCCCGCTGGAGGACCTGCTCGCCGATTCCGCGCTGCCCGAGCCGTACACCGAGCGGCTGACCACGATGCACCGCAACGCGCTCCGGCTGCTCAAGCTGGTCAACACCGTGCTCGACTTCTCCCGCCTGGAGTCCGGTCGGTCGGCGGCCCGCTACCAGCCCACCGACCTCGCCGACTACACCTCGCGGCTGGCCAGCACGTTCCGTTCGGTCACCGAGCGGGCCGGCCTGCGGCTGGTGGTCGACTGCCCGCCGCTGCCCGCGCCCGTCCACGTCGACCGGGACATGTGGGAGAAGATCGTCCTCAACCTGGTGTCCAACGCCGTCAAGTTCACCTTCGACGGCGAGATCCGGGTGCGGGTCCGCGCCGTGGACGGCGCCGCCCGGCTGGAGGTCACCGACAGCGGGGTCGGCATCCCGCCGACCGAGCTGCCGTACGTCTTCGAACGGTTCCACCGGGTCCCCGGGGTGCGCTCGCGGACCCACGAGGGCACCGGCATCGGGCTCGCGCTGGTCCGCGAACTGGTCGAGATGCACGGCGGCACCGTGGACGTGCACAGCCGGGTGGAGGAGGGCACCACCTTCACCGTGACCGTGCCGTTCGGCCACGCGCACCTGCCCGCCGACCGGGTCGCCACCCTCGCCCCGGTGCCGCTGAGCGAGTCGGAGCAGGCCCGGCTGCACGCCGCCGAGACGGTCCTGTGGGCCGACGACGTCACCATCGCCGGCACGCCGCCTGAGGAGACCGGGACGGCCGGCGGGAACGGGCGGATCCTGGTCGCCGACGACAACGCGGACCTGCGCGAACACGTCAGCCGGCTGCTCCGCGCGTCGTACGAGGTGGTCGCCGTGCCGGACGGCGTGGAGGCGCTCCGGCGGGCCCTGGAGGCGCCGTTCGACCTGGTGCTCACCGACGTGATGATGCCCCGGCTGGACGGCTTCGGGCTGGTCACCGCGTTGCGGGCCGACCCGCGTACCCGGCACGTGCCGATCGTGCTGCTCTCCGCCCGGGCCGGCTCCGCCGAGGAGGTCGCCGGGCTCTCGGTCGGCGCCGACGACTACCTGACCAAGCCCTTCTCCGGCCAGGAGCTGATCGCCCGGGTGCGGGCCAACGTCGAGCTGGGCCGGATGCGCGGGCAGATCATCCGCCGGCTCCGCGCCCTCGCCGACGCGGCCGTGGCGATCAACACCGCCCGCTCCACCGCCGACGTGGTGCAGGTGGCCGCCCGGCACGCGCTCAGTTTGGCCGAGGCCGCCCGGGTGGTCGTCACCGCCACCGGCGCCCGGTACGAGGCCGACGGCGGCGGCGACACCGACGTCGAGCCGTCGGTGGTGCTGCCGCTGACCGGCACCACCGGCGAGCAGCTCGGCGAGCTGCGGGTCTGGCGCCGCGACGGGGACGGGACAGAACAGGCCGCGCTCAACGAGCTGGCCCGGCTGATCGGCGTCCGGCTGGAGAACGCCCAGCTCTATGAGGCCGAGCACCGGATCGCCACCACCCTCCAGCACAGCCTGCTGCCCCGCACGCTGCCCCAGCTCCCGGGCGCGGTGGTGGCCAGCCGCTACCTGCCCGGCAGCGCCGACGTCGAGGTCGGCGGCGACTGGTACGACGTCATCGGCACCACCGGGGACGAACTCGTGCTGGTCATCGGCGACGTGGTGGGCAAGGGCGTCCGGGCCGCCGCGGCGATGGGCCAGCTGCGCAACGCGCTGCGGGCGTACGTGCTGGAGGGCTTCGGCCCGGGTGAGGCGCTGACCCGGCTGAACCGGCTGGTCGTCGGCTCCACCGAGGGCGGCTCCTTCGCCACCGTGCTCTGCATCTGGTTCTCCCCGCGCACCGGCCGCCTGCGGTACGCCAGCGCGGGTCACCCGTCGCCCCTGCTGATCCGCGGTGACGACGTGGCGTTCCTGCACCACCGGGCCCTCGGGCCGCCGATCGGGGCGCTCGGCACGGCGTCGTACCGGACCGTCGAGGGGGCGCTGGCCCCGGGCGGCCGGTTGCTGCTGTACACCGACGGCCTGATCGAGGACCGGGAGCTCGGCATCGACGCGGCGCTCGCCCGGCTCCGCGCCGACGCGACCACCCGCGGCGAGCACGTCGCGGACCTGGTCGACGCCGTGGTCGAGCGGGTGGCCGGCCGGCCCCGCCACGACGACGTGGCGGTGCTCGCGCTGGAGGCGGCCGAGCTGAACCGCTTCGCCCTGCGGCTGCCGGCCGACCCGACCCGGCTCACCGTGCTGCGCAAGCGGCTGGAGGACTTCCTCGTCGCCCACCACGTCGGCGAGAACGACCTGTTCGACCTGACCGTGGCGATCTCCGAGGCGGCGGCGAACGCGATCGAGCACCCGGTCTCGCCGACCGAGGCGATGATCGGCGTCGAGGTCACCATCTCCGACCGGACGGTGACCGCCACCGTCCGGGACAGTGGCGCGTGGCGGGAGTCCACCGGCTCCGGCTTCCGGGGCCGGGGGCTGTCGCTGATCCGGGCGCTCGGCGAGCTGAGCGTGCGGCGTACGGCGGCGGGCACCGAGGTGACGCTGCGCCGGCGGTTGAAGGACTGAGCGGGCGGCCGGTGGATCAGGCCGGGGCGAGCCAGGGCTGTTCGCCCAGGCCGGAGATCTCCAGCACCCGCCGGACCTGCCGGGACGGCAGCACGGTCAGCGTGCCGGGGAGGTGCTGCGCGAGCCGGACCAGCGCGTGGATGGCCGCCGAGTCGAAGAAGGTGACCGCCCGCAGGTCGAGCGTGACCTGCCCGGCCGGTTCCCGCAGCGCGGTCTGGAGCATGGTGTCGGCGGTGGCCATGTCGACCTCACCGGTCACCACCACGCGGAGCTGATCACCGTCGGCCTCCGCCGTGGCGGAGAAGACGGGAGATGCGCCCCCTTGATCCACGCAGAAACAATGGCACAGCCGGACGGGTGCGGCAACAACCCGCGCGCCGGGGCCGTGGCAGGGGTCACCCCGACGCCCGGCGATAGGCTGTCGGCATGACCGTCCGTGCGCCGCTGACCCCAGGCACGCTCTCCCCGTGGCGACCGGTGCCTGCCCACATCACCCGCCCCGAGTACGTGGGCAGGCCGAGCCCGACCCCGTGGCGCGGCTCGCACGTGCAGACCCCGGAGACCATCGAGAAGATGCGCCTCGCCGGCCGGCTCGCCGCCCAGGCGACCCAGCTCGCCGGTGAGCACTGCAAGCCCGGCGTGACCACCGACGAGATCGACCGGGTGGTGCACGAGTTCCTCGTCGACCACGACGCCTACCCGTCGACGTTGGGCTACAAGGGCTTCCCGAAGTCCTGCTGCACCAGCCTCAACGAGGTCATCTGTCACGGCATCCCGGACTCGACCGTGCTCCAGGACGGCGACATCATCAACGTGGACGTCACCGCGTACATCGGTGGGGTGCACGGGGACACCGACGCCACCTTCTGCGTGGGCGAGGTGAGCGAGGAGGCCCGGCTGCTGGTCGAGCGGACCCACCAGGCGATGATGCGGGGCATCAAGGCGGTCGCCCCGGGCCGGCAGATCAACGTCATCGGCCGGGTCATCGAGTCGTACGCCAAGCGGTTCGGCTACGGCGTGGTCCGCGACTTCACCGGCCACGGCATCGGCGAGGCCTTCCACAGCGGCCTCTACGTGCCGCACTACGACAGCCCGCGCCCCACCGACATCATGGAACCGGGGATGACCTTCACCATCGAGCCGATGATCACCCTCGGCACCCACCAGTACGACATGTGGGACGACGGCTGGACCGTGGTCACCAAGGACCGCCGGTGGACGGCGCAGTTCGAGCACACCATCGTCGTCACCGACGACGGCTACGAGATCCTGACCCTGCCGTGACCGAGACCCCGGCGGCGCTGCGCGAGGCGCACCACGCGGACGTGTCCGGCGGTTGGCTGCGGCCGGCCGTGTTCGGCGCGATGGACGGACTGGTCACCAACATCGCCCTGATCGCCGGTGTCGGCGGCGGTGGCGTCTCGGCGCACAGCATCGTGCTCACCGGCGTCGCCGGCCTGGTCGCCGGCGCCATCTCGATGGGGTTGGGGGAGTACACCAGCGTCCGCTCGGCCAACGAGCAGGTCGCCGCAGAGGTGGCCAAGGAACGCCGCGAGCTGGAACGGCATCCGGAGGCGGAGGCCCGCGAGCTGGCCGAGGCGTGGGTCGCCCGGGGCCTGCCCCGCGATCTGGCCCTGCAGGTGGCGAATGAGATCCGGCGCAACCCGGAAGAGGCACTGCGGATGCACGTCCGCGAGGAGCTGGGCATCGACCCCGACGAGCAGCCCAGCCCGTGGGCGGCGGCGATCTCGTCGTTCCTCTGCTTCTCCGTCGGTGCGCTGGTCCCGCTCATGACCTACCTGCTCGGCTTCACCAGCCTCTGGCTGGCGCTCGGCGTCGGCGGGGTGGGGCTCTTCGTGGCCGGGGCGATCGTCGCCCGGTTCACCAACCGCCCCTGGTGGTCCGGCGGTCTGCGCCAGCTCCTGCTCGGTGCCGCCGCGGCCGGTGCGACCTATCTGGTGGGTCTCCTCATCGGCATCGAAGGCGGTCTCGGCTGACGGTGCCCGGTCAGCCGGTGAGCAGGTCGTCGACGGTGCCGTCCACGGGGCGGCCCCGCGCGGCCAGCTCGTCGGCCTGGTGGGCCAGCACCTGACCCACCTCGGTCATGTCCGCGCCGGCCAGCCCGGTACGCCGCACCGCGTCCCCCGGGTCGCGGAAGTAGGTGCGGCCGAGCAGCCCCTGCACGGTCGCCGCCGCCAGCCGGGCCTCGCCCAGCATCAGCAGGGCCTGGTCCGTCTCGTACCACTCGGCGAGCCGCAGCGCGCGGGCGTGCGCGGCGCTGCCCCGGTACCAGGCCTGCCGGGCGGCGGTGCTGAACTCGCCGGGCCGGGCCCGGGCCAGCCGCGCCAGGTGCTCGTCGCGCAGCGTGCGCAGCCAGCCGGTCGGGTCGTGCAGCGCCCGGGTGGTGACGTACCGGTCGGCGGTGAGCGGCCAGAGCGCACCCAGCGTGCGGGCCTGCCGCAGGTAGTCGTCGGCGCCCGCCACGGTCAGGTCCACCAGCACCCCGTCCACCCGCCGGGTGGCCGGTGCCGGTCCGGTGCCCGACCGGTAGGTGACCAGCAGCAGGCCGACCTCCCGGTCGCCGCCACCGTCGTCGTCGCCGTGCGCCAGCGGGCCGTGCACCGCGACGGCGAGCAGGTCGGCCGGGAAGCGGCGCAGCGCCGCCGCGCCGGCCCGTTCCGCGACCCGCCACCGGGGGTCGTCCAGGTGCGCCTCGGTGCCCAGTTCCACGCCGCCGCCGTCCACGGTCACCTCCGCCGGGTCGTTCCGCCCACCGTATGCGACACCGGGCCGGCGGGCGGGCGTGCCGCGCCACGGTCAGGACGGTCGGGGCACCGGTCGCGCCTCGCCGACCGGGACCAGCCGGAAGATCCGGATGTCCCGGTCCCCGGCCCGCTGCACGTACGTCCGGTAAGCCGGCCACTCGGTGACCAGCAGCTGCCAGAGCCGGTCCCGTTCGGCGCCGGTGGCCAGCTCGGCCCGGACCGGGATCCGCCGGCCCTTCACGTCCACCTCGGCGGCGGGCTGGGCGAGCAGGTTCAGCGCCCAGCCGGGCTGGTGCTGCTGCCCCCAGTTGGAGCCGATCACCACGTAGCCGTCGCCGTCGGGCACGTACAGCAGGGGGTTGCTGCGGGGCTTGCCGGAGCGGCGGCCGGTGGTGGTGATGACCAGGGAGGGGATCAGCCCCAGCGCGACCACCCGCCCCCGGGTCAGCCGGCCGACCAGCCGGTCGGCGGGGACCAGCAGTCGCATGGTGGCGCCGAACCACTTGTGGTGACCGAGTCGGCGCGCCAGGGTTCCCAGAACGGACACCCGTCCAGTGTGCCGGTTGCCGGGCGTCGGTGGCACCCCCGATCGCCCCGCCGGCCGGCCGGGCGGTCGCCGCTCAGTCGAGCCGTCGTTCGACGGGCAGCCGGGAGCGGGTGAACAGCGCCGCGCCGAGCATCGCCAGCAGCGGCACCACGACCAGCACGCCCAGCGTCGACCAGGGCACCACCACCGGGTACGGCGACTGGACCGGCCAGCTCTCGGCGTAGCTGCGGTTGACCGAGGCCAGGATGATCACCGCCGAGCCGACGCCGGCCACGATGCCGAGCACCGAGCCGAGCACCGCGATCACCCCGGCCTGACAGAGCGAGAGGACGCGGCGTACCCGGGGACTGGCTCCGACCGCCGCGAGGGTGGACAGGTCGCGGCGGCCCTCCGCGGCGGCCAGGCCGGTCGCCACCCCGGCCGCCCCCAGGGTGATCACACCCGCGCCCACCGCCAGCAGGAGCAGCAGCGGTCGCCGGTCCGGTCGGGGTGCGGCCTGCTCCACCTGCACCGACAGCGCGGCGAGGGGACGCAGGTCGGCGGCGAGGCGCTCCCGTTGCGCGCCGGTCGGCGCGGTCGTGGTGTCGACCGCGAAGCCGAACGGCTGGCCCACCAGGCCGACCCGCGCCGCCGCCGCCGGGGAGAGCAGCAGGCGGTCGACCGGCACGCCACCGCGCAGCACATGGCCGGGCAGCGTCGCGGTCAGCGTCCACTGCGCCTCCGGTCCCTCGGCGGGACGCAGCCCGGTCGGCCTGGTGGCGGGCCCGGTCGCCGTGACGGTGACCCGGCCGGCCACCAGGTAGCGCGGGTCGGTCACCACCACGCCGCCGGCCCGCAGCACCGCCGACGCGGCGGCCACCTCCGACGCCGGTGCGCCGGTGAGCGCCGGCAGAGTGGCCCCGTCACCGTCGACCACCGTCGGCACGCCGAGACCGTCCGGGCCGCGGGACGGCCAGCTGCACCGGGGGTCGGCGAGGGCCTGCCGCCGGGTCTCGACCGAGCGGAACTCCGTCGTCTCGTACGGGCAGACCCGGTCGGGCGGGAGCACCGCGGACGCCGTGCAGTAGTCCTCCGGGCCCTGGGGTGGGCGCAGGCCGGCACCGCGATCGCGGCGACGGAGCCGACCGGCAGGACCGCCCGGACCCGCTCCGCGACCGCCGGCAGTCCCGGCGGTGCGGACTGGTCCGACTCCGGCAGCAGCAGCACATGGCCGGGCGGGATCCCGGGCTGCCACTGGGCCCGGGTGCGGGCCTCGTCGCTGGCCAGCCAGATGCCGACGGCCACACTGCCGGCGACCGCGGCCATCACGGCGGAGATGGCCGGCGCGGCGGAGGACCGGTTCCGGCTGGCCTCCCGCAGCGCCAGCCGGGGCGCCAGCGGCAGCAGCCGACCGGTCCGGGCCAGCAGGCCGATCAGTGCCGGCGTGCCGAACACCAGGCCCAGCTCGCCGAGAATCAGCCCGATCAGGATCACCGTCGCGTCGGTCCGGGGCGCCGACCGCGGCGGTCAGGCTGCCACCGACGGCGAGCAGCACGCCGAGGACCAGCCAACGCCGCCGGTGGCGGGGGCCTCGCGCCGGCCCGCCAGCCCCGCCACCGGGTCCTGCCGGGCGGCGGACCAGGCGGGCGCCAGGGCGGCGAGCACCCCGGCCAGCACCGCGACCGTGGCGATGGCCGCCAGCGCCGCCGGGAAGACGCGGTACCCGCCGAGCCGGGCGTGCGTCACGTACTGCTCCACCAGCGGCCGGCCGGCGAACGCGGCGGCGACGCCGAGCAGCAGCCCGAGCACCGCCCCGCCCGCCCCGAGCACCACCCCGTCGGCCAGCACCACGCGGCGCAGGTGCACGTGGTCGCCGCCGGCGACCGCGACCAGCGCGAGGTCGCGCCGCCGTCGGCGTACGCCGACCGCGAAGGCGGGCCCGACCAGCAGCACCACCTCCAACAGGCCGAGACCGCCGACCAGCACGGCGTTGCCGGCCTCGGCGGGGTCCGGCAGCGCGGTGGCCCCGGTGCCCATGTCGTCCCGCCCCGGCGCCGGGGTACGCGCGGTGACCACCACCCCCCGCGCGTTGAGCCGGTAGACGAACGTCCCGTCCGGCCGGCCCGGCAGGTCGACCAGCCAGCTCGGTACGGCCTGCCCCGGTCCGGTCGGTGTCGTGGACGGTAGCGCCACCACCTCGCCCAGGTTGTCCGGGAATTCCACCACCCCGACCACCGTGTACGTCCGGGCCCCGTCCGCCGTGGTCACCCGGTCGCCGACGCGTACCCCGAGGCGGCGCAGGGCCGGCGGGCTCATCGCGATCTCGCCGGGCCCGGTCGGCGGCCGGCCCGCGCGGAGCCGGGCCAGCGGCCGGGCCAGCGGATCGGTCAGGTCGAGCGCCAATGCCTCGAAGCCCACCAGCCGGCCGTCCAGGCGGACCTCGAACGGCATCCACCAGCGGACCGGGGTGACCCGGCTGCCCGCCGGGAGCAGCGCGGTCACCTCGGCCGCGGTGGCCGGGCGGGCCGGTGGCACCACCTCGGTGCGCTCGCCCCACCAGTCCTCGCCCCACGCGGTCTGGGTGATCGCGTTCCGGGCCACCCAGCGCAGCTCCACGTCGGCGGCGCCGAGCCGCCGGTCCATCCGTTCCGCCCGGCTCAGCTCGGACATGTCGAAGGTGACCGCGGTGAAGGTCAGCGCCAGCACCGGCAGCATGATCAGCGCCAGCACCAGGGCGGTCCGTCCGCGCGCCCGGCGGGTCTCCCGGCGCGCGATCCGCAGCGCGGTACGCCAGGAGCCGACGGTCCCGGCGAGCCGGCCCCGGCTCACCGACCGCTGCCGGTGAGCAACTGCTCGACGCCGGGCAGCGGCGCCGTCGAGTCGACCAGCACGCCGTCGCGGAGGAAGACCACCCGGTCGGCCCAGCCGGCGTGCCGCGCCTCGTGGGTGACCAGCACCCCGGCCGCGCCAGCGTCCACCCGACGGCGCAGCAGGTGCAGCACCGCCTCCCCGGCCTGCGAGTCCAGCGCGCCGGTCGGCTCGTCGGCGAGGACCAGCCGGCGCTCACCGACCAGCGCCCGGGCGATCGCCACCCGCTGCTGCTGGCCGCCGGAGAGCTGGTCCGGGAAGCGCCCGCCCAGCCCGGCGAGATCCACCTCGGCGAGCGCCGCCAGGGCCAGCCGGCGGGCCTGCCGGACACCGATGCCGTCGAGTTCGAGGGGGAGGGCGACGTTCTCCGCGGCGGTGAGGCTGCCGAGCAGGTTGAGGTGCTGGAAGACGTAGCCGATCCGGCGGCGGCGCAGGCGGGCCAGCGCCCGCGGGGCCAGCCCGCCGAGCGGTTCGCCCGCCACCAGCACCTCGCCGGCCGTGGGTCGGTCCAGTCCGCCGGCGAGCGCCAGCAGGGTCGACTTCCCGGAGCCGGAGGGACCCATCACGGCGACCAGTTCGCCCGGCCGGACCGTCAGGCTCACCCCGCGCAGCGCGGCCACGGCAGCCTCGCCGACGCCGTGCGTCCGGTGTACGCCCCGCAGCTCCAACACACTCACCGGGCGGTCTCCGTTCTCGATGTCACCGGCGCGACGTCACCGGCGGGACTGCTGGTCGGTGCGGTCCACCACCTCGGGGTGGTCGTGGCCGGTCGGTCGGGCGGGCGCGGGCCGGTGCCGCACCAGGCTGGTCTCGCAGTGGTCCAGCCAGCGGATCTCCGCCTCGGCCTGGAAGACCATCGCGTCCAGCACCAGCCGCCACGGCAGGTCCTCCGGCTTGTCGCTGGCGTACTTCAGCCGGGTCAACTCCTGCAACGCCCGCATGGTCGCGCTGCGCTGGGTCTGCACCACGGCCCGCACGTCCACGCCCGGGGTGGTCAGCGCCAGGGCCAGCTTGATCGCCAGCTCGTCCCGGGGACGGTCGGTGCGGCTGATCGGCGTGGCGAACCAGAGCGTCAGGTCCGCGCGCCCGGCGTCGGTGATCTCGTACGGCCGCTGCCCGCCCTCGTTCTCCGGCAGCGGGCGGACCAGGCCGTCCCGTTCCAGCCGGGCGAGCGTGGTGTAGACCTGCCCGATGTTCAGCGGCCACGTCGCGCCGGTCGACTCCTCGAAGGCGGCGCGCAGCTGGTAGCCGTACATCTGGCCGCGTTCCAGGAGGGCGAGCAGCCCGTGACGGATGGACATGGCACCGGAGTATGCATACCTGGTATGCCGTCCGCAACCGGAACGACGACCGCCGTAACCAGGCACGCGGTCGCCGCCAGCGGTCCGCCCGGGTCAGGCGGGCCGGCCCGGGAAGGCGACCGTGAGCGGAGTCACCCCGGCGGTGCGCCGCCAGCGGGTGGCCCGCAGCGCGCAGTCGGTCAGCGCGGCCAGGGCCCGGTCGCGGTCGGCGCCGGTGGTGTGCGGCAGCGCGGCCCGCCAGAACCCCGCCGTCCGCTCCTCGACCTCGACCGCGAGCCGCAGCGCGCTCGCCCGGTCGGTCACCGGATAGGGCAGGGCATAGCCGGCGTGGTCGGCGGGGACCTGCTCGCCACCGGAACTGAGCTGCAGGATCAGCGCGTCCCGACGAGCTCGGTGGGCCGCCTCGGCGGCGCGGGCGGCGCTGCGCGCGGCGTCGGCGAGGTGCACCCCGATCACGCCGTACGCCCAGATGGCCGCGTACTCGGCGGTGAGCGCGGCGGAGAGCGCCCCGGCGGCCCGGTGGGTGTGGTACGCGGGATCACTTCAACGCCTCCACGTGGGTCGCCCGGGCGGCGGCGATCGAGCCGAGCAGCGCGGCCTGCTCGGCCGGCGCGGCCGCACACGCCTTCGCCGCGCTCTCCCGGCCGGCCTGTTCCGCCTGTCGCAGCCCGGCCAGCAGACCGGCGGGGTCCGGCGCGGCCGACGCCGTCGGGCTGCCCGTCGGCCCGCCGGAGGGCCGGGCGGCCGATCACCCGGCGCAGTTCGTCGGCGTGCGCCCGGTGCGCGTCGGCGATCGGGGTGAGCCGGTCGGCCAGGCTCGGGTCGGCGGCGATCGCGGCCCGGTACCGGGCCTCCAGCGCGCCGGACTCGGCCGCCAGGGGTTCCAGCGGGTCGGGGGTCGGTTTCCTGTCGTTGCGGTCGAAAAGATCACAGCCGGTCAGCGGCCCGGTGGCACCGCCGAGCGCCACCAGCGCGCCCACGCGCAGCAGGTTCCGCCGGGAATGTCCGGGTGCTCCGTCGCGCTGTGTCGTTCTGCCCGTCGCCACCGGACAAGTCAACACCATCCGCGCCGCCGGGTGGGGCACCGGCGTCGGTGCGCCGCCGGCTCCGCCGACCGGCCCGCGCGTTACGCTCTGCGCAACCACCGGACGCGACCGCCCCGGTGGCGTACCGGCATGGCGAGCCGACGGCCCGTGTCCACCAGGACCGTGGGGCCCGCCGACCCCGGGTGGGCAGCCAGCACGGGCCGAACGCCCGGTCGATCAGGAGAAGGGTGCGCCGACATGACGCAGCGTGGCCGAGCCACCAGGCCGACGGGGCCGTCGGGGCGACCCCGGCGGACCGAGGGCCCGCGTGGCGGCGAGCGGGTCGGCGCCCCGCGCGGCGGTGACCTCGGTGCCCGCCGGGCGCGGCTGCGCGAGGTGATCGAGCCGGTGGTCACGGCGGCCGGCTACGACCTCGAAGACCTCTCCGTCTCCCGGGCCGGCCGGCGGCACGTCGTACGCGTGATCGTGGACGCCGACGGCGGGATCAACCTGGACGGCGTCGCGGACGTCTCCCGGGCGGTCTCCGCGGCGCTGGACGCCGCCGAGGAGTCCGGTGCCGACCTGGTCGCGGGGGAGTACCAGCTGGAGGTCAGCTCCCCGGGCGTGGACCGACCGCTCACCCTGCCCCGGCACTGGCGGCGCAACGTCGGCCGGCTGGTCAAGGTGACCGTGCGCGGCGCGGCGGCCCTGCCCGAGCAGCGGGCCGCCGGGGACCGGCAGCTCACCGGCCGGGTGGTCGAGGCCGACGACGAGCGCGTGGTGCTGGAGACCGACGCCGGCCGTGCGGAACACGGTTACGCCGAGCTGGGCCCCGGCCGGGTCCAGGTCGAGTTCCACCGCCTCGACGAGATCGACGAGGCGGACGAGGCCGACGACATTGACGACATCGACGACGAAGATGATGTGGAGGACGAGGAGAGGTGAACATCGACCTCGCGGCGCTGCGCGCACTCGAGCGCGAGCGGGAGATCCCGTTCGACACGATCCTCGCGGCGATCGAGACCGCGTTGCTGACCGCCTACCGGCACACCGACGGCGCGGAGCCGCACGCCCGGGTAGAGATCGACCGCAGGACGGGTGCGGCCCTGGTCTACGCCCAGGAGTTGGACGACGACGGCACCGTGGTGCGGGAGTGGGACGACACCCCGCACGACTTCGGCCGGATCGCGGCGATGACCGCCAAGCAGGTGATCCTCCAGCGGCTGCGGGAGGCCACCGACGAGGTGCACTTCGGCGAGTACGTGGGCCGCGACGGTGACCTGGTCACCGGTGTGGTGCAGGCGCACGAGACCCGTCGGGAGAAGGGCATCGTCAGCGTCGACCTGGGCAAGCTGGAGGGCGTGCTGCCGCAGTCCGAGCAGGTCCCCGGCGAGCGGTACGAGCACGGTGAGCGGATCCGCTGCGTGGTGGTGCACGTGGCCAAGGGCATGCGCGGCCCGCAGATCACCCTCTCCCGCTCCCACCCGGCGCTGGTGAAGAAGCTCTTCGCCCTCGAGGTGCCGGAGATCGCCGACGGCACGGTCGAGATCGGCGCGATCGCCCGTGAGGCCGGTCACCGGACGAAGATCGCGGTGCGGTCCACCGCCTCCGGCGTGAACGCCAAGGGCGCCTGCATCGGCCCGATGGGTCAGCGGGTCCGGGCGGTGATGAGCGAGCTGCACGGCGAGAAGATCGACATCATCGACTGGTCGGACGACCCGGCGACCTTCGTCGGCAACGCCCTCTCGCCGGCCAAGGCGCTGCGGGTCGAGGTGGTCGACCTGGCCACCCGGACGGCCCGGGTGACCGTGCCGGACTTCCAGCTCTCCCTGGCGATCGGGCGGGAAGGGCAGAACGCCCGCCTGGCCGCCCGGTTGACCGGTTGGCGGATCGACATCCGGTCCGACGCCGAGCAGGCCGGTACGCCCGCCCGGGGCGGTGCTGATCACGTACGGGAACCGGGCGGCGCGATCTCGAGCAGCTAGGGGTAGACTTCTTCCAGTGGTACGACGCGCGCAACCGGAGCGCACCTGTGTGGGCTGCCGGAAACGAGCGCCGGCCAGCGAATTGTTGCGGATCGTCGCGATCGGCGACGGGGCGGGACATCGCCTTCGACCCGATCCGACCCGCACGTTGCCGGGTCGGGGAGCGAACATGCACCCGGATCCGGCCTGCTTCGCGCAGGCGGTGCGGCGCCGAGCCTTCGGGCGGGCGCTGCGCGTCACCGGGATCGTCGATCACGGTGAGCTGGCGGAGCACGTCGACGCGCCAACCACTACGACCGGTCAACCCGATCGGTCGAGGGTCGCTAGCAAGGTAGGACGACCGACATGAGCACACGATGAAGTCCCTGAAATGACCAGGCTTCAAGTGCACGATTGAGGTCGCTGCGGGTGCTGCCCGCACGACCTCGAAGTGAGGAGTGCAGTGGCAGGAAAGGCCCGCGTACACGAGCTCGCCAAGGAGCTCGGGGTCGAGAGCAAGACCGTTCTCGCCAAGCTCAAGGAGATGGGCGAGTTCGTCAAGTCCGCGTCGAGCACCGTCGAGGCGCCCGTCGCCCGTCGGCTGCGGGGCGCTTTCGTCGCGTCCGCCGGTGGTTCCGCGGCACCGTCCGCTCCGGCGGCGGCCGCCCCGAGCCCGGCACCGACCCCGACGCCGACCCCGACCCCGGGTGCCCCCGGGTCTCGGCCAAGCCGATGCCGCCCCGGCGGCCGGCCGCGCCGACCCTGGACCGAAGCCCAAGGGCCCGGTCCCCGGCCCGCCGCAGCCGGCGACCCCGGTCGCCAAGCCGGCGAGCGCGCACGACATCGAAGTGGCGGCCGCCGAGGCGCGTGCCGCCGCCCTCAAGGCTGAGCAGGAGGCCGCGGTCAAGGCCGCGCAGGCCGCCCGCCAGCAGCAGCGCGAGAACGTCCGACGGGAGCCCCCGACCGAGGGTGGTCCCCGTCCGGGCCCGCGTCCCGCCCGAACGCCGTGCCGCCGCGTCCGGGTACCCCGGCCGCCGGTCGTCCCGGCGCGCCGACCCCGGGTGCCCCGGTGCCCGTCCGGGCGGTCGTCCGCCGGCGCGCGCGCCGGTAACAACCCGTTCGGTATCCAGGGCGGTCAGCAGCAGCGGCCCCCGGCCGCCGGTGGTCCGCGGCCCAGCCCGGCGGGCATGCCGCCGCGGCCGAGCCCGGCCTCCATGCCGCCCCGGCCCAGCCCGGCCTCCATGCCGAGCCAGCGGCCGACCACGGGTCGCCCCGGCGGTCCCGGTGGCGGGCGTGGTGGCCCCGGTGGCGGCGCGGGTCGTCCCGGTGGCGGCGGCGGTTTCCGTGGCGGCCCCGGTGGCGGTGGCGGCGGCGGTTTCCGTGGCGGTCCCGGTGGCGGTGGCGGCCCGGCGGCGGTGGCTACCGCGGTGGCCCCGGCGGCGGCGGTGGTGCTCCGGGCGGCGGTTTCCGTCCGGGTGCTCCGGCCGGTGGCGGTGGTCGTCCCGGTGGTGGCGGTCGTGGCCGTGGCGGCGGCGCCGCGGGTGCCTTCGGGCGTCCGGGTGGTCGGCCGACGCGTGGTCGCAAGTCCAAGAAGCAGCGCAGACAGGAGTTCGACAACCTGTCGGCCCCGACCATGAGCTCGGGTGCTCCCCGGGGTCAGGGTCAGGTCGTCCGGCTCTCCCGTGGCGCCTCGCTGTCGGACTTCGCCGACAAGATCAACGCCAACCCGGGTTCGCTGGTCCAGGAGATGTTCAACCTGGGCGAGATGGTCACCGCGACCCAGTCCTGCTCCGACGAGACCCTGCTGCTGCTGGGTGAGCACCTCGGTTTCGACGTGCAGATCGTCAGCCCGGAGGACGAGGACCGCGAGCTGCTCGCGCAGTTCAACATCGACCTCGACGCCGAGGTCGCGGAGGACCGCCTGGTCAGCCGTGCGCCGGTGGTGACCGTCATGGGTCACGTCGACCACGGTAAGACCAAGCTGCTCGACGCGATCCGCAAGGCGAACGTGGTGGCCGGCGAGGCGGGTGGCATCACCCAGCACATCGGCGCCTACCAGGTCCACGTCCCGCACGAGGGCGAGGACCGGGCGGTCACCTTCATCGACACCCCGGGTCACGAGGCGTTCACCGCCATGCGTGCCCGTGGTGCCCAGGTCACGGACATCGTGATCCTGGTGGTGGCGGCCGACGACGGTGTGATGCCGCAGACCATCGAGGCGCTCAACCACGCCAAGGCGGCCGACGTGCCGATCGTGGTCGCGGTCAACAAGGTCGACAAGCCGGACGCCAACCCGGACAAGGTCCGCCAGCAGCTGACCGAGTACGGGCTGGTCGCCGAGGAGTACGGCGGCGACACCATGTTCGTCAACGTGGCCGCGAAGCCGGGCATCGGTATCGAGGAACTGCTCGAGGCCGTCCTGCTGACCGCCGACGCGTCGCTGGAGCTGACCGCTCCGATCGACGGGCCGGCGCAGGGTGTCGCGATCGAGGCGCACCTGGACAAGGGTCGCGGCGCGGTGGCGACGGTGCTGGTGCAGAAGGGCACCCTGCGGGCGGGCGACTCGATCGTCGCCGGCGGGGCCCACGGCCGGGTCCGGGCCATGCTCGACGAGAACGGCAAGCCGGTGGACGAGGCCGGGCCGGCGCGTCCGGTCATGGTGCTCGGTCTGACCGCGGTCCCGGGTGCGGGTGACACCTTCCTGGCGGCCGAGGACGACCGCACGGTGCGTCAGATCGCCGAGCAGCGGCAGGCACGGCGGCGGGCGGCGTCCTTCGCCAACTCCCGCGGCCGGGCGACCCTCGAGACGCTCATGGAGCAGCTCAAGGAGGGCGAGAAGACCTCGCTCAACCTGGTGCTCAAGGGCGACGTCTCCGGTTCCGTGGAGGCGCTCGAGGACGCGCTGTTCAACCTGGACATCCCGGAGGAGGTCCAGCTGCGGATCATCCACCGGGGCGTGGGTGCGATCACCGAGAGCGACGTCATGCTCGCGAGCGCCTCGTCCGAGGCGGTCACGATCATCGGCTTCAACGTGCGGGCCGCCAACAAGGTCCGCGAGATCGCCGACCGCGAGGGCGTGGAGATCCGGTACTACACCGTGATCTACCAGGCCATCGAGGAGATCGACGCCGCGCTCAAGGGGCTGCTCAAGCCGGAGTACGAGGAGGTCGAGCTGGGCTCCGCGGAGATCCGCGACGTGTTCCGCTCGTCCAAGGTCGGCAACATCTCCGGCTGTATCGTCCGGTCCGGCATCATCCGCCGCAACGCCAAGGCGCGGCTGCTGCGGGACGGGTCGGTCGTGGCGGACAACCTCACGATCAGCTCCCTCAAGCGGTTCAAGGACGACGCGACGGAGGTCCGCGAGGGCTTCGAGTGTGGTCTGACGCTGGGCGGTTACAACAACGTCCAGGTCGGCGACATCATCGAGACCTTCGAGATGCGGGAGAAGCCGCGCGCCTGATCCGGTGCTGACACAGTGATCAAGGGGTTTACGCCGTCCGGCGTAAACCCCTTGATCATGTCAGGGGGTGACCGTAATGTCCGGGGCGATGTTCACGGGAACCGCGGTCTTCGACCTGCTGCTGCCGGGTGACTCCCGGTCGCTCAAGACCAAGAGATCATATGTACGGCCCATCGTGGCGGCGCTGCGCCGCTTCGAGGTGTCGGCCGCCGAGGTGGGTGCGCTCGACCTGCACGGTCGGGCCGAGATCGGGGTGGCCGTGGTGGCCGCCGAGGCGGCGCACGTCCGCGAGGTGCTGGACTCGTGCGAGCGGCTGGTGGCCGGCCGCCCCGAGGTCGAGTTGCTGTCGGTCCGCCGCCGACTGCACGGCACGGACGACTGACCCCCGGCCGTGCCGCTCACCGGAGGGACCGGTGCGCCGGGCGTGTCCCGCGCGGACCGCCGGCCGGGCGGGGCGGAGTCGGTGGGTCGGCGGGCGTGTCCTGCGCCACCGGCGGCGACGCGCGGCGGAAACCGCCGCACGGGTAGTGTTCGAGATGTTGGGCGGTCGGACCCGGCGCCCCGCGCCCCGGGTTCCGGCCGGGAGCAGGAAGCCCTGGAGGTGGGGGACATGTCGGATCCGGCCAAGGTACGCCGGCACGCGGAGCGCATCCGCGAACTGGTCGCGTCGGTGGTGCGGAGCCAGATCAAGGACCCCCGGCTCGGGATGATCACCATCACCGATGCCCGGATCACCGCCGACCTGCGCGACGCCACGGTGTTCTACACCGTGCTCGGTGACGCGGCGGCCCAGTCCAGCACCGCCGCCGCGCTGGAGAGCGCCAAGGGGCTGCTGCGCAGCACCGTCGGCAAGGCGCTCGGGCTGCGGCACTCGCCGACCCTGACCTTCGTCCTCGACGACGTGCAGGACCAGGTCAAGCACATCGACGACCTGCTGACGGCGGCCCGTAACGCCGACGCCGAGGTGCAGCGCCTCGCCGCCCAGGCGAAGTACGCGGGCGAGGCCCAGCCGTACCGGCTGGACGAGGACGACGACGCCGAGGTCGACGCGGCGGAGACCGCGGACGCGGTGGAGCCACGCGGCGGCGACCAGCGGTGACCGAGCCGGCCGCCGGGGCGCCCACCGGCGAGGAGTGGGCCGCCGCGGTCGCCGCGGTACGCGGACTGCCCGCCGACGCGCGGGTGCTGCTGATCTGCCACGTCAACCCGGACGGGGACGCGCTGGGCAGCATGCTCGGCTTCGGGCTGGGACTGCGCCGGCTGGGCGTACGGCACCTGCAGGCGACCTTCCCCGGGCCGCCGGAGGTGCCGGAGCCGTTCCGCTGGCTGCCCGGACTCGACCTGCTGGTGCCGCAGGACGAGGCGTACCCCGATCCGGAGCTGGTGATCTGCTTCGACGCGGCGAGCGAGTCCCGGCTGGGTGACCTGGTCGACCGGCTGGACTCGGCCGGCACGGCGCTGGTGCTGGACCACCACGCCTCGAACACCCGCTTCGGTGGCCTGCACCTGGTCGACCCGCACGCCGCGGCGACCTCGGTGGTCGTCCTGGGGCTGCTCGACCGGCTCGGGGTGTCGCTGGACGCCGACATCGCGGCCTGCCTCTACGTGGCGTTGAGCACGGACACCGGCTCGTTCCGGTTCGAGGCGACCACGCCGGCGGTGCACGAGCTGGCGGCCCGGCTGCTGGCCACCGGGATCCGACCGGGGGACATCTCCCGGCGGATCTTCGACACCCGCCCGTTCGGGGCGGTACGACTCTTCGGCGAGGTGCTGGGCCGGGCCCGCCTGGAGCCGGCGGCGGCGGCCGGCCGGGGCCTGGTGTGGACGTACGCCACCCTGGACGACCTGGCCCGGCACGAGCAGCCGCCGTACGTGCTGGAAGCCCTGATCGACTCCGTACGCTGCACCGCCGAGGCGGACGTGAGCCTGGTGGTCAAGCAGGTCACGCCCGGCGAGTGGGCGGTCTCGATGCGCAGCAAGGGCGCGGTGGACGTGAGCCGGGTGGCGGTGGCCCTGGGCGGTGGCGGGCACCGCTTCGCGGCCGGCTTCACCGGGCGGGGCACCGCCGACGAGGTGGTGGACCGGATCCGCGCCGAGCTGGCCGGGGCGCTGCTGCCGGGCTGAGGCCGGGTGCAGCCGGCCGGGCTCTGCCGGCCGGCTGAGACCGGGATCGACTCCGGGGCGTGCCGGACTTCCCGCGCTCCGTGACGGTGCGGACAATCGGGTGATGGAGCATCCCCGTGACCACGCCGCCGAGGCGCCGCGCGGGTGGGACCGGCGGGCCGTCTCCGTGCCGGTGCTGCTCTGCCTCTCGCTGGTCGGTGGGCAGCTGCCGTCCTTCTCCACGGGTGCGAACCTGTGGACCGTCGGCACCGGGGCGCTGCTGCTCTGTCTCGGGCTGAGCCGTCGCGTACCGCGCCGTCCCGGCCCGCGCCGGCTGCCGCCCGGGGCGCTCTGGTGGTTGCTGCCGATCACCGTCTTCCTCGGGTTCGAGGCGGTGACCTTCGCGTTCGAGCGGGGGCAGGACTTCCCGACCTTCTCCCGGCTGGCCGATCCGCTGCTGGAGGCCCGCCTGTTCCGGTCCGCCGCGTGGTTCGCCTGGCTGGCGGGGTTCTGGGCGCTGGTGCGGCGATGATGCGCGCGCTGGCGATCGGCGGGTTCCTGACCGCGCTGCTGCTCTTCGCCGCCGTCGGGTGGGCCGCCCGGCGGGACGGCGCCCGTATACCGCCGCTCGGTGACGTCTGCGCCGTCCTGATGCGCGCCGAGATCGGTCCCGTGCCGGTGGGGCGGATCGTGCTGCTCGGGTTCTGGTGGTGGCTCGGCTGGCACTTCCTGGCCCGCTGACCGTGCTGTCCAGATGGCGGGAAACGTGGACAGCATGTGGAAAGTAAACGTTAACTTGGGTGCAGGGCCGGTGCTTCGGCGCAGGTCCTGGGCGGTGGCGCACCACCCCGCGCCGCCTCCCTCCAGGGTCGATCGACCCGGGCTCACGCCGCCAGGCGGGCCGCTCCGGCAACCCCGGACCGCTCCCCGGCGTTCAGCACGACCGCCCGTAGGGCCACCGTGCGGTGGTCCCACCCTGGAAGGGAACTCTCATGGCGACCAAGACCAAGACCGAGACCAAGGCCTCCGACGAGGCGCGCGAGCAGATGCGCCGCGCGCTGCAGACCTCGATGGACACCCGTCAGTGACGCACCCGGCCCGGCGGTGATGCTGCCGCTCCGCCGCCAGCATCACCGCCCGACCGCGTCGCCGCCCACCCCGGCCGGGTGCGGGCCGGCGACCACCCACCCGGCAGCCCGCCGTCCGGACCACGGGTTCAGCGCCACCGGCGCCCGCGGCGCCCGGCACTGCCCTGCGCGACGCGCCGGCTGACCGGCCCGCCGCCGGGTCCGCGTAACAGCAGCGCGATCCCGACCGCCACGGGCACCGCCAGCAGCGGGCCGAGCAGGTACGCCCACCAGCCCCGGGGCTGCCCGTACACCAGGGCGGGGCCGAGCGAGCGGAACACGTTCATTGACGCGCCGGTGAGCGGGGACGCCCAGAGGCCGGCGAGAGCCAGATAGCCGCCGACCGCGACGGCGGCGAGCGGTCCCACGCTCTGCGCGCCGGAGGCGGTGCCCAGGATGGTGCTCAGCAGGCCGACGGTGAGCACCAGCTCCCAGACCAGGGCGAGCGGCGTGCCGACGGTCGGGCCGGGAACGGTCAGGCCGGCGGTCCCGTGCCCGCCGAGCAGCCCGGCGAGCAGTCCGGCCGCCGCGACCGCCCCGACGAACTGCGCGGCGAGATAGCCCGGCACGCGCCGCCACGGGAAGTCCGCCCGCAGGGCGAAGGCGAGCGTCACCGAGGGGTTCAGGTGGGCGCCGGAGACCGCCCCCATGAACAGGATGATCGACGACACCATCAGCCCGGGGGCGACCACCGCGGCGGTCCGGCTGACCGGTTCACCGCCGACGCGCTGGTTCACCACGCCCGGGCCGACCGACACCAGCACCAGCAGGAAGGTGCCGAGCAGTTCGCCGAAGAGCCGGCGCCACCAGATCGGGTCGGCGCCGTCGAGGAGCGGGTCGCCGTTGACCGCCATGACGTCACGGTACGGCGCTCGGTGGCCCCGCCGGCCCGGGTCGGGGGAACCGCCCGGAGGTAAGTGACGCGCGGGGTTGTGTCCCTTACCGGGGTCGTGCCAGGATCGGCGGCGATGAGTCAGACCGCCCGCACCCCGCCCGCGTCCACCGTCGCCTCGCCGCGGCGGATCGCCGGGCTCGCCCTGCCGGCGCTGGTCGTGCTCGCCGCCGAACCGCTCTACGTCCTGGTCGACACCGCCGTCGTCGGGCACCTGGGCCGGGTCCCGCTCGCCGCGCTGGCCGTCGGCGGCACGGTGATGACGCTGACCGCCTGGCTCGGCACCGTCGTCGCGTACGGCACCACGGGGCGGTCGGCTCGGCGGTTCGGGTCGAGCGACCGGGCCGCGGCGGTGGCCGAGGGCGTCCAGGCGTCCTGGCTCGCCCTGGCGGTCGGCGTGCTGGTGGCGGTCGGCATGCAGCTCGGCGGCGGGGCGCTGGCGCGTACCCTCGTCGGCGCGAGCGGCGCGTGGCCGACGCCGCCGCGCAGTGGCTGCGGATCGCGGCGCTCGGCGCCCCTGGCCTGCTGCCGCCGCCGCCGGCAACGGCCGGCTGCGCGGCATCCAGGACACCCGGCGCCCGCTGCTGTTCGTGCTCGCCCCCAACCTGCTCTCCGCGCTGCTCTGCCCGCTGCTGGTCTATCCCGCCGGGCTCGGCCTGGTCGGCTCGGCCGTGGCGAACGCGGTCGCGCAGGCCCTCTCCGGCGGCCTCTTCGCGGCGGCGCTGGTGCGCGAGCGGGTCCCGCTGCGGCCCCGGCCCCGACTGATCCGCCAGCAGCTCGTGCTCAGCCGGGACCTGCTGATCCGCGGGGTCGCCTTCCAGGCGAGTTTCCTCTCCGCCACCGCGGTCGCCGCCCGGTTCGGGGCCGCCGCCGTGGGCGCCCACCAGATCGCCCTGCAACTCTGGTTCTTCACCGCCCTGGTGCTGGACGCCCTGGCCATCGCCGCCCAGTCGCTGGTGGGCGCGGCGCTCGCGCTGGCGACGCCGCCGGCGCCGCGCGCTCGCCCGCCGGCTCGCGCTGGTCGGCGGCGTCTGCGGGGTGGCGTTCGCGGTGCTGATCGCCGCCGGGGCCGGCGTCGTCCCCGGCTGGTTCAGCGCCGATCCCCAGGTACGCGAGCAGGCGATGGTGGCCTGGCCGTGGTTCGTGGCGTTGCAGCCGATCGGCGGGGTCGTCTTCGCCCTCGACGGGGTGCTGATCGGCGCGGGCGACGTCCGCTACCTGCGCAACCTGACCATCGTGGCGGCGCTCGGCGGGTTCCTCCCGGCGATCTGGCTCGCCCACGGGCTCGACCTCGGGCTGGGTGGCATCTGGGCCGGGCTGCTGCTCTTCGTGGTGCTGCGGCTGGCCGCCCTGCTGCTGCGCCTGCGCTCCGGCGGCTGGGCGGTGGTCGGCGCGGTCCGCTGAGCGGCCGACCGGGGTCCCCTCCGGGCCGGTGACCCGTTTCTGGCAGGCTTGGCGGTCGTGAGCACAGACGGCCTGATCGTGGTGGACAAGCCCGCCTGCATGACGTCGCACGACGTGGTGGCGCGGATCCGGCGGTTGGCGCGTACCCGGCGGGTGGGGCACGGTGGCACGCTCGACCCGATGGCCACCGGGGTGCTGGTGATCGGGGTGGGCCGGGCGACCCGGCTGCTCACCTACGTGATCGGCGCCGGCAAGAGCTACCTCGCGACGATCCGGCTCGGGCAGGCCACCGTCACCGACGACGCCGAGGGCGACGTGATCGCCACCACCCCGGCCGGCGCGGTGACCGACGAGGCGGTGCACGCCGCGCTCGCCGCGCTGACCGGTGAGATCGACCAGGTGCCCAGCGCGGTCAGCGCGATCAAAGTCAACGGGGAGCGGGCGTACAAGCGGGTCCGCGAGGGGGAGACCGTCGAGCTGCCGGCCCGCCGTGTCACCATCTCCCGCCTCGACGTCCTCGCGATCCGCCGGGACGGCCCCGACGTGGTGGACGTGGACGTGGACGTGACCTGCTCGTCCGGGACGTACATCCGGGCGATCGCGCGCGACGCGGGCCTGGCCCTCGGGGTCGGTGGCCACCTGACCGCGCTGCGCCGGACCGCCGTCGGCGGGTTCGCCCTGGCCGAGGCGGCCACCCTCGACGAGCTGGAACAACGCGCGCCCGAGGTGGTCAACCTGCCGCTGGACGCCGCCGCCGACCGGTTCTTCCCGCGCCGGGACGCCACGCCGGACGAGGCGAAGGTGCTCTCCCACGGCGGGCCGCTGGACCCGGCCGGCATCACCGGGCCGTACGCCGTCTTCGGTCCGGACGGCGGCCTGATCGCTATCGTCAGCGAGCGGGACGGTCGGGCCCGCGCGGAGATCGTGCTCGCCCCCGCCTGACGGCGGGGCTCGGACGGACCGGCGGGACAGCAGGGGAGGAGCGGCATGCAGCGGTGGCGGGGGTACGAGGCGGCACCCGGTGGCTGGGGGCGCTCGGTGGTCACCATCGGCGTCTTCGACGGCGTGCACAAGGGGCACCAGGCCACCATCGGCCACACCGTGGCGCGCGCCCGTGAGCTGGGGGTCCGGTCGGTGGTGGTGACCTTCGACCCGCACCCGGCCGAGGTGGTCCGCCCCGGCTCGCACCCCGCCGTGCTCACCGAGCCGGCCCGCAAGGCGGAGCTGATCGAGGCGCTCGGCGTGGATGTGCTCTGCGTGGTGCCGTTCACCCCGGAGTTCTCCCGGCTGACCGCCGAGGAGTTCGTGCACGACATCCTGGTCGCGCACCTGCACGCCGCGCTGGTGGTGGTGGGCGACAACTTCCGCTTCGGGCACCGGGCGGCGGGCGACGTGGCGCTGCTGGAGCGGCTCGGCCGCACCTTCGGCTTCGGGGTGGAGGACGCCCCGCTGGTCGCCGAGGCCGGCACCGTCTTCTCCTCCACCTACATCCGGTCCTGCGTCGACGCCGGCGACGTGACGGCGGCGACCGCCGCGCTGGGCCGCCCGCACCGGGTCGAGGGGGTGGTGGTCCGCGGCGACCAGCGCGGGCGGGAGCTGGGCTTTCCCACCGCCAACCTGCTCACCCACCGGTACGCGGCGGTCCCCGCCGACGGCGTGTACGCCGCCCGGCTGGTGCGCCGGGGACACCGGGAACCGCTGGCCGCGGCTGTGTCGATCGGCACCAACCCGACCTTCTCCGGCCGGGAGCGGCGGGTGGAGGCGTACGCGCTGGACTTCACCGGTGACCTGTACGGCGAACGGCTGGCCCTGGACTTCGTCGCGCACCTGCGGGAGCAGATCCGGTACGACGCGATCGAGCCGCTGGTCGCCCAGATCGCCGAGGACGTCGAGCGGACCCGGCGGGCGGTCGGCTGACCGGGGCCGACGCGGCGCCGGACCCGGCTCGCGGCCCTTCACCGGGCGCCACCGGCGTGGGCTGGTAGGCTGGCGGGGACGTCGGCTGACCGACGTGGGGCCTCGCGTGCCTGCACGACGCCGCGGGTGCGAGGTTCGTCCGTCTCCGGTCCCTCCGGACCCCGACGACGGACATCAGTGATCAACCCATCGAAACAGGGAGAACATGGCGCTCGACCAGGAAGCCAAGGCCAAGATCCGCTCGGAGTACGCGACCGCCGAGGGCGACACCGGTTCGCCGGAGGTCCAGGTCGCGGTCCTCACCAAGCGGATCGCCGAGCTCACCGAGCACCTGAAGGTGCACAAGCACGACCACCACAGCCGCCGTGGGCTGCTGCTGCTGGTCGGCCGTCGCCGTCGGCTGCTCAACTACGTCCAGAAGAAGGACATCAACCGCTACCGGTCGCTCATCGAGCGGCTCGGCCTGCGCCGATGACGTGACGGGGGAGTGGCCGCACCGGCCGCTCCCCCGCTCCGGTACCACCAGAAGAACCGGGCCGCGCGACCACCCGAGCGGGAGCCGGTCAGCGTACCGGTCTCCGGTAGTGGCCTCCGGGCACGCCGGCTTTCCGCCGGCCACCCGGGCGCTTCGATCGAAGACCGGCCGTCTGAGCAGCTCCGGCATGTCGTGGGCCCCACGACGCGAAGGAGCACCGCCGCACATGACCGAGACCAACCTCGGCACCGAATCCCGTACCGCCGTGATCGACAACGGGTCCTTCGGCACCCGTGAGATCACCTTCTCCACCGGTCGGCTGGCCCGCCAGGCCGCCGGTTCCGTCGTCGCCCAGCTGGGCGAGACGGTCGTCCTCTCCGCCACCACCGCCGGCAAGCAGCCGAAGGAGCAGTTCGACTTCTTCCCGCTGACCGTCGACGTCGAGGAGCGGATGTACGCCGCGGGCCGGATCCCCGGCTCGTTCTTCCGCCGCGAGGGCCGGCCCAGCGAGGACGCCATCCTCACCTGCCGGCTGATCGACCGGCCGCTGCGCCCGTCCTTCGTCAAGGGCCTGCGCAACGAGGTCCAGGTCGTCGAGACCGTCCTCGCGCTCGACCCGCAGCACCCGTACGACGTGGTGGCGATCAACGCCGCCTCGATGTCGACCAAGCTCTCCGGCCTGCCGTTCTCCGGCCCGATCGGGGCCACCCGGGTCGCGCACGTCGACGGCCAGTGGGTCGCCTTCCCGACCCTGGAGGAGCTGGCCCGGGCCACCTTCGACATGGTCGTGGCCGGCCGTACCCTCCCGGACGGCGACGTCGCGATCATGATGGTCGAGGCCGAGGCCACGCCGAACGCCGTCGCCCTGATCGCCGGTGGCGCGACCGCGCCGACCGAGGAGATCGTGGCCAGCGGCCTGGAGGCCGCCAAGCCGGCGATCCGCGAGCTGTGCCGCGCGCAGAGCGAGCTGGCGGAGGTGGCCGCCAAGCCGGTCACCGAGTTCCCGGTCTTCCTGGACTACCAGGACGACGTCTACCAGGCGGTGTCCGACCTGGCCCGCGGCGAGGTCGCCGAGGCGCTCCAGATCGCCGGCAAGGCGGACCGCGAGGAGGCCCTGGACCGGGTCAAGGCGAAGGTCGCCGAGGAGCTCGGCGGTCGCTTCGAGGGCCGGGAGAAGGAGCTCTCCGCTGCCTTCCGGTCGCTGACCAAGTCCGAGGTGCGCAACCGGGTGCTGCGCGAGCAGGTCCGCATCGACGGCCGCGGCCCGCGCGACATCCGCCCGCTGACCGCCGAGGTCGGCGTGCTGCCGCGGGTGCACGGCTCGGCGCTGTTCGAGCGGGGCGAGACCCAGATCCTGGGCGTCACCACGCTGAACATGCTCCGCATGGAGCAGATGGTGGACACCCTGTCCCCGGAGAACCGCAAGCGCTACATGCACAACTACAACTTCCCGCCGTACTCGACCGGTGAGACCGGCCGGGTCGGTTCGCCGAAGCGGCGCGAGATCGGCCACGGCGCGCTCGCCGAGCGGGCGCTGATCCCGGTGCTGCCGTCGCGCGAGGAGTTCCCGTACGCCATCCGGCAGGTCTCCGAGGCGCTCGGCTCCAACGGCTCCACCTCGATGGGCTCGGTCTGCGCCTCGACGCTGGGCCTGCTCTCGGCCGGTGTGCCGCTGAAGGCGCCGGTCGCCGGCATCGCGATGGGCCTCATCTCCGACGAGGTCGACGGCAAGACCCAGTACGTGACGCTGACCGACATCCTCGGTGCCGAGGACGCGTTCGGTGACATGGACTTCAAGGTCGCCGGCACGCCGGAGTTCGTCACCGCGCTGCAGCTCGACACCAAGCTCAACGGCATCCCGTCGGACGTGCTGGCCGCCGCGCTGCAGCAGGCGAACGAGGCCCGCCAGACCATCCTGGGCGTGATGCAGGCCGCGATCGAGGGGCCGGCCGAGATGTCGGACCACGCGCCTCGGGTCACCACCGTGAAGATCCCGGTCGACAAGATCGGCATGGTGATCGGCCCGAAGGGCCAGACCATCAACGCGATCCAGGACGAGACCGGCGCCGAGATCTCCATCGAGGACGACGGCACGATCTACGTCGGCGCGACCAACGGCCCGTCGGCCCAGGCCGCGGTCGAGCGGATCAACGCGATCGCCAACCCGACGCTGCCGAAGGTCGGCGACCGGTTCCTCGGCACCGTGGTGAAGACCGCCGCGTTCGGCGCCTTCGTCTCGCTGCTGCCGGGCCGCGACGGCCTGCTGCACATCTCGAAGGTCGGCGACGGCAAGCGGGTCGAGAAGGTCGAGGACTTCCTCAACGTCGGCGACCGGGTCGAGGTGGAGATCGCGGACATCGACGCCCGCGGCAAGATCTACCTGGACAAGGTCCGCCCGGAGGGCGCCGAGGCGCCGGCCGCCGGTGAGGCCGCCGAGGGCGGCGAGCGTCCGGCCGGCCGGGGCGGCGACCGGGGCCCGCGGGACCGGGGTGACCGGGACCGTGAGCGCGGCAGCCGGGGCCCGGAGCGTGGCGAGCGCGGTCAGGGCGGCGGCGAGGGTGGTGGCGAGGGCGGCGAGCGCCCGCGTCGGCGGACCCGCCACAGCTGAGCAGTGACGGCCGGGCGGGGGACGACGTTCCCCGCCCGGCCCTTCCGACGGCTCCGGCTCGCGCCCGCGTGACCTGGAGCCGTCGCCGTGACACCCCACCCCTCGTCGAAGTGAGAGCAGGTTTCCGTGCGCCGGAGCGAGCGTTCGTCCGTCCCTGCAGGTCGACGGGGGGTGGCGCCGTCCGGGAACGTCCGGCACGCCGCGGGGTCGGAGCCGGCCCGGGGCGGTGCGCCGGCCCGGGCGGTGACCCGCACGCTGAGTGACGACCCGCTGGGCGGCACGGTGCGCCGTACCGTCCTGCCGAGCGGCCTGCGGGTGCTCACCGAGGCGATCCCGGCGATGCGCAGCGTCTCGTTCGGCATCTGGGTGGCGGTCGGCTCGCGGGACGAGACGGGTCCGCAGGCGGGTGCCGCGCACTTCCTGGAGCACCTGCTGTTCAAGGGCACCAAGAAGCGCAGCGCGCTGGACATCTCCGCCGAGATCGAGGCGGTGGGCGGCGAGACCAACGCGTTCACCACCAAGGAATACACCTGCTACTACGCCCGCGTGCTGGACGAGGACCTGCCGCTGGCCATCGACGTGATGTGCGACGCGGTCGCCGACTCGGTGCTGGAACCGGCCGACGTGGAGACCGAGCGGGGCGTCATCCTCGAAGAGATCGCCATGCACGACGACGAGCCCGGCGACGAGGTGCACGACCTCTTCGCCCGCGCCGTCTACGGCGACCACCCGCTCGGCCGGCTGATCTCCGGCACCGAGGAGACGGTCACCCCGATGAGCCGTCGGCAGATCCAGAGCTTCTACCGGCGGCGCTACACACCGCCGCAGATCGTCATCGCCGCGGCCGGCAACCTCGACCACGCCGTCGTGGTGAAGCTGGTCCGGCAGGCGCTGCGCGGCACCCCGCTGGACGCCGACCCGGCCGCGCCGGCTCCGCACCGGGCGGCCACCCCGGCGGTACGCACCAAGCCGGCCGCCACCGTGGTCGAGCCGAAGGAGACCGAGCAGGCGCACGTCATCCTCGGCTGCCCCGGCATCGACCGCACCGACGAGCGGCGGTTCGCCCTCGGGGTGCTGAACAACGTGCTCGGCGGTGGCATGTCCAGCCGTTTGTTCCAGGAGATCCGGGAGCGGCGCGGCCTGGCCTACTCGGTCTACTCCTACGCCAGCCAGTACGCCGACAGCGGCCTGTTCGCCGTCTACGCGGGCTGCGCGCCGGGCAAGGTGGACGAGGTGCTGGAGCTGACCCGCGCCGAGCTGGCCCGGGTGGCCGCCGAGGGGATCACCGAGGCGGAGCTGGCCCGGGGCAAGGGGATGAGCAAGGGCTCGTTCGTGCTGGGCCTGGAGGACACCGGGTCGCGGATGAGCCGGCTGGCCAAGGGCGAGCTGCTCTACGGCGACCTGATGCCGGTCGACGAGTTGCTCACCCGGGTCGACGCGGTCACCCTGGACGACGTCAACGCGCTCGCCGCCGAGCTGCTCGGCCGGCCGATGTCCCTCGCCGTGGTCGGTCCGTTCGACGAAGGCGCCTTCTCCGTCTCCCGCTGAGCGGACGGTCCTCGAGTCCCGGCAGGGACGCGCGTCCCGATTGGGATAGGTTGTGCCCCGTGACTGACGCGCAGGAGAAGAGCACGGTCGAGCCGATCCGGGTCGGTGTGCTGGGTGCCCGGGGGCGGATGGGCGCCGAGGTGTGCCGGGCGGTCGACGCCGCCGGCGACATGGAGCTGGTGGCCATGGTCGACCAGGGCGACTGGCTGTTCAACGCCGCCGACGCGGGTGCCGAGGTGGTGGTGGACTTCACCACGCCCGACGTCGTCATGGACAACCTGCACTGGTGCATCGACCAGGGCATCAGCGTGGTGGTGGGCACCACCGGCTTCACCGAGCAACGGCTGGACCGGGTCCGCGGCTGGCTGGAGCGCAAGCCCGGCGTCGGGGTGGTGATCGCGCCGAACTTCGGCATCGGCGCGGTGCTGATGATGCAGTTCGCCGCCCGCGCGGCCCGGCACTTCGAGTCGGTCGAGATCATCGAGCAGCACCACCCGCGCAAGCTGGACGCCCCGAGCGGCACCGCCACGCACACCGCCCGGCTGATCGCGGCGGCCCGGGCCGAGGCCGGTCTCGGCCCCACGCCGGACGCCACCAAGGACGAGGTGGCGGGCGCGCGGGGCGCCGACATCGACGGGGTACGCGTGCACGCCGTCCGTGCCACCGGACTGGTCGCCCATCAGGAGGTGCTCTTCGGCACCCTCGGGGAGACGCTGACCATCCGGCACGACTCGTACGACCGGGCCTCGTTCATGCCCGGCGTGCTGCTGGCCGTCCGCGCGGTGCGCAACCGCCCCGGTCTGACCCTCGGCCTGGACCCCCTCCTCGACTGACCCGCGGCACCGCCCGGCCGACCCGCGGACCGGGCGGAACCCGGTCGTCGCCGGGTGGGTCGCCGCCTAGGCTCGCTCCCATGATCGATTCAGGGCTGCGCGACCGGGCGGGCCGTCACGTGACACTGCGCCCGGTGGACGACGACAACTGGCGGGCGGTGGCCGACGTGGCTCCCCGCGACGACCAGCGGGTCTGGGTAGCCGCCCTGGCGGCCCGTTACCTGCTGCTCTCGATGCGTTCCGACGTCTGGACGTCGCTCGCCGTGTACGCGGACGACGTGGTGGTCGGGCACGTCATGTGGGGCGTGGACGACGACGGTTCGCGCTGGCTGGGCGGCATGGTGGTCGACGCCGCCGAGCAGGGCCGGGGGGTCGGCCGCGCCGCCGTCCGTACCCTCACGGGCTGGCTGGCCACCCAGCACGGCGACCACCCGATCCGTCTCTCCTACCACCCGGACAACGTCTCCGCCGCCGCCCTCTACCGCTCTCTCGGCTTCACCCCCACCGGTGCCCTCGAGGACGACGAGCTGATAGCCGAACTCACCCGCCCCACCTCGCCGTGATCATGGAGTTGGCGGCGGTGTGGATCTCCGTTACTGCCGCCAACTCCATGATCGACGCTGCCGGGAGTGGGTCAGCGGGGTGCGGGCGCGGGGTGGGGGGTGCGGGGGAGGGGGAGGTGAGGGTGAGGGTGGGGGTGGGGGTTTGGGGGCGGGGTGACGGTTAGGGGGGTGGGGAGGCCGGTGATGGTGGGGTGGCCGGTGGCGTCGACGGTGACGCCGACCGGGGTGCCGGCGATCCGCAGGCCGTCCACGGCCAGGGCGCCGAGGCGCGGGCCGGCCAGCGGGCGCAGCTCGACGCGGCCGGCCGGGACGTCGGGATAGAGGCCGACGCCGGCCTGGAGCAGCAGCACCGCCGCCGCGGCCGACCATGCCTGCGGATGGCAGGCCGCCGGGTACGGCACCGGCCGGCCGAGCAGGGCGCGGTCGTCGCCGCCGTACAGCTCCGGCAGCCGGTAGGCGAACGCCTCGGCGGCACCCAGCAGGCCGTCGGCGAGCTGCAGTGCGGCGTCGGTGAACCCGGCGCGGGCCAGCCCGCCGAGCACGATCGCGGTGTCGTGCGTCCACACCGACCCGCAGTGGTAGGACAGCGGGCTGAACCCGGCGTCGTCGGTGGACATGGTGCGCAGCCCGAAGCCGCCGGCCAGCGTCTCGGTGCCGAGCAGGGCCGCCACCTGGGCGGACTCGTCGTCCGAGAGCAGGCCGGTGCCGAGCAGGTGGCCGATGTTGCTGGTCAGCGAGTCCACCGGGCGCTTGTCCCGGTCGAGGGCGAGCGCGGGCTGGGGGCCGTACCGGCCGTCGACCCAGAACGCGGCGCGGAACCGGTGGGCCAGCCGGTCGGCGTACCCGCGCCAGCGGTCGGCGCCCGGCCGGTCGAACGCGTCGAGCAGGTCGGCGCCGTGCCTCGCCGCCTGGTACGCGTACCCCTGCACCTCGGCCAGCACGATGGGCGGCTGGGCCAGCCGGCCGTCGCGGAAGCGGACCGCGTCGCCGGAGTCCTTCCAGCCCTGGTTGGCCAGGCCGTGGCCGGTGGTGTCGACGTACTCGACGAGGCCGTCGCCGTCGGCGTCGGCGTGCTCGCCGAGCCAGCCCAGCGCGGCCTCGAGGTGCGGCAGCAGCGGTTCGACCTGGTCGGCGGGCAGCCCCCAGCGCCACGCGTCGTGCAGCAGGCCGATCCAGAGCATGGTGGCGTCGACGGTGCCGAAGTAGGCGGGTGGCAGGCTCAGCCCGCCGCCGGGGGCGAACTCGTGCCGGCGCAGCTCGTGCAGGATCTTGCCGGGTGCCTCGCCGGTCGCCGGGTCGACCCGGGTGCCCTGCCGGCGGGCGAGCACCCGCAGCGTGCCGGCGGCCAGCTCGGTGCCGAGCGGCAGCATCATCCGGGCGGCCCAGAGGCTGTCCCGGCCGAACAGGGTGAGGAACCAGGGCACGCCGGCGCCGAGGAAGACGTCCGCCGGGTGGGCGGGGTCGGCGAGCCGCAGCCCGCGCAGGTCGGCCAGGGACCGGTCGAGCAGCCGGACGATGCGGCGGTCGTCGGCCCGGACCTCGGGCTGCGACCAGGTCGGTGCGGCGGGCGGGGCGACCACCACGGCCTGCGGGTCGGTCACCGTGAGGGTCCAGCGCAGTGTCACCTCGCTGCGGGGTGCGAGGTCGACCGGCCAGCTGACCCGGGGCGTGGTGGCGTCGACGGCGGCGGTCGGCGCGGTCACCGTCACGGTGATGCCGTCCCCGGTCCAGCTCAGCCGGCCGGGCCCGGCGGTGCGGGCCGCCAGCGGCGTGCCCATCGCACCGGACTTGACCAGCTCGATCGGGGCGAGGTCGCAGCCGAGCTCGACGCTGACGGTGGCCCGGACCGGCGCCGCCGCGGTGGAGACGACCCGCAGTTCCTCGGTGAGGCCGTGCGCGGTGGCGTGCCGGGTCCGTTCGATCCGGACGGTCGGGTCGGGGCCGGGGTCACCGAGCCAGCGGGCGAGCGCGACGAACCGGGTGCCGTGGGGGCCGACCGCGCCCCGGGTGAGCGCCTCCGGTTCCCGCTCGTCGACGCGCAGCTCGGCCCGGGACAGCACCCGGGCGTCGGCGTGGAAGACGCCCTGGACGCCGGCCGGGCGGATCTGCCCGGCCGCGTCACCCAGCGCGCTGGTGGGGGCGTGGACCACGCCGACCAGGTCGTGCAGCAGGGGTTGCAGGTGGCGTTCGGACACGGGGGACTCCAGGGGGTGTTCGACGTCGGCCGGCTCTCTTGACAGATCGATCCGGCGGGTGCAAAGTGCGAAACATTCCAGAAACTTTGAACGATCCAATCCTGCCTCATCCGAGTTGGATCGTTCAAGGCGTTGAGAGGGTACAAGTTGTCAGAAAAGGTGACCATCGCGACGGTGGCCCGGCACGCCCAGGTGAGCCGGCAGACGGTCTCCAACGTGCTCAACGCGCCGCACATCGTCCGCGAGGACACCCGGCGCCGGGTGCAGGAGGCGATCAACGCCCTCGGCTACCGCGCCAACCAGGCCGCCCGGCAGATGCGGACCGGCCGCAGCCGGCTGATCGCCGTCCGGATCGAGCCCACCCGGGACGGGATCAACGGCTCGGTGCTGGACCGCTTCCTGCACGGGCTCACCGAGACCGCCGACGCCGCGGGCTACCGGGTCATGCTCTACACCGCCGCCGACGACGAGCGGGAGATCGCCACCTACGACGACCTGCTCGGCGCGTACGACCTGGACGCCTTCGTGCTCACCGGCACCAAGCACGGCGACCCCCGGACGGCATGGCTGACCGGGCGGGACGTGCCCTTCGTGACCTTCGGTCGGCCCTGGGACGCCCCGGACTCCCACCCCTGGGTCGACGTGGACAACGCCGACGGGACGGCCCAGGCCACCCGTCGACTGCTCGACACCGGCCACCGCCGGATCGCCTTCATCGGCTGGCCGGCCGGCTCCGGCGTCGGCGACGACCGGCACGCCGGCTGGCACACCACGATGGCGGCGGCCGGCCTCGACGGGGCCGACCTGCGTCGTTCCACCGAGGACGGCATCGCCGCGGGCGAGCGCGAGATGCGCGACCTGCTCGCCACGGCCGAGCCGCCGACCGCGGTGGTCTGCGCCAGCGACTCGCTCGCCCTCGGTGCCCTCCAGGCCGTCCGGGACACCGCGTCCCGGGTGGCGGTCATCGGCTTCGACGACACCCCGGTCGCCGCGGCCGTCGGGCTGACCAGCGTCAGCCAGCCGCTCGCGGCGGCCGCCGCCCGCTGCGTCGACCTGCTCACCGGCGTGCTCGACGGCCAACCCACCAACCCCCAGGTGCTGCTCCAGCCCGCGCTGGTGCTGCGGCACACCGCGTGATCCCCCGTTTCCCCCACCAGGAGAATCAGATGGCACCTCGATCCCTCACCCGGGTGGCGGTGGCCGGCCTCGCCGCCGTCGCCCTGCTCGGCTCCGCCGCCTGCGGCAACGGCTTCGACGACTCGTCCGGCGACGCCAAGCAGTCCAGCGGCCCGGCCAACCTCCAGATCCTGATCGGCTCCTCCGGCGACGCGGAGACCAAGGCCGTCCAGGACGCCGCCGCCAAGTGGGCCGCTTCCTCCGGCAACCAGGCCACCGTCACGCCGGCCCAGGACCTCACCCAGCAGCTCGGTCAGGCGCTCGCCGGCGGCACCCCGCCGGACGTGTTCTACGTCGACGCGAGCCGCTTCGCCGACTATGCCAGCGTGGGCGCGCTGGAGCCGTACGGCGACAAGATCAGCAAGCCGGACGACTTCTACGAGAGCCTGCGCACCGCCTTCACCTACGACGGCAAGCTCTACTGCGCGCCGAAGGACTTCTCCACCCTCGCCCTGCAGATCAACACGGACCTGTGGACGAAGGCCGGGCTGACCGACGCGGACGTGCCGACCACCTGGGACCAGCTGACCGCCACCGCCCGGAAGATCAAGGCCAAGGGTCAGGTGCCGCTGGCGCTCGGCGACACCCGGGACCGGATCGGCGCGTTCCTGGTACAGAACGGCGGCTGGCTGATCAGCAAGGACGGTAAGCAGCCGACCGGGGACACCCCGGAGAACGAGGCCGCGCTGGCGTACGTCAAGACGCTGCTCACCGAGGGGCTGGCCCGTTACCCCAAGCAGCTCGACGCCGGCTGGTCCGGTGAGGCGTTCGGCAAGGGGAAGGCCGTCATGACCATCGAGGGCAACTGGATCAAGGGTGCCCTGCAGAACGACTTCCCGAACGTGAAGTACAAGGTCGTCGAGCTGCCGGCCGGGCCGAAGGGCAAGGGCACGCTCTCCTTCACCCAGTGCTGGGGCGTCGCCGCCAAGTCCAAGTTCAAGGACCAGGCGATCAAGTTCGTCGAGGCGATGACCGCCGGCGACCAGCAGATGACCTTCGCCAAGGCGTTCGGCGTGATGCCGTCCCGGCAGTCCGTCCGCGACCAGTACAGCCAGCAGTTCCCGGCGGACAAGCCGTTCATCGACGGCGCCGAGTACGCCCAGGGCCCGGTGAACGCCCCCAAGATGGACAGCGTCCTCGCCGACCTGGACACCGGCCTGCAGAAGCTGAGCACCGGCAACCCGAAGACCATCCTCGGTGACTTCGACAAGAACGCCAAGGCCGCGCTCGGCGGCTGACCCGGTCCACGGGGCGTCGCCGGCACCGGCGGCGCCCCGCACCGGCTCCGCGCGAGTCGAAGGAGAGGGAGATGGCAACCGACGCACTGACGGCACCGGCCACCGAGACAGGTGGTCCCCGGCGCCGCCCCGGACGCGGCATCCGGAGCAACGAGAACATCGCCGGCTGGCTCTTCGTGGCCCCGGTGATCGTGATCCTCGGGCTGTTCCTGCTGCTGCCGATCCTGATGGCGCTCTGGGTGAGCCTCACCGACTGGAACGGCCAGGGCAGCCCGTTCACCGGCAAGGTGCCGTTCGTCGGCGCCGACAACTACACCCGGCTGTTCACCGAGGACGGGCTCGCCCGCCGCGACTTCATGACCAGCATCCGCAATAACATCTACTACGTGGCGCTCGTGGTGCCGGCGCAGACCGTCCTGGCACTCGGCCTCGCCCTGGTGGTCAACAACCGGATGCTGAAGGGTAAGAGCTTCTTCCGCAGCGCCTTCTACTTCCCCTCGGTCACCAGCTCGGTGGCGATCAGCGTGGTCTTCCTCTTCCTGTTCGCCAACACCGGCGCGGTCAACCAGCTGCTCGGCTTCTTCGGTGTCGACGGGCCCCAGTGGTTCGCCGACTCCCGAGGGGTGCTGCACCTGCTGCTCGGCGCCGTCGGGGTGGACGATCCGCCGGCCGCGCTCGCCGACGGCGGCCCGTTCGGGCTGAGCTGGTGGGACTGGCTCTCCGGACCGAGCGTCGCGATGATCTCGATCATCACACTGGTCGTCTGGACCACGTCCGGCACCTTCATGCTGATGTACCTCGCCGCGCTGCAGAACGTCCCGGAGGCGTTGGACGAGGCGAGCATCCTGGACGGCGCGAGCCGCTGGCAGCGGTTCCGGTACGTCACCCTGCCGATGATCAAGCCGACCACCTTCCTGGTGCTCACCCTGGGCCTGATCGGTTCCTGGCAGGTCTTCGACCAGGTGTACGTGATGAGCCAGGGTCAGCCTGCCAAGACCACTCTTACCCCCGCCTACCTGTCGTACCGGACCGCGTTCCGGGAGTTCGACTACGGCTCCGGGGCGGCCATCTCGTTCGTGTTGTTCCTCATCATCATCGTGCTCACGCTGGTGCAACGGCGGGTGATGGCCGACCGGGACAGCGCGGCACCCGGACGCCGCCGGTGGCGTCGGCGCGTACCGGAAGGGTCGAAGCCATGACCACGCTCACCGGCCGCCCGGCGGCGGCGCCCGCCCGCCGCGACCGCCGCCCCACCCGCACCCTGGTCAACCGCTTCCTCGGGTACGCCATCCTGATCTTCTTCGGGCTGGTGTTCCTCTACCCGTTCGTCATCCAGCTGACCAACTCGCTCAAGACCGAGCCGGGCGCGGCGGCGAACCCGCTGTCGCCGTTCCCCGACCCGATCAGCACCGCAGGCTTCGAGCGGATCTTCGCCGGTACCAACTTCCCGCTCTGGCTCGGCAACTCGCTGCTGGTCACCGTGCTGGTCACGCTCGGCCGGGTGTTCTTCGACTCGCTCGCCGGGTACGCGCTGGCCCGCTTGCGGTTCAAGGGGCGGGCCGGGCTCTTCGCCGCGGTCATCGCGGTGATGGCCGTCCCCGGCGTGGTGCTGCTGATCCCGAAGTTCCTGGTGCTCAACCAGCTCGGCATCTACAACAGCTACGCCGGGCTGGTGGTACCGCTGCTCGCCGACGCTGCCGGGGTCTTCATCATGAAGCAGTTCTTCGAGTCCATCCCGGTGAGCGTGGAGGAGGCGGCCCGGATCGACGGTGCCGGCGTCTTCCGCACCTTCTGGTCGGTGGTGCTGCCGATGGCCCGGCCGGCGCTGATCACCCTGACCATCCTGTCGTTCCAGGGTTCCTGGAACGAGTTCCCGCACAGCCTGGTCGCGGTGCAGGACCCGGGGTTGTTCACCCTGCCGCGAGGCCTGGCCGACCTGGTGAGCGGCTCGCTCGGCTCGGGCACCCAGTATCCGCTGAAGCTCGGCGCGGCGCTGCTGGCCACCATCCCGGTGGCGCTGCTGTTCGTGGTCTTCCAGCGGTACTTCGTCCGGGGCGCCAACGAGGGCGCCGACAAGGGCTGACCGGTCGTCGTCGGTGCCCCGCCGGGCACCGACGACGACCTCAGTCGCTCGGGTCCGCTTCGGTGGGGACCGCGACGTGCAGGCGGAGCTGGGGGACGAGCAGGTCGTCCACGTCCAGCGCCCGGGCCGCGCCGTCCGGCTCCCAGCCGGTGCTGGTGAGGAACTTCCGGGTCGCCTCGTCGCCGTCGAACGTCCAGGCCACCGCCCGGGCGAAACCGTCTTCCCGCCAGCGGTCGACGGCGGCGGAGAGCAGCCGGCTGCCGTGCCCGCGCCGGCCCCAGCGCGGCTCGACCAGCAGGTCGGTCACCGCCACCACGCCGTCGGCGAGCGCGTCGGCCGGCTCGCCCGGGGCGAGCGCCTCGGCGTCGGCCGGACCGGCCGCGACGAACCCCACCAGATAGGATTGCTCGGCCTGTTCGACGGCGACCAGCACCTGGTGCGCGGCCGACGGCGGCTCCTGCACCGCCGCGCTCCACCGCCGGGCGAGGTACGCCTCGTCCAGGTTGTCCAGCACGTGCCGGGGCAGGATCCGGCGATAGGCGACCCGCCAGGTCGCGAGCTGGATGCGGGCGATCTCGGCGGCGTCCTCGGGACGCGCCGGGCGGACGTACCCCAGGGCCATGGCACAGGAGCCTACGCAGGGCGAGGGAGACGACGGTGGCGCAGGGTGCCAGGCGCACGTTCGGACAGGTCGTCGTCGTGGTGGTGCTCGCCGCCGCCACGGCCGCCTTCCTCTCGGTCGCGGCCGTGCGGCACGGCTTCTTCGACCTGAAGGTCTACTACGGCGCGTTGACCTGGTGGACGCACGACGGCGGGGAGATCTACGACTTCCTCAAGCCGGGCACCCAGTACGGCTTCACCTACCCGCCGTTCGCCGCCCTGGTGATGCTGCCGATGGCGTACCTGCCGTGGTCGGCGGCGATCACGGTGAGCGTGGTCGCCACCGTCGTGGTCAGCGCGGTGCTGATCTGGTGGCTGCTCGACCCCGTCGCCCGCCGGGTCGGCTGGACCCGCTGGTTCGCGCTGGCCGTGGCGCTCTGCCTGGCCGCCGCGTACGAGCCGATGCGCGAGACGGTCAACTTCGGCCAGGTCAACATGCTGCTGCTCTTCCTGGTGGCGGTCGACCTGCTGCGGCTGCTGCCGGCCGGCAACCGGTGGGCCGGAGTGGGCATCGGGCTGGCCACCGCGATCAAGCTGACCCCCGGCGTCTTCATCGTCTATATGCTGGTCACCGGCCGGTGGCGGGCCGCGGTCACCGCGCTGGGCGCGACGGCCGGGGCCAGCCTGCTCGCCGCCGCGCTCTTCCCGGACGCCTCCCGGGAGTTCTGGACCGCGGCGCTGTGGAACACCGACCGGGTCGGTGAGCTGGCCTTCGTCTCCAACCAGTCGCTGCGCGGGGTGGTCGCGCGGCTGCACCCGGAACACCCGAGCACGCTGGCCTGGCTGGCGCTGGTGCTGGTCACCCTGGTGGTCTGGGGGTGGCGCTCCCGGGCGGCGGTGGCCGCCGGCGACGAGGCCACCGGGCTGGCGCTGACCGGCGCGATGATGTGCCTGGTCAGCCCGGTCACCTGGGTGCACCACCTGGTCTGGCTGATCCCGGCGCTGATCCTGCTGGTCGACAACGGCCTGGCGGCGCCCGCCGGCAGCCGCCGGCGCCGCGTCCTGCTCGGCGCCGCGATCGTCGGGTACGGCCTGCTCATCAGCCGGATCGTCTGGGCCTGGGAGAAGGACTTCACCGGCGTGGGCGGCTTCCTGGGCAGCAACACCTACGTCTGGATCAGCCTGGCGCTCCTGCTCGGCCTGCCGATCCGCCGCTGGGCCACGCCGCAGCCGGCCGGGCCGGGACCGGAGCCGACGCCGACCGGAACGGACGGTGTGGAGCCGACGGCCGGGCGGCCGGCGCCGGTCGGGTCAGCCGTCGAGCCGGGCGGTGTAGCGCAGCTCGACCAGCCCGACCGGGTCCCGCCCGCCGTGCAGCGGCACCCGGTAGACGGACTCCACGCCGTCGGGTGACAGGCCGGCCCGCTCGTAGAAGTGGCGGGCCCGGACGTTGTCGGCCAGCACCCAGAGCCGGTACTCGGTCCAGCCCCGCCCGGCCAGCCCGTCCCGGGCCGCCGCCAGCAGCGCCCGGCCGAGGCCGGTGCCCCAGCGGGCCGGCTCCACGTACATGGTGACGATCTCGCCGCAGGTCGGGTCGAGGTCGGCCCGGTCCTGGTCGTTGCGGTACGGCCCGAAGGTGGCGAAGCCGGCGACCGCCCCGTCGACCTCGCCGACCAGGGTGGTGAACGGGTGCTCCGGGTCGGCGGTGCCGACGTCCCGGCGGCGTTGCGCCCAGGCCACCGGGTTGAGCCGGGTCAGCACCTCGCCGGGCATGATCCCCGCGTAGCCGGCCTGCCAGCCGCGTACGTGCACCCGGGCGATCGCGTCGGCGTCGTCCGGCTCCTCCCGACGGATGGTCACCATCCGTCCGTTCTATGCCCCGACGGGCGATCGGTCCAGTCTCCGCTCCGTACGACGGTGCAGCCCGCCGTCGTACCCGTGGATTAGGGTGCCCGACGATGGCCGCACCGGAATCGCTCTCGCTCGCCCAGGCCCGCCGCGTCGCCCTCGCCGCGCAGGGCTTCGCCGACCCGGCGCCCACCGGCGTGCCCACCCGCCGGCACCTGCGCCGGGTGCTCGACCGGGTCGGGCTGATCCAGATGGACTCGGTCAACGTCCTGCAACGCGCCCACTACCTGCCGCTCTACAGCCGGCTCGGGCCCTACCCGACGGCCCTGCTCGACTCGGCCGCCTACCGCCGGCCCCGGGAGCTCTTCGAGTACTGGGGCCACGAGGCGTCGCTGGTGCCGGTCGGGCTGCACGCCGCGCTGCGCTGGCGGATGGCGAAGGCCCACGACGACGCCTGGGGCAACATGCGGCGGATCGCCCGCGAGCAGCCGGAGCTGGTCGCCTGGGTGCGCGACGAGGTGGCTGCCCGAGGGCCGCTGACCGCCGCCGAGATCGAGCACGACGCGCCCCGGCAGACCGGCAACTGGGGGTGGAACTGGTCGGCGGTCAAACAGGCCCTGGAGTTCCTCTTCTGGGCCGGCGAGGTGACCGCCGCCGAGCGGACCACCTCCTTCGCCCGCCGCTACGACCTGCCCGAGCGGGTCCTGCCGCCCGCCGTGCTGGACACCCCCACGCCCACCGACGCCGACGCGTTCCGCGCGCTGGTCGCGGTCGCCGCCCGCAGTCTCGGGGTGGCCGCCGAGCCGGAGCTGCGGGACTACTTCCGGCTGCCGCTGGCCGGCGCCCGACAGGCGATCGCCGAGCTGGTCGAGGCGGGGGAGCTGCGGCCGGTGGCCGTGCAGGGCTGGCGGCAGCCGGCCTGGCTGCACGCCGACGCCCGGTTGCCCCGCTGGGTCCGGGGCAACAGCCTGGTCAGCCCCTTCGACCCGCTGGTCTGGGAGCGGGCCCGCACCGAGCGGCTCTTCGACCTCAGCTACCGCATCGAGATCTACGTGCCCGCGCCGCAACGGGTGTACGGCTACTATGTGCTGCCGTTCCGACAGGGGGAGCGGTTCACCGCCCGGGTCGACCTGAAGGCCGACCGGAAGGCCGGCGTGCTCCTCGTCCCGGCGGCCTGGGTGGAGCCGGGCGCCGACCCGGGGGAGACCGCGGTGGCGCTCGCCGCCGAGCTGTACCGGCTCGCCGGTTGGCTCGGGCTGGACGCGGTGGCCCCGCCGGTCGCCGGTGACCTCGCGGTTCCGTTGGCCGCCGCGCTGGCGGGTGTGGCCGGTGTACGGTGAGGCCGTGACGAGCGTCGACCAGTCGGCCACCCCGCCGGGCCAGCAGGAGTGGCCGCCGTACCAGTACCAGCCCGTCGAGCCGGACCGGTTCACCCGGTTCGTGATCCGGCTGCACGCCCGCGCCCCGCGCTGGGCCGCCCCGCTGGCCGCCCTCGGCTGCGTCGGCATGGGCATGGCGTACGCGCTGGTCAGTGACCCGACGCAGAGCGAGCCGGACGCCCGGCCGACCTGCCTGCTGAAGCTCACCACCGGCCTGGACTGTCCGGGCTGCGGCGGCACCCGCGCCCTGTGGTACGTGCTGCACGCCGACCTGCCGGCGGCTGCCCGGCACCACTTCCTCTTCGTCTTCTCGCTGCCGTTCCTGGCCTATCTCTTCGTCGCCTGGGCGGGCAACCAGGCGTTCGGCTGGCGGCTGCCGCAGCTGCGGATCAGCTCCAAGGTGCTCGGCGGTTTCCTGGCGGCCTGGCTGGCGTTCTCGGTGCTGCGCAACCTGCCCTGGGCCCCCTTCACCTCGCTCTACGTCTGACCGCCGCCGCGCCCTGAGTGACCGTGGTTGCACCGGGCGAGCCTGGCTTGGGCCCCGGCCCCACCGGCCACTACAGTCCCAGGCATGCCGGAGATGGTGCAGCCCCAGGTCAAGCTGATCGCGTGGACCCAGTTCCAGGCCCCGGACGACGTGCCGTGGTCGACCGACGCCGACGGCGGTCAGGCCCTGGCGGAGTTCGCCGGCCGGGCCTGCTACCAGAGCTGGAAGAAGCCGAACCCGGCCACCGCCACCAACGCCGGCTATCTGGCGCACATCCTGGAGGTGGGTCACCTCTCCGTGCTGGAGCACGGCTCGGTGAGCTTCTACTTCACCGGGGTGTCCCGCTCCTTCACCCACGAGCTGATCCGGCACCGGCACTTCTCGTACTCCCAGCTCTCCCAGCGGTACGTCCCGGAGCGGGACGCCGCCATGGTGGAGCCCTCGGTGATCGCCGACGACCCGGAGCTGCACAAGAAGTTCGTCGAGGCGGCCGAGGCGAGCGTCCGGGCGTACACCGAGCTGCTGGAGGGGCTGGAGCAGCGCTTCTCCGACGAGCCCAACCCGACGCTGCGCCGCAAGCAGGCCCGGCAGGCCGCCCGCGCGGTGCTGCCGAACGCCACCGAGACCCGGATCGTGGTCACCGGCAACTACCGGGCGTGGCGGCACTTCATCGGGATGCGCGCCACCGAGCACGCCGACGTGGAGATCCGCGAGCTGGCGGTGGAGTGCCTGCGTCAGCTCCAGCGGGTCGCGCCGAACGTCTTCGCCGACTTCGTGATCTCGACGCTGCCCGACGGCTCCGAGGTGGCGGCCACCCCGCACGCCGAGTGAGAGCCCGTGCACCCTTCCCCGCCGGAGCGCCGGTGGTCGTCCGCTAGGTTGTGAACATGACGCACGACCACCCTGCCGCCCCCGACCGGGGCGGGTCCCGCCCGTTCGGGCGACTGCTCACGGCCATGGTGACCCCGTTCACCCCGGCCGGCGACCTCGACCTGGCCGGCGCCGTACGCCTCGCCCAGCACCTCGTGGACGAGCAGGGCAACGACGCGCTGGTGCTCAACGGCACCACCGGTGAGTCGCCGACCACCACGGAGGCGGAGAAGGAGACCCTGATCCGGGCCGTCGTGGAGGCGGTCGGCGACCGGGCCCGGATCGTCGCCGGGGTCGGCACCAACGACACCCGGCACACCATCGAGCTGGCCGCGTCGGCCGAGAAGGCCGGCGCGCACGGCCTGCTGGTGGTCACCCCGTACTACAACAAGCCGCCGCAGAGCGGGCTGCTGCGGCACTTCACCATGGTCGCCGACGCCACCGGGCTGCCGATCATGCTCTATGACATCCCGCACCGCTCAGGGGTACCGATCGCCACCGACACCCTGGTCCGGCTCGCCGAGCACGACCGGATCGTCGCGGTCAAGGACGCCAAGGGCGACCTGACCGCCACCTCCTGGGTGCTCAGCCGCAGCGACCTGGCCTTCTACAGCGGCGAGGACGCGCTGACGCTGCCCGCGCTCGCGGTCGGCTGCGTCGGCGTGGTCGGCACCTCGACCCACTTCACCGGCGTGCAGACCAAGCAGCTGATCGAGGCGTACGAGGCCGGCGACGTCGGCACCGCGCTGAGCCTGCACCGGCGGCTGCTGCCGCTGTTCACCGGCATCTTCCGTACCCAGGGCACCATCCTGGTGAAGGCGGGCCTGGCGGCCAAGGGGCTGCCCGCCGGCCCGGTACGCCCCCCGCTGGTGGACGCCACCGACGACGAGATCGCCCAGCTGCGCGCCGACTGCGCCGCAGCGGGCCTGGAGCTGCCCGAATGAACGAACGACACGATGGACGCCGAGTGACGGCGTCGCAGAATGAGGTGGACGCGTGACCGAGGCGCACTTCGAGGGTGAAGCCCCCCCGCCGCTGCCGGAGGGTGGCCTGCGGATCATCCCGCTCGGCGGACTCGGTGCCATCGGCCGGAACATGACCGTCTTCGAGTACGGCGGCAAGCTGCTGATCGTCGACTGCGGGGTGCTCTTCCCCGACGTGGAACAGCCGGGCGTGGACCTGATCCTGCCCGACTTCGCCCCGATCCTGGACCGGCTGGCCGACGTGCAGGCGATCGTGCTGACCCACGGTCACGAGGACCACATCGGCGCGGTGCCGTACCTGCTCGCCCACAAGCCGGACATCCCGCTGGTCGGCTCCCAGTTCACCCTGGCCCTGGTCGAGGCGAAGCTGGCCGAGCGGCGGATCCAGCCGTACACGTTGACCGTGCGGGAGGGCGGCCGGGAGCGGCTCGGTCCGTTCGAGTGCGAGTTCTTCGCGGTCAACCACTCCATCCCGGACGCCCTCGCGGTGGCCATCCGCACGCCGGCCGGGCTGGTCCTGCACACCGGCGACTTCAAGATGGACCAGCTCCCGCTGGACGGCCGGATCACCGACCTGGCCGGCTTCGCCCGGCTCGGCGCCGAGGGCGTCGACCTGCTGCTGTCGGACTCCACGAACGCGGAGATCCCCGGCTTCGTCACCCCGGAGCGGGAGATCGGGCCGGTCCTCGACTCGATCTTCGCGAAGGCCAAGGGGCGGATCATCGTCGCCTCGTTCGCCTCGCACGTGCACCGGGTGCAGCAGGTCTTCGACTCGGCGGTCGAGCACGGCCGCAAGGTCGCGCTGATCGGCCGCTCGATGGTCCGCAACATGGGCATCGCCCGCGACCTGGGCCTGCTCAACATCCCGGCCGGTCTGGTCATCGGGATCGAGGAGGCGACCACCCTTCCGCCCGAGCAGATCGTGCTGATGTCCACCGGCTCCCAGGGCGAGCCGATGAGCGCCCTGGGCCGGATGGCCAGCGGCGACCACCGGCACATCACCATCGCCCCCGGCGACACGGTGGTGCTGGCCTCCTCGCTGGTGCCCGGCAACGAGACCTCGGTCTACCGGGTGATCAACCGGCTGGCCCGGGCCGGCGCGGTGGTGGTGCACAAGGACGTCGCGAAGGTGCACGTCTCCGGCCACGCCCCCGCCGGTGAGCTGCTCTATCTGCTCAACGTCACCCGGCCGAGCAACCTGATGCCGGTGCACGGCGAGTGGCGGCACCTGCGGGCGCACGCCCGGCTCGGCATCGAGTCCGGGGTCGCCCCGGACCGGGTGGTGCTCTGCGAGGACGGCGACGTCGTCGACCTGGTCGAGGGCCGCGCCAGCCTGGTCGGCCACGTCAAGAGCCGGTACGTCTACGTCGACGGTCTCGCCGTCGGCGACGTCAGCGAGTCGCTGCTCACCGAGCGGCGGATCCTCGGCGACGGCGGCTTCATCGCCACCACCGTGGTGGTCGACTCGGTCACCGGCAAGGTGGTCGCCGGTCCGACCCTCTCGGCGAAGGGCTTCTCCGAGGACCCGGAGGCGTTCAACCCGGTGATCCCGCTGGTCACCGAGGCGCTGAACCGGGCCGCCGCGGACGGTATCACCGACCCGCACCAGCTCCAGCAGATCGTCCGGCGCACCGTCGGGCGCTGGGTGAACGACGCGTACCGGCGGCGGCCGATGATCGTCCCGACGGTGGTCGAGGTCTGACCCGCTGACGCTCCGGACGCCGGCCCGCTCCCGAGTGCGGGCCGGCGTCGTCGTATCCGGATACGGATGCCGACCCCGAGCGGTTCAACGGTTTCCCCGAGGGTCCCGCAGCGCCGGAGGGTGCCGCGCGGGACCCTTCGGCGTACGACCGGCGGACCGGATCCGGCGGTCGGGCGGAGAGCTGGAATTCTTTCACCGTTTCGGTGCGGGGCTTTTGGGTCGATGGCGGGGCGGAATTTGCTGCTCCGAGAGGCGGGGAAGAACTGTTCAGGTGATGCCGTCACGGTCTCGTCAAAGGCTGTTGAGCTGCGGAAACGTCGGCAATTGTGCTGTCGCCGGAGGGTGTGTGCGTGATAAGAAGAAACAGCGCAGTCGATTTACGATGGCGAATGTTTATCTTCTTCGCGTACCAGCCCGCTCCCGGTGCGCTTCCGGCGTGCCTGTCGATCCCCGCAGAAAGGTAGGGGTCCGATGTCCTCATCGTCCCGCCTGCGCACCTGGGCGGCACCTGCCGTCGCCGGCGCGCTCGTCCTGTCGGTGCTGTCACCGCCCGCATCCGCCTCGGCGACGCCGGCCGCCGCCGCGGCGAAGCCGGCATCCGCCGCGGCGAAACCGGCCGCCCAGACCACCTCCGCGTCGTCGCGGCCCACCGCACGGACGGCCAAGCCCGCCGCGCCGGCCGCGCCGAAGCAGCCGCGCGCCGGCCACCGCGGCACCCTGGCCGTCGTCACCTGGCAGGCACCGGCCGACCACGGCAGCGCCATCACCGGCTACGTGGTGACCCCGTACCGGGGCAAGAAGGCGGCCAAGCCGGTGTCGTTCGACGCCGAGGCCACCACGCAGACCCTGCGGCTGGCCTCCGCCAGCGGGTCGTGGACGTTCACCGTGGCCGCCCGGAACGCCGTCGGCACCGGCCCGGCCAGCCCGAGGTCCGCGCCCGCCCGACTGCTCGCGCTGCCGGCCGCGCCGACCATCATCGCGGTCAGCGCGACCAGCACCACCGCGCTGCTGAGCTGGACCCCCGGCTCCGACGGCGGCTCGCCGGTGACCAACTGGGTGATCACCCCGTACGTCGGGGGAGTGCGGCAGGCGAGTCAGACGGTCGGACCCGCCACCACGGCGGAGATCACCGGTCTGATCTCCGGCACCACCTACCGGTTCACCGTGGCCGCCCGGACCGCGGCCGGCACCGGACCCGAGTCACCGCTGTCGTTCGCGGTGACCGCGAACGTGTCGCCGACCCTGGCGTTCGCCACCCCGCCGGCGGGTGCGGTGGGGGTGGCGTACTCGGTGGGCCTCGACGCCACCCGCGGTGTGCCACCGTTCGTCTGGTCGATCGCCTCCGGGACGCTGCCGCCGGGGATCACGTTGAACCCCAACACCGGCGCCCTGAGCGGGCTGCCCACCACCGCCGGCGTGTACCCGTTCGTGGTGCGGGTGGTGGATGCTGCCGCGCAGCAGGGCAGCCGGCTGGTCACCCTGGAGATCCGCCAGGCGCCCAGGCTGGAGAACGCCGCCCCGCCGCTCGCCGAGGTGGGGGCGATCTATTCCGACCAGCTCACGGTGATCGGCGGCACCGCCCCGTTCAGCTGGTCGATCGCCGCCGGGACACTGCCGCCGGGACTCACGCTCGACCCGGCGACCGGGCTGCTCTCCGGACGTCCCACCGCAGCCGGGGCCTACCCGTTCACGGTGCGGGTCACCGACGCGTTCGGCCTCACCGACACCCAGCAGTTCCGGCTGATCGTCCAGGCGGCCAGCGTGGTCACCCTGACCGTCGACAGCGCCCTGACCAACTTCGGCACGCCGAGCTCCTTCCACGTGCGGATCGGGCCCGGGGTCGCCGAAGGTAACGTCACCGCGATCGACGTGCTGCCCAACGGCACCGACCGGCCGCTCGGCACGTTCCCGGTGACGTTCAACGCCGCCGACTTCCAGATCATCCTGCCGGCGTACGGGCTCAACCGGTTCCGGGTGCAGTTCGACGCGTCCAACACCAACGCGGTGGCCAACTCCAACACGGTCACCGTGGACATCCGGGCCGTCCCCGGCCAGGTCATCATCGGCCAGTTCGCCCAGTCCGGCACCGCGGGCGACAAGGACCAGTTCGTGGGCCTGCGCAGCAACCTGGCGATCGACGTGCCGATCGCCGGCTTCCGAATCGAGGCCCCGGGCGGGTTCAGCCTCACCATCCCGGCCAGCGCCCGCCCGCTGCCGGCCCGGCGGGGCTACCTCGTCGCCGGCTCCGACTATTCGCTGGTCAACATCCTGCCCGACCTGGTGGTGGACGATCTCGGCCCGCCCGGTGGTGGATTCCGCCTGGTGGCACCGGACGTGCCCGGCACCGTGACGGACGCCGCCGGCTCCGCGCCCGGCTTCTACGAAGGCACCCCGTTGCCGGGGTTCAACAACCCACCACACGTCGCGCACGCCTGGGGCCGGATCCGGGAGAACGGCCAACTGGTCGACACCGGCAACACCCGCAACGACTTCCGGCTGGTCAGCGTGCTGCTCGGCCCGACCGAGGGGGTGCCGTCCGCGCTCGGCAGCCCGAGCCCTCGCAACACGCTCGGCGTCTACCAGCAGAACGACATCGCGCAGTCCACCCGGCTTGACCCGAACGTGTCCAGCGCGGCTGCGCCGAACCGGGTGGTGAGTGGCAACACCATCATCCTCCGGTTCACCGTCACCAACCGGTCGTCCACCACCCCGCTGACCCAGGCGCGGCTGCAGATCACCGCGCTGAGCCAGCTCAACGGCGCACCGAAACCCAACGGCCCCACCCCGTCGCCACACGGCAACCTGCACGTGGTCAACCCGCCCACCACGACCAGCCCGGTCACGTTGAGCAACGGGGACGTGGTCACCGTGAACAACCTCCGGATGGACGCGCCGGCCACCGACCCACCCGGTGGTGGCCTGTTCACCACGCTGACCGTCCCGCTCGACCTCGGCGGTCTCGGCCCGGGCGTCTCCGTCCGGCTGGCCCTCTGGCTGCACATCGACACGCCGGGACCGTTCTGGGTCGGCTGGGACGTCGACGCCCTCGGCCCCCAGGCACCCGCGCTCGCAGTGGCGATGTCCGCCAACGGCAAGGGGCACCGGCTGAAGAAGGTCAAGCCGGCGAAGCTGCCGCCGTCCTACGTGGTCAGCGGCACCGTCCGCTGACCGGACCGTCCAGTGCGGGTGACGCCTCGGCGTCACCCGCACCGGCACGCCCGCGACAGGAGGAGCAGATGACCGGACGGTTCGCCTACGGGCTGCGCGTCCACGGGCTCGACCGGGTCACCGACCTCATGCCGGCTCCACCCGGCGACGACCTGCCCGAGGTGACGATCCGCCAGCACACCGGCCCCCGCCCCGTCCCCGAGCCGCTGGACCGGTGGCGGCAGGTGCGGCTGCTCGCCGACGGACGGCACCTCGCCGTCGACCGGCGCAGCGGCACGGCGACCTTCCACGGGCCGCCGTTGACGCCCGACCTGCTCGCCCACCCCTACCTGGCGGCGCCGGCCGTCGTGGTCAACCGCTGGACGGGCCGGGAGACGTTCCACGCCGGCACCTTCGTCCGGCACGGGCGCGCCTTCGCGGTGCTCGGCTCGCGTACCGCCGGGAAGAGCAGCCTGCTCGCGGCGCTCGCCGCCCGCGACGTGCCGGTGCTCGCCGACGACGTGGCGGTGGTGCACGACGGGGGAGTCTTCGCCGGGCCGCGCTGCATCGACCTGCGCCAGCCGGTTCCCGGGTTGGCCCTGCCGGGGCGGACCGCCCGGGAGGGCAGCCGGACCCGGGTGTCTCTGCCGCCGGTCGCCACCCACGTGCCGCTGGCCGGCTGGATCTTCCTGAGCTGGGGTCCCGGGCCGGCGCTGGCCCGACTCCCCGCGGCCGACGCGTTGGGCCGGCTCGCCGCCGAGCGGTCCTGGCCGCAGTTGCCCTCCGACCCGGCGGTGCTGCTCACCCTGGCCGCGCTGCCGGCCTGGGAGCTCACCCGGCCCCGCGAGTGGGGTGCCCTCGAGGCGACCTGCCGGTTGGTGGAATCCGCCGCCGAGGCCGCCGCCGGGCAGCCGGCCTGATCACCGGCCGCGGCACGTCCCGGTGGCGGTAGTCGCGCGGCGTCGACCCGTGCTGCCGCAACCACAGGTGCTGCACCAGGCCCGCGGTGCACTCCGGGATCGGCCACCGCGCCCAGGCGGCGCGCAGGGCGGCCGGATCCACCACCGACTCGTCGACGCCGCCGCCGTCCCAGCCCCGGACGAACTCGCGGGTCGGGGCGCGCAGGAAGACGTCCAGGAAGTGTGCCTTGCCCTGCCGCTGGAACAGCAGCGGCGGCAGGTGGCCGTCCGCCAGCTCGGCGAGCAGCTCACGACGGCTCACCCCACGGCGGCCACCGGCGGTGGCGGCGAGCGTCGCCACGAACCCCGGGTCGAGGAACGGATGCCGGACCAGCACGGCGTGATCCGCGCCCATCCGGTCGAACGAGGCCACGGTGAGCCGCAGGTCGCGGCGGCGCAGGTGCCAGGCCATCCGCCGGTCCAGCCGGTCCGGTTCGGCGCGCCGCTCGGCCCGGTGCCGGCGCAGCACGTCCCGCGCCGCCGCCGGCCGGAGCCAGGGGAACAGGTCGATGCCGGACGGCGCCCGGCGCAGCCGGGCCCGGAGCCGGGACGCCCGAAGACGCAGTCGACGGTACGGCGAGGCCGGCGGCGGCGGTCGCCACCCGGCGAGGATCTGGTCACCACCGACACCGGTCAGCAGCGACCCGCCGGCCGCGAGTTCGACGATCGGCAGGTGCAGGTGCGTGTTCAGCGGGTGGCACACGCCGTACCGGCGCAGGAACCGTTGCGCCACCGGTCCCACCAGGTCCAGATCGTCGGCCGCGGGCAGGATCTGCCAGCGGTCCCGCAACCGGAGCTCGTCGACGACGCGGTCCTGCCAGTCCGACTCGTCGGCCGCCGGCGCGTCGGTGAACCGCCAGGTCACCGGCACCGGAGCGGGCAGTCCGTGGCGGGCGGCGACCCGGGCCGCCACGGCGAGCACCATCGACGAGTCGAGTCCGCCGGAGAAGCTGACCAGGCACGGCGGGCGGCGCAGCGCCGGCAGCACCGCCGCTTCCAGCGCCGCCAGTGGGGACGCGGCGACCGGAGCCGGCGGCCCGGTGCGGTCCGCCGGCTCGACACCGGTCACCAGGCCGGTGGCCAACTCGTACGGCGACGGCCACGGCGCGGCGACCCGCGTGTCGACGGTCGGGTCGGTCATGTCAGCTCCCGGTGAGCCCGCGGCGGGGGACGGACGCCGACGCCGCGCGCCCGGCCGGCGCTACGCGGTCGGTGACCGCAGCACCCGCGCCGGTCCGAGCCCCCGGCGGCCCGGGCCGGCGCGGACCGTGGTCGTCGGTTCAGATGGACGCGCCGGTGCCACCCGTCCCGTCACCGATGGGCAGGTCGCCGCCCTGCGTCAGTTCGGCCAGGGTGCCGAGCCGGTTCAGCCGTGGCGGCTGGTAGCCCCGGGGCGGAGTCGGCTGCTCGTCGGCCCGGCGTGTTTCCTGCGTGGTCATGTCTCAGTCCTTCGTGCAGATCACGGTCACGGTGGAGTCACTCTGCACTGCCTATCGACCGCGGGTCCGCCGGGATACGGGCGCGCTCGGAAGATCCTCGAAGGCGTGACGCGATCCCGGTCGCCGTCGCGGTCCGGGTACGCCCCGACACGCTCCGCCGAAACCCGACCGTCGCCCTCAACCGATCGGCGTCCGTCTCCGTACCTCATCCGTCGGCGCACCGGCGCCGGCCGGGAGGAGCGTGGCGGATGGATCGCAGACGGATGACAGCCATCGGCGTACTGGTGGCGGCGGCGGGAGCGGCGGCGGCGGTGACCCTGCCGTCGTTCGCGGGGGAGAACGCGGCGCCGCGCACCGGTTCCCCCGCCGCGCGCGGTGGCGTCGCCCCGGAGCTGGTCGGTGCGCTGGCCCGGGACCTGTCGCTGACCCCCGACCAGGCGGTCGCGCGACTGAGGACGGAACGCCGGGCCGCCGGCACGGTCGCGAAGCTCCGCACCGAACTGGGGGAGGACTACGGCGGCAGCTGGCTGAGCGCCGACGGCGCGACGCTGACCGTGGCGGTCGCCGACCCGGCCGGGGCCGCCCGGGTGACCGCCGCCGGCGCGGTGCCGAAGCAGGTGGACCGGGGCGTCCGGGAGCTGGACGCCGTCAAGAGCCGGCTCGACTCCGCCGGCCGGCAGGCCACCCCGGACATCGCCGGCTGGTACGTCGACGTCACCACCAACAGCGTGGTGGTGCTCGCCCAGCCGGGCGCGGAGCCGGCCGGCCGCCGGTTCGCCGAGGCCAGCGGGGTGCCCGCCGGGTCGGTCCGGGTGAAGACCGCCAGCGAGGCGCCCCGCCCGCTCTTCGACGTCCGGGGCGGGGACGCGTTCTTCATCAACAACGCCGGCCGCTGCTCGGTCGGCTTCCCGGTGGTCGGCGGCTTCGTCACCGCCGGGCACTGCGGCCGGCCGGGGGACCGGACCACCGGGTCGAACCGGGTCGCCCAGGGCACCTTCAAAGCCTCGTCCTTCCCGGGCGACGACTGGGCGGTCGTCGAGGTCAACGGCGACTGGACGCCGCAGGGCGTGGTGAACGACTTCAACGGCGGCACGGTGCCGGTGAACGGCGCCACCGAGGCCCCGGTCGGTGCGTCGGTCTGCCGCTCCGGCTCCACCACCGGCACCCACTGCGGGGTCATCCAGGCCAAGAACGCCACGGTGAACTATCCGGAGGGGACGGTCACCGGGCTCACCCGGACGAACGTCTGCGCCGAGCCGGGCGACTCCGGCGGCGCGTGGCTCTCCGGCGACCAGGCGCAGGGCGTCACCTCCGGCGGATCCGGCGACTGCACGCAGGGTGGGGTGACCTTCTTCCAGCCGGTCACCGAGATCCTCCAGCGCAACAACCTGACCCTGGTGACCGCGAACGGCCAGTCGGCCCCCTCCGCGCCGCCCGCGGATGCCACCGCACCGCCCGCCACCGCCGCGCCGAGCGGTGAACCCAGCGCCCCGCCCGCCGGTGAGGCGTGCGCCGGCCAGGTGAGCCGGACCGGTCAGGTCGCCGCCGGGCGGGCGCAGAACCAGCCGGACGGCCGCTGGTTCCGGGCGGACGCCGGCACCCAGGAGGCCTGCCTCCAGGCGTCCGACGGGGTGCGGGCGACGCTGGAGCTCCAGCGCTTCACCGGGGCCGGGTTCCACACCGTGGCCGGCGCCGACACCGCCGACGGGATGGCCCGGCTGACCGCCGACACCCCGGCCGGCGTCTACCGCTACCGGGTGGTCGGCCGGGCCGGCTCCGGTGACTACACGCTGGCGTTCTCCGCCCGCTGACCGACGCCGGCCCGTCCGGCGTCCACCGACCGCGGCCCCCGTCCACCACCGCCCGGTGGTCGGGGGCCGCGCCACGCCACGGGTACGCCGCTCAGGGCAGCGCCGCCACCGCCTCGGCGTACGCGACGCCGGTGCTGACGGTCGCGGTGAGCAGCACCACGAGCTGGGCCGGGGCCACCCCGAGCGCCAGGTCGGTGGTGACGTCCCCGGCCAGCACCAGCGTGCCGTCCCCCGGTTCGTGCACGTACGCCTTGGGCAGCAGCCGGTCGTGGTTCCAGGCGTTGCAGAAGGCGTAGAGGGCGGGGACCTGCTCGATGCCGAAGCGCGGCCCGGTGACCACCCGGACCTGGAGCAGCTCACCGGCGGCGCCCCGCCGGTAGAACCAGATGAGGCTGTCCTCCCACCGGCCCACCAGGTCACCGTCGTCGTCCACGGCGATCGCGTACCCCCGGTTGGCCAGCACCGCGGCGATCAGCTGGTGGGTCAGCGGACGCAACGCCTGCGGGTGTCCGGCCAGGGGGCCGTCCGGACCGTCCGCGATCTCCGGCGACGCCATCGGGGCATCCCTTCTGAGGCGAATAACACACCGACGGCGCGGTCCGCTGGTGCGACGCGCGGACACGACCCGGAAAAGCGGCGTTCTGCCGGGTGACGCCGTTACGGTGACTCTATGGCGGGCCGTACCTCTCAGGCGAGCCGGCGGCGCGGCGCGTCGCCGCGCGGCACCACGAACAGTCGTGCCCGCCAACCGGCGAAGAAGACCACCCGGGCCCCGGCCCGGCGGCGACCCGCGGCCCGACCCGGCCCCGCCGTCTACGTCGGACGCGCGGTCGGCGCGGTCTGGATGGGCCTGGCCCACGGCGTCGGCTGGGCGGTACGCGGTGCCGGCCGGCAGGTCGCCTCGGCCCGTGGCCTCGACCCGGAGCACCGCCGCGACGGCGGCGGGCTGCTCCTGTTCGGCCTCGCCATCCTCAGCGCGGTGGCGATCTGGTTCGGCGGCGCCGGCCCGGTCGGCGCCCGGCTGGCCGACACCGTCCGGCTCTTCCTCGGCGCGATCGCGATCGTGGTCCCGGTGCTGCTGATGATCGGCGCCTGGCGGCTGATGCGGACCCCGGCCGATCCCGAGCACCGCGGCCGTGGCCTGGTCGGCTGGGGGTCCATGCTGGTCGCCACCGCGGCGATGCTGCACATCGGACAGGATCCGGTCGACTCGGTCCAGCGCGACTACGCCGGCGGTCTGATCGGCGCGGGCCTCGGCGACCTGCTGGAGGCGGGGTTGACCGCCTGGGTGGCCGTGCCGCTGCTGATCCTGCTGCTGGTCTTCGGCCTGCTGGTGGTGACCGCCACCCCGATCAACAAGATCCCCGAGCGGCTGGGGTTGCTCGCCGGCACGCTGGTCGCGCCGCCTGAGGTCGCCGACGACGAGACCGAGATCGTGGTGGTGGAGAAGCCGGCCCGCAAGCGGCCGGCCAAACGGCTGCCGCCACCGCTGGACCCGGACGACCCGGACGCCGACCTGGACGGCGTCGACCTCCAGGACACCCTGGTCATCCCGCGCAAGCCGCCGTCGAAGGTGCCCGCCAGCCGCAAGCCGGTCGAGCCGCCGGAGCACTCGCCGCTGCCCACCCGGGCCGAGCAGCTCGAACTCAACGGGCTGGCCGGCGACTACACCCTGCCGCCGGCCAACATGCTCAGCGGCGGCGCCGCGCCGAAGACCCGGAGCAAGGCCAACGACGAGGTGATCGCCGCGCTGACCGGGGTCTTCGACCAGTTCGGGGTGGACGCTGCGGTCACCGGCTTCACCCGGGGCCCGACGGTCACCCGCTACGAGGTCGAGCTCGGCCCGGCCGTCAAGGTCGAGCGGATCACCCAGCTCTCCCGCAACATCGCGTACGCGGTGAAGTCGCCGGACGTGCGGATCCTCAGCCCGATCCCGGGCAAGAGCGCGGTCGGCGTGGAGATCCCGAACACCGACCCGGAGAACGTGGCGCTCGGCGACGTGCTGCGCTCCCGGGCGGCCACCAGCGATCACCACCCGATGGTGGTGGCGCTCGGCAAGGACATCGAGGGCGGCTTCGTGGTGGCCAACCTCGCGAAGATGCCGCACATCCTGATCGCCGGCGCGACCGGCGCCGGCAAGTCGTCCTGCCTGAACTCGCTGCTGGTGTCGATCCTCACCCGGGCCACCCCGGACGAGGTGCGGCTGCTGCTGATCGACCCGAAGCGGGTCGAGATGACCGGCTACGAGGGCATCCCGCACCTGGTCACCCCGATCGTGACCAACGCGAAGAAGGCGGCCGACTCGCTGGACTGGGTGGTCCGCGAGATGGACATGCGCTATGACGACCTCGCCGCCAACGGGGTCCGGCACATCGACGACTTCAACCGCAAGGTGCGCAACGGCGAGATCAAGGCCCCGCCGGGCAGCGAGCGGGAGATGCGCCCCTATCCCTATCTGCTGGTGATCGTGGACGAGCTGGCCGACCTGATGATGGTCGCCCCGCGCGACGTGGAGGACTCGGTCGTCCGGATCACCCAGCTCGCCCGGGCCGCCGGCATCCACCTGGTGCTGGCCACCCAGCGGCCGTCGGTCGACGTGGTCACCGGCCTGATCAAGGCGAACGTGCCGTCCCGGCTGGCGTTCGCCACCTCCAGCCTCGCCGACTCGCGGGTCATCCTCGACCAGCCCGGCGCGGAGAAGCTGCTCGGCCGCGGTGACGGGCTCTTCCTGCCGATGGGCGCGTCCAAGCCGGTCCGGATCCAGGGCGCCTGGGTGACCGAGCGCGAGATCGCCGACGTGGTGAAGTTCTGCAAGGACCAGCGCGAGCCGGAGTTCCGCCCGGACGTGCTCGCCCCGGCGCAGGAGAACAAGAAGAAGATCGACGAGGACATCGGCGACGACCTGGACCTGCTGGTGCAGGCGGTGGAGCTGGTGGTCACCTCCCAGTTCGGCTCCACCTCGATGCTCCAGCGCAAGCTGCGGGTCGGCTTCGCCAAGGCCGGCCGGCTGATGGACCTGATGGAGACCCGGGGCGTGGTCGGCCCCTCCGAGGGCTCCAAGGCGCGCGACGTGCTGGTCAAGCCCGACGAGCTGGAAGAGGTGCTGGTCGGGCTGCGCGGCGCCGAGGACTAGGACCACGACGCACGACAGGGCCCGCCGGACGATCCGGCGGGCCCTGTCGGCGTACGGGGGTCAGGAGTTCAGCAGGGCGGCGGCGAGCACCATGCCGAGGAGCGCACCGACCACGCTCGCCGCGGCGGCGTACCAGCCCAGCGGCTTGTCACCGAGCACCGCGCCGACGATGCCGAGGACCAGACCGGCGAGGCCGAACAGCGGCGGCAGGAAGAGGACCGCGATGACGGCGAAGACGAAACCCAGGATGGTGCAGATCCGCGCGGCGTTGCTGCGCGGGCGGGCGGTGGCGTGGATGTCGGCCATGGTGTCCTCCGTGAGTGGGCCCGTGGGTGGGTGGCCCGCTCTCTACCCAGACGGCGCGTGCGGTACGCATCGATGCGATCGGGGCGATACCGGTCAGTGGAAGACCTTCAGCCCGACCACGCCCGCGACGACCAGGAACAGGCAGCCGATCCGGGGCAGGCTGGTCGACTCCCCGAGCGCCAGCATGCCGACCAGCGCGGTGCCCACCGCGCCGATGCCCACCCAGACGGCGTAGCCGGTGCCGACCGGGATGTCGCGCAGCGCGTACGCCAGGCCGGCCATGCTCAGCACCAGCGAGACGGCGAAGACGGCGGAGGGGAGGGGGCGGCTGAAGCCGGCGCTGCGGTCGAGGGCGATCGCCCACGCCGTCTCCAGCAGTCCGGAGAGCACCAGCACGATCCAGGCCATGGGGTCACCTCGGGGCGCGGGCCCGGCCGCCGGGGCCGGGACGAGTCGGTCGTGGTCCGGGGCGTCTTGGCCTGACCGGGTACGCCCACGACTCGTCCGGGACGGCGGCCGGTCGGATGCCGGCGGGTGCCGCCACGCTCGACGCTAGCACCGGTGCCGTGGCTTCCCGCGCGTGCGACGGCCTGACCGGGGGAGCGACCGCCGGTGCGGTGACCTTCCCCACCGACGGTGGAGATGAACCTCACTTCAGGTTGCAGGATGGATCCATGAGCCTGCTCCTCACCGACGATGACGTCGCCGCGCTGGACGCCCCCACCACGGTCGCCGCGATGCGGGACGCGCTGCTCGCCGCCCATGCCGGCCGACTGGTCGCCCCGCCCCGGGCGTCCGCGTCGCTCGACGGCGGCCGGCTGGTGCTCACCGCCGGCCACCTCACCGGCGAGTGGTACGGCTTCCGCTCCTACGACACGTTCGGGCACCCGGAGAGCGAGCAGCTGGTGGTGCTGCACGACGCGGTGACCGGGGCGGTGCGGGCCATCGCCGTCGGCGAGGAGCTGGGCTCCCGACGGACCGGGGGACTCGGCGGGGTCGCGGTGGACGCCCTCGCCCGCCCCGACGCGGCCACCGTCGGCGTGATCGGCTCCGGCCGGCAGGCCTGGACCCAGCTCTGGGCCACCGCCGCGGTACGCCCGCTGCGCGAGGTGACCGTGCACAGCCGGTCGGCCGCCCGACGGGAGGCGTTCGCCGCCCGGGTCCGGGCCGAGCTGGGCGTACCGGCCCGGGCCGTCGGGACCGCCCGCGAGGCGGTGGCCGACCGGGACGTCGTGGTGCTCGCCACCACCAGCACCACGCCGGTGCTCGACGCGGCCGACCTGGCCCCGGGCACCCACGTCAACGCCGTCGGCTTCAAGCAGGCCGACCGGCGGGAGTTCGGCACCGACCTGCTGGACGTCGCCGAGGTGCTGGTCACCGACTCACCGGCGCAGGCCGCCGCGTACGCCCCGCCGATGCTCGCCGCCGTCGAGCCGTACGCCGGAAGGCTGCGTGACCTGGGCGCGGTGCTGGCGGGGGCGGTCCCGGGCCGGACCGGCGCGGACCAGATCTCGGTCTTCTGCTCCACCGGCCTGGCCGGCACCGAGGTCTTCCTGCTCGACCGCCTCACCCGCACCCGCGCCGCGCTGCACCCCCTCCGGTGAGCTGCACCGCACCGGACCCGGCACCCGGGCGGGCGGCGCGGGGGTCGCCGCGCGGCCCGGTACCCTCGGATGGTGTCTGCCAACCCCAACCCCCCTGCTCCCGCCGAGAGCCGTCGCGTCGCCCTGCTGACCCTGGGCTGCGCCCGTAACGAGGTCGACTCGGAGGAGCTGGCTGCCCGGCTGCACGCCGACGGCTGGCAGGTGACCACCGACGGCGAGGGCGCCGACGTGGTGGTCGTCAACACCTGCGGTTTCGTGGAGAAGGCCAAGCAGGACTCCATCCAGACGCTGCTCGCCGCCGCCGACACCGGCGCCAAGGTGGTCGCGGCCGGCTGCATGGCCGAGCGGTACGGCCGCGAGCTGGCCGACAGCCTGCCCGAGGCGCAGGCGGTGCTGAGCTTCGACGACTACCCGGACATCGCCGCCCGGCTGGACGCGGTGGTGGCCGGCGAGTCGTTCGCCGCGCACACCCCGCGCGACCGGCGCGAGCTGCTGCCGCTCACCCCGGTCCAGCGCCAGTCGTCGGCGGTGTCGCTGCCCGGCCACGGCACCCCGACCCGGGTCGCCCCGCAGACCGACGAGCACACCCCGGCCCACCTGCGGCAGGTGCTGCGGCACCGGCTCGACACCGGTCCGGTCGCCTCGCTCAAGCTGGCCAGCGGGTGCGACCGACGCTGCGCGTTCTGCGCCATCCCCGCCTTCCGCGGCGCCTTCGTCTCGCGTACGCCGGACGAGCTGCTCGCCGAGGCGGAGTGGCTGGCCGGCACGGGCGTCCGGGAGCTGGTGCTGGTCAGCGAGAACTCGACGTCGTACGGCAAGGACCTGGGCGACCCGCGGGCGCTGGAGAAGCTGCTGCCGCAGCTCGCCGCGATCGACGGCATCGTCCGGGTGCGGGCCAGCTATCTCCAGCCCGCCGAGACCCGGCCCGGCCTGGTCGAGGTGATCGCCACCACGCCCGGCGTCGCGCCCTACTTCGACCTGTCGTTCCAGCACTCCAGCGAGCCGGTGCTGCGCCGGATGCGCCGCTTCGGCTCCACCGACCGGTTCCTGGAGCTGTTGGCCTCCGCCCGCGCCCTCGCCCCGACGGCCGGCGCGCGGAGCAACTTCATCGTCGGTTTCCCCGGCGAGACCCGGGCCGACGTCGACGAGCTGGTCCGGTTCCTGACCGAGGCGCGGCTCGACGCGATCGGCATGTTCGACTACAGCGACGAGGACGGCACGGAGGCCGCCGGGCTGTCCGGCAAGGTCTCCGCCGCCACCGTCAAGCGCCGCTACGACCGGCTCAGCGCGCTCGCCGACGAGCTCTGCTCGCAGCGGGCCGAGGAGCGGCTCGGTTCGACCGTCGAGGTGCTGGTGGACTCGGTCGACGACGGCGTGGTCGAGGGGCGGGCGGCCCACCAGGCCCCTGAGGTCGACGGCTCGACCACCCTGGTCGCGCCCGCCGCCGGTGGGGTCGACCTGGCCGCGCTGCGCCCCGGCGACCTGGTCCGGGCCACGGTCACCGCGACCGAGGGCGTCGACCTGGTGGCCGTACCGGATGAGATGATCTCGGCAGCGTCCCGCGCGGCACACGTCGGGTCCTGACGGAGTGGGGGAGCCACGTGGTGGGGTGCCGGGAACGCCACGGCGGCCGGAGCGGGGTGCGGAGATGACCGGAGCGGAGTCGGCGGCGACCCCGGTGGTCGCCCGGGTGCCCGTGCTCAACGCGGCGAATGCGCTGACCGCGCTGCGGCTGATGCTGGTGCCGGTCTTCGGCGCGTCGGTGATCCTGTCGGGGATGACCCACGCCGGCTGGCGGATCGCCGCCTGTCTGATCTTCGCGGTGGCCTCGGCGACCGACCTGGTGGACGGCTGGATCGCCCGCCGCTTCGGGCTGGTCACCTCGGTCGGCAAGGTGGCCGACCCGATCGCCGACAAGGCGCTCACCGGCGCGGCCCTGCTGCTGCTCTCCTGGTACGACCACCTGCCCTGGTGGGTGACCGTGGTGATCCTGACCCGTGAGCTGGGCATCACCGCGCTGCGCTTCTGGGTGATCCGGCACGGCGTGATCGCGGCCAGCCGCGGCGGCAAGATCAAGACTGCGCTGCAGATCCTCGCCATCGCCTGGTACCTCTGGCCGATGCCCGCCGCCCTGGCCGCCGTCGGCCCCTGGATCATGGGCGCCGCCGTGCTCGTCACGGTCCTCACCGGCTTCGACTACATCGCCCAGGCCCTCCGCCTCCGCCGCCCCACCCCCTGACCCCCGCCTCGCCCCCGCCCCCGCCCCCGCCCCGTTGATCATGGGGTTGGCGGCGGTTACGGAGATCCACCACGCCGCCAACCCATGATCGACGGGGAACGGGCGGGTGTGGGGGGTTCGGCTGGGAGGATGAGTAGGGGTGGTCGGTGAGGGAAGGAGTTCCGGCATGGGGACGGATGCGAACCACGAACGGCCCGCCGGGAGTCCGGCGGCGGCCGTCGTGCACAGCCTGCACGAGCGCCACGAGACCCTCGCGACCGTCGAGTCACTCACCGGCGGGCTGCTGTCCGCCTCGATCGTCGAGATCGCCGGGGTGAGCGGCATCTACCGGGGCGGCCTGGTGGTCTACGCCACCGAGCTGAAGTCGGAGCTGGCCGGCGTACCGGAGGACCTGCTCGCCGCGCGCGGACCGGTCGACCCGGACGTGGCGGTCGCGCTGGCCGAGGGCGGGCGGCGCCGGTGCGGGGCCGACTGGGGCCTCGCCACCACCGGCGTGGCCGGCCCGGAACCGCAGGACGGCAAGCCGGTCGGCCTGGTCTACGTGGCGGTGGCCGGTCCGACCGGCACCGACGTGCGGCGGCTCGACCTGGACGGCGGGCGCGACCACATCCGCTCGGCGGCGGTGATCGAGGCGCTGCGGCTGCTGGCCGAGCGGATCCAGTCCGACACGCCCGACGACGTGGTCGGTGCCGAGCAGGCCGGGGCCGGTTCCCGGTGACCGCCGGACCAATTCCAGGGGCGGGGTGGGATGTCGCCGGGCCGGCCAACGGGTACGGTTGCGGGAAGGCTCCGACGGTTCGGCGTCGGCGCCGGGGGCGGTCCACCGCGCCCGGCGCGTCGCGGCCGACCGCGGAGCGGGTGGTCCCGTCAGGGGGAGGTGCGATGGTCCTGCTACGCCGGGTGATCGGTGACGCGCTGCGGGCGCGCCGACAGGGTCAGCACCGCACGCTGCGGGAGGTCTCCTCCGCCGCCAACGTCAGCCTCGGCTATCTCTCCGAGATCGAGCGCGGTCAGAAGGAGCCCTCCAGCGAGCTGCTGGCCGCCATCTGCGACGCCCTCGGTGCCCGCCTCTCCGAGTTGCTGCGCGAGGTCAGCGACACCGTCGCCCTGGCCGAGCAGCTGCCCGGGGTGCTCGTCCCGGTCGCCGACGAGCCGACGCCGGTCACCACGACCGCCGTCCGCAAGCCCACCAACCGCGGTGTCCGCCACGTCACCTCCGACGGTGCGGTGGCCGTCCAGGTCCGCCAGGACTCGCCGCTGAAGGCCACCCTGCGCAGCACCCGGGTCCGCCCCGAGCGGGACGTGGTCTGCGCCGCCTGACCCGGCCACCGCGCTCCGTGGCCGGGCTGGCGTCCGCCGCGTAGGGTTGATCAGGGTCGCGCCGCACGTCTCGACCGGCGGTACGGATGCCGGGCTGGCGTCCGGCTGGGACGATGGAGACGCGCCGCGGGGCCCGCCGGTCGGCCCCCGCCCGGCACGCGACGCTACTGAGGGGACAAGGCGGAGATGGCGAACCCGTTCGTCAAGGGTTGGAAGTACCTGATGGCGCTTTTCGGCGCGAAGCTCGACGAGCACGCCGACCCGAAGGTGCAGATCCAGCAGGCCATCGAGGAGGCCCAGCGGCAGCACCAGGCCCTGGTCCAGCAGGCAGCCGCGGTGATCGGCAACCAGCGTCAGCTGGAGATGAAGCTGTCCCGGCAGATGTCCGAGGTCGAGACGCTCCAGGCGAACGCCCGGCAGGCGCTGGCGCTGGCCGACCAGGCCCGGGCCCGGGGCGACGAGACCGAGGCCGGCCGCTACGAACAGTCCGCCCAGCTGCTGGCCACCCAGCTGGTCTCCGCCGAGCAGGCCACCGAGGACCTGAAGACCCTGCACGACCAGGCGCTCGGTGCCGCCGCGCAGGCCCGCAAGGCGGTCGAGAACAACTCGATGATCCTCCAGCAGAAGCTGGCCGAGCGCACCAAGCTGCTCAGCCAGCTGGAGCAGGCCAAGATGCAGGAGAGCGTGGCCCGCTCGCTGGAGTCGATGTCCTCGATGACCGCGCCCGGCACCACCCCGTCGCTGGACGAGGTGCGGGACCGCATCGAGCGCCGCTACGCCACCGCGATGGGCCGCGCCGAGCTGGCCGGCAACTCCGTCGAGGGCCGGATGCTGGAGATCCAGAAGGCCACCCTCGACTCCGCCGGATCGGCGAGACTGGAGCAGATCCGGTCGAGCATGGCCGGCGAGCAGCTCGCCGGCCGGCCGGAACGGCCCGCGGTGTCGCAGGCCGGCCCCGCCGCCGACCCGGCGGCTGCCGCCCGCCTCGACGAGATCCGGGCCAGCATGAGCCGGGAACGCGGCACCGGAGACAGCACCGCCACGGGCTGAACGCGAGGAGACACCGATGGCCGACGAGCGGGCCCGACACTTCCGACGACTGCGCCGGCTGCGGCGCTCCGCCCGACGGTGGAGCGTCCTGGCCGGTGGACTCGGCGGGGCCGCCGCCGTGCTGACCCCGTACGCCGGGATCGGCCTGCCGGACGCCGTCTGGGCCGGAGCCGCCGGCAGCGCGATCGCCGTCACCGCGTGGCGCTGGCTCGACCTGCGCGCGCTGGCCGCCGTGCCCGCGCCGCCCGCCCTCGAACCCGCCGAGGCCGCGGCCCGCCCCGGGCCCGGCTGGTCGCCGCCGTCGAGCGGCTGCTCGTCGGCCCCGGCGTCCTCGCCGAGGTACGCCGGGTCCGCGCCCGGCTCGCCCTGCGCGGCACCACCGCCGCCGACGCGTGGGCCCGGCTGGACCGGGCCGCGCTCACCCTGGCCGGGATGGCCGGCCGGCTGACCGGGCTGGCCGAGCCGGCGGTCCGGGAGGCCGCCGACGCCGACCGCTCGCTGCGGGACCTGGCCGGCCGGGGGCCAGTGCGGAACGCGCCTCGCGCCGCCCTCGCCGAGGCCCGACCCCGCTGGTCGAGGCGCACGGCACCGGTCGCCCAGCGCCGGACGCCGGGGTGGCGGCGTACGAGCGGCTGGTGGTCGCGGCGGCCGGCTACGTCGCCGAGGACGCCCGGCCGGCCGGCCCGCACCCGGCCGCCTCCCGCCTCACCGAGGCCACCGACCTGCTGCACGGCGTCGCCGCCGCCCTCGCCGAACTCCGCACCCCCCTCCGCACCCCCTGACCCCTCACCCCTCCGCGCCGCGACCGTCGCGCACTTTCTCTGAATGAGGGCTTGTTCGGCGCCGAATGAACCCTCATTCAGAGAAAGTGCGGTCCGGGATGGGTCAGGGCGGGGTGGTGACGGCGGCGGGGGTGGTCCAGGGGGACGTGCCGACGACGTTGAAGGCGCGGACCCGGTAGTGGTAGGTGACGCCCCGGGCCAGGCCGGTGTTGGTGAAGCCCCGGCCGGTGACGGTGAAGGCGGCCAACTCCCGGCGGAACGTCGAATCGGTCGCGCGTTCCACCACGAAGCCCGCGCCCGGACCCGATGCCGAACCGGCCGACCAGCTCAGGATCACCGTGGCGGTGTCCGGGCCGGGCACCGCCACGACGGTCCCCAGACCGCTCGGCGCCGCCGGCCGGGGCGGCGTGGTCACCGTGGCGACCGTCGACCAGGGGGACGCCGCGCCGAGGTACGTGGTCCGGACCCGGTAGTAGTACGTGGTGTCCGGGGCGACCGCCGGATCCACATGGGCCTCCCCGACGCCGATCGCGGTGGTGCCCGGCCCGCTGGTGAACGTCGGGTTCGTCGCCCGTTGCACGTCGACGCCGGTGGCGAAGGAGCGGTTCGCCCAGCGCAGCGCCACCCGCAGCGGCGCGGCCGGCGGGACCGCGGCGGTGACCTTCGCGGGCGCGGTGAGCCGTACCGACGCCGGGACGCTGTTCGACCAGGCCGAGCAGCTCACCGCGTTCTCGGCGCGGATCCGGTAGTGGTAGGTCACCCCCGGCGTCACCGTCGCGTCGGTGTACCGGGTCGCGCCGGCGGCCACGGTGAGGGCGGTCACCCCGGCGGTGAAACCCGCATCGGTGGCCCGTTGCAGCAGGTGACAGCTCGCCGGGGGAGCGCCGCCGTTGCCGGTCCAGGCCAGCGCGATCGCCGGCAGCGCGGTCGCCGAGCCGGGCGCCGGGGTGGCGGTCAGCCCGGTCGGCGCCCGGGGCGAGACGCGCAGCACCAACGGACGGCTCATGCCCTGGTCCCGCCGCCCGGCCGCCTGGCTCTGCCAACGATATTCCCAACCCAGGTTGACCAGGTGGTTCACCACCGTCGCCGGTTGCCCGTCGATCGGGCTGACCGGGGTGGCGTCCAGCCGTACGCCGGCCGGGCGGGTCGGGTCCAGCAGTCGTACGCTGTCGCCGATCTTGAACGGCAGCGGGGGCGGGACGGGGCGCAGCGCCACGATCACGTCCTCCCGGGGGTTCACCCGGAACGTCTCCTTCCAGCCCAGTTCGCCGCCGTCCGGCGGGCGGACCGCGCCGTCCCAGCCCACCCGGTTGACCAGCTGCACGTCGCAGCCGCTCACGTGCACCACCTGGGTCTGCGGGGCGTCGCCGACGATCCGCCAGAGCTGGGTGCCATCGCCCGGGGCACCCACCGGCGTGGTGGGATCGGTGACCGACAGCACCTCGGTGGGCGGATCGGCCGGCCCGAGCGGCAGGGTGGCCGAGGTGAGCGGGCCGGCCTGCGGATGCCCGACGCCCAGCCGGCCGACCGCCCGGCCGTGCCGGGGCTCGAAGACCTGCCCGACCGTCTTCACCACGACCGGCAGGGTCACCGGGGCGACCGCGCCGGTGGGCGTGAAGCTGACCGTGGTGGCGTGCACCGGCACCACCGTCTCCCGGGGCGTCCGGGTGCCGAAGGCCCGGTCGTAGGCGGGCTGCGGCACGATCGGCGGCCGCTGGCTGGCCGCGTACGCGCCGGGGAGGCGGTCGGCGAGCCGGGTCAGGTCGTACCGGTCCGCCGGGGTGCCGGCCACCCGGAACTGGAGCAGGGTACGGGTGTTCGGGCCGTACCCGGGGCGGGTCGGCGGGAGCCCGCCGGAGGCGGTGCGGTCCGGGGCGTCGGTGTGGTGGTCGTACCGGGGGTCGAAGCGGGGCAACGGGGCCGGGCAGTCGTTGTAGAGGATCAGCGTCGCGCCCGGCGGCACGGCGGAGAAGTCCACCACCACGTCGGCCCGCTCGCCGGGGGCGAGCAGCAGGGTGTGCCCGTCCACGTTGAGCACCGCCGGGTCCTGCCGGTCCACCCGGAACCCGACCGGACGGTTCGGCAGCACCACCGGGGCGGGGAGCAGACCGCACTCGTTGCCGAGCCGGACGAACTCCGGGCCGGCCGCCTGGGGGTCGGGCACCCCGCCGTCGCGCCCGTCCGTCGGCCAGTACGGCGGCCGGTCCGCCGCCCGTACCGCCGCCACCATCGGGACCTCGCCCGCGTCCGGGTCGGCCGGACCGTCGCCCGCGTCCGCGCGGGCCCGGTAGAGCTGGAGGTTGAGGCTGCGGTCCGCGCAGGCGTTGAGGACCCGGAACCGGTACGCCTTCGGCTCGACCACCAGGTACGGGTAGGCGACCCCGTTGACCAGCGGAGTGTCCCCGTACGCCTCGGGCACCGCCGACGGGTGCGGCACGCCCGGGGCCAGCGGCGGCTCGTCGGGTGCGGCGACTGGGTCGTGGTGCGGGTTCGGCACCGGGGCGACCCACGGACTGCCGCCGCCGTCCGGGTCGTGCGTCCACGGCCCGTAGTCCCACCGCCCGGTCGGGTTCGCCCCGTCCACCCGGTACGGATTCTGCCGGGGCTGGTAGACGTGCGGGTTCCAGAGACTGCCCCGGGCCCCCCACCGGTCCCGGTCCCAGGTCGGGTCCTGGGCGGCGAGCTGGGCGTCGTCCGGCACGAAGGTCTTGTCCTGGATCACCAGCGGCACCTCCTCGGCGGGGAGCACGCCGTCGGCGACGAGGCGCTCCTCGGCCGGGTCGGTGAGCACGTAGAGCGCGAGCTGTCCGGAATAGACGGTGAGCCGGGACAGCCCGAGGGTGTTGTCGTGCAGCCACATCAGCCGGCCGCTCTGCTCGTTCGGGAAATAGAGCGTGGTGGCGCCCGCGCCGGGCGGCGGCATGTCCGGCACCGGGGTCGTCCCCACCCCGGTCGGGTACGGGGTGATCTCGCCGGCCGGAGTGATCCACTGTCCCGGGTTGCCGGCGCTGATCCAGCCCGTCTGCGCGCCGGCCAGGTGCGGCACCGCCCGGTTCTGCGGGTACGGCGCCGGCCCGTCCAGCGGACCGGTGCCCGCCCCGTCCACGGTCTCGTCCACCGGGAGGAAGAGCTCGCCGGCCCGGCCGGTGGGCAACTGGTTGATGAACTTGATCCGGACCGGGCGGCCCCGCCGCGCCCGGATCAGCGGCCCGAGGTGCCAGGGCCGGTCCGGCGGCCGGACCGTGTTGTGCCCGGTCGGGTCGGTACCCAGGTTGAGCTGACGGTAGCCGCGCAGCCGGGTGGCCGGCAGGTCCCGGTGCAGGCGTTGGGCGTACTCCTGCAGGCCGATCTCGTAGTAGTCGCAGCCCGGCCAGCTGATGGTGTCCGGCACCGCCACCGGCAGCCGCGCGCCACCGGCACGTTCGCCGCTCCCGTCGCCGACGGGAATGGCCGCCGCGCCCGGCCCGTCGGGCAGCGGTAGCGGGTCGACGAACTTGCGGATGCCGGTGCCCGGCACCACCCGCCCGTCCGGACCCGGCACCGGCAGCGGGCTGGCGGCGAAGTTCGGCACCGGACCGAAGCAGCGCGGTACGGCGGCCGGGTCCAGGCTGGCCGGAGCGGGCCCGGTCTCCTCCTCGGCGACGCGGGCGGCCGGTACGGTCGGCGGAAGGTCCTCGGTCGTCCGGGCGGTACGGTCCACCCGGCCCGGCCGGAGTCTGCGGAACAGGGCCATGGCTCTCCCCGGGGCCGGGGCGCGTCGGCCGCCACCACGACGTGGCGAGCCGCGCGCTGCTGACATTCGGTGAGCAGTCCACCGCAGCATGCGACGCCGGACGTGGGGGAGGGAAGTACCCAATCGTCCGTATCTTGGGGGATCTTGCCGATTCGTGGAACTTCCACGCCCTGCCGGCGGGTCAGCCGCGTTCCGGCTGGCAGACCGGGCACCAGTAGGTGACCCGCTCGCCCAGCTCCTCCTTGCGGATCGCGGTGCCGCAGCGGCGGCACGGCTGCGCCCGGCGGCCGTACACATAGCTGGTCTGCCCGCGGTGCAGCGACCCGGTGGTGCTCTGCGTCCACCGGCCCCGGTTCGCGGCGAGCAACCGCTGCGCGAGCGTGACCGTGCCGGTCAGGTCGGGCACCGCGCCGACCGGTGTCCACGGCGAGACGCCGCGCAGGAAGAGCACCTCACACTTGTAGAGGTTGCCGACGCCGGCCAGGTTGCGCTGATCCAGCAGCGCCTCGCCGATGGTGGCGTCCGGATGCGCGGCGAGCCGGCGGACCGCCTCGGCCGGATCCCAGTCCGCGCCCAGCAGGTCCGGCCCCAGGTGACCGACCAGCGACCCCTCCTCGGCCGTCGGGACCAGGGCCAGCTCGTGCAGGTGGTAGCCGACCGCGACCGCGCCCGCCGAGCGGAGCACCACCCGGATCAGGTGCGCCGGCCGGGCCGCCCACCGCTCACCCGGCGCGTACGCCCGCCACGCGCCGTCCATCCGCAGGTGCGAGTGCAGCGTCCAGTCGCGCGGGCGTTCGGTGGCGTCGGCCGGGGCGGTCAGGCGGAGCAGCAGGTGCTTGCCCCGGCTGGCCGACTCGCGCACGGTCCAGCCGGTCAGGTCGGTGGCGGCCAGCTGCGGCACCCGGAAGTCGGAGCCGGTCAGCCGCGCACCGGCCAACGCCCGCTGCAGGACGCGGGCGGTGTTCCAGACGGTGTCGCCTTCGGGCACCCCTTCATCCTCCCCCGCCCGAGCCGCCGACGCCCGCGCTGGGCAGGGAATCCCGGCCACGGCTACGAGTTCGATGACGAATATGAATCAGGGGTGTCGAGGGTGGCCCGATCCGGTCGTGCTGCCTGGTCCGGTCGTGCTGACCCGGCCTGGGGGCGCTGACCCGGCCTGGCGGCGCTGACCCGGCCGGCGGCGCCGGCCTGGGCAGGTCGCGCGGCCCGGGCCGGCCACCGGCCCGGACAGGGGGCTCGGCCGGCAGGGCCGGTCCGGCCGGGGCGGGGTGGTCAGGGGCGCTCGTCCGGCCGGGCCGGGCGGACCGGCGCGTCCTGGTAGCGCGGGTGGCTGGCGCCGTAGACGGCGAAGTTGAGCCGGGCGTGGGAGAGGCTCAGGTCACCGTTCGGGCCGCCCCGCACCACGTCGGCGTCCGCATCGGACTGCCCGTCGTCCGTCCAGAAACAGACCGGACAGGTGCCGCCACCGGTCCGGGCGGCGCAGCAGGGACAGGCGGCAGCAACACTGTGATCACCCACCGGAGCAGCATTCCACAGTCAACGCTCCCCGGGGACGGCCGATCTCAGGTGCCGGTCACCGCCACCAGCTCACCGGGACGCACCCCGAGCAGGTCGGCCGCGCGGCCGGTGTTCACCGCGACCGCCACCAATCCGGCCGAGTCGACGTACACCACCAGGTCACCGGCGGGGGCGTCGCCGAAGGTACGGCCGTGGGCCGCCGCCCGTCCCGCCACCCGCACGCGGGGAGGCAGCGGCGCCAGCAGGGCACCCGGCGCGGCGAGCTGCACGTTGCCGAAGTGGTCCACGGTCAGCACCTCGGCCTCGAACCCACCGGCGGTCGGCCGTACCACCGGGTCGGGCAGCCGGACCAGTGTCGCCGGCTCGACCGCCGGACCCGCCCCGGCCAGCGGCGCGCCGAGCGCCAGCCGGGCCGCTACCGGGGCGAACACGTCCCGGCCGTGGAAGGTGCGGGACACCACCGGCCCCAGCCACTCCGGATTGGTCAGCTCGACCGCCGCGGTGACCCCGCCGAGCGCCGTGGCGGCGTCGGGCAGCAGCCCGTTGTCCGGCCCGACCAGCAGCCCGCCGGGCGTCGCCAGGGCCACCCCGCGCCGGTTCGTCCCGACACCCGGGTCCACCACCGCCACGTGCACCCCGACCGGCAGGTACGGCACCGTCTGAGCGAGGACCGCCGCGCCCCGGCGGACGTCGGCCGGGGGAATCAGGTGGGTCACGTCGAGCACCCGGGCCGCCGGAGCGAGCCGGGCGATCACCCCGTGGCAGGCCGCCACGAACCCGTCGGCGAGGCCGTAGTCGGTGGTCAGCGAGATCCACGGTACGTCGGTCACGTGCGGCTCCCGGTCGGCGGGCGCCCGGGCTCGGCGTACGCCACGGGGGTGCCGTTGCCGCCGTCCGGGCCGCCCCGCCCACCTGTGTGCGGGGCCGTCACCTCGTCGCGGTCGCGCGCCGGCCCGGGTCGGACTTCGATCGTGCCCATCACACCGTCCCGTGCTCCATGTCCGGCTGCGGCCACCCTACCCGCCCGCCTCGCCCCGTCCGCCGCTCACCCGCCGCGGCTGCCGCTGCCGCAGGATCGCGCTCGATCCTGGATGTCGTGGCCTCCGGCGCCATCCGACACCACTCGGTCCAGGATTGAGCGCGGGGTGCGGGGTCAGCTGCGGAGGCGTAGCCCGCGGGGGGTGGCCCGGAAGCCGGCGGCGGTCAGCGCGTCCCGCAGCGGCGAGGAGTGCACCGCCTCGCCGTCGGCCCGTTCGACGGACATCGCCCCGAGCGCCCCGGAGTGCACCGCGTCGGCGAGGGCCTTGCCCGCCGCGGCGAGCGCGTCGGTGTCGTCGGTGAACGAGAGGATCGTCCGCCCGCCCCGTTCGACGTAGAGCACCAGGTCGCCGTCGACCAGCACGACCAGCGCGCCGGCCTTCCGCCCGGCCCGGTGGCCGGTGGTCGGGGCGGTGCCGTCGCCGGAGTCGACCACCCGCTCCGGCCAGGGCAGTGCCGCGCCGTACGGGTTGGCCGGGTCGGTCGCGGCGAGCACCAGGGTGGGGCCGCCACGACTCCGACCTCCGTCGGCCGGGTCGGCGAGGGCGCGGATCCGGTCCACCGCCCCGGGCACGGCGAACTGCGCGGCGCCCAGCCCTTCGACGAAGTAGCCGCGCCGGGCGGCCCCTCGTTCCTCCAGTGCCGACAGCACCGGGTAGACCGCGGCGAAGCCGCCGACCACCTGCTCGGCCATGACAGCGCCCCGAGTGACCACGCCGTGCCGTTCCAGCAGCAGGTCGGCGAGGGCGGCGGCGCGGCGGGTGGCCGAGGTCCCGCTCGGGCAGTCGGGACCAGCGACCGGCCATGGTGGGCGGCCGCTACGGCTGGGCAGGGCCACCCGGCCCGGCCGGCGGTAGCGGGTACGCGGCGCGGACGGGCGGGACCGGGGGCGCCCCGCCGCCGAGCGCCGCCCGCAGCGGGGCGAGGGTGTCGTTGGTGAGGTGTCCGGCCCAGACCAGGTCCCAGACGGCGGCGCTCAGCGCGGCGTCGTCGGTGGCGCCGGCCCGGTCGGACAGCGAGCGGAAGAAGAGCGCCTGCCCGTCGGCGAGCGCGTCGAGCACCGCCTCGTGCAACGGGGTCAGGGTCAGCGCCTCGTCCGGTGGGGGAAGCAGCAGCGGCGCGGCGTCCGCGTACGCGAGGGTGACCCAGCCGTCGCCCCCGGAGATCGCGCCGGAGCCGGCCCACAGCACCTCACCGCTGGCGCAGAGCTCGTCGAGTTGGGCGGGGGAGTAGTCGGCGACCCGGGCGGGCAGGACCAGCCGTTCCAGCGCGGACGCGGGCACCGTCGCGCCCTGGAGCTGTTCGACGGTGGCGGCGAGGGCCTCCACGCCCCGGGCCGACGAGCCGACCTGCTGCCAGCGGGGCAGGAACGCGGCCAGCGCCCGGGGCGGCACCGGTTCGATCTCCCGGCGCAGCGCGGCCAGGGAGCGGCGGCGCAGCAGGCGCAGCACCTCGGCGTCGCACCACTGGGTGCCGACGCTGTCCGGGGCGAACTCGCCGGAGACGACCCGCCCGGTGGCGGCGAGCCGGCGCAGCGCCTGCTCCACCACGAAGACGCCCAGCCCGAACCGGGCGGCGCAGCTGGCGGCGGCGAACGGGCCGTGGGTGCGGGCGTACCGGGCGACCAGGTCGCCGAGCGGGTCGGCCACCGGTGCGAGGTACGCCTCGGCGACCCCGACCGGCAGCGCCACGCCGAGCGCGTCGCGCAGCCGGGCCGCGTCCTCCACGCCGACCCAGCGCTCCTCGCCGGCGATCCGCACCCGCAGCACCCGGCGGGCGGACTCCAGCTCGGTGAGCCACCCGACGGGTGCGCCCCGCTCGACCAGCTCGGCCTCGGACAGGTCACCGACCACCCGGAGCAGCTCCACCACGTCCTCGGCGTCGCGGGGGCGCCGCTGCTCGGTCAGCCAGCGCAGCTGCCGCTCGGTCTCGGCGAGCACCGCCGGGTCGAGCAGTTCCCGCAGGTCGACCCGGCCGAGCAGCTCACCGAGGAGCCCGGAGTCGAGGGCGAGCGCGGCGGCCCGCCGCTCGGCCAGCGGCGCGTCGCCCTCGTAGAGGAAGGCGCCGACGTACCCGAAGAGCAGCGAGCGGGCGAACGGCGACGGCCGTTCGGACTCCACCTCGACCAGCCGCACCTTGCGGGCCGCGAGGTCGCGCATCAGCCCGGCCAGGGCGGGCTGGTCGAAGACGTCCTGGAGGCATTCCCGGGCGGCTTCCAGGGTGACCGGGAAGTCGGCGTACTCCCGGGCGACGTCGAGGAGTTGGGCGGCGCGTTGGCGCTGTTGCCAGAGCGGCTGGCGGCGGCGCGGGTCGCGGCGGGGCAGCAGCAGCGAGCGGGCCGCGCACTCGCGGAACCGGGACGCGAAGAGCGCGGACGTGCCGACGGACTCCTCGACGAGCTGGGCGATCTCGTCGGGCTCGAAGACCACCACGTCGGCGCCGGGCGGCTCGTCGGCGGTGTCCGGCAGCCGGACCACGATCCCGTCGTCGGAGGGCATCACCTGGGCGTCCACGCCGTAGCGCTCGGCGAGCCGGCGGCCGATGGCGAGCGCCCACGGCCCGTTGACCCGGGCGCCGAGCACCGAGTGCACGGCGAGCCGCCAGTCGCCCAACTCGTCACGGAACCGTTCGACCACCACCGTCCGATCGTCGGGCAGCGAGCGGGTGGCCTCCTTCTGCTCCCGCAGGTAGGCCAGCAGGTTGCCGGCGGCCCAGTCGTCCAGCCCACCGGCGCGCAGCGCGGCGGTCGCGTCGGTGTCGCCCTGCCGCAGCAGGGCCCGGACCCGGGCGCCGATGGCACGGCCCAGCTCGACCGGGCGGCCGAGCTGGTCGCCCTTCCAGAACGGCATCCGGGCGGCCTGGCCGGGGGCGGGGGAGACCAGCACCCGGTCGGGGGTGATCTCCTCGATCCGCCAGGACGAGGAGCCGAGCAGGAACACGTCACCGACCCGGGACTCGTAGACCATCTCCTCGTCCAGCTCGCCGACCCGGGCGGCGCGTTCCGCGCCGGCCAGGAAGACGCCGAAGAGCCCCCGGTCGGGGATGGTGCCGCCGCTGGTCACCGCGAGCCGCTGCGCGCCGGGCCGCCCGGTGAGCACGTCGGCGGCCCGGTCCCAGACCAGCCGCGGTCGCAGCTCGGCGAAGGCGGTCGACGGGTAGCGCCCGGAGAGCATGTCGAGCACCGCGTGCAGCGCCGAGTCGGGCAGCTCGGCGAAGGGCGCCGCCCGGCGGACCAGCACGGCCAGGTCGCCGAGCCGCCACGGTTCCAGGGCCACCATCGCCACGATCTGCTGGGCGAGCACGTCGAGCGGGTTGCGCGGGTAGTGCAGCTCCTCGATCGCCCCCTCGGTCATCCGCTCGGCGACCACCGTGCAGGAGAGCAGGTCACCGCGGTGCTTCGGGAAGACCACGCCGCGGGAGACCGCGCCGACCTGGTGCCCGGCCCGGCCGACCCGTTGCAGGCCGGCGGCGACGCTCGGCGGCGCCCGATCTGCCCCACCAGGTCGACCGCGCCCATGTCGATGCCCAGCTCCAGGCTGGAGGTGGCGACCACGGCCGGGAGCTGCCCGGACTTGAGCGCCTCCTTCGATGTGCTTGCGCTCCTCCCGGGAGACGCTGCCGTGGTGCGCCCGGGCGATCACGGGCGGCGCCGGCCGCCCCGCCGGCCTGCGCCATCACCTCGGCCTGGCGCGGCGCCCGCACCGGTCCCACCGGCCCACCCCAGGCGTCCGCACCCCGCCGGGGAACCCCTCGCCCGCCGTCCGGCCGCTCCGGTGCGCGTCGTCCGGTGGCCCGGCCTCCGCCCTGCCGGTCCGATGTCCACCCGTCGTCCGTCGGACCGGCCGCGGACGGGACATCCGTCGGCCCGGACGCGCCCTCGGCCGTCCGCCGTCCGTCCACCGCCTGCCCGCCGCTCGCTGCCCGTCGTCCGTCCGCCGGCCGGGCCGTCCCCGGGGAGGCCGTTGCCGGCCGCCGGCCTGTCGTCCCACGCCGACCCTTCGGATACGACCACCCGGTCGCCCCCGTCGGCGGTGCGGCTGTCGCCCGGGGTGCCGGCCGCCTCCAACTCCTCGGCGGCCAGTTCGTTAAGGCGGGCGCAGAGCCGTTCCGCGCTGCGCCGCGAGTTGGTGAAGACGATGGTCGACCGGTGCGACCGGATCAGCGCGAGGACCCGTTCTTCCACGGCGGGCCAGATCGACGCCCGACGCGGGCCGCCGGGGCCGCCCAGGTCGTCCACCGGCTGCTCCTGCTCGTCGAGGCGGGTCATGTCCTCCACCGGGACCTGGACGCTGACCTCGATGGTCTTGGCGGTGGGCGGCTGGACCACGTCGACCGGGCGGGCCCCGCCGAGGAACCGCGCGGTGGTGTCGATCGGCCGGACGGTGGCGGAGAGACCGATCCGCTGGGCGGGCTGCTCCAGCAGGGCGTCGAGGCGTTCCAGGGAGAGCGCCAGGTGGGCGCCGCGCTTGGTGCCGGCCACCGCGTGCACCTCGTCGACGATCACCGTCTCGACGCCGCGCAGGGAGTCCCGGGCGGCGGAGGTGAGCAGGAGGAACAGCGACTCGGGCGTGGTGATGAGGATGTCCGGCGGGGTACGGGCGAAGGCCCGCCGCTCGTCGGCGGGGGTGTCGCCGGTCCGCATGCCGACCGTGATGTCGGGCGGGGCGACGCCGAGCCGGGTGGCGGCCTGCCGGATCCCGGCGAGCGGGGCGCGCAGGTTGCGCTCCACGTCGACGGCGAGGGCCTTGAGCGGGCTGACGTAGAGCACCCGGCAGCGCCGTCGCGGGTCGGCCGGCGGGGTTTCCTTGGCGAGCCGGTCGAGCGACCAGAGGAATGCCGCGAGGGTCTTGCCCGAGCCGGTGGGGGCGACCACGAGGGCGTTGCGGCCGGCGGCCACGGACCGCCACGCCCCGGCCTGGGCGGCGGTCGGCGCGGCGAAGGCCGCGGTGAACCACTCCCGGGTCGCCGCGCCGAAATCCGCCAGCACCGCCGCGTGCCCGCCGGCCGCCTCGTCCGTCACGCCACCATCCTGCCCCGCGGGTCCGACATCCAGTCCCGTCCGGTTGCTGTTCTGTCCGGGTCGGAGCCATACGCGACGGATGCGACGTTGAAGCGTTAAGTCTTACTTAACTGCTTGCTTGTGCAGCGCAACATAAAGTAACTTCACTCGCAATGTAGCGTGGGTGGAGGACCTTGGATGATCGTCGAGGAGCGAGGCTCCGGACCCGGCAGCGACGTGCTCATCCGCAAGGTCGACAGTCACCTCGCCACGCTCCGCACCGGTCTGCACGGCCCCGAGCTGGAGCTCGCCGAGCAACTCGCCCGCTGCCTGCGTGAGCTGGTGGTGGCGACCGCCCAGGCCAGTGCCGCCGACCGGGCGCTGGTCCGCGCCGCGGTGCACTACTTCGTGCTCCGCCGGGAGAGCCGGGGCCGGCTGCTCTCCGTACGCTCGCTCGCCGCCGCCCAGCGGGTGGTCAACAAGGCCGTCCGCCAGCTCGGCCGCCCCGACCTCCTGGTGGAGACCCGCCGCGAGCGCGCCACCCGTGAGCCCACCATCCCCACCCCCGACCCCGCCCTCCGCTGACCCTCCCCACCCCCTCCGCCCCGCCCACCTTCGTTGGGTTGATCAAGAGCTTTGCATCGGCCTGCTCCCGGATTCCCGACCAGAACCTCTTGATCAACTTCGGCGGGCGCAGGCGTAGGCGCAGGGGTGGGTGGGAATGGGTGGCTGTGGGTGGGTTTGGGGAAAGTGGCCCGGCGGGGTGGGGATCTGGCGTGTGATCGGTCGTGTTCGGGGTGTGCCGGCGGCGGCGTGCGCCCCACTCGACCGGGAGCGCGCGTGCTCGTACTGCTGATCCTGCACCTGGTGGCGGCCCTGTTGGCGCCGCTGCTGGTCCGCTGGTGGGGTCCGCGCGCCTGCTACCCGCTCGCCCTCGCCCCGGCCGCCGCGTTCGGTTGGGCGGTGAGCCGGACCGGGGCGGTCCGCGACGGCGGCGCGGTCGTCGAGACGTACCCGTGGATCGCCCAGCTGAAGTTGGACCTGGCGCTGCGGCTGACCACCCTGTCCTGGCTGATGGTGCTGCTCATCGGTGGCGTCGGGGCGCTGGTGCTGGTCTACAGCGCTCGCTACTTCGCCGCCGGGTCGGTCGGGCTGGCCCGGTTCGCGGGCGTGCTGGTCGCCTTCGCCGGCGCGATGCTCGGCCTGGTGGTCTCCGACGACCTGCTGCTGCTCTACGTCTTCTGGGAGCTGACCACCGTCTTCTCCTACCTGCTCATCGGGCACAGCACCGAACGCCGGTCCAGCCGCTGGGCGGCGGCCCAGGCGCTGACCGTCACCACCCTCGGCGGGCTGGCCATGCTGGTCGGCTTCCTGCTGCTGGGCCGGCACGCCGGTGGCTACCGCTGGTCGGCGATCGCCGCCGCGCCGCTGCCCGGCGGGCGCTACCTGGCCGTCGCGGTGCTGCTGATCCTGACCGGGGCGCTGGCGAAGTCGGCCGTGCTGCCGTTCAGCTCCTGGCTGCCGGTGGCGATGGCGGCGCCCACCCCGGTCAGCGCCTACCTGCACGCGGCGGCGATGGTGAAGGCCGGGGTCTATCTGGTCGGGCTGCTCGCCCCGGCGCTCGCCGTCGCCGGCCCGTGGCGGCCGGTCACCGTGGTCGCCGGGCTGGCCACCATGGTCGCCGGGGGCTGGGCGGCGCTGCGGCAGACCGACCTCAAGCTGCTGCTGGCGTACGGCACGGTCAGCCAGCTCGGGCTGCTGACCGTGGTGATCGGCGCGGGCACCTCGAAGGCCGCGCTGGCCGGCACCGCGATGCTGCTGGCGCACGCGTTGTTCAAGGCCGCGCTCTTCCTGGTCGTCGGCATCATCGACCACATCGCCGGCGGTCGGGACCTGCGCGAACTCTCCGGCATCGGGCGTACGACACCGCTGCTGGCGGGCGTCGCCACGCTGGCCGCCGCCTCGATGGCCGGGCTGCCGCCGCTGCTCGGGTTCGTCGCCAAGGAGGCGGTCCTCACCGCCTTCACCGACCGGCCGCTGGTGCTCGCGACGCTGGTCGGCGGCACCGCGCTCACCGTGGCGTACAGCATCCGGTTCCTGTGGGGCGCGTTCGCCGGCCGGCCCGGCGTGCCGGACACCGACGCCGGACCGGTCCCGGCCGCGATGCTCGCGCCACCGGCCTTGCTCGCGGTCGCCGGGCTGGCCGCCGGTCCCGCCGCCGGCTGGCTGGGCGGCCTGCTCCGCCCGTACGCCGAGCTGTTCGGCCCGGCGCCGGAGCCGCTCGCGCTCTGGCACGGACCCAACCTGGCGCTGGGGCTCTCCGCGGTCGCGATCGCCGGCGGCGTCGCGCTGCACCTGCTGCGCGGCCCGCTGGCGCCCGCGCTGGCCCGGCTCCGCTTCCCGGTCGGCGGCAACCAGGGGTACGAGTGGGTCACCCACGGGTTCGACCGGGTCGCCATCGAGGTCACCAGCGTCACCCAGCGGGGCTCCCTGCCGCAGTACCTGGGCGCCGTCCTGCTCACCCTGGTGCTGGTGCCCGGCACGGCGATGCTCGCCGCCCGACCGTGGCGGACCGGGGTGGTGCTCTGGGACAACCCCGCCCAACCGACGATCTGCGTGGTGATCGCCGTGGCGGCGGTGCTCGCCGTGCGCGCCCGCCGTCGGCTCACCGCGATGCTGCTGGTCGGGGTGACCGGCTACGGCACCGCGATGCTGTTCGTCCTCTACGGCGCACCGGACCTGGCGCTCACCCAGTTCCTGGTGGAGACCGCCACCATCGTGCTCTTCGTGCTGGTGCTGCGCCGGCTGCCGGAACGCTTCTCGGCCCGCCCGCTGCGCCGCAGCCGCTGGGTGCGGCGGGGGATCGGGGTGGCCGCCGGGCTGGTGCTCGCCGGTCTCGCCCTCGACGCGGCCGGTGCCCGCCGCGTGCCGTCGATCTCCCGGGACTTCCCGGCGCTGGCGGTGGCCCAGGGGTACGGCCGCAACGTGGTCAACGTGACCCTGGTCGACATCCGGGCCTGGGACACCATGGGCGAGATCGCGGTGCTGGTGGTGGCGGCGACCGGGGTGGCCAGCCTGATCTTCGAGCGCTCCCGCACCGGGCCCCGGCCGCGCCGGCCCCGCGCCACCCCGTCCGGCCCGGACCGGCGTACGGTCTGGCTGCGCGGCGGGGCGACGCTGCACGAGCGACGTCGGTCGATCGTGTTCGAGGTGGTCACCCGGCTGATCTTCCACACCGTGCTGCTCTTCTCGATCTTCCTGCTCTTCTCCGGTCACAACGCCCCCGGTGGCGGCTTCTCCGGCGGCCTCGTCGCCGGCCTCGCCCTCGCCGTCCGCTACCTGGCCGGCGGCCGGTACGAGCTGGCCGAGGCCGCCCCCGTCGGGGCCGGGACGGTGCTCGGCACCGGGCTCGCCGTCTCGGTGGGCAGTGGCGTGGTCGGGCTGATCTTCACCGGGTCGGTGCTGCAGAGCGTCAAGGTCGACCTCTGGCTGCCCCTGCTCGGGCACTGCTACGTGGTGACGTCGATCTTCTTCGACATCGGCGTCTATCTGATCGTGGTCGGGCTGGTCCTGGACATCCTGCGCAGCCTCGGCGCCGAGGTGGACCGGCACATCGAGGCGACCGGCGAGTCCGAACGGGGCCTCGTCGTCGACCGCGAGGGGGACCGGACGTGAGCGCGAGGAGTGAGCCGGGTCTGCGAGCCCCGCAGTCGCGAACAGAGGTCGGTCGGGTGAGCGCGAGGAGTGAGCCGGGTCTGCGAGCCCCGCAGTCGCGAACAGCGGGGGATCGGACGTGAGCGCGGGGCCGGCGCTGGTCGTGGTGGTCGCCGTCGGGGTGCTCGTGGCGACCGGCGTCACCCTGCTGCTGGAGCGGAGCCTGAGCCGGATCCTGCTCGGCGTGATCCTGCTCGGCAACGGGGTGAACCTGCTGATCCTGCTCGGCGGGCGGGCCGGCAGCGCCCCGCTGGTGGGTACCGCGCCGACGGACCGGATGAGCGACGCGCTGCCGCAGGCGATGGTGCTCACCGCCATCGTGATCACCTTCGGGCTGACCGCGTTCCTGCTCGCCGTGGCGTACCGGAGCTGGTATCTCAGCGGCGACGACGAGGTGCAGGACGACCTGGAGGACCGGCAGGTCGTCCGGCTCGCCGAGCGCAACGAGGTGTCCGCCGCGGACCTCGGCGGGGAGGGCCCGGACGGCGACCCGGAGCAGGTCGACCCGGGCCCGGCGCTGCGCCGGCTGCGCCGCCGGGGTGACCAGCAACCGGGAACGGGGGCGGGCGGGTGATCCACGGGCTCGTGCCGCTGCCGGTGGTGGTGCCGCTGCTGGGGGCGGCGCTGACGCTGATCCTGGCGAACCGGCCCCGGCTGCAACGGTCGGTCAGCGTGGTCGGGCTCGCCACCACGCTGGTCGTCGCCGTGCTGCTGTTGGTCGAGGCGTACCGGCACGGGCCGGTGGTGGTGCAGGTGGGCGGGTGGCCGGCGCCGGTCGGCATCGTGCTCGTGGCGGACCAGCTCGCCGCGCTGATGCTGGTGGTCTCGTCGGCGGTGACGCTCTGCGTGCTGCTCTACTCGATCGGCCAGGGGCGCGGGGAGACCAGCGAGACCGCGCCGGTGAGCATCTACCACCCCACCTATCTGGTGTTGACCGCCGGCGTGACGAACGCCTTCCTGGCCGGGGACCTGTTCAACCTCTTCGTGGGCTTCGAGATCCTGCTCGCCGCGAGCTTCGTGCTGATCACCCTCGGCGGCACGGAGACCCGGATCCGGACCGGCTCCACGTACGTGATGGTCAGCATCCTCTCCTCGATGATCTTCCTGACCGCGGTGGGACTCGTGTACGCGGCCACCGGCACCCTGAACATGGCGCAGCTCGCCGGGCGGCTGGACGACCTGCCGGACGGCGTACGCCTGGGTCTGCAGTTGATGCTGCTGCTGGCCTTCGGCATCAAGGCGGCGGTCTTCCCGGTCTCCGCCTGGCTGCCGGACAGCTATCCGACGGCCCCGGCCCCGGTGACCGCGGTCTTCGCCGGCCTGCTCACCAAGGTCGGCGTGTACGCGATCATCCGCACCGAGACGCTGCTCTTCCCCGGCCCGCAGGTCGACCGGCTGCTCATGGTGGTGGCCGGGGCGACCATGCTGGTCGGCATCCTCGGCGCGGTGGCCCAGTCCGACATGAAGCGGCTCTTCTCGTTCACCCTGGTCAGCCACATCGGTTACATGATCTTCGGGGTGGCGCTGGGCAGCGTCGCCGGCCTCTCCGGGGCGATCTTCTACGTGGTGCACCACATCACCATCCAGACCACCCTCTTCCTGGTCGCCGGCCTGGTCGAGGAGCGGGCCGGCAGCACCGACCTGCGCCGGCTCGGCGGGCTGGCCCGGGTCGCCCCGCTGCTCGCGGTGCTCTTCTTCGTCCCGGCGATGAACCTCGCCGGCATCCCGCCCTTCTCCGGCTTCCTCGGCAAGGTCGGCCTGCTCCAGGCCGGCGTGGCGGCCGGCGGGGTGCTGCCCGCCGTGCTCGTCGCGGCGGGGACGGTGACCAGCCTGCTCACCCTCTACGCCGCCTCCCGGGTGTGGAACATCGCCTTCTGGCGGGCGCCCCGGCTGGCCACCGCCGAGCCGACGGTCCGGCTGCCGAGGCTGATGATCGGTGCCACCGCCGCCCTGGTGGTGCTGGGGGTGGCGTTGACCGTCGTCGCCGGACCGCTGTTCCGGGTCACCGCCGACGCCGCCACCGACCTGCGCCAGCGCACCCCGTACGTCCGGGCCGTCCTGCCGGGCGGCGTGCGGTGACCGCCGGCGGACCTCCGGGCCGGGCCGCGGCGAGCCCGGGCCGCCCCGGCGCGGAGCCGCCGCCCCGGGGACGGCGCCGGGACCAGGCGATCGCGCTCGGCTGGCTGGTCACCATCTGGGTGCTGCTCTGGGGTGACCTGTCCTGGGGCAACCTGCTCGGCGGCCTGGTCGTCGGCGGTGCCGTGCTGCTGTTCTTTCCGCTCCCACCGGTCACCTTCGGCGGCCGGCTCCGGCCCGGGCCGCTGCTCGTCCTGCTGGTCACCTTCCTCGCGGATCTGGTCAGCGCCAGCGCGCACGTCGCCGCGATCGCCGTCCGGCCCGGCTACCGGCCGCGCGGCGCGATCGTCGCCGTCCCGCTGCGGATCCGGACCGACCTCAACCTGGCGCTCACCGCCGAAGTGATCTCCCTGGTGCCGGGCACCCTGATCCTGGAGGTGGACCGCGACGCCGGCGTGCTCTACGTGCACGTGCTCGACGTCCGCGGCCCCGAGGACATGACCGGGGCCCGCGACCGCATCCGCGCCGTCGAACAGCGCGTCGTCCGTGCCATCGGCTCGCCCGCCGAGGTACGCCGACTCTCCGCACCGGACCCGACCGGAGGTAGCCGCCCGTGACCACGTTCCTCGCCGTCGTGCTGACCGTGCTGCTCTCGGTCACCGCCCTGCTCGCCCTGGCCCGGATCTACCGGGGGCCGTCCCTGCTGGACCGGGTCGTCGCCGCCGACCTGCTGCTGTCGACCATGCTGGGGGCGGTCGGCGCGGAGGCCGCCGTCCACCGGCACGCCACCACGCTGCCCGTCCTGGTGGTGCTCTCCCTGCTCGGGTTCGTCGGCTCGGTGGCGCTGGTCCGCTTCGCCGTCCGGCAGGAGGCGTGATGGGGGTCGTGGCGGACTGGCTGGGCGCGGCCTGCCTGATCGCCGGTGCGCTGCTCAGCCTCGCCGCCGCCATCGGGGTGCTGCGCTTCCCGGACGTGCTGGACCGGATGCACGCCGCCACCAAACCGCAGGTGCTCGGCGTGCTCTTCCTGCTCGCCGGGGTGGCCCTGCGCCTGCGTACCCCGGCGGACCTGGGGATGATCGGGCTGGTGGCGGTCTTCCAGCTGGCCACCGCGCCGGTCGCCGCCCAGATGATCGGTCGGGCCGCGTACCGCTCCGGGCGGGTCGACCGCAGTCTCCTCGACCGCGACGACCTCACGTCCCGCTGACCTTCAGCGGGCGTCCAGCCAGCGCCGATAAAATGGCCGCATGATCGACTCTTCTGCCCAGGAGGGCAGCAGTAGCCAGCCGGGTCGTGCCCGGCAGTCCCTCGCCCCGACGGCCCCGGGAGCCCTGAGCGTCCCGTGTTGATCGTCGTCGGTCTCGTCCTCATCATCGTGCTCACCGCCGCCACCGGTTACTTCGTGGCCCAGGAGTTCGGTTACGTCGCCGTGGACCGGGGCAGGCTCAAGCAGCTCGCCGACGGTGGCGACCAGGCCGCCGCCCGCGCCCTGGCGGTCACCGGCCGGCTGTCCTTCATGCTCTCCGGCGCCCAGCTCGGCATCACCGTGACCGCCCTGCTGGTCGGTTACGCCGCCGAGCCCTACCTGGGCGCGGGGCTCGCCGAGCTGCTCGGCGTCGCCGGGGTCTCCAGCGGTGTCGCGCTGCCGCTCTCCGTACTGCTCGCCCTGATCATCGCCACCGTGGTGCAGATGGTGCTCGGTGAGCTCGCCCCGAAGAACCTGGCCATCGCCCGCGCCGTGCCGCTGGCCCGGGCGCTGAGCCGGTCCACCCTGATCTACCTGAAGATCGCCGGCCCGGTGATCACCCTCTTCGACCGGGCCGCCGTGCGGTTGCTGCGCCGGGTCGGCATCGAGCCGATCGAGGAGCTGCCCAGCGGCGCCACCCCGGAGGACCTGGAGCAGATCATCGCCGAGTCCCGGGAGGAAGGTCACCTCGATGCCGAGATGTCCGACCTGCTCGACCGGGGACTGGACTTCCGGGAGCTGACCGCCGGTGAGGCGATGGTGCCCCGGGTCGACGTGCACACCGTACGGGCCGACGAGCCGGTCAGCCGGGTCGTCGAACTGCTCGACACCGGCCACTCCCGGTTCCCCGTCCGGGGCGCCGAGGGCGTCGACGACCTGATCGGCGTGGTCGGCATCGCCGACGTGCTCGGGGTGCCGCCGGCCGAGCGGGCCACCACCCGGGTCGCGGCGGTGGCCGTACCCCCGTTGCTGGTGCCGGAGACGCTGCCGCTGCCCACGGTCCTGGACCGGCTGCGGGTCGGCCACCGGCAGCTGGCCTGCGTGGTCGACGAGTACGGCGGCTTCGCCGGCGTGGTCACCCTGGAGGACATCGCCGAGGAGCTGGTCGGCCCGATCCGCGACGAGGACGACCCGCCGGAACGCGCGGCGGCCCGCCAGGAGGACGGCTCCTGGGTGGTGCCGGCCCGCTGGCGGATCGACGAGGTCGCCGACAGCACCGGCATCGCGCTGCCCGAGCGGCCCGAGTACGACACCCTCTCCGGTTTGGTCATGCGGGAACTGGGCCGGGTGCCGGAGGTGGGCGACCGGCTGGAGATCAGCCTGGCCGGTGACGGCGAGGAGACCGACACCGAGCCGCGCGCCCAGGTCGAGGTGCTGGCCGTGGACCGGCACGTCGCGGACTCCGTCCGGCTGCGGATGACCGGTGAGCGTGGGGAGCGGGCGGCATGAGCCCCGGCTTCGCGCTCTTCTTCTCCGTGCTGCTGCTCGCGCTCAACGGGTTCTTCGTGGCCGCCGAGTTCGCCCTGGTGGCCGCCAAGAGCTATCGCCTGGAGCAGGCGGCGGCGGGCGGCGGCCGGGCCGCCCGGGCCGCGCTGGCCGGCGTACGCGAGCTGTCCCTGATGCTGGCCGGCGCGCAGCTCGGCATCACGCTCTGCACGCTGGGCCTCGGTGCGCTCGCCGAGCCGGCGCTGGAGCGGCTGCTCAGCCCGCTGCTGCACGCGGTCGGCCTGCCCGACGCGGTCAGTCACCTGGTGGCGCTGCTGATCGCGCTCGGCCTGGTGACCTTCCTGCACCTGGTGGTCGGCGAGATGGCGCCGAAGTCGTGGGCGATCACCGACGCGGAGCGCTCGGCGATGCTGCTGGCCCTGCCGTTCCGGGCCTTCGCCCGGGTGGCCCGGCCGGTGCTGTCGGCGCTCAACGCGCTGGCCAACGGCGTGCTGCGGCTGTTCGGCGTGCAGCAGCAGGACCAGCTCGCCCAGGTGCACGGCCCGGACGAGCTGCGCATCCTGCTGGAGCAGTCCCGCGAGCACGGCCTGCTCGGCGCGGAGCAGCACCAGATGCTGACCAGCATGCTGGAGCTCCAGGGCACCACCGTGGCGCAGGTGATGGAGCCGTTCGACCGGATCGTCACGGTCCGCCGGGACGACACCGCCGAGCGGATCGAACACGTGTCCCGGGACAGCGGCCGGTCCCGGCTGGCCGTGCTCGACCCCGGCGGCGAGGTCTGCGGCCTGGTCCACGTACGCGAGGCGGTCCGCGCGGTCACCACCGGTCGCCCGGCCACCGCCGGCGAGCTGATGACCCCCGCGTTCACCCTGCCCGGGGAGGCGTCGGTGACCGAGGCCGTGGCGGCGATGCGGGGCCGGCAGGCGCAGCTCGCGCTGGTCCGCAACGGCGGCGGCCCGACCCGGCCGATCGGTTTCGTCGCGCTGGAGGACCTCCTCGAGGAGGTCATCGGCGAGTTCGACGACGAGACCGACCCCGTCCCCCGGGGTCGCCGGCTGCGCTGACGACCGTCGTACCCCTGACCGGCCGCCGGGTCCCACGACCCGGCGGCCGGCCTCTTCCCCGGTCCGCGTGCGGGTGCGTCCGTGGTCGTTCCGGCGACCACGGACGCACCCGGACGCCGGGTGGCAGGCGTGGCCCCGCCGCGGCGGGGAATGCGGGCGGGTCGAGGGGAGGGAGCGCGGGATGCGGCTGACCGGGGTGTCGGCGGAGTCGGTCTGGACCGGGCTCTCGGTGACCACCACGCTGACCAATCCGAGCACCCGGCCGGGCCTGCGGCTGCCGGGGCGGGTGACGCTGGCCGCCGGGGGCGGGGACGTGCCGGTGCGGCACATCCGGCTGGGCCTGGTCGCCCAGGTGGAGCCGGCGGACCCGGGCGGCCCGCGCCGGCTGGTGCAGTACCACCAGGTGCCGATCGCCGGCCGGTTCGTGGTGCCGGCCGGGCGGCGGCGGGCGGTGGACTTCGCGGTGCCGCTGCCCTGGGAGACCCCGGTGACGATCTTCGGCGGGGTGCCGTTGCTGAGCCTGCGTACCGGCCTGCGGACCGAGGTGTCGGTGGACCCGGACCTGGACCAGGGCGCGATGGTGCCGGTCTTCGTCCACCCGCTCCCCACCCAGCAGCACGTGCTCGCCGCGCTGGAGACCCTGGGTTTCGTGATGCGCCAGGCCGGGCTGCAACAGGGCCGGTTGCCCGGGGTGGAGCAGAGCCTGCCGTTCCACGAGCGGCTCGGTTACTGGGTGGCGCCGCTCTACGCCGGCCCGATCACCGAACTGGAGGTGATCTTCGTGACGAACCCGGCGGGGCTGGAGGTGCTGCTCTGGATGGACCGCCGGTTGTCGCTGGCCGGGGTCACCCACCAGAGCATCAGCCGGTTCCGGGTCTGGCATGCCGACGCCGACCGGCGGGACTGGATCGCCACGGTCGACGGGTGGCTCCGGCACGCCATCAACCGGCACGCGGCGGCCGCCGCGCACGCCGACTGGTCCGCGACGATCAACGAGTCCGCCCACGTGAGCCGCCACCCCGACGTGCCGGTCGCGCCCGGCTACGGCCTCGGCGGCACGGCCGGCGGCGGTGGCATCGGCGGCGGTGGTGGGGGCGACGGCACGTGAGGTGTGAGAGGGGGCCCCTTCTCTACCGGAGGCGTTAAGAAGGGGCCCCTCCTTACACCGAGGCGGTGGCGAGCTTGATGCTGAAGCCGAGGAAGAGCGCGGCGATCGCGGTGGTGCCGCCCACGGCGAGTCGCCGCCGGCGGTGGAACTGCGCCGCCAGGAACGTCCCCGCGAGGATCAACGCACTGAGGTAGAGCGCGCTGGTCACCTGGGCGATCAGGCCGAGCAGCAGGAACGACAGCGCCGGCCAGGCGTACCCGGGGTCGACGAACTGGATGAAGAACGAGATGAAGAAGAGGATCGCCTTCGGGTTGAGCAGGCTGATCACCAGCGCCTTGCGGAACGGGCTGCGCACCGCCGCCGGCTCCGCCGCGTCGATCAGCCGCGGCGCGGCGGGGTCGTTGCGGTCGCGCCAGCGCCGCCACGCGCCGCGCAGCATCATCAACCCCACATACCCGAGGTACGCCGCGCCGGCGTACTTGATCACCAGGAAGAGCGGGGGGTACGCCTTCAGCAGCGACGCCACCCCGGCGGCGGAGAGGATCATCAGCACCGAGTCGCCGACGAAGACCCCGCTCGCGGCCCGGTAGCCGGCCCCCACCCCGCGCCGGGCGGCGGTGGAGAGCACGAAGAGCGAGTTGGGCCCGGGCAGCAGGATGATCGCCAAGGTTCCCAGCAGGTACGTCCAGATGTCGGTGATGCCCAGCACGCCGGTCATCATGACGCCGCCGGTGCCGTCGGGCGAAGCCTTTCCCGCAGTCTCTTCTGTGCTTCCGGCCACTCGTCGACCAGCATCGAATAGAGCGCCGAGTCCCGCCAGCCGCCGTCCGCGCGGCGGCGGTTGGCCCGCAGGGTGCCCTCCCGGGTGGCGCCGAGCCGTTCGATGGCCCGCTGGGAGCGTTCGTTGCGGGTGCTGGTCTGCCAGGTGACCCGGAGCGCGTCGAGTTCGGTGAAGGCCCGGGTGAGCAGCAGCAGCTTCGCCTCGGTGTTGATCCCGGTACGCCACCAGGCCCGGCCGAGCTGGGTGTAGCCGATCTCCAGCGTCCGCAGGTCCTCGTCCGGCTGGTAGTACGAGGTGGTGCCCACCACCGCCCCCGTAACCGCGCAGCGTTGTGCCCAGGGCACCCGTGCGCCGCGGTGGTGGGCCGCCAGGGCGGACCGGATGTAACCGGCCATCTCGTCCGCCGACCGGGGGCGGGGACTGCCGACGTACCGCCAGACCTCCTCGTCGTCGAGGGCGGCGTACAACTCCTCGGTGTGGGCGAGGTCGAGGGGTTCCAGCACGACGTGCTCGCCGCGCAGCACCACCGGCTCCAGCCAGGCCGACCCGACCGGCCGCAGGTACGCCGGCACCGGCCCGGCCACCCCGGCGTCCGGTTCCGGCGTACCCGCTGTCAGCCGCAGCGGCAGCACCCCGGCCCAGTACGGCAGGGCCAGGTCGGTGGGTTCGTCGATCACCCCGGCGGCGCGGATCCGGACCGACACCTCGCGCAGCGGGAGGGCCAGCACCGCCGTCTCGGCCAGTTCCCGCCGGGTCGGCGGCCGGCTGTCGGCGCTGCGGCCGGTGGCGAGCTTCTCCACCAGGGCGGTGAGCACCCGGGCCTTCTCCGCCTCGTCGGCGACCAGCCGGGCGGTGCCGTGGGCGACCACCGAGCGGTAGTTGGCGCTGTGGTGGAACTGGGACCGGCCGAAGACCAGACCGTCGAGGTGGGTCACCGCCACGCTGACCGGCAGCCCGGCGTCGCCCCGGGCGGCGAGCAGCGGCCGGCTGCCGGTGGAACCGTGCACGTAGAGGGTGTCGTCGACGCGGACGTGCAGGGTGGGCAGCACCCGTGGCTCGTCGTCGACGAGGAACGCCAGCGCGCAGTGGTATCCCTCGTCGAGCAGGGCGTGCACGGTGGCCCGGTCGTAGTGCATCCGGTCGCGGGTGCGGGTGGCGGTGGTCCGTTCGGTGCGGGGGTACATGCGACATCCCACCTTTGTTCTAGTACAATCTTCGAACTGTGGCAGAACAATATCAGGTCGAGGGCGCGACGTCCGCCGCCATTTCGGCCAGCGTGGAGAGCGGCATCCGCACCGGCGCGCTCGCCCCGGGGGCGACCCTGCCCGCCGTCCGCGCCCTCGCCGCCGAGCTGGCCGTCAGCCCGGCCACCGTCGCGAAGGCGTACCAGGAACTGCGGCAACGCGGCCTGGTGGTGACCGCCGGCCGGCACGGCACCCGGGTCCGGCCCCGCCCGCCGGTCGCCGGCCGCCGCGCCGGGCTGCTGCCGCCGCCGCTCCCCGGCGCCCGCGACCTCTCCGCCGGGCAGCCCGACCACCGGCTGCTGCCGCCGCTCGGCCCGCACCTGGCCGCGCTCGCCGCCGAGATCGGCCCACCCACCGGGTACGCGACCACCGCCGTCGTCCCCGCGCTCGCCGCCGCCGCCCGGGAACGGCTCGCCGCCGACGGCGTGCCGGCCACCGACCTCACCGTCACCGGCGGCGCGCTCGACGGCATCGAGCGCCTGCTCGCCGCCCACCTGCGGCCCGGTGACGCGGTGGCCGTCGAGGACCCCGGCTGGGCCAACCTGTTCGACCTGGTCGCCGCCCTCGGGCTGCGCGCGATCGGCGTACCCGTCGACGACGACGGTCCCACCGGGCCGGGCGTCCGGGCCGCCCTCGCCGCCGGGGCACGGGCGCTGATCGTCACCAGCCGGGCCCAGAACCCCACCGGGGCGGCACTCTCCGCCGACCGCGCCGCCGACCTGCGTACGCTGCTGGCCGGCCGGCGCGACCTGCTGCTCATCGAGGACGACCACGCCGCCGAACTGGCCCGCGTACCCCTGCAGCCGCTGGCCGGGGCGACCCCGACCTGGGCCTTCGTCCGGTCGGTGAGCAAGCCCTACGGTCCGGACCTGCGGCTCGCGGTCCTCGCCGGCGACGAGGCGACCGTGGCCCGGGTGGCCGGCCGGGCCCGGGTCGGCGCCGGCTGGGTCTCCACCGTGCTGCAACGCCTCGTGCTGGCGCTCTGGCGCGACCCGGCCACCGCCGACCTGGTCGACCGGGCCGGGGAGAGCTACGAGCGACGGCGGAACGGGCTGGCGACCGCCCTGCGCGAACGCGGCGTGACCGCGCACGGGCGGACCGGGATCAACGTCTGGGTGCCGGTGCCCGACGAGACGGTCGCGGTCACCGCGCTGCGCGACGCCGGCTGGTCGGTCGCCCCGGCGCGTCGCACCGGATCGCCGGCCCACCGGGCGTCCGGATCACGGTCAGCCCCCTCGACGAGGCCGACCTCGCCCGCTCGCCGGCGCGGTGGCCGGCGCGGTCCGCCCCACCGCCCACCGCTTCACCGCCTGACCCCCGGCCCGCCGCCCTCGCCCGACGCCGGTGAGCGCGGCGCGTCGGGCGGGTCGGGCCGCGTGGGCGTCGCCGCGCGGGGTAGAACGGTCGGCATGGCCGAGCAGAGCGAGGGCGCCCCCGGCGCCCAGGAGTTCATCCCGCCGCAGGCGGACACCATCGACCAGTTGCGGGCCGCGGCGGCCGGCTGCCAGGGCTGCGAGCTCTATCGGGACGCCTCGCAGACCGTCTTCGGCCGGGGCGACGAGAGCGCCCGGGTGGTCCTCGTCGGCGAGCAGCCCGGCGACATGGAGGACCAGAAGGGACTGCCCTTCGTCGGCCCCGCCGGCCGGCTGCTCCGCAAGGCGGTGGACGACGCCGGCCTCGACCCCGGTCACATCTATCTGACCAACGCGGTGAAGCACTTCCGCTTCGAGCTGCGCGGCAAGCGGCGCATCCACCAGACCCCCGACCGGGTGCACATCACCGCGTGCCGCCCCTGGCTGGTCGCCGAGTTCGCCCGGCTGCACCCCGAGATCGTGGTGGTGCTCGGCGCCACCGCCGCCAAGGCGCTGCTCGGCCCGACCTTCCGGGTGACGAAGCAGCGCGGCGAGCTGCTGCCCTGGCCCGCCGCCGCGCAGCACCCGGAGGACTTCGTCCGGGTGCCGGTGGACAACACCGGCAAGGTCGCCGACGCCCCGGCGGCCCGGCTGCTGGCCACCATCCACCCGTCGGCGGTGCTCCGCGCCGACAACCAGGACGTCGCGTACGAGGGACTGGTCAAGGACCTCACCGTCGCCGCCCGCGCTCTCGCCTCCTGACCCGTCCCGCTCGGCTCTGGGCAGGGCGGGTGAGCGGTGCCACACTGGCCGGCATGGAGCAGCATCTCTACGAGCCCGTCCACGAAGAGTTCCGCGACCTGTGCCGGGAGTTCCTGGCCCGGGAGGCCGTCCCGCACCACGAGCGCTGGGAGGCCGACGGGATCGTCGACCGCGAGGTGTGGCGCAAGGCGGGCGCGGCGGGACTGCTCGGCATGGACGTCGACGGCGAGTACGGCGGCGGCGGGCAGCCGGACTTCCGGTTCAACGCGGTGCTGGACGAGGAGATCGTCGCGTCCGGCTGCTCCGGCCTCGGCTTCGGCCTGCACAACGACGTGGTCGCCCCGTACCTCACCGAGTTGACCACGGACGACCAGCGCAAGCGCTGGCTGCCGGGCTTCTGCTCCGGCGACCTGGTGACCGCGATCGCGATGAGCGAGCCGGGCGCGGGCAGCGACCTGGCCGGCATCCGCACGAGCGCGGTCCGCGACGGCGACTCGTTCGTGCTCAACGGGCAGAAGACGTTCATCACCAACGGGGAGATGGCCGACCTGGTGGTGGTGGTCGTACGGACCGCGCCGGACCAGGGGGCGCACGGGGTGAGCCTGGTCGCGGTGGAGACCGGCACCCCCGGCTTCACCCGGGGGCGGCGGCTGGCCAAGGTGGGCCTGAAGGCCAACGACACCGCGGAGCTCTTCTTCGACGACTGCCGGGTGCCGGCGGAGAACCTGATCGGCACCGAGAACCACGGCTTCTACCACCTGATGGGCAACCTGCCCCGGGAGCGGCTGAGCATCGCGGTGGCCGCCGTGGCGGCGTGCGAGAAGCTGCTCGCGCTCACCCTCGACCACGCCCGGTCGCGGGAGGCGTTCGGCCGGCCGATCGGGGCGTTCCAGCACAACCGGTTCCTCCTGGCGGAGCTGGACACCGAGGTCACCATCGCCCGGACCTTCGTCAACCACTGCGTGGCGGAGTTCAACGCCGGCCGGTTGTCGGTGACCGACGCGGCGAAGGCGAAGTGGTGGACCACCGAGCTGCAGAACAAGGTGGCCGACCGCTGCCTGCAGCTGCACGGCGGCTACGGCTTCATGCTGGAGTACCCGGTGGCGAAGGCCTGGCTGGACGGGCGGGTGCAGACCATCTACGGCGGCACCACCGAGATCATGAAGGAGATCATCGGCCGGGGCCTCGGCCTGTAGCGAAACCGGGTGCCGGCGGTCCGGTCGGGTGCGGGAGGATGGGTCACCCCTTACCGAGGAGCTCCGATGGCCACCGACCTCACCGCGCCGGCCCCGCCCCGGCCCGACGTCGCCCCGATCCAGCGCCGGACGGTGCGGCTGCTCTTCGCGACGCAGACCATCGGCGGCATCGGGGTGACCATCGGCATCTCGGTGGGCGCGCTGCTCGCCGCCCGGATCGCGGGCACCGCCGTGGCGGGGCTGGCGCAGAGCGCGGGAGTGGTCGGCGGGGCGCTGCTCGCGGTGCCGGTCACCCGGCTCATGATCGCCCGGGGGCGGCGGCCCGGTCTGGTGCTGGCGTACCTGGTCGGCGCGGTCGGTGGGGTGCTGGTGGTGCTCGCGGCGGCCCACCGGTCGGTGCCGCTGCTCTTCCTCGGCATGCTGCTCTTCGGCGGCGGCACGGCGGCCAACCTGCAGGCCCGCTACACCGCCGTGGACCTGGCCGAGCCGGCCCGGCGCGGGCGGCAGCTCTCGCTGATCGTCTGGGCCACCACGATCGGCGCGGTGGCCGCGCCGAACTTCGCCGCGCTCGCCGACCGGACCACCCGGGGTTGGGGGCTGCCCACCCTGGCCGGCCCGTTCGCCTTCAGCGCGGTCGCGTTCAGCACGGCCGCGGTCGTACTCTTCGCCCTGCTGCGGCCCGACCCGCTGCTCACCGCCCGCCGGCTGGCGGCGGCCGGGCCGGTCGCCGCGCCGGCCGGGACTGCCCGGCGCGCCGCCGGGATGCGCGCGGCCTGGCAGGTGGTACGCGCCCGGCCGGCGGCCTGCCTCGGCATCGCCGCGGTGGCGATGGGCCACCTGGTGATGGTGGCGGTGATGTCGATGACCCCGGTACGCCTCGGCGAGTCGCACTCCGACGCGGACGTGCTGCGGGTGGTCGGCCTGGTGCTGAGCCTGCACATCGCCGGCATGTACGCGCTCTCCCCGGTGGTCGGGTGGCTCACCGACCGGCTGGGCCGGCGCGCGGTGATCCTGGGCGGCCTGGCGCTGCTGCTGGCCGCCTGCGCGGTCGCCGGTACCGCGGGGCACCACACGCCGCTGCTCTCGGTCGGCCTGGTCCTGCTGGGGCTGGGCTGGTCGGGGACCATGGTGGCCGGCTCGACGCTGCTGTCCGAGTCGGTCCCCACCGCCGAGCGGCCCGGCGTGCAGGGCCTCTCCGACCTGGTCATGGGTCTGGCCGGTGCCGGTGCGGGCGCGTTGGCCGGGGTGGTGATGCAGCTCGCCGGCTATCCGACGCTGACTCTGCTCGCGGCGATCGCCACCGTGCCCCTGGTGGCGCTAGCGTTGCGTCCGGTGCCCGGACGGGGGCCCGACGAGGAGGACTGATCACGTGCGGCTGACCGACTTCTGGGCACGGCTGGAGGAGGCGTTCGGGCCGGGGTACGCGGCCAGCATCGCCAGCGACCAGGTGCTGTCCCAGCTCGGCGGGCGGACCGTCGAGCAGGCGCTGCGGGCGGGTGAGCAGACCCACGTCGTCTGGCGTGCGGTCTGCGCCGCCTACCCCGACCGGGTCCCGGCCCGGCTGCGCTGAGCAGCCCTTTCGCTGCTTCCGCGTGTCGGTTGCCGAGTCGTACACCTGTTCGGCTATTGTCCACAGCGGGGTGCTCGTCCACAGCTCACGGCCCGTCGGCTGGTTTTCTGTCGGACCCAGCGCCTAGCGTGTCCCGCGTGACGCGAAGCTCAGGAAAGACGCCGGCGAAGGCAGGGGTGGCAAACATGGCCGCAGGGCCCGACCGGGAGAAGGCACTCGACCTTGCTCTCGCTCAGATCGACAAGCAGTTCGGCAAGGGTTCGGTGATGCGGCTGGGGGAGCGTCCGGTCGTCCAGACCTCCGTCATCCCCACCGGCTCCATCGCCCTCGACGTGGCGCTCGGCGTGGGCGGTCTGCCCCGGGGCCGGGTCGTCGAGGTCTACGGTCCCGAGTCCAGCGGTAAGACCACGGTCGCCCTCCACGCGGTGGCCAACGCCCAGCGGGCCGGCGGCATCGCCGCCTTCGTCGACGCCGAGCACGCGCTCGACCCGGAGTACGCCAAGGCTCTCGGCGTCGACACCGACGCCCTGCTGGTCTCCCAGCCGGACACCGGCGAGCAGGCGCTGGAGATCGTCGACATGCTGGTCCGCTCCGGCGCGCTCGACATCATCGTGATCGACTCGGTCGCCGCGCTGGTGCCGCGCGCCGAGATCGAGGGCGAGATGGGCGACAGCCACGTGGGTCTCCAGGCCCGGCTGATGAGCCAGGCGCTGCGGAAGATCACCGGTGTGCTCAACAACACCGGCACCACGGCGATCTTCATCAACCAGCTCCGCGAGAAGATCGGCGTGATGTTCGGCAGCCCGGAGACCACCACCGGTGGTCGGGCCCTGAAGTTCTACGCCTCGGTCCGGCTCGACGTGCGTCGCATCGAGAGCCTCAAGGACGGCACCGACGTGGTCGGTAACCGCACCCGGGTCAAGGTCGTGAAGAACAAGGTCGCCGCGCCGTTCAAGCAGGCCGAGTTCGACATCATGTACGGCAAGGGCATCTCCCGCGAGGGCTCGCTGATCGACGTCGGTGTGGAGCAGGCGATCATCCGCAAGTCCGGTGCCTGGTACACGTACGACGGCGACCAGCTCGGCCAGGGCAAGGAGAAGGCCCGGGAGTTCCTCAAGGAGAATCCGGACGTGGCCGCCGAGATCGAGAAGAAGATCCTGGAGAAGCTCGGCGTCGGCACCGGCGCGGGCGACGCCGCCGGTGGCCCGGAGCTGCCGCCGGTCGACTTCTGACCGGTCCGGCTGATCAGTGGCAGGACGACGCGCCCGCACGGGGCGGGGCTGGGACGCCAGTCCGCCCCGGGCGGGTGACGACAACACCACCCCCCGCCCCCGTCGTGGGCGCCGGGGGCGGTCCGACGAGCCCGACGCGCAGGCGCCACCGGCACCGCCCCGGGACGAGGGCGAGCTGGCCCGGGAGATCTGCCTGCGGCAGCTCGCGGTCCGGCCGCGTACCCGGGCCGAACTGGCCGGCGCGCTCGCCAAGCGGGGCATCTCCGACGAGGTCTCGGCCGAGGTGCTCGACCGCTACGACGAGGTCGGCATCATCGACGACGCCGCCTTCGCCCGCGCCTGGGTCGCCAGCCGGCACTCCGGCCGTGGGCTGGCCCGGCGGGCGCTCGCCAACGAGCTGCGCCAGCGCGGCGTGGACGGCGAGGTGGCCAGCGAGGCCCTCGACGAGTTGGACGAGGAGACCGAGGCGGAGACCGCCCGCGCCCTGGTGGAGCGGAAGCTGCGCTCGGCCCGGGGTGAACCCGACGCGGTGTTCCGCCGGCTGGTCGCCATGCTCGCCCGCAAGGGCTACCCGCCGGGCGTGGCGATCCGTGCGGTGAAGGACGTCCTGGCCGCGCAGAGCGCCGAGGCGGCCGAGTTCGCCGAGCAGATCGACGCCGACGCCCTCGCCGACGCCGAAACCGACCCCCACCCCCGCCCCTGACCCACCCCCTCCCGCGCCGCCCGCCCGCCTGCGGCGCTCCGCGCCGCCCCGCTCCCACAGTGATCGTCTGCAGGGGAGTGCATCGACACGCCGGTGAGAAGTGCGGTGGTGTGCAGAGGATCATGGCGGCGGTTCGGGCCGGCCCGCTCGAACGGGAGCGGGGGAGACGAGGGGCACGCCGGAGGGGACTGACCAGGTCGGGGAGTCGATCCGGTGACGGAGGTGCGGCCCCTTTGTCTACTGGTGTCCGGCATGCCATCACCTACGGGTGACGACTCAACTTCTCTCCGTCCGGGTGGTTTGATCATGAGTCCTTGACCGAACCGCCTCCGGCGACCTAGCCTCGCCATACAGGCTCACATTGCCCGACCAACGCAGGCTAAGCGCACAACATAGATCGCGTAACAGAACAGCATCACTTTGGCCAGCTGCACCGGCCCTTGACGGCAGCTCCGGACCGGCCGGTCCGGGGTCGGCCGACAACTGCACCCGGTCGTCGACGATGCCCGCAACGGCACCGTCGGTGAAAAGCTGTCCACGGCCACCGCTCCGGTCGGGCGACCAGAGCCGCAGGTGCCTGCCGCTCGGCGGTGCTCCTGCGGCGTCGACGTTCAGGGGAGGCGGCCATGGCGGGGCGGCACAGGTTCACCGGCGGTCTTCCACCCGCGGCCGGCCGGTCGTCGCCGCCCCGGTCCGCTGGCATGACCAGCCCCGTCGTCGGCAGCGCGAGCAGCCTCGCTGCGGCTGGCGCGAGCAGGCTCGCCCACCGCCTCGGGCTGCCGGTGCGTACCGCTGTCGGAGCGGCGGCATGAACGCCTTCGACGTGCTGATCCTCGTGGTGGTGCTGATCCTGGCCGTGGTGGTGGTCGGCGCCGTCCTGGTGGGCGTCCGGACGCTGCGCCGGATCAGCGTCGCGCCGGCCCCCGAGGATCCAGCCTTCATCGCCGAGAAGGACCGGCAGGAGCAGTCCCTGGCCGCCCTGCGCAGTGCGGCCGACGAGGCGAACAGCACCATCGACGTGGCGAAGTCGGCCGCCGCGGCGGCGCGTACCGAGGCGGCTGCCGCCAAGGCGGAGGCGAAGGCGGCCCGGGCGGAGGCCCGGCGGGTCCTCGACGACGCGCGCGCCGAGGCCGACACCATCCTGGAACGGGCCCACAAGCAGGCCGAGGCCGACGCCGAGCAGCTGCGTACCACCGCCCGGCGCAGCGGCGAGCGGGAGGTGGCCGTGCTGGCGGCGACGACCCGCGAGCAGGCCGCGGAGGTGGAGCGGCGGGCCGCCAGGATGGACGAGCGGGAGCGGCTGCACACCGAGGAGGTCGAGCGGTTCGCCGAGCGGGAACGGCAGCTCACCGCCGCCCGCGCCGCGCTGGCCGCCCGGGAGAGTGCCCTCGCCCAGCGGGAGCGGGAGCTGTCCGAGGCCGAGGAGCAGCGCCGGCGCGAGCTGGAGCGGGTGGCCGGGCTGACCGCCGAGGCGGCCCGGTCCGAGCTGATCGAGGCGATCGAGGGCCAGGCCAAGCGGGAGGCCGCGCTGCTGGTGCGGGACATCGAGTCCGACGCCCGCAGCACCGCCGAGCAGCGGGCCCGGCACATCGTGGTCGACGCCATCCAGCGGGTGGCCAGCGAGCAGACCGCGGAGAGCGTGGTCAGCGTCCTGCACCTGCCGGGCGACGAGATGAAGGGGCGGATCATCGGCCGGGAGGGGCGCAACATCCGCGCCTTCGAGTCGGTCACCGGGGTCAACCTGATCATCGACGACACGCCCGAGGCGGTGCTGCTGTCCTGCTTCGACCCGGTCCGCCGCGAGGTCGGCCGGCTCACCCTGGAGAAGCTGGTCCTCGACGGGCGGATCCACCCGCACCGGATCGAGGAGGTCTATGACCTGGCGCGGCACGAGGTGGACCAGCTGTGCCACCGGGCCGCCGAGGACGCACTGGTCGAGGTGGGCATCACCGAGATCCACCCCGAGCTGGTCACCCTGCTCGGTCGGCTGCGCTACCGGACGTCGTACGGGCAGAACGTGCTCAAGCACCTGGTGGAGACCGCGCACATCGCGGGCACCATGGCCGCCGAGCTGCGGCTGGACGTGGCAACGATCAAGCGGTGCGCGTTCCTGCACGACATCGGCAAGGCGCTCACCCACGAGGTGGAGGGGAGCCACGCCATCATCGGCGCCGACCTCGCCCGCAAGTACGGCGAGAGCGAGGACGTCGTGCACGCCATCGAGGCGCACCACAACGAGGTGCCGCCGCAGACCGTCGAGGCGGTCCTCACCCAGGCGTCCGACGCCTGTTCCGGCGGGCGGCCGGGGGCGCGGCGGGAGAGCCTCGAGGCGTACGTGAAGCGCCTGGAGCGGATCGAGGAGATCGCCGCCGGCAAGCTCGGGGTGGAGAAGGTCTTCGCCATGCAGGCGGGCCGCGAGATCCGGGTGATGGTCAAGCCGGACGACGTCGACGACATCGGCGCGGCGGTCCTGGCCCGGGACGTGGCCAAGCAGATCGAGGAGGAGCTGACCTATCCCGGTCAGATCCGGGTCACCGTGGTCCGCGAGTCCCGCGTCACCGAGATCGCCCGCTGAGCCCCACCCCCGCCACTACGCCGACATGGCGGTATCCCGGTGACCGGGGTACCGCCATGTCGCGTAACGGGGTGGGTCAGCCCTGCGGCTCGGCGACGGTGGACCCGCCGGCCGGGGTCGAGTCCGGGGCGGTCTGCCGGGGGATCCGGAACGCCCGCCGGCGGGTACGCCCGTCGAGCCAGTTCGCCAGGGCGGTGAGCAGCGAGTTCAGCAGGATGTAGATCAGCGCCACCACGATCGCGGCGGCCACCACGTTGCCGTAGTTCGCGGAGAGGTCGTTGACGCCGCGGGCGAGCAACTCGGGGAAGGCCACGATGTAGCCGAGCGCGGTGTCCTTGAGCAGTACGACGAGCTGGCTGACGATCACCGGGAGCATCGCCCGGGCGGCCTGCGGCACCAGGATCAGCCGCATCACCTGGCTCTTGCGCATGCCCACCGCGTAGGCGGCCTCGGACTGGCCGCGCGGGATCGACCGGATGCCGGCGCGGAACGCCTCGGCCAGCACCGACCCGTTGTAGAGGGTCAGGCCGGCGACCACGGCGGTGAACGCGGTCACCGGTCCCTGGATGAGGAACGGCACGCCGTAGAAGATGAAGAAGATCATCAGCAGGAGCGGCACGGCCCGGAAGAACTCCACCACCACGCCGGCCGGTACCCGGATCCACCAGTGGTCGGAGAGCCGTCCGACGGCGAAGACGATGCCGAAGGCGAGCGACAGCACCATGCCGGTGCCCGCAGCCAACAGGGTCTGCCAGAGGGCGGGCAGGATGAACTCGGTCCAGGTGGTGACGCGGGTGAAGGGCTCCCAGAGCCGGCCCTCCCACTGGCCGGCCTGGTCGAACTTGGTGTAGACCCACCACAGCAGCGCGACCAGGCCGAGGCCGAAGAGGACGCTGAGCACCGCGTTGCGGACGCGGGCGCGCGGCCCCGGGTGGTCGTAGAGGACGTTGCTGGTGCTCATCAGCGCTTCACCGCCAGACGGTTGGCCAGCCAGCCGAAGAAGTAGCCGGTGGGGATGAGGATCGCGGCGAAGGTGCCGGCGAAGACCGCGAAGATCGGGATGACCGCGTCACCGTTGCTGTTGAGCAGGTCCTTCATCACGCTGGACGCCTCGATCAGCCCGATCGTGCCGACGATCGTGGCGTTCTTGCAGAGCGCGATGAGCACGCTGCCCAGCGGCGCCACCACGGCACGGCCGGCCTGCGGCAGGATCACGATGCGCAGGGTCTGGAAGAAGGTCAGTCCGATCGCCCGGGCCGCCTCGGCCTGGCCGGCGGGGACGGTGTTGACGCCGGAGCGGACCGCCTCGCAGACGAACGCGGCGGTGTACACGGACAGACCGATGACGCCGAGCCAGTAGTTGTTCCGGTCCAGGTCGTCGGAGAGTCGCAGCCCCAGCGTGGAGTAGAGGCCGAAGAAGCAGAAGAAGACGATCAGCGTCAGCGGGGTGTTACGGAAGATGTTCACCCAGGCGGCACCGAAGCCGCGCAGCACCGGCACCGGGGAGACCCGGAACGCGGCGAGTAGCACGCCGAGCACCAGCGCGAAAACCGCCGACGCACCGGTCAGCTTGAGGATCCAGAGAAAACCCGACACGTACGCGTCGAAGTTGGTCGGATCAGCGAATACGTGCATGCGTCGACTCCCGGGGCGCGTCGTCGGCGTCGTGACAGACCGGGGCCGGCACCCGGACGGGTGCCGGCCCCGGAACGGTCAGACGCTGCCGCAGTTGGTCAGCTTGGTGGTGTCCAGCTCGGGCGCGGCCTTGCCGCTCTTGCCCAGGGTGGTGTCCCAGGCGGTCTTGTAGGAGCCGTCCGACGCGGCGGCCTTGAGGATCTCGTTGACCTTCTCGCAGCCGGCCTTGTCGTCCTTCTTCAGGCCGATGCCGTACGGCTCGGTGGAGAAGGGCTTGCCGACCACCTTGAACTTGCCGGCGTACTGGGACTGCGCGGCGTAGCCGGCAAGGATGATGTCGTCGGTGGTGACCGCGTCGACCTGGCCGTTCTCCAGCAGCGGCAGGCACTTGGAGTACGAGTCGAACTGCTGGAGCTTGGCCTTCGGGTGCTCGGTCTGGATCCGCTTGGCGGGGGTGGAGCCGGTCACCGAGCAGACCGTCTTGCCGTCGAGCGCCTCCGGACCGGCCAGCGTGGAGTCCGCCTTGACCAGCAGGTCCTGGCCGGCGATGAAGTACGGACCGGCAAAGTTGATCTTCTGCTTGCGCTCGTCGTTGATCGTGTACGTCGCCACGACCAGGTCGACGGTGCCCTGCTGGATGAAGGGCTCACGGTTGGCGGAGACGGTCGTCTTCCACTCGATGTTGTTCGCGTCGACGCCCAGGCCCTTGGCCACGATCTTGGCGATCTCGACGTCGAAGCCCTCGTAGTTGCTGCCGGTCTGCAGACCCAGACCCGGCTGGTCGGCCTTGACGCCGATGACGAGCTTCTTCTGGCTCTGCGCCTTACCGACGATGCCCTTGCCGCCCCCGCTGCCGGAACCGCTGTCCCCGTCGCCCCCGCAGGCGCTCATGCCGAGGGCCAGGGTGGCCGCCGCGGCAACCGCCGCCACGCGCTTCATACGCATACTCTTCTCCTTCTTCGACGGAGTCCGTCGGGGGACGACGGTCTCCACTACGGACGACTAGTGCGTCAGGATCTTCGAGAGGAAGTCGCGGGCCCGCTCGCTGCGCGGGTTGGCGAAGAACTCCTCCGGCGCCGCGTCCTCGACGAGCTTCCCGTCGGCCATGAAGATGACCCGGTTGGCGGCGTGCCGGGCGAAGCCCATCTCGTGGGTGACCACGACCATGGTCATGCCCTCGCGGGCCAGTGAGGTCATCACGTCGAGCACCTCGCCGACCATCTCCGGGTCCAGCGCGCTGGTCGGCTCGTCGAAGAGCATCGCCTTGGGCTGCATGGCCAGCGCGCGGGCGATCGCGGCCCGCTGCTGCTGGCCGCCGGAGAGCTGCGCCGGGTACTTGTCGGCCTGGTTGGCGATGCCGACCCGGTCCAGCAGGGCCAGGCCGCGCTCGCGGGCGGCGGCCGGCTTCTCCTTGCGGACCTTGATCGGGCCGATGGTGACGTTCTCCAGGATGGTCTTGTGCGCGAAGAGGTTGAACGACTGGAAGACCATGCCGACCTCGCTGCGCAGCGCGGCGAGGCGCTTCCCCTCGGCCGGCAGCGGGGTGCCGTCGAAGGTGATCGTGCCGGAGTCGATCGGCTCCAGCCGGTTGATCGCCCGGCAGAGCGTCGACTTGCCGGAGCCGGACGGGCCGATCACCACGACCACCTCACCCCGGCCCACGGACAGCGAGACGTCCTGGAGCACGTGCAGCGGCCCGAAGTGCTTGTTCACCGAGTCCAGCACGATGAGCGGTTCGCCCGTCGTCACGTCGTACACCGTCCCTGTCGTCATCTGCGCCGGTGGGGAGCCGCCGTGACGGCCCCCGGTTCGGCAACTGTAGGCGGGGCCACGTGCCCGGACGCAACCGAGACGGTCACGGTGCGGTAACACCGGCGACGATCGTCGCCGGTAGTCCGGATTCGACAGCGTGCCGGCCGCCCGAGTGGCACTGACCACGTCCGCCGGAGATCATGAGGGGATGACGGACCCGGTTCGGCTGACCGATCACGCCCGCGGTGGCGGCTGCGCCTGCAAGATCCCGCCCGGGGAGCTCGAGGCGATGGTGGCCGGTCTGGGCCCCGCCACCGGCACCGCCGACCTGCTGGTCGGGCTGGACCACGGCGACGACGCCGCGGTGGTCCGGCTGGACGAGCGGACCGGGCTGGTCACCACCGCCGACTTCTTCACCCCGGTCGTCGACGACGCGTACGACTGGGGCCGGATCGCCGCGGCCAACGCGCTCTCCGACGTGTACGCGATGGGCGGCACCCCGCTGGTCGCGCTGAACCTGCTCTGCTGGCCGCGCGAGAAGCTGCCGCTGGAGCTGGCCCGGGAGGTGCTGCGCGGCGGCCAGGACGTGGCCCGGGAGGCCGGCTGCCACCTGGCCGGCGGGCACAGCGTCGACGACGACGGACCCAAGTACGGCCTGGCCGTCACCGGCATCGTCCGCCCCGAGGAGCTGATCACCCTGGACGCCGGCCGGGCCGGTCTGCCGCTCTCGCTGACCAAGCCGCTCGGCGTCGGGGTGCTGAACACCCGGCACAAGGCGACCGGGGAGCGGTTCGCCGAGGCGGTCGCCTCGATGGCCGCGCTGAACCGGGACGCCGCCCGGGCGGCGGTGGCGGCGGGCATCCGCTGCGGCACCGACGTCACCGGCTTCGGCCTGCTGGGGCACGCCTCGAAGCTGGCCCGGGCGAGCCGGCTCACGGTCGCGATCGACGCGGCCCGGGTGCCCTACCTGCCGGGCGCGCGGGAGGCGCTGCGGGACGGGTACGTCAGCGGCGGCACCCGCCGCAACCTGGAGTGGGTGACCCCGTGGACCGACTTCGGCGGCGTGGACGAGGCGGAGCGGCTGCTGCTGGCCGACGCGCAGACCTCCGGTGGGCTGCTGGTCGCCGGTGAGGTGCCCGGCGGGACGGTGATCGGCGAGCTGCTGCCCGCGAGCGACCGGCTGATCCGGGTCCGCTGACCCCCGCGATCCGTGCCGCTGCCCCCCAACGATCCGTGCCGCTGACCCCCGCGATCCGTGCCGCGGATTCGGCACCATACCCGATAAACTGTCATCTTCCCGCTACTCGGAGCAACGGCGCTCTGGGAAATTTTGCCCGGAATGGTCACAGACCGGTAACTTGCCCCCGGCTGAGGTCATATGCCCCCCACCATCGTGAGTAAGGCCCGATCCGGAGGCCGGTGGGACGAGCACAGCGAGGAGGCGGCATGACCGAGCTGTGGAACTGGAGAATCGACGGGGCGGCACCGGTGGAGGTGTACCCCGCGCTGGCCGAGGCGCTCGGCCGGGTGGTGATGCCCCTCGCCGTCGCCGATCCGGCCCGGCTGCCCACGTACGCGGTGATCTGCGACGTGTGGGAGACGCCGGGCGAGTTCGGCACGGTGGTCGACTGCTACGGGGTGCCCGAGCGGCTGCCCGAACTGCCCGGCATCGCGGCGCTGGCCCGGCTGCTGGACCGCAACTGCCTGATGCGGGACGACACCCTCGACGCCGGCCGGCACCTGCTGGTGGCCCCGGACGGCACGATCCGCCCGGTGCACTTCGACGTCACCGAGACCGACGACGGTGAGGTGCTCACCGGCCAGCGGCTGTGCAGCGTGGCGCAGCCCGGCTGCCGGGGCTGGTCGCAGTGCCACCGCTCGCGATGGGCGCCCGACTCGGTCCGGCCCGCGCTCGCTGCGGCCTGACCCGTCCGGGCCCGGCCGACCCGCTCCCGCCGGCCGGCCGCCCGGACCGACCCGCCGCGCGGACGGCTCGTCCGCCGTCCGCCGGCCGGGGTCGACCCGCTCATCCTCGTGCGGTCCGACCGGTCCGGCCCGGATACGCTGTGCACGTCATGACTACCGCAGCCGCGGGCAGCCCGCGCACCTACCAGGTGCGCACGTACGGCTGCCAGATGAACGTGCACGACTCCGAGCGCATCTCCGGCCTGCTCGAACAGGCCGGTTACGTGCGCGCCGCCGAGGTCGACGAGAACCCCGACGTGGTGGTGTTCAACACCTGCGCCGTCCGGGAGAACGCCGACAACCGGCTCTACGGCAACCTGGGTCACCTGCGTCCCGTCAAGGACAAGCACCCCGGGATGCAGATCGCGGTCGGCGGCTGCCTGGCCCAGAAGGACCGCGGCGACATCGTCCGCAAGGCCCCCTGGGTGGACGTGGTCTTCGGCACCCACAACATCGGCTCGCTGCCGGTGCTGCTGGAACGGGCCCGGCACAACACCGCCGCCGAGGTGGAGATCCTCGAATCCCTCGACGTCTTCCCCTCCACGCTGCCCACCCGCCGCGAGTCCACCTACGCCGGCTGGGTGTCGATCTCCGTCGGCTGCAACAACACCTGCACGTTCTGCATCGTGCCGTCGCTGCGCGGCAAGGAGAAGGACCGCCGCCCCGGCGACATCCTCTCCGAGGTGCGCGCCCTGGTCGACGAGGGCGTGCTGGAGGTGACCCTGCTCGGGCAGAACGTCAACTCCTACGGCGTCGAGTTCGGTGACCGGTACGCCTTCGGCAAGCTGTTGCGCGCCTGCGGCGACATCGACGGGCTGGAGCGGGTCCGGTTCACCAGCCCGCACCCGAAGGACTTCACCGACGACGTGATCGCGGCGATGGCCGAGACGCCGAACGTCTGCCACTCGTTGCACATGCCGTTGCAGTCCGGCTCGGACGACGTGCTGAAGGCGATGCGCCGGTCGTACCGGTCGGAGAAGTATCTGGGGATCATCGAGAAGGTGCGGGCGGCGATGCCCGACGCGGCGATCACCACCGACATCATCGTCGGCTTCCCCGGCGAGACCGACGCCGACTTCGAGAAGACCCTCGACGTGGTCCGGGCGGCCCGCTTCTCGTCGGCGTTCACCTTCCAGTACTCCAAGCGCCCCGGCACGCCCGCCGCCACCATGGACGGCCAGCTGCCCAAGCAGGTCGTGCAGGAACGCTACGAGCGGCTGATCGCCTGCGTCGAGGAGATCACCTGGGCGGAGAACAGGAAGCTGGTGGGGGAGACCGTCGAGGTGCTGGTCGCCGTCGGCGAGGGCCGCAAGGACGAGCGCACCGGCCGGATGTCCGGCCGCGCCCGCGACGGCCGCCTCGTCCACTTCGACGCGGGTTCCCTGGCGGGGACGATCCGCCCCGGCGACATCGTGCACACCGTCGTCACCTACGCCGCCCCGCACCACCTCAACGCCGACGGCGAGCCGCTGTCGCACCGGCGTACCCGGGCCGGCGACGCGGCCGAGGCGGGACGCTCCCCGCGTACCCCCGGGGTGTTGCTCGGGTTGCCGACGGTCGGTGCGCCGGCCGCGGCACCCGCGCCGACCACCGGCTGCGCCGCGCACTGACCGGCCGGCGACGGCCGGGACCCCGTGGGGCCCCGGCCGTCGTCGTGCTCAGCAGGAGGTGCCGTTGAGCTTCACCGTGGCGGGTGCCGAGGCGGCGCCGTTGGCGGTGAAGCCGATGGTCACCGAGGCGCCCGCGGCCAGGGACTTCGCCCAGTCGGGAGCGGCGGCGGTGACCGTGCTGCCGGACTGCGTCACGGTGGCGTTCCAGCCACTGGCCAGGGTCACCCCGGACGGCCAGGCCCAGGTCACCGACCACGGGTTGACCGCGCCGGTGCCGGTGTTCTTCACGGTCAGCTCGCCCTGGAAGCCACCGGCCCAGGCGTTGACCTGCTTGTAGCTGGCGGTGCAGGCGCCGGACGGAACCGGCGGGGTCGGCGTCGGCGAGGACGAGCCGGTCGGCGTCGGGGTCGGCGTCGGCGAGCCGGTCGGGCCGGTCGTCGGCGACGGGTTGGTGCCGCCACCGACCGGCGGGATCAGGTACGGCGAGATGATGTCCTGCTTCGCCTGGTTGATCGTGGTCCAGTCGTCGTTGGCGATGCCACCGGTGTCACCCGAGTTCGGGTTCCACGACCAGTAGGTGAAGGACATCCCGTTCACCCCGCTGCCGGTGTACGCCAGCAGGTTCTGCAGCCAGACCTTGTCCTTCGGGTCCTGGAGCGTGGTGCCGAACTCGCCCATCATGATCGGCGCGATGTTCTGCTTGTAGAGGTAGCCCCAGTACCTGTCCCAGATCGCCGGCATGTTCGCCGGGTAGGTCGGGTCGTCGAACCAGGCCTGGTGGTAGACCGAGGTGGCGTACTCGTGCGGGGAGTAGACCAGCCGGTTCGCCACGTTCAGCCGGACCGGGAACTGGCCCGCCTTCGACAGGTTGCCGCCCCACCAGCCGCAGTCCTCGTCGTTGCTGGTGTCGCCGTCCCAGACGTTCGACAGGCCGCCGCTGGGGCAGCTCACCCCCTCCACGAAGATCAGCCAGTTCGGCTGCACCCCGAGGATCGCGTTGCCGGCCCGCTCGGCGGCGAGCCGCCAGTCCCGGGCGGTGTCGCCGCAGCCCCAGCAGGCGCCGGTGGCGGCCGGGTTGGTGCCCTCGGCGTGCGGCTCGTTGTGCAGGTCCGCGCCGATCACCGTCGGATTGTTCGCGTACCGCTGTGCCATCATCTTCCAGTCGGCGATCCAGGTCGCCTCGGAGACCGTCGAGGTGTACCAGAGCGGCGACTGCCCGGCCGAGGTGGGCCGGTGCCGGTCCAGGATGATCCGCATCCCCTTGCTGCCGGCGTAGTCGACGACCTTGTCGAGGATCTGCAGCGGGGAGAGCCCGACCAGGTCCGGGTTGACGAAGTCGTTGATCCCGCTGGCCGTCGCGCCCGGCTTCACCGCGTCGTCCGACCACGGGACGCGCAGCGTGTTGTAGCCCAGCCGGGCCATCGTGTCGAGCTGGCCGCGCCACGGGTTGCTCGACCACAGACCGTGGAAGGTCTTGTTGTCGGTCTCCATGCCGAACCAGTTGATCCCGGTGAGCCGGACGGTGGCCCCGGTGCTGTCGACGATCTTGTTGCCGTTGGTGTGCAGGTAGCCGGTGCCGGTGCCGCCGACAGCGGCGGCGGCCGGGGTGGTGCTGACGGCCGCGGCGACGAGGACGCCGGCCGCGGCGGTGGCGAGCGCGGTGAACGCGCCGCCGAGGGCGGTGGGTCGGTGCATGCGAGCTCCACTTCGGATGCCCGCGCCGCGCAGGCGCCGCGGGCGGTGAGACCAGGGGGAGACGGCCCGCTCGTCATCGAGTACGCGGACAGCGCGCACCGGGCCGTGTCACGTGGACGGCCACTCGCGGCGATCACCGGCGCGTCCCGCGGCGGCACTGCGCGCCGCCGGTGCCCTCGCGTCGGTGGGTGAACCTGGCTCTGCCGCCATTCTGATCAGCCCACCCCCGCCCGTCAACAGACCCCCGCGAACCTCCCCGGGACCGCGCTTTCCCACCCCCCACCCCACCGCCCCCACCCTGGTTCCCACTGATTCACGGAAAGAGTGGTCACCGAACGATGGATAGCCACTCTTTCCGTGAATCAGCGGCTCGGGGGTGGGGTGGGGCGGGATGGGGTGGGGTGGACGGGCGGAAGCCCCGGTCCTCCTGAGGGGGGACCGGGGCTTCCGGGGTGGATCAGGGTCAGCCGGCCTGCTCGGCGAGCTGGAGGAACTGCCGCTTCGAGGCGAGGGCCTGCTCGGCCTCCTTGACCCGGCGGGCGTCGCCGGCGGCCTGCGCCCGGGCCAGCCGCTCCTCGGCCTCGGCGACCTGTGCCCGCATCTGCGCCAGCAGCGGGTTGTCCTGCGGGGTGGTACGCCGCCACGCCGAGTCCATCACCTCGCGGACCTTGTCGTCGACGGCGCGCAGCCGGCGCTCCAGCCCGGCGGCGGCCTCCCGGGGCACCCGGCCGGCCTCGTGCCACTGCGCCTGGATGTCCCGCAGCTTCGCCTGGGCACCCTTCGGGTCGCCCTCGACGTCGAGCGCCTCGGCCTCGGCGAGCAGGGCCTGCTTGCGCTCCAGGTTGGCGCGCTGCTCGTTGTCGCGGGCGGAGAAGACCTCGCTGCGCCGGGTGAAGAAGTCGTCCTGCGCGGCGCGGAACCGTTCCCAGAGCTTCTGCTCGGCCTCCTTGGAGGCGCGCGGGGCGGCCTTCCACTGGGCCATCAGGTCCTTGAGCTGGTTGGCGGTGACCGCCCAGTCGGTGGACTCCTTCAGCTTCTCGGCCTCGGCGACCAGTTCCTCCTTGACCGTCTGCGCCTGCTTGCGCTGCTGGTCGAGGGAGGCGAAGTGGGCACCGCGCCGGCGGGTGAAGCCGTCCCGGGCGGCGGCGAACCGCTTCCACAGCTCACCGTCGGTCTTCTTGTCGACGCCGCGGATGGTCTTCCACTCGTCGAGGATCTCCTTGAGCCGGTCCCCGGCGGTCTTCCAGCCGGTCGACTCGGCGGCCAGCTTCTCGGCCTCCTCCACCAGGGCGGTCTTGCGCGCGAGGGCCTCGCCCCGGGCGGCCTCCTTGGCGGCCTTCGCCTCGCCGGCCTTGGTCTCGGCCACCTCGGTGAGCTTGTCCAGCCGCGCGGCCAGTCCGTCGATGTCGCCGACGACGTGCGCCTCGGCCAGGGAGGCCCGGATCCGCTTGATCGTGGTCAGGGAGTGCCCGGCGTCCGCCGCGCCCGAGTTGAGCCGGGCCTCGGTCAGGTCCACCTCGGTCACCAGGTCGGCGAAGCGGCGGGCGAAGTGGGCCAGCCCTTCCTCCGGGGCCCCCGCCTGCCAGGATCCGACCACCCGCTCGCCTTCGGCCGTCTTGACGTACACGGTGCCGTCCGCGTCCACCCGTCCGAAGGCAGTCCAGTCGCTCATGTGCCCATCCTCGTTCTCCCGGCGTCGACGGGGTGTCCCCGGCGCGCGCCGCCACGGCGCAGCAAAGTTACTCCCGGCATTGTCACAGGTCCGCCCCCGTCGCCGTCGAGCGCCTGTCGCCGACCGTGACCATACGGTGTCCTAGACCCGGATGACCGGATCGGCGCGGGGACGCACCGGGGGATGCGGATACGGTGAACGGGTGCCCCTGGTCGCCGCCGCCGTCTGCCCCCATCCGCCCCTGATCGTGCCCGAGCTGGCCGGCGCCGCCGCGCCCGAGCTGGACGAGCTCCGCGCCGCCGCCGACGCCGCCGTCGCCGGTCTGTACGCCACGGGCGCGCGCACCGTCGTCGTGATCGGCGGGGGCGACCGCACCGCCGACCTGTCCCGGCCGTTCCGGGGCAGCTTCGCGCCGTGGGGACTGCCGCTGACGGTCGAGCTGGGCGCGTCGCCGGGCCAGGACCCCCGCGACGAACACCCGCCGGAGCGGGTCCCCGGCGTGGACCGTCCGCCGGCCGGCACCGACGAACTGCCGTTGAGCCTGCTCGTCGGCGCCTGGCTGCTGCGTCGGACGCCACCCGGGCGTCCGACGACGTGGCGGATGGCCACCGTGGCGGCGGACGCCCCGACCTTGGACTGCGCCGCCCGGGGAGCCCGGATGGGGTCCGCGCAGCAACCGTGGGCGCTGCTGGTGATGGGGGACGGGTCGGCCTGCCTGGGGTCGAAGTCGCCCGGCTACGACGACCCACGCGCCGAGGCGTACGACGAGGGGGTCGCCCGGGCCCTGGCCGGCGCGGACGCCGAGGCCCTGCTCGGCCTGGACCCGGTGGAGTCGGCGGAGCTGAAGGTCGCCGGCCGGGCGGCCTGGCAGGTGCTGGCGGGCGCGGTCCGCGCGGCGGGCGGCGACTGGCGCGGCGAGCTGAGCCACCACTCGGCCCCCTACGGCGTTGCCTACTTCGTGGCGAACTGGGCGCGGGCATGACGGTGATCGCGGTGGTCGGGCCGACCGCCGCCGGCAAGTCGGCGTTGAGCATCGCCCTGGCGCACGCGCTGGACGGTGAGGTGGTCAACGCCGACTCGATGCAGCTCTACCGGGGCATGGACATCGGCACCGCGAAGCTGACCCCGGCGGAGCGGGAGGGCGTGCCGCACCACCTGCTGGACATCTGGCCGGTGACCGAGCCGGCGAGCGTCGCGGAATACCAGAAGCTGGCCCGGGCGGCGATCGACGACATCCTGGCCCGGGGTCGGGTGCCGCTGCTGGTCGGCGGCTCGGGTCTCTACGTTCGGGCGGTGCTGGAGCAGTTCGAGTTCCCCGGCACCGACCCGGCGGTGCGCGAGCGGCTGGAGGCGGAGCTGGCCGCCGTCGGTCCCGCCCCGCTGTACGCCCGTCTGGCCGACGCCGACCCGACGGCGGCGGCCGGCATCCTGCCCGGCAACGGCCGGCGGATCGTCCGGGCCCTGGAGGTGATCGAGCTGACCGGGGCGCCGTTCACCGCCTCCCTGCCGGAGCCGACGCCGTACTACCCGTCGGTGCAGGTCGGCGTCGACCTGGACACCGCGCAGCTGGACGAGCGGATCGCGCTGCGGGTGGACCGGATGTGGGCGGACGGCCTGATCGCGGAGACCCGCGAGCTGGTCGGGCAGGGTCTGCCGGCGGGGCGGACGGCCAGCCGGGCGCTCGGCTACCAGCAGGTGCTGCGGTTCCTGGCGGGGGAGCTGTCGGAGGCGCAGGCGCACGACGAGACGGTCCGGGCGACCCGCCGTTTCGTCCGCCGGCAGCGGTCCTGGTTCCGCCGGGACCGGCGGATCCACTGGCTGGACTCGGCTGCGCCGGAGCTCGTCGGGACTGCGCTGCGGGTGGTGGCCGACCATCGGGAATGATGGGGGCGTGGAGTTCACCAAGGGCCACGGCACCGGCAACGACTTCGTGATCCTGCCCGATCCGGACGGGCAGCTCGACCTGACCCCGGGGCTGGTCGCGGCGATCTGCGACCGGCGCCGCGGGATCGGCGGCGACGGCGTGCTGCGCGTCGTCCGGGCCGCGAAGCACCCCGACGGCGCCGCCCTGGCCGGCGACGCCGAGTGGTTCATGGACTACTGGAACTCGGACGGCTCGTTCGCCGAGATGTGCGGCAACGGCGCCCGGGTCTTCGTCCGCTACCTGCTGGCGACCGGGCTGGCCGCGCCGTCCGGCGCGACCCTGCCGGTGGCCACCCGCGCCGGCCTGGTCCGGGCCCGGCTCGACGGCGAGGCCATCGCCGTCGAGATGCGCCGCCCCCGGGTGTACGACGCGTCGACCGCCACCCTGGGCCACCTGACCCTGCCCGGCGCGGCGGTGGACGTCGGCAACCCGCACCTGGTCTGCGCACTGCCGGCCGGGCTCGACCTGGCCGGCCTGGACCTGACCCGGGCACCGGACTTCGACGCCGGGGTCTTCCCGGCCGGGGTGAACGTCGAGTTCACCGCGCCGGGTGAGCCGGTGGACGGCACCGACTCCCACGTGCTGATGCGGGTCTACGAGCGGGGCTCGGCGGAGACGCTCTCCTGCGGCACCGGCGCCTGCGCGGTCGCCGCGGTGGCCCTGCGCGACGCCGCCCGGGACACCGGCACGGTGGCGGTGGACGTCCCCGGTGGCCGGCTCACGGTGACCGTCACCGACGACTCCTGCTGGTTGTCCGGCCCGGCCGTGCTGGTCGCCACCGGCGAGATCACGCTGCCCGCGCCGGGGGCGTGAACACCCGGTCGAGGTGGTAGGTCAGGACCGCGAGCGCCGCAGGTCCGTCGCGCTGCCCGCCGAGCACGCTGGAGCCGAGCCCGTTGGTGAGGGCGAGCAGCCCCGCCGCGGTGAGTTCCGGGTCCAGGCGCGGGTCGACCTCGCCGTTCTGCTGTGCCTGCCGCAACTGCCCGCCGAGCAGCCGTTCGATCTTGTCGGGATACGTCGCGCCGTGCCGCTCGGCGAGGTCGGGCTCGCTGAACACCAGGGTGTAGTAGCCGGTGTACGCCCGGGTCAGGCGTCGGCTCTCGTCGTCGGTGGGCAGGACGGCGATGAGCGTGCCGTACACGACGCTGCGCGGGGTGACCGGCCCGAGCGCGCGGATCCGGTCCTCGACCCGGGCGGCCAGTTGCTCGCCGAGATAGCCGAGTGCGGTCAGCAGCAGCTCCTCCTTGGTGTGGAAGTAGTACTGCACCAGCCGTAGCGAGACGCCCGCCTCGGCGGCCACCTCGCGCATGCTCGCCGACTGCAGGCCCCGGCTGCTGGCGATGCGCAGCAGCGCGTCACCGATCTGCCGGCGCCGCTGCTCGTGGTCGACCCGTTTCGGCATGACACCCCCTTCGGTTTTGATGATACGGTCGTATCATCAAACGGCGGACGGAGTCATCGTGACAGTCGCGGCGATCAGCGGGTTCACCAGTGACCGAGCGCGGGAGCGGTTTCTCGACGCGTACGAGCGGGTGCGGCTGCGGGTGTGGCCCGCCGAGGCGGTCGCCGTCGACCTGCCGACCAGCTTCGGGACCACCCGCGTCTACCGGTACGGCGACGGCGACGCGGTGCCGTTCGTGCTGCTGCCCGGTGCCGGGGGCAACGCGCTGAGCTGGCACCCGTACGTCCGCCGCCTGGGCCGCGACCGGCCGGTGATCGCCGTCGAGCCGGTGGGCGAACCGGGCCGTTCCGTGCAGTCGCGCCCGCTCGACGGGGCCGGGGACTGGGCGCGCTGGCTCGACGAGGTCCTCGCCGGCCTGTCCGTCGACCGGGTCCACCTCGTCGGCTGCTCCTTCGGCGGCTGGGTGGCGCTGCGGCACGCGCTGCACGCCCCCGACCGGCTGGCCGGCCTGGTCCTGCTGGACCCGGCGGGCTTCGGTCGGGTCGGCGGCCGCTTCCTCGCCTGGGTGCTGCTCTCCGGCGTGGCCGGGCTGGCCCCCGCGCCGGTACGCCGGGCCGCCGCCCGGCTGCTGCGCAACGCGACCCTCCGCGACGACGAACTGATGGCACTCATGCGCGCCACCTTCGGCTTCCGTCGTCGGCACCCGGTGCCCCCGCCGGTCACCGACGACGAGCTGCGCCGCCTCGCCGTACCGGCCCTGGTGCTGCTCGGCGCACGCAGCCAGCTCTACGACGCCCCCGCCCTCGCCGCCCACCTGACCGCCCGGAACCGGTCCATCCGGGTGGAGGTCATCCCCGGCGCCGGTCACGACCTCCCGCTGACCCACCCCGACCTGATCACCACCCACACCACCCACTTCGCCGCCCAGCCCCACCCCTGACCCCCGCCCCCGCCCTCCTCGCGGTGATCATGGACTTGGCTGGTCGTTCTGTCCCGATTCGACCCGGCCAACCCCATGATCAACGCAGCGCGGGCGTGTACGGGCCGGGTGGGCCGGTTGAGCAGGAAGGTTGGGTCGGATTCCGGGTCGGTTCCCGACGGAAACCTCTTGATCAACGCCGAGAAGGGGGCCGGGGGGTGAGGGGGTGGGCCGGAGGGTCAGGGGGTGGCGCTGGCGGTGGCGGCGATCTCGGGGAGGTCGGCGGGGCCGGGGTCGGCGGCCGGCGGCGGGGTGGTGGCGGGGTTCTGGGCGGCGGCGCGGACGGCGGCGGCGACCGCGGGGGCGACCCGGGAGTCGAAGACGCTCGGAACGATCACCGTCGGGTTGATCTTGTCCTCGCCGACCACGTCGGCGATGGCCCGGGCCGCGGCGATCGCCATCTCCTCGGTGAACTCCTCGGCGTGCGCGTCGAGCATGCCGCGGAAGACGCCCGGGAAGGCGAGCACGTTGTTGATCTGGTTGGGCTGGTCGGAGCGGCCGGTGGCGACCACCGCGGCGTGCTTGCGCGCCTCCCGCGGGTCGACCTCCGGGTCGGGGTTGGCCAGCGCGAAGACGATCGCGTCCTTGGCCATCGTGGCGACGTCGTCGCCGGTGAGCAGGTTCGGTGCGCTGACCCCGATGAAGACGTCCGCGCCGCGTACCGCGCCGGGCAGGTCGCCGGAGTAGTTCTCCTTGTTGGTGTTCTCGGCCAGCCACTGCCAGGCCGGGTTGAGGTCCGGCAGGCCGCGGTGCAGGGCGCCCTGCCGGTCGTACGCGATGATGTCGCCGACGCCCTGGCGCAGCAGCAGCTTCATGATCGCGGTGCCGGCCGCGCCCGCGCCGGAGACGACCACCCGGACGTCCGCGAGCTGCTTGCCCACCACGCGCAGCGCGTTGGTCAGCGCGGCCAGTACGCAGATCGCGGTGCCGTGCTGGTCGTCGTGGAAGACCGGGATGTCCAGCGCCTCGCGCAGCCGGGCCTCGATCTCGAAGCAGCGCGGCGCGGCGATGTCCTCCAGGTTGATCCCGCCGTACGCGGGTGCGATCGCCTTCACGATGGCCACGATCTCGTCGGTGTCCTGGGTGTCCAGCACCACCGGCCAGGCGTCCACCCCGCCGAAGCGCTTGAACAGGGCGGCCTTGCCCTCCATCACCGGCAGGGAGGCCGCCGGCCCGAGGTTGCCCAGGCCCAGCACCGCCGAGCCGTCGCTGACCACCGCGACGGTGTTGCGCTTGATGGTCAGCCGGCGGGCGTCGGCCGGGTTCTCCGCGATCGCCATGCAGACCCGGGCCACCCCCGGGGTGTACGCGCGGGACAGCTCGTCGCGGGTGCGCAGGCCGACCTTCGAGTGCACCTCGATCTTGCCGCCGAGGTGCAGCAGGAAGGTGCGGTCGGAGACCTTGCGGACGTCCACGCCGTCCAACGCGGTCAGCGCGTCGACCACCTGGTCGGCGTGGCCCGCGTCGGCGGTGTCGCAGGTGAGGTCGACGATCACGCTGGTCGGGTCGGAGTCGACGACGTCCAGCGCGGTGACGATCGCCCCGGCCTCGCCGACCGCGGTGGTCAGGCGGCCGATCGAGGAGGCGTCCGCGGTCACCGCGATCCGGATCGTGATCGAGAACCCGGCACTCGGCAGGCGGGTGATGGCCACGGAAAATCCCTCCGTCGACGCTGAACGGCTCGCCCCGCATTTCTACCCGCCCGCCGAGGTCGCCCGGCATCCGGCCCCGCTTTTGGGGCCGTGTGTCACGGGCATATAGCGGGTGCGTCCCGCGTTGACACATGTCAGGATGTCTGACACGTACGCGAAACCCCTCGCCAGCGGACAGAACGGACAAGGGAGACTCAGTTTGCGAGACCAGGAGACCTACGTTCCCTTCGAGGACGACGAGCTCGACGCCACCACCGGTGAGTTCGAGCTGTCGGAGCGGCAGGCGTTGCGGCGGGTCCCCGGCCTCTCGACCGAGCTCACCGACATCACCGAGGTCGAGTACCGCCAGCTGCGGCTGGAGCGGGTCGTCCTGGTGGGCGTCTGGACCGAGGGCACCCAGGACGACGCCGACAACTCCCTCACCGAGCTCGCGGCGCTGGCCGAGACCGCCGGCTCGCAGGTGCTCGAAGGGCTGATCCAGCGCCGTAACCGTCCCGACCCGGCCACGTACATCGGTCGCGGCAAGGTCGACGACCTCGGCGCGGTGGTGCTCTCCACCGGCGCCGACACGGTGATCTGCGACGGTGAACTCTCCCCGTCCCAGCTGCGGAACCTGGAGCAGCGCACCAAGGTCAAGGTCGTCGACCGGACCGCGCTGATCCTCGACATCTTCGCCCAGCACGCCAAGAGCAAGGAAGGTAAGGCGCAGGTCGAGCTGGCCCAGCTCGAATACCTGCTCCCGCGCCTGCGCGGTTGGGGTGAGTCGCTGTCCCGACAGACCGGTGGTTCCGGTCGCGGCGGCGGCGCCGGCGGCGGCGTGGGTCTGCGCGGTCCCGGTGAGACCAAGCTGGAGACCGACCGGCGGCGGATCCGCCACCGCATCGCCCGGCTGCGCCGGGAGATCAAGGGCATGAAGACGGTACGCCAGACCAAGCGTGCCCGCCGTTCCCGCAACGCTGTGCCCGCGGTGGCCATCGCCGGCTACACCAACGCCGGCAAGTCCAGCCTGCTCAACCGCCTAACCGGGGCGGGTGTGCTGGTGGAGAACGCGCTCTTCGCCACGCTGGACCCGACCACCCGCAAGGCCACCACCGCCGACGGCCGGCTCTACACGCTCTCCGACACGGTCGGGTTCGTCCGGCACCTGCCGCACCAGATCGTCGAGGCGTTCCGCTCGACCCTGGAGGAGGTCGCCGAGTCCGACCTGGTGGTGCACGTCGTCGACGGCACCCACCCGGACCCGGAGGAGCAGGTCCGCGCGGTCCACGAGGTGCTGGCCGAGGTCGGCGCCGACCGGCTGCCCGAGCTGTTGGTGGTCAACAAGACCGACGCCACCGACGAGGAGACGCTGCTGCGGCTCAAGCGGCTCTGGCCGGAGGCGGTCTTCGTCTCCGCGCACAGCGGACGCGGCGTCGACGGGCTGCGGGCGGCGATCGAGGAGCGACTGCCCCGCCCGGCGGTCGAGGTCCGCGCGGTGCTGCCGTACGACCGGGGTGACCTGGTGGCCCGGCTGCACCGGCAGGGCGAGGTGCTGAGCACCTCCCACCTGCCGGAGGGGACGCTGGTGCACGTCCGGGTGGGCGAGGCGCTCGCCGCGGAGCTGGCGCCGTTCCGGGCCGGTGACCGGCTGGTCGACCAGGAGCGGGTGGGCGCCGGCCGCTGAGCCGTCCGGGGTCACCCGCCCGGCCGACCGGGCATGCGACACTTGGCGCCATGCGCCGTGCTGTTTCCTCGGTCACGGTTGCCCTCGGCCTGCTGGGGGCGACCGTGGCGCTGCCCGTCCTGGCCGCGCCCGCCCCGGCCGCCCTGGCGGCGGCGCCGGCCGGCAAGAAGAAGTGCACCGTCGAGGACGAACGGCTGCGCGAGCTGTCCGGTCTGGTCGCCACCAGCACCGGCTATGTCGTCATCAACGACGGCAGCGACCTGGAGAGCCGCAAGCGGGTCTTCTATCTGGACGCCAAGTGCCGGATCGCCCGGGAGCCGGTGCGCTACACCGACCCCGGGCCCCGTGACACCGAGGACCTGGCGCTCGGGCCGGACAAGAAGACCCTCTGGATCGCCGACACCGGCGACAACCTGACCAACAAGGAACGCCGGACCCGGGTCGCCGTCTGGACCATGCCGCTGAACGGGTCGAAGCAGCCGGTGCTGCACCGCTTGTCCTACCCGGAGCAGCAGGCGCGCGACGCCGAGGCGCTGGTGGTCGGCGACGACGGCAAGCCGCTGATCATCACCAAGTCGCTCTCCGGCAAGTCCGAGATCTTCACGCCGACGGCGGCGTTCAAGGCGTCGGGTGACCCCGAGGCGATACCGATGCGCAAGGTCGGCGAGGTCACCGTCCCGAGGACCAGCACCGAGGTGCGGATGGGTGCCCCGGGCAAGCTCCTGGTCACCGGTGCCGCCCGCTCGCCCGACGGCAGCAAGGTGGTGCTGCGCACCTACGGCGACGCCTTCGAGTACGACGTCAAGGGCGGCAACATCGTCGCCGCCCTGACCACCGGCAAGCCCCGGGTCACCCCGCTGGCCGACCCGTTCGGCGAGGCCATCTCCTACACTCCCGACGGCCGTTCCTTCGTCACCGTCTCCGACGGCGGGCAGATGGGCGAGGACGAGCCGATCGACATCCTGAGCTACGCCCCGTCGACCCAGGGCGTCGAGGCGCTGCCCGCGGCGGGCGGGGCGGCGGCCAAGCCGTCGGCGCAGAAGTCCTGGATGGAGGGGCTCAGCCTCGACGAGATCACCTACCTGATCGCCGCCGTCGGGGTGCTCGGCGCGCTGATGGTCGGCGCCGGCATCTTCGGCATCCTCCGGGCCCGTCGTAAGCCGGCCCCCGCCGACCCGACCCCGGAGCGGGAGGACGACGACTTCCCGCCGAACGGCGGCTTCGACGCACCCCGGGGCGGTCGCCCGGAGAGCCCTCCGCCGGGCGTGTACGGCGGTGCCCCGGCCGGCGGCGCACCGGCCCGCCCCGCCGGCGGCGGGGTGTACGGCGGTGGTGCCGGTCGTCCCCAGGGCGGTGGCGTCTACGGCGGCGGACGTGCCCAGGGTGGTGGCGGACGTCCCTCGGGCGGTGGCCGGCCGCAGGGCGGTGGCGTGTACGGCGGCGCCCGCACGGCGGTGGTGGCGTGTACGGCGGCGGGCGCGCGGAACCGCCCCGCCGGGAGCCGGGCCACCAGGATCCACGCGGTGGCCGCCGCGCCAACGGTTACGACGGTCGCGGCCAGTACGGCCAGGTGCCCGGCGGGCGCGAGTATCGCGGCGGCGACCGCTACTGACCGGCGTGGCCCGGGTGACCACCGCTCGGGGCGGTCACCCGGGGGTCGAGCGTCAGATCCGGCGCAGCACGGCCACCACGCGACCCATGATGGTGGCGTCGTCACCGGGGATCGGGTCGAAGGCCGGGTTCTGCGGCATCAGCCAGACGTGTCCGTCGCGCCGGCGGTAGGTCTTCACGGTCGCCTCGCCGTCGAGCATGGCGGCCACGATGTCGCCGGCCTCGGCGTTGGGCTGCTGCCTGACCACTACCCAGTCGCCGTCGCAGATCGCCGCGTCGAGCATCGAGTCGCCCTTGACCTGGAGCATGAAGACCTCGCCCTCGCCCACCAGCTCGCGGGGGAGCGGGAAGACGTCCTCGACGGCCTGCTCGGCCAGGATCGGGCCACCGGCGGCGATCCGGCCCAGCATCGGCACGTACGCCGGGGTGGGGCGCTGCGAGCGGGTCAGCTCGTCGTCGACCGCGTCGCTCGGCGCGCGTACGTCGACCGCCCGGGGGCGGTTGGGGTCGCGCCGCAGGAAGCCCTTCTTCTCCAGCTCCTTGAGCTGGTAGGCGACGCTGGACGGGGAGACCAGGCCGACCGCCTCGCCGATCTCGCGGACGCTCGGCGGGTAGCCGTGCCGCTCGACCCAGGTGCGGATGAACTCCAGGATGCGCCGCTGCCGGGCGGTCAGGTCGACCGTCGCCGGGTCGGGGAAGCTGCTGACCACCGGGGTGACGGGGCGTACGGTGGGCTGGCCCGTCCGGCTGCGCGCGGCGCGGGGGCGGCGGGTCGCCGGCGGACCCGCTCCGTCGATCGGCTGCGGGTTCTTCGGCCGGCTGGCCCGGTCCTCGGTCACGTCCGTCCCTCCCTGGTCGGCGCTGGGGTGCCTCGGCGGCTCGTGGTGCATGCGGTGGTGCTGGTGACCCGGTGCGACGCGACACGCCGTCCGGTCGTGTGGTTGACCGTATAGGTGGGATGGGCCATTTTCAAACATCTGTACGACCTGTTGTCGGCGTGTCGGGCCGAATTCCTGGAATTCCGTACGCCTGTTCTGATAAATGGTACGTCGTCTCGTACGGGTGTTCGAGCGGCGACCCGCCGTGACCCCACCCGTCCGCCGAGCGTTGGGCTTTCGGCACCCAGGGTGGAGGAGGGCGGGGGAGTGATTCTGCCGACGCGCCGGACACGCCGGTCAACTTGACCTCGGTTGGGCGACGACATACGGTCAACCCCTAGATGTAGTAGTCACACGGGCGTAAGTCGCCTACAGGTTGGGTTCGACTACCGACCGCACTCCCGTACCGTCGACCCGGCGGCGACCATCGGAACGATGGCGCCGTCGCGCTGACGCGTGCCCGGGAGCGCACCGGTGCGCCCGCGACGCGATGAAGGAGGTCAGGCGATGCGGTGTCCGTACTGCCGGCACGCCGACTCCCGGGTCGTCGACTCGCGGGAGGCCGACGACGGTCAGCTCATCCGGCGGCGGCGATCCTGCCCCGAGTGCGGCAAGCGGTTCACCACCGTCGAGGAGGCGGTGCTCGCGGTGGTCAAGCGCAGTGGGGTGACCGAGCCGTTCAGCCGTACGAAGATCATCGGCGGGGTGCGCAAGGCGTGCCAGGGGCGGCCGGTCGACGACGACTCGATCGCGCTGCTCGCCCAGAAGGTCGAGGAGACCGTCCGGGCCAAGGGGGCCGCCGAGATCCCGAGCCACGAGGTCGGGCTCGCCATCCTGGGGCCGCTGCGGGACCTGGACGAGGTCGCCTACCTGCGCTTCGCCAGCGTCTACCGGTCGTTCGACTCGCTCGCCGACTTCGAGCGCGAGATCGAGACGCTGCGGGACGCCGCGCGGGCCCGGGAGGCCGCGGTGGCGGGGGCCGCCGAGGCTGCCGGCCGTACCAGTTGATTTTTCTTGATTTCTGACAGTGACGAACGCGCGGTGGGTGACCGCGCAGACGAGGGGGCGGATGAGATGGCGGGGGAGAGCGTGACAGCAAGCAAGTCGCGGACCCGGGCCGGCGCGAACGCGGGGCTCAAGGTCGACCGGGTGTGGACCACCGAGGGGGTACACCCCTACGACGAGGTCGCCTGGGAGCGCCGGGACGTCGTGATGACGAACTGGCGGGACGGCTCGATCAACTTCGAGCAGCGCGGGGTGGAGTTCCCCGAGTCCTGGAGCGTCAACGCGGCCAACATCGTGACCACCAAGTACTTCCGGGGCGCGGTGGGGACCGAGCAGCGGGAGTGGTCGCTCAAGCAGCTGATCGACCGGGTGGTCAGCACCTACCGCAAGGCCGGTGAGGAGTACGGCTACTTCGCCACCGCCGCCGACGCGGAGGTCTTCGCCCACGAGCTGACCTGGATGCTGCTGCACCAGGTGTTCAGCTTCAACTCGCCGGTCTGGTTCAACGTGGGCACGCCGTCGCCGCAGCAGGTCAGCGCGTGCTTCATCCTGGCCGTCGACGACTCGATGGACTCCATCCTGGACTGGTACAAGGAGGAGGGGCGGATCTTCCAGGGCGGCTCGGGCGCCGGGGTCAACCTCTCCCGCATCCGGTCCTCCAAGGAGCTGCTCTCCTCCGGCGGCACCGCCTCCGGCCCGGTCAGTTTCATGCGCGGCGCGGACGCCTCGGCCGGCACCATCAAGTCCGGTGGCGCCACCCGGCGGGCCGCCAAGATGGTCATCCTCGACGTGGACCACCCGGACATCGAGGAGTTCGTGGCGACCAAGGCGCGCGAGGAGGACAAGATCCGCGCGCTGCGGGACGCCGGCTTCGACATGGACCTGGGCGGCGCCGACATCGTCAGCGTGCAGTACCAGAACGCCAACAACTCGGTCCGCGTCTCCGACGAGTTCATGACCGCGGTGGAGAACGGCGGCGGCTTCGACCTGCGCGGCCGGCTCGACGGGCAGACCATCGAGACGATCGACGCCAAGAAGCTCTTCCACACCATCTCCCAGGCCGCCTGGGAGTGCGCCGACCCCGGCCTGCAGTACGACGACACCATCAACGACTGGCACACCTGCCCGGAGACCGGGCGGATCACCGCGTCGAACCCGTGCTCGGAATACCTGCACCTGGACAACTCCTCGTGCAACCTGGCCTCGCTCAACCTGATGAAGTTCCTCCGCGCCGACGGTGGCTTCGAGGTGGAGAAGTTCGTCAAGAGCGTCGAGTTCGTCATCACCGCGATGGACATCTCGATCTGCTTCGCCGACTTCCCGACCGAGAAGATCGGCGAGACCACCCGCGCCTACCGGCAGCTCGGCATCGGCTACGCCAACCTCGGCGCGCTGCTGATGGCCTCCGGCCTGCCGTACGACTCGGAGCAGGGGCGCTCGGTCGCCGCGGCGATCACCTCGCTGATGACCGGCACCGCCTACCGCCGCTCGGCCGAGCTGGCCGGCATCGTCGGCGCGTACGACGGCTACGCCCGCAACGCCGAGCCGCACAAGCGGGTCATGCGCAAGCACGCCGCCGCCAACGACGAGATCAAGCCGTCGGGCACCGTGGCCACCGCCATCCAGCGGGAGGCCACCCGGCAGTGGACCCAGGGCAACAAGGTCGGTGACAAGTTCGGCTGGCGGAACTCGCAGGCCAGCGTGCTCGCCCCGACCGGCACCATCGGCCTGATGATGGACTGCGACACCACCGGCGTCGAGCCGGACCTGGCGCTGGTCAAGTTCAAGAAGCTGGTCGGCGGCGGCTCGATGCAGATCGTCAACCAGACCGTCCCGCGCGCCCTGCGCAGCCTCGGCTACCCCGAGGAGCAGGTCGAGGCGATCGTCGAGCACATCGCCGACCACGGCCACGTGGTGGACGCCCCCGGCCTCAAGCCGGAGCACTACCCGGTCTTCGACTGCGCCATGGGCGAGCGGTCCATCGCGCCGATGGGGCACGTCCGGATGATGGCGGCGGTCCAGCCGTTCATCTCCGGCGCCATCTCCAAGACGGTCAACATGCCGGAGCAGGCCACCGTCGCCGACGTCGAGAAGATCTACTTCGAGGGCTGGAAGCTCGGCCTGAAGGCCCTGGCGATCTACCGGGACAACTGCAAGGTCGGCCAGCCGCTGTCGGTGGCGAAGCCGAACAAGGCCGCCGCCGAGGCGCCGGCCGCGGTCGCCGAGCCGGTCGTCGAGAAGGTCGTGGAGTACCGGCCGGTGCGCAAGCGGCTGCCGAAGAAGCGCCCGTCCCAGACGGTCTCCTTCTCGGTCGGCGGCGCCGAGGGCTACCTCACCGCCTCGTCCTACCCGGACGACGGCCTCGGCGAGGTCTTCCTCAAGATGTCGAAGCAGGGCTCGACCCTGGCCGGCGTGATGGACGCCTTCTCGGTGGCCATCTCCATCGGTCTCCAGTACGGCGTCCCGCTGGAGACGTACGTCAGCAAGTTCACCAACATGCGCTTCGAGCCGGCCGGCATGACCGACGACCCGGACGTGCGGATGGCCGCCTCGGTGATGGACTACATCTTCCGTCGCCTGGCCCTGGACTTCCTGCCGTACGAGCGCCGCGCGGAGCTGGGCATCTTCACCGCCAAGGAGCGGGCCGCCCAGCTGCGGGCCGAGGCGGAGGCGGAGGCGAGCGGTGCGGACCTCACCGCGATGGCCTCCTCCGCCCCGGTCGAGGCGCCCGAGACCAAGAGCGGTCCGGTCGCCCAGCCGGCGCAGGAGCTGGCGGACGTCGCCGCCGTCAAGCCGGCGCCGGCGGTTGGTTCCAGCACCGAACTGCTGGAGGCCGTGATCGGCAAGGCCGCCGACGCGCCGCTCTGCTTCACCTGCGGCACCAAGATGCGGCCGGCCGGCAGCTGCTACGTCTGCGAGGGCTGCGGCTCCACCAGCGGCTGCAGCTGACGTCCGTACCGTCCCGCGAGCGCGGCAGGGGATTCCCTGCCGCGCTCGCGGCGTTCTCGCGCTTCCCGGGCTGTGCCGGACGTGCGGCATCCGCGCGCGAGCTGTGCCGATCGGCCGGCCAGGGCCGGCAGGAACTGCCCATGGGGTACGCGCGCTACGAACTTGATTACATAAATGAATCACCCGATCGGGTGTCGAGCGCGACTCCGCCCGATTCATCGACGGCCGCACCGAGGGATCGATCATCCCGGCGGTACGCCAGCCGCAGAAGAACGGCTCCCGGTCTGCCGTGACCACCCACGGTCCGGTGCTGCCGATGTGGAGCTGCGGCGGTCCGTGGCCCTGTGCCACCCGGCGTGGTGAGCTGCGGGCCGAGTTCGAGGACGCTCCCGTGTCACTGGCCCTCTACCTGGGGTCCTGCCTGGTGTCGGCGACCGAGGACCTGACCTGGGTGCCGACGGGGTTGCTGCACCGGCGCTTCCTGGGGTGGGTGCGGTGAGTGCGCTCGGGCGCGGGGACGAGCGCTTTCACTACAGCGACAACTCACACCGGTGGATCCCACCGGATCCCGACCAGGATCAGGAGGTCTGGGAGGCGATGGTCCGCCAGCACCAGCAGCGGCACCTGGACGAGGTGCGCAGCCGAAGGAAGGAGCGTCGGACGATTCCGCCGGACCGGTGAGGGTGGCGGTGCGCCTCGGCTCCCATGATCGTCTGATGCTGAGCGCACTTGTCGACGGCGTGTCGGCGCCGTGAAGTGCAGACGATCTTGACGCGCCCGGCCCGGGTGCCCCCTTCGTGGGGGGTGGGGCGGGCTAGGGTTCCCGATCGTGAGTGAACCAGGGTGGATGACCGAGACGCGGAACGCGTACGACACCGTTGCCGAGGACTATGCCCGGCTGCTGCCCGGCGTGCTGGAGGGGACGCTGGACCAGGCGATGCTGGCCGCGTTCGCCGAGCAGGTCGGCGCGGCCGGGCGGGTGGTCGAGGTGGGCTGCGGGACCGGGCGGATCACCACCCACCTGCGTGACCTCGGGCTGGACGTCTCGGGGGTGGACCTGTCGGCGGGCATGGTGGCGGTGGCCCGCCGGGAGCACCCGGAGCTGCGCTTCGCGGTCGGCTCGATGACCCACCTGCCGCTCCCGGACGCCGCCCTCGCCGGCCTGGTCGCCTGGTACTCGATCATCCACATCCCGCCCGCCCTGCTGCCCGGCGTCCTCGACGAGTTCCACCGGGTCCTCGCCCCGGGCGGTCGGCTGCTGCTGGCGTTCAAGGCCGGCGACTGCCTGGACCGGCTGACGGCGGCGTACGGCCACACGGTCTCGTACGACGTGCACTGGCTGTCGGCGGACCGGGTCGCCGACCAGCTCACGGCGGCCGGGTTCAGCCTGCACGCCCGGCTGGACCGGGAGGCCGAGGGTTTCGACCGGGGCCCGCAGTCGCTGATGCTGGCGGTCCGGCCGGGCTGACGATGCAATCGGTGGCCGGGAACGGGATTTCCCGGCCACCGTCGACGGTCAACGCGTACGCACCACCGACACCTGCTCGGCGATCGTGATCACCTGCTCCGGCGTGAGCACCCGGGAAGCCTGGATGTCGACCACTGCGCCGCCGGGCACCTCAGTCTCCAGGAACCAGCCGTTGTCCGTCCGGATCAGGGTGGCTTCCCGCCCACCGACGGCAACCGACCGTTCCTCCTGGGCCCCCATGACGTCATGCAGGAGATCCGGGGTCCGCTTCTCGACGATCTCGAGGCTGAGGGTCTGCTCGGGGGTGGAACCGCGCAGGGTGAGGAAGCGGTCGTCCTTGAAGGCCTCCACCGTCCAGCCGGCCGGGGCGAGCCGGACCCGCAGCGGCACCGGCTGGGGCTGGTCCACCACCGTCGCGGCGAGCCCGAAGACCGCCGTCTCGGTGGCGAGGCTGCCGTTGCCGACCAGAGTGACCCACTGGTCGGGTGACCGTTCCCAGCTCAGCGCCACCGACCGCGGATCGGTCGTGCTGGAGCTCAGGTCGAGCAGGCCGGGTCGACCGTCGACCGTCGTGGTCCGGACCGGACCGACACCTCCGCCCTGGCGGCGGTCGCTGACCTTGAGGTACACGTCGCTGACGCCGTCCGCCGCCAGATAGACGGCGAGGAAGCCCGCCTCGTCGAGGCTGAACATGGGCGCGGCCAGTCCGGCCGGCCGGGGCTCCAGCCCGAGCGGGAACTCGGGGATCCGGAACGCCACCAGGGAGAGGGATCCGGGCGTCACGGTGGCGGGTGGATCGTCGCGGAGCACGACCGTCCCGACGCCGGCCGTCACGACCAGGGCAGCGGCCGCCGCGAGCAGGGTCCGTCGGCGGGTCATGAGACGAACCCGTCCGACCGGGGAGGCATCGGCCCATTCGGCGGTCAGCCTGGCTCGGGCGGCGGCAAGCACCTGCGGGTCCGCAGGCGGCGCGTCCGGGCCGTACGCCCGCAGTGCGGTGATCTCATTCATGACGACTCCTCGGTGATCAGGGCGGGGTCGAGGGCGAGCCGGGTCAGCCGCCGGGCCCGGTGCAGCCGGGAGCGGACGGTGCCGACCGGAATGTCGAGCACGGCGGCGATCTCCTCGTACGACAGGTCACCCCAGGCGGTCAGCAACAGCACGTCGCGGTCGCCGCGGTGCAGCGTGGCCAGCGCGGCGGCGAGGTCGCGTCGCAGTGCGCAGGCGTCGATCCGCTCGACGGCGTCGTCGACCGGCGCCGGGGGCACCTCGGTGGCCGCGATCCGAGCCAACGCCCGGTATCGTCGCTCCTCCTGCCGGACGTGGTGCCGCAGCAGGTTGGTGGCGATGCCGAACAGCCAGGGACGCACTCCGACGCCGGTCGACCGGTAGTCGCCGCGCCGCCGGAACGCCACCAGGAAGGTCTCGCCGAGCAGGTCGTCGGCGGGTGGACCGATCCGGCGGGCCAGGTATCGGTGCACGGCGGCGGAGTGCCGGTCGAACAGGGGCGCGAAGCGTTCCGGAACGGTGACGGAGGCCCGGATAAGCTCGACGTCGGACGGTTCACTGTGGTGGAGCGGGGGCGGCCCGAGGGCGGCCGGGTCGGGCTGCGGGTGTGCCTGCTGCATGTTGGTCACATCCGTTCATGCCCGACGGGTGGCTACGGGTTCACGGTGGCACGGGTGGCCGGCGATAGGGTCCATCCGATCCGGACCCGGCGGAAGGAACCAGGACGTGACCGTCTGCGTACTCACCCTCGGCGGCACCATCGCGATGGCCGGCAGCGCCGGGGGAGTGGTCGCCCGGCTGACCGGGGCGGAACTCGCCGCCGCCGTGCCGGGGCTGGCCGAGATCCCGATCCAGGTGCGCGACGTCGAGGCGGTGCCGAGCGCCGCGCTGACGTACCAGCAGGTGCTGGACCTGGTCGAGGCCGCGGGGGCGGCGGTGGCCGACGGGGCGAGCGGCGTGGTGGTCACCCAGGGCACCGACAGCCTGGAGGAGACCGCGTACCTGGCCGACCTGGTGTGGTCGCACGCCGCGCCGCTGGTCCTCACCGGCGCGATGCGCAACCCGACCCTGGCCGGGCCGGACGGCCCGGCGAACCTGCTCGCCGCCGTCCGGGTCGCCGCCGCGCCGGCCGCCCGTGACCTCGGCGTCCTGGTCGCGTTCAACGACGAGATCCACGCCGCGCGGTTCGTCCGCAAGACCCACAGCACGAGTACGGCCACCTTCGCCTCGCCCAACGCCGGCCCGCTCGGCCACGTCATCGAGGGGGAGGTACGCCTGCTCACCCGGCCGCCCCGGCACGCCCCGCTGCCCCCGCCTGCCCCGGACCGGCTGGCCGCCACCCGGGTCGCCCTGCACACCGTCACGCTCGACGACGACGTGACGCTGCTCGACGCGCTGGCGCACGGGCGGGACGGGTTGGTGGTGGCCGGCTTCGGGGTCGGGCACGTGCCCCCGGGTCTCGCCCCGGCGCTCGGTGCGCTCGCCGAACGGATGCCGGTGGTGCTGACCTCGCGGACCGGGGCCGGGTCGGTGCTGCGCCACACGTACGGGGCGGTCGGCTCGGAGCGGGACCTGCTCCGGCGCGGGCTGGTCAACGGCGGGCTGCTCGACCCGTACAAGGCGAAGGTGCTGCTGCGGCTCCTGCTGGCCACCGGCGCCGACCACGCGGCGGTGGCGGACGCCTTCGCCCGGCACGCCTGAGCAGAGGTGTTAACAAGGGGCCCCTGCTATACCGCAGGCGTTAACAGGGGGCCCCTCCTTACACTCGCCGGGTGGGTGCAGAGCGACGACCGTTGGCGGACCGGCCATTGACGCAGCCGCATCCGTCCCGGCTGCCGCCGGAGCATCCGGGCCGGGCGCGGATCCTGGCCGCGCACGCCGCCGCCCTGGCCGCCGGGGAGGCCGGCTACCTCGACCCGGCGACCGGGCTCTTCGTGCTCACCGCCGGCTTCCTGGCCCGGCGGGGCACCTGCTGTGGGCGAGGCTGCCGGCACTGTCCGTACCTGACCGATTGAGGACTTCCGTCCGCCCCGGGCAGCCCGTACGGTGTCCGACGGACAGCCGGCGGTGCCCCGCCGGTCGGGGGCGGAGGTGAGTGTGCACGGGCGGACCTGGCTCGCCGTGGCGGCCGTACTGCTGACCACCGGCTGCGCCACCGAGAACCCGCCGGTCGCGGTCCCCGCCGCGGGGCCGGTGACGGTGGAGGCGGCGGCGGCCTCCTCCGGCGGCGCCTGCCGGCTGCTCGACTTCACGGTGATCGCCAGGCAGACCGGGGCGCGCTTCGACGTGGCGGCGGCCAGCGACAGTGGCGACACCCACACCTGCGTGGTCCGCAGTGAGCGGAGCCTGCTGCCGGAGCTGACCCTCACGGTCACCGACACGTCGATCGACAAGTCGACCTTCACCCTGGACGTGCTGCCCAAGGGGGCGAAGAAGGTCACCCGGCTGGGTCAGGTCGCCTACCGTCGTACGCTGCCGAAGACCGGCAAGCTCGGGCCGGCCGCCGAGGTGGGCTGGCTGGCCACCGAGGGGCGGCTCACCACGCTGCGCTGGACCTCCCCCCGCGCCGCCGACACTGCACAGGCGGAGGAGATGGCGGGTCGGTTGATCGCCCTGGCGAAGACCCTGGACACCCGGGCGCTCTGACCCGCCCGCCCGGCCGGGCGGACGGCCGGGTGGTGGGTTCAGCCGGCCGCGACGAAGACCCGGGAGGCGACCTCGCGGGGCAGCCGGACCCGGTCGCCGGAGCGGTCGATCGAGACGCCGTCGCGCTCCTGCGCCACGGTCACCGTCGCGCCCGGGTCGACGCCCGCCGCGTGCAGCTGCCGGAGCACGTCCGCGTCGGTCTGCACGCTCTCGCAGATCCGCCGGACCACCACCGGGCCGGAGAGCCCAGGAAAGGCCAGGTTGCGCTCGCCCTCGATGGTGTCGGTGGTCGCCGGCTCGGGGGTGCCCAGCTCCTCCAGACCCGGGATCGGGTTGCCGTACGGCGAGCGGGTCGGGCGGTTGAGCAGGTCGTAGACCCGCTTCTCCACCGCGTCGCTCATCACGTGCTCCCAGCGGCAGGCCTCCTCGTGGGCCTCCTCGTAGGGCATCCCGATCACGTTGACCAGCAGCAGCTCGGCCAGGCGGTGCTTGCGCATCACGGCGACGGCCGTGCTGCGGCCCGCCGCGGTGAGCGACAGGTGCCGGTCGCCCTCGACGGTGAGCAGGCCGTCCCGCTCCATCCGGGCGACGGTCTGGCTGACGGTGGGGCCGCTCTGGCGCAGCCGCTCGGCGATCCGGGCACGCAGCGGCGGCACCCCCTCCTCCTCCAGTTCGAGGATGGTGCGCAGGTACATCTCGGTCGTGTCGACCAGGTCATGCTTCACGTCAGCGGCCTCCCGGTGGTCGATGCTACCCCGGCGCCCCGACGATCCCCCGCCGCCGAACCGGGAGGTCCCGACCCGGATGGTGTTGACTGGAGCGCATGTCCGGAACCGAGGAGCTGCTGGTCGAGCCCGACGCGCTCGCCGCCGAGCTCGACCGCGCCGACCCGCCCACCCTGCTCGACGTGCGGTGGCGGCTGGTCGGTCCGCCCGGCCGCGACGACTACCGGGCCGGCCACCTGCCCGGCGCGGTCTTCGTCGACCTGGACACCGCGCTCTGCGGCCCGCCCGGCCCGGCCGGCCGGCACCCGCTGCCCGACCCGGCCACCCTCCAGGCGGCGCTGCGGGCCGCCGGGGTCCGCGCCGGTCACCCTGTCGTCGTGTACGACGGCGGCGACGGGATGTCCGCCGCCCGCGCCTGGTGGACGCTGCGCTGGGCGGGGCACCGGCCGGTCCGGGTGCTGCCCGGCGGCTTCCCGGCCTGGGTCGCCGCCGGCCTGCCGGTCGCCACCGACGCCCCGGCGCCGGCTCGGGTGACGTCACCGTGACGCCGGGCGCGCTGCCGGTCCTCGACGCGGCCGGGGCCGCCCGGCTGGCCGCCGCCGACGCAGGTGTCCTGCTCGACGTGCGGGCCGCGCCCCGCTACCGGGGCGAGACCGAGCCGATCGACCCGGTCGCCGGGCACGTCCCGGGCGCGGTGAACCTGCCCGCCCCGGAGTACGTCACCGACGGCCGCTTCCCGACCGTCGACGCGCTGCGCGGGCGGTTCGCCGCAGCGGGCGTGACGGACGCCGGGCCGGTCGGCGCGTACTGCGGCTCCGGGGTGACCGCCGCGCAGGCGGTCCTCGCGCTGCACCTCGCCGGCCGGCCGGACGCCGCCCTCTATGTCGGCTCGTGGAGCAACTGGGTGGCCGACCCGGCCCGCCCGGTGGCCACCGGGGAGACACCCGGCCGCTGACCTGGTGCGTGTGGTGGGTGCCCGCCGGGCGTCGTGCGACGATGGCCTCATGGCCGACGACACGGTGGTGGTCTGGGACGAGGCCCTGCTCGCGTACGACATGGGTGACCATCCCCTCGATCCGGTCCGGGTCGAGCTGACCATGGCGCTCGCCCGCGAACTCGGTGTGCTGGACCGCCCCGGGGTCCGCCTGGTCCGGCCGGCACCGGCCGACGACGCGCTGCTCACCCGGGTGCACGATCCCCGCTACCTGGACGCGGTGCGGGTCGCCCCGCGGGACCCGCTCTTCGCCGGCTTCGGCCTGGGCACCTCGGACAATCCGGTCTTCGACGGGATGCACGAGTCCAGTGCCCTGATCGCCGGGGCCAGTGTGGCCGCCGCCGAGGCGGTGTGGCGCGGCGACGCCCGCCGGGCGGTCAACGTGGCCGGCGGCCTGCACCACGCCATGCCCGCCCGGGCCTCGGGTTTCTGCGTCTACAACGACCCGGCGGTCGCCATCGCCCGCCTGCTCGACCTCGGCGCGGAGCGGATCGCGTACGTGGACGTGGACGTGCACCACGGCGACGGCGTGCAGCAGATCTTCTGGGACGACCCACGGGTGCTCACCGTCAGCCTGCACGAGACGCCGCTGGCGCTCTTCCCCGGCACCGGGTTCCCGGACGAGACCGGCGGTCCGGGCGCGCAGGGCAGCGCGGTCAACGTGCCGCTGCCGCCGGGGGTCGGCGACGCCGGTTGGCAGCGTGCCTTCCACGCGATCGTCCCGTCGGTGCTGCGCGCGTTCCGGCCGCAGCTGCTGGTCACCCAGTGCGGGGCGGACGGCCACCGGCTGGACCCGCTGGCCGACCTGCACCTCTCCGTCGACGGGCAGCGGGCCACCTACCTGGCCCTGCGGGCGCTCGCCGACGAGCTCTGCGACGGCCGCTGGGTGGCCACCGGCGGCGGCGGGTACGCCCTGGTCGAGGTGGTGCCCCGGGCCTGGACCCACCTGCTGGCGGTGGCCACCGGCGACCCGGTCGACCCGGCCACGCTGACCCCGCCGGCCTGGCGGGAGCTGGCCGCCGCGCGGGGACCGGGCCGCGAGATCCCGCTGCGGATGACCGACGACGTCGACCCGGCGTACGAGCCGTGGCAGCCGAGCGGGGAGCCGAACGCGGTGGACCGGGCCGTCGCGGCCACCCGCAAGGCGGTCTTCCCGCTGCTCGGGCTCGACCCGCACGACCCCCGGGACTGATCCGGCGGTGGGGGAGGACCGGCCGGTGAGCACCGTCGAACAACCCGTGGACGTGCTGCTCAGCGACGGCACGACCGTCCAGCTGCGACAGATCCGGGTGGACGACGCGGCGGCGATCGTGGCGATGCACTCGCGGTTCTCGGAGCGCACCCGCTACCTGCGCTACTTCTCGCCGTACCCGCGCATCCCGGAACGCGACCTGCAGCGGTTCGTCACCGTCGACCACCGCGACCGGGAGGCGTTCGTCATCCTGGCCGGCGACCGGATCGTCGCCGTCGGCCGCTACGAGCGGCTGGGCCCGGAGTCGCCGGAGGCCGAGGTGGCCTTCGTGGTGGAGGACGCCTACCAGGGCCGGGGCATCGGCTCGGTGCTGCTGGAGCACCTGGCCGACACGGCCCGCCGGTACGGCATCGTGCACTTCGTCGCCGAGGTGCTCCCGGCCAACGGGGCGATGCTGCGGGTCTTCTCCGACTTCGGCTACCAGGTCCAGCGCCAGTTCGCCGACGGCGTGGTGCACCTGAGCTTTCCGATCGCCCCCACCGAGGCGACCCTGGAGGTGCAGCGCGGCCGGGAGCACCGCACCGAGGCCCGCTCCATCGCCCGGCTGCTCGCCCCGCGCGGCATCGCCGTCTACGGGGCCAGCGCCACCGGGCAGGGCGTCGGCGCGGCGGTGCTCGGGCACCTGCGCGACGGCGGCTTCACCGGGGCGGTCGTCCCCGTGCACCGGACCGCGTCGACGGTGGCGGGGCTGCCCGCGTACCTGTCGGCGGTCGACGCCGGCGTCGACATCGACCTGGCGGTCGTCGCGGTGGCCCCGGAGGCGGTGACCGAGGTGGTCGCCGACGCCGCGCAGGCCGGCGCGCACGGCCTGGTGGTGATCTCCGCGGGTTTCGCCGAGTCCGGTCCGGCGGGGGCGGCGGCGCAGCGGGCCCTGGTCCGCGCCGCGCACCTGGCCGGCATGCGGGTGGTCGGCCCGAACTGTCTCGGCATCGCCAACACCGACCCGGCGGTACGCCTCAACGCCACCCTCGCCCCGGTGCTGCCGGCCGCCGGACGGGTCGGCGTCTTCAGCCAGTCCGGCGCGTTCGGGGTGGCGCTGCTGGCCGAGGCGTCCCGGCGCGGGCTCGGCCTGTCCAGCTTCGTGTCAGCCGGCAACCGGGCCGACGTCTCCGGCAACGACCTGCTGCAATATTGGCAGGACGACCCGGGCACCGACGTCATCACGCTCTATCTGGAGACCTTCGGCAACCCGCGCAAGTTCGCCCGGCTGGCCCGGCGGATCGGCCGGAGCAAGCCGGTGGTGGCGCTCGCCTCGCTGGCCCGCCCGCCGGGCGTCGGCGACGCGCCGGCCCTGGACCCGGCGGCGGTGAGCGCGCTCTTCGCCCAGTCCGGGGTGATCCGGGTGGACACCGTCTCCGAGCTGCTCGACGTCGGCGTCCTGCTGGCCCATCAGCCGCTGCCGGCCGGCCGCCGGGTCGCGGTGGTCGGCAACTCCTCGGCGCTGACCGGGCTGGCCGCCACCGCCTGCGCGGCCCAGGGCCTCACCGTCGCCGACGGCTACCTGCACGACGTCGGCCCCCGCGCCGGCGCCGCCGAGTACGCCGCCGCGCTGGCCGGCTCCGCCGCCGACGAGGGCGTGGACGCGGTGGTGGCGGTTCGCCCCGCCGCTGCCCGGCCAGCTCGCCGACCCGGACGCCGACTTCACCGCCGCCCTGCCCGCCGCGCTCGCCGCCGGCAAGCCGGTGGTGGCGACGTTCCTGGCCGGCCGGCTGCCCGCCGGGGTGCCGGCGTACCCGAGCGTGGAGGAGGCCGTCCGGCGCTGGCCCGGGTCAGCCGGTACGCGGACTGGCTGCGCCGCCCTCCGGGCATGCGCTGCCCGAGCTGGACCGGGTCGACTGGCACGCCGGGCAAGGCCGCGCTGCGTCCCGGAGACGGCCGATCCGGCGGCGCTGCTGGCTGCGTACGGGATCGACGTGGTGGCGTCGAGCGCTGGCGCGTACCGCCGACGAGGCGGTCGAGGCCGCCGGTCGGCTGGGCTGGCCGGTCGCGTTGAAGGCCGCCGACTCGGGCTGCGGCACCGGCTCGACCTCGGCGCGGTCCGCCTCGACCTGGCCGACCCGGTCGCACTGCGCCGCGCGTACGCGGAGATGGCTCCGCTCTTCGGCGCGGACGTCCTGGTCCAGCCGATGGTCGCCCCGGGGTGGCCTGTGTGGTGGAGCTGGTGGAGGACCCGGCGTTCGGGCCGGTGGTCGGCTTCGGCCCTCGGCGGGGTCGCCACCGAGCTGCTCGGCGACCGGGCCCGGCGGGCGGTGCCGCCGACCGACCGGGACGCCGCCGAGCTGGTGGACGAGCCGCGGGCCGCGCCGCTGCTGCGCGGTCACCGGGCGCCGCTCCGGTGGACCGGGCCGCCCTGGCGACCTGCTGCTGCGGGTCGGCCGGCTGGCCGACGAGCAGCCCCGGGTCCGCTCGCTCACCCTCAACCCGGTGCTGGCCCGCCCGGACGGCATCTCGGTGCTGCACGCCACCGTCAACACCGGCGTCGCCACCGACCGCCCCGACACCGGCCCCCGTCGCCTGTGAGGGACGGCCGGGGTGTGGCGACCGCTAGCTGAGCACCAGCTGTCCGAGTTCCTGGGTGCATCGGGTGAGCGCGACGTAGAGGCCGTTCCAGCCGCGCGGTTCGGTGGTGATCCCCTGGGGGTCGACGAGCAGCGTCGCGTCCCATTCCAGCCCCTTGGCCTGGGTCGCGGTGAGCACCGGCACGTCGCTCAGCACGGCCCGGAGTTCGGCGAGGCGGTCGGCCGGGGCGACGACGCCGACCGTGCCGCCGTGCCACCGTTGCTGCAGCTGTCGCACGGCTCCGGCGGCGGCGTCGGCGAGCTCGGCGGGCGGGACCGTGCGCATCCACGGGGCGATGCCGCAGGAGCGCACCGCCCGTGGCGGCGCGTTCTGGCTGCCGGCCTCTCTCAGCACGGGTTCGGTGAGCTCCATGACCTCGCGCGGGGTCCGGTAGCAGATGGTCAGTTCCGCAGCGGTCCAGCGGTCTCCGAGAACCGCCTGCACCGCTTCCGCCCAGCTGGTGTGCCGGTGTGCTGCCGCCGCCTGGTCGATGTCCCCGACCGCCGTGACGGAGCGACCGGGGCAGCGCCGGAGGACCATGTGCCACTGCATCTCGGACAGTTCCTGCGCCTCGTCGACGACGACGTGCCCGTACACCCAGTCGCGCTGCCGGCGGGCGTGGTCGGCGACGGACCCGCCCGGTGGTCGCGGGGCCTCGCCCTCGCCCAGCAGGTCGGCGAGGGCGTCGAGCAGGGGGATGTCGCTGGACGCCCACGGTGCGGGCTCGGCCGAGACGGCGGTGATCTCCGCCGGTGACAGCTGCGGCGCGAACCGGGCCAGCAGGGTGCCGTCGGTCAGCAGCCCACGCAGGAGGGTCCCGGCGTCGAGGGTGGGCCACCACGCCTCGACGAAGCGGGCGAGGGCGGCGTTCCCGGCGATCCGGGAACGGAGGCTCTCCACTTCCTCCTCGGAGAGCAGTCCGTCGACGTCACTGCCGGTGGACCTCCGGCTGACCTGTGGCTCGTGCTGCATCGCCCGGTCGACGCGGGCGAGGATGTCCTCGAAGCCCTCCTCCATCTCGTTCATCAGCGCCTCGCGCTGCGCGACGACGGCCTCGGCGAGGATGTGGTGCAGGTGCGCGGCGAACGCCGTGCGGGCGCGATGGTACGGGCGTCCCTGCACCGCCGAGGCGAGTGCCTGGGCCACCGTCGCGGCGGGGATGACGTAGGACTCGCCCTCCCAGCGCAGCTTCAGCGCGCGGGGCCGGGGGAGCAGCGACGTGACGTAGTTCTCGAGCGCGGGCTGCCAGAGGGCGCGGCCCTTGATCTCGGCGAGCAGCCGGCTCTCGTCGCGGCCCACGCGGATCCCGGGCAGCAGGGTGTCGCAGGTCGCCGCGACGACGGCGGTCTCACCGAGCGCGGGCAGCACCTGGGCGATGTACCGGAGGAACCGGGGCGAGGGGCCGAGCACCAGGACCGCCTGGTCGGCCATCGCCGGGTGGGCGAACAGCAGGTAGGCGACGCGGTGCAGGGCGACGACGGTCTTGCCGGTGCCGGGACCGCCCTGGACGATCAGCGGGCCGGTCGCCTCAGCCCGGATGATGTCGTCCTGTTCGCGTTGCAGCGTGGCGATCGCCGTCGACATGCGGCCGGTGCGCCGTTGGTCCAGGGCGGCCAGCAGGGCGCCTTCACCGACGAGTTCGGCGTTCGTGCTGCCGTCCAGTGGCTCGTCGTCCACGCCGACGACGGTCGATCCCGTCGTGCGAATGTGCCGGCGCCGGGCCTGACCCTGCGGATCGACAGCCGTCGCGGTATAGAACGGCCGGGCGGCGGGAGCACGCCAGTCCAGCAGCAGCGGCTCGCGCTCCTCGTGGTCGTCGCGGAGACCGACCCGGCCGATGTGTCGCACGGTGCCGTCGACGCCGTCGAGGCGGCCGAAGACCAGCCCGTCCCGTGCTCGCCCCAGCTCCTCGTACTGCTGGCGGAGCAGGCGTCGTCGCGCCCGTTCCACCGTGTCCTGGGTGTCTGCCGAGAGCTCGGCCCGGAGATGGTCGGCACGTCTGTCGCGCCGGGCCGTGGCCAGGTCGAGAAATTCCTGTTCCTCGGCGACCGCGGACCGGCGCGCGACGCCCGCTGCGGTAAAGGTCGGCGGTTCGCCGTTCGGTGCTGTTTCGCTGGCGCCGGCAGCGCCGTTGTTCAGGGCATGATCCTGGCGCATTCGCAAATCCCCGTATTGGTGCTTTCCCCCGGCCCTGATGAGCCGCTGGTATTCCGGCGGGAAGCATAGAGCTGGTTTTTCCTGATCGGCCAGCAATTCCTTCGGCGGAGATGGGAATCTCGATGTCTTGCCGTCCGGTGTCCCTTGTGGCCTCGGCCGGGCCGGTCGCCGCGACAGACGCGATCGGCCCCGGCGAACCGCCGGGGCCGGTCGCGGGCGTCGGGTCAGCAGGCGTACGCCTCCAGCCGCTGCGCCCGCTCCGGGGCGCGCAGCTTCAGCAGGGTGACCTTCTCGATCTGCCGGATCCGCTCCCGGGACAGGCCGAACTCGCGGCCCACCTCGTCCAGGGTGCGCTGCCGGCCGTCGTCCAGGCCGAACCGGAGCCGGATCACCGCCTGCTCCCGCTGGGAGAGGGTGGCCAGCACGATCCGTACCTCGTTGCGCAGTTCGCCGTCGGCGGCGGTCTCGTCCGGCGTGGCCGACGGGTCCACCGCCGCGACGAAGTCGCCGAGCGCGCTCTCGCCGTCCTCGCCGACGGTCTGGTCCAGGCTGACCGGCTCCCGGTCGTACGAGATCAGCTCGATCACCTGGAACTCGGGGACGTCCAGCGCCGTGGCCACCTCGGCGACGGTGGGCTCCCGGCCCAGCGTGACCGACAGTTCGCGGCGGGCCCGGACCATCCGGTTGACCTGCTCGACCATGTGCACCGGGATGCGGATGGTGCGGGCCTGGTCGGCCATGGCGCGGGTGATGGCCTGGCGGATCCACCAGGTGGCGTAGGTGGAGAACTTGTAGCCCTTGGTGTAGTCGAACTTCTCGACGGCACGGATGAGGCCGAGGTTGCCTTCCTGGATCAGGTCGAGGAAGGCCATCCCGCGCCCGGTGTACCGCTTGGCGATGCTGACCACCAGCCGCAGGTTCGCCTCCAGCAGGTGGTCCTTGGCGGCGCGGCCCTCGGCCACGATCAGCGCCAGGTCGGCGCGCAGCTCGGCGGAGACCGGGGTGCAGGTGGAGAGCTTCTCCTCGGCGAAGAGCCCGGCCTCGATCCGCTTGCTGAGTTCGACCTCCTGCGCGGCGGTGAGCAGCTTGGTGCGGCCGATCCCGTTCAGGTAGGCCCGCACCAGGTCGGTGGAGACGCCGCGCTCGTCGGTGGCGTCCAGGTCGGCCAGGGGGGCGTCGAGTTCCGTCGAAGTGTCGGTGCCGACCTCGGCGTCGATGGTGGCAGCCGGGCGGGTCTGGTGCTCGATCATCTGCAGGACCATCTCTGTTCTCCCCGTGTCCTTCGTGCCGCGTACCGGGTTCCGTGCCGCGTGCCGGCGCGGTGGTGCCGGTGAGGAACAGCTTGGCGGTCGGGGCGTGAAACGGGAGTGAGGCGATCGGGGAACCGACACGAATCCCAGGGGAAACCCTGGTACGGGTTGTCCCGCCCGGTTACCGTGCCAGCGGCCGGCCATCCGGACCGGCCGGACAGGTGATCGGAGGACGTGTGGTCTTCAAGCGGCTCATGCAGGCGATGGGTGTGGGCGGTCCGTCGGTGGAGACGGTGCTGGCGAACCCGAACTGCCGTCCCGGCGGATACCTGGAGGGCCGGATCCAGGTGGCCGGCGGTGACCACCCGGTGGACGTCTCGTACGTGGCCCTCGGCCTGGTCACCCGGGTCGAGGTGGAGAGCGGCGACTCGGAGTACGACACCAACCAGGAGTTCGGCCGCCGGCAGATGACCGGCGCGTTCCGGCTGGACCCGGGGCAGCGGCACGACATCCCGTTCCGCTTCGACGTGCCGTGGGAGACGCCGCTGACCGACCTGTACGGCCAGCACCTGCACGGCATGACGATGGGGCTGCGGACCGAGCTGGAGGTGGCCCGGGCGGTCGACTCCGGTGACCTGGACCCGGTGGCGGTGCATCCGCTGCCGGCCCAGGAGCGGCTGCTGGAGGCGTTGCTGCGGCTGGGCTTCCGGTTCGCGCGGGCCGACGTGGAGCGCGGGCACATCTACGGCGTACGGCAGCACCTGCCGTTCTACCAGGAGATCGAGTTCCACCCGGCGCCGCAGTACGCCCGCGCGATCAACCAGCTGGAGGTCACCTTCGTGACCGACCCGCAGCAGGTGCAGGTGGTGCTGGAGATCGACAAGCGGGGCGGTGTCTTCACCGAGGGCCGCGACGCCTTCGGCCGCTTCACCGTCGACCACGCCACCGCCGACCGCACCGACTGGGCCGCCCAACTGGACGCCTGGCTCCGCCAGTCGATCCAACGCCGAGGCCTCTTCTTCTGACCCCCACCCGCCCTCAGCCCCTGGTGATCATGAGGTTGGCGGCGATGTCGATCTCAATCGGTGCCGCCAACCTCATGATCAACGCGGTTTCAGTAGCGGGGTGGGGGAGAGGGGTGGGGGTTAGAGGTCCAGGAGGAGGGTGCGGGGGCCGGTGTTGGTGCTCTCGACGAGCATGTGGGTGCGGAAGCGGCCGGTTTCCACCTTGGCACCGCGGGCACGGAGTTGGTCCACCACGGCGGTGACCAGGGGTTCGGCCTGTTCGGCGGGGGCGGCGGCGGTCCAGCTGGGCCGCCGGCCCTTGCGGGCGTCGCCGTAGAGGGTGAACTGGCTGACCACCAGGATCGGGGCGCCGGTGTCGGCCGCGCTCCGCTCCTCGTCGAGGATGCGCAGCTCGTGGATCTTGCGGGCCATGGTGGCCGCCACCTGCGGCGTGTCCGCGTGGGTGACCCCGAGCAGCACCAGCAGGCCGTCGGCGATCTCGCCGACCACCTCGCCGTCGACGGTCACCCTGGCCCGGCTCACCGTCTGCACCACGGCGCGCATCAGGCCACCTCGCCGTCGACGGTCAGGCCGGCCCGGTTCACCGTCCGCACCGGCGCGCGCATCGGGCCGTCACCTCCGCCCGGGTACCGGGCCGGCGCAGGTGCTACCGCCCCCGTCGCCGCCGGCATCAGTCCTCCACCGGTTCGATGATGCCGCGCTCGACCAGGTGCGCCACGATCGGGCCGGCCGCCTCGGCCAGCTCGTCGGGGGCCACGTCGTGGGCGGCGGCGAGCAGGGCGAGCTGGTCGCGCAGGGCCAGCCGGCCGTCCGCGCCGCCGACCAGGGCGAGCACCAACGGGTCGACCTCCTCCGACCAGCGCAGCCCGTGCGGCATGGCGAGCACCTGCCGGTCCACCGCCCAGCCCTCGTCGCCCATGGTGGCCTCCTGCCGCAGCTGGAGCCCCTCGGCGGCCCGGTAGCGCGCGGCGAGCAGCGCGTCGGTGTCACGTACCCGGAGCCAGTCCCGGCGGTCGAACCAGGCGGCGATCCGGTCGCCCATCGGCGGTTCCACCCGCTGCCGCAGGTCCTCCACCCGGACGATCGGCTCGGCGTGGCCGGAGCGGCGCAGCGAGACGATGCCGAACCCGATCGCCTCCACCTTGTGCGCGTCGAACCAGTCCAGCCAGGCCGCCATCCGCTGCGGGTCGTGGGCGTGGCCGACGTCGGTGAGCCAGAGGTTCACGTACGCCATCGGGTCGGCCACCTCGCGCTGGACCACCCAGGCGTCCAGCCCGGTGCCGGCGAACCAGCCGGCCACCCGCTCGCCCCAGTCCTCGCCGGTGACGTGCACCCAGTTGGCCAGGTACTGCATGGTGCCGCCCTCGGTGAGCAGGTGCGGGGCGGCGGCGGCCAGCTCGGCGCCGATCGCGTCGCCGACCCGGCCGGAGTCCCGGTAGACGTGCGTGGTGGTGCCGGGACCGACCACGAACGGCGGGTTGCTGACCACCAGGTCGAAGCGGCGGCCGGCGACCGGGGCGACCAGGTCACCGCGGAGCAGCTCCCAGTCCTGGCCGTTGAGGGCGGCGGTGGTGGCGGCGAAGCGCAGCGCCCGCTCGGAGACGTCGGTGGCGGTGACCCGGCGGGCGTGGGTGGACAGGTGCAGCGCCTGCACGCCGGAGCCGGTGCCGAGGTCCAGCGCGGTCCCCACCGGGCGGCGGACGGTCGCGCCGATCAGCGTCTGGGTGGCCCCACCGATGCCGAGCACGTGCTCGCTGTGCAGGGGCCGGCCGGGTCGGGCGCTGGCCGGCACGTCGGCGAGCACCCACCAGTCGTCCCCGTACGGCTCCAGGTCGACGCCGGCCCGCAGGCCGTCGCCGTGCCGCTCGACGATCCCGCCGGCCAGGGCCTCCTCGATCGACAGCGGGGCGAGCGCGGCGGCCACCACGGCCTCCGGCTCGGTCTGGTCGCAGATGAAGACCCGGATCAGCGTGGCGAGGGGGTCCCGGTCCTCGGTGGCCCGCAGCGCGGCCCGGAAGTCGTTGCGGGCCGCCCCGCCGGTCGCCTGCGGGCCCAGCCGGTTGGCGATGCCGTTCGAGGTGAACTCCGCCCGGGTCAGCGCGGTGCGCAGCGCCTCGACGCCGGCGGGGGAGAGCAGCATGTCGTGTTCCACGTCGTCATCCTGCCTCGCCGGCCGTCCGGGGTGGCCGTCACCCGGCACTTCCATACCGTCAACTGCATACATCGGTTGTTATCTCTTTAACGTTCATCGATGGATGGCTAGCATCTCGGGCAACATCCGTCGATGGGGACGCCCGGTGGCCACTGCCGGAGTCCGGGCGTACCCGGTAGGGAGTCAGACGATGTCCGACGTGTCCGTTCCCCGGCGTCGCGTGCTGCGCGCGCTCGCCGTCACGGCCGCCGCCGCGGCCCTCACCGCCGCCGCCACCCCCGCCGTCGCCGCCCCGACCGGTCAGATCCGCTACGCCGGCACCGCCGGCGCGATCAGCGGCAGCTACCTCGTGGTGCTCAAGGGCGACGCCGTCGGCGCCGCCAACAGCCTCGCCGCCCGGACCGCCGTCCCGGACCGCGCCGCCACCCTCAGCAAGCGGTACGGCGGCACCGTCGGCGCGGTGTGGAGCGCCGCGCTGACCGGCTACAGCGCGAAGATGAGCGTCGGGCAGGCACGCCGCCTCGCCGCCGACCCCTCCGTCGCGTACGTCGAGCAGGACCGGACCGTCACCGCCCAGGGCACCCAGACCGGGGCGACCTGGGGGCTGGACCGGATCGACCAGCGCAGCCTGCCGCTCAACGGCAGCTACACCTACCCGAACACGGCCACCAACGTGCGGGCGTACATCATCGACACCGGCATCCGGATCACGCACAGCGACTTCGGCGGCCGGGCCAGCTGGGGCACCAACACGGTGGACACCAACAACACCGACTGCAACGGCCATGGCACGCACGTCGCCGGCACCGTCGGCGGCGCGAAGTACGGCGTCGCCAAGGGCGTCCGCCTGATCGCGGTGAAGGTGCTCAACTGCTCCGGCAGCGGCAGCACCTCCGGCGTGGTCAGCGGCGTCAACTGGGTCACCTCGAACGCGGTCAAGCCGGCCGTGGCCAACATGAGCCTCGGCGGTGGCGCCAGCACCACCCTGGACAACGCGGTGGCCAACTCGATCAGCTCCGGCGTCACCTACGGCATCGCCGCCGGCAACTCCAACGCCAACGCCTGCAACTCCTCGCCGGCCCGGGTCGCCTCGGCCATCACCGTCGGCGCCACCACCAGCACCGACGCCCGCGCCTCCTACTCCAACTACGGCTCCTGCCTGGACATCTTCGCGCCGGGCTCGTCGATCACGTCGGACTGGAACAGCAGCGACACCGGCACCAACACGATCAGCGGCACCTCGATGGCCACCCCGCACGTGGTCGGCGCAGCGGCGCTCGTGCTGGGCGCCAACCCCGGCTACACCCCGGCCCAGGTGGCCAGCTGGCTGACCACCAACGCCACCACCGGCAAGGTGACCAGCCCAGGCACCGGATCGCCGAACCGGCTGCTCTTCGTCGTCAACTGACGACCCGCCCGCACCGCGGCCCGGTGGACCCCACCCCTGTCCACCGGGCCGCGTCGCGTCGTTGCCCGGTCGCCGACCCGGGGCTGTTCCCCGGGCCGGCGGCGACGCCCTTTCACCCCCGTCGCGGGGAGTCGGCACCGCCCCGGGCGGCCGGAGCGGCAGGATGGGGCCATGACGCTCTCCCTGCCCATCGAGCCGGCCGCGAACGACCTGCTCACCCGCAGCCCGCTCGCGCTGCTGCTCGGCATGGTGCTGGACCAGCAGGTGCCGATGGAGAAGGCGTTCTCCTCGCCGTACGTGCTGGCCACCCGGCTCGGCCACGAGCCGGACTCCCGGGAACTGGCCGGGTACGACCCGGAGGCCCTGGTCGCGCTCTTCGCCCGCCCCCCGGCCCTGCACCGGTTCCCCAAGGCGATGGCGGCCCGGGTGCAGGAGGTCTGCCAGGTCCTCGTCGACCGGTACGACGGCGACCCGGCCCGGCTCTGGTCCGAGGCCGCCGACGGGGCGGAACTGCTGCGCCGGGTCGGCGAGCTGCCCGGGTTCGGGAAGCAGAAGGCGCAGATCTTCGTGGCCCTGCTCGGCAAGCGGTTCGGGGTGACCCCGACGGGCTGGCGGGAGGCGGCCGGCGGGTACGGCGACGCGGACGCGTACCGGTCGGTGGCCGACGTCACCGACACCGAGTCGCTGCGTCGGGTGCGCGAGTACAAGCAGCAGGCGAAGGCGGCGGCGAAGGCCGCGAAGGGCTGACGCAACCGGCGCGTACCCCCGCTCGTTGTGATCTCCGACGGCGGCGACGGGTGGGTGTGACCGGTGGCGGAGCGGAGCGCGGCGCTGCTGCGCGGCGGCATCAGTGCGACCCGGGCCACGTTCCTGGAGCTCTTCTTCGACCTGGTCTTCGTCTTCGCCCTGACCCGGGTGTCGCAGCGGCTCATCGACGACGTGTCGACGCACTCCCGCGACCCGTTGCGGGAGACGGCGCAGACCGTGCTGCTCTTCCTCGCGCTGTGGATGGTCTGGACGCTGACCGCCTGGGTGACCAGCCGGTACGAGCCGGAGCAGGCGGCCATCCAGTTCGTGGTGGTCGCCTCGATGTTCGGCAGCCTGGTGATGTCGGTCGCCGCGCCGCGCGCGTTCGCCGAGCGGGCGGTCCCGTTCGCGGCGGCGTACGTGGTGATCCAGGTCGGCCGCCCGCTCTTCCTCACGCTGGCCCTGCGCGGCCACCCGCGCCGGGCGGTCACCGCGCGGATCCTGCTCTGGGCCGGGCTCGGCGCGGTGCCGTGGCTGCTCGGCGCCCTGCTGCCGGCGGCGCAGGAGGTGCTCTGGACGCTCGCGCTCGCCTGGGACTACATCGGCCTGGCGCTGGGCTGGCCGCTGCCCGGCCGGGGTTCGGCGCGGGCCTCCGGCTGGGCCGTGGCCGGCGAGCACCTGGCCGAGCGCTACCAGCAGATCTTCCTGATCGCGCTGGGCGAGACCATCCTCATCATCGGGCTGACCTACAGCGGCACCGCCTTCTCGGCCGACCGGGCGCTCGCCTTCACGTGGTCGTTCCTCACCACGGCCCTGCTGTGGCGGATCTACTTCCACCGGGCCGGTCGGGTGCTGGCCGAGGCCATCCTGGCGGCCCGCCGCCCGGGAGTGCTGGGCGAGTCGGCGAGCTGGACGCACCTGGTCATCGTGGCCGGGGTGCTGCTCACCGGCGTCGGCTACGAGCTGGTCATCGCCCACCCGTACGCGGCCGCCCCGCCCGGCTGGCCGGTCTTCGTGGCCGGCGGTCCGGCGCTCTTCCTGGCCGCCCGGGCCCGCTTCGAGTACGAGATCTTCGGGCGGATCTCCCGGACCCGGGTCGCCGGGGTGCTGGTGCTGCTGGCGCTGGCCCCGGTGGCGCGCTGGCTGCCGCCGGTCGGCGCGCTCGGGCTGAGCGCGCTGGTGCTGGCCGGGATCGCGGGCGGCGACGCGTTGCGGGCCCGGGGACGGCCGCTGGAGGAGCCGGCGTCGCCGCTGTAGGGCTCAGGCGGCGGTGGGGCGGGAGAGCGCGGCGAGGGCCCGGCGGACGTCGGCCAGGGAGACGGTCGCCGAGTCGTCCAGCTCGGCCAGACCCGCCTCGATCCACTGGCGCATCAGGGTGGTCACCCCGATGCCCCGGGCGTCGGCGGCGGCCCGGACCCGCTCGTACGTCTCCAGGGGCAGGCGTACCGAGCGGCTGACCATGGGCACGTCGGTGTCGGGGGTGGGCAGCTCCACCGGCTGGCTCTCGTCGATCAGGTCGGCGAGCGCGTCGTCGCCGTGGAACCGCTTGGTCGCCTCGTTCCGGTTCATCGTGACCGCCTCCTCATCGGCGAGTTCTCCGCACGGCCTCGTCGTAGCGCTTCGCCTCGACGTCGCTCAGTTCGCGGGCGGAGAGGACGTCCCAGTCGTGGTCGGCGCCGTCGGCCTCGGCGAGCAGCACGGCGAGCCGGCGTCCCCGGTGGGAGACCGCGTAGACGACCATCACGTCGTCGCCGAGGTGCCGGATGACCCGCCGCGTGCTGTGCAGGGCCTCCCAGACCTCGCCCGGCGTGACGTCGTAGACCCGCAGGTTGGCCAACGCCTCGTCGGTGAAGCTGAACCGGCTGCCCACGAGCGGAGCGTACCACGGACGTAACACGCCAACGGGATGAGTCGATTTTCGCTGATCAGCCCCGAGGAGTGACAGGATGGGTCGTAATCCCCTCGAGGAGGTCCGTGGTGAAGCGTCAGGCCTACCAGCCGATCCTGATCACCGACGCCTCGCGCAGCCAGGACGACCAGCTCACCAGCCGGCAGAAGCGCTACGTGCTGATGATGGGCATCCGGGTCGCCTGCCTGGTGGCCGGTGCGATCCTGGTCGGCGCGAAGGCCCCCCTGCTCTGGCTCTGGCTACCGCTGTGCGCCCTCGGCATGGCGATCATCCCGTGGCTGGCGGTGCTGCTGGCCAACGACCGCCCGCCGAAGGAGGAGCACCGGCTCGCCAACCGGTTCCAGGCTCGTGGGCGGGACGAGGCCCCGCCGATGAGCCTCACCGCCGAGGAGCGCCCCCACAAGATCATCGACGCCGAGCCCTAGGCGGAGACCCCGGACAGCAGCGCCAGCCGGAACCGGGTCTCGTCCGCGGTGTCCGGCGCCGCCGTCAGCACGACGATCCTCCGTTCCGCGTCGCCGTCGGTGATCACGTCGCAGTCCACCGCGATCGGGCCGACCGCGGGGTGATGGACGATCTTGTGGTCCTCGCGGTGGGCGCCGACCGCACCGGCGGCCCACAGCTCGGCGAAGCGGGCGTTGCCCGTGGTGAGCAGCCGGATCAGGCCGGTCAGGCGGTTGCTGGCCGGAAAACGTCCGGTTGCCCGGCGCAGGTCGGACACGACGGCCGACTCGACCGTGTCCTGGGCGAGCGAGGTGACCGGCCAGTGCGACAGGCGTGGCCCCGCGCCGTCGACCGGGAAGGTGTCGCGAGCGAAGTTGCGCAGCGGCGGCGGTGTCGACGACGGGTCGCCCAGGAGCGCCGCCCAACCGCGGTTCCACCAGATCAGCTGCCAGTCGGCCGCGAAGACCGCGGCGGCGGTGTCGTCCAGCCGGTTGAGGATGCGGTGGAGACCCGGCGGGAGGTGGTCGGAGAGCTCCGCGTGGGACGGCGCGACGAGACCGGCCAGCCGATGGAGATGGTCCCGTTCGGCGTCGGTGAGCTGCAGGGCGCGCGCGAGTGCGGCGACGACCTGCGCCGACGGGGTGGTGGAGCGCCCCTGCTCCAGGCGTACGACGTAGTCGACCGAGACCCCGGCGAGTTCCGCGAGCTCCTCCCGGCGCAGGCCCTTCGCCCGGCGGGCGCGTCGACCCGGCAGCCCCGCTGCCGCCGGGGAGAGCCGGTCGCGCCAGGTGCGCAGTGTCGCACCCAGCGTCTGGTCCGTGGTCATGCCGTTGATTCTTGCTCCTGCTCCCCGGTCGAGGGTGGTACCCGTCTTCCTACCGTCGATCCGTCCCTGGTCGGGGCCCCGGCCCGGGGGGAGCCTCGGTCGCATGAGCATCCCCTTCTCCCACGACCATGTCGGCGTCAGCGTGACCCCCGAGGAGCTCGACGCCACCGTCGACTGGTACTCCAGCAAGCTCGGCTTCACGGTCGACCAGCGGTTCGACTCGCACGGCACGACGTTCGTCTTCCTGGTCAGCGGCCCTGTCAAGATCGAGCTCCTGGCCGGCGCGTCGAACCGTCAGGCACCGACCCGGGACGTCCTGACCAGCATGGACCCGGCGCGACTGCACCACTTCTGCCTCGCCGTCGAGGATCTCGACGCGACCGTCGCCGCGCTGCGCGACCTCGACGTGCCGCTGATCGGCGGCCCCATGCAGGTGGCCGCGATCGGTCAGCGCATCGCCTTCGTCACCGACAACCTCGGCAACATCATCGAGTTCGCCGAGCCCGGCACCGGGCCCGCCGCGCGCCGGAACTGATCACTGCGGGCGGCCCGGGCCGGTGGGGCGGGTGCCCCGTCGACCCGGTCGCCGGGCCCGGTGCGCCCGCCGGGTCCCGGCGCGTCAGACAGCCGGGCGGGCGCCGACGGTGGAGACGGCCAGCGCGCCGAGGTCACCGGCCCGGGCCAGCGCCGCCTCCGGCGAGCCGCCGGCCAGCCAGCTGGTGAGCAGGCCGGCGGCGAAGGCGTCGCCGGCGCCAGTGACGTCGGCCACGGGCACCCGCCGGGCGGGTGCGGCGATGAAGGCGCCGTCGCGGTCCACCCAGACCGCCCCGGCCGCGCCCCGCTTCACCACCACCCGGCGGGCCGCCGCCGACAGCGCCCGCGCCTGCGCCGCCGGGTCCAGCCCACCGGCCAGCACCGTCGCCTCGTCCGTGTTCACCAGCAGCAGGTCGACGCCGCGTACCCAGGTCAGGAAGGCCGCGCGCCGACCCGCCGCAGCGGCGCCGCGGAGGCCGCGTCGACGCTGGTGGTCAGCCGCGCTCGCGGGCGGCGGCCAGCGCCCGCAGCCCCGCGCCGCGCGACGCGGCGTCCAGCAGGGTGTACGCGGACAGGTGCAGGTGGCCGGCGTCGGGTGCCGCGCTCAGCGCGCGGTCGACGTGCCCGGCGGTCAGCCGCAGGTTCGCCCCGCGCTGGCTGACCATGGTCCGCTCCCCGTCGTGGGTGAGCACCAGCACCGTCCCGGTCGGATAGCCCTCGTGCCGGCCCACCGCGCAGTCCACCCCGGCCCGGGTCAGCTCGGCCACCCGGTCGCGCCCCGCCTCGTCGTCGCCGACCGCGCCCACCAGGGTCACCGGTGCCGCCTGCGCGGCGATCCAGGCCGCCGTGTTGGCCGCCTGCCCGCCACCGCTGAAGCGGATCTCGGCGGCGGTGTCCGAGCCGGTGGCGAGCGGCCCGCCGAGCACCGCGACCACGTCGGTGATCACGTCGCCGACGACGACGATGCGGCTCCGGCTCATGCCGCGGTACGCCGGGCCGCCGAGGCGACCGCGATCCGGGCGGCCAGGTCGGCGTTGCGCAGGATGATCCGGACGTTCACCGCCAGGCTGGCACCCTCGGTGGCGGCGTGGAAGTGGGCCAGCAGGAACGGCGTCACCGCCTTGCCGGTCATCCCGTGCCGGGCCAGCAGGGCCAGGCCCTCGGTCAGGGTCCGGTCGTGCAGCGCCGGGTCGAGCTGCTCGTCGACCGGCAGCGGGTTGGCCACGATCAGCCCGCCGTGGTGCACGGCCTGGGCGTCCCGGGCCGCCAGCACGTCGGCCACCTGCTCCGGGGAGTCCACCGACCAGTCCAGGTCGAAGCCGGCGTCGGTGAGATAGAAGCCGGGGAAGCGGCGGGTCCGGTAGCCGACCACCCCGACGCCGAGGGTTTCCAGGCGTTCCAGGGTGGCGCCCACGTCGAGGATCGACTTCACCCCGGCGCAGACCACCGCGATCGGGGTGCGGGCCAGGGTGACCAGGTCGGCGGACTCGTCGAAGGTCTGCGCGGCCTCCCGGTGCACGCCGCCCAGGCCGCCGGTGGCGAAGACGCCGATCCCGGCGGCGGCGGCCACCGCGCTGGTCGCGGCCACCGTGGTGGCACCGTCCGCGCCGGTGGCGGCGGCCACGGCCAGATCGCGTACGGAGAGTTTGCTCACCCCGTCGACGGTGGCGAGCCGGGTCAGCTGCGCGTCGTCCAGGCCCACCACCAGCTCGCCGCCGACCATGCCGATCGTGGCCGGGACCGCGCCGGCGTCCCGGACGGCCTGCTCGATCTGCCGGGCGACCAGCAGGTTGTCGGGTCGGGGGAGCCCGTGCGAGACGATGGTGCTCTCCAGGGCGACGACGGGGCGCCCGTCGCGCAGGGCGTCGGCCACCTCGGTGCCGTAACGGATGTGAAAGTTGGTCACTTCCGTTACGGTACGGCCCGCTCCCGGTCCGGGCCCAGCTGGACCGGTCCCGACCGACCTGCAAAACTGGACCGTTGGAGGTGTGACGTGAGCACAGAGGTTCTCGAGCGTCCCGAGCTGAAGGACGCCGACACCGGCCCGGAGATGTTCCACTACGTCCGCAAGGAGAAGATCGCGGAGAGTGCCGTCATGGGCACGTACGTGGTGGCGCTCTGCGGCGAGACGTTCCCGGTGACCAAGGCCGCCAAGCCCGGATCACCGGTCTGCCCCAAGTGCAAGGAGATCTACGACTCCTGGGGCGAGTGAACCGGGGAGGCCGCCCCGGCGGCCCACGTAACCTGCGGCGGTGACCACCTCCACCGCCCTGCTGCTGGCCGACCTGACCGGCGTGGCCGTCTTCGCCGCCTCGGGCGCCTCCGCGGCGGTGGCGAAGCGGCTGGACCTCTTCGGGGTCGTCTTCGTCGGCGTCGTCGCCGCGCTCGGCGGTGGGATCTTCCGCGACCTGGCGATCGACGAGGTGCCGCCGCTCGCCTTCGCCGACTGGCGCTACGCGGTGGCCGCGGCGGTCACCGCCGCCGCCGTCTTCCGGCTGCACCCCCAGCTCGCCCGGCTGCGCACCACCGTGCTGGTGCTGGACGCCGCCGGTCTCGGGCTGTTCACCGTCACCGGCACCCTCAAGGCCCTCGACGCCCACGTGCCGGCGGTCGGCGCCTGCATGATCGGCATGATCACCGCGATCGGCGGCGGGCTCGGCCGGGACCTGCTGACCGGCGAGATCCCGGTGGTGCTGCGCCGGGAGATCTACGCGGTGGCGGCGCTCGCCGGGTCGATCGTGGTGGCCCTGCTCTCGGCCTCCGGGCACGCCACGGCGGCGACGCTCACCGGGGCGGCGGTCTTCGTCTTCGCGCTGCGCCTGATCTCGCTGCGCCGCCGCTGGTCCGCCCCGGTGCCCACGATGCGCCCACCGCGCACCGGCACCCGCGGCCCGCAGGGCTGAACCGTCGGGCACCGGCACCGTCGTCGCGGTGCCGGATCCGGCACCCGGGGCGGTCGGCCCGGGGTGCCGCGATGTGACCAGCGTGGCGTCGGCTGGGGCGAACCGGCCCCGCTGGTTATGCTGAGTCGGCCTTCGCGGCATCCACTGCGCGGAGGCGTTTTCATGGGCGGCGGTACCCGTGGCCCTCGGCCGGGGTCCGCCATGGTGCGGTCGGAGAGGAGCCTTCGCGGTGGCAGCCCGGACGCCGGTGCTCGAGACGTTCCCGCCCCTGCGGGCCTGGCAGCGCAAGGCGATGGTGGAATACCTGCGCCGGCGCAGCGAGGACTTCACCGCGGTCGCCACGCCCGGCGCGGGCAAGACCACCTTCGCCCTGCGGATCGCCGCCGAGCTGCTCGCCGACGGCACCGTCGAGGCGGTCACCGTGGTCGCCCCGACCGAGCACCTGAAGACCCAGTGGGCACAGGCCGCCGCCCGGGTCGGCATCCAGCTCGACGCCGCGTTCCGCAACGCCGACCTGCACTCCTCCGCCGACTTCCACGGCGCGGTCGTCACGTACGCCCAGGTCGGCATGGCCCCGCAGGTCCACCGTCGACGGACGATGACCCGGCGCACCCTGGTCATCCTCGACGAGATCCACCACGCCGGCGACTCCCGCTCCTGGGGCGACGGGGTCAAGAACGCCTTCGAGCCCGCCGTACGCCGGCTGATGCTCACCGGTACGCCGTTCCGCTCCGACGACAACCCGATCCCGTTCGTCAGCTACGAGCGGGGCGGCGACGGCCTGCTGCGGTCCCGCGCCGACTCGGTCTACGGCTACTCCGACGCGCTGCGCGACGGCGTGGTCCGGCCGGTGCTCTTCCTGGCGTACTCGGGGGAGACCCGGTGGCGCACCAACGCGGGCGAGGAACTGGCCGCCCGGCTGGGCGAGCCGATGACCCAGGACCTCATCGCGCAGGCCTGGCGGACCGCGCTCGACCCGGCCGGCGACTGGATGCCGCAGGTGCTGCGCGCCGCCGACGCCCGGCTGACCGTGCTGCGCAACGCCGGCATGGCCGACGCCGGTGGCCTGATCATCGCCAGCGACCAGCAGACCGCCCGCTCGTACGCGAAGCTGATCGAGCAGGTGACCGGCGAGAAGGCCGCGGTGGTGCTCTCCGACGACCAGGGCGCCTCCGCGCGGATCGCGACGTTCGCGGCGTCCGAGCAGCGGTGGCTGGTCGCGGTCCGGATGGTCTCCGAGGGCGTCGACATCCCCCGCCTGGCCGTCGGCGTCTATGCCACCAGTGCCAGCACCCCGCTCTATTTCGCGCAGGCGATCGGCCGGTTCGTCCGGGCCCGCCGCTCCGGCGAGACCGCCTCGGTCTTCCTGCCCAGCGTGCCGCATCTGCTCGGGCTGGCCAGCGAGATGGAGGCCGAGCGGGACCACGTGCTCGGCAAGCCGAAGGAGAAAGAGGGCTTCGACGACGACCTGCTGGAGCGGGCCCAGCGGGACGACCAGGCCAGCGGCGAACTGGAGAAGCGCTTCGCGGCGCTCTCCGCCACGGCCGAGCTGGACCAGGTGATCTTCGACGGCACCTCGTTCGGCACCGCCGCCCAGTCGGGCACCCCCGAGGAGGAGGAATATCTCGGTCTGCCCGGTCTGCTCACCGCCGACCAGGTCTCCCTGCTGCTCACCAAGCGGCAGGCCGAGCAGCTCGCCGCCCAGCGCCGCCGGGCGGCCGTCCGGACCGCTGAGCCGGCCGCTGACGCCCCGTCGGCCCCGCCCGCACCCTTGAGCGCCGCCCAGCGCCGGGTGGCGCTCCGGCGGCAACTGAACGCCCTGGTGGCCGCCCGGCACCACCGTACCGGCCTGCCCCACGGCAAGATCCACGCCGAGCTGCGCCGACTCTGCGGCGGCCCGCCCAGCGCCCAGGCCACCATCGAGCAACTCGAAGAGCGCATAGCCACCCTGCAAACCCTCTGACCGCCCCCGCCCGACCGACCGCCCCCTTTGCCGGCGGTCGATCATGGGGTTGGCGGCGATGTCGATCTCGAGAAGTGCCGCCAACCCCATGATCGACCCGTGGGTACGGAAAAGCCGACCGGAGGCTCCCTGAGGGGCCTCCGGTCGGCTTTGTCGCGGTTATCCGGGTACGGGTTCAGTTCGCCATCAGATCGGCGCCACGCCAGCTGAACTCCGGGTCCGTCGCGTACTTGACCGTGATCTTCACGAGATCCTCGGCGTACTTGTTCGCGTGGTGCCCACAGAACACCAACTCGCTCCCACCCGACAGCGTGATCCGGAGCTTGCCGGCAGCATTGCAGCGGTCGCACCGTTCATCGGCGGCTGGGGGAGCCACCGTTTCGGGCGGCGGCGTGAGGGTCGGGGTCATCGCCTTCCTCCTCTGGTCGTCACCGATGAACAATCTCTTCGGTCGTTGCTCACCTATCGTGCAACACCCATCCCGGGTCCTGCCTTCCCTGTGTGCCCGCGGGGGACCGAGGTCACACCTGACGGGAAGACAGTGTGCCGTGCACCAAGGGTGCCACGTCAACGATCACAAACGGGTATCCGACCGATCGCCATCGAGTGTTCTACGGCTGGTGATCAAACCGACACGACCGGTTGACGAACACCGGTCAGTCCAGGTAGTCGCGGAGCACCTGCGAACGCGAGGGGTGCCGCAACTTGGACATGGTCTTGGACTCGATCTGGCGGATCCGTTCCCGGGTCACGCCATAGACCTGCCCGATCTCGTCCAGCGTACGCGGCTGGCCGTCGGTCAGGCCGAAGCGCAGGCGCACCACGCCGGCCTCCCGCTCGGAGAGCGTCTGCAGCACCTGCTGGAGCTGGTCCTGCAGCAGCGAGAACGAGACGGCGTCGACCGCGACCACGGCCTCCGAGTCCTCGATGAAGTCACCGAGCTGGCTGTCGCCCTCGTCACCGATGGTCTGGTCGAGCGAGATGGGCTCCCGAGCGTACTGCTGGATCTCCAGCACCTTCTCGGGTGTGATGTCCATCTCCTTGGCCAGCTCCTCCGGGGTGGGCTCGCGGCCCAGGTCCTGGAGCAGCTCGCGCTGGATCCGGCCGAGCTTGTTGATCACCTCGACCATGTGCACCGGGATGCGGATGGTGCGGGCCTGGTCGGCCATGGCGCGGGTGATGGCCTGGCGGATCCACCAGGTGGCGTAGGTGGAGAACTTGTAGCCCTTGGTGTAGTCGAACTTCTCGACGGCGCGGATGAGGCCGAGGTTGCCTTCCTGGATCAGGTCGAGGAAGGCCATCCCGCGCCCGGTGTACCGCTTGGCCAGCGAGACCACCAGTCGGAGGTTCGCCTCCAGCAGGTGGTTCTTCGCCCGCTCGCCGTCGCGCGAGATCCACAGCAGGTCCCGCTGCATCTCGCGGGTGAGCTTCTCCTCGCCCTCCTCGGCGGCGCGCAGCCGCTCGGCGGCGTAGAGGCCCGCCTCGATCCGCTTGGCGAGCTCGACCTCCTGCTCCGCGTTGAGCAGCGGGACCTTGCCGATCTGCTTGAGGTAGGCCCGGACGGAGTCCGCGGAGGCGGTCAGCTCGGCGTCGCGACGCGCCTGCTTGAGCGCCTCGGACTCCTCGTCGTCCCACTCGAAGTCGTTGTCCGTGGCGGACGCGGCGGCGTCGGTCTCGGCGGCCTTGGTCAGCTCGACCGGCTCCTCGACCACCACGTCCTCGATCTCGGCGGCCAGCTCCTCCGGATCGATGTCGCCGTCGGCGCCCTCGCCCTTGGCCGGCTTCGCCCCGGCGGTCTTCGCCGCCACCGTGGCCTTGGTGGCCCGGGTGCTCTTGGTCGCCTTGGCCGGTACGGCGGCCTTCGCGGCCACGCCGGCGGTGGTGGCCTTGCGCGCGGTCGCCTTGCGCGGGGCGGGCGCCGGGGCCTCGTCGGCGGCGGGGGCCTGCTTCGGGGCGGGGGCGGCGGCCTTCTTGGTGGTCTTCGCGGTGGTGGCCCGGGAGGCCGGAGTGGCCGAGCGGGCGGCGGCGACCCGACGACGGGTGCTCGCGGAGCCGTCCACCACCACGGTCACCCCCGCCTCGGAGAGCGCGCGGAGGATCTTCTTGGCCTGGGCCGGGGTCACCTCGGCGGACTCGACGGTGCGCGCGAGCTGGGCCGACGTGAGCTGGCCGCCGGCGCTCTGCGCATGGGCGATCAGCGTGTCGGTGAGCGAGCGAACGTCGGCGCCGGTCTGGCGTGGTTCTGTCACGAATGACCTTCCGGAGGCGAAGAGCGAGCACGGCCGGGGCGTCCCGCGCAGCAGGGAACGCCGTGCCGGACGCTGTCGTTGAGGGACCCCCGTGTCCCGGGCCGGCCGGTCGCTGGCGGTCCGTGGCGCGTGGGCAGGGTGAATTGTAACGCCGTCTGCGGCGATCATCCTGCGCCGCACGGCGTACCGGCGGTGTGGACCGCCGATTCGGCGCAGATGTGGACTTTGTAAGGATGATACCCGCGCACCGGCCGGGAGGTCCCGGACGTGCGGGAAGGGGACGAACCATGAGTCGCTCGGCACCGGGGCCGCAGGAACTGCTGGAGATCGCGATCGAGGTCGCGCGGGAGGCGGCGGCCACGGCGTACCGGATGCGGGTCGAGGGGGTGTCGGTCGCCGCGACGAAGAGCACGGCGACCGACGTGGTGACCGCCGCCGACCGGGCGGTGGAGCGCCAGGTGCTCGACGCGCTGGGCCGGCGGCGACCGGACGACGGGGTCCTCGGCGAGGAGTACGGCGCGGGACAGGGCGGCCCCGTCGGGGCCGGTGGCGTGCGCTGGATCGTCGACCCGATCGACGGCACGGTCAACTACCTGTACGGCCTGCCGTACTGCGCGGTCTCCCTCGCCGCCGAGGTGGACGGGCAGGTGGTGGCCGGGGTGGTCCGCAACATCCACACCGGTGAGGAGTGGACCGCCACCGTCGGCGGCGGGGCCTGGCGGGACGGCGTCCGGCTGCGCTGCTCGGGCGAGACGGACCTGGGCCAGGCCCTGGTGGCCACCGGCTTCGGCTACGACGCCGGCCGTCGTGGTCACCAGGCCCGGGTGGTCGCCGAACTGATCCCGCACGTCCGGGACATCCGCCGGCTGGGTGCCGCCGCGCTCGACCTGTGCCTGGCCGCGGAGGGGCGGCTCGACGCCTACTACGAGAAGGGGCTGGCCGCCTGGGACCTGGCCGCGGGCGGTCTGGTGGCCGCCGAGGCCGGGCTGCGGGTGACCGGACTGGCGGGTCGACCGCCCGGGCCGGACCTGGTCATCGCCGCCCCGCCGGCGCTGTACGAGCCGCTGCACGACCGGCTCGCCGCGCTCGACGCCTCCGGCGGCCCCTGACCCGGCCACCTGCCGGGCCGGCGGCTACTTGTCGATCGGCATCGGGCAGGAGCCCTCCGGCGCGACCGGCGCGCCGAGGTCGCCGAGGGACTGGTTCACCTCGGTGGTGGTGGCCAGCTGCTGGAACCGGTCGCCGAGCACCACGTCCACGACGTCGTCCTTGCGCTTCGCGTCGTACGCCTGGTCGGCCTGGTCGAGGAAGTACGCCCGCAGCAGGTGGGCGGAGCCGGCGCCCTTGGGGCCGTAGCGCAGCACCGCCACGCCGGCGACCCCCTTGCGCTCGTTGCCCTCCTTCTTGACCTGGAACTTCCGGTTGCGGAAGTCGTCGGCCACGCTGCTGGCGAGCCCCGGCTCGTCGGTCGCGTTGTAGACGTTGATCTTGACGTCCTTCTGCTCGCGGAGCCGGACGTCGGCCAGCGGCCAGCCGTCGGGGCAGCCCGCGGCGGTGCCCACCGCGCTCTGCGAGTCGCGGACCACGGCGACGACCACGAAGACCAGGGCGAGGGCCGCCAGCAGACCGACGACAACGAGTGCTCGCACTCGCGCAAAACTCATCTGGGCGCTCCCCGTACTGTGGGTGGGTGGTGGTGGGCGCCGGCGGTCGGGCCGCCCCGCCGGCCGTCGAGTACGCCGCTGAGGTTAACCGGTGTCCGGCCGTCGCGTGGAAACAGTCCGACATGCCGGCGCGCCACCGGGGAACCGGGTAGTACTACCCCTATCTTCGTGTCGCCTGAGTCACATTGGGAACAACTTCGCGTGCAGGGGCGTACATCTCTGCCGCAAGGGCGGTATACATGCCTCGCCCAAAGGGGGGGTAGGTTCCGCGCTCGCGGGGGGAGTTCCTCCGGCGATCCCGGCCCACCGGTCTGCGGGTCGGGTGACCGACACAAATGGTGGCCGGCCGGCGGAACCGAAACAGCGTCGTCCGGCGTTACAACCGGCAGCGACCATATCGATATGGGAGAGTGAAACCGATGGCCACCGACTACGACGCCCCGCGTCGCGACGAGGTCGACCTCGGCGAGGACAGCCTGGAAGAGCTCAAGGCACGGCGGGTCGACTCACAGTCGGGCGCCGTGGACGTCGACGAGGCCGAGGTGGCCGAGAGCTTCGAGCTGCCCGGCGCTGACCTGGCCGACGAGGAGCTCACGGTCAAGGTGCTACCGATGCAGCAGGACGAGTTCCGGTGCGCCCGCTGCTTCCTGGTCCACCACCGCAGCCAGCTGGCGGTCGAGCGGAACGGCGAGCTGATCTGCCGCGAGTGCGTCTGATCCGGACGCAAGTCACCGGCGGCGGCCTCCTCGACGAGGCCGCCGCTGTTCGAGCCGCCGTGCGCCGGTGGCCGGTTGCTGCTTGACTCGTAGCGAGCGGATTCCACGTCGGCGGGAGGGCGGACGGGTGAGCGAGCGCAGCGAGCGGGTCGGCGGACCCGGTGCCGACGGCACGGACGCCCGTACCGGGCCGGACCCGGCGGCGGGCGTCGAGTCGCGCCCGGACGGCGACGGGCGACCGGCCGACGACCTCGGTGCGACCGTCGCCGCGCTGACCGCGGACGACATCGAGCCGGCCCGGCGCCGGCAACTGCTCACCCGGCTGGTCGGGCAGGCCCGGTCCCGGGGCGTCGCCGACCTGTTCAAGCCGCGCTCCGCCGTCCGGTGGCTGGTCGACACCGTCGCCGAGGTGGCCCCGCACGTGCCGGTCCGCGACCTGGCCACGCTGCGCCGCCACTTCCCCGGCCTGGACGACGAGGCGATCGCCGAGCGGCTGGTCCGCAACGCCGCCCGGACCACCGCCGGGATCGGCGCCGCCGGGGGCGGGGTCGCCGCGGTCGAGTGGACGGTCGCCCCCACCCTGCTCTCCGCGCCCGTGCTGCTGGCCGCCGAGACGGTGGCCGTGGTGGCGGTCGAGCTGAAACTCATCGGCGAGCTGCACGAGGTGCACCGGGTGCCGCTGCCCACCGGCGGGACCCAGCGCGCCGTCGCCCTGGTGCAGTCCTGGGCGAGCCAACGGGGCATCAACCCGATGATGCCGGGGGTGGGGGTGAGCGCGGTGCTCGGCACCGCCGCCCGCAAGGAGCTGCGCGACACCCTGCTCAAGCGCTTCGGTCGCAACCTCACCACGCTCGGGCCGTTCCTCACCGGTGCCGCGGTCGCCAGCTATCTCAACCGCCGGGCCACCCGGACGCTCGCCGACCAGCTCCGCCGGGACCTGCGCCGCACGGGCCGGGACCTGCCCGGGTCGCGCCGCGAGCTGCGCTGACGGGTCGACCGGTCAGCCGGCGTCCCGGGCCGCGCCGAGCGCGGCGGCCAGCTCGACCGGGTGCCGGGTGCTGACCACCCAGAACGGGGTCGGGTCGGCCGGGTCGTCGAGCACCACCTGGACCGCGCCGCCGATCCACGGCCGCTGCACCACGAAGGCGAGCGGATCCCCGCCGACCCCCAGCACCTCGCGCCGGCCGGCCGCGTCCAGCGGGACCACGTCGGCGACGTACCGCACCGGGAGGCGGGCGTCGTCCACCCGCAGCTCGCCGTCGGCGACGGCGACCCGGATCCGGCCCAGCCAGGCCAGGGCGACCACGGTCGCCGGCAGCAGCACCACGAAGGGCAGCCAGGCCCGCGCCCCCGTCGCGCCGAGCCACAGCTCGGCCGCGAGCAGCCCGGCGACCGCCAGCCCGGCCGGCCACCACCACCAGGGCACGGTGAGCCGCTCCGCGTACGCCCGGGGGACGGCCGGGGCCGGGGCGGGGGTCGGGGACGGCGACTGGCTCACAGTCCGAGGGTACGGCGCACGACCGGCCCGCCAACCGGCAGGATGGCAGGGTCACCCCGCGAGGACCGGACGGAAGAGGAAGAGCGTGACGAACGTACCCGTGCCCGTACGCCGGCTCGATCCGGAGCTGCCGCTGCCGGCGTACGCCCATCCCGGCGACGCCGGCGCGGACCTGGTGGCCGCCGCGGACGTCGAGCTGCCCCCGGGCGGGCGGGCCCTGGTCCCCACCGGTGTGGCGATCGCCCTCCCCGAGGGTTACGTGGGCCTGGTCCATCCCCGCTCCGGGCTGGCGGCCAGGCTCGGCGTGACGGTCCTCAACGCGCCCGGTACGGTCGACGCCGGCTACCGGGGTGAGATCCTGGTCAACCTGATCAATCATGATCGGGACGTGCCGGCGAAGATCAGCCGGGGCGACCGGATCGCGCAGCTCGTCGTCCAACGGGTGGAACGGGCCGAGTTCCAGCCGGTGACCGAGCTGCCCGCGTCCCGGCGGGGCGCCGGCGGCCACGGGTCGACCGGCGGGCACGCCGGGCTCGTCCCGTCCCCCGGCGCGGCGGACGGACGGCGGGACGCGCCGGTCGGGCGCGAATCGCCGGACCGGGCGGACGAGCGTACGGAAGAGGTGGCAGGGTGAGTGCGAACAGCGGAGGGTGGGCACAGTGATCTTCTCCCGAAAGCGGGCCGAGACCGGTCGGCACGCGCGTGACGAGCGGGCCACGGAGGTCCTCGACTCCCCGGCGGAGTCGGTGCCGTCCCGCGGTCCGTACGACGTCTCCGAGGCGCCGGGCGACGTGCCCCGGCTCGACCTGGGCAGCCTCCAGATCCCGGCGGTGCCGGAGGTCGAGGTGCGCGTCCAGGCCGACCCGCAGGGCGTGATCCAGCAGGTGGTCCTGGTGCACGGCGAGAACGCGCTCCAGCTCGGCGTCTTCGCCGCACCCCGCTCCGAGGGCATCTGGGACGAGGTGCGCGAGGAGATCCGGCAGTCGCTGTTCACCGACGGCGCCGCCGCCCAGGAGGTCGAGGGGGAGTACGGCACCGAGCTGCACGCCCGGGTGCGGACCCCCGACGGCATCACCGACCTGCGCTTCGTCGGCATCGACGGGCCGCGCTGGATGGTCCGGGGCGTCTACCAGGGCGCCGCCGCCACCGACCCGGCCGCCGCCGGGCCGCTGGCGATCTGCCTCGACGGCCTGGTGGTCGACCGGGGGCAGGAGGCGAAGCCGGTCCGTGAGCCGCTGCCGCTGCGGCTGCCCCGCGACATGGCCGACCAGGCCAACCCGGAGAACCCGGCACCCGGCCAGCGCGAGGCCTGAGTTTCCGACCCGTCGGGCCCGGAACCGTCGGCGCAGGCCGGCGGGCTCCGGGCCCGACGTGCGTCCACCGGCCGGCCCGGTCCGCGGCGACGCCGGCTCCGCCCGGCGGCCGGATCGGCGTACGCTGGCGGGACGGTTCCGGCATCCCGGGGCCGCAGCGGTGCCGGTGCGACCGGCCGGCGTGGAGAGGGTGACGCGGAGGTCATGACGACCGACGAGGGCCGGGTGTCGCTGCGGCGGCTGTTGAAGCGGCTCACCGCGAGCGAGGCCGAGATCGAGGCGCAGGAGCTGCGCCGGGAGAGCGCCCAGTCCGGCGGCACCCCCGCCCACGACTGCTGCCGGGGTCAGGTGGTCTCGGTGGCCGGGCGGCTGCGCACGGTGGTCTACACGCCCCGGACCAACCTGCCGACCCTGGAGGCGGACCTCTACGACGGCAGTGACGTGGTGACGCTGGTCTGGCTGGGCCGGCGACACATCGCCGGGATCGAGCCCGGCCGGCACCTGACCGCCCACGGCCGGGTGGCCGTGCGGGACGACCGCAAGGTGATCTACAACCCGTACTACGAGCTGGAGTCGCCGAAGTGACGACCGGACAGCACCGGGCGGCCGGGCCCGAGGCGGACCCGCAGGAGGACGAGCGGCTGCCCAGCCTCACCGAACAGATGGCCGACCAGCTCGGCGGCTGGCGGGGCCTGGTCGAGTCGAGCATCCCCGTGGTGGTCTTCGTGATCGCCAACGTCCTCGGCGAGCTGCGCCCCGCGGTGATCGCCTCGGTGGTGGTGGCGCTGCTCATCGCCGGGCTGCGGCTGGTCCAGCGCCGCCCGGTGCGGCACGCCGTCAACGGGCTGGTCGGCATCGCCTTCGGCGCGGCCATCGCCTGGCGGACCGGCGACGAGCGGGACTTCTACCTCCCCGGCATCCTCTACGGCATCGGCTACGGCCTGGCCCTGCTGGTCTCGGCCGCGATCCGGCAGCCGCTGGTGGGCTGGATCTGGTCGGTGCTGGTGGCCAAGGGCCGCTCCGAGTGGCGGGACGATCCGCGCCTGGTGCGTACCTTCACCCAGCTCACCGTGCTCTGGGGGGTGGTGTGGCTGGCCAAGGTGGGCGTGCAGGCCGGGCTTTACCTGGCCCACCAGGACACCGCGCTGGGCGTGGCCCGGCTCGCACTGGGCTACCCGCCGTACGCGCTGCTGCTGCTGATCACCGTCTGGACGGTGCGCCGGGTGACCCGGGAGACTGCGCCGGCGCCGCTGCCCGGCGCCTGAGACCGGGACCGCCGGCCGCCCGAGCGGCCGGCGGCGGTCGTTCCGCTCAGCCGGTGCCGCGGGTCCGCTCGACGCTGTCCGCGCCGAGGATCACCGCCCGCACCTCGTCCTCCACCGCGGCGGTGCACACGAAGATCAGCTCGTCGGCGGCCTCGATCGGGTCGTCCGGGCTGGGCACCAGGACCCGCTTGCCGCGCAGGATCGCCACCAGGGCGGCGTCCCGGGGGATCGGCACCGCGTGGATCGGTTGGCCGACGTAGGGCGCGGTGGGCGGCAGGGTGATCTCGACCAGGTTCGCCTCGCCCTGCCGGAAGGTCATCAACCGGACCAGGTCGCCGACGGTCACCGCCTCCTCGACCAGGGCGGCCATCACCCGCGGCTTGCTGACCGCCACGTCGACGCCCCACTGGTCGGTGAAGAGCCACTCGTTCTCGGCGCGGTTGACCCGGGCCACCACCCGGGGCACCGCGAACTCGGTCTTGGCCAGCAGCGACACCACCAGGTTGACCTTGTCGTCGCCGGTGGCGGCGACCACCACGTCGCAGCCCGCGACGTTGGCCTCCTCCAGGCTGGCCAGCTCACAGGCGTCGGCGAGCACCCATTCGGCGGCCGGCACCCGGTCCGGGCGGAGCATCCGGGGCTGCCGCTCGATCAGCATCACCTGGTGGCCGTTGTCGATCAGCTCCTGGGCGATCGACCGGCCCACGTTGCCGGCGCCGGCGATGGCGATCCGCATGCTCAGTGCCCTCCTTCCGGCGGCGTCGCCGCCACCGACGTGACCGAGGCGACGATGTCGTCGGTCACCAGCATGAAGACCTGGTCGCCCTCCTGCACCACCGTGGAGGCGGTGGGCAGTGTGCCGATCCCGAACCGGATCAGGTACGCCACCCGGGCCCCGGCCGACTCCTCCAGCTGCCGCAGCGGCCGGCCGATCCAGTCCTTGTGCACCGGCACCTCGAGGATCGACACGGTGCTGGTCGGGTCGCGGAAGATCTCCACGTTGCCCTCGGGGACCAGGTGCCGCAGCATCCGGTCGGCGGTCCACCGGACGGTGGCCACGGTGGGGATGCCGAGCCGTTCGTAGACCTGGGCGCGGCGCTGGTCGTAGATCCGGGCGGCGACCCGGGACACGCCGAACGTCTCGCGGGCCAGCCGGGCCGAGATGATGTTCGAGTTGTCGCCGCTGGAGACCGCGGCGAAGGCGTCCGCCCGCTCGATGCCGGCCTGGCGCAGCACCTCACCGTCGAAGCCGGCCCCGGTGACGGTGATGCCGGCGAAGTCGGGACTGAGGCGGCGGAACGCGTCGGAGTCCTGGTCGATCACCGCCACCGAGTGTCCCCGGGCCTCCAGGCTGTGCGCGAGGGTCGACCCGACCCGGCCGCAGCCCATGATCACGACATGCACGGTGTGTCCGCTCCTCCCACGGTGCCGCCCGGCGGGCCCGTCGTCTGCGAGCCTGCCACGTTCCCGCCGCCGACGGCGACCGACCGTACCGCGTGCGTGCCCGCGAGGGTGATCAGGCTCCCCCGCCGGAGTGGGGCGGGTGGTCGTACCCTTAGCGCTTGTGGCCAGTCCCACCTCGCTGCTGAAGCGACTCCTCGTCGGTCGACCGTTCCGGTCCGACCGGCTCCAACACACCCTCCTGCCCAAGCGCATCGCGCTGCCGGTGTTCGCCTCCGACGCCCTGTCCAGCGTCGCGTACGCGCCCGACGAGATCCTGCTGACGCTCTCCATCGCGGGTGCCTCGGCGTTCCTCTTCTCGCCGTGGATCGCCCTCGCGGTCGTGGTGGTCATGCTCACCGTGGTGGCCAGCTACCGGCAGAACGTGCACGCCTACCCCTCCGGCGGCGGTGACTACGAAGTGGCGACGGTCAACCTCGGGCCGCGGGCCGGCCTCGCGGTCGGCAGCGCGCTGCTGGTCGACTACGTGCTGACGGTCGCCGTGTCGACCGCCTCGGGGGTGGCCAACCTCGGCTCGGTGGTGCCCTTCGTGGCCACCCACAAGGTGCTGATCGCGGTCGGCGCGGTGGTGCTGCTGACCGCGATGAACCTGCGCGGCCTGCGCGAGTCGGGCACCGCCTTCGCGATCCCCACGTACGGCTTCGTGATCGTGATCGGCGGGATGATCCTCACCGGGCTGTTCCGGGTGTTCATCCTCGGCGACGAGCTGCGCGCGCCCAGCGCGGGGCTGGAGATCCGGCCCGAACACAGCGTCGCCGGGTTCGCCCTGATCTTCCTGCTGCTGCGCACCTTCTCCTCGGGCTGCGCGGCGCTCACCGGCGTGGAGGCCATCTCCAACGGCGTGCCCGCGTTCAAGGCCCCCAAGTCGAAGAACGCCGCGACCACCCTGCTGCTGCTCGGCGTCATCGCGGTGAGCATGCTGGTCGGCATCATCTGGCTGGCCCGGCTCACCGGTCTCCAGTTCGTCGAGGACCCGTCGCAGATCATCTCCGGCCCCGACGGGTACGTGCAGAAGACGGTCACCACCCAGCTCGGCGAGACGGTCTTCGGCAACGGCTCGGTGCTGCTGTACGTGGTCGCCGGGATGACCGCGCTGATCCTCTTCCTCGCCGCGAACACCGCCTTCAACGGCTTCCCGGTGCTCGGCTCGATCCTCGCCCAGGACCGCTACCTGCCCCGACAGCTGCACACCCGGGGCGACCGGCTGGCCTTCTCCAACGGCATCGTCTTCCTGGCCATCTCGGCGATCGTGCTGATCGTCGGTTTCCAGGCCGAGGTGACCCGGCTGATCCAGCTCTACATCGTCGGGGTGTTCGTCTCGTTCACCCTCTCCCAGGCCGGCATGATCCGGCACTGGAACCGGCACCTGCGGACCGAGCGGGACCCGGCGGCGCGCAACCGGATGATCCGCTCCCGGGCGATCAACGGGTTCGGCATGGCGCTGACCGGCATCGTGCTGGTCATCGTGCTGATCACCAAGTTCCTGCTCGGCGCGTGGATCGCGATCGCCGCGATGGCGGTGATCTATGTGCTGATGCTGGCCATCCGCCGGCACTACGACCGGGTCGCCGCCGAGCTGGAACCCACCGAGGCGCGGGGCGTGCTGCCCGCCCGCAACCACGCGATCGTGCTGGTCAGCAAGCTGCACCAGCCGACCCTGCGGGCCATCGCGTACGCCCGGGCGACCCGGCCGGACACGCTGACCGCGGTGACGGTGAACGTGGACGAGAAGGACACCCGGGCCCTCCAGGAGGACTGGGAGCGCCGGGAGCTGCCGGTGCCGCTGACCGTGGTCGACTCGCCGTACCGGGAGATCACCCGGCCGATCCTCAACTTCGTCGCCTCCGTCCGCCGGGAGTCGCCCCGCGACGTGGTCACCGTCTTCATCCCGGAGTACGTGGTGGGCCGCTGGTGGGAGAACCTGCTGCACAACCAGAGCGCGCTGCGGCTCAAGGGGCGGCTGCTGTTCGAACCGGGCGTGATGGTGACCAGCGTGCCGTGGCAGCTCGCCTCGACGGCCAGCAAGAACCTGGAGCGCATGGACGCCACCCTCACCCGGGGGCCGGCGCGCGGGCCCCGGGTCGCCCCGCGCAGCACCCTGCCGCCCGCCGTCCCGCCGGTGGTCTCCGCCCCGCCGGGGGAGAGCGGCCCGACGACCGGAGGCCACGCATGAGGATCGGGAACGCCGACGCGGCGAACGGGGAGCGACCCGGGCTGGAGGAGGCCGAGCGGGTCGAGCTGACCGTCGACGCCGTCGCTCCCGGTGGGCACTGCGTGGCCCGGCACGACGGCCAGGTGGTCTTCGTCCGGCACGCGCTGCCCGGCGAGCGGGTGGTGGCCGAGGTGACCGAGCTGCACCGGGGCTTCGCCCGGGCCGACGCGGTCGAGGTGCTGACCGCGTCGGCGGACCGGGTCGAGCCGCCCTGCCCGTACGCGAAGCCGGGCCGCTGCGGCGGCTGCGACCTGCAGCACGTGGCGCCCGCCGCGCAGCTGGCCTGGAAGACCGACGTGGTGCGGGAGCAGCTCACCCGGCTGGGCGGGCTGACCGACGCCGAGCTGGACGCCCTCGCGGTCCGGGTCGAGCCGCTGCCCGGTGGTCCGCTCGGCTGGCGGTCCCGGGTCCGGTACGCGGTCGACGCCGCCGGCCGGGCCGGCCTGCTCAAGCACCGCTCGCACGAGGTGGTGCCGATCGACCGTTGCCTGATCGCCCACCCGGCGATCCAGGAGCTGCCGGTGCTCGGCCCGGCCCGGTGGCCGGACGCGGAGGCCGTCGAGACGGTCGCGTCCACCGGCGGCGACGTCCACGTGGCCACCGTCACCGAGGGGGTGCCGACCGGCGTCAGCGGGCCCCGGACGGTCCGCGAGGTGGCGGCCGGCCGGAACTGGCAGGTGCCCGCCGCCGGCTTCTGGCAGGTCCACCCGGCCGCGGCGGACACCCTGGTCGGCGCGGTCGTCGACCTGCTCGACCCGCAGCCGGGCGAGTCGGCCTGGGACCTCTACGGCGGTGCCGGGCTCTTCGCCGCCGCGCTCGCCGGCCGGGTCGGCGACGCCCGGGTCACCCTGGTCGAGGCGTCCGAGCAGGGCGTCACCGCGGCCCGGGAGAACCTGGCCGACCTGCCCCGGGTGGAGGTGGTGGCCGCCCGGGTGGAGACGGCGCTGGCCCGGCGCCGGGTCACCGGTCCGGTCGACCTGGTGGTGCTGGACCCGCCGCGCTCCGGCGCGGGCGCCCCGGTGGTGCGGGACATCGCCGCCGCCCGGCCGCGTGCCGTGGCGTACGTGGCCTGTGACCCGGCCGCCTTCGCCCGGGACGTACGCACCTTCGCCGGACTGGGCTGGCGGCTGGCCGCACTGCGCGGGTTCGACCTGTTCCCGATGACCCAGCACGTCGAGCTGGTCGGCCTCCTGCTGCCGTCGGGCTAGCCTGGCCGGATGAAGATCGTCGGGCTGATGTCGGGCACCTCCTACGACGGGGTGGACGTGGTGGCCGCCGAGTTCACCGCGGACGGGGAGACGCTCACGCTGCGCCCGCTCGGGCACCGCGGCCTCGACTACGACGACGGGCTGCGGACGCAGATCGCCGCGCTGCTGCCGCCCGCCGCCACCACGATCGACGCCGTCTGCCGGCTCGACAACCGGCTCGGGGAGGTCTTCGCCGAGGCGGCGGCGGTCGGCGTCGAGCTCGCCGGGGGTGCGGCCGACATGGTCGTGTCGCCGGGGCAGACCGTCTTCCACTGGGTGGAGGCGGGTCGGGTCCACGGCACCCTCCAGCTCGGCGCGCCGGCCCGGGTGGCCGCCCGGGTGGGCGTACCGGTGCTCAGTGACCTGCGCTCGGCGGACGTGGCGGCCGGCGGGCAGGGCGCGCCGCTGGTCCCGGCCTTCGACGCGCTGCTGCTCGGCGCGGACCCGGAGGGCGTCGGGCCGCGGGCGGCGCTCAACCTCGGCGGCATCGCGAACCTCACCGTGGTCGCGCCCGGCGCTCCCGTCCTCGGGTACGACGTCGGCCCCGCCAACGCGCTGCTCGACGCCGCCGCCCGGCGCTTCCTCGACCGGCCCTGCGACCTCGACGGCGCCCGGGCGGCGGCCGGCCGGGTGCACCCCGGCCTGCTCGACCTGCTGCTGGCCGAGCCCTACTATGCCGCCGCCCCGCCCAAGTCGACCGGGAAGGAGCTGTTCCACGGCGGCTACCTGGACGGGAAGCTGGCCGCGTTGGGTGAGCCGGTGTCCGCCGACGACGTGCTCGCCACGCTCACCGAGCTGACCGCCCGCACGGTGGCCGACGCCTGCGACCGGCACCGGGTCACCGAGGTGGTCGCCGCCGGCGGCGGGGTGCGCAATCCCACACTCCTGGGCCGGCTGGCCGCCCTCGGCGCGGGTCGCCGGCGGTTGCGGACCAGCGACGAGCTGGGCATGCCGGCGCAGGCCAAGGAGGCGTACGCCTTCGCCCTGCTCGGCTGGCTCTCCTGGCACGGTCTGCCAGGGGCGATCCCGTCGGTGACCGGGGCCCGGCGGGCCGCGGTGCTCGGCTCCTGGACCCCGGCCGGGCCGGCCCGGGACGCCACCGGGACGCCGGCGCCGCGCCGGCTGCTGATCGAGCCCTGACCACCGCGCCGGCCTGCGGTGATCCACGGCCGAGCTGCGCGTTGGGGGACGGCCGATAGACTCTTCCGTCATGAGTGTTGAAGAGGGCACGGCCAACCACGGTCGGCTGCTGGGCACCGTCCGCGGTCCGCAGGACGTCAAGCGGATGACCGTCGAGCAGCTGGACATCCTCGCCGCCGAGATCCGTGACTTCCTGATCGCCAAGGTCTCCCGCACCGGCGGGCACGTCGGCCCCAACCTGGGCGTGGTGGAGCTGACCCTCGCCATGCACCGGGTCTTCGACTCCCCGCGGGACCGGCTGCTGTTCGACACCGGCCACCAGTCGTACGTGCACAAGATCCTCACCGGCCGGCAGGACGGCTTCGACAAGCTCCGCCAGCGCGGTGGCCTCTCCGGCTACCCGAGCCAGGCCGAGAGCGAGCACGACCTGATCGAGAACTCGCACGCCTCCACCGCCCTGTCCTACGCCGACGGGCTGGCCAAGGCGTACGCCCTGCGCGGCGAGCCGCGCAGCGTGGTCGCCGTGGTCGGTGACGGCGCGCTGACCGGCGGCATGTGCTGGGAGGCGCTGAACAACATCGCCACCGCCGGGAACCCGCTGGTGATAGTGGTCAACGACAACGGCCGCTCCTACTCGCCGACCATCGGCGGCCTCGCCGACCACCTCTCCTCGCTGCGGCTCAACCCCGGCTACGAGAAGGTGCTCGACACCGTCAAGGACGCCCTCGGCAACACGCCCTTCGTCGGCAAGCCGATGTACGAGGTGCTGCACGCGGTCAAGAAGGGCATCAAGGACGCGGTCGCCCCGCAGGCGATGTTCGAGGACCTCGGCATCAAGTACGTCGGCCCGGTCGACGGCCACGACATCGCCGCCGTCGAGTCGGCGCTGCGCGCCGCGAAGAACTTCGGCGGCCCGGTGATCGTGCACGCGGTCACCCGCAAGGGCTACGGCTACCGCGCCGCCGAGGAGGACGAGGCGGACCGCCTGCACGGCCCGGGCGGCGCGTTCGACATCGAGACCGGCAAGCTGCTCGCCGCCCCGTCGGTGAAGTGGACCCACGTCTTCGCCGACGAGCTGGTGAAGGTCGCCGACGAGCGGCCCGACGTGGTGGGCATCACCGCCGCGATGGCCGAGCCGACCGGCATCGCCACCCTCGCCCGCAAGTACCCGGAGCGGGTCTACGACGTGGGCATCGCCGAGCAGCACGCCGCCACCTCGGCGGCCGGCCTGGCGCTCGGTGGCCTGCACCCGGTGGTGGCGGTCTACGCGACCTTCCTCAACCGGGCCTTCGACCAGGTCCTGCTCGACGTGGCGATGCACAAGCTGCCGGTGACCTTCGTGCTGGACCGGGCCGGCATCACCGGCCCCGACGGGCCCAGCCACTACGGCATCTGGGACATGTCGGTCTTCGGCGTGGTGCCGGGCCTGCGGATCGCCGCGCCCCGCGACGCCGGCACGCTCCGCGAGGAGTTGCGCGAGGCGGTCGCCGTGGACGACGGCCCGACCATCCTGCGCTTCCCGACCGGCACCGTCGCCGCCGACCTGCCGGCCGTGCGCCGGGTCGGCCCGGTCGACGTGCTGGCCGAGTCGGCGCGTACCGACGTGCTGCTGGTCGCGGTCGGCTCCTTCGCCGGCCTGGGCATGGAGGTCGCCGCCCGGGTCGCCGAGCACGGCTACGGGGTCACCGTGGTCGACCCGCGCTGGGTCCGCCCGGTCCCGGCCGAACTGGTCGAGCTGGCCGCCGGCCACCGGCTCGTGGTCACCGTCGAGGACGGCGTCCGGGTCGGCGGTGTCGGCGACGCGCTCGCCCAGGCGATGCGGGACGCCGACGTCCGGGTGCCGCTGCGCGACCTCGGCGTACCGGCCGACTGGCACCCGCACGGCACCCGCGCGCAGATCCTGGCCGACCTCGGCCTCACCGCGCAGGACGTGGCCCGGGACGTGACCGGCTGGATCTCCCGCCTGGACGCCCAGCCCGTCGAGTCGGTGCCGCGCGACCAGGCCGGCGCCACCAACTGACGACAGCGCACGGACGGGCGGCCCTCGGATCTCCGGGGGCCGCCCGCCCGTCGTCTCCGCCTCAGCGGCCGCCCACGGACCGGTACCAGGTCTTGTCCTCGCCGGCCAGGCTGAACGTCTGCGTCGTCGCCCCCTGCGGCACCACCACCAGGCCCGGCCGGTCCACCAGGCGGGTGGTGCCCGGCGGCACGGCCAGGGAGGCGGACCGGCTGGCCCGCCAACTCAGCACCACCAGCGGTTGCCCCGGCACCGGCAGCAGATAGGTCTGGAGCGTGGTGGCCCGCTCGGCGGGGGAGAACACCGGGGCCCCGCCACCGGCCGGACGGTAGACCGCCGCGGTCATCGTGCCGGTGGCGCTCTCCCAGCTGAGCTGCTCCAGCTCGCCCGGCTCGCCGCTGCTCAGGGCGACCTCGCCCAGCGAGCGGACGGTCAACTCCGCCATCGGCCAGGACTCCGGCACGGCTCCGGGGGCGTCCCGGTCCCCGATCCGGCGCGGCAGGCTGCCGAACGGACCCCGCTCGCCGGCCAGCAGGCAGGTGTCCAGCCCGGTCAGCGCCCGCCGGCCGGTGCCCGCCTCGTCCCGGACCAGCGGATAGCGCGGATCCGCGATGCCCGTACCCAGGTCGAGCAGGCGGTCCGCGGCCCGGCCGCGCGGCAGCGACCAGGTGGCCCGCAGCGTCGCGGTGACCGGCACGGCCCGGCAGGCGGGCACCGCGACCGGCTCGGTGAGCCCGTCGGTGCCGGTCAGGACCCGGCCGTCCGGCCCGAGCAGCCGCTCGACCCGGTTCGAGGTGAGATAGCGCCGGCCCTCGGCGAGCTGCACCGGCAGCACGTCGGAATAGACCAGGTAGCCGGGGTCGGTGTACTCGGTGGCCCGGCTGACCCGCCAGCCGTCGCCGTCGCCGGCCAGTTGCAGCAGCCAGGAGGCGCTCTCGCCGGGCACGTCGGCGGCGACCAGGGCCAGTTTCGCGCCGCCGGCCCGACCCGACCAGAGGATGCCCGAGGAGGGCAGGTGCGCGCGGTCGTCGACCGGTGAGCGCCAGTCGCGGACCGCCCGGGTCAGCGCGGCCGTCGCCGCCGCGTCACCGGCCAGGTCGCCGCGCGGCGGCCACACCTTCAGGGTGCCGTCCAGGCTGTCGTAGCCGACCGGCAGCACCGCGGCCTGCCGGTCGGCGACCGGCCCGCAGGCCGGCAGCGCCAGCGCCACGGCGAGCAGGGTGGTGGCCGTCGTGCCGCGCCGGCGGGCTGAAGCCACCTGTCCGCCCCCGATCGCGTCGCCGGTCGTGTTTTCGAAGCCACATGGTACGAGATGTCCGGTCGGTCGACCGCGCCCACCTCGCCCGTCTCGGCCCTCCACAACGGACGGTCGGTGCGTTTCGTACCTGATCACCGGCTCGGGTAGACTCCGCCGACTGTGACCTCTGCCGAGCCCCGTGTCGAGTCCCGGCCCGACGCCCGCGCCGGCTCCGAGCCCGTCACCACCCCGGACCCCCCGGTGCCGCCGGCCGCCGACGCGCAGCCGGTCGCGGTGCCCCGCCGGTGGCGGTGGACCCCCCGCCGGCAGGACCTCGCCGCGTACGCCGCCTTCCTGCTCGCCGCGCTCTGGGTGACCAGCCGCATCTGGGCCGACCCGGCCGGCCGGGTGGCGTCGCTCTACAGCAGCGACCCGGCCCAGGTGCAGTTCTTCCTCGCCCACTCGGTCCGGGTCGTGCTGCACGGCGAGTTCCCGTTCTATACCGACCGGTTCAACTATCCGGACGGCGTGAACCTGATGGCGAACACCGCCATCCTCGCGCTCGGCATCCCGATGGTGCCGGTCACCCTCCTGTTCGGACCGGCGGTCTCCTTCGTGACGCTGGTGACCCTGGGCCTCGCCGGCACCGCCGCCGCCTGGTACCGGGTGCTCTCCCGGCGCGTCGTCCGGACCCGGCTGGCCGCCGCCGTGGGCGCCTGGTTCTGCGGGTTCTCCCCGGCGATGCTGTCGCACGCCAACTGGCACCCCAACATCATCAGCCAGTTCCTGCTGCCGTTCATCGTCTGGCGGGTGATCGTGCTCACCCGCAGCAGCCGGCCGGTACGCGACGGCGCGCTGCTCGCCCTGCTGGTCACCGGGCAGGCGTTCATCAACGAGGAGATCCTGCTCTTCACCGCGCTGGCCTGCGGCGTCTTCCTGCTCGCCGTACTGGCCCAGCGGCACCGGCTGTGGGCCGCCGGGTGGCGTCCGCTCGGCACCGGGCTGGCCGTCTGCGCGGTGCTCGCCGGGGCGCTGCTGGCGTACCCGCTGTGGGTGCAGTTCGCCGGGCCGATGGCGTACCACGGGCTCAGCGACACGGTCCGCGACTACGGCAACGACATCGCCGCCTTCTTCGCCCCCGGCTCGCCCACCCTCGGCGGCAACGAGCGGGCCAACGTCAACCTGGCCCCGAACTACTCCGAGGAGAACGCCTTCTTCGGCTGGAGCCTCTCCCTGCTGACCGTCGGCATCGTGCTCTGGCTGCGGCGGGAGGTCGTCGTCCGGGCGCTGGCGGTGACCGGGGTGCTCTTCGCCGTGCTCTCCCTCGGCGAGCGGATCTCCTGGTGGGACCGGGACCTCGGCGTCGGACCGTGGGAGCTGCTGGTCCGGCTGCCGCTGCTCGACGCGGTGGTGCCCACCCGGTTCGGCCTGATCACCGGGGTGGTGATCGCCGTGCTGCTGGCCCTCGCGGTGGACCGGGCCTGGACGCTGCGCGGCGCCGAGCGGCGTACCGTGCGGACCCTCACGGTCGCCGGTCTGGTCCTCGCGCTGCTGCCGATCGCCCCGCTGCCGCTGCGGGTCACCGACCGCCCGCCGGTGCCTCGCTTCATCACCGCCGACCGCTGGCGGGAGTACGTCGGCCCGGACCAGACCCTGGTCCCGGTGCCCGTGCCGAGCATGGGCAACACGCACGGGATGCGCTGGGCGGCCAGCACCGACCTGGACTTCCGGATCCCCGGCGGGTATTTCCTCGCCCCGCGCAACGGGGTGACCGGCGACCCGGGGCGCTTCGGCGGCCGACCCAGCGGGATCGGTGAGCTGCTGGCGGAGGTGGCCACCACCGGCCGTACCCCCAGACTGGACGACCGGCAGCGCCGCCGCTGCCTGGACGAGTTGCGCCACTGGCGGGCCGCGGTCGTGGTGCTGCCACTGGCGCAGCAGAACGCCGAACCGCTGCGCCGTACGGTCGAGCAGTTGGTCGGGCCCGCCCGGCAGGAGCTGGACGTGTGGGTGTGGGACGTCCGGACACCGACCTCGCCGTCGGCCTGAGCGACGCCGCGCCCGCGCCGGCCGCCGGGCCGTCGCGGGACCGCCCGCCGCGCCGACTGCCGCGCCCCGTCGACGCCCTCGTGGTCGCCGGCTACCTCGCGCTGGCCGTGCTGCTCACCGCCGGCCAGTGGCGTCGCCCCGACCGCCTCTTCCACCAGGCCGGCGACCAGATGCTCTTCGAGTGGATGCTGGCCCGGGCGGCGCGGGCGGTGACCGGCGCGGAGAACCCGCTGCACAGCGGCGCGCTCAACGCCCCGCACGGGGTGAACCTGATGGCCAACACCTCGGTGCTCGGCCTCGGCGTGCCGCTGGCCCCGGTGACGTGGCTCTTCGGCTCCCAGGTCACCTTCCTGGTGGCCGTGGTGCTCTGCCTCGCCGGCACCGCCACCGCCTGGTACGCGCTGCTGGCCCGCCGGCTGGTCCGCTCCCGGGTCGCCGCGGCGGTCGGCGGCCTCTGCTGCGGCTTCGCCCCCGGCATGGTCGCCCAGGCCGGAGCGCACCTGCACATGGCCGCCCAGTTCCTCGTCCCGGTGATCCTCGGGCTGCTCTTCCGGCCCGGGACGGACCGGGTCCGCCGGCACGGCGTGCTGCTCGGGCTGGCCGTGGCGTACCAGGTCTTCCTCGGTGAGGAGGTGCTGGTCTTCCTCACGTTGGCGGCAGCGGTGTTCGCCGGGGCGTACGCGCTGGCCGACCGGGCGGCGGCCCGCCGGGCGGCACCGGTGGTGGCCCGCCGGCTGGGGGTGGCCGCGCTGGTGGCGGCGGTGCTGCTGGCGTACCCGCTCTGGTTCCAGTTCTTCGGGCCCGGCCACTACCAGGGCATGCCGTTCTTCACCCGGGGCTACCGGCTGGACGGCGCCTCGTTCGTCGCGAGCGCGCGGCAGACCGTCGTGGGCGACGGGCACCGGGCCGGCCTGCTGGCACCGAACGCGACCGAGGAGAACTCCTTCTTCGGCCCGCTGCTGCCGCTGCTCGCCGTGCTGGTGGTGGTCCGGCTGTGGCGGCGCCCGCTGGTCCGCGCGCTGGCCGCCTGCGGTCTGCTCTTCGCCCTGCTGGCCCTCGGCACCCCGATCCGGCTGGACCGCTCCGAGACCGGGCTGCCCGGGCCGTACCGGCTGGTGGCCGGGCTGCCGCTGCTCGACCTGGTGGTGCCGGCCCGGTTCGCGCTGGTCTGCGTGCCGGTGCTGGGGGTGCTGCTGGCCCTCGCGGTGGACCGGCTGCCGGGCCGGCCGGCGCGCGGCTGGCTGCCGTGGGCCGGCGCGGTCACCGCCGCGCTGATCCCGCTGGTGCCCACCCCGATCCGCGCCGTGCCGGCCCCGCCGGTGCCGGCCTTCGTCACCGGTGCCGGCTGGCGGGAGTACGTGCCGCCGGGGCGGACCCTGGTGCCGGTGCCCCCGGTCACCGGGGCGGCGGCCAGCCCGGCCACGTTCTGGCAGGCGCGCACCCGGCTGGCCTTCGACGCCCCGGGCGGGTTCTTCATCGGCCCCAGCTCGGCCGACGACCCGACGGCCCGCTGGGGTGCGCCGGACCGGCCCACCTCGCTGCTGTTGCGCCGGGTGGCGGAGACCGGTCAGGTGCCCGTGGTCACCGACGCCGACCGGCGGCGGGCGGTCGAGGACCTGCGGCACTGGCGGGCGGCCGTGCTGGTGCAGGCCGACTCGGCGCCGACCGACCCGGTCCGGTCCACCGTGGACGCGCTGGTCGGCCCCGGCCGCGACGTGTCCGGCGCGCACATCTGGGACGTCCGTCCGCTCGTCGGCTGACCCGCGCGGCGGGGTTGTCAACAGGGGGCCCCTGCTCTACCGGAGGCGTTAACAGGGGGCCCGGCCTTACACCTCGGCGCGGACGTCCCAGAGCCAGACGTCGTCGACGCGGCGGGGCGGGCCGAGCAGGGCGGTCATCAGCTCCCGCAGCACCGCCTCGCGCGGGTTGGCGCCGAGCACCACCACCGACGCCTTCCAGAAGCGCAGGTCCTCGAGCGCCTGGCGGCGGTTCTCGTCGGTCACCGGCGCGACCCGGTTCGCGTCCATGGTGGCGTAGATCAGGGTGCTGGTCGGCCGGTTCGGTGCCCCGAAGACGCCCTCGCCGGCCTCGTTCGGGCCGATGAAGTAGCCGCCCGGGATCGGGAACTCCTGCCCGGTCAGCGCGCTCCAGCGCAGCGTGGGCAGGCCGTGCACGTTGCTCGGGATCGGCACCGGCACCAGGGTCCGGCCGGCCGGGACGTAACCGCGCCACCCGCCGGCCGTGATGAAGTGCGGCGGCGGGTCGATCCGCTGGGCGGGCAGCGGCCGGGGGACCAGCGGCAGCAGCGCGAGGACGATGGCGGCGTACCCGACGGGCCGCAGCCAGCGCCGCGCCGTCCGCGTGGTCGGCGGGGCGCTCTCCGGCGCGGCGCTCTCGGTTGCCGGGGCGGGGCGGGGCGTGGGCACCGGGGGGCGACGGTTGCCGGCCAGGGCGTCCCAGGCCAGCGCCAGCAGCACGCCGATCGCGCCGGCCACCACCAGGGTGAGCCGGGTCGGCATCATCATCTCGACCAGCGGCAGGTCGTCCGGTACGTACGCCCACGGGCCGTCGACGGCGGTCTCCACGCCGTTCAGCCGCACCTTCGGGCCGATCGCGGCGACGCTGAAGACCACCACCAGCACCGCGACGATCCGGGCGGGCAGCGAGCGGCGGACCAGCAGCACCAGGGCGACCAGCGCGACCAGCACCAGCGGCCAGCCGAACCAGGTGTTCTGCTCGGTCAGCCCGATGGTCTTCTCCACCGCCTCGTCGCCGGCCACGGTGTCCCGGGCGAAGGTGACGAAAGCGGCCAGGTCCTCGCCCCAGCTGTGGAACACCCCGCCCTGCAGCCCCCGGTAGGACTGCGGGCCGTTGAACTGGAACCAGATCGGGTAGGCGGTCAGCAGCAGGGTCAGCGCGCCGCCCACACCCCCGGCGGCGAGGAAGGTGCCGGCCCGCGCCCACGCCGCCCGCGGCCGCTGCACCGCGTACGCGACCACGACGACCAGGCAGGCCAGCGCGGTGAGCAGCAGCATCTCCTCGTTGATGAAGATCTGGTACGCCACCAGCAGCCCGAGCGCGATCCCGTTGCGCCGCCACCGGCCCGGCTCGCCCAGCCGCAGCACCCGGGACACGATCAGCGGCAGCAGGAAGTTGCTGGCGAAGTTGGGCTGCCCGTTGGCGTGGTGCACGACGCCGGGGGCGAAGCCGAGGAACGCGCCGCCCACGAAGGCCGCCCCGCGCGAGCGCACCAGGTGCCGCGACAGCGTCCAGTAGCCGGTGGCCGCCGTCGCCGACAGGGCCGCGCCCAGATAGAGGGCGTACACGACCTGGGGGCCCAGCAGCATGGTCAGCGGCGCGAGCGGCAGGGTCACCCCGAGCAGGGAGGTGTTCGCCATCATGTTCACCCCGTCCGGCGCGTTCTGCCGGGCGGTGAAGAGCGGGTTCTCCAGGTGGCGCACCGAGTAGGCGCCGTGCGCGAAGAGCCACTCGAACCAGCTGTGGTCGGTCGGCAGGTGCGACGAGACCCGGTGCTGGACGTCCACCCAGTAGTTGAGGCAGACGAGAACGCCGAGCACCGCATAGGCTCCGATGGCGAGCACGTCGGCGCGGGCCGGCCGGCGTCGGGCCCGGCGCGGCGGGTCCGTCACGTCGGGTTCGGCCGCGACGGGCGCGGAGTTCAGCGAGGGGTCTACCACCGGCACAGCCACGACGGGCCATCGTACAGGCGGGCCGGGGCGGCTCCGGTCGCAGCGGTGCGTCCCGGGTCGCCGTCCGGCCGGTCGGCGGGAAGGGGTGACCGTGACCGTCATCGATCTGGGTGAGCTCCGGGACGACCCGGTGCCGGAACCGGCGCGCCGGCGGTCCCGGCCCACCGGGCGGCCGTACCGGCTGCTGGGGGTGTTGGCGGTCGCGCTCCTGACGCTCGCCGGGGGCGTCCCACTGGTCGGCTGGCCGGCCGTCGCGGTGCCGGCCCGCCCCGGCGCGAACGTCTTCCTCTCCGGTGACCGGCTCTACCTGATCGAGCCGCCGGACCTGGACCGGAACGAGGGGCGGCGGTTGACCGCGTACCGGATCCCGGCCGCCGGTCCGCCCACGCTGCTGTGGCGCAGCCGGCTCCCCGAGGGGGGCGGTGCGGAGATCGGGCTGCTGGACCGGGGCGGGACGGTAGTGCTGACCGGCCTCTCCGGCGTCGGCGACGACGCGCACCGGACCTTCACCGTGGACGCCCGCACCGGCCGGCCCGGCTGGCAGCAGCCCGGCTTCGCGTTCGAGGCGGTGGACGGCGTGCTGCTGCAGACCTCCGACGCGGACGGGGCGGTCACCGTCCGTCGGGTCGAGCTGCCCTCCGGGCGGGCACTGTGGTCGGTGTCGTCCCCACCGGGCGGCCTCGACTTCGGCTTCGGTCCGGCCGGGATCGACCGGATCGTGCTGTCGTCGTCCGCCGGCGAGGTCGAGGTGCGCGACGCCCGCACCGGCACCCGGCTGGTCGCCCGCGACCTCAGCGCCGGCGGGCCGCGCAGCTGGGAAGGCATCCAACTCGTCGACGGTCTGCTGCTGACGTTCGCGGACAAGGGGGCCACCGTCACCGGCTACGACCTGGACCGGCTGGAGCGACGCTGGACGGCCCGGCTGGACCGGGGTGGCTACCTCTCGCCCTGCGGCACCCTGCTCTGCACTTCTTCGGACACCGGCGGGATGTCGGTGCTCGACCCGGCGACCGGCGCCGTCCGGTGGAGTGATCCGCACTGGCACCAGGTGATGCGGGAGCACGCCGGCCGGTTCCTGGTGACCGCGGCCGACGCCGGCCGGGCGTCCCGGTACGCGGTGGTCGAGTCGGCCACCGGCCGGCCGTTGGCCGAGCTGGGCGGCGACTGGGAGCTGGTGAACCGAGCGGGCCCGGACGATCCGTTGATCGGACTGCGCCGGGGCGCGGACGGCCGGCTGCGGGTGGCGGAGCTGGACCTGACGGCTGCCCGGGCCCAGGTGTTCGCCGCGCCGCCCGGCCTGATCGGTGACTGCCAGGTCGGCGCGGGTGTGCTGGTCTGCCGCCGGATCGACGGCGGCTTCGTGCTGTGGCGGCTGCGGTGACCGTGATCGAGCTGGGCGAGCTGCGGCACGGTGACGAGCCCGAGCCGCCGCCCCGGCCGGGCGGCCGGTCGGCCCGCTGGCCGCGCGGGGCGGCGCTGCTCGCGGTCGTGCTGCTCACCCTGGCCGGTGCCGCCCCCGCCCCGGCCCGGGCCCGGCCGGTGTCGGTGCCCGCCCCGCAGGGGGCCATCTTCCTGCTGCTCGGTGACCGGCTGGTGGTCGCCGACGGGCCGGGCAACGTCGGGAACGGCGGCCGGCTGGTGACCGGGCACCGGCTGCCCGGCGGCGAGCCGCTGTGGCGGTTCACCCTGCCGGCCGGCGACCACGTGCTGGGCCTCACCGACGTGGCCGGTGGGCTGCTGGTGTCGAGCAGCCCGGCCGGTGCCGGCGATCCGGCCGCCACCCTGCTGGACGTCGACTCCGGCGCGGTGCGCTGGCGGCAGGCCGGCTATCTGGTCCGCACCCGGTCCGGCGGCGTGCTCCTGGAGACGCCCAGGGCGGACGGCACCGGAACGGTCCGGGCGGTCGACCCCGCCTCCGGGGCCACCCGCTGGTCGCTACCGATGCCCGACGCCGGGGTCGCCTACCGGGCCGACGGCCGGGGGGCGGCGCAGCTCGTGCTGATCACCGCGGCGGGACGGGTGGCGGTGCACGACGTCGACTCCGGCGCGCTGCTGCGGGCCGGCCGGGTGCCGGCGGCCCCGGACCGGGTGGGCTACCGGTTCGCCCAGGTGGTCGGCGACCTGCTGCTCGTGGACGACGCGCCCGGCGTGGTCACCGCGTACGGGCTGGACGGGTTGGACCGGCGCTGGAGCGTCCCGGTGCGGCCCGAGACGCAGGGCTTCGAGGACTGCGGGGCGGCGGTGTGCCTGCGCGAACAGGTGATCGGTCTGCGCGCGCTCGACCCGGCCACCGGGCGTCCACTCTGGGCGGACGAGGGCCTGGTCGGCGCGATCCCGGCCGGTGGTCGGCTGCTCGCCGCCGAGCTGGTGGCCGGGGCGGAGCTGGAGCTGGTGGTGCGGGACCCGGTGACCGGGCGGGTGGTGGGGCGGCTCGGCCGGTGGCGGGTCCCCCGGGCGCTGCGGGCGGGCGAGCCGCTGCTCGGGTTGCGCCGGATCCCCACCGACCGGGTGCTCGTCGCCGAGCTGGACGTGCCGGCCGGGCGGGCCGGATCCGGACCGTGCTGCCCGGCTCGTGGGACGACTGCGCCGCCGGCCCGGCCGTGCTGGTCTGCCTGCGCGCCTCCGGTGGGCTCGCCGTCTGGCCGGGCTGAGTCACCAGTTGGGCTGGGCGGGGGCCGGCGGCAGCGGCACCGACGGCGGCCGGATGACGTACGTGATCCCGCCGCTGCCGCCCTGCCAGGCCGCCTCGAACCGGTCCCGGTCCACGGTCCGGCGGACCCCCTCGTCGTCCGGCGCGTACGGGTCGTTGAGCACCGGGTCGCCGGTCGCCGTGAAACCGACCAGCACCAGCAGGTGGCCCCGGGTGTCGTAGTCGAGACCGGGCACCTCGCCGCGTCGGAACGCCGCCGAGACGACCAGTGGCACCCCCGCGGCGACGAACTGCTCCGCCTCGGCGAGCCCGCGCAGCCGGGTGACGAAGGCGTCCACCCCGTGCAGCCCGGCCCAGGCGGTGTTGAACGGCCAGTTCCCGGCGCCGGCGTAGGCGTGGTCGTAGCAGCCCCGGGCGGTGTGCACCACCACCGGCCGGGGGCCGGGCGGGCGCACCCAGGCGTACCGGTCCGGGGCGGGGCCGGCGGCCCAGAAGTCCAGCACCATCGCCACGCAGGTGGGGCTGCACCAGGAGTCCCCGCCGCCGCCCCAGCGGGTCTCCCCGCCGGCGTGCAGTCGCTGCGCGTAGCGGGGCACGTCCAGGATCCGCCCCCGGGCCGCCCCGGCGTCCGCGCCGGCGGCCGGCCGGTCGGCCGCGGCGGCGTCTCCGGCGGAGGCCACCACCCCGACGGTACGCAGCACCGGGCCGGCCGCCACGTCGGTGCGGCGGAACAGCGTGACCCGGGTCTGCCAGCCGGTGATCGCGGACCGGTGCGCGCCCATCGTGTCGACCTTCACCCAGGCCGCGTCGTGGGCCTGGCCGGGTACCGAGGTGCGGTGGATCGCCGAGTCGTCGGCGGCCCAGTGGCCCAGCACGTACCAGCCGGTGGAGGGGGTGTCCCCGTGCCAGCCGCGCAGTTCGACCTGTAGCCAGCCGCCCGGCGGGGTGTCGGCGGTCCAGGAGGGGACGAGTTCGTCCACCCCGAAGCCCGCCCACACCACCGGCGAGGTCCAGCTCGCCAGGTCGTAGCGCGCGGAACGGCCGGTGTGCGGGTCGAGATGGTCGCGTTGCCCGGCCGGTACGCCGATCGTCACCCCGTCCGGGACGGCGACCATCCCCTCGGCGGTGCCCCGGTCCAGGTCGGCCGGCAGCCGGAAGCAGCGGTACGCGACGTCCCGCGGGTGCGTTCCGGTCATGGCAGCAGCTCCGTCCGCTCGTCGCCGGCCACCGCGCCCGGCGGGTTGTGGCGGTCGGTGCCGGGAAGCATCGCGTACCCGAAGATTTTTTGCAACGGTGCCGGCCGGCCTCCGGTTTGGCGGCCGGCACTAGGTTGTCGGGAGGTCACGAGGCGAGGAGGCCGGGATGCGGGTGCTGGTGGTGGAGGACGAGCGCAACCTCGCCGACGCGATCGCGCGGGGGCTGCGCAAGCGCGGCATGGCGGTGGACGTCGCCTACGACGGCACCACCGGGCACGAGGCCGCCTTCGTCACCCGGTACGACGTGGTGATCCTGGACCGGGACCTGCCGGGCGTGCACGGCGACCGGATCTGCGCGGACCTGGTCGCCTCCGGCACCCTCACCCGGGTGCTGATGCTCACCGCCAGCGGCACCGTCGCGGACAAGGTGGAGGGCTTGCAGCTCGGCGCGGACGACTACCTGCCCAAGCCGTTCGCCTTCGACGAGCTGGTGGCCCGGGTGCTGGCGCTGGGCCGGCGGGCCACCCCGGCCGCCCCGCCGGTGCTCCAGATCGCCGACCTGGTGCTCGACCCGGCCCGCCGGGTGGTCACCCGGGCCGGGCTGCCGGTGGAGCTGACCAACAAGGAGTTCGGCGTCCTGGCCGAACTGGTCAAGGCGCGCGGCGCGGTGGTCTCCAGCGAGGAACTGCTGGAACGGGTCTGGGACGCGAACACCGACCCGTTCACCACCATCGTCCGGGTCACCGTGATGACGTTGCGCAAGAAGCTCGGTGATCCGCCGCTGATCGAGACGGTGGTCGGCGCCGGCTATCGCACGGTGCCGGCGTGACCCGCCGGCTGCGGCCCACCCTGCGGCTGCGGCTCACCCTGCTCAACGGGGTGCTGCTGGTGGGCGCCGGGGCGATCCTGGTGCTGCTGGCCTGGCTGCTGGTGCGGGACGCGCTGCGCCCCACCGACGAGCTGCTGCCCGGCACCACCGTGCTGCTCGCCGACGGCCGCACCCTGGACGCCGGCCAGTGGCAGCGCGAGCTGGTCGACGCCGCCTCCCGGGAGCTGCTGGTCAAGGGACTGGCCGCGCTGCTGGCGATCAGCGTCGTCGGGGTGGCCGGGGCGTGGCTGGTGGCCGGCCGGGCGCTGCGCCCGCTGCACCAGGTCACCGCCACCGCCCAGCGGCTCGGCGAAGCCACCCTCGACCAGCGGATCGGCTGGTCCGGGGCGGACGACGAGGTGGCCGAGCTGGCCAAGACGTTCGACGCGATGCTGGACCGGATCGCCGCCGCCTTCGAGGCGCAGAAACGCTTCGTCGCGAACGCCTCGCACGAGCTGCGTACCCCCCTCGCGGTGATGCGGACCGAGATCGACGTGACGCTCAGCGACGACGAGGCGGACGCCGCCGAGTACCGCCGGATGGCCACCGTGGTCCGGGACGCCTCCGAGCGGGCCAACGGTCTGGTCGACGCCCTCCTGGTGCTGGCCCGCAGCGAGGCCCAGGCCGGCCGCGCGCTCGGCCGCCGGGCCGAGTGCGACCTGGCGGTCGGCACCGCCAACGCGCTCTCCGCCGTCGCCCGTGAGGTGGAACGGATCGGGCTGCGGGTGCAGACCTCGCTGCGGCCGGCGCCGGTGATCGGCGACCCCGGGCTGCTCGACCGGCTGGCCGGCAACCTGATCGAGAACGCGGTCCGCTACAACCACCTGCACGGCCGGATCTGGGTGCGGACCGGCTCGGACGGGCAGCGCTCCTGGCTGGTGGTGCGGAACACCGGCTTCGAGGTCAACCAGGCCGACGTGCCGGGGCTGTTCGAACCGTTCCGCCGGGGCGGCCAGGAACGGACCGGGGCACGCGGTTCCGGGCTGGGCCTGTCCATCGTGCGCGCGGTCTGCGACGCGCACGGCGGCACGGTGGCCGTGGTCGCCCAGCCGGGCGGCGGACTGGAGGTCACCGTCACCCTGCCGTCGGCCGACGCACCCTGCCCGAACTGACCGGGCCTCCGTTCGGCGTCGGCCGGACCGGCGGACGGCGCGTCGGCGGCACCTTTCGGTGCGGCCGGTCCGGCTGTCCCGGCCGGTCAGCTCGGGTGGTCGGCCGGGCCGGCCCGAGGGTCGGATACAAAAGCCGACTCACCCTGGACCGGGGGCATTCCCGTGCCGCAGGGTAGGGATTGCGCTTCGCCTCACCCGGTCCTCTCCCGGCGGCCGGACGGGTGCCTCACGCCCCCGCCGCGCCGGGAGCCGGCCGGTCCTGTCCGCGCATGCCCAACCGGAGCTGCCAGTGACTCATCCCTCGGCCCCGACCCGCCGGGTCCTCGCCGCCCTCACCGCGCTCAGCCTCACCGTCGCCGGCCTCGTCGCCGCCGGCCCGGCGACCGCCGCCCCGAACCACGGCACGCTGGTCACGCAGGTGCCCTCCACCGCCTCGCCGGACATCCAGGACGGCACCGTCGACGCCATCTACGACGCCGGCACGAAGATCATCGCGGTGGGTGACTTCACCCGCGTCCAGAACCGCAACAGCGACGTCGACATCAGCCGCAACTACGTCCTCGCCTTCGACAAGGCCACCGGGACGGTGGACACCGCCTTCGCGCCGACCGTCGACAACGAGGTCTACGCCGTGGTCGCCGGGCCCACCGCCGGCACCGTCTTCATCGCCGGCAAGTTCAACACCGTCAACGGCGTCACCCGCCGCAAGGTGGCCCTGCTGAACGTCGCCACCGGCGCGCTGGTCACCAGCTTCGCCGGCCCCGCGTTCAACGGGCTGGTCAACGACGTCGCCCTGGTCGGTGGCCGGCTGCTCGTCGGCGGCATCTTCACCACCGCCGGCAACACCAACCCGCGCGGCGGCCTCGCCTCGCTCAACGCCGCCACCGGGGCGGTGGACGGCTACCTCACCACCGCGCTCACCGAGCACCACAACTACGACGGGGTCAGCGGCGCCAACTCCGGCGTCGGCGCGAGCAAGCTCGCCGTCTCCCCGGACGGCACCCAGCTCGTGGTGGTCGGCAACTTCAAGAAGGCCGACGGGGTGCTGCACGACCAGATCGTCAAGTTCGACCTGGGCGCCACCACGGCCACCGTGGCCGACTGGAACACCAGCCGGTACACCCCGCGCTGCGCCTGGTGGGCGTTCGACACGTACGTGCGGGACGTGGCGTACGCGCCGGACGGCAGCTACTTCGTGGTGGTGACCACCGGCGCGCCCAACGGCGGCACGCTCTGCGACGCCGCCGCCCGCTGGGAGGCGAACGCCACCGGCGCCGACCTCCAGCCCACCTGGGTCGACTACTCCGGCGGTGACACCTTCCTCGCCGTCGCGATCAGCGAGCAGGCCGTCTACGTCGGCGGGCACTTCCGCTGGCTGAACAACAGCTACGGCGGGGACACCGCCCAGGCCGGGGCGGTCGGCCGACCCAGCGTCGCCGCCCTGGACCCGCGTACCGGCCTGCCGCTGTCCTGGAACCCGGGCCGGCACCCGCGCGGCGTCGGCGTCTCCGAACTGCTGGTCACCCCCACCGGACTCTGGGTCGGCTCGGACACCTCGTGGATCGGCAACTTCCAGTACCGCCGGGAGCGGATCGCGTTCTTCCCGCTGGCCGGCGGCGCGGCCCCGCACCCGACCACCACGGCGACGCTGCCCGGCAACGTCTACCGGGCCGGGGTGCCCGCCCCGACCAACGTGCTGTACCGGGTCAACGCCGGTGGTCCGGCGCTCGCCGCCACCGACAGCGGACCGGACTGGGCGGAGGACTCCGGTGGCAACCCCAGCCCCTTCCACAACGCGGGCAGCAGCACCGCCGGCTTCGCGCCGGTCGGTGGCGTCGACGCCACCGTGCCCGCCGGCACGCCGGCGGCCCTCTACAGCGACGAACGCTACGACTCCGGCTCCGCGCCGGAGATGAGCTGGCAGTTCCCGGTGCCCGCCGGCACCGAGGTCCAGGTGCGGCTCTACCTGGCCAACCGGTACGACGGCACCGCCGCCGCCGGTTCCCGGGTCTTCGACGTCTCCCTGGACGGCACCGTCGTCCTCGACGACCTCGACCTCTCCGGCACCGTCGGGCACAACGTCGGCACCATGCGCTCGTTCACCGTGGTCAGCGACGGGTCGGTCGACGTCGACTTCGGACACGTGGTGGAGAACCCGCTGATCGACGGGATCGAGATCGTCAAGACCGGCCCGCCGCCGACCGGCACCGGCGACGAGGTGCAGGTCCGGGCGTACGACGGGACGACCACGGTCGGCGCGACCAGCCCGGTGGCCAACCCGGACGGCACCGCCTGGTCGACCGCCCGGGGCGGTTTCTGGGTGGGCGGCACGTTCTTCTACGGCATGACCGGCTCGCTCTGGCGGCGCAGTTTCGACGGTGCCACCTTCGGTGCCCCGACCAAGGTCGACCCCTACCACGACGCCTACTGGGACACGGTGGAGACCGACTCCGGGCCGGCCGGCCAGACGTACGTCGGGGTGGCGTCGAACTTCACCGCCGAGATCCCGAACGTCACCGCGATGTTCTTCTCGGCGGGTCGGCTCTACTACACGCTCTCCGGGCAGGGCGGCCTCTACTGGCGCTGGTTCACCCCGGACAGCGGCACGGTCGGCGCGGAGAAGTTCACCGTCGCCGGGGTGGGCGGCCTCGCCGACGCCGGTGGCCTCTTCCTCGCCGGCACCACCCTCTACAAGGTCAACCGGAGCACCGGGGAGCTCTCCGCGACCGACTGGGCGGGCGGCGCGCCGACCGGCGCGTTCACCGTGCGCAGCGGTCCGGCCCTGGACGGCACCGACTGGCGGGCCAAGGCGGTCTTCGTCGGCCCGTGACCGACCCGTACGGCGTCCGGCCCGGTCCCGTGGGACCGGGCCGGTCCCGTCCCGGCCGCCGTACGCTGCAGCCGTGCTCGCCGCGTTCGTGCCCATCTGGACGTTGACCGCACTGGGCTGGCTGGCCGGTCGACGCCGGCTGCTCGGCGACGACGCCGAGGCGGTGCTCGGCGGCTTCGTCTTCCACCTGGCGATGCCGGCGGCGCTGTTCACCGCGCTGTCGCGTACCCCGTTGCAGTTCCACGCCCGGGCGCTGGCGGCCTTCGCGGCCGGCACCGCCGTGACCACGACGGTGGCCTTCGTGCTCGCCGCCCGGGCCGGCCGGACCACCGGCGAGGCGACCATCGGCGCGATGGCCGCCGGCTATGTGAACTCCGCGAACCTGGGCATCCCGGTTGCGCTCCAGGTGGTGGGTGACGCCGCGTTCCTCACCGAGGTGCTGCTCTTCCAGGTGCTGGTGGTCACCCCGGCGCTGCTGGTGCTGCTCGACCGGGGCGCCGGGCGACGGCTGCGCCCCGGGCGGCTGCTCACCCTGCCGCTGCGCAACCCGGTGATCGCCGGGCCGGCGCTCGGCGCCCTCTGCTCCGGGCTGGACTGGCACCCGCCCGCGGCGGTGGCCGGCCCGCTGGCCCTGCTCGGCGCGGCGGCGGTGCCGAGCGCCCTGGTGACGCTCGGGCTGTCGCTGACCGGCGGCGGACCGCCACCGACCGGCGCGGGCGGCGAGGTGGCCCTGCTCAGCGGACTGAAGTTGGTCGTCCAGCCGCTGGTCGCCTGGCTGGTCGGCCTGGCCGCCGGGGTCGGCCCGGGCCCGCTGCTGGCCCTGGTGGTCTGCGCCGCGCTGCCCACCGCCCAGAACACCTACCTCTTCGCCCGCGAGTACGCCAGCGGCACCGCGGTGGCCCGGTGGACGGTGCTGGTCACCACCGCGCTCTCCATGGTCACCCTGGCCCTGGTCGGCTGGCTGCTGAGCTGACCGCGGTTGTCCGCGCCGGCACCGGGTGGCATGATCCGGCGGGTCAGCCCGACACATGGAGAGGGGGTGCGGTCGATGTCCACCGTGAACTGTCCCGCGCCCCGCCCTCACCGCTGACCGCAGACACGTCCGCGGGGCGCACTCCCTTCAGGAGGAAATCCCGTGAGTGCACTGATCCACTGCGTCACCGTCGAATCCGCCGACCCGTACGTCCTGGCCGGCTGGTGGGCGACGGTGCTCGACCGCCGGCTGCACGACGACGACCACCCGGGTGACCCGGAGGCCGTCCTGGTCGCGCCCGACGGCCACGGCCCCGACCTGCTCTTCGTCACCGTCGACGAGCGGCACGGCAAGGGCGCCTTCCACCTCGACCTGCACCCGGCCGACGGCACCCGCGACGCGGAGGTCGACCGGCTGCTCGGGCTCGGGGCCACCCTGGTCGCCGACCGCCGCCGGCCGGACGGCACCGGCTGGGTGGTGCTCGCCGACCCGGAGGGCAACGAGTTCTGCGTCTGCCGGGGGCCGGCGGAACGCGCCGCCTGACGAGCGGGCCCCCGCCACCCTCAGGTGGCGGGGGCCCGGTCACCGGTCCGGGCGGCTCAGCCCTTCTGCTCGATCTGGCCCCGGATGGTGGCCAGCTCGGACTGCGCCTGGGCGCCGCTCTTGAAGTAGATCAGGACCATGCCGACGCTGCCCCGGTCACTCCACACGCAGACACCCATCGGCACCTCGGCGGCCTTGGCGTCGCCGCACTTCGCCTGGCCGCCGAGCGGGCCCGCGTCGACGGTCTTCATCTCACCGACCTCGACGTCGGTGGACTTCATACCGCTGATGGTGTCCTCGAGGGTCTTGCCCGGGTCCGCGTTCAGGCCGGAGGCCGCCGCGATCATGATCAGGTCCTTCTTGGCGGGTTCGCCGTAGAAGGCGCCGACCGTGCTGGTCGCGTCCGGCAGGGACTTCTTCAGCTCGGTCTCGAGCTGCTGGGCGCCCTGCAGGAGGGTCGGGTCGGTGGCCTTCGCCCGACCGGCCAGGGTCGCCGGCGCGACGACCCGGGTCTTGGTGGCGTCGACGACCTCGCCGACCTTGTCCTTGGCGGTGAAGAAGAGGACCGCGGCGCCGCCCAGGCAGAGCACCACCACGACGGCGAGGGTGGTCAGCAGGATCCGGGTCACGTTGGACTTCTTCGGCGGCGGACCGGCCGGCGTGACCGGACCGCCGTACGGCTGGCCCGAGGTGGGGTAGCCGCCCGGCTGCTCGGTGGGGTAGCCGCCGTACTGCGGCTGCTGCGGCGCCGGGTAGCCCCCGGACTGCTCGGGATGACCACCGGACTGCTGCGGCGGCGGGTAGCCGCCGGGCTGCTGCGGCGCCGGGTAGCCCTCCGGCTGGTGCGGCGGGTAGGAACCGGAATTGGGGTGGGACATGCGTCAGCTCCAGGTGAGGATCGGGACGCGTGATCGTAGCCAGACCGGGCGACACCCCGGTGTCCACCCGGCTCGGACGTGACCAAACCGCCGCCGGCCCGTGACGGTCCCGGCCGCGGCCCGGCCGGCTCTCGTCGCGGTCCGGCCGGCTCCGGTCGCGGTCCGGCCGGCTCCGGTCGCGGCCCGGCCGGGAAACGACGATCGCGGTGGCCGTCCGTCCGGAGGGGACGGTCGACCACCGCGATCGCGGGGGAGCGGGGAACGACTACCGCAGGCTGGCCACCCCGCGCGGCAGGAACCGCTTGCCGGCGACCCGCTCGGAGGTGCCGGTCCGGTCCAGGTACGGCGTGACGCCGCCCAGGTGGAACGGCCAGCCGGCACCGAGGATCATGCACAGGTCGATGTCCTGCGCCTCGGCGACGACGCCCTCGTCGAGCATCAGCCGGATCTCCTGCGCCAGCGCGTCGAGCGCGTTCTGGCGTACCTGCTCGCCGGTGAGCGGCTGGTCGCCGACCACGAGCAGCTTGGCGACCTCGTCGTTGATCTGGTCGTCGACCACGATCGGCTGGCCCGAGTCGGCGATCCGCTTGAGGTTCTCGCTGACGGCGAACCGGTCCGGGAACGCCTCGTGCAGCGTGCCGCCCACGTGGTACGCCACGGCCGGGCCGACCAGCTGGAGCAGGGCCAGCGGACGCATCGGCAGGCCCAGCGGGTCCAGCGCGCTGTTCGCCACGTCCAGCGGGGTGCCGGCGTCCACGGCGGCGAAGACGGTGCCGAGGAAGCGGGTGAGCAGCCGGTTCACCACGAACGCCGGGGCGTCGGAGACCAGCACGCTCGACTTCTTCAGCTGCTTGCCGACCGCGAAGGCGGTGGCGAGGGTGGCGTCGTCGGTGCGCTCGCCCCGGACGATCTCCAGCAGCGGCAGCACGGCCACCGGGTTGAAGAAGTGGAAGCCGACCACCCGCTCCGGGTGCTCCAGCTCGGCGGCCATCGCGGTGATGGAGAGCGACGAGGTGTTCGTCGCCAGCACCGCCTCCGGCTTGACGATCTTCTCCAGCTCGGCCCAGACCTGCTTCTTGACGTTCAGGTCCTCGAAGACGGCCTCGATGACGAAGTCGGCGTCGGCGAAGACGGACTTGTCGACCGAGCCGGAGACCAGGCCGTACAGCTTGGCGGCGGTGCCCTTGTCCATCCGGCCCTTGCTGACGGCCTTCTCGATCTGGGTGTGCACGTAGCCGACACCCTTGTCCACCCGCGCCTGGTCCAGGTCGGTCATGACGACCGGCACCTGGAGCCGGCGGGCGAAGAGCAGGGCGAGCTGGCTGGCCATCAGGCCGGCGCCGACGATGCCCACCTTGGTCACCGGCCGGGCCAGGCCCTTGTCCGGTGCGCCGGCCGGCCGCTTGGCCCGCCGCTGCACCAGGTCGAAGGCGTACAGGCCGCTGCGCAGCTCCTCGGAGAAGACCAGGTCGGCCAGGGCCTCGTCCTCGGCGGCGGTGCCGGTCGCGAAGTCGGCGTCCTTCGCCGTCTCCAGCAGGTCCAGCGCCTTGTAGGCGGCCGGGACCGCGCCGTGCAGCCGCTGGTCGAGGGTCTGCCGGGCGAAGTAGAGCACGCCCGCCCACATGTCCTTGTCGACCTCGGGCCGGGTCACGGTGACCTCGCCCCGGACCACGCCGGCCGCCCACTCCAGGGACCGCTCGAGGAAGTCCGCCGGCTCCAGCAGCACGTCCGCGATGCCCATCTCGGCAGCCTGCTTCGGCTTGAGCATCTTGTTCTGCATCAGCGGGTTCTGGATGATCACCTGGGTGGCGGCGGGGATGCCGATCAGGTTCGGCAGCAGCTGGGTGCCGCCCCAGCCGGGCACCAGGCCGAGCGAGACCTCGGGCAGGGCGAGGGCCGCCGCGCCACCGGAGAGCGTCCGGTAGTGGCAGTGCAGGGCCAGTTCCAGGCCGCCGCCCATCGCCGCGCCGTTGACGAAGGCGAAGGTGGGGACCGCGCTGTCCTTGAGCCGGGCGAACACCCGGTGGCCGAGCCGGCCGACCTCGAGGGCCTGGTCCCGGTCGGCGAGCGCCGGCAGGCCGACGATGTCCGCGCCCACGCAGAAGATGTACGGCTTGCCGGTGACCGCGATGAACGCCGGCTCGGCCGCGAGGGCCGCGGTGATCGCCTCGTCGAGGCTGGTCAGTCCGGCCGGGCCGAAGGTGTTCGGCTTGGTGTGGTCGAACCCGTTGTCCAGGGTGATCAGGGCGGCGGGCCGGTCCAGGCCGGGCACCTTCACCGACCGCAGCAGCGCCTTGGTGACGACCTCGTTCGGGGCCGAGAGCGTGCTCACTTGTTGCCCTCCCAGTGGGGGTTCTCCCAGATCACGGTGCCGCCCATGCCGATGCCGATGCACATGGCGGTGAGGCCGTAGCGGACCTCGGGGTGCTCGGCGAACTGCCGGGCCAGCTGGGTCATCAGCCGTACGCCGGAGGAGGCGAGCGGGTGGCCGATGGCGATCGCGCCGCCCCACGGGTTGACCCGCGGGTCGTCGTCGGCGATGCCGAAGTGGTCGAGGAAGGCGAGCACCTGCACGGCGAACGCCTCGTTGAGCTCGAACAGGCCGATGTCGTCGATGGTCAGGCCGGCGATACGCAGCGCCTTCTCCGTCGACGGGATCGGGCCGACGCCCATCACCTCGGGCTCGACGCCGACGAAGCCGAAGGACACCAGCCGCATGGCGACCGGGAGGCCCAGCTCGCGGGCGGTGGCCTCGTCGGCGAGGAGGCTGGCGGTGGCGCCGTCGTTCAGGCCGGCCGCGTTGCCCGCGGTCACCCGGCCGTGCGGGCGGAACGGGGTCTTCAGGGTGGCCAGCTTCTCCAGCGAGGTCTCCCGGGGGGCCTCGTCGGTGGTGGCCAGGCCCCAGGCGTTCTCCTCGTCGCGGATCGCGACCGGCACCAGGTCGTCCTGGAGCTTGCCGTTGGCGTACGCCTTCGCGGTCTTCTCCTGCGAGGCGAGCGCGAACGCGTCGGTGCGCTCCTTGGTGATGTGCGGGACCCGGTCGTGCAGGTTCTCCGCGGTGGCCCCCATGACCAGGGCGGACGGGTCGACCAGCTTCTCCGCGATGATCCGCGGGTTGGGGTCGACGCCCTCACCCATCGGGTGGCGTCCCATGTGCTCCACGCCGCCGGCGATGGCGATGTCGTACGCCCCCATGGCGATGCCGCTGGCGACGGTGGTGACGGCGGTCATCGCGCCGGCGCACATCCGGTCGATCGAGAAGCCGGGGACCGTCTTGGGCAGGCCGGACAGCAGGGCGGCGGTGCGGCCGATGGTCAGGCCCTGGTCGCCGATCTGGGTGGTGGCGGCGATGGCGACCTCCTCGACCCGCTCCGGCGGCAGCTGCGGGTTACGACGCAGCAGCTCGCGGATGCAGCGGATGACCAGGTCGTCGGCGCGGGTGTTGGCGTACATGCCACCCGCCTTGCCGAACGGGGTGCGGACGCCGTCGACGAAAACGACATCCCTAACTTCACGGGGCACTGGAGCCTCCTAGCCGGCACTGGCATTTCCCACGGATGCTACTCGCCAGTAACCAACCCCGACACCACCCCCCATGTGTCCCACCCCACACCCCCCAGCTCGCCCCAGCCCGGTTCCCGCCGGATTGATCATGAGGTTGACGGCGGTGTGGATCTCCGAAAGTGCCGCCAACCTCATGATCAACGGGGCCGGGAGGGTGAGCGGGAGGGGGGTCAGGGGGTGGGAAGGGTCAGGGCGGTGGTGAGGGCGGGGAGGAGGAGGGTGAGCTGCCATTCGCGGGCGCCGAAGCCGCGCAGCACCTCCGCCACGGTGTCGTCGGTGATCTCCTCCGGGGGCTGCCAGGCCAGCCGGCGGATCGAGTCCGGGGCGATCAGGTTCTCCGGCGGGAGGGTGTGCGCGCCGGCGATCCGGACCACCACCTCCCGGCAGCGGGCCAGCCGGCCGGCGGCCACCGGGTCCCGCTCCGCCCATCGGTGCGGCGGGGGCGGCCCCTCGACCGTCGGGGTGACCGGCAGGGCGTCCTCCGGCAGCTGCCGGGCGTCGTCCAGGGCCGCCAGCCAGGTACGCGCCAGCCGGCGTACCGACCGGCCACCGAAACCGGGGAGGGTGAGCAGGGTCTTCTCGTCCTTCGGGTCCAGCTCGGCGGCGGCCACGATGGCCGAGTCGGGCAGCACCCGCCCGGGGGCGGCGTCCCGGCGGGCGGCGATCTGGTCCCGGGCGTACCAGAGCGACCGGACCCGGGCCTGGGCGCGCCCGCGCACCCGGTGGATGCCGGAGGTGCGCCGCCACGGCTCGGCGCGGACCCGGGGCGGGCGCGCGCCGGAGCGGACCAGCGCGGCGAACTCCTCCGCGGCCCACTCCGACTTGCCCTGCCGGTCCAGCTCCTCGGCGAGGGCGTCCCGCAGGTCGACCAGCATCTCCACGTCCAGCGCCGCATAGGTCAGCCACGACTCCGGCAGCGGGCGGCTGGACCAGTCCGCGGCCGAGTGGTGCTTCTCCAGCGTGTAGCCGAGCAGCTGTTCGGTCAGCGCGGCCAGGCCGACCCGCTCGAACCCGGCCAGCCGGGCGGCCAGTTCGGTGTCGAAGAGCCGGCGCGGTCGCAGCCCCACCTCGGCCAGGCAGGCCAGGTCCTGGCTGGCGGCGTGCAGCACCCACTCGGTGTCGGCGATCGCCGCGTCGAGGGTGGAGAGATCCGGCAGCGGCAGCGGGTCGACCAGCGCGGTGCCGGAGCCGGCCCGGCGCAGCTGCACCAGGTAGGCCCGCTGGCTGTAGCGGTAGCCCGAGGCGCGTTCGGCGTCCAGCGCCACCGGGCCGGTGCCGGCCGCGAAGCGGGCCACCACCTCGGCCAACTCGCTCGGGGTGGCCACCGGCGCGGGCGTGCCGTCGCGCGGGGCGGTCAGCGGCACGGGTCCGCCGGCGATGGGTTCGGTCCCCGCGTCCGCCGGCTCCGGCGCTGCCGACGGCGGATGCGCGGGGGCGTCTTCCGTGCGGCTCTCGGCGGGCCGACGGCGCAGGGTGGTTCGTCGGTCACCTGACAACCCTAGTGCGCGACCGGATCCGGTGTGCGCAGCCGGTCCGGTGCGTGTCGGGCGGGTGGCCGCCGGATGTCGCCCCGGATCGGTGTGGCGTCGGTGTGGCAGGGTCGGACAACGGGGGAGACAAACCCCTTTCGCGCAGGTACGGTCCATCGGGCCGCGCGCCGGGCTCAGCACGACCCGGGGCGGCGGCGACGGGCGTCTACGGGGAGGGCGTGGCAAGCATGACGGCCAGTTACGGGTCGGGTGACGGGACGTCGGGGCAGTACCCCGGACAGGACGCCGACGGGGGCCGCGCGGAGCACGCCGGCTCGGCCCGCCCGGGCCCCCTGCCGCCCCGCATCGAGCCGCACCGCCCGGCGGTGCCGCCCCAGCCGGGCGCCCCGCCTTCCCGCCGGCGCAGCCCTCCGCCGCCTACGGGTCCGCCACCCCGCCCGGCTACGGCTCGGCCACCCCGCCCGGCTACGGCTCGGCCACCCCGCCCGGCTACGGCTCGGCCACCCCGCCCGGCTACGGCTCGGCCACCCCGCCCGGCTACGGGTCGGCCACCCCGTCTCCCGCGGCCTACGGTTCGACCCCGCAGCCCGCCGGTTCCGGTGCGGCCACGCCCGCTGTCACCGGCCACGGTGCGGCCCCGGCCGGTTCGGCCACGCCCACCACGGGCCACGGGTCGACCCCGGCCGGGTTCGCCGCCGCGCCGGCCACCGGATTCCCGCCGTCGGCCCTGGGTCAGCCTCAGTCCGCCCCGCCGGGAGCACCCTGGGGCGGCTACCCGGAGCCCCGCTCCGGGTCGGACGCGCCGGCCGCGGACCCGTACGCCGCCGGGGCCCGGGCCACCTGGTCCCCGGCGCCCGCCCCGCAGACCCCGTTCCCCGGTGCGCCCGCGTCGGCTCCGGCGTACCCCGGGAACCCGGTTTCCGGGCCGGCCGGGCAGCCGGGCTGGCCCGGTGCGGCGACCGGCGGTCCGGCCGGGCCCGCGCGACGCGGCTGGCTGCCGGTCACGGCGCTCGCCCTCGCCGCCGTGCTGGCCCTGGTCGCGGGCGTGCAGGCGTACCAGATCCACCGGCTGGGCGACCGGCTGGCGGCCACCGACCGGCGGCTGGCCGACGCGCAGGGTGCCGACGGCACCCGCTTCGACGGCGTGGAGAAGCGGACGTCGGCGCTGGAGAAGCAGGCCGGCTCGGCCTTCAACCCGGAGGCGGTGGCCAGCGCGGTGCTGCCCAGCGTGTTCCGGGTCCGGGCGGGCCAGTTCACCGGCACCGCGTTCGCCATCGGCAAGCCGGCCGCGGGCGGCGGCGCGACCATGCTCACCAACTTCCACGTGGTGGAGTCGGTCTGGGAGTCCGGCGGCCGGCAGGTCTTCCTGGAGCGCACCGACCAGCGTTTCCCGGCCACCATCGTCAAGATCGACAAGGCCAAGGACATCGCTCAGCTCCGCACCACCGGCACCTTCACCGGGTTGGTCGCCGCCGTCGCGCCGGTCAAGTCCGGGCAGCAGATCGTGGTGGTCGGTGCCCCCCTCGGCCTCCAGGACAGCGTCACCACCGGCGTGGTGAGCGCCTTCCGCAAGGACGAGGGCGGTTCCGGGCCGGTCATCCAGTTCGACGCCCCGATCAACCCCGGCAACTCCGGCGGGCCGGTGATCAACGGCTCCAAGGAGGTCGTCGGCATCGCCACCGCCAAGGCCCGGGACGCCGAGGGCATCGGCCTCGCGGTGCCGATCAAGACCGCCTGCGACACGTTCAAGGTCTGCTGACCGGTCCACCCGACCGCCACCGCCACCCCACCGTCTGGGTCGACCTCGTCGGCCGTCGATCCCGAGCATCCCGGCCCCGCCGGAGCACCCCCACGGGGCCCAGCAACCTGGAGGAACCATGTCCCAGCCACCGACCGGACCGGAGGGCTACCCGCCGAGCTACCCGCCGCAGCCGCCGCCCGGTCCGCAGCCGGCCGGCGGCACCACGTACGGCAACCCGTACGGCGTCGGCCAGCCCGCGCCCCAGCAGTACGGGGCCGCTCCCCAGCAGTACGGGCAGCCGCAGACCGACCCGACCCAGGTCCAGCCTGCGGTCCCCGGTCAGTACGCCCCGGGGTCGGCCCCGCCGGTCTCCGGCCCGGCGTACCCGATGTCGGCGCCGCCGATGTCCGCCCCGCCGGTCTCCGGACCCGGGTTCGGGCCGCAGATGTCCGCCCCGCCCGGCTCCGTGCCCCCCTACGGCGCACCCGCCGCCGCAGGCGCCGGCAAGGGCCGCACCACGCTGATCCTGGCCGTGGTCGCCGGGCTGCTCTTCGTCCTGGGCGGCGTGATGACCGGGCTGTACATCACCAAGAGCAGCGAGCTGAACCGCACCGAGAAGAAGCTCACCGCCCAGGTCAGCGAGCGGGACGGCACCATCTCCGCCAACAAGCAGGAGATCGACAAGCTCAAGACCGACCTGCAGACGGTCCAGGACAAGCTCGCCGACACCGAGCAGGACCTGACCGGCACCAAGAACGACCGGGACGAGCAGGCCCGGCAGAAGAAGGTCATCGCCTCCTGCCTGGACAAGCTGACCACCGCGATCAAGGCGGCGGCGGCCGGCAACAAGGCCGCCTTCGACCAGGCCAACAAGGGCCTCGACAAGGTCTGCAACGAGGCCGAGAACTACCTCTGACCCGTACCGGGTCCGCGCGGCGGGCCGCTCCGGTTCCCCCGGGGCGGCCCGTCGGCGTACCGGGACCGGCCGGCGGCGTGCGGGTCAGGCCAGGCCGGTGGAGCGGCGGGACGACAGCGCGGTCACCCCGGGCGGCGGGAGGCCGGCCGTCGAGGCGAGCAGGGCGCACCAGCCGAGCAGGTGCGGGGCGAGGTTGTCGCCGAGCGGCGTCCACGAGGCGCGGATCTCGATGTCGCCGGCGGCGGGCGGGCCGGCCAGCTCGCCGAAGCGGGTGGAGAGGGTCTGGGTGACCGTCCCGCCGATCGCCCGGTGGTGGGCGTCCTGGGCGTCCAGCGCGTCCACCAGCCAGGTCCAGCCGACCCCGGGCAGCAGCGGGTCGCTGGCCAGGTCGACCTCCAGCTCGGCGGTCACGTAGGTGACCAGTCGCAGGGTGCCCTGCCAGGCCTCGTGCCCCGCCGGGTCGTGCAGCAGGATGAGCCGGCCGCCGGCCACCTCGTCACCGTCGCGCAGCACCGCGGCGGAGAGCGCGAACGCGTACGGGGCCAGGCGCTGCGGGGCGCCGACCTCCTCCAGCACGATCTCCGCGCGGGGACTGACCGACCGCAGCCCGGCGACCGCGCGGGCAAAGGTTTCCGGGGGCGCGATCGGAGGGGGCATGTGGGCAGCCTATGCCGCCCCGGGTCCGGTCGCCGTCACGGCGCGCCGAGCGAGCGTCACGTTGCGCCCTCCCCGCACCCGTCCGGTGCCGGAGGGCGTGGGACGATGGCCGCGATGAGCACCGAGAACGCGGGCGTCGCCGCCCGAGACGGAGAACCCCGCCGCGGCGGACCGGCCGACTCGCCCTTCGTCCGGGCCTGCCGCCGCGAACCCGCCGGCCACACCCCGGTCTGGTTCATGCGCCAGGCCGGCCGGTCACTGCCGGAATACCGCGAGATCCGGGCCAACGTCGGGATGCTGGACTCCTGCCGCCGACCCGAACTGGTGGCCGAGATCACCCTCCAGCCGGTCCGCCGGCACGGGGTCGACGCGGCGATCCTGTTCAGCGACATCGTGGTGCCGGTCGCCGCCGCCGGGGTGGACCTGGACATCGTCCCGGGCACCGGACCGGTGGTGGCCGAACCGGTGCGGGCCGCCGAGGACGTCGAGCGGATCCGCCCGATCACCCGGGACGACGTCTCCTTCGTGGACGAGGCGGTCCGGCTGCTCGTCGCCGAGCTGGGCGACACCCCGCTGATCGGCTTCGCCGGCGCCCCGTTCACCCTGGCCAGCTACCTGGTCGAGGGCGGTCCGTCGCGCACCCACGCGAGGACCAAGGCCCTGATGTACGGCCAGCCGGAGCTGTGGCACGCGCTCTGCGCCCGGCTCGCCGAGGTCACCCTGGCCTTCCTCCGGGTGCAGGTCGACGCGGGTGTCTCCGCGGTGCAGCTCTTCGACTCCTGGGCGGGCGCGCTGTCGGAGGCCGACTACCGCCGCTACGTGCTGCCGCACTCGGCGTACGTGCTGTCCGGGCTGGAGAGCGCCGGGGTGCCGCGGATCCACTTCGGGGTGGGCACCGGTGAGCTGCTGACCGCCATGGGCGAGGCCGGCGCGGACGTGGTGGGCGTGGACTGGCGTACCCCGCTGGACGTGGCGACCCGCCGGATCGGCCGGGACAAGGCGGTGCAGGGCAACCTCGACCCGACCGTGCTGCTCGCCCCCTGGTCGGTGGTGGAGACCGAGGTCCGGCGGATCGTCGAGCAGGGCCGGGCCGCCCCCGGCCACGTGTTCAACCTCGGCCACGGCGTGCTGCCGGAGACCGACCCCGACGTGCTGACCCGGGTGGTCGCGCTGGTGCACGAGGTGTCCGCGCGCCACGCCGGCTAGGGAGGCGACCATGCGGGCACCGTGGCGGGTGGCGATCGTCGGTGGCGGGATCACCGGGCTGGCCGCCGCCGTCCGGTTGCGCGACCGGGCACCGGCCGGCACCGAGATCACCGTGTACGAGCAGTCCGGCCGGCTCGGCGGCAAGCTGCGCACCGGCGAGATCGCCGGGCAGTCCGTCGAGTTCGGGGCCGAGTCGTTCCTGATGCGCGACTCGGCCACCGGCGCGGACTCCGCGGTGGTGGCCCTGGTCCGCCGGCTCGGCCTGGCCGACGCGATCGTGCACCCCACCGTCGGGCAGGCCGCCCTCGCCGTCGACGGCGGGCTGCGCCCGATCCCCGGCGGCACGCTGGTGGGCGTACCCGGGGATCTGGACCGGGTGGCGACGGTGGCGACACCGACTGCGGACGCCGACCCCGACGGCGGTCGGCCGCTGCTCGGCGCGGACGAGGACGTGGCCGTCGGCGCGCTGGTCCGGGACCGGTTCGGCGACCAGGTGGTGGACCGGCTGGTCGACCCGATGCTCGGCGGCGTCTACGCCGGCCGGGCCGACGACCTGTCGCTGGCCACCACGATGCCGGCGCTGGCCCGCGCGGCCCGGGTGGAGCACACCCTGGTCGGCGCGGTCCGGGCGGCGCAGGCCGCCGCGCCGCGCCGCCCCGGCGCCCCGGTCTTCGGCACCCTGGCCGGCGGGCTGAGCGCCCTGGTCGAGGCCGCGGCCCGGGCCGGCGGCGCGACCGTCCGCACCGACGCGGCGGTACGCGAACTGCACCCGACGGCCACCGGCTGGCGGCTCACCGTCGGCCCGACCCGGGACCCCGAACTGGTCGACGTCGACGCGGTGCTGTTGACCGTGCCGGCCCGCCCGGCCGCCCGGCTGCTCGCCGGTCCCGCCCCCGAGGTGGCCGCCGCCGTCGGTGGCCTGGACTACGCCAGCGTGGCGTTGGTCACCCTGGCGCTGCCCGAGCCGGAGCTGCCGGAACTCTCCGGGTTCCTGGTGCCGGCCACCGAGGGGCTGCTGGTCAAGGCGTCCACCTTCTTCACCACCAAGTGGGGGCACCTGCGCCGCCCGGACGGGATCGCGCTGGTCCGGGCCTCCGTCGGCCGGTACGGCGACGAGACGTCGCTCCAGCTCACCGACGACGACCTGGTGGCCACCGTGCACCGCGAGCTGTCGAAGGTGCTCGGCACCCCGCTGCCCGCCCCGGTCGCCCGGCACGTGCAACGCTGGGGTGGGGCGCTGCCGCAGTACACCCCCGGTCACCTCGACCGGGTGGCGGCGGCCCGGACGACGCTGCGCGCCGCCCACCCGACGCTGGCCCTGGCCGGCGCGGGCTACGACGGCGTCGGCATCCCGGTCTGCGTCCGCTCCGGCGAGACGGCGGCCGAGGAGATCATCACGGCACTGGGAGGATCGGGATCATGACCGAGCAGACCAACGCGGCCCGGCTCAAGGAGCTGAACGCCACCGTCCGCTACACCATGTGGTCGGTGTACCGGGCGACCAGCCCGCTGCCGTCGCTGCGCGAGAACGTCGTCGACGAGGTCGAGTCCCTCTTCGAGGAGCTGGCCGGCAAGGACGTCACGATCCGTGGCACGTACGACGTGGCGGGCCTGCGCGCCGACGCGGACCTGATGATCTGGTGGCACTCCTCCTCCAGCGACGCCCTCCAGGACGCCTACCTGCGGTTCCGGCGGACCACGTTGGGCCGGGCGCTCACCCCGGTCTGGTCGCAGATGGCGCTGCACCGGCCGGCCGAGTTCAACAAGAGCCACATCCCGGCGTTCCTGGCCGGCGAGGAGGCCCGCCCCTACCTCTGCGTCTACCCCTTCGTCCGCTCGTACGAGTGGTACCTGCTGCCGGACGCCGAGCGGCGGGAACTGCTCGCCGAGCACGGCCGGCTGGCCCGTGGCTACCCGGACGTACGGGCCAACACGGTCGCCTCGTTCGCCCTCGGCGACTACGAGTGGATGCTCGCCTTCGAGGCCGACGAGCTGCACCGGATCGTCGACCTGATGCGCGACCTGCGCGCCTCCGGCGCCCGCCGGCACGTCCGCGAGGAGATCCCCTTCTACACCGGCCGCCGCCGCTCCGTCGCCGACATCGTCACCTGCCTGGTCTGACCCGGCGTCCCGCGCGGGCTGCGCCGCGCAGCCCGGGCCGGGCCGCCCCCGAGCCGGGCCGTCCCGCGCAAGTGCTCGATCCTGGAAGTAGTGGCCTCCCGAAGCCGGGGAGGCCACTACTTCCGTGTTCGAGGGTGATCTCGGAAGGTCAGAGGGTGGCGGTGCAGGTGGGGGTCGGGGCGGGACCCGTGCCGGAGGCGAGGAAGCCGAAGGTGGTCTTCGCCCCGGCGGCCAGTGCCCCGTTCCAGCCCGCGTTCTTCGCGGTCACCGTCGCCCCGCTGCTGGTCACGGTCGCGTTCCAGGACTGGGTGACCTGCTGACCGCCCGCGTACGTCCAGGAGACCGTCCAGCCCTTGATCGCGGTGGCACCGGCGGTCACCTCCACCTCACCCTGGAACCCGCCCTGCCACTGGCTGGTCACCCGGTAGCTCGCCGAACAGCCACCGGCCGGCGGCCAGGTCGAGGTCGGCGGAGGCGTGCCCGGCGGCGTGCTGGTCGGGGGAGTGGTGGTCGGCGGGGTGCTGGTGGGCGGTGGAGTGGTCGGGGGCGTGGTGGTGGGTGGGGTGGTCGTCGGCGGGGTGGTCGGGCCGCCGCCGAAGTCGACGTCGCTGCACAGGTAGTACGACTGGTCCAGGTGACTGGCCTGCCAGATGGTGTAGACGATGTGCCGGCCGGTGCGACCGGGCGCGTTCGCCGGCACCTGGATCGACACCCCCTGCGTCTCCGGGGTCCACTGGGAGGCCGGGGTGTTGCCGATCTGGCCGACCAGTTCCAGGTCACTCCAGCGCAGCGGCTGGTGCAGGGCGTCGAAGCCCTGCTTCGTCACGTACACCCGGATGTAGTCGGCGCCGTGGCTGGCCTGGTCGTACAGCTTGATCCGGAAGTTGGCGGAGACCGGGACGGTCTTCCAGGCGCCGACCGCGTCGAGCGCGTTGTAGCGTCCGCTGGCGGTGTGGCCGGCGCTGCAGAGTTGGCCGTCCGGGATGGCGCCCTGGTGGTTGCCGGCGACGCCCTCGCGGAACAGGCCGTTCCAGTTCCACATGGCGTTCGGGTCGGCCTGCCAGGCCTGCCAGCACATCGGGTCCTCGGTCGCCATCTTCGGGTTCTGGAAGTCGCTGCCCCAGCGCTGCCAGCAGCCGTAGTTGCGCGACGCCGGGTCGACGACGTTGCCGTGCGCGGACGCCGGGTTGGACAGGGCGGTGGCGAGCAGCAGCGAGACGACCGCGCCGAGGGCGAGCAGCGTCGCCACCAGGGGCGTGCGGCGGCCGCGGATCAGGGTGGACATGGAGCCTCCGTGGTGGGGAGTCGTTCGACGACGCCCGGACGGCCGGGAGTTGCCCCCTCCCGTGCCCCGCTGGGGTGGCTCGGCTCTGCTCCGCAGGCTTCCACAACAAAGTGGTGTCCGTCAATGTCTTCCGGTCAGCCGGCGCGGCGCATCGGGGTGTGCGGGATGCCGTCCTCGACGTAGTCGGCGCCGCTGACGGCGAAGCCGTGCCCGGCGTAGAAACCGACCAGGTGCGTCTGCGCCTCCAGCACGCAGGTCCCGTCACCGACCAGGGCGAGGGCCTCGGTCATCAGCCGGCCGGCCAGGCCCGCGCCGCGGGCCGCCGCCGCCACCACGACCCGGCCGATCCGCGCCACGCCGTCCGGGTCGGCCAAAATCCTCAGGTACGCCACGACGTCGCCGTCCCGGGTCAGCCAGAGGTGCCGGGTCCCCGCTTCGACGTCCCGCCCGTCGAGTTCCGGGTACGCACACGCCTGCTCCACGACGAACACGTCGATCCGCAACCGGAGCAGGTCGTGGAAGGTCCGCACGTCCAACTCGGCGAACCGGGCCACGTGCACCTCGATCAACGGCAGCATCCCGCGATGCTATGCCGCCCGCCGTACGCCTCAGGCGGGGCGGGCGCCGACGGCGTCGCGGATCTCGGCGCCCCGGTCGCCCTCGGTGGCGCGGGCGCAGTGCGCGCAGCAGAAGAAGCGGCCGGAGACCTCCACGCCGTGCCCGACGATCCTGGTCTCGCAGTGCTCGCAGATCGGCGCCATCCTGTGGATGGCGCACTCGAAGCAGTCGAAGGTGTGCACGTCCCCGCTGACCGTGTGCACCTCGAACGCCATCCAGTAGTCGTTACCGCATACCTCGCAGGTAGCCATCGCGAAACCCCCCGAAATCGGACCGTCATCCCAGGGTCGGGGAACGGACACACCGGGGCAACCGAAACGGGCGAACCTGATCCGGCTCGACGGCGAGTCGCCCCGGCGTGTCACGCGTTGGGCCTGGTGACCGCCTCGACCCTGGAGGATCCCGTGATCAAGCGCAACCGACTCTTCGGCAACCAGACCCGCGTCACCTTCTGCCTGCCCCGGGACACCCCGCCCGGCCCGGTCAGCGTGGTCGGCTGCTTCAACGACTGGGAGCCCGGCCGGCACGAGCTGGTGTCCCGGCGCGACGGCACCCGGACGGTGACCGTCCGCCTCGGCCCCGGCGAGTACCGCTTCCGCTACCTCGCCAGCGGCGGGGTCTGGCTGGACGACGACTCCGCCGACGCGGTGGACGAGCAGGGCAGCCGGCTCCGCCTCTGAGCGCCCGGCGCCACCACCCACGGTGACGCCGGGGTCCGCCCGGTCAGCCCTGGTCCGGCTCCAGCCGGATCGACACCGAGTTCACGCAGTGCCGGGTGTCCTTCGGGGTGAAACCCTCACCGGAGAAGACGTGCCCCAGGTGGCTGTCGCACCGGGCGCAGCGGATCTCCGTACGGCGCATGCCGAGGGTGTTGTCCGGGATCTCCTTGACCGCACCGGGGATGGCGTCGTCGAAGCTCGGCCAGCCGCAGTGCGAGTCGAACTTGGCGTCACTGCGGAACAGCTCCAGCCCGCAGGCCCGGCAGTGGTAGACGCCGGGGGTCTTGGTGTCGACGTACTCGCCGGTCCACGGGCGCTCGGTGCCGGCCTCGCGGAGCACCCGGAACTCCTCGGGGCTCAACCGGACCCGCCACTCGTCCTCGGTACGGGGCAGCTCACTCTCGGAAAGACTCACCGGTCAACGGTACGTCGGCTGTCGGTGCCGTCGCATAGGGTCGCGCCATGGGTGCCAGGGCCACGGCCGAGGAGTTCGAGATCGCCGGACACACCGTCCGGCTGAGCAGCCCGGATCGGGTGATCTTCCCCGAGCGCGGGTTCACCAAGGCCGACGTCTTCCACTACTACGTGGCGGTCGGCGAGGGCATCATGCGGGCGTTGAGGGAGCGCCCGACGACGCTGCAACGCTTCCCCGAGGGCATCGGCGGGGAGATGTTCTTCCAGAAGCGGGTGCCCGCCCGGGGCGTACCCCCGTGGGTGCGGACGGCCGAGATCAGCTTCCCCAGCGGCCGGACCGCCGCGGAGCTCTGCCCGGCCGACCTGGCGCACGTCGCGTGGGCCGCCCAGATGGGCACGGTCGTGTTCCACCCCTGGCCGGTGCGCGCCGCCGACCCCGACCGCCCCGACGAGCTGCGGATCGACCTGGACCCGCAGCCCGGCACCGACTTCGCCGACGCGGCCACCGCCGCCGGTGAGCTGCGCGGGCTGCTGGACGAGCTGGGCGCGACCGGCTGGCCGAAGACCTCCGGCGGCCGGGGCGTGCACGTCTATCTGCGGATCCACCCCCGGTGGACGTTCGTCGAGGTGCGCCGGGCCACCATCGCGCTGGCCCGGGAGCTGGAACGCCGCCGCCCCGAGCTGGTCACCACCGCCTGGTGGAAGGAGGAGCGGGGCCGGCGGGTCTTCGTCGACTACAACCAGATGGCCCGGGACCGGACGATCGCCTGCGCCTGGTCGCTGCGGGCCAACGCGCGGGCCACCGTCTCCACCCCGGTCGACTGGGCCGAGCTGCCCGACGTCGACCCGGACGACTTCCACCTGGGCAGCGTGCCCGCCCGACTGGCCGAACGGGGCGACCCGCACGCCGGGATCGACGACACCCCGTGGGACATCACGCCGCTGCTGGAGTGGGCCGAGCGGGACGCCGCCGCCGGCCAGGGCGACCTGCCCTACCCGCCGGACCACCCGAAGATGCCGGGCGAGCCCAAGCGGGTGCAGCCCTCCAAGGACCGCGACCGGCCCCGGAGCTGACCGCCCGCTGCCTCGCCCGTGCCGCCGCGCGGTGCCGGCCTGTGCCGCCAAGGTGCGACGGGCGGTGCCGGCCTGTCCTCCGGGGCGCGCCGGCGGTGCCGGCCTGTCCTCCGGGGCGCGCCGGGCGGTGCCGGCCTGTCCTCCGGGGTGCGCCGGGCGGGTGCCGGCCTGCGCCGCCAGGGTGCGCCGGGCGGTGCCGGCCTGCGCCGCCAGGTGCGGCAGGCCCGGCGCCGGTCAGCGTCGGCCCGCCAGCGCCTCCACCGCGGCCTTCGCCGTGCGCAGGTCGGCCCCGGTCGCCCGCCGGTAGGCTGCGATCGCCTTGATCTTGTCGCCCCGGCCCAGGTGCTCCCACACCTCCGGCAGTTCCGGGCCGGGATCCACCACGCCCAGGTGGTCCATCACCAGACGCAACCGCCGCTCCACCTCCACCAGCCGGAAGTCGGCGGGCGGACGACGCCGACCGTCGGCGAGCTGCGCGAGCAACAGCAGCAGGACAGCGAGAAGCAGAAGCGTGATCACCATGGCCGCCATCGAAACAGGCCGACGCCACCCCACCCCTGGGTAACGATCAAGTAACGGGCGCGAACCATTCCCGCCCCCCGACGGGTCTTGTGGTCGACGGCCCGACGGGGGCCAGGGGAGGCGCCGGGATGAAGCTGGTGTGGAGGCGGGCCGTGGAGGCGCGCGGGCTGCTGCTCGCCGCCGCGGTCGCGGCGCTGGTCGCGGTCGCGCTGGTCACCGGGCTGGCCGACTACAACCGGCAACGCCGCCGCCGGCAGCGGCTGCTCGACGCCGCGCCCGCCGAGGAGCGCAGCCTGCTGGTCAGTGGCTTCCGGCGTGCCGACGTCGACGCGCATGCCGACCGGGACCGGGCGGTCCGCGCCGAGTTCGCCGCCGGGCTGGGCGGGCTGCCGACCACCGTCGCCGCCGCGCGCTACGGCACCGGTCGGGAGCTGACCGGTGACCTGGGACCGGCCCGGGTCGACGACGACCCGATCTTCGCCACCCTCGCCACCCTGGCCGACCTGCCCGCGCACGCCGAACTCACCGCCGGGGCCTGGCCGACCGCGGGGGCGACGCCGATGCAGGTGACCCTGCCGGAGAAGATCGCCGGCCGGTTGGGGCTGCACACCGGTGACCGGGTGCCGCTGCGCGACCGGAGCGCCGAACGGGCCGACACGGTGGTGGTCGCCGGCACCTGGCGGCCCCGCGAGCCGACCGAGGCGTACTGGCGGCTCGCCCCCGGACTGAGTGACAACGACCCCTCCTCGTACGGGCCGTTCACCGTGGACCCCGCCGACTTCGTGCGTACCTTCCCCGGCTCCGTCTCGGCGGCCTGGCTGGTCGCACCCGACCTGGCCGCGGTCGAGCCGAGCCGGCTGGGCGGGGTGAAGCAGGTGGTCGCCGCCGTCGCCGCGAAGATCCCCGACACCACCGGGCTCGGCTCGTCCGCGCAGACCGCCACCGCCATGGACCGGCTGATCGACCGGCTGAGCCGCGCCGACCTGGTCGGCCGGTCCGCGCTGCTCACCCCGCTGCTGCTGATCGTGGTCCTCGGCGGGTACGCGCTGGTGCTGGTCGCCGCCCTGCTGACCGAGGACCGGCGGGCCCAGACCGCGCTGCTGCGCGCCCGGGCTGCCCGCCCGTGGTCAGCTCGCCGGACTTGCCGTACGCGAAGCAACGCTGGTGGTGGCGCTGGCGGTGCTGGGCCCCGCCGCTGGCCCAGGAGGCGCTGCGGCGGTTCGGCAGCGACCTGCGCCTGGCCGGCGGCGGCCTCGGTCCGCTCTGGCGGTCGCCGCCGCCGTCGGCTGTCTGCTCCTCGCCATGGTGCTGCCGGCGCTGCGCCGGGCCGGCACCTACGTCGCCGACATGGCCGCCTCGGTCCCGCCCCCACCCGGGTGCGGCCGTGCAGCGGGGCCACGGCCGACCTGGCCCTCGTCGCGCTCGCCGTGCTCGCCTGGACCCAGCTGCGGCAGTACTCGTCGCCTCGGCGGGGGCCGGTGGGCCGACCGGCATCGACCCGCTGTTGGCCGCCGCGCCCACTCGGGGTGCTCGCCGGGGCGGTCGTCGCGTTGCGGCTGCTGCCGCCGGCGACCCGCTTCGCCGAACGGTTCGTCGACCGGCGACCCTGGACGGCCACCATGTTCGGCATGGGCAGGCGGGTCGCCGCCCGCACGCCGGCCCGGTGCCGTTGCTCGCCCTCGCCGTCGGGGCAGCATCGCCTGCCTGGTCCCTGGTCGCCTCCTGGAACGCTCGCAGCGGACCAGGCCCGGCACAGGTCGGCGCCGACGTGCGGGTGGTCGAGCGGAACGGGGTGGCGGCCCCGGCCGGCCGGTACGCGGGGCTGGTCGCCGTACCGGGGTGGACCGGGTGCTGCCGGTCTCGCGGACGACATCCGGCTCGGCCGGGACGACCACGGCCACCGTGGTCGGCCTCGACGCGGCCGGTGGCGCCGCCGGGCTGCTGCGGCTCGACGACGCCACCGGCGACGCGTCCACTGCCGCACTGCTGGACCGGCTGGTCCGGGATCGCGCCGCGCCCGCTGGGACGCCCTCCCGGCCGGGGCGCGGCGGCCGCTGCCACCCTGCGGACGTCGCCGACGGGTCCGGGGCACCCGATGTGTCGGTGAACGCGCTGCTCACCGGCGATCGCGGTGCCGCCTGGCGGCTGCTGCTGGCGCATCGGCCTGGGCGACGGCCGGCTGGTGCTTGCCGCGCCGCTGCCCGACACCGGGCCGCTGCGGCTCGCCGGCTTCGAGGCCGACGGAGGGCCGGCCGCCGGCACCAGCTACCGGTTGCGGATCGACGGGCTGGCAGTGACCGATGCCGGTGGGGCGGCGCTGCCGTTCACGCCGGCCGGGGACTGGCGGATCGCGGACACCGGGCAGGGGCCGATCGGACCGGCCGATGTCAGCAGTGGCGTGGTGGACGCCACGTACCGGGTGGAACTGATCGCGGGCGGCCAGTACGCGTACCAGCCGCCCTCGCGGTTCGCCGTGGTGCCGGCCGGGGACGACCGGCCGGTGCCGGCCCTGCTGACCCCGGCCGCCCGGGCCGCGCTGAACGTGCACACCGGTGACACCGTCACGCTCGCGCTCTCCGGGGTCTCCCTGCCCGTCCGGGTGGTCGGCGAGGTCGAGTCGGTCCCCGCCACCACCGACGCCGAGGCGGGGGTGCTGCTGGACCTGCCCGCCGCGACCGACTGGCTGCTGCGCCGGCAGGGCAGCGTCCGGCCGGTGCCGGAGTGGTGGCTGGCCGGGGACGGTGCGGTGGCGGCCACCGCGCTGGCCGAGCTGCCCGGGGTGACCGTGCTGGACCGGCAGCAGGTCGCGGCGCAGGCCGCCCGCGACCCGTACTGGCTGGGGGCCCGGACCGGCCTGCTCGCGGCGGCCCTCGGCTCGGTGCTGCTCGCCCTGGTCGGCCTCGCCGTCGACGTGTGGGCCACCACCCGGCACCGGTTGACCGAGTTCGCGGTGCTGCACACGCTGGGCGCCAACACCCGCCTGCTGGCCCGCGCACTCCTGGCCGAGCAGGCATTCCTGGCCGGTGTCGGGGTCGGCGTCGGCCTGCTGGTCGGGGCCGGGGTCGCGGCGACCATGGTGCCGCTGGTGATCCTCACCCCGGCCGCCGGCCGACCGGTGCCCGACGCGGTGTTCACGCTGCCCTGGACACCGATCGGGCTGACCGCGCTCGGGCTGCTGCTGGTCGCCCTGGCGTTCAGCGCCGTCATCACCACCGGCATCCGCCGGCGGGTGGCGGCCGTGCAGCTACGGATCGGGGGAGAGCGATGAGGGTCGGCGGAGCCGCGCGGCGGGTGCGGGCGTACGGGGGGCACTTCCTGCTCCTCGCGGTGCTGACCACGGTGACCGCGCTGCTCGTCACGGCGGTCCCCCGGGTCGCCGAGCGGCTCACCGGGCAGGGGCTGCGCGACTACCTGGCCGCCCAGCCGGTGGCGCTGCACGACCTGACGTACAGCACGCAGGGGGAGCTGATGCCGGGGGCCGGCGTCGAGGTCCTCGCCGGCCGGGCCGGCCAGCTGACGAGCCTCGAGAACGCGATGCCACCCGCCGTCCGCGCGACCGTCGGCGAGCGCTGGTACGCCGCGCAGACCGCCTTCACCCGACTGCGCGGCCCACGGCTGACCGGCGACAAGGGGCTGGTCGATCTGAGCCTGCGCGCGATGAGCGGCATCCGGGAGGCGGCCACCCTGGCGGAGGGGCGCTGGCCGACGGCGGGCGCCGCCGCCGACGGGGTGATCGAGGTGGCCCTCGCCGACACCGTCGCCGGCCCGCTCACGCTGCACGCCGGTGACCGGTTCAGCCTCACCCTGCCCGACCCCGACGGGCAGGTCCGGGTCAGGAAGGCGCTGCTCCTCGTCGGGGTGTTCCGGCCCGCCGACCGCACCGACGGGATCTGGGACGCGTTGCCGTCGATGCTGCGGGCCACCCCGCCCGCGGGCGAGGGCGAGCCGTTCCAGATCGTCGGGTTCACCGCCGACGACGGCCTCGCCGCGGCGGTGGCCGCCGGCTGGCCGGTCAGCTTCGGCTGGCGCTACCGGATCTCCCCGGACCGGATCACCCCGGCCCGGCTCGGCGCGCTGATCGACGGGCTGGCCGCCCTCGACCGGGCCCGGCCCGCCGGGGTCAGCCTCACCCAGGGGGTGGACGTCCCGCTGCGGCGGTTCGCCGCGTCGCTGTCGGCGGCCCGTACCCTGCTCGCCGTCATCGCCGCCGGGCTGCTCGCCACGCTGGCCGGCCTGACCGTGCTGGCCGCCGGCCTGGCGCGCGCCGCCGCCGCACCGAGTACGCTGCTGCGGGCCCGGGGCGGCTCGACGAGCGCCGTGCTCCGCGCGCGCGTTCGCCGAGTCGGCGCTGGTGCTGCCGGCCGCCGCCGGGGTGGGCTGGCTGCTCGGCGGCCTGTTCCCCGGGTCCGGCGCGCCACTGCGGTACGTCCTGCTGGCGGCGCTGCTCGCCACCGTGGCGCCGCCCCTCGCGGCGCTGGCCGGGCAGCGGTCGGCCGGCGGACGGAGCGACCTGCTTGCCCGCCGGTCGGGCACCGTGCGGCTCACCGTCGAGGTGACCGTGCTCGCCGTCGCCGTGCTGGCCGCGTTCCTGCTGCGCCGTCGGGGTCTGGTGCCCGGCGCGGTCGACCCGCTGCTGGTGTCGGTGCCGGTGCTGCTCGCGGTCGCCGTGGCGCTGCTGGCGGTGCGCGCGTACCCGTGGCCGTTGCGGTTGCTGAGTCGCGCGGCGGCCCGCGCCCGGGGGAGTGTGGCGTTCCTCGGCACCGCCCGGGCGGGCCGGGCCACCACCACCGGTCCGCTGGTGGTGGTCGTGCTGGCGGTCGCCACCGCCGCGTTCTGCGGGGTGGTGGCGACCGGCATCGAGGCCGGCCGGGACCGGGCCGCTCCCGGGCCGTGCCGGCGGACGCACTGGTCACCGGCGAGCGGTTCGCCCCGGACACCGCGACCGAGCTGGCCGCCCTGCCCGGGGTGCGGGCCGTCGCGCCGCTGCTGGTCCAGTCGGCCGGCCGCCCGTACGCCGATTCCGTCGGCCGGCCCAGCGCGGTCGCCCAGACGCAGGTGCTGCTGGTCGACGGCGACAGGTTCGCCGAGGTGGCCCGCCGCTCCGGTGCCCGGGTGCGGCTGCCGGACGGCCTGCGGCCGGGCGGCGACGGCTCGACGCCGCTGCCGGCGCTGGCCTCCCGGCGCTCGCCGCCGACCTGGCCGCCGCCGGGTTGGCCGACGGGCGGCGACCGGCCTGGTTCGACGTGCAGGGCAACCGGCTCCCGGTGCGGGTGGCCGCGACGATCGGTGAGTTCCCGACGATCGACCCGGCCACCGACCGGTTCCTGGTGCTGCCCTGGCCGGAGCTGCCTGCGGACGGCCCGCATCCGCTGACCCCCACGGGTTTCGTGCTGGCCACCGACGGCCGCGCGGTCGACGCCGCCACGGTACGCCAGGTGGCGGAGGAGGGGCAGCGCCGCTATCAGCGGGCCGGCGCGGTCACCGGCCGGGAGGCGCTGCCCCCGCAGGTGCGTACCTGGGCCGAGGCCCGCGCGGAACTCGGCGGCAGCGGGGTGAACGGACTGCTGGTCTTCGGCTTCATCATGGGCGCGGCCGGCGGCGGGGTGCTGGGTCTGCTCGCCCTCGCGTTCGCGGTGCTCGCCGGGGCCCGGGGCCGGGGTCAGGTGCTGTCCCGGCTGCGGACCATGGGCCTGTCCCGCCGGCAGTGGCGGGGCCTGCTGCTGGTCGAGCTGACCCCGCTGGTGCTGGTCTCGGTGCTCACCGGCGCGCTGGTCGGCGCGGTGCTGCCGGTGCTGTTGACGCCGGTGCTCGGGCTGGCCGCGTTCACCGGTGGGGCGGCGGTACGGGTGCGTTTCGAACCGGGCCTGGTGGCCGGCGTGCTCGGGCTGGCCGTGCTGGCCCTCGGCTTCGCGGTCGCCGTGGAGGCCCTGAACAACCGCCGGATGCGCCTCGGCGAGGTGCTCCGGCTCGGAGAGGAGAGCTGAGATGACAGCCACCGCCGAGGCGCTTCCGGACCTCGCCGACCTGCAGCGCAGGGCCGCGCAGCGCGCGGCCGAGCGGGCCGGCGGGCAGGACCGGCTGCGCGGGCACATCGTCTGCGACGGGCTGGTCCGCATCTTCAAGACCGAGGGGGTGGAGGTGGTCGCCCTGCAGGGGCTCGACCTGGTCATCGACCGGGGGGAGCTGGTGGCCATCGTCGGTGCGTCCGGTTCCGGCAAGTCCACCCTGCTCAACATCCTCTCCGGGCTGGACACCCCCACCGCCGGCATCGCCCGGGTCGCCGAGTACGACCTGCTGTCCCTGTCGAACCGGCGTCGGCTCAGCTACCGGCGCGAGGTGGTCGGCTTCGTCTGGCAGCAGACCGGCCGCAACCTGTTGCCGTACCTGACGGCGCGGGAGAACGTCGAGCTGCCGATGAAGCTGGCCGGTGGCCGGGGTCGGGGTCGACGGGCCCGCCGGGAACGGGCCCGCGAACTGCTCGACCTGGTCGGCGTCGGCTACTGCGCGGACCGGCGACCGGGCCAGTTGAGCGGCGGCGAGCAGCAGCGCTGCGCGGTGGCCGTCGCAGTCGCCAACGACCCGGAGGTGCTCTTCGCCGACGAGCCGACCGGCGAGCTGGACGAGGCGACCGGCGCGGAGGTCTTCGCCGCGTTGCGCACCATCAACGCCGAGCTGGGGGTCACCATCGTGGTGGTCACTCACGACCACGCCGTGGCCGGCCAGGTCCGCCGCACCGTCGCGATCCGCGACGGCCGGACCTCCTCCGAGGTACGTCGCACCGCGCGGATCGGCGCCGACGGCAGCACCGAGCTGGTCAGCGAGGAGTACGCGGTGCTGGACCGCACCGGCCGGATGCAGCTGCCGGCGTCCTTCGTCGACGCCCTGTCGCTGCGCGACCGGGTCCGGCTCGACCTGGCACCCGACCACGTCGAGGTGCGGCCCGGCGACCGGGCGCACGAGGATCGGAGCGAGGCATGAGCGCACAGGTGTCGGGCCCGCCGGCCGGCCCCACCGGCACCGACGGGGTGGCCCGGGTGGACGGGTTGGACGAGGCGGCCCGGCTGGACGAGGTGGTCCGGGTCGACGGGGTGAGCCGCACCTTCGGCCGGGGCGAGCACGCCGTGCACGCCGTCCGGGACGTCTCCTTCACCGCCGGCCGGGGCGAGCTGGTCGCGGTCCGGGGCCGGTCGGGCGCCGGCAAGACCACCCTGCTCAACCTGGTCGGCGGGCTGGACCGGCCGGACAGCGGCCGGGTGCGGGTGGCCGGCCGGGAGGTGACCGGCGCGAGCGAGCGGCACCTGCTGGAGCTACGCCGGGGGACCATCGGCTTCGTCTTCCAGACCTTCGGGCTGGTGCCGATCCTCAGCGCGGCGGAGAACGTCGGGGTGCCGCTGCGGCTGGCCCGGGTGCCCGCCGCCGAGCGGGAGCAGCGGGTGGCGGTGCTGCTGGAGCTGGTCGGGCTGGGCGGCCACGCCGCGCAGCGCCCGTACGAGCTGTCGGGCGGGCAGCAGCAGCGGGTGGCGGTGGCCCGGGCCCTGGCCAACGAGCCGGACCTGCTGATCGCTGACGAGCCGACCGGCCAGCTCGACTCGGAGACCGGCCGATCCATCATGGACCTGCTCCGCGCGGTGGTGCACGCCCGTGGCATGACCGCGCTGGTGGCGACCCACGACCCGGCCCTGATCGAGCTGGCCGACCGCACCCTCACCCTGCGCGACGGTCGCCTCGCCGCCGACTGACCGGTTCAGCACGCCCGGACCGGCAGTGCTGGTCCCGGCAGTCGCGGGGCCGGCAGCGGCGGCTTCGGCAGTGGCGGGTCAGGCCGGCGGCGCCTGACTCGATGACGGGCCAGCAGAGGGGCCGGTCATGATCCGCGGCCAGGCCCGGCTGGCCATGCCCGGCTGGCAACGCCGCTCCAGAGCGGATGGGTCTGCTCGCCTCCGTACGAGTTTGATGACGTAAATGAATCGCCCGGCACGCACGACAGGTCGGCGCGGCGCATCTCGCCGACCGCGCCCACGACGGGTTCACTCCGTCGTCTCGCGTCGCTGCTCGCCGCACGTCGGGCAACTGCTCGGCGGTCTGGTGCCGGTTGGACGACGGCCGTCGCTCCGCTCGGGGGGCGCGGAGACCTTTCCCGTCGGCCGTCGCTGGTGATTCATCTACGTCATCAAACTCGTAGCCTCTTCAGGAGACTCCGCACCAAGGAGGACGGACAGGGCCGACAGGAACGGACCGACCGGAGCGGTCGAACCGCGGGCATCGGTCGAACCGCCGGCACCGGCGGAACCAGCTGGGCCGGCCGAACCGCCGCGATCGGCCGAACCGCCCGGACCGGGGGACCGGCTAGGTCGACTGGCCGGGCCGGACCCCAGTCGGCGGAGCCATGCCTGGGCGGACGCTCGACGAGGGCTCCGGCGGGATCAGTCGCGACAGCGGCGGCGGTGGTAGGCGGCGGTGACGGCGAGCAGCAGCGGGCCCCAGAGCAGCAGGGGGGCGTAGCAGGCCACCAGCAGCGCGAAGCCGGCCGGCGAGAAGTCCAGGTCGTTGCCCTTGACGACCACGCCCCAGGCGGCGTACCCCCAGATGAGGGTGACCCCGACGGCGCCGGCGGCGGCGGTCGTCACGGCGAACGCCGGCGGCACCCGGCGGCCGCCGAGCAGCGGCAGCCAGCGGGGGAGCACCTCGCCCCAGGGCTGGACCAGGCCGAGCGAGAGCAGCGCGAGCAACTCGGAGACCAGGCTCAGCGAGACGATGTAGACACTCTCGCCGGCACCCAGCCGGACCGGCTCCCCGAACGCCGAGGCACCGATGGGCACGCCGGCGACCAGGGCGATCCGCCACAGGCCGGACGGCAGGGTGACCAGCGGGATCAGGTGGGCGGCACGGACCGCCCAGGTGGGCGCGAGTCGGCCGTCCCGCGGGTGGGCGAGCCGGCCGGCCGGTGCGGTGTCGACGTGCATGACTGGTCCCCGTTCCTCGGTTACCCGTCCAGCATCGGTGGGGCCGGACCGGGGCCCATCCCGCGCGGCGGGGAGCCGGCTCCCCGCCGCGGGGGAGCAGTCGGTGGGTGCCGGCGTCACAGGGCCAGCTTCATCCCCTCGTGGCTGGCCACGAAGCCGAGGTCGCGATAGAAGCGGTGCGCGTCGGCGCGGGACTTGTCGGTGGTGAGCTGCACCAGCGCGCAGCCCCGCCGCCGGGCCTGGTCGACGGCCCAGCCCATCAGCTCCCGGCCGAGCCCTCGGCCGCGCAGGTCCGACCGGACCCGCACCGACTCGATCAGCGACCGTTCCGCGCCGTGCCGGCCCAACCCCGGGATGTACGTGACCTGCAGACAGCCGACCACCTCACCCGCCGACTCGGCGACGATCAACTGGTTGCGCGGGTCGGCGTCGATGTCCGCGAACGCCCGCTCGTACGCGGCGTCGACCTCGGTGAAGTCGCGCGCCTTGCCCAGCACGTCGTCGGCGAGCAGGGCGATGACGGCCGGCAGGTCGGCCCGGACGGCCTCCCGGAAGATCAGATCGGTCATTCCCGCAGCCTGACACAGGGACACCGGGCGATGTACGGGCGTCGGTTGCGGCCGGCGGGCAGCATGTGCGCCATGGATCTCCTGCTGCTGCCGTTCCGGTGGATCTACCGGGGTCTCGTCTGGTTCGCGAACTCACCCCGCACGCTGATCACGTCGTACCTGCTGATGATCGTGGTGGCCGGGATCCTCTACAGCCACGCCGAGCACAAGAGCGCCGCCGACTCCGTCTGGTGGGCGGTGGTCACCGCCTCCACCGTCGGGTACGGCGACATCTCACCCACCACCTGGGCGGGGCGCACCCTCGCCGCGCTGCTCATCTCCACCATGGTGCTGCTGGTCATCCCGCTGATCACCGCGCACTTCGCCAGCCGGCTGATCGTCGACGACGACGCCTTCGAGCACGACGAGCAGGAGGAGCTGAAGGCCGACGTCCGGCGGCTGCGGGCCCTGCTGGAGGAGATGGCCGCCCGGCAGGGCATCGACGTGCCGGAGCCCGAGCGCCGCGCCCCGGTCAACGCGCCGGACAGCGAAGCCCCGCTCTGGGAACGGTCAGCGAGATCAGGTAGGCGTCGACGGCGTCGGTGACGCAGGCCGTCTGCGGGTAGGCGGTGTGCCCCTCACCCTCCCAGGTCAGCACCCGTCCCACCCCGAGCATCGAGGCCAGCGCCGCGGTCTGCTCGTAGGGCGTGGCCGGGTCGCCGGTGGTGCCGACCACCACGATCGGCGGTGCGCCCACCGCCCGGCCGGTCGGGTACGGGTCCCGCTGGCCCGGCCACTCCACACAGCCCAGCATGCCCACCGCCAGGGCCGGACCGAAGAGCGGGTATTTCTGCCGCCACTGCGACTGGAGCTGCCGGATCTGCTCCCGGGTCGGCTTCTCCGTCTCGTCGGCGCAGTTCACCGCCAGGTTGGCGTCGAAGAGGTTGGAGTAGTGACCGTCGTCCTCCCGGCCCGCGTACGCGTCGGCGAGGCGGAACACCTCCGCCGGGTCGCCGCCGTCCAGCCGATCGATCGCCCGGGCCAGCTCCTGCCACCCCGACTCGGTGTAGAGCGAGGAGATGACGGCGTAGAAGACCCAGCCGGCGGTGGCCTCCCGGCCACCCCTGCCGCGTACCGGGGAGGTCTTCGCCTTGTCGATCGCCGAGGTGACCGCAGCCCGGGCGTCGGGCGCGATCGGGCAGCGACCGGCGTTCGCCGCGCACCAGCGGGCGAAGTTGTCGAAGGCCCGCTCGAACCCCTTGGCCTGGCTCTCCGAGCCGGCGACCAGCTTCTGCTGCGGGTCCACCGCGCCGTCGAGCACCAGGGCCCGGACCCGCTGCGGGTAGAGCTGGGCGTACGTCGCGCCGAGCAGGGTGCCGTAGGAGTAGCCCAGGTAGGTGAGCTTGTCGTCGCCGACCGCCGCCCGGACCGCGTCAATGTCCCGGGCCGCCTGCTCGGTGCCGTACAGGGGGAGCTGGTCGCCGTACTTGTCGCCGCAGCGCTGCCCGATGCGCCGGTTCAGGTCGGCGAAGCCGTCGAACGAAGCCTGGCTCGCCGGGTCGGGGTCGTAGCCGAAGCTGGCGTCGAGGTCGGCGTCGGAGATGCACTTGACCGGGCTGGACCGGGCCACCCCGCGCGGGTCGAAACCGACGATGTCGAAGCGGTCGGTCACCGCGGCCGGCAGCCCGCCGAACGACGGCCCGAAGGAGAGGTAGACGGCGGTGTCCACACCGGAGGCCCCCGGACCGCCCGGGTTGATCACCAACGAGCCGATCCGGTCGTGCTGCCGGTTGGACCGGGCCCGCAGCAGCGAGATCTCGAACGTCTCCCCGGTGCCCGGACCGGCGGTCGCGCCGGTCGTCGCCCCGCCGCCCCAGTTGCGGGGCACGGCGACCCGCGCGCACTCGTAGCGCATCCCCGGTGCCCCCCGACCGACCAACTGCTCGGCCACCTCGGGACACGCGTGCCAGGTCGGCGTGGTGCCCGGTGCGGCGGCCTCACCCACGGCGTCGGTGGTCGGCGCGAACGCGGGCAGCGTGCAGCCGGCGGTCAGCACCACCGCCGCGGCGAACCCGGCCAGTGCGAGCCGGGTCCGGCGGGGCCGGTCGGAGAAGCGGGTCACGTGGGAGCCTTCCGTGATCGGTCGACGGCCAGGCTACGCCGGGGCCGGCCGGTCGCCGACGGTCGCCGCCGGGTCGCCGCCGAGCACCTGGTCCACGTCGTAGCGGATCGGCCGGTCGAGCTGGTCGTAGCGGCAGGAACGCGGATCCCGGTCGGGCCGCCAGCGGACGAACCGGGCGGTGTGCCGCAGCCGGTCGCCCTCCATCGCGTCGTAGGCCACCTCGACCACCAGCTCCGGACGCAGCGGCTCCCACTCGAGGTTCTTCGTCCCGGTCCACCGGCTGACCCCGCCGGGGATCCGCTGGCCCCGCTCGTGGTCGCCGTGCACCCACGGGTGGTCGGCGCCGACGTCCCGGTAGGGCTCCAGCTCGTCCAGCAGCTCCTTGCGCCGGGCCGCGGTGAACGAGGAGCTGACCCCGATGTGGTGCAGCACGCCCGCGTCGTCATAGAGGCCGAGCAGCAGCGAGCCGACCACCGGGCCCGACTTGTGCCAGCGGAAGCCGGCCACCACCACGTCCGCGGTACGGGCGTGCTTGACCTTGAACATCAGCCGCTTGCCCGGCTCGTACGGCAGGTCGGCCGGCTTGGCGATCAGGCCGTCCAACCCGGCGCCCTCGAAGACCTCGAACCAGCGCCGGGCGGTGTCCGGGTCGGTGGTGACCTGGGTGACGTGCACCGGCGGGCGGACGTCGGCCAGGGCCTGCTCCAGCCGGGCCCGGCGCTGCGGGTAGGGCTGGTCGGTGAGCAGCTCGTCGTCGATGGCGAGCAGGTCGAAGGCGACGAAGTCGGCCGGGGTGGTCTCGGCGAGCAGCTTCACCCGGGACGCGGCCGGATGGATCCGCTGGGCGAGCAGCTCGAAGTCGAGCCGGGGCTGGCCACCGGGACCGTCCCGGCGGATCACGATCAGCTCACCGTCCACCGCGCAGCGCGGCGGCAGCTGCTTGCGGGCCTGCTCGATCACCTCGGGGAAGTAGCGGGTCATCGTCTTGCCGCCCCGGCTGGCCAGCTCGACGTCGTCGCCGTCCCGGAAGATGATCAGGCGGAACCCGTCCCACTTGGGCTCGTAGGTCATGCCGGGCGCGGTGGGCAGCTCCGGCACGCTCTTGGCCAGCATCGGCTCGACCGGGGGATTGATCGGCAGGTCCACGGCGACCAGTCAATCAGACCGCACCGACAGTCGTGAGCCAGATCACCGGGGGTGTCGGTCCGGCGTGTCCCGCCCGGCCCCCCTTCGTCCCGTCCGGCCGGATGGCGAAACCGCAGGTCAGAGCTAGTTTCGCCGGGTGGCGGAGTGGGTGTGCGGCTGCTGCGGGCGGTGGCGGGTCAGCGTCGAGCTGATCCGCGGCCGGTACCGCTACCGGCTGGTGCACCGCTATCCGCCCCGGTTCGGCGGCGGCGCCAACGTGCTCGGCGAGGCCGGGTCGGTCCCCGAGCTGGAGGCGTTGCTGCGCCGGTACGCCCCGGTCGGCCTCGCCGACCTGCGCGAGGCCGCCTGACCCCCGCGCCACGTCACACTCGGGACCTCCGCGCCGTCGATCCGGTCGTAACCTGACCGGAGGAACGGGGAGGAGCGACATGCGATACGTCGAGTCCGTCGAGATCACCGCCGACGTCGACCGGGTCTGGGCGGTGCAGACCGACGTGGAGCGCTGGCCCGAGTGGACGCCCACGATCACCGCCGCCCGTCGACTGGAACCGGGGCCGTTCACCGTCGGCTCGTCGGCCCGGCTGGAGCAGCCCCGGCTGCGGCCGGCCGTCTGGCGGGTCACCGAGATCGACCCGCCGCGCGTCTTCGTCTGGGAGTCCGACAGCCCGGGCGTGCACAGCCGGGGCGAGCACCGGGTGGTCCCGCTGCCCGACGGCCGGGTCCGGGCCGAGCTGGTGATGGTGCAGACCGGCCCACTGGCCGGGCTGTTCGGGCTGCTCGGTGGCCGGGTCGTGCGGAGCTATCTGCGGCAGGAGGCCGAAGGGCTCAAGCGCCGCTGCGAGCAGGGCTGACCGCTCCGGCGTCCGGGAGCACCGGCGCCGTCGGCGTCTTCTCCAGCACCGCGAGGCGGATCCCGTTCGGGTCCGGCCGGTGGGCGACCAGCCGGTAACCGCGCCGGGCGTACAGGCGCAGGTTGTCGGTGCTCTCCGCGCCGGTGAAGAGGGCGAATCGGGACACCCGGCCGGCGCAGGCCGCCTCGATCGCGGCCAGCAGCCGCCCGCCGACGCCCCGTCCCTGCTGGTCGGGGGCGACGGAGAGCCGGCCGACGTGTGCGGTGTCGCCCTCGACCGTGGCGCGTACCGAGCCGACCAGCCGGGCCCCGAGTCGGGCGGCCAGCACGACCGTCGGGCCGGCCAGCGCGGCGCGTACCTCGTCCAGGGTCTCGGTCAGCGGCGGCAGGAACGGGTCGCCGTACCGCTGCGCCTCCACCAGGTAGGCGGCGCGCTGCACGGTGAGGATCTCGCCCGCGTCCCCGACCCCGGCCGGGGCGATGGTCACCTGATCGGTCACCGGGCAAGCCCACCACATCCCGTCCTCCGGGAACCGGGCGGCCCGCCGGCTGCGGCCGTACCCTGGCGGTGTCGTCGTCGAGGGGGTGCGGACCGTGCCGGAGCTGACCTACCCGGACGTCGGCGCGACCCGCGCGGGTGCGCTGCCGGCCGGCTGGCGGCACGTGCGGCACCGGGTCCGGCTGCCGGACGGCAGTTTCCGGCGCGCCGGCGACGCGGTGCTGGGCTGGCGGCTGCACCGGGCGGCCGGCATCCGGATGACCGCCGACGCGCCGCGCGCCGCCCCGGCGTGCGGGTGGTCTCCGGCCTCGGCGTCGGGCCGCTGCGGCTCCCCGCGCCCTGCCGGGTGGTCTGGGCCGTCGACGACGCGCGGCAGGCCGGCTTCGGGTACGGCACGCTGCCCGGTCACCCGGCGCGCGGCGAGGAGGCCTTCGTGGTCACCCGCGACGACGCCGGCGCGGTCTGGTTCGAGGTACGCGCGTTCAGCCGGCCGGACCGCTGGTTCATGCGCGCCGCCGGCCCGGTCGGCCGCGCCTTCCAGCAGGGGTACGCCTGGTGGCTGGGGCGCACCCTGCGGCGCCTCTGCGCCGGTCAGTAACCGGCGAAGGAGCGGATCGGGGCACGCGGGCCGTACTTCGGGGCCTGGATGCCGGCCGCCTCCAGCAGCACGCAGACCCGCCCCCGGTGGCCGCGGAACGGCTCCAGCAGGGCCAGCATCCGGGCGTCGTCGCCGCGGGGTTCGCCGGCCAGCGCCCAGGCGACCGTGTTGGGGACGTGGTAGTCGCCGACGCTGACCGCGTCCGGGTCGCCGTACGCGATCCGCACCACCTCGGCGGCGGTCCACGGGCCGATGCCGGGCACGGCGGTCAACCGCCGGGTGGCCTCGACCGCGTCGACGCAGCGTTCCAGCCGGTCCGCGACGGCGGCGGCGCGGCGCAGCGTGTCGGCCCGCCGCTGCTCCACCCCGAACGGGTGGAAGACCCAGTACGGCGTGGCGGCCACCGCCGCCGGCTCGGGCGGCAGCAGCAGTGGCTGCAACGGCCCCGGCGCCACCGACCGGAAGTGCCGCACGGTCGCCGCGTACGCCCGGTACGCCTCCTTGCCGGTGACCTTCTGCTCGAAGACCGCCCGCAGCAGCCGGGGGAAGACCTGACCGGTGGCCGGCATCCGCAGTCCCCGGTGCTCGTGGGCCAGCCGGGCGACCAGCGGGTGCGCGGCGGCCAGCTCGGCGAAGCCGGTCAGGTCGTCGCGGAGCCCGGCGATCGCGTCGGCCCGCTCGACGACCCACTGCGCGCCCGGCCCGTACCCCTCGGCGACCAGGTCGCCGGCGCTCGGCCGCAACGCCAGGGTGGCCGGCCCGACGGGGGTGCGGGTGGCCCACCAGAAGCTGCCGGCGGCGATCCGGGCGCAGGGGTCGTGCGGGCTGAAGGTCAGGCCCGCACCGAGGCGGCCAGCCGGTAGCCGGCCGGTGGGCGCAGCGTCCGGGTGGCGGCGGAAGGGTCACGCCGCCACTCTGCCACGGCGGGCAGGAGTCGCGGCGATCGGCCCGTGGGGGCCGGCGCCGCGCCGGGACGCCGGGCGCTGCCGGTACGCCGGTGTCCAGGTTCCCGACGGTGGCCGGCCGCGCCCTCCCCGGCTGCGACCGGCCACCGGGTCGGTGGGGTTGCCGATCAGTACGAGTAGCCGGAGCCGCCACTGTCCGAGCTGCCGCCGTCGGAGCTGCCCGACGCGGGCGGGGCGACCGGCTTCGGGGTGCCGGTGGGCAGGCAGGTCTTGTTCCGCTTGCCGTTCGGGTCGACCACGAACCAGGTGCCGCCGACGCCCTGGCCCTTCCACTGGCCCGGCTTCTTGTCGCCGATGTAGCGGTAGACCGGCCAGCCGCCAATGGTGATCTGCCGGGTGCCGTCCTGGCGGGTGACGGTGCCGACCTTGTCGTCGGAGACGCCCTGCAGCTGCGGGTTGCCGTCGGTCAGCGCCGGCGGCCAGACCTGGGCGCACTTGTCGACGCAGTTGGACGACGGCGGGTCGGCCGAGTCCTTGTCGAAGCGGTACAGCACCCAGCCGTCCTGGTCGGTGACGACCGCGCCCATCCGGGGCAGCTTCTTGCCGACCAGCTGGTCGGTGAGCTGGACGTCGGCCGGGGGCGCGGCCTGTTCGGTGGCGGGGGCGTCCGCGCTGGCGGAGGCCTCCGGTTCGGCCGCCGCGGTGGGTTCGGCCGCGGCCACGGCGACCGGCTCGGCCGCGCTCGAGTTCGCCCCGTCGTAACCCGCGGGAGCGCAGGCCGTTAGTGCGACCATCGCGCTCGCGGCGATGACGGTTCGCTTCAGCTGTGCCACGTGCCCTCCTCATTCTTGGCAGTTCACCGAGTAGTACGGGTGGGTCGCTGTCAAGGTTGAAGAGGAAAGGGTGGTCCATTTCACATTGGATCCGTTGAACCGTTCGCGGCGCGGACGCGTAGGGGGAGGCGTCGGGCCGGACCCGTCCGGACACGCCGAAGCGGCGCCGGGGGTGTCGCTGCCCGGCGCCGGCAATCGGGGCGGAACTAGAGGTCGGCCACCGTCACCAACGGGCTGGCCACCCCGTTGACGTCCACCGACTGCACCTGGATCTTCTGGATGTCGTCCATCCCGGCCGAGGTGGTGGCGGTCAGCTCCAGCGGCAACTGGTTGGTGTTCGTCCCGTAACCGCCACCCGGCACCGACCAGGTGGAGATGACCTCGGTGGTGGCGTTCTTGCGGACCACCACCAGCCGGCAGGTACGCGGCCCCGGCAGCTTGGTCAACTGGAAGTCGATCCGGGTGCCGTACTGCTTGGCCGCCAGCCACATGGTGGTCTTCACGCCGGTGCCCGGGTCGGTGGCGTTGTGCTGCTCGCCCTCCTGCTCGTTGCCGCCAGTGCCCGGGTCGCCCGGGTTCGACGGCTTGCTGCTGGCCGGCGGGTCGACCGGTGCCGAACGGGTCGGCTCGGCCTGCGGCAGCGGTTCGTCGCCGCTGCCGGCGAAGGTGGCGAACCCGACGCCGCTCAGCCCACCGAAGACCACCACCGCCGCCGCGGTCGCCAGGAGCTGCCGCACCCGGCTGCGCCGGCGATGCTGGCGTACCGCCACCAGGGTCCGGTCCAGCAGGGCCGGGTCGGTCTGGGTCTGCTCCAGGGCGGTCATCGACTCGCCGTCGATGCCGGAGAGCAACCCCACCACCGGGACCATCGTCTCCAGCTCCGCGGCGCACGCCCAGCAGGTCGCCAGGTGCTCCTCGAACCGCTCGGTGTCCGCCTGGTCCAGCACGCCCAGCGCGTACGCCGCGACGTCCATATGGTCGGCCCGGCTCATTCCGTCACCCCCCGTTCCTGCAGAGCCGTGCGCAGCGCACGCAGCGCGTAGTAGACGCGCGACTTGGCGGTGCCGAGCGGAAGGCCCAGCTCCTCGGCCGCCTCCGGCACCGTCCGGCCCCGGAAGTACGTCGCCACCAGGATCTCCCGGTGCGACTGGCTCAGCGTACGCAGCGCGTCCGCCACCGTCATGGTGCGCAGCACCCGGTCGGTGCTGTCCGCCTCGGCGAACGCGGTCAGGTCCCGGTCGTACGTCTCCGCCGGCCGGGCCTGCTCGCTGCGGTGCTCGTCGATCGCGATCCGCCGGGCCACCGTCACCAGCCAGGGTCGCAGCGAGCCCTGCCCCTGCACGCCCAGCCGGTGCGCGTTGCGCCAGGCCCGCAGCAGGGTCTCCTGCACGATGTCCTCGGCGCGCTGCCGGTCCCCACCGGTCAGCCGCATCACGAACATCAGCAGCGGTCCCGCGTGCTCGGCGTAGAGCAGCCGGATCAGCTGATCGGAGTGCGTGCCCTCAGTGGACACCGCCTGGTGCCGCCCGGGGGTCGGTCGCGGCGTCACCGGGTCATTCTGGCGATCGGCGGGCCGCACGTCGACCCCCCGCCCCGACCTCGACGCACGGGGCTGCGGCTGGGCCCGGGACATCCACTCGGGCCTCACCATGTCGCCGTGCCAGCCGGCCGCCACCGCATGCATGCAGACCTCCGGGTGTCCAATGACATCAGCCGGCCCCCACCGGGCATGGCCGCCCGGTGATACGGGCCCACCGGCCCAGCGGATCAACGACGGACGGAAAAAATTCCGGGCGGCGGCGGAGTGGAGTCGGTGGCGTTCGCGTCGCGGACCACCGGGGCGCCGGAGCAGAACCGGTCCAGCTCCTCGCCGGCCAGCACCCGGCCCGGGAACCAGTCACCGGCCGCCCGCCGGGTCAGCTGCGGCACCGGCGGCTCGACCCGCCCCGCCACCAGCACCAGGTTGCCGTACCGCCGGCCGCGCAGCACCGCCGCGTCACCGACCAGGCAGGCCCGGGGCAGCACCGAGCGGACCGTGGCGACCTGGGCGCGGACGTGCCGCAGCGGCGGGCCGTCCGCGACGTTCGCCAGGTACCACCCGCCGGTGTGCAGCACCCGGGCCACCTCGGCGACGTACTCCGCCGAGGTCAGGTGGGCCGGGGTGCGGGCACCGGCGAAGACGTCGGCGACCACCACGTCCCAGCTGGCGTCCCGGCCGGCGGCGAGGGTGGCCCGGGCGTCGGCGACCCGGACCCGCAACCGCGGGTCGGTACGCCAGGGCAGCGCGCGCCGGACCAGTTCCACCAGGGCACCGTCCAGCTCGGACACCCGCTGGGTGGAGCCGGGCCGGGTGGCCGACACGTACCGGGGGAGGGTGAGCGCGCCGCCGCCCAGGTGCAGCACCCGCAGCGGCTCGCCGGCCGGGGCGACCAGGTCGATCGCGGCGGCCAGCCGGCGGACGTACTCGAACTCCAGGTGGGTCGGGTCGGTCAGGTCCACGTGGGACTGTGGGGCGCCGTCGAGCAGCAGCGTCCACGAACCCGGCCGGTCCGGGTCCGGCACCAGTTCGGCCTGCCCCGTGTCGACCTGCTCGACCACCCGGTCGTCGCCGCGCCGCCGCCCCATCAGCGGTGGACTCCCCGGGCCGCCGCGGTGAGCACCCGGTGCAGCAGCCGGGCGTCGCCGAGCAGGCCCCGCAGCCGCCGTTCCAGGCCGGCGATCGGGATGAGGTTCTGCGGGGCGCGCGGGTCCTTGTACGGGTTGGAGGCGAACCGGGGCAGCGTGACCAGGGAGAGGTCGGCCAGTTCGATCGCCTCGGTCGGGGTCAGCTCGGCGGAGCACTCCATCCGGACGATGCCCGCCCACGGCGCCCCCGCCGCCACCGGCAGCCGCAGATACCACGAGTAACCGCCCCAGGCGGTGCCCAGCCGGAACACCGGCGACCGCTCGCCCGGACCCAGCCCGGTCACCACCGCGGTCAGCCGGGCGTCCAGGTACTGGCTGTGCTGCGTCTTGATGTAGCCCAGGGTGCGCGGCAGCTGCCGTCGGGCCCGCAGCGGGCCGTCCACCACCAGCAGGTCGCCGTCGGTGCGGGCGGCGTCGGAGACCGCCACCTCCAACGCGGTCAGCGGGCCCTGCACGGCCGCCGGCAGTTTGCTCAGCTCACCGGTGCCGCCCACCCGGTGCACCGGATAGCGCACCTGCCCGGCCACCACGTCCTGCGCGGACGGGCTGGCGGTGAAGAGACCCCGGGCCACCCGGGCGCCGGCCAGCTCCGCCACCCCGCGTTCCAGGTCGCACCGGACCACCCCCGCCGCGTACGAGGCGGCCAGGCCGGGGAAGGACCCGCCGTCCTCCTCGGCGGTCCAGACGCTGGCGTCGATCCGGCGTACCCCGTCGACCAGGAGCACCACGTCCGGGGCCAGCACCCCGCGCCGCACCCCGATCGCCCGCCAGTCCACCGCCGGCAACTCCACGTCGGCGTCGACCTGGGCGCTGCTCGGCGCCGCCGGCCCACCCCCGCCCGCCTCGAACGACGCCCCGTACGCCGGATCCCACGCGTCGACGAAGAAACGCGCCTGTCCGGCCGGACCGTCCACGGGCCGGCTCGCGCTCACAGGCCGGTCCGTTCGATGCGGGCGCTGCGGGCGTCCTTGCGGACCTCGAAGCGGACCGGGATCCGCTCGGCGAGCGCCGGCACGTGGGTGACCACCCCGACCATCCGGTCACCCCGGGCGGCCAGGTTCTCCAGGGTGGCCGCGACCGTGTCCAGGGTGGCCGCGTCCAGGGTGCCGAAGCCCTCGTCCAGCACGATCGACTCCAGGCTGGCGGCGGTGGTGGACATCCCGGCGAGCTGCTCGGACAGCGCCAGCGCGAGCGCCAGCGACGCCTGGAACGTCTCCCCGCCGGAGAGGGTCCGCACCCCGCGCCGCAGCCCGGCGTCGTGGTGGTCGACCACGAAGAACTCGCCCTTGTCGTGGACCAGGTCGTACTGGCCGCCGGAGAGGTCGCGCAGGATCCGCGACGCGCCGTCGACCAGCAGGTCCAACGCCTCCGCCAGCAGCCACCGCTCGAAGTTGTTGGCCCGCAGGTGCCCCGCGAGGGCCCGGGCCACCTGGGCCTCCCGCTCGTGGCCGGCCCGCTGCTCGCGCAGCTCGGCGGCCTGCTCGCGCCGCTCGACCAGCCGGCGCAGCTCGGCCTCGGCGCGTTCGGCCGCCACCGCCGCCGCCCGGCCCGGGTCGTCGGCGACGTCCAGGCCGGCGGCGGTGAAGAGCGCACCGATCCGCTGCTCGACCTCGGTCGCCGCCGCCTGGGCCGCGCCGACCGAGGTGACCAGCCCGGTGCGGTCGGCCCGCCGCCGGTCGGCCTCGCCGCCGGCCCAGTCGGCCAGGGTGGACCAGGCGGCGGCCACGTCGTCCCGGTCGGCGGCGGGCGGCCCGAACCGGGCCAGCCGGTCGCGGGCGGTGTCGAAGTCCCGCCAGGCCCGGCGCAGCCGCTCCTCGGCGGTGTCCAGCGCGCCCGGGCCCGCCGGGCGCCGTCCCGGCCGGCCCGTACGGCACCGGCCGCCTCCTCCAGCACCCGGCGCAGCCGGGCGTGCTCGTCCAGCGCCGCCCGCAACGCGGCCGGGGCGGCGGCATCGGCGAGCTGGTCGTCCAGCTCGGTCAGCCGGGCCCGCAGCTGGTCGTGCTGGGCGCGGGCCCGCACCAGCACCCGTTCCAGGTCGCGGGCGGCGGCGTCCCGCTCCTGCACCGCCCGCTTCGCCGCCTCGCTGGCCGCCCGCGCCGCCTTGCCGGCCGCGAGGGCCGCAGCCACCGCCGACCCGGCCGGCACCGCCGGCACCCGGGTCACCGGCTGCTCGCAGACCGGGCAGGGCGCGCCGTCGACCAGGTGCGCCCGCAGCGCCACCGCCTGGTCCGTGGCCTTCGCCTCGTCGTGCGCGCGGAACGCCGCCTCCAGCTCCACGTCGGCCCGCTCGGCCGCCGCCCGGGCCGCCGCCAGGGCGGCGGCCGCCGCGTCGTGCTCGACCTGCGCCGCGCTCACCGCCGCGCGGACCGTCTCCGCCTCGCCGGTCAGCCGGTCCCGGTCGGCGTACGCCTTCAGGTGCAGGCGCAGCGCGCTCTCGTCGCCCGCCGCGGCCAGCTCGCCGCGCAGCTTCTCCTCCCGCTCCTCGGCCAGCGCCACCGTCGCGGCGGCCTCGTCGGCGGCGGTCCGGGCGGCGGTGACCGCCCGGGCCAGCTCGGCGATGCCGTCCGGAGCGCGCACCCCGGCCAGGACCGCCAGCTCGGCGTCGAGTTCGGCCAGCGCTGCCGTCGCCTCCCGCGCCGTGACCCGGGCCCGCTCCAGCTCCGGTACGGCCGACGCCACCGCCGCGCCCAGCTCGCGCATCCGGTCGACCTGCGCCTGCGCCCCGGTCACCGCCTCGTCGTCGACGTCGGCGAGCCCGCCGAGCATCCGGTCCACGGCGGTCAGCTTCGCCTCGGCCTGCCCGGCGCGTTCGGTGGCCCGCTTCTGCACCTGCTCGTAGACACCGAGGTCGAGCAGGTTGACCAGGATCTGCTGGCGGGTGGCCGGCTTGGCGTGCAGGAAGTCGGCGAACTGCCCCTGCGGCAGCACCACGCAGCTGGTGAACTGCTCGTACGGCAGCCCGACCGCCGCCAGCACCGCCTGCTCCATCTCGGCGGGGGTGCCGGCCACCACCTCGCCGAGGTCGTCCGGGCTGAGCCCGGTGTCCAGCTTGGTCACGTCGAACCCGGCGGGCATGAGCTGCAGGCCGGCGTTGGCGGTCTTGACGGTGCCCCGCCCGTCCCGGCGGACCACCCGGGTCGCGACGTACCGGTCGCCGGCGGACTCGAAGACCAGCCGCACCCGGGCCTCGGTGGACGACGGGGCGAGCGCGTTGGTCAGCCCTCGGGTGCCACCCCAGCGGGGCACCGTGCCGTAGAGGGCGAAGCAGATCGCGTCGAGCACCGTCGACTTGCCGGAGCCGGTCGGCCCGACCAGCGCGAAGAAGTCGGCGTCGGTGAAGTCCACGGTGGTCTCGTCGCGGAAGACGGTGAAGCCCGCCATGTCCAGCCGGATCGGGCGCATCAGCGGTCCACCTCCTCGAACAACTCGTCGAAGAGTTCCCGGACGCCGTCGTCGGCATGCCCCCGGCTGCCCAGGTAGTCGGCGAAGAGGTCGCGGGGCGAGCGGCCGGCCCGCTGGGCGGTGCGGGTGCCGCTGCCCGGCACGGCGGTCAGCTCCGGATCGATCCGGATCTCCACCGCCCCGGGGAGCAGCTCCTGCACCTCCTCGCGGAGCCCGGCGCGGGGCTGCTCGCGGACGTAGACCCGCAGCCAGCCCTCGGGCGCCTCGATCTCGGCGAGCTGGGCCAGGGTGCCCCGGACGGTACGCAGCGGGACCGCCCCCGGCACCGGGACCTCGCGGATCTGGGCGGCGGTCCGCGCGGTCACCTCGACCAGCGTCACCGAGCCGACGTTCTCCTCCTCGCCGAAGTCGATCGCGAGCGGGCTGCCGCTGTAGCGCACCGGGCAGGGCCCGATCACCCGCTGCGAGCGGTGCAGGTGCCCGAGCGCGACGTAGTGCGCGGTGCCGGGGAAGACGGTGGCCGGTACGGCGTAGCCGAGCACGGTGTGCGCGTCCCGCTCGCCGCCGCCGGTGGCCGCCCCGACCACGGTCAGGTGGGCGGTGACCAGGTGCACCCGGTCCGGCTCGGTGAAGCCCTCGGTGAGCCGGGCGAGGACCCGACCGAGGTGGTCGGCGTACGTCTGGTTGGCCTCGGCGGCGGTCAGCTCGTACATCTCGACGGCGCGGACGGCGTACCGCTGGGAGAGGAACGGCAGCGCGGCGAGCCGCCAGCGTTCCCCGTCGCGGGTGACGCCGTCGATGACGTGCTCGGCCGGGTTGTCCCGGACGCTGCCGCGCAGGGTGATGCCGGCGGCCTCGGCCCAGGGTCGCAGCGCGTCGAGGGCCTGCCCGTTGTCGTGGTTGCCGCCGATCGCCACCACGTCCGCGCCGGTGCGCCGCAGCGCGGTCAGCGCCCGGGTGACCAGCCGGGTGGCCTCCGGGCTCGGGGCTGCGGTGTCGTAGAGGTCGCCGGCCACGATGACCAGGTCGGGCCGCTCGGCGTTGGCGATCTCGATGACCTGGGCCAGCACCTGCTTGTGCTCCTCGGCCCGGGACCGGCCCTTGAGCACCTTGCCGACGTGCCAGTCGGACGTGTGCAGGATCTTCATGCTGGTGGACCCCCTAGAACGGGATGTCGTCGTCGGTGGTGCCGGAGCCGACCACGGCGAACGGGTCGGCCGACTGGGTGATCGAGCGGAGCGTCTCCGACGGCGCGCGGCCGGCCTCGGAGACCCGGGTGGCCCAGGCGGGGAAGGGGAACTCCAGGCAGAGCGGGACCGGGATGTCCGGCTGGTTGACGAACATGGTGCCCGGCTTGGCCAGCAGGGCGCGCTGCCGCTGGGCGGGCGGGAGGAAACCGTATTCCGGGCGGGACGCCTCGGCCGGGTCGAGTCGGCCGACGACCCGGATCGCCGAGTTGGTCACGATCCGCCGTTCCACCTCGCTCGCCGTCTGCTGCGCACCGACCAGGATCACCCCGAGCGAGCGGCCCCGCTCGGCGATGTCCAGCAGCACCTCCTTGATCGGCGACGAGCCCTCGCGGGGGGCGTACTTGTTGAGCTCGTCCAGGACGACGAAGAGCAGCGGCTTGGCGGTGCCGGACTTCTCCTTGCGCTCGAACTCGCTCTTGAGGGTCACGCCGACCACGAAGCGCTGCGCCCGGTCGGGGAGGTTGTGCAGGTCGACGACGGTGACCTGGGCGCTCTCCGCGGTGTTGATCGAATGCGGGCGGCGGGTGGCCAGGTCGCCGCGGATCAGCCGGCCCAGGTCCTTCTTGCTGCCGATCAGCCGGCGGGCGAACGCGTTGACGGTGCCGAGCCCGACCGCGCTGCCGGCCCACTCGGACCGGGTCTCGTCGTCGTTGAGCTGCTCGACGACGTGGTCGACCAGGTCGGCGTAGGAGCCGAGCCGGACGCCGTCGATGCTGACCCCGCCGTCGGCGGGCTGGGCGTACCGGGCCAGGTGGGCGGCGACCGAGTGGACCACCATCGTGTACTGCTGGCGCTCGTCGTCGGCGTCGGCGAAGACGTAGGGCAGGAGGCGGTCGGCGCAGAACTCGGTCAGCGTCCAGTAGAAGCTGTCCACCCCGGTGAGCCGGCTGCTCACGTCCGGGGTGCCGGAGGAGTCGCCGACCCGGGGCGGGGCGTAGACCCGCACGTCGGGGAAGGCGCCGGCGGCCAGCCCGAGCTTCGCGTAACCGGCGCGGGTGGCGTCGTCGAGGCGGGTGTTGGGGTGGTCGAGGAAGAGCAGGTCCTCGCCCTTGACGTTGAAGATCAGCGCCTTGGCGTTGACCGCGTCACCGCCGAGCACCCCGGAGCGGAAGACCGAGTAGAGCAGGAAGGTGGCGAAGCTGGTCTTGGTGGCCACCCCGGAGATGCCGGAGATCGAGACGTGCGCGCCCCGGCTGCCGTCGAGGAAGTCGGCGTTGAGGTAGACCGGCACGCCGTCGCGGCCCATGCCCATCGGGATGCGTCGTTCCATCCGGTCGAAGTGCAGCGCCCGCGCCCGGGCGTCGCCCTCGGCCCGGTGCACCACCGCGCCGGGGGTGGGCGGCACGTAGAGCTCGGGGTCGACCCGGGTGGTGGTGACCTCGGCGGCCTCCTGTACCTGGGCCGGCAGGGTGCCGTCGGCGATGGCGAAGACGTCGGAGTCGAACTGCGCGCCCTCGTGCCGGGCCCGGACCTGGGTGACCACGCCGGCGATGGTGACCGGCTCGCGGTCGGGCAGCTCGCGGCGGGTCACCACGACGTCGTCGAGCTGGAGGTAGCTGCCGGGAGCGACGGCGGTCCAGAAGGTGAGCGGGGTGGCGTCGGCGGTGCCGAGCACCCGGCCGACGACCTCGCCGGGGCCGTCGAGCAGGTCGTCGGTCATCGGCGGGCTCCGGTCGGCTGGTCGTTCCGGTGGTGGCGCACGAGGAGCATCCTGCCCGAGGGATGCGACAGGTTGCCACGCGACGCGGCGGACGCCACGCGCGGAGCTGGGCACCGTTTCACAGCGTGGTGAACGGAACACGAAAAGTCACGGAAAAAATCTTGGCCTCAAGTCGTGACAGACAAGGGTCGCATGGCGCAAAAATATGCAACAACGCATCGAGGATCTTTTGCTCATCGATCCTGTGTGCGCCGTCACGCCCTGTCACCTGCGGGGACGTGACCGGTCCGCCGCCCATCACCGACGGACCACCCGTCGGTCGGCACCCCCCCGACCGGCAGTCCTAGTGAAGGTAGGAACTTCATGCGTCGTAGCACTCTCCTGGGCGGACTGGCCACGGCCGCGCTGCTGGCCACCGCCGGCACCGTGCCGGCCTCCGCCGCGCCCGTCTCCGGTGACGCGTTCACCCGCGCGGTCGCCCAGCTCAAGGCCCACTCGGGCAGCGCCCTGGTCGCCGACGGGTCCAGCTTCACCCTGAAGAACGTGTCGACCGACGCCGACGGCACCGAGCACGTCCGGCTCAACCGCTACGCCGACGGCCTGCCGGTCCTCGGCGGCGACACCGTCGTCCACCTGGGCAAGGGCAACTCCTGGAAGGGCGCCAGCCAGAGCCTGGCCGCGGCCCCCACCCGGGGCGCGAAGGCCAAGGTCAGCGCCGCCGCGGCCGGCCGTGCCGCCCTGGCCGCCTCCACCGCCGCCACCCGCCGCGTCGACGGCAGCCAGCTCGTGTACGACGCCGCCGCCACCGGCACCACCCTGGCGTACGAGGTCGTCGTGGGCGGCGCGTACGCCGACGGCACCCCCAGCGAGCTGCACGTGCTGGTCGACGCCACCACCGGCAAGGTCCGCGACTCGTGGGAGGGTGTGCAGCGCGACGGCACCGGCAACACCTTCCACTCCGGCTCGGTGACCGTGGGCAGCACCGCCGCCAGCGGCACCTACCAGCTCGCCGACGCCACCCGGGGCGGTCACAAGACCTACGACCTGAACGGTGGCACCAGCGGCACCGGCACCCTGGTCACCAACGCCTCGAACGTCTTCGGGGACGGCACCCTGGCCAACCGGCAGACCGCCGCCGCGGACGCCGCCTTCGGCGCGCAGGAGACCTGGGACTACTACAAGACCACGTTCGGCCGTAACGGAATCCGCAACGACGGGGTCGGCGCGTACAGCCGGGTGCACTACAGCTCCAACTACGCCAACGCGTTCTGGAGCGACTCCTGCTTCTGCATGACCTACGGCGACGGCGGCTCCGGCTGGTACCCGCTGACCTCGCTGGACGTCGCCGGGCACGAGATGAGCCACGGCGTCACCAGCAACACCGCCGGCCTGCGCTACAGCGGCGAGTCCGGCGGCCTCAACGAGGCCACCAGCGACATCTTCGGCACCCTGGTCGAGTTCTACGCGAACAACGCCAAGGACCCGGGCGACTACCTGATCGGCGAGAAGCTGCGCTCCAGCGGCGTGCCGCTGCGCTACATGGACAAGCCCTCCAAGGATGGTTCCTCGGCCGACTGCTACAGCAGCCGGGTGGGCCGGCTGGACGTGCACTACTCGTCCGGCGTGGCGAACCACTTCTTCTACCTGCTCGCCGTCGGCAGCGGCTCGTCGTCCTACGGCAACAGCCCGACCTGCAACGGCAGCACCGTGACCGGCATCGGCAACGCCAAGGCCGGCGCGATCTGGTACCGCGCGCTCACCACCTACATGACCTCGCGGACCGACTACGCCGGTGCTCGCACCGCCACCCTGTCCGCCGCCAAGGACCTCTACGGCGCCGGCAGCGTGGAGTACAACACGGTCGCCGCCGCCTGGTCGGCGGTGAGCGTCAACTGACCACCTGACCCGGCGTCGGCGGCCTCCTGGGCTACCGGCGCCGGGCGGCAGCACCCCGGCCGCGGGGCGCGGGCACGGAACTCGTGCCCGCGCCGCGCGGCCGTTCTGCTGTCCGGCGAGACCGTCGTACCGGCCGGCGGGCTTGTCGGGTTTCGCCCGTGCCGGCCGCAGCGGCGCGGGATGCTGCCAGGGAGGACGCCCGTGCGACGAGGTCGGTGAGGAGGTGCGGTGTCCGCCCGGAGCCGCCTGGCCGCGCTGCTCGTGCTGGCCGCCCTGCTGCCGGCGGCGGAGGCGGCCGTCCTGGCGGCCCTGCACTTCCGGGCGGCGCTCGGCCTGGCCCCCCAGATCACCGCCGTCCGCCCGTACGCCACGTACCACGACCTGCGGTGGGTGCTGGTCTACCACGACTCCTGGTTCTGGTTCGTGGTCGAGTTCCTGGGTGTCAGCCTGCTGCGCGGCCTGCTCTCCACCGGGCTGGTCGCCCTGGCCTGGCCGGTCGGCAGGGAACGACCCTCCTGGCGCTGGCTCGCCCGGCGCAACCTGGAGATCGCCACGCTGTCGAGCCTGCTGATCTCGCCGTGGGCGGCCCTCTCGGTGGCCGCCGCCGGCGTGGCCCTCTCCTGGTACCTGTTCGCGTCGCTGCTCCCGCTGATCTTCCTCTCCCCGTTCCTGCAGCGCGCCGGGGTGGTGGAGAAGTGGTGGCGGGGACTGCCCTCGATCGAGCTGGTCGGCTGGTCGATGCTCAACTTCGCCGTGCTGACCGTGGCCGGGTCGATCACGTCGAGCGGCACCGGCTGGCGGGTGGTGGCGGTGGCCGGCCTCACCGGGGCGGCGAACGGGCTGCTGTGGCAGCGCACCGTGCGGGCCGCCCTGCTGCCCGGGCGGGTCCGCTGGGCGCGGGTGCCGGTGACTCCGGTCGCGTTCCTGGTGGCGCTGCTGCTGCCGCTGGTCGCGCAGGGCGTCATCGGTATCACCGCGGGCGGCAAGGGCGAGTGGCGGCCGCCGGTGCTCAGCCAGAACCTGCCCGAGTCGGTCGACCACGCGGTGATCGCGCTGGCCGGCTACGGCTCCCGCTACGACGGCCGTCCGCCCGCCGACCCGGCCGTGGAGCGGTTCTCCTACCGCGGGCTGGACGGTCAGGGCCGTCCGCTGCCCTACCGGAGCGTCGACACCCACCAGTCGCTGGGGCGCAGCGCCGAGCGTCTCGCCGTCCAGGTGGACGCCCTGCACCGGCGTACCGGGCGGCCGGTGGCGCTGGTCGGGCAGAGCGAGGGCGCCATGGTGGCCCGCACCTACCTGGAGCTGCGGCCCCGCTCGCCGGTCGACACCGTGCTGCTGTTCAGCCCGCTGGTCCGGCCGGGACGGGCCTACTATCCGCCCCGGGACGCCGCCAGCGGGTGGGGGGTGGCCACGGGCTGGGAGCTGCGCGGCATCTTCGCCGTGACGAACCTGGCCCGGCGGACCAGGGACGACCCGGACGAGCCGTTCGTCCGGTCGATCCTCGACAACGCGCCCTTCTATCGCAACGGCACCCTGTGCCCGGTGCCCGGCGTGCTCATGGTGGCGTTCCTGCCGACCGTGACCGCGGCCGAGGCCCCGCCCGGCCAGTACAGCGGCATCCCGACCTTCCAGGTGCCGGCCTTCCACGGCGGGGTGATCGGCCAGCAGGTGTCGCAGCAGCGCCTGATCGACGTGCTCGCCACCGGGCAGGCCGTGCGGCTGAGACGAGGCGAGTACGCCCCGCTGCAGCGGCTCTCCGCCGCCTGGCAGGCCCCACCGTTGCTGGTCTCCGTCAACCCGGCCTGGCGGGACCGGCGCGCGCCGGACCCGGCGATCACCGGTCGGGTCTGCCAGGGCCGCTGACCCCGGCTCCGCTCGGCCCGGCCGGGGCGAGGAGGACGCGCCAGTTCCGGACCAGGATCACCGCGGCGGACGCGTGCAGCCCGACCGCCACCAGCCCGTGCCACGGGTCGTACGGCATGAAGAGCACGTCGACGGTGGCGGCGACCGCGACGACACCGAGCCCGACGGAGACCAGCCGGGTACGACCCGTGGCGATCACCAGCGCGGTGAGTACGACCAGCAGCCCGAGGCCCACGTGCAGCCGGGACCACCCGGTCGTGTGCAGGACGCTCACCCGTCCGTCGGTCACGTCGACGAAGGGTTCCGTGCTGCGCAGGCTCAGGTAGGTGAGCACGTCGAGCGTGCCGGCCAGGCCCACCAGCCCACCGGCGAGCAGCGCCGGCCGCCGACGGCCACCCGGCCCGCCGGCCTGTTCGTCGTCCGCAGCCATCCGACCCCCTGCCGTTCGGGCTCTCCGCCGTCCGGCGGCGCGGCCCGTCCGTTCCCGCGACCCGGCGTCACCCGCCCCGCAGGACCTGCCGGCTGCGTACCGCGGCCGGCGCCGCCGGCACTCCGAGGCTAGGGCAGGGCCGCCGGGCGTGGGGCCGGACTGACCGAGGTCGGTGCCGTCCGGCCGACGCCACCCCGCACGCCCGGACCGGTGCGCGGCCCGGGGACCACGCCGGCCGCCCACCGCGCGGGCGGTCCGCCTACGCCGGGGGACGCCGCCGGCGGCGCGGACCGCGACCGCGCGGTGCTCAGTCGTGGGCGAGCACCTCGCGCAGCCGGGTGGCGAAGGCCGGCGGGTCCTCGACGAAGCCGATGTGCCCACCGGGGAACATCGTGGGGGCGCCGCCCAGCGCCGCGGCGAGCGCCCGCGAGGTGCGGTCGCAGACCTGCCCGGTCGACGTCGCACCGAGGCCGACCACGACCCGGGTGGGGCCGGCGCGCAACGCGGCGACGTCGGGCCGGAACCGGGTCGTGCCGCGGATCATGTGCACGTACTGGAAGTGCTCGTCGGCGGCGGCCTGCGGCTCGGGTTCGCCACCGAACATGCCCTGGACCAGCTCCTCGGGCAGGTGGATGTCGGCGTTCGCGAGGAACTTGCGGCCGGCGCCCAGCCGGTCCCCGGCCAGATAGGTGGCGATCATGTCGTCCTCGCGGGCGAGGAGTTCCGCGCGGTCGTCCAGCAGGCCGAGCAGCGGCGGCTCGTGCGCGACGACCGTGTGGACCTGCTCCGGATGGGCCTCGGCGAGGGCGAGCACGGTCACCGCGCCGCCGCTGGAGCCGAACACGGCGGCCGGGCCGGCGTCGAGGTGGGCCAGCAGCCGGGACACGTCCTCGGCGCGCAGCTGCGGGGTGGAGTCCTGGTGCGGGTCGTGCAGCACGCTGCGGCCGATGCCCCGCGGGTCGGTGGTCAGCACGGTGTGCTCCGCGGCCAGCAGGTCGGCCAGCGGGGCGAACGCGCCGGCGTCCATCGGGGCGGCGACCAGGGCCACCAGCGGGCCCCGCCCGCGTACCTCGTAGTGCAGCCGTCCGTCGGGGATCTCCAGGGTGTCGGTGGTGACGTGCGCGGTGGAACTGCTCATCCGGTCCTCCGGGTCCAGGTGTGCGGTGGGTTCCTCGTGCAGGCTCTCCACCTGCGGCAGAATCGTCGCCCGTGGGTGTGACGTCTTTCCGGGCCACCGCGGATTCCGGGCCGACGCCGGACGCCACCTTCACCGCGCTCGTCGCACCGCTGCGCCGGGAACTGCCCGCGCACCGCTGGCGCCTGCCCGCCCCGGCCTGTACGCCGTCGGTCCGGAGGGTCCCGTCGACGGGGTCGCCGAGGCCGGATCAGGCCGGCGGGGCCGAGCCGGCCGGTGTCCGGGCGTCGTCGCGGGCGTACCTGGAGCAGGAGCGTGCCGTCCCCGGCGGCCAGGGCGTGCCGCAGCGGCAGCCGGCGCGGCGGGCTCGCGTCGCCCGCGGTGATCCGGCCGGGCCGGCCCCGGCCAGCAGCGGCGCGACGGTGAGGCAGAGCTCGTCGACCAGGTCGGCGGCGGTGAGCGCGCCGAACAGGTGCGGGCCGCCCTCGCAGAGCAGCTGGTCGAGCCCGCGCCGGCGCAGCTCGGCCAGGCCGGCGGCGAGGTCGACCCGGTCCGGGCCGCAGCGCACCAGGTCGGCGACGTCGGTGAGCCCCGGGGGCGGCTCGGCGGCGTCCCGGGTGAGCACGACCGGCCGGACCGGCGCGTCGGCGAAGGCCGCCTGGGCGGGGTCGAGCGCCAGCGAGCCGGAGACCACCACCAGGGTCGGGTAGTCGGTCAGGCCGTTGGCGCGCCGCCAGGCCCGGCGCGGTTCGCTGAGCCGGACCGCCCGGTAGCCCTCGTGCCGGAGCGTGCCGGCGGCCACCACCAGGCCGTCGCAGAGCATCCGCAGCAGGCCGAAGACCCGCTTGTCGGGCTCGCCGGAGAGCCCCTCGGAGTAGCCGTCGAGGGTGACCGCGCCGTCGACGCTGGACACGAAGTTCACCCGCAGGTGGGGCCGGTCGGCGCGGCCGTAGAGCGAGGTCAGCTCGGGGTCGGTCAGCGGCCCGCTGGCGGGCGCCGGCCAGATCCGGGAAATCGGACTTGCGCTGCTCATTCGCCCGCCGGACCGGTGACCGGAGGGGTGGGTTCGGGGGTACGGTGCTGGCAGTCGCACCACTTCGGGCCCGGACAGTCGTCGTGCCGTCGTTCCCGGCACGCTCGGCAGATCATGCTGGCAGCCTATGCCGAGGGAGGACGGGACAGCATGCCGCGTCAGATCTTCGTGCTGAACGTGTCCCTGGCCGGGATCCGGCCGCCGGTCTGGCGGCGGGTGCTCGTCCCCGGCGGCTACACGCTGGACCGGCTGCACCGGGTGGTGCAGCACGCGATGGGGTGGCGGGACTGCCACCTGCACTCCTTCGACATCGACGGCCGCCAGTACGGCGAGCCCGACCCGGACGGTGAGCCGGCCCTGCGGGACGAGCTGGACGTACGACTCGACGCGGTGCTCGGCAAGGGCAGCCGGTTCCGCTACACCTACGACTTCGGTGACTGGTGGGAGCACGACCTGCTGGTGGAGGACGTGTGCGCCGCCGACCCGGACGAGCGCTACCCGCTCTGCCCGCAGGGGGAGCGGGCGTGCCCGCCGGAGGACGTGGGTGGCCTGTTCGGCTATCAGGTGCTGCTCGCCGCGCTGGCCGATCCGGGCCATCCCGAGCACGACGCCCTGCGCGAGTGGGTCGGCCCCGGTTTCGACCCGGGGGCCTTCGACCCGGCGCGGGCCACCACCCTGCTGCGCCGCTTCTGCTGAGCCGCATCCCTTACCCCGTCGAGGCATCCCGGCCACCATCAGCGCGGTAACGAAATGGGAACGCTCCCATAGGCCTATTGACACCCCTGACACCTCCCGGCAATCTCATGGGAGCGCTCCCGGCGTGTGGCGCGGATCTCTCCGCGGCCGCTCCGGTCGCCGTCCGGCCCAGCCTGCGGCGGTGAGCGCCTGCACAGCACCCCCCACCACACAGATATCGCCTCACCACCGAAAGAGGGGTCTGGGATGAGCGTCCCAATCCGCCGCCGCCGGCTCGCGGCCATCGCGCTCGCCTCCGTCACGCTGCTCGCCACCGCAACCGCCTGCGGCGACGACTCGTCGGACAGCAACAGCAGCAGCGACGGCCCGGTCACCCTGGTCGTCGACGTCTTCGGCGACCAGGGCTTCGGCTACGACGAGCTCTACAAGCAGTACGAGGCCGACCACCCGAACGTCAAGATCCAGGAGCGCGGCAAGGGCCTCGGCCTGGGTGACTACAACACCCGGCTGACCCAGCAGATCACCGCCGGCTCCGGCGCGGGCGACGTCGTCGCGCTCGAAGAGGGCACGATCGTGCAGTTCTACGCCCAGGCCGACAAGTTCGTGAACCTGGCCGACCAGGGCGCGAACGACCTCAAGGGCAACTTCCTGCCGTGGAAGTGGGAGCAGGGCACCACCCCCGACGGCAAGGTGCTGGGTCTCGGCACGGACGTCGGCTCGATGGCGCTGTGCTACCGCAGCGACCTGTTCAAGGCCGCCGGCCTGCCCACCGACCGCGAGCAGGTCGGTGCCCTCTGGCCCACCTGGGACCAGTTCATCGCCACCGGCCAGAAGTTCGCCGCCGCCGACAAGAAGCACAAGTTCGTCGACTCGGCGACGAACTTCTACAACGTGGTGCTGATGCAGACCGCGGGCGCGGGCACCGGCTACACGTACTACGACAAGAGCAACAAGTTGGTCATCGACCAGAACCCGGACGTGAAGTCGTCGTACGACCTCACCACCAAGATGATCGCCGCCGGGCTGTCGAACAACCTCCAGTCGTTCTCCAACGAGTGGAACGCCGGCTTCAAGAACGGCAGCTTCGCCACCATCGCCTGCCCGGCCTGGATGACCGGTGTCATCAAGGGCCAGGCCGGTGACTCGGCCGCCGGCAAGTGGGACATCGCCAAGGCCCCGGGCAACGGCGGCAACTGGGGCGGCTCCTTCCTCGGCGTGCCGAAGTCGAGCAAGCACCAGAAGGAGGCCGCCGAGCTGGTCAAGTTCCTGACCAGCACCAAGGGCCAGATCGAGGCGTTCAAGAAGCTGGGCAACCTGCCGTCGTCGCCGCAGGCGCTGGCCGACCCGGCCGTGGTCGACGCGACCAACGACTACTTCAGCAAGGCCCCGATCGGCAAGATCTTCGGCGCCGGTGCGAGCGAGCTGAAGCCGGTCTACCTCGGCCCGAAGAACAACGCGGTCCGGACCGCCGTGGAGAACACCCTCCGTGCGGTGGAGCAGGGCAAGTCCGCCGAGGAGCAGTGGCAGGCGGCGCTGAAGAACGGTGCGGCCGCCGGTAAGTGACCCGGCCCGGCCCAGTGCGGGTGGCGTCGACTTCGACAGTCGGCGCCACCCGCGGTGCCCACCCCCGGCGTCGCCCGTGTGGGCGGGTGACGCCGGCCGAGGAGAAGGACCCGCAATGAGCCTCGACCTGCACGCCCCGGCACCCCCCGAGCGTGGACCGTCCCGCGCCGCCCGTACCACCGCCCGCCGCCCCGCCTCGTTCACCCGGCTGGACCTGAAGTACTCGCCGTACCTCTACGTCCTGCCGTTCTTCGTGATCTTCGCCGTGTTCAGCGCCTACCCGATCGCGTACACCGTCTGGATCGCGCTCACCGACCGGTCGCCGCTGAACAGCACGATCTCCTTCGTCGGCCTGGACAACTTCGTCGAGCTGATCACCGACGACCCGCAGTTCTGGAACGCCGTGGTGAACACCTTCGGCATGTTCCTGCTCTCCACCGTGCCGCAGCTGCTGCTGGCGCTGGTGCTGGCCAACGCCCTGAACCGGCGGCTGCCCGCGCAGACCTTCTTCCGGATGGCCATCGCGATGCCGATCATCACCTCCACCGCGGTGGTCGCGCTGATCTTCTCGATGATCTACGCCAAGGATTTCGGCCTGGTCAACTGGGTGCTCGACACCGTCGGCCTCGGCCCGATCGACTGGCGGGCCAACCGGTACGCCTCCTGGTTCGCCATCTCCACCATGGTCGACTGGCGCTGGGTCGGCTACAACGCCCTGATCTACCTGGCCGCCATGCAGTCCATCAGCAAGGACATGTACGAGGCGGCCTCGCTGGACGGCGCCTCCCGGCGGCGGCAGTTCTGGTCGATCACCGTCCCGCAGCTCCGGCCGACGATCATCTTCACGCTGATCATCTCGACCATCGGTGGGCTCCAGCTCTTCACCGAGCCGCTGATGTTCACCAGCGGCGCCGGCGCCCTCTCCGGCGGCTCCGAGGGGCAGTTCCAGACCATCACCATGTATCTGCTCGACGTGATGAACCAGCGGTTCCGCTGGGGGTACGCCGGCGCGGTCGCGCTCGTGCTCTTCCTGCTCATCGCGCTGATGTCGACGGTGAACTACCTGCTGGCCCGGCGCATCAGCTCCGACAAGTGAGGTGACGAGATGACGACCACCACGCTCCGCCCACCCGTCCGTCCCGGCGCGAAGACGCGCGCCACCGGCCACTCCGCCGAGCGACTCTGGAAGGCCAGCCCGCTGACCTGGTTCGGCCTGGTCCTCGGGGTGATCCTGTCGCTCTTCCCGTTCTACTGGATGATCGTGATCGCCTCGCGGACCAACGACGCGGCCAACTCCTGGCCGCCGCCGTTCCTGCCCGGCGGCAAGCTCGGCGACAACATCCAGCGGGTGCTCAGCAACGGCGACGCCAACATCGTCAAGGGCCTGCTGAACTCGTTCCTGGTCTCCGGCACGATCACCGTGGCGACGGTGTTCTTCGGCTCGCTGGCCGGGTTCGCCTTCGCCAAGCTGCGCTTCCGGGGCAAGAACGCGCTGCTGCTGATCATCCTCGCCTCGATGATGGTGCCGATCCAGCTCGGTGTGCTGCCGCTCTACATCCTGATGGCGAAGCTCGACTGGCTGAACAGCATGCCGTCGGTCACCGTTCCGTTCCTGATCGGCGGCTTCGGCATCTTCATGATGCGCCAGTACGCCGAGCAGGCCGTGCCGAACGAGCTGATCGAGGCCGCCCGGATGGACGGCTGCTCCACCTGGCGGGTGTACTGGCACGTGGTGGCGCCGGCCCTGCGCCCCGCCGCCGCGGTGCTCGGCCTGCTCACCTTCATGGAACAGTGGAACCAGTTCTTCTGGCCCTTCGTGGTGCTGGCCGACCCGGCCAACCCCACCGTCCAGATCTCGCTGCGCAGCCTCAACACCGCGTACTTCGCGGACAACTCCCAGATCTTCGCCGGTACGTTGATCGCCACCCTGCCGCTGTTCGTCGTGTTCGTCCTGTTCGGCCGCCAGATCATCGGCGGAATCATGGAAGGCGCCGTCAAGTCGTGAGCAACCCAGCCAGCCCGCCCGCCGTCGGTCTCCTCGACCAGGGCCCGGAACTCACCTTCCCGCCCGGCTTCCTCTGGGGTGCGGCGACCGCGGCGTACCAGATCGAGGGGGCGGCGGCCGAGGGCGGCCGGACCCCGTCGATCTGGGACACCTTCAGCCACACCGAGGGCCGGACGGTCGCCGGGCACACCGGGGACGTGGCCTGCGACCACTACCACCGGATGCCCGCCGACGTGCGGCTGATGGCGGAGCTGGGCCTCAGGTCGTACCGGTTCTCGGTGTCCTGGTCGCGGGTGCAGCCCGACGGCACGGGCGCGGCGAACCCCGAGGGCCTGGACTTCTACCGTCGGTTGGTCGACGAACTGCTGGGTCAGGGGATCGAGCCGTGGCTCACCCTCTACCACTGGGACCTGCCCCAGCCGCTGGAGGACGCCGGCGGTTGGCCGGCCCGGGACACCGCCGCCCGGTTCGCCGACTACTCCCAGCTCGTCGCGGACGCGCTCGGCGACCGGGTGAAGTACTTCACCACGCTGAACGAGCCGTGGTGCTCGGCGTTCCTCGGCTACGGCTCCGGCGTGCACGCGCCGGGCCGCTCCGACGGCGGGGACGCGGTCCGGGCCGGGCACCACCTGATGCTCGGCCACGGGCTGGCGGTGCAGGCGCTGCGGGCGTCCCGGCCCGACGCCCAGCTCGGCATCACCCTCAACCTCTACCCGGTCACCCCGGCGTCGGACTCGGCGGCGGACGTGGACGCGGCGCGGCGGATCGACGGGCTGGCGAACCGGTTCTTCCTCGACCCGGTGCTGCGCGGGTCCTATCCGGGGGACCTGCAGGCCGACCTGCGCCAGGTCACCGACTTCGGGCACGTCCGGGACGGCGACCTGGCGGTGATCTCGACGCCGCTGGACGTGGTCGGGATCAACTACTACAGCCGGCACGTGGTCGCCGCGCCGGTCGAGGGGGCCGAGCCGGAGGCGTACTGGCGGTCGCCGTCGTGCTGGCCGGGCAGCGAGGACGTCCGCTTTGTCACCCGGGGTGTCCCGGTGACCGACATGGACTGGGAGATCGACGCGCCCGGGCTGGTCGAGACGCTGGAGCGGGTGCACCGCGACTACACTGACCTGCCGCTCTACATCACCGAGAACGGGTCGGCGTTCGTCGACACGGTGGTGGACGGTCGGGTCGACGACACCGACCGGCTGGCGTACTTCGACGCGCACCTGCGCGCCGCGCACGCCGCGATCAGCGCCGGGGTGCCCCTGAAGGGCTACTTCGCCTGGTCACTGATGGACAATTTCGAGTGGGCCTGGGGTTACACCAAGCGGTTCGGGATGGTCTATGTCGATTACGACAGCCAGGTCCGGATCCCCAAGTCCAGCGCGCGGTGGTACGCCGAGGTGATCCGACGCAACGGTCTGGCCGCACAATAGGCTCTGGGCCAGCCAGTAACGGACGGCCCGGCACCGACGCCTCACCAGGTGCCGGGTCCGTCCGACGTCGGAGGAGCAGCAGACGATGACAACGCAGCGCACGCGGTCGCTCGGGCGCCCGACCCTTGACGCGGTCGCGGCCCGCGCCGGCGTCGGGCGCGGCACGGTCTCCCGCGTGGTCAACGGCTCGCCCCAGGTCAGCCCGGAGGCCCGGGCCGCGGTCCAACAGGCGATCGCCGAGCTGGGGTACGTCCCGAACCGGGCGGCGCGGGCCCTGGTCACCCAGCGGACCGACTCGGTCGCGCTGGTGGTCTCCGAGTCGGGGGAGCGGGTCTTCACCGAGCCGTTCTTCGCCGGCATCGTCCGGGGCGTCAGCTCCGGGCTGCTGGAGACCCCGATGCAGCTCTGGCTGGCCATGGTGCAGTCGCCGATCGAGCGGGAACGGGTCGAGCACCACCTGACCAACCAGCACGTCGACGGGGTCCTGCTGCTCTCGCTGCACGACTCCGACCCGCTGCCCACCCTGCTGGAGGAGCGCGGCCTGCCCACCGTGCTCGGCGGCCGGCCGGCGCGGATGCTGCACCCGGACGCCCAGCCCACCTGGTTCGTCGACATGGACAACGTCGGTGGCGCCCGGCAGGCGGTGGCGCACCTGTTCTCCCGGGGGCGGCGGCGGATCGCCACCATCGCCGGCCCGCAGGACATGGGCGCCGGCCTGGCCCGGTTGTCCGGCTACAAGGAGGCCGTCCGGGCCGCGGGCGGCGAGATCAACCCCGACCTGATCGCGTACGGCGACTTCAGCGAGGGCAGCGGCACCGCCTGCATGCGCCGGCTGCTGGAGGTCTGCCCGGACCTGGACGCGGTCTTCGCCGCCTCCGACCTGATGGCCTTCGGTGCCCTGCGGACCCTGCGCGAGGCCGGCCGCCGGGTGCCCGAGGACGTGGCGGTGATCGGCTTCGACGACGCACCGATCGCCCGGCAGGCCGAGCCGCCGCTGACCACGGTCTTCCAGCCGGTGGAGGAGATGGGCCGGCAGATGGCCCGACTCCTGGTCTCCCGCATCCGCGGCGAGGACGTCCCGTCCCCCCACATCCTGCTCGACACCAAACTCATCCACCGCGCCTCGGCCTGACCTCCGGGCGGGTGCGGCGTCACTTCTCCCGGACGGCGTGCAGGCCGTGGTCGACCAGGGGGGCGACCATGTCGCCGATCCGGTCGAAGCCGCCGCCCAGGGTCTGGCCGAGGGTGTGCCGGTAGTGGATGCCCTCGCAGATCACCGCGAGCTTGAAGCAGCCGAGCGCCACGTGCCAGTGCAGCGGGCCGACGTCGACGTCGCTGCGGCCGGCGTACCGGTTGATCAGCTCGTCGCCGGTGGGGAAGCCGGCCCGGGGCCCGATGCCGTCGGCCACCGGGTTGCCCTCGGCCAGCTCGCTGTCGCCGAGCACGCTCCAGTACGTCAGCAGCAGCCCCAGGTCGGCGAGCGGATCGCCGAGGGTGGCCATCTCCCAGTCCAGCACCGCGCGCACCGCGACCGGGTCGACGGAGGCCATCAGGTTGTCCAGCCGGTAGTCGCCGTGCACGATCCGGCCGGCGTTGGCGCCCTCGGGGACGGTGTCGGCGAGCGCGTCGCGCAGCTCGTCGATGCCGGGCAGGTCGCGGCTGCGGGACCGGTCGAGCTGGCCGGCCCAGCGGCGGACCTGCCGGCCCAGGTAGCCCTCGGGGCGGCCGAAGTCGGCCAGCCCGGCCGTGGTCGGCTCGACCATGTGCAGCGCGGCGAGGGTGTCCATCATCGCCATGGCCAGGTCGTGCCGCTGCCCGTCGGTGAGCGGGTCGGTCTGCTGCCGGGTCCGGTAGACCTCGCCGTCGACCTTCTCCATCAGATAGAACGGCGCGCCGATCACCGCCTCGTCGGCGCAGAACAGCACCGCCGCCGGGACCGGTACGTCGGTCGGTGCCAGCGCGGAGATCACCCGGTGCTCGCGGGCCATGTCGTGCGCGGTGGCCAGCACGTGCCCGAGCGGCGGCCGGCGCAGCACCAGCTCCCGGTCACCGGCGCCGAGCAGATAGGTCAGGTTGGACTTGCCGCCGGCGATCAGCCGGGCGTGCAGCGGACCGGCCAGCTCGGGCCGGTGCTCGGCGAGGTACGCGGCGAGCCGGTCGAGGTCCACGCCCTTCGGCGGTCGGCCGGCGTCCGGTCCGGTCGTGGTCTGGGTGTGGTCGACGGCCGGCTCGGTCATCCGAACAGTTGATGGCAGGTCAGCCTCATTGTCAAGGTCGGATTTTCCGCCCGGGACATGCCTCGGCAACAGGGGCGAAACGGTCGGCCCGCAGGCTGGTCCCAGCCTGCCGACCGTGACGGCCGGCCCGCCGAGCGGAGGGACCAGACATGTTGCTGAGAGTTCGGGTGACGCTGCCGGACCGACCCGGCACGCTCGGGCAGGTGGCCCGGACCCTGGGCGTGGCCGGGGCCGACATCGTCCAGGTGGTGGTGCTGGAGCGGCTCGGCGGGCGGGCCGTCGACGACTTCACCGTGGTGTGGCCGGGCGCGGCCCGGGTGGAGCGGCTGCTCGCCGGGCTGGCCGCCATCCCCGGGGTCCGGGTGGACGGGGTGTGGCGGGCGATCGGCACCCCGACCACCACCGGGCAGGACGCCGAACTCCTGGCGCAGATCGCCGCCAACCCGGCCGACGGGGTCGCCACCCTGGTCGACGCGGTGCCGGGGCTGCTCGCGGCGGACTGGGCGGTGGCTGCGGTCGTACCCCTGGACTGGGCCGCGCGCAGCGGCGGGCCGAGCGCGGCGACGGTCGGGCAGGCGAGCTGGCGGGCACCGGTCCCGCCGCGGCTGCCGGAGGTGACCCCGCTGCGCGCCCGGTCGATGACCGCTCCCGACGGCACCCACTACGCGGTCGCGCCGTTCGGTCGGGCCGGCCTGGTGCTGGTGGTGGCCCGGGAGCACACCGGGCCGCTGACCGCCGCCGCGTTCCACGCCACCGAGGTGGACCGGCTGGCGCAGCTCGTCCGCGCCGGCGCGGTGATCCTCGGCGACCGGCTCGACCTGGTCGGCGGGCCGGCGGGCGTCACCGGCAGCTGAGCACGCGGAACGGTTGCCGGGCCGTCACCGCCGGGCAACGGCCCGGCAACAGCCGGCCGGCAGGGTGAGGTTCGGGGGAAGGGAGCCAACCATGGCGCTGTGGCGGATCAGAGCCACCGTGGACGACCGGCCGGGTTACCTGTCGGTGCTCACGGCGAGCCTCGCGTTGCGCGGGGTCAACATCCTCTCCGTGCAGGTGCACACCACCGAGGCGGGGGCGGTCGACGACTTCCTCGTCGACGCGCCGGACGACCTCGACGAGGCCGGCCTGCTGGCCGCCGTCGAGCGGGGCCGGGGGCGGGACTGCTGGGTGGCGCGCAGCGAGGCGCGTGGCCTGGTCGACCAGCCGACCCGGGTCCTCGGCCTGGCCGCCTGGCTGGTCCGGGACCCGAGGCGACCGGACGGAGGCGCTGCGCGCCCTTGCTCGGCGCCGACGTGGTCAGCTGGCGGCCGGCGGCGGGCCGGTCGGGGATCGGCGCGCACACCATGCTGCTGGCCGACCCGGCCGGCGGCCGTACGAGCTGCGCCGGGCCGCGCCCGGTTTCACCCCCGCCGAGTACGCCCGGGCGCAGGCGCTGGTCGAGCTGGCGGCGACCGTGGTCCGCCGGTCGGCCGACCGGGTCACCCTGCTGCTGCCCGACGGGGCGGAGCTGGTGGTCCGGCCGGCGACGGCGGACGACCTGCCGGGCGTGCTGGAGCTGCACGAGGCGTGTTCGGCGCGCAGCCGGCAGCGGCCACCTCAGCGGGGCGGCCGGCCCGTCGCCGTCCCGGCTGCGGCGGCTGCTGGAGCCGGCCCGGGGCTGACCCTGGTCGCGACGGCCACCGGCGCGGACGGACGGCGGAACCGGTGGTGGCGATGGCGAACCTGCTCGGCGAGGGGGACGAGGCGGAGGCGGCGCTGCTGGTACGGGACGACTGGCAGCGGCGGGGTCTGGGCACCGCCCTGCTGCGTCGGCTGGTCGGGCACGCCGAGCGGGCCGGGTACGCCGCCCTGCTGCTGCACGTCCAGGCGCAGAACACGCCGATGCTGCGGACCGTGGCCCGGCTGGGCCGGCCGATGCCGTCCGAGCGGGACGGTTGCCTGCTCACGGTCACCGTGCCGCTGGGCGTCGTGCGACCTCGGCGGCCCGGTGCCGGGGCGCGGCCGGCCACGCTCGCCGGCCCCGCGACCGTCGCCGCCGACCGGCCGCACTGAGCTGACGGTCGCGGGTCGCGACGCCCCCGGTGCCGCACCGGTGCCGTCCGAGCCGTGACCCTGCCGGCGCCGGGATTCCCGGTGCCATTGGGCCGACCTCCGGTGCGGGGGGCGGTACGACGAACAGGGCCTCCGGTGCGGGGGCCCTGTTCGTCGTGGACGGCTCAGGTGGCCGGGTAGCTGCTGTAGTCCGGGAAGTTGCCGTAGAGCCGGCCGTCGCCACCCACGGTGACCGCCTGCACCAGCAGGTCGCCGCCGACGAAGGCACCCTTCCAGGAGGCACCCCGGCCGCCGAACGGCTCGTCCCGGTCACCGCGCGAGCGCGGCTTGTTGATGCCCACCTTGAACGCCTGGAGGTCGACCGCGAGCTTCGCCGCCTCGTCGGTGTCGTCGCAGGCGAGCGAGGCCACCAGGGCCCCGTTGGAGGCGTTCATGGCGGCCAGCAGCTCGTCGGTGGTGTCCACCACGACGATGGTGTCGACCGGTCCGAACGGCTCGGCGTGCATCAGCCGGGACCGGCCGGGCGGGGCGAGCAGCACGGCCGGCGCCACGTACGCGGAGGTGTCCTGGCCGTCGAGGAAGGGCGCGCCGTCGAGCTTGCCCCGGTGCAGCGGGACCGCGCCGCCGCGTACCGCCTCGTCGACCTTGCGGCGCAGCTCGTCGGCCTTGGCGCCGCTGATCAGCGGGCCGAAGTCGAGTTCGGGCAGCGGGTCGCCGGCCTGCCAGCTCTCGTCCACGGCGAGCGGGTGACCGAAGCGCACCGAGCGGACGACCGGCAGGTACATGTCGAGGAACTCGTCGACCAGGTCGCGCTGGACCACGAACCGCGGGTACGCGGTGCAGCGCTGCTTGCCGTACTCGAATCCCTTCTTCAGGTGCGCGGCGAGCAGGTCCCACTGGGAGAAGTTCCAGATGCCCCAGGCGTTGAGCCCTTCCTGCTCGATGAAGTGCCGCTTGTCGGAGTCGAGCAGCGCGGCGGCGACCTTGCCGCCGTTGGAGCGCCCGCCGACGAAGGCGACCGCACCGATCTCGGGGGCGCGGACGAGCACCTCGGAGAGCTCCTCGCCGCTGCCCGAGAGCAGCGTGGCGGGCAGGCCGGCCCGGCGCATCAGCGCGTGCGCGACGGTGAGGCAGACGGCGCCGCCCTGCGAGGGGGTCTTGGCGATCACCGCGTTGCCGGCGAGGAGCTGCACCAGTTCCGCGTGGACCAGCACGCTCATCGGATAGTTCCAGGAGGCGATGTTGCTGACCGGGCCGGGCAGCGGCTCCCGGCCGTCGGCGAGCATCCGGTCGATCTCCTGGACGTACCACCGGACGCCGTCGAGCGCCCGGTCCACATCGGCGCAGGCCAGCCGCCACGGCTTGCCGATCTCCCAGACCAGCAGCATGGCGAGCAGGTCGCGGTGGGCGGTGAGGGCGTCCAGGGCGTCGGTGACCCGGGCCTTGCGGTCGGCGAGCGGGGTCTGCGCCCAGTCGCGGTGCGCGGCGGCGGCGTGCGCGACGGCGGCGCGGGCCGAGTCGGCGTCGAGGCGGGCCAGGTCGACCAGGACGGTGTTGTCGACCGGGGTGCGGACCGGCGTGGGTGCGCCGACCGCCCGCCAGTCGCCTTCGATCAGGTTGTGCAGCCGGGTCCGGCCGTCGGCGGAGGACCCGAAGGCCTCCGGGGTGGCGGCCACCGCCCGGGCGAGGGTGTCGGACCAGGCGGTGCCGTCGGCGAGTCTGAGAGCCATCGCATTCTCCTCAGGGTTGACCGGGGGAGCGGCGGCGTCGATGGCACCGCTGGTGTGGCGTACTGTCCCGCGCCGTCGAGCGCGGCGGCAACCGTACGCTCGTATGCCAGGACACCAGGCTCGCCGCCGGGCACCGACCGCGCGTGCGTGCGGCCACCGCCCACCGGCCTTGAACTGGGGGTACGCCTCAAAGCGATAGACAAACGTCGATCATGTGATCCATCTCCGGCCGCCGTCGACCGGGTTACCCGTCAGTACGCACCAGGTGGTCCACCGGTTCAGCCGTACCTCCGGCGAACCTCCCGGTCCCGGATCGCCGACCGCCTCGCGGCCCTCTCCCCGCCGCGCCATCGCGCCCCGACCGCCCGGCCGCCGCACGCAGGTCGCCGAGCGGCCCACCCGGCGAGGGGCCGACACTCTGCCCGCCGCCTCCACGGTGGTCGCGGAGGCTACGAACTTGATGACAAAGATGAATCACCGCCCCGCCCGGCGGGGCAGAGCGTCGCCGGAGCCGGCCCGGAAACGCGGGACCGGCCGCCGGACGGGGTCCGACGGCCGGTCCGCGAGCGGACGCGAGGGTCAGCTGGTGAAGGTGATCTTGTCGCGCCGACGGCGCAGCGTCATCAGCACCACGCCGCCCACGATCAGGGCGAGGCCGGTCAGCGAGATGCTGGTCGCCGCCACGCCGGTCAGCGGCAGGCCGCCCTCGCTGCCACCGCCACCGCCGCCACCCGCCGAGCCCGACGGGACGGCGGACGGGGTGACGGACGGGTTCTCCGACGGGCTCTCGGAGCCACCCGGCGTCGGGGTCGGCGTCTCCTCGCCCGGCGTGGACGGCGTCGGCGTCGGTGCCGGGGACTCGGTCGTCGCCGAGGGCGTCGGCGTCGGGGAGGCCGTGGTCGGGGTGCCGGCGCACGCGTGGCTCAGGTTGAACTTGTCGGCCGTGCCGCTGATGACGGCGCTGCCGTCGACCAGGGTCCAACCCGCCGGGGTGAAGACGTAGGCGTGGATGGTCCGCGGCGCCTTGCCACCGGTGGAGTAGAAGTGGTCCGGGTAGGCGTCGGACGCGTCCGGCACCGTGACCTCGACCTGGTTGGTGCCGTCGGTGAAGGTCAGCTCCAGGCTCTGGAAGCTGCCGGACGCGTTGCCACCGGGCAGGACGAAGTGCCAACCGTCCTGGTTGTCCGCGAGGCCGGCGAACCGCTCGTCGTCGCACTGCTGCTGAGCCTGGGCCGCCGTGGTGCCCTTGTGGGCGGGGTTGAGACTGGTGGTCGACTCGGCCCAGGCGGGGGTGGCGAGCGCGAGAGTGGCCGTGGCGGCGGCTGCGGTGAGGGCAGCGCGCGCCACGTGCCGACGCTGTGGCATGAGAAATCCTCCGGGATGGGGAGAGGGGACGGCACATGATCCCACCCCGTACCGCTGGTGCGGGCATCGGACGATCAGCCTGAGCTGGGACGACGTGCCGGCGGGAAGTGCAGACCGGGCAACTTCGCACCCGGTTTCCACGCGTGTCGCCGTAACACGGAACGCCGCTCCGGCGCTCCGCACCCGCCATGTGCGGGGCGCTCGCGGGGGCGGTGTCTTCACAAACCCGTGAGATCGGCATTACATTGTCGACTATCCATGGGAGCGCTCCCGAGGCTTCCGCGGCTCACCCCACCACCACCGTTGCGCGGCAGCGCCGACCACCCCGACGTCGGTCGGTGCCGCCGTGCGACGTCACCGACAGGAGTTCGCCATGCGCCACCCGATCCGGCCGCCGGGGCGGAGCCGACCCTGGCTGCGCCGCCTGCTCGCCGCCGGCACCGCCCTCGGCGCCGGCCTGACCATGGCCGTCACCGCACCCCGCCCCGCCCCGGCGGTCGCCGCGCCCGCCTTCAACTACGCCGAGGCGCTGCAGAAGTCGCTCTTCTTCTACGAGGCACAGCAGTCCGGGAAGAAGCCGGCCTGGAACCGGGTCTCCTGGCGCGGCGACTCCGCGCTCACCGACGGCGCCGACGTCGGGCTCGACCTCACCGGCGGCTGGTACGACGCCGGCGACCACGTCAAGTTCGGCTTCCCGATGGCCTTCAGCGCCACCATGCTCGCCTGGGGCGCGGTCGACTACCGGGACGGTTACGTCGCCTCCGGGCAGCTCCCGTACCTGCTGAACAACCTGCGCTGGGTCAACGACTACTTCGTCAAGGCGCACCCCGCCCCGAACGTCCTCTACGGACAGGTCGGCAAGGGCGACGACGACCACAAGTGGTGGGGGCCGGCCGAGGTGCTGCCTATGGCGCGGCCCGCGTACAAGATCGACGCCAGCTGTGGCGGCGCGGACCTGGCGGGGGAGACGGCGGCGGCGATGGCCGCGTCGTCCATGGTGTTCCGGCCCACCGATCCGGCCTACGCCGACAAGCTGCTCGGGCACGCGAAGCAGCTCTACACCTTCGCCGACACGGTGCGGAAGAGCTACCACGAGTGCATCACCGACGCCACCAGCTTCTACCGCTCGTGGAGCGGCTACCAGGACGAGCTGGTCTGGGGCGCGACCTGGCTCTACCGGGCCACCGGCGACGCGAGCTACCTCGCCAAGGCCGAGAGCGAGTACGACAAGCTCGGCAACGAGAACCAGACCACCACGAAGTCCTACAAGTGGACCCTCGCCTGGGACAACAAGCAGTTCGGCGCGTACGTGCTGCTGGCCAACCTGACCGGCAAGCAGAAGTACGTCGACGACGCGAACCGCTGGCTCGACTGGTGGACCGTCGGCGTGAACGGCTCCCGGGTGAACTACTCGCCCGGCGGGGAGGCCGTCCTCGACTCCTGGGGCTCGCTGCGCTACGCCGCCAACACCGCCTTCGCCGCCCTGGTCTACAGCGACAAGACCACCGACGCGACCCGTAAGGCGCGCTACCACGACTTCGCCGTCAGGCAGATCAACTACGCGCTCGGCGACAACCCGCGCAACTCCAGCTACCTGATCGGCTTCGGCACCAACTCCCCGAAGAACCCGCACCACCGCACCGCGCACGGTTCCTGGTGGGACAGCCAGACCGTGCCCACCGAGACCCGGCACGTGCTCTACGGCGCGCTGGTCGGCGGCCCGTCCTCGGCCAACGACGCGTACACCGACAGCCGGTCGGACTACGTGATGAACGAGGTCGCCACCGACTACAACGCCGGCTTCACCTCCGCCCTGGCCCGGCTGTCGAAGGAGTACGGCGGCACCCCGCTCGCCAACTTCCCGGTCGCCGAGCAGCCCGACATGGACGAGCTGACCGTGGAGACCACGGTGATGCAGGCCGAGACCCGGGCCACCGGGCTGAAGGCGGTCATCTACAACAAGTCCGCCTTCCCGGCCCGGGCGCTGACCACGGCGAAGTTCCGCTACTACTTCCGCCCCGACGGCACCGGCCCGGTGCAGGTCACCCCCGGCTACACCCAGGGCTGCCCGTCGCCGTCCACCGCCAAGCAGTACAGCGCCGACATCTGGTACGTCGAGGTCGACTGCACCGGCTGGACCATTGCGCCGGCCGGGCAGTCGCAGCACCGGATGGAGGTCCAGTTCAAGATCGGCGTACCGGAGGGGGGCACCTGGGACCCGACGAACGACCCGTCGTACCAGGCCGCCGCCGGGCCGAACCGGAAGGTGCCGCTCTATTCGAACGGAGCGAAGGTCTGGGGCGACGAGCCCGGACCGGCCACCCCGGACACCACCGCGCCGACCACCCCGGGCACCCCGGTCGCCTCGGCGGTCACCTCGACCGGGCTCACCCTGACCTGGCCCGCCGCCACCGACACCGGCGGCAGCGGACTGGCCGGCTACGACATCACCCAGGCGCAGGTCGGCAGCGACGCCCTCGTGCTGCTGAAGTCGACGACGAACACCCTCGCCGTCACCGGGCTGCTGCCGGAGCGGACGTACCAGTTCAGCGTGGTCGCCCGCGACGGCGCCGGCAACCGGTCGACGGCCTCGCCGACGGTCAGCGTCACCACCCCGGCCGCACCCGCCGCGGACACCACCCCGCCGACCGCCCCCGGCACGCCCACCGCCTCGGCGGTCGGCCCGACCGGGCTCACCCTCGCCTGGGGCCCGGCCACCGACAACGTCGGCGTCACCGGCTACCGGGTGTACCGCGGCGGGACCGTCCTCGTCGGGTCGACCGCGGGGACCAGCCTCGCGGTCACCGGCCTCACCGCCGCCACCGCGTACACCTTCACCGTGGTCGCGGTGGACGCGGCCGGCAACGTCTCCGCGGCCTCCGCGCCGGTCACCGTGACCACCGCGGACCCGCCGGCGTCCGGCGGCTGCACGGTCGGGTACGTCACCAGCAGCTGGGACAGCGGCTTCACCGCGAACATCACCGTCACCAACACCGGTACGGCCACGATCACCGGCTGGACGCTCGGCTTCACCTTTCCGAGCACCGGGCAGAAGGTCGGCCAGGGCTGGTCGGCCAACTTCACCCAGACCGGCACCGCCGTGACCGCGTCGAACGTCTCCTACAACGGCACCCTCGCCCCGGGCGCGTCGACCAGCTTCGGCTTCAACGGCACCCACACCGGCACCAACCCCCGACCCACCTCCTTCACCCTCAACGGCACCCCCTGCACCGTCTCCTGAAATAGTGATCTTGGACGGTTGTCGTTCCTGGTGAACGGCAACCGTCCAAGATTCACGTGGGAGGCGTCCAACCGGCGGCGCGGAGGGCGCGGTGGAGGGTGGCGGCTGTCTCGTCGGGGTGGGCGCGGATCTGCCAGGCGGGGAAGCGGAGGATCCGGTCGCCGGTCGTCCAGATGTCGTTCTGGCGGCGCATGTCGTCGGCCCACTGCCGGGCGTCCATGTGGTGCGCACCGTCGATCTCGACGTGCAGTCGCCACTCCCGCCAGTACGCGTCCAGCCAGCGGGTCCGGCCGGCCTGGTCCGTCCGGCGCTCCTGCAGGTCGGGCGGGGGAAGCCCGTGCCGGCGGCAGAGCGCCAGGAAGTGGAGCTCCGACAGCGCCTCCGCGCCACCGGCGATGTCGGCCACCGTCCGTCGGATCAGGTGTCGTCGTCGGGCCCGGGGCAGTACGTCGACGACCGCGCCGATCTCCTCCGGCGACACCCGGCGCTGTTGGCAGGCCGCCGCCAGCACCAGCTGCGCCTCCCGCACGCCGCTCGCCCAGCCGGCCGCGTCGACCACCGCCCTGGCGGTGGTCGTCCGTGGCGGTCGGGCGAGCTGGAGATGAGCCTCGGGCAGCACCGACGTGCGGTGCACCAGGACCGCCGGCATGTCCGCCGGCAGACCGCGCATGATCCGCCCCGCCCGCCGGTCCGCCGGCACGAGAACGTGCAGCGGTGCGGATCGCAGCCCCCGGACACCGCCCTCCGTGGCGGCCGTCGTGCCGGCCAGCACCGCTGCCCGGCCGGCGGCGAGCACGGCCACCCACAGCTGCTGATCGCGGGTCAGTCGCCCGTTGCCGGTGAGCAGGACGCCGCGACAGATCGAGCGCCAGCGTCCGGAGCGCACCCGGCCCCGCACCAGGCCCGCGGTGAGCATCCGCGTCGCCTGGGCGCTGGTGAGCACCCCGGACTGCTCGAACGCCAACCAGTCCAGCGCGGACGCCTCGTCGTCGGGAAGCAGAGCCATCCGCCGAGACTGACCCGGACGCCCCGCCACCGCCGCCCCGAACCGCCTCACGCGCGTAACGCGCCGCGCCGCCCGCCCGCCGCCGCGCCGCCCCGCGCCGCGCCGCCCGCCGCGCGGCACGCGGCACGCGGCACGCGGCGAATCTTGGACGGTTGTCGTTCGTGGTGAACGGTATGTGTCCAAGATTCGGGGCACTCTGTCGTGGTGGAGCGGGCGTTGGTGACGGTGGGGCACGGGACGGCCGACCGGGAGCGGCTGGGGGAGCTGCTGGTCGGGGCGGGCGTGGCGCTGGTGGTGGACGTGCGACGGTATCCGACCAGCCGGACCAACCCGGACGTGCGGCAGGAGGCCCTCGAACAGTGGCTGCCCGAGGCGGGGGTCGCCTACCGGTGGGCGCCCGCCCTCGGCGGGCGCCGGCACCTGCGGGCCGGGGAGCCCGACCCGGACACCTGGTGGACCGTCGCGGCCTTCCGGGCCTACGCGGCCTACACCCGTACGGCGCAGTTCGACGCGGCGCTGGACGCGGTCCTCGCCGACGCCGCCCGGCGTACCACTGCGGTGCTGTGCAGCGAGAGCGTGTGGTGGCGCTGCCACCGGCGGCTGATCGCCGACGTCACGGTGCTCGGCCGGGGCGTGCCGGTCGAGCACCTGATGCCCGACGGTCGACTCAGCCCGCACCGCCCCGCCGAGGGTGCCCGCCGGCTCCCCGACGGCCACCTGATCTGGGACGGCTGACCCCGCGCGCCGACGGTGGCGCTCAGCGCGGCAGGTCGTCGGCGAGCAGGTCCATCAGCAGGCCGTCGTGCCAGCGGCCGTCCGCGCCGCGCTCGTAGCGGCGCATGATGCCCACCGGACGGAAACCCACCTTCGCGTACGCCCGGATCGCCGCGGTGTTCGCCGCCGCCGGGTCGACCGTGAACCGGTGGTGTCCGTGCTCCTCGACCAGGTGCCGGACCAGGGTCCGGATGGCGTCCCCGCCGAGGCCGGTGCCGCGTACCGCCGGGTCGAGGAAGACGTCCAGGCTGGCGTGGCGGTAGTCGGGGTCGGTCTCGGCGTACCACTGGATGGCGCCGACCACCCGGCCGTCGTGCTCGACGGCGTAGACGGTCAGCTCGTCGTCGGCCAGGTCGGCGCGGACCGCACCGGCCAGGTCGTCGTCGCCGCGCCACCAGCGCCGCACCTCCGGGGTGGCCCGGATCGCCGCGAGGGCGGGCACGTCCGCCCCGGTCACCGGCCGCAGCGTCACCGACTGCCCCCGCAGCACGGCTCAGCCCCGGCTCTCGCCGTGCGCGACACAGACCGCCGACCAGCCGACCGGCAGCACCTGCACCTTCATCCGCCGGCGGCAGTGCACGCAGTAGCGCGGCGGCTCCAGCGCCTGCGCCGCCGCGCACGCCAAGTGGCCGCCGGTGGCGGCGTCCTCGCCGCAGCGGTCGCACCAGCGCGCCGGCACGGGTGCGCCGGACACCGCGGCCTCGCCGCTGCGCTGCGCCGGCACGGGCTCGACAAGCTCGGTCACCTCAGCCTCACCGCATCACAGCGTCGCCGAGAGCGCCTTGACGGGCATCTTCAGGTCGTCCAGCAGCTCCAGGTCGGCGGTCGCCGGCCGGCCCAGCGTGGTCAGGTAGTTGCCGACGATCACCGCGTTGATGCCACCCAGCAGACCGTCCCGAGTGCCGAGGTCACCGAGGGTGATCTCGCGACCGCCCGCGTACCGGAGGATGGTGCGCGGCATGGCCAGCCGGAACGCGGCGATGGCCCGCAGCGCGTCCTTGCCCTCGACCACCGGGCGGTCACCGAGCGGGGTGCCCGGGCGGGGGTTGAGGAAGTTCAGCGGCACCTCGTGCGGGTCCAGCGCGGCGAGCTGCGCGGCGAACTCGGCCCGCTGCTCCACCGTCTCGCCGAGGCCGAGGATGCCGCCGCAGCAGACCTCCATGCCCGACTCGCGGACCATCGTCAGCGTCTCCCAGCGCTCCTCCCAGGAGTGCGTGGTGACCACGTTCGGGAAGTAGGAGCGGCAGGTCTCCAGGTTGTGGTTGTAGCGGTGCACGCCCATCTCGACCAGCTCGTCGACCTGCTCCTGGCTGAGCATGCCCAGCGAGGCGGCGACCTGGATGTCGACCTCCGCCTTGATCGCGGCGACGCCCTCGCGCATCTGCTTCATCAGCCGGGCGTCCGGGCCGCGCACGGCGGCCACGATGCAGAACTCCGTCGCCCCGGTCGCCGCGGTCTGCTTCGCCGCCTCGACCAGCGACGGAATGTCCAGCCAGACCGACCGGACCGGCGAGGTGAACAGGCCGGACTGGGAGCAGAAGTGGCAGTCCTCCGGGCAGCCGCCGGTCTTCAGCGAGACGATGCCCTCGACCTCGACCTCCGGGCCGCACCAGCGCATCCGCACCTCGTGGGCGAGCTGCAGGGCGGCGGGGACGTCTTCGTCGGGCAGGTTGAGCACGGCGAGGACACCGGCCTCGTCGAGGCCGACGCCGTTCTCCAGCACCTGGGTACGGGCCTGGTCGAGGATCTCTGGCATGGCTCGTACCCTACAAGGCCGGTCCGACGCCCCGAAACGACCGAGGCCGGCCGCCGGACCGGCCGCGCCCCGGCCACCGGCGGGGCTACCCGCGCCACGCCGGTGCCGGCCGGGCGGGTGGTAATTTCGCCCGGCGGACGCGCCCGCGGACGGGCAACGACGGCGGGAGGAGTGACGGTGGCGGACTGGCTGGCGGCCCTCGACCGCCGCGCCGACCTGCGCGCCAAGGCGGGACTGACCCGCCGGTTGCGCCCGCGCGCCGCCGACGACGCGGTCGTCGACCTGGCCGGCAACGACTACCTCGGCCTGGCCACCCACCCGGAGGTCACCGCCGCCGCGCGCGGCCCTGTCCCGGTACGGGCTGGGGGCGACCGGGTCGCGGCTGGTGCGCGGCTCCACCGACCTGCACCACGACCTGGAGGACGCGCTCGCCGACTGGCTGGGCACCGACCGGGCGCTGGTGTTCTCCTCCGGCTACCTGGCCAACCTGGCCGCCGTCCGGGGCCTGGTGCAGCCGCGGACGCTGCTCGTCTCCGACGCCCACAACCACGCCTCGCTGATCGACGGCTGCCGGATCTCCGGCGCCGAGACCGTGGTGACCCGCACGCCGACGTCGACGCGGTGGCCGCGGCGCTGGCTGCGGCACCCGGCCGGCCGGCGGTGGTGGTGACCGAGTCGGTCTTCTCCGTTGACGGCGACCTCGCGCCGCTGGCCCGGCTGCACGTGGTCGCCCGCCGGCACGGCGCGCTGCTGCTGGTGGACGACGCGCACGCGCTCGGTGTCGTCGGTCCCGCCGGCGCCGGCGGAGTGGTCGCCGCGGGCCTGGCGGGAGAGCCGGACGTGGTGGTGACCGCGACCCTGTCCAAGGCGCTCGGCGGGGCGGGCGGCGTGGTGGCCGGCCCGGCCGAGTTCGTCCGCCACCTGGTGGAGACCGGGCGGACGTTCATCTTCGACACCGCGCTGCCCCCCGCCGTGGCCGCCGGGGTCGCCGTGGCGCTGCGGCTGGCCCGCGCCGGTGACCCGCTCCGCGCCGAACTGGCCGACCGGGCCGCGCTCGCGGTGCGTCGGTTGGGTGCGGCCGGGCTGACCGTCTCCGCCCCCGACGCGGCGGTGGTCTCGGTGACCGCACCGGGCCCGGAGGCGGCGACGACCTGGGCGGCCGACTGCCGCGACCGGGGGATCGCGGTGGGCTGCTTCCGCCCGCCGTCCACCCCGGACAGCCGCTCCCGCCTCCGCCTCACCATCAGCGCCGGCGTGCCCCGCGCCGATTTCGAGCGGGCGCTCGACGTCATCGTGGAGTGTTCACCCGTGAGCGCGAGGAGTGAGCCGGTTTTGCGAGCCCCGCAGTCGCGAACCGAGGTGGCGCCGTGAGCGCGAGGAGTGAGCCGGTTTTGCGAGCCCCGCAGTCGCGAACCGAGGTGGCGCCGTGAGTGATGGTGCGTGGACCGGGCCGGTGCTGGTGACGGGGACGGACACCGAGGTCGGCAAGACCGTGGTGACCGCGGCGATCGCGGCGGCCGCGCAGGCCGCCGGCATGCGGGTGGCCGTGATCAAGCCCGGCCAGACGGGTACGGCCACCGGCGACCCCGGCGACGTCGACTCGGTGACCCGGCTGGCCGCCCCGCTGACCGGCCGCACCCTGGCCAGCTATCCGGATCCGCTCGCCCCGCTCGCCGCGGCCCGGGTCGCCGAGCTGGAGCCGCTGGAGCTGTACACCGCCGTCGACGCGATCCGCGCGGAGGTCGACAAGCACGACCTGGTGCTGGTCGAGGGGGCCGGCGGGCTGCTCGTACCGATGGGGTTGCGCCCGTCGGGAAAGCCCTGGACGGTGGCCGACCTGGCGGTGTCGCTGGGCGCCCCGGCCGTGGTGGTGGCCCGCGCCGGGCTCGGCACGCTCAACCACACCGCGCTCACCCTGGAGGCGCTGGAGCGGCGGGCCGTCCCGGCCGGAGTCGTGGTCGGCGCGTGGCCGGCGGACCCGGAGCTGGTGCACTGGTCCAACCTGACCGACCTGCTGCCCAACCTGCTGGGCGCGGTGCCGATGGGTGCCGGGGCGATGGATCCCGGGGTGTTCCGCCGGTCCGCCCCGGGCTGGCTCACCCCGGCGCTCTACGGGGTGCTGGACGACTGGCGGGCCTGGGCCGAGGAGAGCGGCTGACGGTCGTCAGCCCCGGCGGACCACGAAGGTGTCCGGCATCCGGAAGGTGAGGTTGTCCGGGCACCACGGCGGCCGGACCACGGTCACCCCGTCGAGCAGCGACGCGGCCTCGGCGACCACCACCGCCGCCTCCATCCGGGCCAGGTGGGCGCCCACGCAGCGGTGCGCGCCCGCCCCGAAGGCCAGGTGCCGGCGGGACCCGGGTTGGCCGGGCCGGAAGCCCGTCGGGTCGGTCACCACCTCCGGGTCCCGTCCGGCCCGGGCCAGCCAGGCGACGATGCTGGTGCCCGCCGGCACCGCCGTCCCGCCCAGCGTGGTGTCCACCGCGGCCACCCGGCGCCAGGTGACGATCGGCGGCTCCAGCCGCAGCCCCTCCTCGACCACGTCGGCCACCGCGACCCGCCCGGCGCGCAGCCCGGCCCGGACCTCGAGTTCACCGGCCAGCCGGTGCAGCAGCAGGGTGAGGAACTGCGAGGTGGTCTCCTGCCCGGCGACGAGCAGGAAGAACAGTGCACCGACCACCACGTCGGGGGAGTGCCCGGCAGCCCGCAGCCGGGCGGCCAGCCCACCGCCGGTGGCGGCGAAGTCCCGCAACACGGTGTGGAACCGGCCCACCTCGGCGGCGAGGGTGAGTTGCCGGGACTCGTCCAGCGGGGCCCAGAAGAGTTCCAGCGCGGCGCGGGCGAAGTCCTTCACCACGCCGACCGGGGCGGCCGGCAGCTCCACCAGGCGGGCCAGCACCAGCAGCGGCAGGTCGGCGGCGAGGTCGGCGTACAGGTCCACCGGCTCGCCCGCGTCGAGGGCGGCGGCCAGCCGGGTCACCCGCTGCCGGACCAGGGTGGTCAGCCAGGGCTGCTGGGCGGCCACCCGGGTCGGGTGCAGCGCGTCGGCGACGATGCCGCGCAGCTCCGGGTGGGTCGGGCCGGCGTTGTTGGCCAGGGTCGGCGGGAGCCGGAACCGGTGCCGGGCCAGCACCCGCAGGGCGGCCACCGGCATCGGGGTCACCGCGTCGAGGGCGTTGTCCGGCCGGAAGGTCACCGGGTCGGTGAGCAGCCGTTTGACCAGCGCGTGCCGGGTGACCACCAGGTGCCGAACACCGACGTGGTCGACCACGGTCGACACGTCGGGCCACCGCGCGTCGACGGCCTCCCCCCAGCCCCGGAACAGCACGGCGACACGCTAGCGGGCGGCTCCCGGCGGCCTCGGGTCCAGCTCCCACACGGTGGTGCGCTTCACCCGTACGCTCTCCAGCGCCTCCGGCACCGGGACGTCGTAGGCGGCCAGTTCGTGGAAGCGTTCGCGGGGCAGGAAGGCACGGCCGGGGTCGCCGACGAGCACCCGCGCGCCGGACCGGGCGGCCCGGAGCAGGAAGCGCAGCATCCGCTTCGCCATCGCCTCGCTGTAGAAGACGTCCCCGGCGACCACCACCTCGGCGCCGCCGGCGTCGGCGTCGAGGATGTCGCCGAGTTCGGCGTCGACGCGTACCCCGTTGGCCTCGGCGTTGAGCGCGACGGCCGCGACGGCCCGCTCGTCGACCTCGACGGCGCGGACGGCGGCGGCGCCGGCCCGCGCGGCGGCGATGGCGACCAGGCCGGAGCCGGCGGCCAGGTCGAGGACCCGGCGGCCGGCGACCAGCTCGGGGTGGTCGGTGACGTAGCGGGCGAGCCCCTGGCCGCCCGCCCAGGCGAAGGCCCAGAACGGTGGCGGCTGGGAGCTGCGGAACTCGCCCTCGGTCAGCTCCCACAGGCCGATCGGTTCGTCGGCCTGGTGCAGCCGCACCTCGGGGACGAACGGGACCGGCGCGAGCCGGGCGTGCAGCCGGACGAAGGCCGCGGAGAGATCGGACACCCCGCTGATTCTGCCCGGGACCCGGTGCCCGGCGTGTCGCGGGGCGACCGTGACCGGTTCACCACTGTCGGTGATTTCGTCCCCCGTCCTTCGCGGTGCGTGCGAACACGCCCGTCTACCGGCTTGCCGGGGCCGCCCATAGCGTTGCCAGGTGGACGCGACCGACGGGAGGGCGAGGCGGTGGTGCGGGTGTGGCGGTACGCGCTGCGGATCGGGGTGGTGCTGGCCTGTCTGTCCGGGGCGGGTCTGGGCGTCGCCGGGCCGGCGCGGGCGGCGGCCTTCTCCACCGAGCTGAGCGGCCTGCCGGACGAGTTCACCGCGGGCGACCGGGTGGAGACCCTGTCCGCCGTGGTGTCCCGGCAGGACGGTGGGGACTGCGTCAAGGTGCGCTGGTCGATGGTGGTCCGGGTGCGCGGGTTGCGGCTGGACCAGGTGAAGATGGACCGGGTGGAGGATTCCGGGGAGTTCCCGTTGGAGATCCGGACCGAGGGGGACGTGGCCCGGTTGACCGACCGGCAGTTGGACCCGGGCACCCTCTGCCCGGGTCGGACCGTGACGGCCCGCTACCGGGTGGCCTTCGCCGAGGAGGTCACGCAGGGGCGGGTGAGTTTCGCCGCCGAGGCGTACGACCAGAACCTGCGGCTGCTCGCCCGGCAGACGGCGACCCGGGGTGTGGTCGGACCGGACGGCGGGGCGACGCCGAGCGAGCCGACGCCGTCACCGTCGTCGAGCAGCGCCGAGCCGTCCGGGACGCCGACCGAGGAGCCCTCCGCCGAGGATCCCGCCGACGCCGTGCCGAGTGACGAGGCGGTGGCGGAGCTGCCGCCGGGGGCGGCCGGTCGACCGGCGGCGCAGTCCGCCGGCTTCGGCGTGGTGCAGGCGGCGTTCCTGCTCGGTGGTCTGCTGCTCTTCCTCGGGGCGGGTCTGCTGCTGCGGTTGCGGCAGCTGATGCGGCCGGCCGACGACGAGGTGTCGGGTCGACCGTTCGAGCGCCGCGCCCGACCGGGGCGGTGGCGACCGGCACGCCGCTGACCGGGGTGTGCGGGGCCGGGAGGGTGGTTCTCCCGGCCCCTCTTCCGCTCTCCGGCGCTTTACAAAAACACGGCTCTTGTAAAATAGAGTGACGGCTGCCACAGTCTGAGGTGTTCCGACCGCATCGGAGGCTGACGATGACCAGCGGCACCGCACCGACCCTCCCGTCCCGCACCTGGCGCGACCCCCGCAAACCGCTCTGGCCGCTCGCGCTGCTCGTCCCGGTGCTGCCCTTCCTCGGCTGGTGGGGGTGGCACGCCACCGGCGGCACCTGGGCCTGGTGGCTCACCCCGCTGGTGGTCTTCGGCGCCATTCCGGTGGTCGACCTGCTCATCGGCGACGACCGGAGCAATCCCCCGGAGGAGGCGGTGCCCCGCCTCGCGGCCGACGGCTACTACCGCTGGCTGACCTACCTCTATCTCCCTGCCCAGTACGCCGCACTCGTGCTCTGCTGCGCCGTCTGGGCCGGTGGCCGCCTCTCCTGGCTCGGCGCCGCCGGCCTGGTCGCCACGGTCGGGGTGGTCAACGGCATCGCCATCAACACCGCCCACGAACTCGGTCACAAGCGCGAGACGGCGGAACGCTGGCTCTCCAAGATCGCCCTCGCGCCCACCGCCTACGGGCACTTCCACGTCGAGCACAACCGGGGCCACCACACCCGGGTCGCCACCCCGGAGGATCCGGCCAGCTCCCGGCTCGGGGAGAGCTTCTGGGCGTTCTGGCCGCGTACCGTCTCGGGCAGCCTGCGCTCGGCCTGGCGGCTGGAGAGCAGCCGGTTCCGGCTGCGCGGCCGCAGCCCGTGGACGTGGCGCAACGACGTCCTCAACGCCTGGGCGATGACCGTGCTGCTCTTCGGGCTGCTGACGGTCGCCTTCGGGCCCGGGGTGCTGCTCTTCCTGGCGCTCCAGGCGGTGGTCGGCTTCTCCCTGCTGGAAGTGGTCAACTACCTGGAGCACTACGGGCTGGCCCGGCAGCGCACCGCCGCCGGCCGCTACGAGAAGGTCGACCCCCGGCACAGCTGGAACAGCGACCGTACGGTCACCAACGTCTTCCTCTTCCAGCTGCAGCGGCACAGCGACCACCACGCCAACCCGCTGCGCCGCTACCAGACCCTGCGCAGCTTCGACTCGTCGCCGCGGCTGCCCGCCGGCTACGCCACCATGGTGGTCGCCGCGCTGGTGCCGCCGCTCTGGCGACGGGTGATGGACGACCGGGTGCTCGCCCACTACGACGGCGACCTCGGCCGGGCCAACGTCCACCCGCCGGCCCTGCGTCGGCTGCGGGAGCGCCGGCGCCGTGGCCCGGCGGCCACCCCGCGACCGTACGCCGGCTGACCGGCCCCGCCCGCGCCTTCCGCGACGGTGCCGTGTCCCTGGAGCCGCGTCGGCCGGCCGCCGCACCCCCCGCGACGCGGCCGGCCGGCGCCGGCGATCAGTCCAGCTGGTGCGGCTCCAGGCCGAGTTCACGGGCGGCGACCAGGCGGATCCACTCGCCGATCTGCCGCCGGGTGAGCACCCGCTCGTGCACCGCGAGCTGGACGGCGAGCCCGTCCATCACGGCGTTGATCCGCCACGCCGCGCCGGCCGGGTCGGCGCAGTCGAAGGTGCCGTCGGCCACCCCCTCGGAGATCACCGTGGCCAGGTCCTGCCGCCAGCGCAGGTCGAGCCGACGGGAGACCTTCTCCAGCTCCGGCGTGCGCAGCGACTCGGACCAGCCGTCGATCCACATGGACCAGGAGGTCGACCGGCCGGCCGGGGCGTACAGCCGGAGCATCCGGCGCAGCTTGGCCAGCGGCGGGGCGGGGGAGCGCATCACCGCGTCGAGGCGGGCCAGGTCCTGCTCGGCGGCGTACGCGAAGGCCTGCGCGAGCAGGCGGTCCTTGGTAGCGAAGTGGTAGAAGACCAGCGCCTGGCTGACCCCGGCCGCCTCCGCCACGTCGGCCGTCCGGGTGTTGGCCAGGCCCCGTTCCACGATCACGTCACAGGCCGTGCGCAGCAGGGCATCCAGGCGGATCTCGGCGGCACGTCTCGTCACTTCGCTACCGTAACCCATCGACGCGAGCACAGATAGTTACCGAGACGGCCCGTCGACGATCAGACAAGTCGGAACACGGACACCAATCTTCGCGCGTGTCCCATCGACCGGGGTCGGTCCACCAGCCCCGCTGACCTGCTCACCAGTCTCCTAGGAAGCTCTGGGCGAGGGTGGCGTCCGGCACCTCCGGCGACGCGCCGACCGGACCCCGAGTTGGCAACCCTTCCCGGGCTCGGCTAAAGTTCTCATCCGTCACCGGGAAACACCGGAGACGTGCGGACGTAGCGCAGCTGGTAGCGCATCACCTTGCCAAGGTGAGGGTCGCGGGTTCGAATCCCGTCGTCCGCTCGGAGATGCCGCCACGCATGTCGGGGGCAACCTCGGTGGAGTGGCCGAGAGGCGAGGCAACGGCCTGCAAAGCCGTGTACACGGGTTCAAATCCCGTCTCCACCTCGCAATGACGAGGGCGATTGGCGCAGTGGGAGCGCGCTTCCTTGACACGGAAGAGGTCACTGGTTCAAACCCAGTATCGCCCACCAGCGGAACGAGCAAAACGGCCCGTCACCTAACCGGTGACGGGCCGTTCTGCTTCTCATCGCACACCCGCACGAAGGGCGCCGGCCCGCGTCGGCCGACGCCCTCTCGGCGTACGGGTGACTCCGCGACCGATCAGCTCCACCGGCCCCGGCTCACTCAGAGCGGCGGGGCGACGTCCCGACGCTCCTCGACCCGGCGGTACTCGACCGGCTCGGTGGTGGTGACGACCTGGCGGCGGCGGCCCCAGACCAGGGTGGTCATGATGAGGCCGAGCACGCCGGCCGCCATCAGGATCCAGCCCACGACGTCGAGGTTGACCCCGCCGACGCTGGCATTGAGCGCGAAGGTGAGGATCGCGCCGACCGCGATCAGGAAGATGCTGGTGCCGATTCCCACGACAGCCTCCTTCAGGGGGATGGGGTGTGCTGTCGCGAGAGTCAGTACCCCGTCGATGACCTGCACAATCACCCCTTCGTGGCGACCGTCGCACCGGTGCCTCGGGGTCGAGGTCGCCACCACACGTCGGCCGCGGGCCACCGGCGCTCCGCTACCCGGGGCCCGGCGTCGCGGCGATCTTGGCATCGGGTACAGTTCTCCCGTCGCCGACGAACAGCCGGCGGCACGCGGACGTAGCGCAGCTGGTAGCGCATCACCTTGCCAAGGTGAGGGTCGCGGGTTCGAATCCCGTCGTCCGCTCGCGATCCGGCCCCCGTCGCGGGGCCGACCACCGCCGGTGTCCGCACCGGACGGCCCACGGGCGATTGGCGCAGTGGGAGCGCGCTTCCTTGACACGGAAGAGGTCACTGGTTCAAACCCAGTATCGCCCACCAACGGAAAAGGCCCGTCACTCGGTGACGGGCCTTTTTCCTGTCCGGGGCCGAGCCGCACGGTCCGGGACCGGCTGCCGGGGCTCAGCGGCCGATGGAGCGGGCGTTGGGTGGGCTGAACAGCGGGGAGTCGAGGATGCGACGTTCGATGAAACGCACGACCTCGTGGTCCAGGACCTCGGACCGTCGCACGACGGAGTGCACGTTGCCGGCGATCTCCGACAGTGCATCGAGGTCGGCGCTCAGGCGGTCGAACTCCTCCGGCGTCACGTAGAAGACCGTCGGGTGCGGCGGTGGGAGGGGTGCGTCCCAGTCGTACGGCCAGTCGAACTGTTCCTCGGTCCCGGCGCGGGTCTCGTCGGGGGTCACCGAGTACGCAGTGCCGAGCAACTCGTAGACCCGCACCTGCTCGCTCGTCGTGAACTCGGAGATGTCCCCCGGAAGGTCGCCCAGCGACCAGGGGCGCGGGATGGTCACCGCCGGCACGAACGACACCCACACCAGCTGATTGAGGTCGAAGGAGTACATGCCCTCGTACAGTGCGGCCTGCTCGGGCTCCTCGTCCCAGCTGCGGGCCCGGACCCGGACGTAGTAGTTCGCGGGGGTCCCGATCTTCACCGGATCGCGCTCTTCATCGGCCGATCGAGTTGGCACTGTCCGGGGTCAGCAGCCCGGAGTCGAGGATGCGACGTTCGATGAACCGCACGACCTCGTGGTCCAGCACTTCCGACCGTTGTACCAAGGAGTGCAACTCACCGGCAAAGTCCGAAAGCTTCTCAAGGTCGGCGCTCAGGCGGTCGAACTCGTCAGAGGTCGCGTAGAAGACGGTGGGCCGCGGCCGGGTCGCGGGATCTGTCCAGTCGAACGGCCAGTCGAACTGCTCGGCCGTCCCCGCCCGCTCGTCGTCGGGCGTGACGGAGTAGTCGGTGAGGAGCAACTCGTGGACCCGCGCCTGCTGCGGGGTGGTGAACTCGGTGATGTCGGCCGGTAGGTGGTCCAGCGACCAGGGCCGAGGTGCGGTCACCACCGGCACGAACGACACCCGGACGAGCTGGTTGAGGTCGAAGGCGTACATGCCCGCGTACAGCGCGGCCTGCTCGGGGTCCTCGTCCCAGCTGCGGGCGCGGACCCGGACGTAGTAGTTCGCCGGATTCCCGATCTTCACCGGAGCACCTACTCGGTCATCGGCCGATCGCTCGGGCGCTGGCCGGAGCCAGCAGCGGCGAGTCCAAGATGCGGCGTTCGATGAAACGGACGACCTCGTGGTCGACGACCTCCTCACGTCGGACGAAGGAGTGCAGCTTTCCGGCGATGTCCGACAGCGCCTCGAGGTCGGCGCTCAGCCGGGCGAACTCCTCCGGCGTCACGTAGAAGACCGTCGGGTGCGGCGGTGGGAGGGGTGCGTCCCAGTCGTACGGCCAGTCGAACTGTTCCTCGGTCCCGGCGCGGGTCTCGTCGGGGGTCACCGAGTACTCCGTGCCGAGCAACTCGTAGACCCGCACCTGCTCGCTCGTCGTGAACTCGGAGATGTCCCCCGGAAGGTCGTCCAGCGACCAGGGACGCGGGGTGGTCACCGCAGGCACGAACGACACCGACACGACCTCGTTGAGATCGAAGGAGTAGATGCCCTCGTACAGCGCAGCTTGCTCGGGCTCCTCGTCCCAACTGCGAGCCCAGACCCGGACATAGTAGTTCGCGGGGTTGCCGATCTTCATGACATCACCACCTCGGTCCGCACGTTACCGGTCGCCGCCGAGGACCCGACGGACCTCCGGCTCGTACACCGGCTCGTCGCGCTTGCTGGTCACCACGCCGCCGCCCGGGGTCTGCACCTCGAACGCCTGCTCGTCGGTGACCACGCCGCGGGCCTCGTCGTCGACCTGCTGCTCGCGTCGCTCGTCGCTGGTGCGCCGCTTGCTGAGCTCGGGGGAGACGGTGCCGGGCCGCGCCGCGCGGGCGGGGCCGGTGGACCGGGTGGCGGCGCGGCTGCGCAGCCCCTGCGGGATCTCCTCCAGCCCGGACACCCGGCTACCGCCGGGCGGCAGGGTGGGCGCGTCCAGCACCGACGAGCCGGCCTCGGCGCGGGCGTCGTCGGCGCCGATCCACTCGGCGCCCGTGGGCGCCTTCCGGTCGCGGTCGCGTTCGGCGGCCCGCCGGTCGGGGCGGCCGCGGGTGGCCGGCGGCAGGGACCCGTCCGGCCGGCCGGGCCGGTTGGTACGGGCGGAGCCGTGCCGTCCCGGCGCAACAGCTCACCGGGGTCCCCGCCGGGGCGCATGCCGGGCGGCAGTTCCCCGGCGCTGCCGAGCCGGATCCGGCCACGGTCACCGGTGGGGTTCTTCAGCACCGGTGGGGTGAGGTTCCCCGACGGGCGGCCGAACGCCTCCTCGGCGTCGACCGGCGCCCCGGGGTCCGTTCGCCGAAGCCGGGGCGGTCCGCCCGCCGGCGGTCGCCGGGGCGACCCTGCTGGGGCGGGGCGGAGCGGGACGGCTCGCCCCCGCCGGGGCGCTGGACGCCGCGACCGCCGTGCTCACCGTCGCCGCCCGGGGTGGGCGGACGCCGCAGGGTCCGGCCGGGTGGCTGGCTCATGCCGGGCGGCTGACCGGCACCGCCGCCCTTGGCGAACGAGTTCTTGGTCAACTGGCCGGGGTTCGAAGGCTGCGACTGGCCGCCCGGCACGCCGGGCGCACCCTTCGGCGTGCCGGGCGGCAGGCCGGGCGCACCCTTCGGCGCGCCGCCGGGCAGGCCGGTCGGGCCCCCTTCGACAGGAACGGCGGCGGTGCGGGCAGCGGCGCGAACAGGGCCGGGTTCGGCGGCAGCACCGGGCTCGGCTGCAGGGCCGGGTTCGGGGGCAGGGCCGGGTTCGGGGGCAGGGCCGGGTTCGGGGGCAGCGCAGGCTTCGGGGGCAGCGCGGTGTTCACCTGGGGCACCGGCACCGGGGCTGCGTTCGGCCCCTTCAGGTTGTTCGGGTTGGCCGGTGGGGGCAGCGCAGGCGGCGGAGCGGGTGCGGGCGCCGGGGGTGCCGGCGGTGGCGGGGCCCCACCCGGACCACCGCCGGGCAGGCCCGGCAGGACCGGCATCGGCGGGTTGCCCGGGGTGTTGAGCACCGCGTCCATCGGCTTGTACGGCGGCCCGACCCCACCGCTGAGCATGCTCACGTACTCGTAGTGCTGGTTGCCGATCTTGTACGCCAGTTCCTGGGCCTTCTTCTGGTAGGCCTGCTGGACCTCCTGGACCTGCTGCTGGATCTGGTACTTCTCGGCGTCGCCCCACGTCGTCATCCAGTAGCGGTCGGTGTCGAACCACTCGCTGAGCTGGCCGGCCAGGTCGACGTCCTGCGCGTCCTTGAGCTTCTGCTCGTACTCCGCCACGAGGGCGTCAATGTCGCGGCGGGCGTCCTGGGCGATGGTGACCAGGTGACGCAGCGCGGTGACGTTCTTCTGCGCCGCGTCCATCCAGACGTCGAGGTAGGCCAGCGCCTCGCCCGGCCCCTTCTGCAGGAAGGCGTCCCGGGCCTTGGGTGAGTCCCAGCTCTTGTCCCGCAGGAGGTTGCTCTCCTTCAGCACGTAGCTGCGGATGTTGTCCAGCACGGTCCAGGCGTTCAGCCACTGGTCGGCGAGCGCGGAGATCAGCTCCGGATGCATGTTGTGGATCCGGGTCTTGATGATCTCGATGGTGGTGGAGTTGCCGTCGCCGGCCTTCGAGGTGAACGGCGCGGACGACAGTTGGTACTGGCCGTAGTGCAGCTGACCGCTGTACGGGCTGTACCCGTAGTTCGGGTCCGCCTTCGCGCCCCAGTAGTCGGACATCGGCTCAGCCGTTCGTCGGGGACATCGGGTCGTATTTGTTGGCGATCGGCTCCTCGTAGCCCGTCTCGCCCTTGGTCGCGCGGCCGATGACCACCCGGTCCGACACGACCTCCTTGCCGTCCCGCACCACGTACGTCGTCTCGACGCGCTCGCCGGTCTGCGGGTCGACGGTGACGACCCGGCGCCCGGTCGGCGTCTCGTGACCGTTGGTGGAGGTGGTGCTCGCGCTCTCGGAGTTGACGATCGAGCCGTCCTTGCCGTACTGCGTGGTGGTCCTGGTCGTGCTGTTTCCACTCTCGACGGTCTGGACCTGCGAGTTCGTCGCGTAGTCGTACGTCGTGGTGGTGCGGCTGGTGGTGGTGTTCACCACCTTGCCCTTGCTGTCGTAGATCGTCGTGGTGACGATGCTGACGCCGCTGCCCGGCACGTTCGTGGTGACCGTCTCCCGCACCAGGCCGTTCGGGCCCTTGGACGTCAGCGTCGTCTGGTACGGCGAGGTCGACGTCTGCTCGGGCTTCTGCCATTCGGCGCTGGTCTCCGGCGGCGGGGCGGTCTTGGCCGCGTTGGCCAGCAACGCCTCCTGGTAGGTCTGCCCGAGGTAGGGGGGCAGGCCGTCGGGGCGGGGAACGCTCTTGTCGCCGAAGGCGAACAGCACGTCGGCGAGGTCGGCGGCGCCCGTCGCGTCGCCGGAGCCGTAGATGTCGGCGATGGTCTGGGCCGCCGAGCCGATGTTGAACAGGGTCTGCCCGAGGTTGTTCAGGTAGGCGCTCAGCTCGGAGGCGTTGGCCTGCAGTTGGGAGCGGAGGTAGGCGGCCTCGCCGAGCACCTCGCCGTTGTAGGCCTCGCCCGGCATCTTGAACAGGTGGGACAGGTGGGTGGTGCGCGACATCAGGTCCCGCTGCTGGTCCGCCATGTGCTTGGCGTAGTCCCGCAGCCCGGCCAGGTCGACGTCGAGCGGCGTGCCGCCCTCGACCCAGGGTGCGTGCGTGTTCGCGGCGGTCTGCGACGAGTACGGGCCGTTGTCACCGTCGACGCCCATGATGCCTCCCCGTAGCTGGCGATGGATCGCAGTGGAGAGCGTAGTGGGCGGATGCCACAATGGTGCGCGCAGCCTGCCCCGACCGTCGATGTTTTCGGTCCAATAGGGACGGCACGGACAGCTCCGTCGGGGCCGGCATGGCACGGCTGGACCGCTGTCGCTACGGTCAGGGCGAGCCGACTCATCGGGTTCGTTCCGGCTGGGGCGGGCCGACTTCGAGAAACGGGGTGAATCACTTGTCAGGGACTCCCGGCATGGGTCAGGTCCATGCCACCCAGGAGCAGCTGAACGCGATGGCGCAGCGCTGCGAGGACACCGGCCAGGGGATCGCGCGCGGCATGGCGCAGCTCCTCGACCGGATCCAGTCGCTCGGCGGCGCCGGCATGGCCGGTGCGGCCAACAACGCCCTCCAGGACGTCTCCGTGCAGCTCAACGATGGTCTCACGAAGATCATCAACGCCCTGGACGAGCTGGCCGGCAAGATGAGCAACGCCTCCAAGCAGTACGGCGTGCACGACGAGGACGCAGCGAACGAGATCCGGGCCGCCGCCGCGTCGACCGGCGACAGCTCCGTCATCAGCATCCTGCGCGGCTGACCGCACGCAGTTCAGATCGGAGAGGCGAGACATGACCATCACGTACAACTTCGGGCAGATCAGCGACGTCGCCACCGCCATCGGCACCTTCGAGGGCCTGATGGACCGGGAGCTGAACGACCTCTACACGGCGTTCACCCAGCTCTTCGCCCAGGACTGGAGCGGCCAGGCGGGCACCGCCTGCGACGAGGCGCGGCAGAAGTGGAACCAGGGCGCCACCGAGATCAAGACGGCGCTGGCCGGCGTCGGCGTCAAGCTCGGTGCCTCGGCGGAGCGGATGCAGCAGATCGACCAGCAGATCGCGTCCGGCATGTAGTTCGGTGGCCGGCAGCCGGTGACCCGTCCGGGTCACCGCTTGCCGGTGCCGGCCGGAGGAACCAACGGGGATTGAGAGCGTGGGGATGGCGGACGTACCGGGACGGCCGGACTGGGGCGTGCTGCGTGGCATGATGGCCGACCTGCAGAAGGCGACCAGGGAGCTGCCGAAGTTGCAGCAGCGCATGCTGTCGGTGACCGGCACCGCCTGGTCGCCGGACGGCATGATCAAGGCCGTGGTCGGTCCCCGGGGTCACCTGCTCGAACTCGACATCGACCCGCGCGTGCTGCGGCAACCCAACTCGAAGGCGCTCTCGGCGAGCATCCTGCGGACCGTCCGGGCCGCGGTCGAGGAGGCGGGCCGGCAGAGCAGCGAGCTGCTCAGCGCGACGCTCCCGGGTGACCTGCGCGGGCTCGCCGCCAACGACATGGAGAACTTCGTCGGCAGCCACGACGCCGACGTCCGGATGCGGAACGAGGACGGCGATGAGTAACTACATCGAGATCACGTCGACGCCGGGCGAGATCATCAGTATCGCCAACGGCATCCGCAGCAAGGGCATGGAACTCACGGCCCAGCTCAAGGGCATCAAGTCGGCGATCGACGAGCACGAGGGCCGGGGCGACACCTTCCCGTCGGACCAGTTCACCGACCCGTTCGTGAACGACAACTACCACATGGCCGTGCCGGCCGCGAACGACACGACCGTGCCGGCCAACCAGGCGGTGAAGGAGAGCGCCCTCTACTGCGGCACCAAGCTCACCGCGATCGGTGACTTCGTCGCCACGGCGATGGTGAACTACGACGCCACCGACCAGCAGGGCGGCGCCGACATCGGCAACGCGGTCACCTGATCACGGTGGCGGGGGCGAGACCGGTGGTCCGACCGGTGACGGGGGCTCGCGGTGAGTGACGACCACGAGTTGATGACGTCCATCCTCGACTGGTTCGCCGAGGTCGAGGAGTGGATCCCGGGCGCGCGCAGCTGGGTCGGTGAACTGCTGCTCGGGCCGATCCCGCTGGCGAGCGCCAACAGCGCGTACGACCTCGCCGACCAGTGGGGCGACCTGGCCCAGGCGTTGAACGACGCGTACTCCGACGTCATGCAGATGGCCAACCCCATCCTGGAGAGCTGGTCGGGCGACGGCGCCGCACAGGTCTTCATGGAGCAGTGGTTCGCCTACCTCGAAGGGTTGCGCCAGACCGCGGAGAGCGCCGCGCAGATGCAGCGCGGCGTGCAGAACTTCGGGCTCGAGGTCGAGCTGATGAAGTTCATGGCGGCGCTGAACCTGATCATGCTCGCCGTCTCGCTCTTCATGCTCATCGCCGCCGCCATCCCGACCGGCGGCGGTTCGCTGGGCGCCGCTCCCGGGCTCTTCGCCGGCACCCGGATCGCGCTCGCCCAGGCCGCCGAGAAGACCGTCGGCAAGATCGCCTCCATCGCGATGCGGATCGTGATGCGCAGCATCACCCGTCTGTTCGGCAAGCTGCCCGCCGCGGTCGCCCGCCGGGTGCTCCCGGCCGCCGTCCGTACCGTGGTGCCGCAGATCGCCCGGATCGTCGCCGGCCGGGTGGTCGCGGCCGGGACCCGGGTGATGACCGAGACCGCGCTGGGCCGCGCGGCCCGCACGGTCGCCGCGCGCGGCATCTCGAAGGCGGTCGCCAACCGGATGGCCGCGCAGGCACTGCGCGGGCTCGCCGCCCGGGAGATCAACGGTACGCTGCGCAACCAGGCCGTCCGCGAGGTGCAGCGGCAGTTGGCCAAGGAGATCCGCCAGCAACTGCTGCGCAAGTGGGCTGGCAAGGAGGCCCGGGACGTCGGCGAGAACGCCCTCGCGAAGATCGCCGCCCGGGAGGTCGCCGAGGCCGGGCTGGGTCGTGAGTTCGCCGGGTACGTCGGCACCCGGGTGGCCTTCGGCGCGGGCTTCATGGGCGGCGGCAACCTGCTCGGCCAGTTCGGTCAGATCCTCTCCGGCAACCGCACCGAGGGCGTCGACTGGGCGCAGGTCAAGGACGGGGTCGTCCAGGGCGCGGCCTTCGGCGCCGGCATGTTCGGCGGCCCGCTGGGCCACGCCATCGGTGGTGCCGCCGCCGGTGGTGGACTCGCCCTCGGTCAGGAGTACGCCGACTACGTCGGCAGCGGCGGCCAGAACAAGATCGACTGGAAGGCCGTCGGGCACAGCGCCGTGCAGGGCGGCGCGGCCGGCGTCATCTTCGGCACCCAGACCGTGCTGGAGCAGGCCAAGTTCAGCCTCCCGCACACCCGGCTCGGCCCGATCCGGATCGGCGCGGACGTGCACGTGCTGCCCGGCCATGACGGCGGCTTCAACGTCCTGGCCACCCGCGCGAACAACCACGAAGGCCTGCTGCTGACCAGCGACGGCTACGTCGCCTTCCAGGGCCGGGACGGCGTGGCCCACGCGCCGGAGGGGCTCGCCGACCGACCCGACATCGCCCAGGCCCGGGACGAGCACTTCAGCAAGCTCGACGTCGACCCGAAGGCTCAGCAGGCCACCGCGGCGTCGATGGGCGGCACCCGGTCCGATCCGCCGGCCGGCAGCCGGGCGGAGTCGGGCAGCGGCACGTCGGCCCGCTCCGGTGACGGTGGCGGCGGGGGTGGGGGCCCTCGGCAGAACGCGTCGGGCGGCGGCACCAGCACGCGTGCCGGCGAGCCGGTCCGGTCGGCCGAGCCGACCCCCGCACCATCGAACGGGTACGCGTTCCCGGCGACGGCGCACCGACCGGCGACCGCACCGGCCCGTCGACCGCACGCACCTCCGACTCCGTGTCGATGGATCGTGCGCCCACCGATCGTGCACCGTCCGATGGCGTGCCGGCGGACCGTGGACCGGCAGATCACGTGCCTACCGATGGCGCGCCGGCCGATCGTGCGCCGACGGACCGTGCGCCCGCCGATGGTGCGCCGACCGATCGGGTGCCGACGGACCGTGCGCCCAGCGATGGTGTGCCGGCGGATCGTGCGCCGGCGGATCGCGTACCCACTGATCGTGCGGCGGCCGATCGCGTGCCGACGGACCGCGCTCCGGCTGGTGAGGCGCGGACCACGGCGGACGGTGCCCGGACCGGCGGTGAGCGGACGTCGGTGGGCGGCGACCGGGTCGGACCGCGCGACAGCCTGGCACCCGGCGGCGACCGTGCCCGGCCGGCGGCAGCCGGGTCGGCGGCGACCGCACGCCGGTGGGCGGGGACCGGGTGCCGGCGGGCAGCGAGACGCCGCGCGGCACGGAACGGTCCGTCCGGGACGGCGCCGACCCGGCACCGACGCACCCCCACGACGGCCGACCGGCCGACGCCGCTCCCCGCGCCGAGGGCGAGGGCGCGAGCCGGCGCGGTGCCGACCCCACCCGCGACGCCGGGACGGCACCGACCGACCGGGCCGCCGGACGCCCCGAACACCAGACCGGTACGCGGGACACGGTGCCGGCGGCGCGTGATGGCGGTGACGGCGGCCCACCGCCCGAGCGTCCGCCGCACGAACCGACCGGGGCGCGCCCGGAGCAGGCGCCCCCGGTGGACGAGCCGGTGATGCGGAGCGCTGGCGCCGAGGTCGGCGAGCCGCCCACGCCGGAGTCGATCCGGCAGGGCACTGTGCGGATGGAGCTGCACCCGGAGTTTCCGGAGGTGGTGCGGTTCCTGGACGAGCACGGGTTCCGGCTGGTGGAGGATCCGACTGGACCAAACGTGGTGCTGCGGCACGTCTACAGCCTTGATGGCAAGGTACTGCTTCGGGAAGAGCGAGAGATCAGATACCGCGACGGTATGCGCTTCCTCGATCTAGAGCACGAGATTGACCATGTGCGGCAGCTGATGGACCGGTTCCATGGCGACCTGGGTACGGAGGCGGTCCGGGAGCGCGCCAACGGCATGCAGGTCGAGATGAAGAACGCGCAGCGGATCTTGTCGAAGAAATACGACACGATCGTCGAGTATCACGTGCGCCTGCAGGAGACGATTCGTCTCATCGAACGGGGTGTGGACCCCTCCGTAATTCGCGAACACCTGGCGGGCACTGACTACCGCAGGACGCGGATGGATGCGAGGGTTAAGCGTGATGACGTAACGGCGCAGGCGTGGCGGCGGGAGCACTTCGGCGACATCGGGTCGCTGGAGCGCCGACTCAGGGAGTTGCGTACCGAGTTCGAGAGCGGAGCCTCGCGATCCGAGGGACCCGCCGGCCGCCCCGACCCCACCGGTGACGGACCCCGGATGGCGAAGCACGCCACGCCCGGCCACGCCGACGACCACCTCCCGGCCCGCGACGAGCCGACCCGCGACGAGTCGACCCGGCACGAGTCGGCGCGGGACGAGTCGGTGCGGGACGAGCCGGCTGCGCAGCGGGACGCGGACGATCCCGCTCCCGACGCGTCGACCGGTGCGGCGATCCGGCCGCGGGACGAGGTGCGGGCGTTCGACTGGGCGGACCGGGCGTACGACCGGTTCCGCGCCGACGACGCGGACGTCGCCGAGATCGCCGCCAACCTCGCCGACACCCCCCGCCCCGACGGCGGCGGTCCCTTCACGCCGGCCGAGATCCACCAGATCAAGCAGCACCTGATGGTCGAGGACCACCCGATCCGGGACTACGACGGCACGATCGAGATGCGGCGGTTCGACGCGTCGCCCGACATCGCCGAGGCGTGGATCCGGCTGCGGGAGGGGCACCCGCTGCCGGAGGACCTGGTCCTGCTCGGACACGAGCTGGCCGAGTCGAACTACATGCGCCAGCATCCCGAGGCGGACTACCGTACCGCTCACGAGGCCGCCAACGAGCAGCACAACTGGCAGGACATCGTGCCGGAGCGGACCGGCGAGGATCTCGACATCAAGTGGGGACGGCACAGCGACGATGGCAATTCTGGTCGACTTCCGGAAGACCCGGGAAACCGAGACACAGGTGGAGTACCGCTTCGGACATCCGGAGATGGACCGCCTCCTGGTGATCGAGAAATCCACTCTGGCGGGCACTCCCTCGGACGGGACGGTGGACCGGACGTACGCGGCGGTGTTCACGAAGATCCTGCGGCTGCGGCGGGAACGGGAGAGCTGGCCGGCGGGCGGGACGTACGCGGCGTAGAACCCGCCCGGCTGGTGCCGGTCGACGGGCCGGTGCCCGAGCGGCCGGTGGCCGCGCCCCGGGACGTGGCGGCCGTGCTCGACCGGGAGGTGACCGAACTCGTACGCGGACGGGACGCCGGCCCGGCCGACCAGCCGCACCGCGCCGACTGGGACCCGCAGGCGCGGACCCTGCGGGTGCGGTACGGCGACGGCCTCGAGGTCGACGTCGTGGTGCAGGTCAACGAGTCGGTGCCGCCGGGCCGCTCGGTGGTGGTACGCCCGCCGATGGAGGCCGTCGAGGGCGGCGGCTGGCGGCAGACCGAGCCGGCCGGTGTGGTGCTCTCGTCGCACCTGCCCGCCGATCCGGTGGCGCGTGGCCCGCACGTGGAGGAGTCGCTGCGCGAGGCGTGGCGGACCCTGCACGACGAGGTGGGCGAGCAGCTCCGGCTGCCCGACGCGTCCGACGGGGCGCCCCCGCCGCACGACGCCGGCCCGCCCGGCGACGGGCCGCCCCCGGTGGCCGAGCGCCCCACCCCGGACGCGCTGCGCGCCCTGGAGGAGCCGGTCCCGGCGAGGTCCCGGTACGCGACGCGGACGTGGTGGGCCGGCACCGGTCACCCCGGCCGACCCGCCGCCGCCCGCGCCGCTCACCCCGGACGGCGTGCGGCAGTCGCTCGCCGGCCGGGGCGGCCCCGAGCAGTTGGGCCGCTGGGCCGGCGAGCACCTGGTCGACCGGGCGGAGAACGGCCGGGTGCAGCCGAAGTCGGCCGAGGAGATCGCGGCGGTCGTGGACCGCTTCGCCGACGAGGCGGCCGACCTGGTCGCGCCGGCACCGGAGCGCACCCCGGTCGACGAGGTGCGGCACAACGCCAGCCCCATCGCGGACACCGACTTCGTGCCGTACGGCCGCCCCTGGAACCAGCCCGACGTGTCGCTGGGCGAGCTGCACCGGGCGGCGCACGGCACACTGCCGACCGACTTCGCCGACGGCCGGGTCGTCGCCGTCCACTCCGAGGGCCCGTACGTCAAGGTGACCCTCGCCGACGGCGGCGAGCGGCACTTCGTGCCCCAGGTGGCCGGCGGAATGCGGGACCTCGCCGAGACGATCGTCCGCGCCGGTACGGCGGACGACCCGCACCTGGTGTACGTCAACCACCGGGTGGCCGCGGACCAGCTCCCCCGGGTGTGGGTGCACGAGATCACCGAAACCCTGGCGATGCAGCACGCGGCGCAGACCCGTCCCGAGCCGCACGGGCTGGTCCGGCGGGCCATGACCGCGCTCGGGCGGATCTTCGGCGGCGGGGAGGCGGCCCGTCCCGAGGCCACGCCCCGGGTGGAACCGCACGTGGCGGCGCGGCTCAACGAGCGGGTGCACCTGCAGCGGCTGCACGACTGGGCCGGTGGCCGCCCCGAGGAGCAGGCCCGGCTGCGCCGGGAGATCAGCGGCGTCGACCGGGACCTGGCCGCGTTGGGTCACCGGGTCGACCCACCGGAGGTGTACCGGCGGGTCCAGGACTGGGGCCTGCCGGACACCTCCCGGCTGACCGGCGTCATCGGTGGCCGCCTCGACGCGCCGCCGACCCACGGATCTGCCGGTCACGGCACCCCGCACGACGCGGTGCCGCAACAGCGCCTGCCGCACGACCTGGCACCGCCGGGCCGTACGACGCACGACCCCGCCCCGCCGTGGGCCGCCGGGCGCGACGCCGCCCCGTCGTGGGCGGTCGGGCACGACGTCGCTGCGCCGCGGACGGCCGGGCATGACACCGCTGCGCCGTGGGCCGCCCGGCACGACCTGGCGCCGTCCCACTCCGCGCCCCACGACCCGGGTACGTCACACCCGGCGCCGCACGACCCCGGTACCTCCCACCTGGCACCGCACGACCCGGCACCGCACGACCTGGATCCGGGCTATCCGGCGCCGCGCGACGCGACCCCGGTGGAGCCCAGCCACGACGGGCACTGGACGGACAAGCCGTGGGAGCACGAGGGCCGGCGACCCTCCTTCGACGAGCTCATCCCGGTCACCGAGGCCGAGGCCGCCAAGTGGGCCGGCGAGGTCAAAGCCGAGTTCGGGCGGCAGATCGAGGGCCGCGAGTTCGGCGACGGCTTCCGGGTCCGCTTCGACGAGCACAACCACCCGATCAGCGTCTACCGCAACGAGGTGGTCCTGCGCCTCGAAGTGGTCGACGCGAACGGCGGCCACGCCGGCCGGACCGTACGGGTGTTCGCCCGGGAGCACGACGGCAGCCTGTACGTCACGCACAGCTCGATCAAGCTGTCCGACGGCGCCCAGGGGCGCGGCTTCTCCGACGGGTGGAACTCCTTCCTGGAGGGCTGGTACCGCGAGTCCGGCGTCCACCACATCGAGGTGCACGCCGTCGACCGGGGCGCGTACGCCTGGGCCCGGGCGGGCTACGAGTGGGCGCCGAACACGGAACACCGCGCCAACGCGGTACTGGGCAAGCTGCGGGCCGGCGTCCGGCAGATCGACGAGCACCTCGACCAGCTCGCCCGGTGGCAGCGGGGCGAGGCGGAACTGGACGTCGGGCCGCTGCTGGAGCGGTACGGCGTCGACCATCCGGACCAGCTGCCCGAGCGGATGCGGCACGAGCGGGACGCCGGTCAGCACATCCTCGACCGGGCCGCCCGCCACCGGTTCGGCTCCCCGGACTATCCGCAGCCGCAGGAGATCAGCCGCGCCGGCGCGGCCGGCCGCAGTGGCCGTGACCAGACGTGGGTGGGCAAAGAGGCCCTGCTCGGCAGCGACTGGAAGGGCGTCAAGCCGATCAGCGACGGCGGGGTCGTCAACCCGCACCCCCGCATCGAGTCGACCGACGGACGGCCGATCACGGCCGCCGCCGTGCCGGACGGCGAGTTCCACGGTGCCGCCCGGGAACTGCCGGAACCCGAGGTCGTCCGGGACCTGGCCCGAACCGCGCTGGCCGACGCGCCGCCCGTCCGGGTCGAACGGGTGGACCTCGACGTGGTCCCGGCCGACACCCTGCCCGACGGTGCCGTCGCGCGCTCGGTGCCGGTGGACGGCGCCGGCCACGACCTGCCCGACGGGCACCTGCCGCCGCCCGACGGCGGCTACCGCATCGAGGTCTCCGACCGGGCCGGTGACCTGGCGGTGCCCCGCGCGATCCGGCACGAGGTCGCCGAGCTGAACGCGATCGGCGAACGGGCCCGCGCCGGGCTCGACCTGGACGTGCCGAACGTGCTGCGCCCCGGTGCCGTACCCGACGGGCCATTGCCGACCCGGGGTGACCTGAGCCCGCACGACCTCGGTCGGCTCGCCGAGCGGGACTACCTGCACGAGCTGGCCCGCGACCCGGAGCACGCCGCGCACGCCCGGTCCGAACTGGACGCGCTGGACCGGCATCTCGGCCTGCACCCCGACGACCCGGGCGCGTCGGCGCGCCGGCAGCTCGTCGAGGACCACCGGACGGCCCGGGACGAGACCGGGACGGAGCCCACGGACCGGACCGCCGACGACGACGGTGGCGACCGGACCACCGGGTCCGACCACGGTGACGAGCCGCCCGCCACCGGTGAGAACGGTCGGCTCAGCTACGACGACGTCAGCGACCTGTTGCCCGCCGACGACTCCGGTTATCGGGTCACCCCGGCCGACTGCGAATGGCTGGGCATCTCCCCGGAGGCGGTCGCCGACTGGCACTCGCGTACGGCGCCGCTGGGTATGACCCCCGAGCAGTTCGGTGACTTCTGCACGTCGCTGGACGAGGCGCTGCGACTGGACGGCATCGATCCCCAAGCCGTGGACCTTCGGCTCCAGGGATCTTCCGCGCACTTCTTCTCCGGTGCCCACAAGGAGCTTCCCAAGCTGGAGGACATCCCTGACGCCGAGGCGCAGCGGAGATACCAGGAATGGCGCGGCGGCGAGTCGGAGCATCCACTGCGCCGTCCGTTCGACTCCATGCACAGGCTGGGTCTGGATACCGACCCGAGTGACTACGACGTCCAGATCTCCTCGGACGCGGTGGCGGCCAAGGCCGCCGAGGAACGGCAGTCCAGTGGCGAGGCCGACCTGTCGCTGTACCACCCGAAATATGGATTCGTACGGAAAGAATTCGTGAATCCGAGCATGCCCCACCTGTTCGAGTGGGCAAAGCAGCAGACCCAGCTCCTGGGGCGCGACGTGGTACCCGCTGTCTTCTCGGATGCCGGGCCGCCCGATCACAGCGCGTCGGGTAAGGTGTCAGCTCATTTCCGGGACAGCGACTGGCGGCTCAATCCGAGAAAGGGGAGCTGATGTTCAAGCCGGAAGTTGTCGTGCGGTTCGCCGGCGAGATGAACCAGGATCGCCTGGACGCTCTGCGGTCGGCGCTGAGTCTGCGGCGCACCGGTCGATTGGGCGACGACTGGGATGAGATCTTCGGCGATCGCAGTGACGACGTGCCGGGCGGCCGGTTGATGATCCTGCTGATCCGCGACGATTCCGATGGTACGTGGAAGTGGAAGGTGAAGGTCAGTTCGGAGGACGGTGTGGAAGTCTCCTCGTTCCAGCACCTGGAGGACGAGGTGAGGTCGGCTGTCGAATCCGTCGGTCTGCAGGTCACGGGCGTCTGGCGGCGGACCTGACGCTCCAGCACTGACGCGGGCGCTACGGGGGCGGCTTGACCAGGGTCGCCCGGCTGGCGAGGGTCGCCTCGTGTGATCGGGCAGCTCGATCCAGTCGCCACTGCTGCGCGGTGACCGGTCCGTCGGACCGGAGCCCTCTTCTGTTCATACGCGCCGTGCACCGGGACGGCTCAGGCGGGTTCCACGACTCTTTCCCGGTCGAGCGTCCTGGCCCCGGCGGGGACGAGATCAAGCCGGGACAGGGAGCTGATGTTCAAGTCGGAAGTAGTCGTGCGGTTCGCCGGCGGGATGGACCAGGATCGCCTGAACGCTCTGCGGTCGGTGCTGAGTCTGGAGCGCACCGGTCGACTGACTGACGACTGGGATCAGATCCTCGGCCGGCGAAGGAACGACGTGCCGGGCGGCCGGTTGCTGATCCTGCTCTTCCGGGAGGACACCGACGGTCCGTGGGAGGTGCAGATCGATTCGGAGGGCGATGTGGACGCCTTCTCGTTCCAGCACCTGGAGAACGAGGCGAGGTCGGCCGTCGAGTCCGTCGGCATGCAGGTCACGGGCATCTGGCGGCGGACCTGACGATCCAGCATCACGAGCCGCCTCGGATCCGGTCTGTATATTCCCCCGGCCTTCGGCCGGCATGGCCTTCCGCCGATAGTCCCGCGTCGAACGACCCGGGTACGGGCCGAGCGGTTCGACGGTTCGCGATACGGTCGCAAGGGGAGTCACCGGCGGGAGAGCGACGCCGTACGGGGGAGAGGAGTCGGCCGGCATGGCCTTCGACATGCATCCGGCGCGGGCGCGCAGGCAGATGGCGATGGACCGGGCCCAGCGCGCCTGGGAGGAACGGCACGGCATCACCAACGGGGACTGGGAGGAGGACCATCACCCGGACCGCCCCGGCCAGCCGACAGCTGAGCAACTCGAGGAGCTGGAGCGCGAGTTCCGGCTGATCAACGGCCAGGACCCGGAGACCGGGCAGTATCCCGAGCGTGATCGCCGGCACGACCCGAGCCACCTGCCCGCACGGACCCACCACGAGGCGCACCTGCACCTCGACCTCACGCCGTGCCCGTGCGGTGGCCGGGGCGGCGAGATCAGCAGCGCCGGGGTGGACCTCGGCGACGACGACGAGGTCGGTCGGCGCTACACCCAGACCTGCACCGCCTGCGGTGCCTCCCGGGCGGTCGTCTACCGGCTGCCGTCCGTCCCGTACGTGCCGGCCGGCCCCCTCGGGTTCGGCTACGGCGACCGCGAGCCGTCCCGGCTGATCGACGCCGCGCAGTGGCTCTGGGTCGCCGACCGGTACGCCGCGCTGGTGCCGCCCGGCGCGCGGGACCTGCCGCCGGCCGACCGGGACCGGGCCCGGGGGCGGCTGGTCGCGGCGACCGCGGCGCTGGACGAGGTGCTCAAGTTCGTGCCGCCGGGTGCCTCCCGGGTGCCGGAGGAGGCGGTCTGGACGCCGATGGGGCGGGCGCTGCGCGAGCGCGACGGTGCGCGGCTGGATGCCGGCCGGATCTCCGCCGTGCGCGCCGCGTACCTCGAGGTGCTGACCGACCTGGCGGGCCGGGACGAGCTGACCGGGCGCAGCCTCGGTGACGCGGCGGCGGCCCTGGCGACGTACCGCGAGATCGAGCTCGCGCTCCGGGCGGACCAGGGCCGGTGGTACCGGCTGGAGTCGGCGACGAAGCAGTGGGCCCGCCGGCACCGGATCGACGACCGGGACTGGACCGAGGACGGCTGGGCCGGCGACGACCGGCGTCGACCGTCGGCCGAGCAGGCCTGGGAGATGGTGCGCGAGGCCCGGCAGATCGCGGCCCGGCCGTGAGGGAGCGGATCGCCGGCGCGCGCTACGCCTTCCGTACCGCCCACCCCGCCGCGCCCATGCTGCGGGTGCGCTACCGGCACGGCGTACCGGTGGACCCGTGGGGTTTCCCGGACTGGACGCCCTACGCGCGCCTCATGGTGGCGCTGCCGCCGGTCATCGCCGACCTCACCGTCGACGAGGCGCGGGTGGTCGACGTGTGCGCCGCCGAGCTGGTCGCCCGCGGCACCGACGACCCGCTCTGGACCGGCAGCGTCGGCACCCCGCCCGGCTGGACCTGGGCGCACGTCGCGCAGACCCGGCACCTGGCGCTCGTCCCGGCCGAGCTGCACGCCGGCTTCCGGCATCTCGGCGGGGTCAGCGTGGGCGCCTCCCACGGCGGGGCGCGGGCTCACCGCCCGCGCCGGCGCCGCGCCGCGCATCCTGGTCACCGAGCGCCTCTCCGACGCCGCGCTGGCCCGGGCCGACGACCTGTTCGGGGTACGCCTGCCGGCCGCCTACCGCGACTTCCTCGGCCGGACCAACGGGGGAGCGCCCGCGCAGCCGGCCGTGCACCCGGGCTTCGGGTTCGTGCTGGACCAGCCGCTGTTCGGGTTCCGCGACGACCGCGCCCAGGACCTGGGGTACGTCAACGCCTGGTTCGGCGACCGGCTGACCGCCGACTGGCTGGCCATCGGCCACGTCCAGGGTGGGTTGCTCACCCTGCGGCTGCGCGGCGCGGACGCCGGCGCGGTGGGCTGGCTCGACGACGACGATCCGCGCGACCGGGACGGCTTCACCGCCGAGGAGGTCTGCGAGCGGCTGATGCGGCGGGTGGCCGACGACTTCGCCACGTTCTGGACCGGGCTGCGTCCCGTACCGTCGGATCTCGCGGAACTGGCGGCGAACGTGGCGGCCGGCGCGGAGCTCGCCGCGCCGGACGGCTGCGGGGCGCTGCTGCCCCGCTCGCACCGGAGGGACACCGCGTGAGGGACTGGCAACCGGCCAACGACGTCGAGCAGGCGATGCTGCTGGCGGCCGGGGAGGACGACCGGCAGGCGTACTTCCAGCTGGTCGCGGTGGCGGACCTGTTCCTGCCGCAGATCGCCGGCGACGACTCCGTGGCCCAGCGGTTCCTCACCGTGCACGCCTTCGACGAGGTCTTCCTGCCGGTGTTCACGTCGGTGCAGGCGCTCGCCGGCCAGTTCGGCGGGGCGGTCAACGGCTACACCGTCACCAACTACGCGGAGCTGCGGCGCAAGTGGCCGGACCCGCAGTGGCGGCTGGCGATCAACCCCGGCACGCCGGTCGACGCGTACCTGTCGATCGAGGGCGTCGAGGAGGCCGCGGTCGGCGACGTGACGGTGCCGACGCTGGCCGAGCTGGCGACCGCCGCGGAGGAGGACGAGGCGGTCGAGGCGGAGTTGCGGGCGCTGCACGCGGCCGGCGACTATCCCGACGACGATCCGGCCGCGGCGCTGCGGGCCGCCGCCCGGGCCGGCGACGTGTACGGCTATCTGGAGCGCCTGCTCGACATGCTGGTGCTGATCCCCACCACCCGGCCGGTCGAGGCGGAGGAGATCCTCGAGCCCGGTTTCCCGTGGCTGCCCGGCCCGGGTCAGGTGATCGAGGTGTTCACCACCGCCGAGGCGCTGGCCCGTAGCCACCCCGAGCCGCCGCCGACGGTCGAGGTGGCGCTGCCGTTCGCGCTGGCGGTCTGGCCCGGCGGTCACGGCCTGTCGGTCAACCCCGGTGGCGACGACGGCATCGAGGTCGGCGCCGACGAGGTGCTCTTCCTGCTCACGCTGACGCCTTCAGGTTCACCTGCCGACTCTGCGTGATCCGGTCGGCCGGCGGGGCGGTGACGGTCACCGGGGTGCCGAACTGGTCGAGCGTGAACGACGTGCGGATCTCCCACTCGTCCTGCGGGTGCTGGTACCCGTCGTCGGTGCCCCGGCCGTCGTCGACGTAGAGCACGCTCGTCTCCACGTCGAGCCGGCGCAGCCGGCCGGCGTCGTCGATCCAGACGGAGAAGAGCGGCGGGACCACCCGGTTGAACACCAGATCGAGCGAGGTCCGGAAGGGCGGCGGGCAGAAGACGTCGTGGTTCGGGGTGCAGCGGAACCGGTACTCGTGGGGTGCGCCCTTGACGTCGGGCAGCTCGTCGGTCTCGCCGTTGGCGGCGATCTGCTCGCTGACGTCGTCGAGGAACCGCTGCCAGACCATGAGGTCGCTGACCCCCAGGTCGGGGTCGGAGAACCCGCTGCCCCAGTCGGCCAGGGTGTGGGAGTCGAACCAGGGGCGGCCGTCCTCGGCCACCATGCTGGGCGACGTGAAGTAGGTGTCGTCGTCCACGTGCACGCCCTTGGCCTGCAGGGTGGGGTGACCGGTGGCCGCGATCTGCGTGTAGGTGGTCTCCCACGACGGCCGGTCGCCGAACCTGACCAGGCTGGTGCCCTGGAGCGTCACCTTCCGGCCGCCCAACTGGGGTTTCATCTCCGAGGTGAAGGTGACGCGTGCCGTCCCGGCCTCAGTCAACCGTTTCCCCGTGCCGGTGAGCCGTGCCGCGATCTGCTCGCGGCTCTCCGGCTTCCACACCGTGCTCACCGCGACGGCCGCGGCGCCGACGAGGACGAGGAGCACGACGAGCGCACCCACGACGATCCGTTTCCGCATGACATTCCTCGGGGTCGGCGAACAGCGACGGACAGGTTACCGCCCGCCACAGTCGATGGACATATCATCGTGCCGTGTTGCCCGCGCCCCGCACCCGTGACGAAGCCCACCTCTATCTGGACCTGCACGGCTGTCCACAATGCAGCGGAGTCGAGGTGGCCTGGGCGGAGTCCCTGGTCGACCGGAACGGGGTGCTCGCCCGCCGCTACCACGGCGAGTGTGCACAGTGTGGGCTGCCGCGCGAGGTCGTGTTCGCGCTGCCGGACCGGCCGACCCCGCCGGGTCCCGGCGCGACCGTCACGTTCGGGGCGGCCGACGACCCGTCGGTGCTGTTCGACGCGGGGCAGTGGGTGGAGATCGCCGACATGATGGCGCTGGCGGCCGGCCTGCCGGACGTGCCCGAGGACGAGGCCGCGCAGTGGCGTGCCACCGCCGTCGCCTGCCTCGACGAGGCGCTGAAGTTCCTCCCGGCCGGCGCCGAGGTGCTGCCGGACGCGGCGTTCTTCAGCGACGCTGGCCGCCGGCTGCGGGACCGCACCCCGGAACGCTTCCACCGGGCCGACCTGACCACCCGACGGGCCACCCTGGCCGGTCACCCGTAGGGCGGGTCCACCCGAATATCATCGGGCGGTGCTGTCGATGAGTCGCCGCCTGGCCGCCGTGCTGGCCTGTGTCCTGTCCGGCGTTCTGGTGCCGGTGCCGGCCTCGGCGGCGCCGGGCACGAACTGCGCCGAACCGGCCCGGGTGGGTGCCGTGCCCCCGTGGCCCCGGGCGATGCTCACGCCCGATGCGGTGTGGCCGTTCACCCGGGGCGGCGGCGCGGTCGTCGCGGTGCTCTCCACCGGTGTCGACGCCGACCAGCCGCAGCTGCGCGGGCACGTCCTGCCCGGCTTCGACGCCGTCTCCGGCCGGGGCCGCGCGGACACCGACTGCGCCGGCACGGGCACCCAGGTCGCCGGGGTGATCGCCGCGCAGCCGGCCGACGGCAGCCCGGCCGTCGGCCTGGCCCCGGGCGCGCAGATCCAACCGGTCCGGGTGGTGCCGGACGACGTCGCGGGCACGCCGGTCGCGGACCCGGCGTGGCTGGCCCGGGGCATCTCCTGGGCGGTCGCGCGGAAGGTCCAGGTGATCGTCGTCGCCACCCCCGTCGACCGGGACACCAGGGCGCTGCGGGACGCCGTGGCCGACGCGGTGAGTCGGGGGATCGTGCTGGTGGCGGCCACCGGTACGGGCGACGGCGCCGACGGCGACCGTGCCCGTAAGCCGTACCCGGCCGCGTACGACGGGGTCCTCGGGGTCGGCGCGGTCGACGCCGACGGCCGGATCTGGGCGGACTCGCCGGCCGGGGACTTCGTCGACCTGGTCGCGCCGGGTGTCGGCGTACCGACCCTGCAACGGGGGCGCGGGATCGTGCTGGTCGACGGCACGGGGGTGGCCGCCGGCTTCGTGGGCGCCTCGGCCGCGCTGGTCGGCGCCAAGCGCGGGGACCTGGTCGGGCCGGACATCGTCCGGGCGCTGGTCGCCACGGCCAGCCCCGCCCCGCTGGACGAGACCTACGGCGCCGGTGTGGTCAACCCGTACGCCGCCCTCACCAACCGGGTGGTGACGCCGAGCGCCCGGCCGCTGCCCAGGGTCGCCGGTGGTTCCCTGGCGGAGAGCGGAACGGAACGCCGCCGGCGTGACCTCGCGTTCGGCGGTTCGCTGCTCGCGGTGCTCGCCGTCGTCGGCGTGCTGGTGATGACCGCGGCGGCCCGCCGCCGGCGCTGGCGGCCGGGTCTTCCCCCGGTGCTGCCCGTCGTCGACGAGCCGGTCGAGCCGGGCCCGCCGGTGCTGCTCCTGGCCGACGAACCGGCCGGGTCCCGCCCGAACTGAGCCGGCCGGCCGCCGTCACCCCGTCCGGGACAGTCCGGTGACCGGGTTCGCCGCGGCGGCCGGATCGAGCGTCACCCCGGCGGGCACCAGGCTGACCAGCGCGGTGGGCACGTCGACGGCCGAGGCGGCCGGGTAACCCAGCATGCCGAGCGCGTCCGCGGTCGGTACCGCGTAGCGGATGCCCAGGTCGGTCACGACGACGTAGCCGCCGGAGCCGGGCACCCGGACGAGCGCGAACCGCCCGGCCGGGACCAGCACCGCGTCCGCGAGCGCCCGCCCGTTCCGGTCGGTCGCCGAGGTGGGGACCGCGCCGGCCAGACCGGCCGCCGCGGCGCCGACCGACACGCTCGGCGGTTCCGCCGCGTTCCGGGTCACCGCGCAGACCGTCTCACCGGGATTCGTGCCGGCCAGCGCGGGCGGTACGGCCGGCGGCTGGGTCGCCGGGTCGTCCCCGCCCGCCCGGCTGCTGACCGGCAGTTGGGTGGCCGCGTTGACCGTGACCGGGATCGGCGTGCCGGGGAAGCGGGCGTTGAGCACGGTCTGCTGCAGCTTGGTGATCGGCCGGAGACCGTCGTCGAGGACCAGGTAGTACTGGTCGCCGCTGCCCGTCGCGGCGATCAGCACGTCACCGTTGCGGCGGCCGGGCACCTTGTCGGACGGCTTGTCCCGGTCGGTGACCGCAACGGCGGTGATGTCCACCCCGGACGGCATCGCGTTCAGCCAGGCGGTGCCCACCGGCAGGCTCCGGACCACCCCGAACAGCGCCGGCACCGTGGTGCGGGAATCCTGCACGAGGTGCTTGCGGCCGTGCCAGACCAGATAGTTCATGCCCAGCGCGGCGTCCTTGGCGAGCAGCCCTCGGTCACCGAGGTCGGTGCCGGCCGGGCCGGCGGACGCGACCAGCAGCACCGATCTCGGCTGGTCACCGGGGACCGCGCAGACCGTCCACGGCAGACCGGCCCGCCGGCCTGAGTCGGGCAGCGACGTCGGAGCGCCCGGGATGCCGATGGTGACGCCGCGCGGCACCTCCGCCAGGGACTTCGCCGCGACCTGGAAGACCTGCGGGTTCGGCCGGCCGGCGGCGAGCTTCGCCGAGGCGAAGTTGAGCGTCGGGTTGAGCTGGCCGCCCCGGTAGACGAAGCTGGCGCCCGTCTCCCGCTCCACCACCACGGCACCCTCGGTCTTCCACCGGTCGGTGCCGACCCGGGTGAGGATGCCGTAGATGCCGAAGCCGGCGCAGATCAGCACCGCCACCATCAGGCCGCCGAAGAGCGCGCCCACACCGCGCCGCAGCGGCGACTGGGCCGGGTCGGTCTCGCGCATGACGAACGCGGAGATGACCCGCTGGTTCATGAACTGGTAGGAGTGCAGCTGATCGCGACGGGAAGCCATGCCCGGTCACCCACCGATCGAGGCGAACAGCCCCTGGACGGTCCGGAAGATGCCGATCACCGCGCAGGCGAGCGGGATCAGCGACATGATCGCCAGGACGTCGAGGATGTCCGCGGCCCGACCGAGGTAGGGCGACGGCGACCGGCGGCTGAACACGATCGCGGCGGGCAGCGCCACCCCGGCGACGCCCACCGCGCCGGCCAGCAGCAGCAGGCCCGGGGTGGGGCCACCGGCGGCGTACGCGCTGCCGAGCGCCAGCACGGCCAGGCCGGTGAAGCCCGCCACCAGCAGCGGCACCCGCTGCTGCGGCGTCGGCAGCAGCCGGGCCCGCAGCAGCAGCGCCACCACGGCGGCCACCACCAGCAGGACACCGGCGAGGCTCACCCGGCGCACCGTGAGATAGCCGATCGCCAGCACACTGCACACCGCTGCGGCGAGCAGCAGGCCGGTCAACACCTCGTTGGCGCGTACCACCGCGGCGAACACGTCGTTGCGACGCGGCATCGGCTTGTCTTTGAGCAGTTCCTCGGCCCGGTTCGGCAGGTCCGGGAAGGGCAGCCGGCCGATCCAGCTCGCCACCACCGGATAGGCGGGCAGCAGGCCGATGGCGGCGGTCAGGGCCACCGCCGCGGCGCCGGTGGCGGAGATGCCGGCCAGGCAGAGCAGCGCGCTGAGCAGACCGGTCAGGGCGGCGGCGACACCCGCGACGAAGAGCCGGGGCAGGCCCGCCACGCCGACGTGCCCGAGGACACTGAACAGCAGCAGAGTGGCGCTGCCCAGCAGCAGGCCGGACGCGCCGAAGCCGAGGACACCCCCGTCGGCGGGGGCCAGCAGCCAGGCGCCGCCCAGGAACGCGTACGGCAGGCCGGCGGCGGCGACCACCCCACCGGCGTTCGCGTCGCTGAACGCGCGGGACAGCAGGACGCCGCCGAAGGCCAGCGCGAGCGCGACCCCGAGGGCGATCACCGCGGGGGTCGACCAGGTCGGCCCCGAGACGGCGAGACCGGCCAACCCGGCGAGCAGCGCCACGGCCGTGACGGCCAGCCCGCACCGTCGGGTCGCCGCCGCGCCCCAGGACTGCCCGGCCCGGCGCGCACCGCTCGCGATCACCTCGACGACATCGTCGTACGCCAGCTCCGGCCAGTCCTCCCGGGCCGGGTTGAGGTGCAGCAGCTCGCCGTCGCGGACCCCCTGCGCGGCCAGGTTGCGGTGCGGTTCCAGGGCGGCGCCGGTGGCCCGGCGCAGCACCCAGCCGCCGTTGCGCTCGCTGGTCTCGCCCAGTGCTCCGTCGGCATGCCGCAGCAGGTGCGGCAGCAGCTCGGCCACCAGCATGTTGTCGGGAAGGGCGATGTCCATCCGACGCTGCGGCGCATCGACGGTCACCCGGGCCAGGCTTGGGCCAACCGGTGAGGTCACGCGGTCACCTCTTTGTAGGACGCCGATGTTCGCCCGACAACCTAGCAGGCCCGGTCCGCGCCGGTGGGGGCCGCATTCGGCGTACCGGAACGGGATCCGGCCGGTCGGACGTGCGGCAGATCGCGTCGGCCGTCGATGGCTAGGATGAGCACCGATCCGTCGCTTATGGGGAGAGCAACAGCGTGACAGTCACGATCGTCAAGCGCCCTCCTCGCCGTCCGGCGCCGACCATGCCGTCCGGCGAGCTGCTGCTCGACCCGCCGCCCGAGGTGCCGCCGGCCGGTGGCAAGGGCTGGACCCGGATGCTCATGGTGCTGCCGATGGGCGCGGGCGCCGCGGCCATGGGCCTGATGATGGGTGTCCAGCGGGGTGGTCCGCTGACCTACGTGGCCGGCGGCATGTACGGCGTCTCCATCCTCGGCATGATCGCCATGATGGTCACCAACACCACCGGTCCGGGCAAGCGCGAGATGATCGAGTCCCGCCGGCAGTACCTGCGTCACCTCTCCCAGTTGCGCGCCCAGGTCCGCAACACGATCCGGCAGCAGCGCGAGGCGATGTACTACCGCAACCCGGACCCGGAGACGCTCTGGACCCTGGTGGACAGCGGTCGGCTGTGGGAACGCCGCCGCGGTGACGCCGACTTCACCGTCGTCCGGGTCGCCGTCGGGGCGCAGGAGGTCGCCACCCGCCTGGTGCCGCCGCAGACCCGGCCGGTCGACGAGCTCGAACCGCTCTGCGCGATGGCGCTGCGCAAGTTCGTCAACACGTACTCCGTGGTGCCGGACCTGCCGGTCGCAGTGGCCCTGCGCGACTTCTCGCGGATCTACCTGCGCGGCGGCGACGAAGCGGCGCGCGACCTGGCCCGGGCGCTGGTCGCCCAGATCGCCGTCTTCCACGCCCCCGACGACCTGCTCATCGGCGTCTGCGTGCCGGACCAGCACCGCTCCCGCTGGGAGTGGGCCAAGTGGCTGCCGCACGTGCAGCACCCCGACAAGACCGACGCGGTGGGACCGGTCCGGCTGGTCGCGCCCGGGGTGGCCGCGCTGGAGGCGATGCTCGACGACGTGCTGGTCAACCGGCCCCGCTTCGACCCGGGCGGCCCGGCGCCGGCCGGCCCGCACGTCCTGGTGATCATCGACGGCGGTTCGGTCGCCGGGTCCGACCACCTGATGACCGAGGGCGGGGTGGCCGGCGTGACCATCCTCGATCTGTCCGGGCCGCCGCCCCGGCTGCTCGACGACAGCTCCGTCGTGCTCGACGTCGCCGCCGACGGCACCGTCACCGGCACCACCATGGACGGCAGCACCACCGTCGGCCGGGCCGACGGGCTGGACCTGGCCTGCGCCGAGGTGCTCGCCCGCGAGCTGGCCCCGCTGCGGATGTCCGCCGTGTCGCACGGCGAGCAGAACGCGGTGCTGCACGACCTCGGCCTCACCGAGCTGCTCGAACAGGACGACCCCTACCAGCTCGACCTGGACGAGCTGTGGGCCAGCCGGCCCAACCGGGACCGGCTGCGGGTGCCGATCGGCGTCGGGCTCGACGGCCGCCCGATCGAGCTGGACCTCAAGGAGTCCGCCCAGGACGGCATGGGACCGCACGGTCTGCTCGTCGGCGCGACCGGCTCCGGCAAGTCGGAGCTGCTGCGCACGCTGGTGCTGGCGCTGGCGGTGACGCACAGCCCCGAGATCCTCAACTTCGTGCTGGTCGACTTCAAGGGCGGGGCGACCTTCGCCTCGCTGGACCGGCTGCCGCACACCAGCGCGATGATCACCAACCTGGAGGACGAACTCGCCCTGGTCGACCGGATGCTCGGCGCGATCCAGGGTGAGCTGACCCGCCGGCAGGAGCTGCTGCGCAAGGCCGGCAACTACGCCTCGCAGCGCGACTACGAGCGGGCCCGCTCGGCGGGGGTGCCGCTGGCGCCGCTGCCCAGCCTGCTGTTCATCGTCGACGAGTTCTCCGAACTGCTCAGCCACCGGCCCGACTTCATCGACATGTTCGTCCAGATCGGACGGGTCGGCCGGTCGCTCGGCATCCACCTGCTGCTCGCCTCGCAGAAGCTGGAGGAGGGGCGGCTGCGCGGGCTCGAGTCGCACCTGTCGTACCGGATCGGCCTGCGGACCTTCTCGTCGATGGAGAGCCGGGCGGTGCTCGGCGCCCCCGACGCGTACGAGCTGCCCCGGTCGCCGGGGCACGGCTACCTGCGTACCGGCACCGAGGGGCTGGTCCGGTTGAAGGCCGCGTACGTCTCCGGCGCGGTGCGCCAGGACCGGGCGCTGGCCGCCGCCGGGGTGCGGCTCGGTGACCCGATCCGCGACTTCACCACCTACTACGTGGCCCCGCTGCGCGACGAGCAGCCCGCCGAGGACCCGGACGCCGAGCGGGCCGCCGAGGACACCAAGGTGGTGGGGGACACCCTGCTGGAGGTGCTGGTCCGGCAGATGGAGGGCCGGGGCCCGGCCGCGCACGAGGTGTGGCTGCCGCCGCTGGAGCAGGCGCCCACCCTCGGCCAGATGCTGCCGCCGCTGGTCACCCTGCCCGACCGGGGCGTCACCGTCGACGCGGCGGAGCGGTACGGCACGCTGCACGCCCTCTGCGGCGTCGTGGACAAGCCGTTCGAGCAGCGGCACGACCCGATGTGGCTGGACCTGTCCGGCGCGGCCGGCAACGTGGTCGTGGTGGGCGCCGCCCAGTCCGGCAAGTCCAACCTGCTGCGCACCCTGATCACCAGCCTGGCGCTCACCCACACGCCGCGCGAGGTGCAGTTCTACTGCCTCGACTTCGGTGGCGGACCGCTGAGCGCGCTCGCCGACCTGCCGCACGTGGGCGGGGTGGCGAGCCGGCGGGACGTGGACCGGGTCCGGCGTACCGTCGCCGAGCTGCACGGGCTGCTGCGGTCCCGGGAGGAGCTGTTCGCCCGGCAGAACATCGAGGGCGCGGCCGCGTACCGGCGGGCCCGCGCGCAGGGCCGGTTCGCCGAGGAGCCGTTCGGCGACGTGTTCCTGATGATCGACGGCTGGTCCACCATGCGGACCGAGTTCGAGGACCTCGAACCGACCATCAACGAGCTGGCCAACCGGGGTCTGGGCTTCGGGATCCACGTCGTCGCCGCGGCGAACCGCTGGATGGACATCCGGGCGCAGATCCGCGACGTGTTCGGCACCCGGATCGAGCTGCGCCTGGGCGAGCCGGCCGACTCGGTGATCAACCGCCGGGAGGCGGTCAACGTGCCGGAGCAGGCCCCCGGGCGCGGCCTCACCCCCGACGGCCACCACTTCCTCGCCGCCCTGCCCCGGATCGACCGGGAGCAGCGCGTCGACGACCTCTCCGACGCCGTCGCCGAGTACGTCAAGCTCGCCAACGAGCACTGGACCGGGCCGCCCGCGCCCCGGGTGCGGCTGCTCCCCGCCGAACTGCCGTACGAGGCGCTGCCACCCGCGCACGGCGGCCTGGTGCCGATCGGCATCGCCGAGGCCGACCTGCAGCCGGTCTGGCTGGACTTCGACGCCGAGCCGCACGCACTGCTCTTCGGCGACATGGAGAGCGGCAAGAGTTCCTTCCTGCGCAGCCTGGCGCGGTCGATCGCAGCCAGCCACACGCCCGCCGAGGCGCGGCTGCTCCTGATCGACCTGCGCCGCAGCCTGCTGGGCTGCGTCGACCCGGCGCACACCATCGGGTACGGCACCTCGCACCAGGTGACCGCCGACCTGGTCAGCCAGGTGGCCGCGGCGATGCGGGAGCGGCTGCCCGGCCCGGACGTCACGCCCGAGATGCTGAACGCCCGCAGCTGGTGGAAGGGCCCGCAGCTCTACATCCTGGTCGACGACTACGACCTGGTCGCCGGTGCGGCCACCAACCCGATGCTGCCGCTGCTGGAGTTCCTGCCGCAGGCCCGCGACATCGGTCTGCACGTGATCCTCACGCGGCGGATCGGTGGCGCCTCGCGGGCGATGTTCGACCCGGTGATCGGCCGGATCCGGGAGCTGGCCTCGCCGGGCATCATGATGTCCGGCCCGCGCGAGGAGGGTCCGCTCTTCGGCACCCTCAAGCCCCAGGTCCTGCCGCCCGGCCGGGCCTGGATGGTCACCCGCAAACACGGCAACCGCCTGGTCCAACTCGCCTGGACCCCACCCACCCGCTGACCCACGCCCGGATCGCCCCGCGCCCGGCCGGCTCGCCCCGCACCGGGGCGGACCGGGCGTCAGCGGCGGGGGGCGCCGACCTGCTGCTGCTCGACGGCGGTCTCGGCGAGGAAGACGTACCGGTCCGTGCCCTCCTCGACCAGGGCGATCATGTCGTCCGCCATGAACTGCAGGAACTGGCTGCTGTGCGGACGCAGCCGCAGCGCGGACGCGGCCAGCGCCGCCTCGGCGCTGCCCAGCCGTTGCAGCAGGGTGAACTGGGCGTCCTGCAGCGCCGCCACCCCCGCCCGGTCCAGCTGGCGCAACATGGTGAGCTGGGTACGCCACGGACCGAGCGGCGGCGCGGTGGCCGGGCCGGTCGTGCCGAAGTCGTAGAGGGTCAGCATCGGCCGCTGCGCCGTGCCCCCACCGGTCAGGCCCTGATCACTGCTGAGCACGGTGAGCCGGTTGTACTGCCCGGTGGCCCGCTCGCCGAGGCCGGCCCACGCGCGGGGCTCGTTGGTGACCACGGTGACCCGGGCACCCAGCGAGAACGCCCGGAAGACGAGCAGCTGCGCCACCCACACGCCGCCGACCAGGGTGGCCCGTACCGGCTCGGGCGCGAACAGCCGCAGCGGTACCGCCGCGTGCTGCCGGTCGCGTCCGATGATCAGGCCCGCGCCGGCGGCCGGGGCGACCGCGACCCGGCTCAACGCCGCCCGGGAGATGGAGTGCCAGCCGATGTGCAGGCGCGACATCCGGCCCGACGGGCCGGTCCGGCTCCGCGAGCGCGGCGCTGTTCGCGGGCGGGCCGCCGTCCTGCGGCCCGTCGGCCCGGGACCCGGCGGCGGCCAGGCTGCCGGCGCGGCCAACGGGGCGGCCGTCACGGCGGGAGCCGCCAGCCGGCGGGCCGCCGTACCGGCGCTCGTCTCGCCGTCCGCGCTCGCCGTGTCGGCCGGCACGGCGGTCCGGCCGAGACCGGTGCCTCGGCCGCGGGACGTCGGGCCAGCATCGGCGGTGGCGGCAGCGGCGCCGGTGCCTGCTGCGGCACGCCCTGCGGCCCGGCGACCGCCTGCGGTGCGACGCCGGCCTGGTACCACCGGGCGGCGGCGCCGCGTCGGCCTGGTACCCGCCGGGCGGTGGCGCGGCGGCCGCCTGGTACACGCCGGCCTGCGGTGCGACGCCGGCCTGGTATCCGCCGGCCGGCGGCGCGACGGCGGCCGGGTAGCCCCACCGGGCGGTGGGGACATCGGGCCCGCCGGCTGGCCGGACGGTCCGCCCGGCGCTGCTGCGCGCGGTACACCTGCCCGGGCTGCGGTCGTCCGTACTGCTGCCCGGGGTACTGCTGCCCCGGGGCGGTCGGCTGCTGCGGCGGGGCCGGAGGCTGGGGACTCGTCCTCGGCCGTCGGGCGGACGGTGGCCGCCAGGCCCCGTCGCGGTCCGGATACGTCATCCCGCTCCACCTCCCGTCGGCGCCGTCGCGTAGGCGGCCGGCCCCTGTTCACCGTCGAGCGGCTGCAGGTCCCCACCGAGCCGCCGGACGCCCTCGGTCAGGGCCCGCTCCAGGGCGGCGATGTCGTCGTCGGGCCGGGCGGCCAGCCGGATCAGGGCACGTACCGCCACGTCGTCACCGCCGGCCGGGTCCAGCACGAGGGCCATGCTGGTCTGCGCGGCCGGTGTCGCCGCCACCCGGTCGAAGAGCGCACCGATCGCCCCGGTCGAGGCCGGCCAGGTGCGCAGCCAGAAGGTGCGGTGCACCAGCTGCGCCGAGTGCCACCGGGTCCACTCCTCGCGGACCGGTGAGCCGTCACCGCCGGGCTCGACGTCGCAGGACCGGGCCAGCGCGGCGACCAAATCCCGGGTGTCCAGCACCCGGCAGGCGATACCGAGCCGGCGCAGGCTGGTCGCGACCCGGCGACCCAGGCTGGCGACGAGAGCCGCCGCGGCCTCGGCGTCGGCGGTGTGGTCGAGCAGGGCCTCGGCGAGACTCCGGGCGTCGATCCGGACGCTCACCGACGACTCCCGGTGCGCCGGTACGGCGATCGGGCTGAGGGCGTTGCTGAGCTGCTGGTAGGACGCGCCCGCCGGGGACGCCGAGGGCACGTCGAGGCTCGGTGCCGGCACGGTCTGGTTGACCAGCTGGAGCACCACGCCCGGCTGTTCGGTGGCGGCCAGCACGCCCACCAGCGCGTCCAGCGGCACCGGTGCGCCGTCGGCGTGCACCGGCGCGGTCGGGGTGAGCGCGACGACGCTGAACCAGCCGGCGTCGTCCCGGGCCACGCCGACGCGGGCCCCGTCGGGCGCGGAGACCTGCGGACGGTCAGGCCGGGCGCCACCGTACGCAACGCGGCGAGCACCGGCTCGGCCGCGCCGTCGACGGCCGCCGCCTCGCCGGCGTCGGTACCGCCACGCGATCACCCGGTCCTCCAGCCACCACCGGTTGCGGCGGCGGGCGAAGGCGAGCGTGACCAGCAGCAGCGCCACAGCGGCCGGCCAGGCACCGGGCCACGCGTCGCGGCGGCGACCGCGATCAGGAGCGCGGCCTCGGCGACCAGGATCTGGCCGGTGCTCAGCGAGCCGAGGTGCCCCGGCCGGCGTACGGCCCGCACCCCCGCGTCGTCCGTGGTGGACTGCGCCGGACCGCCGGGCGCCCCGGCGGTGGGCGGCGGTGCGCCGACCGGGGGGACCAGCGCCGGTACGCCACCGGACGCGGGCGACGGATGCATCGGGGCGGCGGTCGGATAACCGCTGCTCACCGGGGTGGCGCGGCCGGACGCGTGCCCGGGGTAGCCGTCGCCTTCGTTCACCAGTCGCCTCCCCGTGGGACCTTGAGCGGGATCATTCTATGGACGCCGACAAGAGCCCTCACCTTACGGTGAAGGAGAAGGCGTCCCGATCCGGATGGGTACGGAAAACGTTCAGCGCGCGCGGGTCCTGGTCGAGTCGCCAGTCGCCGGAGCCCCGCGCGTTGAAGTAGACGAAGCCGATGATGTTCGGGTCCTTCGCCACCACGCTGAACAGCTGGGTCACCGCCCGCGCCCGCATGGATCCCGACTCGCTGCCCGTCTCCACGATGAGCACCGGTTTGCTGGCGAACCTGCGCACCTCGGTCAGGGTGGGCCGGAACAGGTCCTCGAACGTCTGGTCGCCCTTGTGCGTGAAGTAGCCGTCGATGCCGACCCAGTCCACATAGTCCGCACCGGGCCAGTACGGCTTCAGCGGCGTCTTGCGCAGGTAGTTGATGACGTTCGGGGTCCAGGTCCAGATCACGTTGGACGCGCCGGCCCGGGCGAACAGCTCGTGGATGTGCCGCCAGGCGGCGACGAAGTCCCGGGGACCGGTCTGCTGGGTGCCCCACGGATACCAGTGGCCGTTCATCTCGTGCGCGATGGTCAGCGCGATCGGGACGTTCAGGGTCCGCACGTCGGTGGCGAACTCGGAGATGTACTCGTCGAAACGTCCGGCGGCGATGTCGGCCATGCCCTGCTTGAACGGCTCCCAGCGGACGATCGGCAGGGCGCCGTACCGGTAGATGGCCCGGACCTCGGAGGCGGCGAAGTCGTCGTCGAAGCTCTCGTAGATGGTGATCATGTTGGGCTTGCCGTCGATCCGGCCGGCGAACGCGTCGACCCGGCTCATGTCCTGCGGCGCGCCGGAGATCGCCACGCCCAGATAGTTCCCGGCCGGCCGGACCAGGTGGGCCACGTCGTAGACGGTCGGCGCGGCGGACGGCGAGACGCCCTGCGTGGCGGCCACCCCCGGCACGCCGGGCCGCGCCTTCGGCGCCGCCGGTTGCTCGGGGGCGAGGGCCGCGTACCCGAAGACGCCCACCACGAAGAGCGACATCGCGACGAGGAGGTGCGGGGTCCGCATCACTTCTCCTCTCCCGGTACGTCGCGTACCGGATCGACCAGCAGCGCCTGCAGGACGGTGGCCAGGAAGACCGTGCCGGCCAGGAACGCCGGCGTGAAGGTGGCGATGTCCACCGTCCGCATCCGCAGCGCCGCGAGCAGGGTCCAGGTCAGGGCGGCACCGAGGCTCCACACGGCGATGCCGACCCGCAGCCGCCGGGTGCGGGACTTCTTCGCGGTGGAGCCGGTGGGCTGCCAGCCCATCGTCTGCCCGCGCAGCAGGTCCCAGATCGCGAAGGCGTGCGCCCAGCCGTAGACCAGCTTCACCGTCCACGTCTCGAACCGGTACGTGGTGCGGTGCCACAGCGGGAACACCGCGAAGTTGTAGAGCACGCTGGGCACGATGAGCAGGTAGTGCTCCAGGCGGACGTACTGCGGGAAGAACCAGAGCATCACGATCGGCACGAGCGGACCGGCGAAGGTGAACAGCGCGGTGTGCGCGTAGTAGCAGAAGCCGGAGAAGTACGACAGCCGCTGCCGCAGGCGCATCTCCAGGTTCCAGAACTTCGTCGAACCGAGCAGGCTCATCGAGCCGGCGCACCACCGGTACTGCTGGGTGAAGAAGGAGTTCAGGTCGGCCGGGCAGAGCCCGACGGCCAGCGGCACCGGGACGTACCGTAACCGCCAGCCCTGGCGGCGCATGTCGAAGCCGGTGTGCACGTCCTCCGAGTGCTCGATCAGCGTCGAACCCCCGATGGCGTCCAGCGCGGTACGCCGGTAGATCGCGCAACTGCCGACGCAGATGGCCGCCTCGTGGTGCTGCCGGGACACCTGCACCGACCGGTAGAACAGCTCCTGCACGGCCGCCGCGCCCCGCTCCAGCCAACCCTGCCGGCGTTCCACCCGGAAGTACTGCGGGGACTGGACGATGCCCAGGTCGGGTTCGTCGTCGAAGTACGGCAGCAGCTGGTCCAGCAGGTCCGCGCGGGGCGTGAAGTCGGCGTCCAGCACCAGGATGTGGTCGCCCAGCGTGCGCTGGTACGCGTACCGCATGTTGCCGGCCTTCTTGTACCAGCCCCGGTTGGGCCGCCGCTGGTACACGTAGCCGTAGGAGAGCGCCATCTCCTCGCGCTCGCTCGACACCGAGTCGTCCAGCACGTAGACGCACACCCGGCCGGGGTAGTGGGTGGCCATCCGGTGCACGTGCCGCCACGTGTTGTCCAGCACGTCGAGCGCCTCACCGCAGACCGGCAGGAAGACGTCCACCGACGGGTAGCGGGTCGGTCGCCACGCCGCCACGAGCCGGCGGTGCCGGGCCAGGTCGAAGCCGGGCGTGCCGACGTTCACCGCCAGCGAGATCAGGTAGTAGACCACGGTGAACGCCATCGCCGGGACGAACAACCACAGCCACGGGGACATCCGCAGGAAGAGCACCTGGCTGACCATCAGCGAGCCGAAGCTGACCAGTGACGCGCCGAGCAGGACCGGCAGCCGACGGTTCCGGTAGCTCGACATCTCCTCGTCGCTCGGCGGCGGCAGCAGCGGCTCCGGGTCGCCGCCGGGCGCCGCGTCGACCACCGGCCGGGAGGGCAGCGGACCGGAGTCCGCGTCGAGGTCCGCGCCGCGCAGGTCCGCGATCCAGTCGTACGTGTCGTCGTGGCGGTCGCTCCGGTCGGTGCTCCGGGGACGCTCGGGCCGCCTCGGCGTGGCCTGCTCCCCGGGGGACGACCGGCGCTGTCGGGGCGCCACGTCCGCGCGGCTGTGCGGGCGCCGGTCCCGTACCGTGGGCAGTTCCGTCGCGGGGTCACCGGCGGCGAGCAGGCCGCGCACCTCGCGCGCGTCCAGCACCGCGGTCTCGTCCGTGCCGGACGGGTCACGTGCCGGCCGCCGGGGCGGGCCCGCCGGGGCGCCCCCGACCGTTGGCTCGTGGCGTGTCGTCGCCGTCATGCGTCCCCCGAGGTCAGGCGGTCGGCTTGCGGGAGTACAGGGCGATGGTGAAGCCCTTCACCGACCAGGTCTGCGACTGGACGAAGCTCGTCCGCAGGAGCTGTTCCTTGGCCGCACCGATGTTCTGCAGGATGTTCGGGTAGCTCCCCTTGCGGATCACCCAGACCCGGGCCGGTGAGCCGAAGCACGACGGGACCTCGCGGTCGGGGCACTCCTGCGCGCCGAGCGTACCGCCGGTGCGGGGCGGTCGCGCCATCAGTTTGTCGGCCGGGCGCTCGGTCGGCGACAGGTACCGCATGAAGGCGTCCCGGCTGGTCCGCTGGTCGCCGTCGGTGAACGGTCCGAACAGGACGGCGTCGCCCGGTGCGCGGTGCGACCGGACGATCAGCGAGATGTCCCGGCTGGCGAAGTCGTGGCCGTAGCTGGTCCGCACCGCCTGCTGGGCGGGCACCGCCACCACGGCGATCCCCAGCACGGCCACCAGCCCGCGCAGCACCGTGAGCCGGCGCAGCGCCATCGAGGCCAGCAACGCCCAGGCCGGCACCACGAAGAGCAGATAGCGGGGCACCCAGAGCGGCGTGACCAGCGCGGCGACGGCCAGCCCGGCGGCCGGCACCAGGGCCCAGATCGTCGCCACCTGCGCCGGGGGGCGCAGCGACAGCGCGGAGAGGGCGAGCGCGAGCACCGCGCCCGCGACGATCGTGGCGCCGAAGAGCCGGTCGGGCGTCTCGGCGAGCCGGTCCCAGCTCAGCGGTGGGATCCAGCCGATCTGGCTGCCGCTCTGCGCGCCGCCGAGATAGAGCATCGGCAGGACCGGGGAGAGCCCGACGAACGCCGCGCCGGCCCAGCTCAGCCGCACCCGCCGGTCGCGCTCCGTCCGGACCACGATCAGCAGGTGGGCCAGGAGCAGCAGCAGCGCCACCACGTGCGCCGACCCGAGCAGCAGGACGGCGAGCGCGTACTGCAGGTAGGCCGCGGCGCGGGGCCGGTCGAGCAGCCGGAGCAGGGCGTACGTCGACCAGGCGGCGGCGAGCAGGACCAGCGCGTACGGCCGGGCGTCCTGCGCGTAGCGCGACACCCCCGGCAGTACCGCGAAGATCAGCCCGGCTGCCAGCCCGACCCGACGTCCGCCGAGGCGGATCCCGATGGCCGCGACCAGCCCGGCGGCCCCGACCGCGAAGAGCAGCGACGGCAGCCGCAGCAGCAGGTCGGAGTCGCCGACCAGGGCGACCCACAGCCGTTCGACCACGTAGTACGGGCCGACGGTGGCGTCCACATTGGCCATCACCTCGCGGAAGTCGGTCCAGCCGATGGAGACCATGCCCCAGGTGGCCAGCTCGTCCTCGCTGAGCCCCGGGGTGGCCAGTCCCCACGAGCCGATGCCGGCCAGCACCAGCATCGGCAGCAGCCAGGCCAGCATCGTCAACCGCGGGTTGCGCAACGGCTCCGGCTCGGCGGGCTGGTCCTCCGCGGTGGGTTTCCAGACCGCCGGCTCGTTGGCCGCGAGTGCCGGGCTCTCCGCCGGGATACGAACGATGATCGCCGTCTGGTCGGTGCTGGTTGCCCGCATGGTGATGTAAGGCCCCGGACTTCGTGGTTCCCGCGGGACGACGGCACGCGTCGAGCCCGGCGGTTCGGCGGAGACAGATTAGCGAAAGTCAGCGGATCGTGGTGAGCAGGTCCTCCAGCACCAGCGTGCGGAGATCGTCCAGGCCGGGCATCCGACCGAGCGCCCGCAGCCGGCCGGACTGCGCCTTGCGCATGCCCTCCAGCAGCTTGCGGGCCTCCCGGGCGTTACCGAAGTTGCGGTCCCGCTCGATCTGGGAGAAGTGTTCGTGGAGTGCGTCACTGAGGCCCGGGGCGAACACGTAGTCGTCGTTGCGGGCGATCCGCTCCGAGATCATGACCAGCTCGTCCGGGCCGTAGTTCTCGAACTCCATCGTCTTGGCGAAGCGGGAGGCCAGACCGGAGTTGGCGTCCAGGAAGTCGAGCATCTCCTGGGTGTAGCCGGCCACGATCACCGCCACCTGGTCGCGGTGGTCCTCCATCAGCTTGACCAGCGTGTCGATGGCCTCCTGGCCGAAGTCGGCGCTGGCCCCGCCCGCCCGGGAGAGCGTGTACGCCTCGTCGATGAAGAGCACGCCCCCCATCGCCTCCTCGAAGACCGAGGTGGTCTTCTCCGCGGTGTGGCCGATGTACTGGCCGACCAGGTCGCGGCGGGAGACCTCCTTGAACCGGCCGTTCGGCAGCACACCGAGCGCCTTGAGCAGCTGGCCGTAGATCCGGGCGACGGTCGTCTTACCCGTACCCGGGGCGCCGGTGAAGATCAGGTGGTGGCTCGCCGCACCGACGGAGAGCCCCGCGTTACGCCGCCACTCGTTCACCTGGATCTCGTCGATCAGCGACCGGACCTCGGCCTTGACGGCGGCGAGCCCGATCATCGAGTCCAGTTCGGTCAGCAGCTTGTCCATCTCGACGGCGTCCTGGTCGACACCGCCCTCCGCGACGCCCACACCGGTCAGGGGCATCTTGCCGCCGTCGTTGAGGGTCACGGTCGGGTCGGCGGCGGGGTCGACGTCGACGCCCGGGCCGGCGGTCTGCTCGACCCGGCACTGGTCCACCACGCCGCCGCAGCCCGGGCCGAAGGCGATGCCGGCGCCCCGGGTCTCGTGGACCCAGGTCTGCACGATCCGCGGTGAGCTGCGGTGCGCCACCAGGATGCCCGTGTCGCCGGTGCCGGAGACGTCGCACCGCTCGATGGTGGGCCGGCCGGACTGGTAGACGTACACCCCGCGGTAGCCACAGTCGGCCACCGTCGTGCTCCGGATAGTCGGGTCGGCCCCCAGCCGGACGATGATGCCGTCGTCGGTGACGCCCCGGATCTCGCAGGACTCCACCGTGCCACCGGCGTCGGAGAAGACGAAGCCGTGCTGGCCGCGCACCACCCGTACCTCGGTGGCGTCCACCGTGGCACCGTCGGCGGCCTGCAGGCCCGCGCCGTAGCCGGCCGACAGCTCGCACCTGCGTACCGTCACGCGGGCACCGGTGACCGTGACGGCGGGGTAGTCCCCGGCCGTCAGCGCCAGCCCCTCCACGGTGACCTCGCCGGAGCTGACCGCGAGGGCCGAGCCGTCCAGCCCGGTGGCGTCGACGATCGCCGAGCCGACCTCACCGGACGCCTGCACGGTGAGGCGACGCCCGGCGAGCTGCAGGCGTTCGCGGTACGTCCCGGGAGCGAGCGAGATGACCGCGCCGTCGGGCGCCACCTCGAGCGCGTCGGCGATGGTCGGGTAGGCCCCGGGAACCGCCAGGGTCTTGGGCACGTGCCACTCCTTAGAGCGTGAACGTCCGGTCGCGGACCGAGTTGGCCACCTTCTTCAGCTCGTCGCTGGTGGCGAGCGGAGCCGTCATGCGCAGTACGAGCTCGCGGTCGATCTGACCCTCCGGTGTGGACCGCCAGAACGCGACGTACACCAGACCGTACACGGGCTTGCCGCCGACCCTGGTGACCTGGGCCCAGGTGGTGAAGGGGCCGCTGCGCGTCCAGCGGACGCCCCAGGCCTCCTCCCGCTGCCGCAGCGCGGTGCGCTTGCGCTCGTCACAGACCGGTTCGCAGGTCCGCACGATCAGGTCGCCGCCGCTGGTCAGGGTGGCGCCCGAGCCGACGCCGCAGCGGTAGTGCGCCGCGGCGGCGGTCTGCTCCGCCTTGGTGCAGTTCCAGTTCGGCGGGACCCGGAAGTCGAAGCCCACCCCGTCGAGGCCGTTCATCGGCTTGGTCGGCTCGGCGGAGGTGAAGTTCGGCCACCCCGACGGCCAGCCACCGCCCAGCGGGGGTTCGGCGCCGGGGGCGGCCGGCGCCGCCGCCGGCAACAGCAGGTCGGCCGGGGTGAGCGGCGCGGCCGTCGTCGGGGAGGTCCGTTCGGGCGTCCCGTCGTCGCGCAGCGTCGTCACGGCCACCGCGGCGCCGCTGCCGACCAGCAGGCCGGCGATCGCGACGAGGGTGACCAGCAGGCCGGTCCGCCGCCGCTTGGCGGGTGGTTGCTGCCCGAAGACCGGACCGGAGTACGCCGGGTAGCCCGCACCACCGGACACCGGCAGCCCCGACGTCGGGTAACCGGAGGTGGGGTAGCCGGACACGGGCGATCCGGACGTGGGGTAGCCGGAGTCCGGGGAGCCGGAGGCCGGGTAGGCCGCACCACCGGACACCGGCAGCCCGGAGGTGGGGTAGCCGGACGTGGGATGGCCGGACACCGGCAGCCCGGACGTCGGGTGGCCGGAGGTGGGGTGACCGGAGGTGGGGTGACCGGAGGTGGGATAGCCCGGGACCGGGGGCCCGGAGGCCGGTCGGCTCTCCACCGGATGAGGGTGCAGCGGATGTCCCGACACGGGCTGCGCCGGCTGGGACTGCGCCGCCGGCCTCGGCGGTTCCGTGAACGGCGTGGTCTGGGCGGGGGCCGGCTGCGCGGGCCGTGCCGGCGCGGGCTGCACGGGCAGGGCCTGGGTCGGCGCCGCCTGGTTGAACACCGGCTGGCTGGGCATCGGCTGTCCCGACACAGGCTGGCCGGACACCGGCTGTCCCGACACGGGCTGTCCCGACACGGGCTGGCCCGAGACCGGCTGGACGGGCATCGGCTGTCCCGACACGGGCTGGCCCGAGACCGGCTGGACGGACACGGGCTGGCCGGACACCGGCCGGACGGGTGCCGGCTGAGCCGGCGACGGCTGGGCGGAGACGGGCTCGGCCGGGGCCGGCTCGGCGGGTGCCGGCTGGGCAGGGGCCGACTGGACCGGCAGGGCCTGGGTGGGTGCCGACTCCTCGGGTGCCGGCTGCACGGGCAGCGCCTCGGTCGGTGCCGAGCCGTCGGAGACCGGTGGGCGAGGCGACTGGACGGGCAGGGCCTGGGTGGGCGCCCACTGGTCGGACACCGGCCAGGTGGTCGGTGGCTGCGCCGACGGCACCGGCACCGGCGCGGGATGGACCGGGCCGGGCTGGACGGGCGCCGGCTGGACGGGTGCCGGCTGGACGGGTGCCGGCTGGACGGGTGCCGGCTGCGCCACCACGGGCTGCAGGTGCTGACCGAGCGCCTCGAAGATCTGCGCCGCGCCCGCCCCGCGTTCCGCCGCGCAGGCCACCCACGGTCGGGGGCCGTGATGATCGGCGCCGACGATCGGCAGCTGATCCGCGCCGGCCTCGCCGAGCGCGTCCGCCGCCGCGGCGAAGGCGTCCCGCCAGCGGTCGTCCACGGAGGCCCGCTCGTTGAGCACGGCGACGGTCACCGACCGGCCACCGGTGTCCGTGCCCGACCAGACGTCACCGACCTGGCAGCTGCTCAGCGGAGTCTGCAGGCGGTACTGCCCGGCGGTCTGCATGTGTGCTCCCCGTTTCCGATCTCCACCCGGCCGGTCGGCCAGGTCGTGCTGGGTGCCGGTGGCCTTCGGCGTACCCTCGCGGCGGCGTCGCTGCCGCGACCTCGCCGAGCGGACCGCTTGTCACCGGCGCGGCCAGGCCGGACGCCGGGTGGATCCCCGGCCCGCCGGACCACCCGCTCACCGCCGGGTCCCGCCTCGCCGGAGAGTGTAGTGCGGGCCGGCGACACCACGCGGTGGGCCCGGACCCGCCCGCGAGCGTCCGGGGACCGGCGTGGGTGGACGTCCGGATCGGACGGCGACCGGTCCCCGCCGGCCGGCCGCACGGCGGCGGCCCGCGCCGGAAGGCCCGTCGTCATCCGCCCAACGGGCCATGGAGCAGAGGTCGGCACGCGTGGCAGGGTGTGCCCGTGGATCACCGGAGTCAGCGCACCCGACCAGGCACCGTCCGAGGCTGGCGGCGTACCGCCGGCCGGTGGGGTGCCGCCGTCCTCCTCGCCTCGGCGGGAATCGTCGCGGCGTCCCCGCCGGCCCAGGCGACGGCCACCCGGACGGTGGCGTTCTGGAGCATGGACGAACCGGCCGCCGCGACCGTGCTGAAGGACAGCAGCGGCAACGGGCGCAACGGCACCGTCGGCGCCGAGGTGGTGACCGGCGCGCTCTACGCCGGGGCCACCGGCCACCGCTTCGCCACCCACCTGCCCACCGACATGGAGTACGTGCCGGGGCACGTCGACCTGGTGCCGCACAGCACCGACCTCAACCCGGACGCGGGCGACTTCTCCTTCACCATCCGCTACCGGACCACCTACTCCTTCGGCAACATCCTGCAGAAGGGGCAGGGCGCGACGGCCGGCGGCTACTGGAAGTTCGAGGCGCCGGGCGGGAAGCCCAAGTGCCTGTTCCGGGGTGGTGACGGCGCCTCGCGGACCGGCTACACCGACGTGTCGATCGCCGACGGGCAGTGGCACACCGTCACCTGCAACCGCACCTCCACCTATGTGGAGATGTACGTCGACGGGGTGCGTACCAGCCGGCTGACCGGGCCGACCGGCACCATCGCGAACACCTGGCAGTTCTCCATCGGCGGCAAGAGCCAGTGCGACGGCGTGAAGGTCACCTGCGACTACTTCGCCGGTGACATCGACTACGTGAAGATCCTCAAGGGGGCCGGCGGCAGCGTGAACCAGCCGCCCGTCGCCGCCGTCGCCCCGACCTGCTCGGGTCTGGTCTGCACCTTCTCCGCCGCCGGCTCCACCGACGCCGACGGCGCGATCCAGGACCACCACTGGGACTTCGGCGACGGCGCCACCGCCGACACCGCCTCGGTGCCGACCACGTCGCACACGTACGCCTCGGCCGGCACCTGGCCGGTCACCCTTACCGTCACCGACGACCGGGGCGCCACCGGCACCGCCACGGTGCCCGTCACCGTCGCACCCGTCGCCGAGCGGATCGCCTTCGTCGGGCAGGCCACCGCGAACGCCAACTGGACCAGCCACGCGGTGGCCGTACCGGCGGGCGTCCAGCCGGGCGACACCCTGCTGCTCCTGCTCAGCCAGAACACGCACACCGGCACCGGCCAGCCCACCGGGGTCACCGGCTGGACCCAGCTGGACCGGTTCGACGGCGGCTACGCCACCACCACCGCCTGGTGGAAGGTGGCGACCGCCGGGGACGCCGGCTCGACCGTCCGGGTCACGCTCGACGCGCAGTCCAAGGGCAACCTGGTGGTGGCCGCGTACCGGGGTGTCGCACCCGCCGCCCCGGTGTTCGCCCGGGCCACCGACACGGCCAGCTCCGCCGGCCGGATCACCCCGTACGCCACGGTGACGGCGGCGCAGAGCTGGGGCGTGTCGTACTGGATGCATGGTGACAGCCTCTCCACCGAACTGGCCCCGCCGGCCGGCGTGCAGGTCCGCAGCAACAGCTCGCAGACCGGCGGCGGTCGGGTGACCGGGCTGCTCGCCGACTCGGGCAGCACCGTGCCGGCCGGCAGCTACGGCGGGCTGACCGCGACCGGCGCCGCCGCCAGCACCACCACCACGACCTGGACGTTCGTCCTCAGCCCGGCCTGACGCGTCCCGGGCGTCGCGCGGCTCCGGTCGCGCGACGCCCGGCACGTGTACGTCCACAGCGGACCGGGTACCGCCCGGCGATGACCGTCGACGGGGGTGCCGGCCAGGTCCGTAAGGTGCTCACCTCCCGGGTATGGCCGGCGCTGCTGGTCCCGGCCGGGATCGCCGCGCTGATCGCCGTGGCCGGCATCGTGTTCCTGCCCGACGCCTTCCCGTACACGCCGCTCGGAGTGGCGCTCGCTGTCGTGGTGTTCGGCGTGGTGCTGCGGCGGGACGCGCTGCTGGCCGACGACGCCGGGCTGCTGGTACGGAAGCGGGGCCGGGTGACCCGCAGCTACCGCTGGGAGGAGATCCACCGCGCCGGGATCGCCCGACCCGGCTTCGGTCAGGTCGCCCTCTCGGTCTATCCGCACGGTGGCCCGTGGGACGTGCCCGGCCCGAACAGCGCCACGCTGGTCGGCCGGGTCTGGATGCTCCGTGGCCGCCCACCTTCGGTCGGCTCGGATCTTGGACAGTTGTCGTTCGCCGCGCACGCCAACCGTCCAAGATCCGAGTACGCCGCTGGCCGGCACCCCGGGTTCGGGGTGCCGGCCAGCGTGTCGTTCATGGTCAGCTGGTCCAGTGCTGGGCGACGAGGTCGGCGGCCTGCTGCTCCCACTGCGCGTACGCGTCCGGGTAGGCCGACACCTGCACGGTCTGCGCCGCCTGGGTCAGGGGCATGTCCTGCCAGCCGTCGACCTGCTTGAGGCCCTTGAGGAAGGCGAGGGTGGAGTATTCGGGGTCGGTGATCTGCTCCGGCGTGCCCCAACCACTGGACGGGCGCTGCTGGAACAGGCCCAGCGAGTCGTGGTCGTTGCGGTCGCCCAGGTGGCCCAGGTTCTCCAGCTTCGACTCCTGCAGGCTGGTCGCGATCGAGATGACCGCGGCCCGCTCCGGCAGGCCGGCCTTCTTCGTCGCGGCGATGATCGCCTTGGCGTTGGCGGTCTGCTCGTCGTTCAGGTCGATGTGCGACTGGCTGCCCTGCACACCGTGCGGGATCAGCTTCGCCGTGTCGGGCTTGTCGGCCTGCACGGCCGCGACCGGGGTCATCGACGGGACGGGGGTGGTGTCGTGGTGGTTCAGGGGGCCGGCGGCGAGACCACCGGCGAACGCCAGACCAGCAATACCCAGCACGCTCTTACGCAGCATCGTGTTCATGGGGGTAGCTCCATTCGGGGGTCGGCGCTCCCCGTAGGGGACGGGGAACGCGAGCACCGTCAGGCGCTCACACACAAAGGGGGAAGTCTTCGACCGGCTGGCTCGCGGGGCGGGGTTGCCTCTTCGCGGCGCCGGGACCAGGTGTAACGACCGGCGGCCCACCGTCATTCCGGGTCGGCCCCGCTCGCCGGGCCCCCGGACCGGGGCCGTGGTACTCAGTCGTACGGTGGGTGTAACGACCCGGCCCTCGCCACGATTCCGGCCCCAGGGTGCCGCCGGTCACACCCTGAACCGGACATCCCGCCCAGCGTGGCACGCGCAAGCCATCACCAACCGGACATCCGACGCCGGATCGCCGAGAGCGCGCCTCTACCCGTCCGGGGGACACCGCCGCCTCCGCGACCTCGCGGGGCAACCCGGTCGAGACCACCGCCCGCCGTTCTTCTGCCCAGGGCAGATCCGCCGACCGTGAACACGACGCCCCTCGGCACCGTCACCGGGGCAGGGTGGACCACATGAGACTGCTGGTACTGGGTGGGACGGGGTTCGTGGGTGGGGCGACCGTGGCCGAGGCGGTACGCCGGGGCTGGTCGGTGACGGTGTTCAACCGTGGGCTGCACGGCGACGTGCCTCGGGGCGTACTCCGGTTGCGGGGTGACCGGACGACGCCGGACGGGCTGGCGGCGCTGGCCGGCGGCGAATGGGACCTGGTGGTGGACACCTGGGACGGCGCGCCCCGGGCGGTACGCGACGCGGCGCGGGCGCTCACCGGCGCGGTCCCGCACTACGTCTACGTCTCCAGCGGATCCGTCTACGCCGAGCCGGTGGAGCTGGGCTCGGACGAGACCGCCCCGGTGGTCGAGTCCGCCGCGGACGCGGTCGACGGCGACTACCCGCAGCTCAAGGCCGGCGGGGAACGGGCGGCGGTGGAGGTGTTCGGTGAGCGGGCGCTGCTCGCCCGCGCCGGGCTGATCCTCGGCCCCGGGGAGGACATCGGACGGCTGCCGTGGTGGCTGGACCGGATCGCCCGGGGCGGCGACGTGCTGGCCCCCGGCCCCCGCGAGCTGCCGGTGCAGTACGTCGACGTGCGCGACCTGGCGGCCTGGCTGCTCGACCGGGGCGCGGCCGGGCTCGGCGGGGCGTACAACGTGGTGAGCCGGACCGGGCACACGACGATGGGTGAGCTGCTCGACGCGGTCGTCGCGGTCACCGGCTCCGGTGCGACGCTGCGCTGGACGGACCCGGAGCCGATCGTGGCCGCCGGCGTGGAGCCCTGGAACGACCTGCCGGTCTGGATCCCGGCCGGGCACCCCTACCGGTGGTTGCAGGAGTTGGACGTCAGTCGGGCCGACGCGGCGGGCCTGGTCTGCCGGCCGGTGGCCGGGACCGTCGCCGACACCTGGCGCTGGCTGCGCGAGGTGGGCCGGGTGCCGGCGCGGGCCGGCCGGCCGCGCGGGCGGCGGTGGGGCTGGACCCGGCGCGGGAGGCGGCGCTGCTCGCCGCCGTGACCCCACGCTGAGGCGGCTCTGGGCCGGGAGGTCGACCGGCAGCAGCGACTACGCCTGCACCACCGGCAGGTCCAGCACCTCGTCCACGCTGCGTCGCGGGGTGGGCCGCCCGGGCTGCCCGTAACCGATCCGCATCACCATCTGCGGGGTGCCGAACCGGCCCAGGGAGAGCCGCAGCGCCTCCCGCGCCCCGGACACCTCGATCGGCTGGGAGATCATCGACACGGCCAGCCCGGCGTCCGTGGCCGTCAGCAGCACCCGCTGCAACGCCTGGCCGGCGAGGATCTGGTCGGTGGCCGTGTTGCCCGGCGACCCGAGCACCGCCACCAGGGGCTCCGGCTCGAAGTCCCGCCCCGGCGCCCGGTTGCGGCCGCCGAAGCCGCGCTGCGGGAGCAGGTCCTGCGGCTCGCTCTGCGGCCCGCCGGCGGCGGCCGGTACCCCGTCGGAGGCCGGCTCGGAGCGGATCCAGTCGGCCCGCTCCGCCACGTAGGCGGGATCGCGTTCGAGGACCCGGTGCGCGCTGCGGGCGATCTCGGCGAACGCGTTGACCGCGCTGGTGCCGATCACCAGCTCCAGCCAGCACTCCTCGGCGCGGGCGGCCTCACCGAGCCGCCAGCGGGCGTCGGCGGGGACCGGGTCCGGCCAGAACGGCGCGCGGTTGCTGAACCGGCGCGGCACGGCCGCGTACAGGCTCTGCTCGGTCGGGGTGGGGCGGCGCGGCACGTCCGGCACCAGCCGGGCCACCACGTCCGGTTCCCCCGGGTACGGCCGCAGCCGGACGGTGGCGGGCGTACCGGCGACGGCGAGCGACAGCCGCAGGTTGAACAGGGCCGCGCCGCAGGCGATCCGGGCTCCCCAGCCGCTCGGGTCGGTGGCGGCCAGGCGGCGCAGCGGGTCGACCGCCAGCTCGATCCCGCCGTCGCGCAGCCGGAACCGCCACGGCTGCGTGTTGTGCAGGGACGGCGCCCGCAGGGCGTCGCCGGCGGCGGCCCGCAGCTGCTCGACGGTGAAGCCGGTGTCCATGGTCGTGCTCCTTCCGTGGCAGCCGTGCCGCCCCCCGGTTGGTTCCTCTTCACGGTGCGTCAACCAGGGGCTTCCCGCGCAGGGCCCAAGGTCCCCTCCTGGCCGGGCCCGTCTGCCCGGTGTCGACGCGTCGCGGTAGGGACCTTCGGCCCGTGGTAAACCCCCCCGGTGGCGGGGTAGAACAGACGGATGATCCGGGTGTTCCTGCTCGACGACCACGAGGTCGTCCGTCGTGGCCTTGCCGACCTGCTGACCAGCAGCGGCGACATCGAGGTGGTCGGCGAGTCCGGCTCCGCCCAGGAGGCGGCGCGTCGCATCCCCGCGCTCCGCCCCGACGTGGCGATCCTCGACGCCCGGCTGCCCGACGGCAACGGCATCGACGTGTGCCGGGACATCCGCGCCGTGGACTCGTCGATCAAGGGTCTGATCCTCACCTCGTACGAGGACGACGAGGCGCTCTTCGCGGCGATCATGGCCGGTGCCGCCGGTTACGTGCTCAAGCAGATCCGTGGTACCGACCTGGTGGACGCGGTCCACCGGGTGGCGGCCGGGCAGTCCCTGCTGGACCCGGCGATCACCACCCGGGTGCTGGAGCGGATCCGCAGCGGCGTGGAACAGCCGCGCGAGCTGAAGACCCTCACCGAGCAGGAACGGCGGATCCTGGAGTACGTGGCGGAGGGGCTCACCAACCGGGAGATCGCCGGCAAGATGTTCCTCGCCGAGAAGACGGTGAAGAACTACGTCTCCAGTGTGCTGGCCAAGCTGGGCCTGGAACGGCGTACCCAGGCGGCGGTGCTGGCCACCCGGCTGCTCGGCAAGAACCACTGACCCCTGCCGGGGCCCGGCCCCGCGCCGGGACGCGCCCGGCTCAGTCGCGCAGCGGGACGCTCCAACGCACCTCGGTGCCGTGCGGGACCACCCGGGCCAGCTGGAAGTCGCCGCCCAGGCGCTCGGCCCGTTCCCGCAGGTTGACCAGTCCGCTGCGGGCGGCGTCCGGGTCGCACCCCACCCCGTCGTCGGTGACCGTCACGGTCACCCAGCCGGCGTCGATCCTGACCGTCACCGCCACCCGCTGGGCGTGCGCGTGCCGTACGGCGTTGGAGAGCGCCTCCCGCAGCACGGCGGTGAGCTCCGGGCGCAGGGTGTCCGGCACGGCGCTGTCGACCGGCCCGATCAGCTCCAGCTCCGGCCGGTAGCCCAGCGACTCGGCGGCTGCCTCGACCGCCTCGCGGATCTCGGTGCGCAGCGCGGCGCTCATCGGGGTGCGCAGCTCGAAGATGGTCCGCCGGATGTCCCGGATGGTGGCGTCGAGGTCGTCGACCGCCGCGTTGATCCGCTTGGCCGCCTCCGGTCGGGTGTTCATCGCGCCGCTCTGCAGTTGCAGGCCGGTGGCGAAGAGCCGCTGGATCACCACGTCGTGCAGGTCCCGGGCGATCCGCTCGCGGTCCTCCAGGACCACCAGCAGCTCCCGCTCCTCCTGGCCGCGGGCCCGCTCCATGGCCAGCGCCGCCTGCCCGGCGAAACTGCCCAGCAGCTTCACGTCGTCGTCGGTGGCCCGGGCGGCGTCCGGCCGGTGCGCGATCACCAGCACGCCGTGCAGGGTGTCCGCCGCGGCGAGCGGGGAGACCACCGCCGGCCCGGCGACCACCGGCAGCGGCCACGGGCCCGCCTCGGCGAGGTTCTCCACCAGCTCGTGCCGGCGGTCGGTGACCGAACCGGCGAACGTGGTCTCCGCCGCGGGCAGCACCGCGCCGACCAGGCCCCGGGCGGCCTCGTCGGCCCCGTCGACCACCTCGACGGTGAACTGGCCCTCGTCCTCGTCATAGAGCAGCACCAGGGCCAGCTCGGCCTCGGCGACCTCCCGGGCCCGCCGGGCCACCAGGGTCAGCGCGTCGGTACGCCGGACCTCGCCCAGCAGCACCGAGGTGATCTCGGCGGTCGCCGCCAGCCAGCGTTCCCGCCGGTGCGCCAGCGCGTAGAGCCGGGCGTTCTCGATCGCCACGCCGGCCGCGGCGGCCAGCGCCACCACGATCTCCTCGTCGTCCTCGGTGAACTCGGCCGCGCCCTGCTTCTCGGCCAGATAGAGGTTGCCGAAGACCTGCTCGCGGATGCGGACCGGCACGCCGAGGAAGCTGTGCATCGGCGGGTGGTGCTTCGGGAAGCCGTACGACTTCGGGTGCTGGGTGATGTCCGGCATGCGCAGCGGCCGGGGGTCGTCGATGAGCAGACCGAGCACGCCGCGCCCGTGCGGCAGGTCGCCGATCTTCGCGTGCAGCTCGTCGTCGATCCCGTGGATGATGAAGTCGTGCAGCAGCCGGTCCGGCCCGATCACGCCGAGCGCGCCGTACCGCGCGCCGACCAGCTCGCACGCCGACCGGATGATCCGTTGCAGGGTGCTGCGCAGGTCGAGGTCGGAGCCGATGCCGACGACCGCGTCGAGCAGGGCGCGCAGCCGCTCCCGGCTGGTCACCACCTCGCCGACCCGGTCCAGCATCTCCTGGAGCAGTTCGTCGAGGCGGACCCGCGACAGCGGGCTCAACCCCAGTGAGGGGGTGACGGGCTCCTGCCTCGGGTTCGGTGTGCTGGCCACCGGGCGATGCTATCGCCCGGTGGCCGTGCCGGACGAGCCCGTCAGGCGCCGAGGTCGCGTACCGCCGAGGTGTCGACGGTCTGCGCCGCTTCCAGCCGGGGGGTGTGCGGCGGGCCGGCGTGGGTCGGGTCCGCCAGCCCCAACCGCATGGAGATGTAGGGGAAGCCGAGGTCGGAGAGCATGTGCCGGAGCGCGTACCGGGTGCCCTCCACCTCCACCACACCGCTGAGCGGCACCAGGGACACCCCGAGGCGGGTGGCGGTCAGCCAGGCGGCGGAGAGCGCCTCGCCGGCGCGCAGCCAGCTGTCCGGTTCGTCCTCGGTGCCCCAGAGGATGCCGTAGACGGCGGCCCGGTCGTGGCCGGGGCCGATCGGCAGGCTGCCGGCCCGCCCGAAGTCGCGCGCCGGCACGGTGGTCTGCGGGGCCTCGGCCGGCAGCACCTCGTCGGGCAGGCCGGTGCCGGTGCCGGAGCGGCTGGTCCAGTACGCCAGCTCCTCCTGCAGCTCCGGGCTGCCGGAGGTGACCGCGGCCGCCTTCTGGGCGGCGCTGGCCAGCTCGATCTTCTGGTCGTCGTCGAGCACCTGGAGGTTCACGCCCTCCCGGCTGGCCGCCCCGGCGATCTCGCCGAGGGCCGCGGTGGGGATCGGCTCCTCGCTGACCGGCCGGCGGTCGGTGTGCCGGACCTGCATGCACTGCACCATGTGCATCGCGTCCGGGTCGGCGCCGGTGTGCCGGAAACCGGTGAGGCGGGCCACCAGGTCCGGTTGGGTCGGGTCGGGCAGCCGGTCCACCACCGGCGTCCAGCCCTCGGCGGCCAGCGCCAGCCGGGCGTGGTGCAGCGCGGCGCCGCAGCTGACGAAGAGCAGTCGCCCCTCCGGGTCCATGACGCTGAGGTGGCGTTCCCGGACCACCCGGAGCTCCAGCGCGTCGGGCAGCACCGTCCAGTGCCACGGCTGCGAGTTGTGCACCGAGGGGGCGTGGCCGGCCGTCCCGGCGGCCTCCGCGAGCGCGGTGGTCAGCGGGCGGTCCGTAGCCGGCGTCTCCTGGCTCATCGTCACGACCTTTCCTGTTTTCCCCATCGTGCCCCACACCGGGGTCGACCGGGTCGGCTTGCCGCTCCATCCTCGGGCATGACCGGACCGGCCGCACGCGCGGCCCGGCCCACCGTCGGGGCACTCCGGCCCCCCGGATTACCCCGGTTTGCCCTACCCGCCCTGTCCCGCCGCTGCGACGATCGACAGGTGGGAACGGAACCGCGGGAGTGCGTACCCGAGCAGCCGGTGCGGCAACGACGCCGGCGGGGCGCGTCCGACGCCGCGTCGCGACCCGGCGTCCTGGAGTGGGGCCCGCTGGTCCTGCTCACGGTGGCCGTGCTGGTGGGCGCCGGACTGTGGTTCGCCGGGCTGAAAGGCGCGGCCCAGCTGGTCTGGGCGGCGGTGACGCTGGTCGCCCTGCTGCCGGCGGCCTGGACGACGCTGAAGCAGGTGTGGCGCCGGCAGTTCGGGGTGGACGTCATCGCCGTGCTCGCGCTGGTCGGCGCGCTGATCACCCGCGAGTACCTGGCCGGCGCGGTGATCGCGGTGATGGTGGCCACCGGCCGGGCGCTGGAGAACTACGCCCAGCGGCGGGCCACCCGCGACCTGCGGGCCCTGCTGGAGCGTGCCCCGAGGCAGGCCCGGCGGCGCACCCCGGACGGCGGCATCGAGGTGGTGCCGCTGGACCGGGTGGCGGTGGGGGACCGGCTGCTGGTCGGTCCGGGCGACGTGGTGCCGGTGGACGGCACCGTCGAGGAGGCGGCGACCCTGGACGAGTCGGTGGTCACCGGCGAGTCGCAGCTGGTGGGCCGGGGCGCGGGCGAGCCGGTGGCCAGCGGTGTGGTCAACGCCGGGGCCGGCTTCGGGCTGCGGGCCACGAAGAACGCGGCGGAGAGCACGTACGCCGGGATCGTCCGGCTGGCCGAGGAGGCCACCGCGCGCAAGGCGCCGATGGTGCGCCTCGCCGACCGGTACGCCGCGGCGTTCGTGCCGTTCACCCTGGTCCTGGCCGGTCTGGCCTGGTTGCTCTCCGGCCAGTTCATTCGGGCGGTGGCGGTGCTGGTGGTGGCCACCCCCTGCCCGCTGCTGCTGGCCACCCCGATCGCGATCGTCTCCGGGCTGTCCCGGGTGGCCCGGCGCGGCGTGCTGGTCCGCGACGGCGGGTCGCTGGAGCTGCTGGGCCGGGCCCGCACGCTGCTGATGGACAAGACCGGCACGCTCACCGCCGGCCGGCCCCGGGCCGCCGAGACGGTCGTCGCCCCCGGCGGCGACCGGGACGAGGTGCTGCGGCTGGCCGCCTCGGTCGAGCAGTTGTCACCGCACGTGCTGGCCGCGGCGCTCGTCCGGCAGGCCCGCGAGCAGGGGGTACGGCTGGCCGAGCCGACGGAGGTCACCGAGGTGCCGGGGCGCGGGGTGACCGGCCGGGTCGACGGGCGGCTGGTCCGGGTCGGCCAGCTCGACGGGGAGCCACCGGAGTGGGCGCACCGGGTGCGGGAACGCGCCGAACTCGCCGGCCGCTCCACGGTCTGGGTCAGCGACGAGCACACGCCGCTCGGCGCGATCCTGCTGGAGGACCCGGTACGCCCCGACGCCCGGCGTACCGTCCGCCGGCTCCGGGAGGCCGGCCTGGACCGGTTGGTCATGGTCACCGGCGACCGTCCGCGTACCGCCGACCAGGTGGCGCAGGCCGTCGGGGTGGACGACGTGTGGGCGCAGTGCTCGCCGCAGGAGAAGGTCGCCCGGGTGAAGGAGGAGTCGGGGCGGGCGGTGACCGTGATGGTCGGTGACGGCGTCAACGACGCCCCGGCCCTCGCGGAGGCGCACGTCGGGGTGGCGATGGGCGCCACCGGGGCGACCGCCTCCGCCGACGTGGCCGACGCGGTGCTCACGGTGGACCGGCTCGACCGGCTCGCCGACGCCGTCGAGATCGCCCGGTACGCCCGCCGCATCGCCGTACAGAGCGCCACCGTGGGGATGGGGCTGGCGGTGCTGGCCATGTTCTTCGCCGCGTTCGGCCGGCTGCCCCCGGTCGCCGGCGCGTTCCTCCAGGAGGGCATCGACGTCGTGGTGATCCTCAACGCGCTGCGGGCGCTCGGTGGTGGCCTGCGCCGTCGGGACGTGCCGGCGGCCACCCGGGAGCTGCTCGACCGGTACGCCGGCGAGCACGGCGGCGTCCGCGACGTGCTGGCCCGGCTGCGGGACACCGCCGACCTGGTGGCGACCCGGTCGGACGCGCCGGAGTGCGTACCGGCGTTGCGCGAGGTGCACCGGCGGCTCGCCGACGAGGTGCTGCCGCACGAGGCGGCCGAGGAGAAGCAGCTCTATCCGGCGCTGGCCGGGCCGCTCGGCAGCGACGAGGCGACCTCGACGATGAGCCGGGGGCACGTGGAGATCAAGCGGCTGGTCGACCGGATCGGCGGGCACCTGGCCCAGCACGACGACGACCGGCTGCGCCCCGACCAGGTCCCGGACCTGCTCGCCGCCCTGTACGGCCTGGACGCCGTGCTGCGCCTGCACCTGGCCCAGGAGGAGGAGGACTACTTCTCGCTCAACGAGGAGGGCCCGGCCCCCGCCGGCCGCTGAAGCGCGGGTGACGTCAGCCTGGCGCAGCGGGCAGGCGCTGGTGGGTGGTTAACAGGGGCCCCCTGTACAACGGAATCCGTTAACAGGGGGCCCCTCCTTACACCCGTTCAGCGTTCGCGGACCACCGCGACCGGGCAGTGGGCGTGGTGGACGAGCTGCTGGCTCACCGAGCCGAGCACCATCCCGCGCAGCCCGCCCCGGCCGCGCGTACCGACCACCACGAGTTGCGCCTCGCGGCTGGCCTCCACCAGCAGGGCAGCCGGACTGCCGGGGGAGATCCGCAGCTCCACCTCGACGTCGGGGAAGGACTCCCGCCACCGGGCGAGGTCGGTCTCGGCCGCGGCCCGCTCCTCGGCGGTGACCTCGTCCGGGTCGAAGCCGGACGGCGCCCACCGGTCGCCCGGCGGCTGCCACACCCGCAGCACGTGCAGCGGCACGTCCCGCTGGGCGGCCCGTTCCACGGCGAAGCCGAGCGCCAACCGGGCGGCGTCCGAGCCGTCCACGCCGACCACCACCGGTCCGGAGGTGGCGGCCTGGCCGTCGCGGACCACCACCACCGGGCAGTGCGCGTGGGCGGTGACGGAGACCGCCGTCGAGCCGGCGAGCAGGCCGCCGAAGCCGCCGTGTCCCCGGCTGCCGAGCACCAGCATCCCCGCCTGCGCGGAGCGTTCCTGGAGCACCAACGCGGGTGGGCCGTCGAAGACCTCGCCGTGCACGGTGATCCCGGGCCGCTCGGCGGCGGCGTCCGCCGCCGCCTTGCGGACCAGCTCCTCGACCTGCCGCCGGGCCCGCTCGTCCGGCCAGATGCCGGGCGCCACACCGGGGCCGACCCAGCCGGCGACGGTCAACCACTCGAAGACGTACGCCAGCCGCACCGGCCGGCCCGACCGGCCCGCCTCGTCCAGCGCCCAGTTCAACGCCACCGTGGCGTCCGGGGAGCCGTCGTAGCCGACCAGGATCTCGTCGCCGCTCATCGCGATCTCCTTCCCGTCCCGGGCGGGCGTCACCGACCGCCGCGCAGGGCCTCGTCGGTCTCCCGGATCCAGCGCCACTCGGCGACCCGCGGGTCGTCCTCGCCGTAGGTGCGGGTGTAGTCGCGGCAGGCCTGCCGGGCGTCGACCATCTCCTGGCGGAGGTGGGCGGCGCGCGAGGCCAGCCCCGGCACCCGGTCGATGACGTCGATGACCAGGTGGAACCGGTCCAGGTCGTTGAGCATCACCATGTCGAACGGCGTGGTGGTGGTGCCCTCCTCCTTGTAGCCGCGCACGTGCAGGTTGTCGTGGTTGGTCCGCCGGTAGGTGAGCCGGTGGATCAGCCACGGGTAGCCGTGGTAGGCGAAGATGACCGGCTTGTCGCTGGTGAAGATGGTGTCGAACTCCTTGTCCGACAGGCCGTGCGGGTGCTCCGACGGCGGCTGGAGCCGCATCAGGTCGACCACGTTGACCACCCGCACCTTCAGCCCGGGCAGGTGCTGGCGGAGCAGGTCGGCGGCGGCCAGGGTCTCCAGCGTCGGCACGTCGCCGGCGCAGGCGAGCACCACGTCCGGCTCGGCCCCCTCGTCGCTGCTGGCCCAGTCCCAGATGCCCAGGCCGCGCCGGCAGTGCTGGACCGCCTCGTCCATGGTCAGCCAGTTCGGGGCGGGCTGCTTCCCGGCGACCACCACGTTGATGTAGTGCCGGCTGCGCAGGCAGTGGTCCATGGTCGAGAGCAGGGTGTTGCCGTCCGGCGGCAGGTAGACCCGGACCACCTCGGCCTTCTTGTTGACCACGTGGTCGATGAAGCCGGGGTCCTGGTGCGAGAAGCCGTTGTGGTCCTGCCGCCACACGTGGCTGGAGAGCAGGTAGTTCAGCGACGCGATCGGCTCCCGCCACGGGATGCCCCGGGTCACCTTCAGCCACTTGGCGTGCTGGTTGACCATCGAGTCGACGATGTGGATGAACGCCTCGTAGCTGGTGAAGATGCCGTGCCGGCCGGTCAGCAGGTAGCCCTCCAGCCAGCCCTCGCACAGGTGCTCCGACAGCACCTCCATCACCCGGCCGTCGGCGGCGAGGTGGTCGTCGCCCGGCACCGTCTCCCCGACGAACGCCCGGTTGGTGACCTCGAACGCCGCGCCGAGCCGGTTGGAGGCGACCTCGTCGGGACCGAAGAGGCGGAAGGTCTGCGGGTTGGCGGTGATGACGTCGCGTACCCACTGGCCGAGGACGCCGGTGGCGCCGACCGCCGGCTCGCCCGGCTGCTTGACGTCGACCGCGTAGTCGCGGAAGTCGGGCAGGTCCAGGTCACGCAGCACCCGGCCGCCGTTGGCGATGGGGTTGGCGCTCATCCGGTGGTCGCCCTTCGGCGGCAGCGCGGCCAGTTCGGCGACCGGGCCGCCGGTGGCGTCGAAGAGCTCCTCCGGCCGGTAGCTGCGCAGCCAGGCCTCCAGCTCGGCCAGGTGCTCCGGATTGTTCCGCACCTCGGCGATCGGCACCTGGTGGGCGCGGAACGTCCCCTCGACCTGCTTGCCGTCGACCACCTTGGGCCCGGTCCAGCCCTTCGGCGTACGGAGGATGATCATCGGCCAGCGGGGGCGCTCCACGTCGCCGCCGGAGCGGGCCCGGCGCTGGATCTCGGCGATCTCGTCGACCGCCCGGTCCAGCGTGGCGGCGAGGAGCTGGTGCACCTTGGCCGGGTCGTCGCCCTCGACGAGGTACGGCTGGTGGCCGAAGCCGCGCATCATCTCCAGCAGGTCGTCGGTGGGGATGCGGTCCAGCACCGTCGGGTTGGCGATCTTGTAGCCGTTGAGGTGCAGGATGGGCAGCACCGCCCCGTCCCGGGCCGGGTTGAGGAAGACGTTGGAGAGCCAGCTGCCGGCGAGCGGGCCGGTCTCCGCCTCGCCGTCGCCGATCACGCAGGCGACCAGCAGGTCCGGGTTGTCGAACGCGGCCCCGTACGCGTGGCTCAGCGCGTATCCCAGCTCGCCGCCCTCGTGGATCGAGCCCGGCACCTCCGGCGCCACGTGGCTGGGGATGCCGCCCGGGAAGGAGAACTGGCGGAACAGCCGCTGCATGCCCGTCTCGTCGCGGGGGATGTGGTGGTAGAGCTCGCTGTAGGTGCCCTCCAGCCAGGTGTTCGCCACCAGGGCCGGGCCGCCGTGGCCGGGACCGGTGACGAAGATGGCCGACAGGTCCCGGTCGACGATGACCCGGTTGAGGTGCGCGTAGAGCAGGTTGAGGCCCGGGCTGGTGCCCCAGTGGCCCAGCAGTCGGGGCTTGACGTGCTCGGGCTTCAGCGGCTCCCGCAGCAGCGGGTTGTCGAGCAGGTAGATCTGCCCGACGGTGAGGTAGTTGGCCGCCCGCCAGTAGGCGTCAAGCCGGCGCAGCTCGTCTTCGGTCAGGGGGCTGTGCAGGTCGAGAGCGGTGTCCATGCTGCATTAGCCTCTCGCGGGTCGGGGACTTCTGCCACCCGGGAGCGGGTTCCCGCCCCGGGCCCCTTCAGCTTCGCCCGGTGGTGGGTCACATGATCAGGGTCGTTGGTCCCGGGACGTGAGGGCGTCATGCCCCGTCCCCGGGCGCGGGTGGCAGTCCACGTACGACGATGACGGGGGCCGGCGAGTGGTAGAGCAGCCGCTGGCTGACCTCGCCGAGCATGCCCCGCCACGGCTGTTCGCCGCGCGCCCCGACCACGGCCAGCTGCGCCGAGCGGGACTGTTCGACCAGGACGCTGCCGGGGTCGCCGCGAACGGTGTGGCACTCGGTGGCCACCTCCGGGTGCCGGGCGCCGTACCGGGCGACGACCTCGGTGAGCGCGTTCTCGCCGACGTCGGTCCGACCCGGTTCGACGACGCGGACGGCGAGCAGCCGGGTGCCGTGCCGGGCGGCCCGGACGAAGGCGAAGTCCAGCGCGGTCCGGGAACTCTCCGAGCCGTCCACGCCGACCAGCACCGGGCCCTTCGGCGGCGGTGCGGCGCGGCCCACCAGGACCGGGCAGCCCGCCCGGGCGGCCAGCTGGACGGCCGGCGCGTCGGCCGGTACGCAGGCGCCGCAGCCGGCCATCCCGCCGTCACCGATCGCCGCCAGGAACGCCGATCCGGAACTGCGGATCAGGGCCTCGACCGGGCCGCCCTCGACGATCTCACCGCTGACCGGCACCGCCGGTTCGGTCTCGTTGGCGGCCCGACCGGCCCGCTCCAGCAGGTTCTCCGCCACGGCCCGGGGCCCGCTGACCGAGGGGGCCTCCAGCGCCGCCGCCCAGTTGAACGCGTGCATCAGGTGCAGCGCCCGACCGTGGGCGGCGGCCTCGTGGGCGGCCAGCCGGACCACCTGGAGGTCCTCCTCGGCTGCGCCGACGCCGACCACCACGGCCCCCTCGGTGGGTGCGGCCATCCCGCCTCACCTCCCCGGCGCCGGCTAGGGCACGACCACGCTGTCCTGACCCACGGTAGTCGCGCGGGCGGCGCGGGGTGGCCGGATCGGGTCAGCGGAACTGGAGCCGGTTCACCGCGTCGAAGGCCCGGGCGCCGAGCAGCCGGCGGGTGTGCACCATGGCCCGCGCGGCGGCGGTGACCAGGTAGCGGGTGCGCGGCCGGCGGGCGGTGACGGCCCGCTCGATCACCCGGGCCACCGTCTCCGGGCTGGCGGAGAGGGCCCGGCTCTCGTACGACTTCGCCATCGCCGTGTCGACCGCGGTGACCATCTCGCGGTAGGGCCCGGCCGGATCGGCCGAGGTGCCGAGGGTGGAGGCGGCGACCGCGCCGAAGCCGGTGCGGATCAGGCCGGGCTCGACGATCGCCACGTCGACGCCGAACGGCCGCACCTCCTGGCGCAGCGCGTCGGAGATGGCCTCCACCGCGTACTTGCTGGCGTGGTAGTAGCCGCCGCCGGGGAAGACCAGCCGCCCGCCCATCGAGCTGACGTTGACGATCCGGCCCCGGCCGGCGCGCCGCATGCCGGGCAGCACGAGCTGGCTGAGCCGGCTCAGCCCGAACACGTTCGTCTCGAACTGGGCCCGGACCCGGTCCATCGGGGTCTCCTCGATCGGGCCGTACTCGCCGTAGCCGGCGTTGTTGACCAGCACGTCGACCTGGCCGTGCTCGGCCTCGATCGCGGCGACGGCGGCCCGCATGGACGCCTCGTCGGTGACGTCGAGGGGGAGCAGCCGGGCCCCGGCGTCGGCCAGGTCGGCGATGGCCTCGACCTTGCGGGCGGTGGCGTAGACGGTCAGCTCGGGACGCCGGGCGAGCCGGCGGACGGTGGCCCGGCCGATGCCGGAGGAGGTGCCGGTGATGAGGACGGTGGTCATGCGGACGCTCCAGGGTGGGTGGTCAGCCCCGCGACGAGCAGCGCGACGCCGTCGCGCAGCCGCTGCCGGGGCAGGTCGGGGTCGGTGAGGTCGGCCTCCAGGCCGCGGGTGAGCGCGACCAGCACGTCGGCCACCCCGCGGGCCCGTGGGCCCGCGGCGTCGGCGAGCGCGCCGGCCACCACGTCGGTCAGCTCCCGGGTGTACGCCTCGGCGAGGTCACCGGTGAGCTTGGTGCTGGTGTCGAGCAGTTCGGCGGCGTGCCGGCTCTCCCGGTGCAGCTTGAGGGTGAGCTCCAGCTTGGCGGCGAGCACGTCGTGCAGCCGGTCGGTCAGGTCGCCGGGGGTGGCGGCGGCCTGCCGGGCCTGCTCCAGCGACCCGGTGAAGAGCCGTTCGGCGAGCCGCCGGTAGGCGTCGTCCTTGTTGCGGACGTACTGGTAGACGGCGGGCCGGGACATCCCGGCGGTGGCCGCGATGTCGTCCATGGTCGTGCGGCGCACCCCGTGCCGGGTGAAGCACTCGTACGCGGCGGCGAGGATGACGTCCAACCGTTCGTTCGACATGCTGACAATGTTTGCACAGATTGTCAGCACGTCAAGAGTGTTCGCGGTCACGCTGCTCACCTGGAAGTCGTCAACCCGGGTTGACAGATCGGCGTCGTCAACGTAGGTTGACAGCATGAGTCGGGCAACGGAACTCGCGGCGGACGCCGGCAGCACCGACCCCCGGGTCGGGCTCCGCGCGGTGCTCGCCCTGCGCCGGCTCCTCGAACGGCTCGAGGTGGTCCAGGTGGACAACGCCCGACGGCAGGGCTGGTCCTGGCAGGAGATCGCCGACGCGCTCGAGGTCAGCCGGCAGGCGGTCCACAAGAAGCACGCCGGGCGACCGGCGGTCCGAGGCACCTGGGAGGCGTGATGTTCGAGAAGTTCACCGAGCCGGCCCGCCACGTCGTGCGGCACGCCCGGCACGAGGCGGTCGAGGGCCGGCGCAAGGTCGACACCGAGCACCTGCTGCTCGGCGTCCTCGCCGACGGCGACAACCTTGCCGTCCGGCTCCTCACCGACCTCGGCGTACGCCCCGACGACCTGCGGGCGGCCGTCGGGCGGCACGCGGGGCTGGGCGAGGCGGACGCCGCCGCGCTGCGGCAGATCGGCGTCGACCTGGCCGCCGTGGTGGCCCGGATCGAGGAGTCCTTCGGCCCCGACGCCCTGCGCGCCGCGCCGCCGCCCTGGCGCCGCTGGGGCCGGCGCCGTCCCGACGACGGTGGTTCCTTCTCGCCCCGGGCGAAGAAGGTGCTGGAGCTCGCCCTGCGGGAGGCGCTCGGGCTGCGGCACCGCCACATCGGCACCGAGCACATCCTGCTCGGCCTGCTCCGCGAGGGGCACGGGGTGGCTGCGCTGGTCCTCGCGGAGGCGGGCGTCGACCTGGCCGACCTGCGCCGCCGGGTCGAGGCGGCGCTGCGCACCGCGGCCTGACCGGCGACCGGGTTCGACCACCGACCGAGGACGTGGGGTGCGGGATCACCGGACCGGGCCACTGCCGTGACCGATTCTGAAACCTTTCCCCGGTGCGCGCATCATCACCGCCGGCCGAGTCGCCGGACGGCCGGATTTGCCGCACACTGGCGCCGTGGAGAGCGGACAGGACAAGCCGACGTCAGGCGCCGGCGGGCTGCGCGCCGCCGTGGTGGTCAACCCGGTCAAGGTGGCCGATCTGGAGGAGTTCCGGCGGATCGTGGACGGCGCGCTGACCGCCGCCGGCTGGCCGGAACCGACCTGGTACGAGACCACCGTCGAGGACCCGGGGCGGGGCCAGACCGAGCAGGCCGTGGCGGCCGGCGCCGAGGTCGTGTTCGCCTGCGGCGGTGACGGCACCGTGATGGCCTGCGTCACCGCGCTGGCCGGCACCGACGTGGCGCTCGCCGTGCTGCCCCAGGGCACCGGCAACCTGCTCGCCGCCAACCTGGGCCTCTCGAACGACCTGGCGGCGGGGCTGGAGGTCGCGGTCGAGCGCGGCCGGCGCCGACTCGACGTCGGGGTGGTCGACGACCAGTGCTTCGCGGTGATGGCGGGGATGGGCTTCGACGCCCAGATGCTCGACTCCACCTCCGAGACCACCAAGAAGCGGATCGGCTGGCCGGCCTACGTGGTGGGGGCGGCCAAGCACCTGCGGGACCGGCCGATGCGGGTCGCCATCAAGGTCGACGACCACCCACCGGTACGCCGCCGGGCCCGCTCCGTGCTGGTCGCCAACGTCGGCCGGCTGCAGGGCGGCGTACGACTGCTCACCGACGCCGAGCCCGACGACGGCTGGCTCGACGTCGCCGTGCTGACCCCGCGTACGCTGCGGCACTGGCTGGCGATGGGCTGGGCGCTGATGCGCCGGCGCGGCAGCGTGCCCCGGATGGAGGTCTTCCGGGCCCGCACCGTGGAGATCACCAGCAACCGGGCGCAGCCCCGGCAGCTCGACGGTGACCTGATCGAGCCGGGCCGGGCGCTCCGGGCGGAGATCAAACCGCAGTCCCTCTGGCTCTGCGTGCCGCGTCCCGAGCAGCACCCCGACCTGGCGGTGGACGCCGACGCTGCCGCGGAGCGAGGCGAGCGGCTGATCGAGGAGGCCCGCCGTGAGTAGCACGCGCATCGTGCCGGAGACCCGGCTGATGGCGCAGGAGGAGCTCTCCGCCGACGATGCCTGGCACACCCTGCGCCGGCACGGCGGCTGGCAACTGCTGCGGGACGCGTTCGTCCGGTTCCGCTACGGCGACGGGTTCAGCCACTCCCGCGCCTTCGCCCTCCAGCTCTGCCTGGCCGTGGTGCCGTTCATGATCGCCCTCACCGGTCTGATCAGTGACCTGGGCGTCGAGGAGGGCGGCCGGGTCGTCGCCGACACCGTCCTCGCGCTCACCCCCGGGCAGAGCGAGTCGGTGGTGCAGGAGCTGCTCGGCGACGGCGAGCGCACCGAACGCGCCGGGGAGCTGGCGCTGACCCTCGGTCTGCTCACCGGGCTGGTCGCCCTGACCACCACCATGGCGCAGATCGAGCGGGGTGCCAACCGGATCTACGGCGTCGAGCGGGACCGGCCCGCGCTGCCCAAGTACCTGCGCGCCGCGATCCTCGCGGTCACCGCCGGCGTGCCCGCGCTGACCGGGTTCCTGATCCTGGTCGGCGGCCGGGCGATGGGCGACTCGGTACGCCGGCACTACGAGTGGGGCGCCTTCGCCAACGCCGCCTGGGACGTGGTCCGCTGGCCGCTCAGCCTCGGGCTGACCGTGCTCGCCGTGGCGGTGCTCTTCCGGCACGCGCCCCGACGCAACCAGCCCAGCCTCTCCTGGCTCTTCTTCGGCGCCGGCATCGCCACCGTGCTCTGGTGGCTGGCCAGCCTGCTGCTCGCCGCGTACGTCAAGTTCAGCGGCGGTTTCGGGCAGACCTACGGTGCGTTGACCGGGATGATGGCGCTGCTGCTCTGGGCGAACCTGACCGGCATGGCGCTCTTCGGCGGGCTGGCCTTCGCCGCCCAGTTGGAGGCGATGCGGATCGGCGTCCAGGAGCCGGCGCAGCCGGACCTGTGGGAGCCGGAGGCCGAACGCGAGGAGATGTACGACACCGGGGACATGACGTCTCTCTGAACCGACGCGCGCGGTACGCGTGTACGCGGAGTCCGAATCGGGTACAGCGCGCCTCGCCAGAGGACAAGGGAGGTGCGGAGTGACCGCGGTCAAGGAGACGACGCGACGGCCGCTGGGCCATTTCGCGGGGCGCAGCATCGGCGGACTGCTCGCCGTCGCCGCAGCCGGCGTCGTGTTCGGCGTGCTGCTGATGCTCGTCCGGTTCAAGTGGGGCCCGCTCTATCACGCCGACCACGAGGCGGCCGAGTGGTTCAACGGCCTGGTCGCCCCGCACCACGCCCTGGTCACCGTGCTGACGGCGATCACCGACCTGGGTGGCCGGCCGGTGCTGATCTGGCTGGTCACCATCGCCGTGCTCGGCCTGCTGATCCGCCGCCAGTCCCGGCTGGCGGTCTATCTGATCATCACCGGGGTCGGCGGCCTGATCCTCGACCCGTCGCTCAAGGCGCTGGTCGGTCGGCTCCGGCCGGTGGTCGACGTGCCGATCACCCACGCTCCGGGCAACAGCTTCCCCAGCGGGCACGCGCTCGGCTCCTTCGTCGCGTACGGGGCGCTGCTGTTGGTGTTCCTGCCGGCCATGGCGCCCCGGTGGCGCAGGCCCGCCATCGCGATCGTGGGCGTGCTGGTCTTCCTGATCGGGCTGACCCGGATCGCGCTGGGCGTGCACTTCGTCTCGGACGTGCTGGGCGGCTGGCTGCTCGGCGCGGTGTGGCTCGGCGTCACCGCGTACGCCTTCCGGCTGTGGCGGCGCGAGCGCGGCCGGCCGGTGCCTTCGATCACCGAGGGCCTGGAGCCGGAGGCGGGCGACGAGATCACCCCCGCGCCGGCCGAGGAGAAGGTGCTGGAGCACCCCCGCTCCTCCGTCGCGGAGCTGCTGGTCGGCTGGGTGATCGTCTTCGGCGCCCTGTACGCCTTCGGCATGTTCGTCAGCTATCACGCCAAGGGCACCTTCTTCGCCACCCTCGACACCGAGGTGCCGCGCTGGTTCGCCGAGCGGCGCACCGACCAGCTCACCGAACTGAGCTGGTGGTGGAGCAAGTTCGGCGACACCCACGCGATCCTGCTGGTCTCGCTGGTCTTCTGCCCGATCGTGCTGGCGGTCTGGAAGCGCTGGCGGCCGGTGCTCTTCGTGGTGCTGGCGATGTTCGGCGAGCTGAGCCTCTTCCTCGCCTCCGCCCGGGTGGTGCAGCGGCCCCGCCCGCCGGTGGAGAACCTGGACGGCCACATGCCGACCTCGTCCTTCCCCTCCGGGCACATCGCGGCCACGATCTGCCTGTGGAGCGCCATCGCGATCATCGTGTTCGTCCGTACCGACCGCTGGTGGCGGTGGCTCTTCGTGGCGATGGCGGTGATCATGCCGGTGGGCGTGGCCACCTCGCGGATGTACCGGGGCATGCACCACCCCACCGACTTCATGGGCGCGATCCTGCTCAGCGCGCTCTGGATCAGCCTGCTCTACTGGGTGGTCCGGCCCAACGAGGACGTCCGGCGGGGCAACCGGCCGGCGATCGAGTCCGAGCAGGTGCCCGAGCTGGACGACGAGCTGGCCAAGGCCGCCCGACCGGAGTGACACCGTGCTGCGGGTGATGACCTGGAACATCCGCACCGGGGGCCGGGACCGGGGCGGGCCGGACCGGCTGGACCGGATCGTCGAGGTCGTCACCGGCCAGCGGCCGGACGTGCTGGCCCTGCAGGAGCTGCGCGGCTTCGACCGGGACGGGCTGTCGACCGAGGTGGCGGGCCGGGTGGGGATGCTGCCCCACCTGGCCCGCTCCTGTTTCGGGCAGCCGGTCGCGGTGCTGGTCCGTCCACCGCTGCGGGTGCTGTCCACCGACCGGGTACGCCGGCCGTTCCACCACGCCGCCGCGACCACCGTGGTCGCCACCTCGGGCGGCCCGTTGACCGTGGTCAGCGCCCACCTCAACCCGTACTCCGGTGGTCGACGGCGGATGGAGGCCGACTGGCTGGCGGCGGCGCTGCGCCGCCGGGGCGGCCCGCTGGCGCTGCTGGCCGGTGACCTGAACACCCTCGACCCGACCGTGGACCACACCGCTCGGTTGGCCGGGCTGCCCGACCGCTACCGCCGCCGGCACCTGCGCCGGGACGGTCGTACCGTCGACACCCGCGCGGTGGCCCGGCTGCGCGCGGCCGGGCTGGTCGACCTGTGGGCGGCCACCGGGGCACCGGAGCCGGCCGGGCTCACCGTGCCGACCCGGCACGGCGGGGCGGAGTTCGCCGGGATGCGGCTGGACTACCTGCTCGGCACTCCGGCCCTGGCCGGGCGGGTGCGCGCGGTCCGGGTGGTGCGGGGCGGCGCGGCCGACACCGCCTCCGACCACTACCCGGTGGTGGCCGAGCTGGCTCTCGACCCGGCCTGAGCGCCGGTCAGGCCAGGTCGGACCCGACGATGGCCACGAAGATCAGGATGACCAGCTCGCTGATGACCCACGAGTGCGCGTTGGCCCAGTCGCGCACCTTCGGCAGCAGCCGCTCGGCGCGGCGGCCGAGCAGCACCAGCGCGAGCAGCGGCAGCGCCAGCAGCAGCACGGTGAGGACCACGAACGGCAGCAGGTGCCACCAGGGCTTGTCGTGCCCGGCCAGGCTGCCGGCGACCGAGGCCATGGTGACCTCGTCGCTGGGCATGGCGAGGAAGAGCAGCAGGCCGAGGACGAAGGCGAACGCCGGCCGCGGGTCCTCCAGCTTGCGCATCCAGCCCGGCGGCTGGTTTCGTCCGCGTCTGAGGAACGTGATCACCATGAGGACGAGCAGTAGCGCGAGCACGATCCAGTCGATGAGGTGCCGGCTGCCGCTGTCCTTCGTCCCGTTGCCGGCGGTGTGCCGGACCAGCCGGAAGACCCCGTACCAGACGGTCGACGCGACCAGGGTGCCCAGCGCGGCACCCACCAGATAGGTCACCGAGCTGCGGCGCGGGTCGCGGCTGGCGGCCAGGAAGATCGCGCTGACCACCTGCGGCCCGGCGACCATCACGAAGGCCAGCGGCAGCACGGTCAGCAGGTTCATGGCCTCATTCTGTTGCCGCCGTGGTGGGAGGGGGCCGGATCCGGCGGATCAGCGGCCGTCAGCCCCGGGTGGCGGCGAGCAGGTCGCGGATCGCGGCGGCGACCTGCGCCGGGGCGGTGGTGGCGACGTTGTGCGCGGCGGCCGGCACGGTCACCGTACGGGCGGCGGGGACGAGTCGGGCCGCCTGCGTACGCCAGGCCGGCGGGACGACGGTGTCCCGGGCGCCGGCCACCACCAGCGTCGGCGCGGTGACCCGGACCAGGTCGGCCTCGATGGCGTTGTGGACCGAGTGGGACAGCGAGGCGTACACCCGCCGGGGGCGGGCGTCGGCCACGTCGCGCAGCAGGATCGGGGCCTGCAACGGCGCTTCCCGCAGCGTGTCCACCAGCCAGCGGCCGAACTGGCCGCGCCGGGACCGGGCCGCCGGGTCGCTGGTCGGACCGGCCAGCACCAGCGCGGTCACCAGGTCGGGCCGGTCGGCGGCGAGCCGGGCGGCGACCTCCGCGCCGAACGAGTGCCCGAGCAGGCAGACCGGCCCCGGCCGGTACGCGGCCAGCCACGCCGCCAGCCACGCGGCGAGCCCGGACACGTCGTACGCGGTGCCGGGGCGCTCGGTCAGGCCGAAGCCGGGCAGGTCCGGCACGTACACCGGATGGGTGGGCGCGAGCGCGACGGCGAGCGGGGTGAGATAGCGGTGCGATACGGCCAGGCCGTGCACCAGCACCACCGGTGGCGTGCCGGTGCCGGGGTCGGCCGACCGGCGGGTGTGCGTCCGCAGCCCGTCGACGAGCCGGAACTCGCTGGTGAGGCCGGCGGCGGGCCGAGGCGCCGCCAGGGCGAGCCGCAGCTCGGCCGGGCCGAACCGCCCCGGCGCGGAGACCGTGCCGGGGCGGGTCGAGGTCAGGCTCACAGCTCGCGCAGCCGGGGCAGCAGCTCCTCCTGCGCCCAGTCCAGGAACATCGGCTGGCTGTCGCCGCCCACCTGGACCAGGGCCACATGGGTGAAGCCGGCGTCGACGAACTTCTTGAACGCCTCCACGTGCCGGTCGACGTCCGGTCCGCAGGAGATGCCCTCGGCCACGTCCTCCTCCCGGACGAACTGGGTGGCGGCGGCGAAGGACTCCGGGCCGGGCAGGTCGGCGTTGACCTTCCAGCCCATGCCGAACCAGCGGAACTGGTCGTGCACGATCTTGCGGCACTCGGCCTCGTCGGGGCCGTAGCAGATCGCCACCTGGCCGTAGCGGGGCTGGCCGGCGCCGCCCGCGTCGTCGTACATCTGGATGATGTGCCGGTCGGGTTCGGTGGCGACGATGCCGTCGCCGTGCTCGGCGGCGAGGGTGGCGGACTGCCGGCCGGAGGCGGCGATCGCCATCGGCACCGGCTGTCCCGGCCGGTCCCAGACGTACGCGTCGGGCACGTCGAAGTGGTTGCCGGAGAAGGTCAGCGTCTCGCCGTTGAGCAGCGGCCGGATGATCTGGAGCGCCTCCTCGAACATCTCGTGCCGCTGCTGCACGTGCGGCCAGCCGCCGACCACGTGCTCGTTGAGGTTCTCGCCCGCGCCCAGCCCGAGGGTGAACCGGCCGTCCGAGAGCACGCCGATGGTGCTGGCCTTCTGCGCCACCACGGCCGGGTGGTAGCGGCGGATCGGGCAGGTCACGAAGGACATCAGCTCGGCCCGGCTGGTGGCGTGGGCGACCGCGCCGAGCACCGACCAGGCGTACGGGGAGTGGCCCTGGGAGTCCAGCCACGGGTAGTAGTGGTCGGACATCACGAGTTGGTCGAAGCCGGCGGCCTCGGCGCGGACCGCGTAGTCGACGAGCTGCTTCGGGCCCGCCTGCTCGCACATCAGGGTGTAGCCGACCTTGACCATGCTGGTTCTCCTTCCGGGCGGATCGTCACCGGTTACCCCGCCGCGGGGCGGTCAACCCTGGTGTCCACTTCCGGCGGCCGACCTCTTGACGGGACGGCCGATGCTGCCTAAGGTCCCGCTTAACCGGTTCAGACCGGGGTGGCGACACATCCTGTGGTGGGGATGACCGCCCCTGTGGTGGCCCATGGCGACATGGGCCACCACAGGTCGTTCCGGGGGACTGTTCGAAAACTTAACCGGTTGCTTTCGAGGTTCCATCGCCCTACGCTGATGGCTGCGCCGCCGGGAGTCGGGCGGCGGCTGTCGGGCTGCAGCCGCCTTCCCCTGTCACACCACCGCACCCCCACCTGGGCACGGGGGAGACCACTCCCTGAGGAAGGTCATGAAGAAGACGCTCTCCGTCGTGGGCGCCGCCCTGCTGACGGTTCTCGCCACCGTGTTCGCCTTCGGGCAGCCGGCGCACGCCGCCGCCGGTTTCTCCGTCGCGAACGGCCGGCTCTACGACGCCAACGGCACCGAGTTCGTGATGCGCGGCGTCAACCACGCGCACACCTGGTACCCGCAGCAGACCAGCTCCTTCGCCAACATCAAGGCGCTCGGCGCGAACACCGTCCGGGTGGTGCTGGCCACCGGTGACCGGTGGGCCAAGAACGACACCGCCGACGTCGCCAACGTCATCTCGCTGTGCAAGCAGAACAAGCTGGTCTGCGTGCTGGAGGCGCACGACACCACCGGCTACGGCGAGGACGGTGCCGCCACCACCCTCGACCGGGCGGCCAACTACTGGCTGAGCATCGCCAGCGCCCTGCAGGGCCAGGAGAAGTACGTCATCATCAACATCGGCAACGAGCCGTACGGCAACCAGAACTACGGCGCCTGGACCAACGACACCGCCAACGCCATCAAGAAGCTGCGCGCCGGCGGCCTCAGCCACACCATCATGGTCGACGGCCCGAACTGGGGTCAGGACTGGTCGTTCACCATGCGGAACAACGCCTCGACCGTGTTCAACGCCGACCCGCAGCGCAACACCGTCTTCGACATCCACATGTACGGCGTCTTCGACACCGCCGCCGAGATCACCGACTACCTCGGCCGGTTCCGCAGCGCCGGGCTGCCCATCGTCGTCGGCGAGTTCGGCTTCAACCACTCCGACGGCAACCCGGACGAGGACACCATCATGTCCTACACCCAGGCCAACAACATCGGCTATCTCGGCTGGTCGTGGAGCGGCAACGGCGGCGGCGTCGAATACCTCGACATGGCCACCGGCTTCAACCCCAACCAGCTGACCAGCTGGGGCCAGCGGATCTTCAACGGCGCCAACGGCATCAAGGCGACCGCGAAGGAGGCGTCGGTCTACGCCGGCACCACCCCGCCCACCAGCAGCAGCCCCAGCCCGACCACCAGCCCGAGCCCGACCACCAGCCCGTCCACCCCGCCGACCACCACGCCGCCGCCCTCGGGCAGGAGCTGCACCGCCAGCTACACGATCATCAACAGCTGGCAGGGCGGCTTCCAGGCGGAGATCAAGGTGACCGCCGGCTCGGCCGCGCTCAACGGCTGGTCGACGAGCTGGACCTTCGCCAACGGCCAGACGATCAGCCAGTCGTGGAGCACCACGCTGAGCAACAGCGGCGCGACGTACACCGGCCGCAACGTGGACTACAACGCCCAGCTCGGCGCCGGGGCCAGCACCACCTTCGGCTTCATCGCGAGCTGGAACGGCACCAACGCCACGCCCGCGGTGAGCTGCACCGCGAGCTGACGCCCGGCGTACCACCGGTGGCCGGGTCCGCACGGACCCGGCCACCTGCTCCTCCCGTACGATCACCGGACTCGTGGCGCGACCCGGTCGCTGCGGGTACCGCAACGAGGGAGCCCGCCATGGTGACAGTCCAATCCCGGCCCCGGCCCTCGGGACTGGTCGTCGGGTCGCTGGTGGCGATCTCGTTCGGCACGGTCTTCGTGCTGGTCAACAGCGGCGGGCTGGCCGACCCGTGGCGGTTGATGGTGCGTACCCTCGGCGTGCTGGTGGCGGCGGCCCTGCTCGGCGCGCTGGTGCTGGTCGCCCGGCGGGCGCCGGCCGTGGCGGCGCAGCCGGCCACCGGCTTCATGGACCGCCGCTACTGGTGGGTGGTCGCCGCGGAGGTCGTCGCGCTCTTCGGCGGCCTGTCCGTAATCAACAACGTCCTGCACCGTCCGTCGGTGGCGGTCGCCTGGGTGGCGTTCGTGGTGGGGGTGCACTTCTTCGGGCTCGGGTGGGTCTGGCGGATGCCCCGCTTCCACCGGTTGGGCGCGGCGATGACCGTGCTCGGGGTGGCCGGGTTCCTGATCGACGCGTTCGGCGGTGGCGCGGCGGCCGTGGCCCTGGTCTCCGGGGTGGGCTCGGGCGTGGCGCTCTTCGTCACCGTCGCCCTCGCGCTGCGCGAGGCGGGCCGGGCGGGCACCGCCGCCGGCTGAGCGGCCGCCCGGAATTCGTCGACACGCGATGTCGAGAAGCCGGGACCGGCTCCGTCCCCGGGGTGAGCGCGACGAGAATGGGTCGCCCAGCACGGAGGAGAACCGACGATGGCCAAGTACCTGCTGCTCAAGCACTACCGCGGCGCCCCGGACCCGGTCAACGACGTGCCGATGGACCGGTGGACGCCGGAGGAGATCTCGGCGCACATGCAGTACATGCACGACTTCGCGGCCCGGCTGGAGGGCACCGGCGAGTTCGTCGACGCCCAGGCGCTCGCCCCCGAGGGCACCTTCGTCCGGTACGACGGCGAGGGCCGCCCGCCGGTCACCGACGGTCCGTTCGCGGAGACCAAGGACCTGATCGCCGGCTGGATGGTGATCGACGTGGACAGCCACGAGCGGGCCGTCGAGCTGGCCGGGGAGCTCTCCGCCGCCCCGGGCGCGGGCGGCAAGCCGATCCACGAGTGGCTGGAGCTGCGCCCCTTCCTGACCGCGCCCCCCACCATCACGGAGTGACCTGATGGACGAGGCCCTGCTCCGGAGCCTCACGCCGACGGTGATCGGGGTCCTCGTCCGCCGCGGAGCCGACTTCGCGGCGGCCGAGGACGCCGTCCAGGAAGCGCTGGTCGAGGCGGTCCGCGGCTGGCCCGCCGACCCGCCGCGCGATCCGAAGGGCTGGCTGGTCACCGTCGCCTGGCGCAAGTTCCTCGACGTGACCCGCTCGGACGCCGCCCGCCGCCGGCGGGAGGAACGCGTCGACGCCGAACCGGCCCCCGGGCCGGCGTCCGAGGTGGACGACACGCTCCAGCTCTATTTCCTCTGCGCCCACCCGTCGCTGACCCCGTCGTCGGCGGTCGCGCTCACCCTGCGCGCCCTCGGCGGGCTGACCACCCGGCAGATCGCCCAGGCCTATCTGGTGCCCGAGGCGACCATGGCGCAGCGGATCAGCCGGGCCAAGCGCACCGTCTCCGCCGTCCGGTTCGACCAGCCCGGCGACGTCGCCACCGTGCTGCGGGTGCTCTACCTGGTCTTCAACGAGGGCTACTCCGGCGACGTCGACCTCGCCGCCGAGGCCATCCGGCTCACCCGGCAGCTCGCGACCGCGATCGACCACCCCGAGGTGGCCGGTCTGCTCGCCCTCATGCTGCTGCACCACGCGAGACGGGCCACCCGGACCGCGCCGGACGGCAGCCTGGTGCCGCTCGCCGAGCAGGACCGCCGCCGGTGGGACACCGGGTCGATCGCCGAGGGCGTCGAGATCCTCCAGGCGGCCCTCGCCCGCGACCGGCTGGGCGAGTTCCAGGCCCAGGCCGCCATCGCGGCGCTGCACGCCGACGCGCCGACCGCCGAGGAGACCGACTGGGTGCAGATCGTCGAGTGGTACGACGAACTGGTCCGGCTGACCGACAGCCCGATCGTCCGGCTGAACCGGGCGGTGGCCGTCGGTGAGGCCGACGGACCGCGCGCCGGGCTGGCGGCGCTCGCGGCGCTGGACGACACCCTGCCCCGGCACACCGCGGTGGCGGCCTACCTCCACGAACGCGACGGCGACCCGGCCACGGCGGCCCGGTTGTACGCCGACGCCGCCCTGCGGGCCCCCAACCTGGCCGAACGCGACCACCTCACCCGCCAGGCCGCCCGCCTCAACACCCGTCGCCCGCTCGGCGAGCGGGGCGCGCGGTTTCCGTGAATCGGGGGCCTCCCACCTCAGGGAGGCCACCGATTCACGGAAAGAGGGCGCATGAGGTTCCGGGGGTGCGGCGTTCAGGTGGTGGTGAGTTCCAGGAGGAGGGCCTGTTCGGGGTGCAGGGCCGGCAGTTGCAGGCCGACCGTTCCGAGCACGGCCCCGCCCAGCGTCACGCCGGTCGGCAGCCAGCCCGGCTCGGTCAGTTGCAGCACCGCCGGTTCCGGTACGCCGGCCGGGAGGCGGACCGTGTAGCGCCGCGCCGGGTCGAGGCCGGGCAGGCGTACCGGGCCGGGGGTCTGGGCGGCGGACGTGGTCAACCGGGAGATCGCGTACACCGCGTGGGAGCCGTCGTGGGCGACCACGCCGTGCGCCTGGACGGCCGGGTCGGGGTGGTCGACCCGGACCACCCGGCCGGCGTGCAGCAGCGGGCGGAGCCGCTTGTGCAGCGCCACCCAGGCGGTCAGTTCGGCCCGCTCGGCCGGGGTGATGCGGCTGATGTCCCATTCGATGCCGTGGTGGCCGAAGAGCGCGGTGACCGCCCGGAAGCCCAGGTCGTGGACCCGGTGGGTGGTGTGCGAGCGTTCCGGTCCGATGTGGCTGCCGACCAGTTCCGGCGGGAGGAGCAGCCCGGTCCAGCGTTGGATGGCCAGCCGTTCCAGGGCGTCGTTGCAGTCGCTGGCCCAGACCCGGTCGGTGCGGCGCAGGATCTCCAGGTCCACCCGGGCGCCGCCGGAGGAACAGCTCTCGATCTCCACGTCGGGGTGCCGGGCGCGCAGTTCGTCCAGCAGCCGGTAGACCGCCACGGTCTGTGCGTGCACGCCGGGCCGGCCGGCGTGCCCGGCCTCGGTGAGGTCCCGGTTGTGGTCCCATTTCAGGTAGCCGATGCCCTCGTGCTCGGAGAGCACCGCGTCCAGCCGGCCCAGCAGGTGGTCGTACGCGTCCGGGTGGGCCAGGTCGAGGACCTGCTGGTGCCGCCATTCCGGCGGCAGCCGGCCGGGCACCTGGAGCAGCCAGTCGGGGTGGGCGCGGAACAGGTCGGAGTCGGTGTTGACCATTTCCGGCTCGACCCAGAGCCCGAACTGCATGCCGTGCCCGCGGACGTGGTCGATGAGTGGTTGCAGCCCGTCCGGCCACACGTCGTCGTCCACCCGCCAGTCGCCGAGCCCGGCCCGGTCGTGCCGGCGGCCGGCGAACCAGCCGTCGTCGAGGACGAAGCGTTCCACGCCCACCTCGGCGGCCCGGTCCGCGAGCGCGGTCAACCGGTCCAGGTCGTGGTCGAAGTAGACCGCCTCCCAGACGTTCAGGGTGACCGGTCGGGGGCTGCGCGGGTGCCCGGGCCGGGCCCGCAGGTGGGTGTGCAGCACGTCGCTGAGCCCGTCCAGCCCGGTGGCCGAGTGGACGGCATACAGCAGGGGAGTGGCGTACTCGGCGCCGGGGGCGAGCACGATCTCGCCGGGGGCGAGCAGTTCGCCGCCGCCGAGGGCGGCCTCCCCGGTGGGCCGGCGTTCCGCGTACGTGACGTGGTCGCCGCTCCAGGCGGTGTGCACCGCCCAGACCTCGCCGTGGCCGAAGCCGAATCCGGCGGTGCCGGCCACCAGCAGCAGCGTCGCGTCGTGCCCGGTCCGCCCGTGCCGGCCCTCCCGCACCCACGCGCCCATCGGCCACGGGTGCCGCTGGGGGCTGCGTTCCCGGCACCACCGGCCGGTCAGGTCGAGCAGGTCGGTGGCGACCGGCGGCACCGGCAGCGCCGGGGTCAGCTCGCGCAGCTCGTACGGCGCGTCGCCGTCGTTGCGCAGCCGGTGCCGTACCGTCAGCAGCCCCGCCGGGTCGAGCGTGAGCTCGACCGTGAGCGCCAGCCCCGCGCCCGGGTCCGCCGCCCGCACGGTCACCCGCGCCGCGCCGCCGCCGTGGTCCCGCTCCTCACCGGATACGCGCACCGCCTCCCCGCCCGGGGCCACGCGACCCGGCTCCGGGCCGCCGTCGACGACGTCGAGCCCGTCGAGGCGGAAGGCGGTGGACCAGTCCCGCCCGTCGCGGTGCCCGGCGAGACCGGGCCGGCCGCTCCAGCCGGCGCTCGCCTCGGGCAGCAGCGACAGCACGGTGGGCGCGTCGAAGCTGCTCGGCACCACCGGTGGGACGGTGGCGTCGACCAGGGCGGGCAGGTCGTCGGCGGGGACCGGGCCGAGGTCGGCGCCCCAGTGCACGACCCGGGGCAGGCCGGGGCCGCGCGCGTCGAGCACCAGGCTGGTCCGCGCGCGGCGCAGGTGGACGATGCTCATCCCTTGCTGGCTCCCAGGGTCAGGCCCCGGACGAACTGCTTCTGCAACAGGAAGAAGATCACCAGGGTGGGGATGGCGACCAGCACCGAGCCGGCCGAGACGAGGTTGTTGTCGGTGAAGAACTCGCCGCGCAGGTTGTTCAGCGAGCTGGTCACCGGGAACTTGTCGCCGGTACGCATCAGCACGGTGGCCCAGAAGAACTCGTTGTAGATCCAGGTCACCTCCAGGGTGGCCAGCGCGGCCAGGGCGGGCCGGCACAGCGGCATGGTGACCTGCCAGTACTGCCGCCACACGCTGGCCCCGTCGACCATCGCCGCCTCGTAGAGCTCGTGCGGGAGCGCCTTCATGTAGTTGCTGAGCACGAAGACGCAGAACCCGCACTGGAAGGCGACGTTGACCAGGATCAGCCCCCAGTAGCTGTCGTAGAGCAGTTCCGAGTCGCTCATCCACTCCGGCAGCGGCACCTGGGTGAAGAGCCGGAACAGCGGGATGAGCAGGGCCTGCTGCGGCAGCAGGTTCGCCGCGGTGAAGAGCCCGAGCAGGACGATGTTGAGTTTCCAGCTGAACCGGGCGATCACGAACGCCACGCAGGAGGCGAGGAAGAGCGTGAGCAGCACGGCCGGGACGGTGATGTAGACCGAGTTGAGGAAGTGCTTGCCGAACTCGGCGGTCTTCCAGGCGGTGGTGTAGTTGTCCAGCGTCCAGCCGCCGAGCGAGACGTACCCGTTGCGGGCGGTGTAGTCGTAGGACCGCAGCGAGGTGAGCACCGCCCAGAGGATCGGGAAGAGCCAGCCGACGGCCACCACGCCCAGGAACAGGTGCAGCACCACCCGGGCCGGTCGTACCGGTCGGTGGGGCCGGCCCGCCGTGCCGACCGAGGGTTCGCGGATTCCGGTCGCGGTCATCGCCGGTCCTCCCGCATCACGGTGAACAGATAGAGGGTGATGAAGACCAGCGACACCACCAGCATGATCGTCGCCAGGGCCGAGCCGAAGCCGATCCGGCTGGCCTCGCCCACCACGTTGGAGGTGACCAGCGCGGAGAGCAGTTCCAGCCCGTTGCGGCCCTTGTTGATGACCCAGACCAGGTCGAAGGCGCGCAGCGACTCGATCACGGTCACCACCAGCACGATGATGTTGATGGGCCGCATCACCGGGAAGACCACCCGGAAGAAGGTGCTGGTCTCCGAGGAGCCGTCCACCGCCGCGGCCTCCCGCAGCGACGGGTCGACGCCCTTCAGTCCGGCCAGGTAGAGCAGCATGATGTAGCCGACGTGTCGCCAGCCGGCGGCGAAGAGCACCGCCCAGATGTTGACGTTCGAGTCGCCGTACCAGTCGGTCTGGGTGCCGAGCACGGCGTTGAGCAGGCCCTGGTCGCGGCTGTAGATGAGCTGCCAGACGAAGCCGATCAGCGCCAGCGAGAGCACCACCGGCAGATAGAGCGCGGTCTGGTAGAACCGGCTGCCGCGGATCTCCTTGTCCAGCAGCACGGCCAGGAACATGCCGAACGGGGTGGCCACCACGAAGAGCGCGGCCAGCCAGAGCAGGTTGTTCTGCACGGCCGGCCCGAACGGCGGGTAGTTGTTGACCACGTTGTCGTAGTTCTGCAGGCCCACCCAGTCGATCTCGCCGACCGGGCCGATGCCGTCCCAGTCGGTGCCGGAGAGCAGCACGGTGGCGACCGCCGGCAGCCAGACCAGGCCGACCACCAGCAGCAGGGGTACGAGCACCATCAGCGTGATCACCACGCGGTCGGTGCGGGACAGCAGCCGTAGCCGGCGGCCACGACCACCCGTGGAGGTGGTCGCGGCCGGCGGCGGCACGGCGCGATCCGCTTGGATCAGGGGCAGGTCGGACACGATGTCCTTCCCCTCTCGCCGTCGTCAGTCAGTGAAGATCGACTTCTTCTGGTTCTCGATGCTGGTGAGCAGTCCGCCGATGTCCTTCGGGTTCTTGATGAACTGCTGCAACGCCGGGATGATCACCGTGGAGGCGAAGTCCGGCCGGGTGTCCCGGTCGAGGAACTGCGCGATCTCGGTGGCCGAGCCGACCAGTTCGGCGGCCTTCTTCTGCAGGGCGGTGTAGCCGCTGGTGTCCGCGCCGGTGTTGGCGACCAGGGTGCTCGGGTCGTTCTTCACCACGATGTTCGCGGCGTCCTTGCTGCCGACGTACTCCAGCAGCTTCTTGGCGTTCGCCTCGGACTTCGGCTTGCGGGCCATCATGTAGCCGTCGATCGGCGCGTCCAGGGCCTTCGCCCCGATCGCCGGGTCGATCTCGGGGAAGGTGAAGAAGTCCAGGTCGTTCTGCTCGTCGTTGCTGAACTGCTGGGCGACGAAGAGGCCGAGCAGGTACATGCCGCTCTTCTTCTGCTGCAACGACTGGGCGGCCTCCTGCCAGGTGCGGCCCAGGGCGTCCGGCTGGTGCAGCGGCAGCAGCCCGGCCCAGGTGTCGAAGACCTTCTTCACCTTGTCCGAGGTCCACGCCTCCTTGCCGGCCATCAGGTCGACGTGGAACTGGTAGCCGTTGATCCGCAGGTTGAGGATGTCGAAGGTGCCCATCGCCGGCCAGCCGTCCTTGTCGGCGAAGGCGATCGGGGCGAGGCCGTCCTTCTTCATCTGCGCGCCGAGCGTGTTCAGCTCGTCGAGGGTCTTCGGCACCTGGTAGCCGCGCTGCTGCCAGACCGACTTGCGGTAGAAGACCGCCCACGGGTAGTACGACGCGGGGACGAAGTACTGCTTGCCGTCGTCACCGGTGGAGGCCTTCTTGAAGGCGTCGGAATAGCCGGAGAGCTTGCCCCAGACGTCGCTGACGTCGCCGGCCAGGCCCTTGGCGGCGAAGAAGCGCATCCGGTAGCCGGCGAACCACATGAACACGTCGTCCGGCTTGCCCTGCAGGTAGTTGTTGATGTTCTCCTGGAACGTGTTGTGGTCGACCGTGTTGACCGCGGGCTGGATGCCGGACGCGGTCTGGAAGCCGGCCATCACCTTGGCGATGACGTCCTTCGGCTTGGGGTCGGACTGGTTCGAGCCCACCGAGACCGTCTTCGAGTCCGAACCGGAGCCCGAGTCGGAGTCGCCGCAGCCGGCGAGGAGGCCCGTGCCGAGCAGCGCCCCGGTGCCGGCCGCGCCGGCCAGCAGGGAGCGCCGGTTCAGGCCGGCGACGGACGGGGGTACGAGCCGGGCGAGGTACTCGGCTTGCGAGCGGGGACGGGACATTGTTCCTCCTGCGTGGAAGAGGTGCGCTGCGCCCAAGGGCCGTCAGGTGGCGGGGAGCGGTGTTCGTGCCGGCAGTGATAGATCCACCGTGAATCCACATGTCCGAACAAAAACAGCCGGTGGCGGTTGAAGCTACCGCTTGGCGCGGCGCTGTCAAGAGGGGCGGCGGGCACTGATAACCCAGTCGTGACAAGGCCGAGACCAGGTAAACGTTGGAAATTTTGTCGATGTTGGAAAGTGTTGACTTGAGTGGTCCCGGGGGGCACGCTCTGCACTCATGCGGAACTGGCAGGGCGACGGCATCTGGTACGGCGCCGACTACAACCCGGAACAGTGGCCCGAGGAGGTCTGGGCCGAGGACGTCGCGCTGATGCGCGAGGCCGGCGTCAACCTGGTCTCCGTCGGCATCTTCTCCTGGGCCCTGCTGGAGCCGTCCCCCGGCACGTACGAGTTCGGCTGGCTCGACCGGGCGCTCGACGTGCTGCACGACGGCGGCGTCCGGGTCGACCTGGCCACCGCCACCGCCAGCCCGCCGCCGTGGCTGGCCCACCGCCACCCCGAGACGCTGCCCCGCCGCGCCGACGGCGCGATCCTCTGGCCCGGCGGGCGGCAGGCGTACTGCCCCAGCTCGCCGATCTTCCGGGACCGGTCCCTCGCCCTGGTCGAGGCCGTCGCGGGCCGGTACGCCGACCACCCCGCCGTGGTCATGTGGCACGTCTCCAACGAACTGGGCTGCCACAATGTGCACTGCTACTGCGACGTCAGCGCCGAGGCGTTCCGGGGCTGGCTGCGCGAGCGCTACGGCGACCTGGACACCCTCAACGCCGCCTGGGGCACCGCCTTCTGGAGCCAGCGCTACCACGACTGGGCCGAGGTCAACCCGCCGCGCACCGCGCCGACCTTCGCCAACCCCACCCAGCAGCTGGACTTCCTGCGCTTCTCCTCGGACGAGCAGCGGGCCCAGCTGCGCGCCGAGCGGGACGTGCTCAAGCGGCTGGTCCGGCAGCCGGTCACCACGAACTTCATGATCGGCACCGGGATCAAGTACCTCGACTACCACTCCTGGGCGCCCGACGTGGACGTGGTCTCCAACGACCACTACCTCACCGCCGCCGACCCGCAGCCGCAGGTCAACCTGGCGCTCGCCGCCGACCACACCCGGGGCGTCGCCGGCGGCGACCCGTGGCTGCTGATGGAGCACTCCACCAGCGCCGTCAACTGGCAGCCGCGCAACGTCGCCAAGACCCCCGGCCAGCTGCGCCGCAACAGCCTCGCCCACGTCGCCCGCGGCGCCGACGGGGTGCTCTTCTTCCAGTGGCGGGCCTCCCGGGCCGGTGCGGAGAAGTTCCACTCCGCGCTGGTACCGCACGCCGGCCCGGAGACCAAGGTGTTCCGCGAGGTCTGCCGGCTCGGCGCCGACCTGCAGGCCCTCGCCGAGGTACGCGGCAGCCGGGTCGACGCCGACGTGGCGATCCTCTTCGACTACGAGGCCTGGTGGGGTGCCGAACTCGACTCCCACCCCAGCGTCGACGTCACCTACGCCGACCGGCTGAACGCGCTGCACGGCGCGCTCTGGCGGGCCGGCGTCACCGCCGACGTGGTGCACCCGTCGACCGACCTGTCCCGCTACCGGCTCGTCCTGGTGCCCACCCTCTACCTGGTCCGGGACGCCGACGCCGACGCCCTGCGCCGCTTCGTCGAGGCGGGCGGCACCGCGCTGGTCACCTACTTCAGCGGCATCGTCGATGAGCACGACCACATCCGGCTCGGCGGCTACCCCGGCGCGTTCCGCGAGCTGCTCGGCCTGCGGACCGAGGAGTTCTTCCCGCTCCGGGCGGGGGAGCGGGTCACCCTCGACGACGGCGCGTGCGCCGACGTGTGGACCGAATGGCTGCACGCCGAGGGCGCGGAGGTGCTCGCCGCGTACGCCGACGGGCCGTTGCCCGGCGTGCCCGCGCTCACCCGGCACGCCGTCGGTGCCGGCGCCGCCTGGTACGTCGGCACCCGGCTCGACGACGCGGCCACCGACCGGTTGGTGACCCGCCTGCTCGCCGAGTCCGGGGTCCGGCCGGCGGCGCCCGCCCCGGCCGGCGTCGAGGTCGTCCGGCGCCGCGACGGCGAACGGAGCTGGCTCTTCGTCATCAACCACACCGACGCCGAGGCGCGGCTCGCCGTCACCGGCACCGAGCTGCTCGGCGGCGCGCACTGCGCCGGTGAGCTGGTCGTGCCGGCCGGCGAGGTGGCCGTGGTCCGGGAGGTCCGGTCGGCGACGGCCGCCTGAGCCCGCGTAGCCTGCCCGTGCGCCCGAAGGAGGTTCGATGCTCGCCCAGCAACGGCAGAGCGCCATCCTGGAGCTGATCCGGCAGCGCGGCGGCGTCCGGGTCAGTCACCTGGTGAGCCGCTTCGGCGTCTCCGACATGACCATCCGGCGGGACCTGGAGGTGCTCGCCGAACGCGGCCTGGTCGACAAGGTCCACGGTGGGGCGACGCTGGCCGGCCCCGGCTCCGCCGAGGAGCCCGGCTTCGCCGCCAAGTCGGTCCGCCAGCAGACCGAGAAGCGGGCCATCGCCGAGCGGGCCGCCGAGCTGGTCGAACCCGGCATGGCGGTCGCCCTCTCCGCCGGCACCACCACCGCGGCCCTCGCCGCCCGGCTCGCAGAGGTACGCGGGCTGACCGTCGTCACCAACTCCATCCCGGTCGCCGACGCGCTCTACCAGAACCCGCGCGCCGACCAGACCGTCGTGCTGACCGGCGGGATCCGTACGCCCTCGGACGCGCTGACCGGGCCGGTCGCCGAGGCCGCCATCGCCGCCCTCAACGTCGACCTGCTCTTCCTCGGCGTGCACGGGATGAGTCCCCGGACCGGGTTCACCACCCCGAACCTGCTGGAGGCGGCGGTCAACCGGCGGCTGATCGGCGCGGCCCGCCGGCTCGTCGTGCTCGCCGACCACACCAAGTGGGAGACCATCGGCATCGCCACCATCGCCCCGCTGGACGACGCCGACGTGCTGATCAGCGACGGGAAGCTGCCCCCGGAGGGCCGCCGCGTCATCGGCGAGCAGGTCGGCGAGCTGATCGTCGTCGACGTCGACTGACGGCCCGGGTTCCCGCCCCGGGCGGTCCCGTCCTGCGGATCCCGGGATGCCGGTCGGCGGCCACCCGGCTAGCGTCCGACGGATGACCAGCCCGCACCGGACCCGGATCCGTCCGCCCCGGGACCGCCCGGCGGGCCGGGCGCGAACCCCGTCGATGGTGGCCCTGGTGCTGCTCACCGGGGTCGGGCCGTTCGCCACCGACACGTACGTCGCCGCCCTGCCGGAGCTGCGCGGCTCTCTGCACACCAGCGCGACCGTCGCGCAGCTGACGATGACCGCCTTCATCATCGGCGTCGCCGTCGGTCAGCTGCTGCTCGGCCCGGTGAGCGACGCCCGGGGGCGGCGCGGCATCGTCATCGCCACCAGCCTCACCTTCGCCGCGCTCTCCGTGGTCTGCGCCCTCGCGCCCAGCGGCGCGGTCCTCGTCGCGGCCCGGCTCGGCCAGGGCATCGCCGCGGGCAGCGGGGTCGCCGTCGGGCGGGCGATGGTCACCGACACCTGGCGCGGACCGCAGGCGGCGGCCCGCTTCGGCACCCTCGCCTCGGTCACCTTCCTCGGCCCGGTGGTCGCCCCGGCGGTCGGTGGCCTGATCCTGCACCAGGGCACCTGGCGTACGGTCTTCGCCGCGCTGACCCTCTTCGGCGTGGCGATGGTGGTCGCCGTGCTGCTCGGCCTGCCGGAGACCCTGCCGCCGGAGCGCCGCCAGTCCGCGGGTGCCGCCGGCACGCTGGCCAGGATGGGCGACCTGCTGCGCGACTGGTCCTTCCTGCGGCACGTGGTGGTGCAGTGCCTGGCCACCGCCGGCTTCTTCACCTACATCGGCGGCTCGTCGTTCGTCCTGCAGACCGTATACGGCGTGAGCCCCGGGACGTACGCGATCATCTTCGCCACCAACGCGGCCGGCATGGCCGGCGCGAGCCTGTTGTTCCGCCTGTCGGTCGCCCGGGTGGGCGCCGCCCGGCTGCGGGGCGTCGGGGTCCTCGGGTCGACGTCGGCCGCGGTCGGGTTGCTCGCCGTGGCCCTCGCGGATCCGGCGGCGGGGCTCCCGGTGGCGCTGCCGTGGGCGCTGCTCTCGCTGGTGGTCGCCGGCATGGGCCTGGTCCTGCCGGCCACCACCGCGCTGGCCCAGGAGGCCGGTCGTCGGGCGGCGGGAGCGGCCGCCGCGTTGCAGGGCGGGTTGAGCTTCCTGGTGGGCGCGCTCGTCACCCCGCTGACCGGGGTGCTCGGCTATCGCACGCTGCTGCCGATGGCCCTGTCGATGGCCGTGTTCTTCCTGCTCGCCACGGCGCTGCTGCGCCTCTCAGGCACTTCACAGGCATCCGGGTTAGGGTCCCCTCAGCAAACGTCCGACGCTCCATCGTGGAGCGCCGTCGAGCGGGAGTGACCGATGGTCTTCAAGAAGATGCTGAGTGCGTTCGGCGTGGGCGGCCCCAGCGTCGACACCGTCCTGGCCAACCCCAACACCCGGCCCGGCCTGACCCTCGACGGGCACGTCAACCTGGTCGGCGGCGACGCCCCGGCCAGCATCGAGCAGATCACCGTCGGCCTGGTCACCCGGGTCGAGATCGAGAGCGGCGACTCCGAGTACGGCGGCATCATGGAGTTCCACCGGATGGGCGTGAGCGGCCCGCTGGAACTGGCCCCGAAGCAGCAGCTGTCCATCCCGTTCCGCCTCGCCGTGCCGTGGGAGACCCCGGTCACCGACGTGTACGGCCAGCGCCTGCACGGCATGACGATGGGGCTGCGGACCGAGCTGGCGGTGGCCCGGGCGGTGGACAAGAGCGACCTGGACCAGGTGGCCGTGCACCCGCTGCCCATCCACGAGCGCATCCTGGACGCCTTCCAGGCGCTCGGGTTCCGCTTCAAGCACGCCGACCTGGAACGCGGTCACATCCACGGCGTGCAGCAGACGCTCCCGTTCTATCAGGAGATCGAGTTCTTCGCCGCCCCGCAGTACGCGGGCACGGTCACCGAGGTCGAACTGACCTTCGTGACCAGCCAGCGGGGCGTCGAGGTGATCCTGGAGTGCGACAAGCGGGGCGGCTTCCTCAGCGCCGGGCACGACGTCATCGGCCGGTACGCCGTACCGCACTCCGACGCCGGGCGGACCGACTGGGTCCAGGTGGTCGACGGCTGGCTGCGGGACACCACCTCCCGGTACGGCAGCCTGCGTACCCATGGCTTCGGCGCCCCGCACGGGCACGGGCACGGCCGGGGGCCGGGAATGGGCGGCCTGGTCGCTGGCACCGCGCTCGGCGTGGCCGGCGGGCTGGTCGCCGGTGAGCTGATCGAGGATGCCTTCGAGGGTGACTTCGGGGACGACTTCGGCGGCGACTTCGAATAGCCACGACGACGGTGGCCCCGGGACGGATCCCGGGGCCACCGTCGTTCTCAGGTGTCGTTCACTCAGTGGCGGGCCTTGCGCTCCTCGCCGCTGCGGAAGTTGCTGCCCGCCTTGGCCAGACCACGGCTACCCAGGTAACCGATGGTCAGCAGCGTGATGAAGAACCAGGCCTGCGGGGCGCGGAAGATGTCCACCCCGACCGAGTTCTTGCCGACCAGGTAGGACGCCACCAGCACGCCCGCGACGGACGCCACATAGACCCAGAACTCCGTCGTCGCGAACGACGGCTTGGTCTCCGTGCCGGGTGCGGCGATGGCCTGCTCCCGGTACCCGTCGTGCATCATCGGCATCGGGCGGGTGGGTGTCTCCTGCATGGCCGCCCGGTTCGAGACGTCCTGCGCCGGGCGGTTCATGGGCCTGGTGGATGCAGCCTGCGTGCTCATCTTGTCCTCCTCAGGATGCGATGAGTCGTTCCCTGCACTCCCTCGCCCCGCTACCGCGTTTCGGCCACGGCACGGTTCGCGTTCCTGGCGGGGGCACCCTCCGTCTACCCGACCCCCCGGCGGCCTAACACCCCCTCCCGGCCGAATAGCAGCAGCCCACCGCCGTCCCGTCACCCGGTACGGGCGGCGGCGCTCGGTCTCGGCGGCCAGTGCCGGTGGGGGACGTCCGTCGGGCCTCCCGGGGCAGCGGTCGGCCGTGCGGAACCGGACAGACGGTCGGTCCAGCGCCGGGAGGGCCCATCGGTCCGGCGGGGTTTGGTGGGGCGGTCGCCGGGCACGCAGGAAGATCCGCGACGAGCTGCGAGGTGGTTGACGTGCGTGAGGACGACATGCGGCAGGACGCCGCCCGCCGGGCCGAGGACCGGGTCGCCGGCGGGGTGTACGGCGAGGGCGCGCTCGACGAGGTCACCGTGCCGCCGACCGACGTGAACCGGGTCATCCAGGACGAGGACCCGGACGACCCGGCGCGCGTCCGGATCGACCCGGAGGTGCTGCGCGACGGTGGCCCGACCCGCGGTCAGGGTGCGGTCACCACCACCGGTGGTACCGCCGGACCGGCCAGCACCCGCCGGGTCGCCCGCCAACCGGAGCGGCACCCCGGCACGGTGGCCCCGACCACCACCGGGGACGCCACCACGGGCGGCATGAGCACACCGGCCGGCGGCTCCACCAGCGACCAGTCCGCCAGCGGCAGCCAGGTCGGCAACTTCACCGACGAGAGCCCCAACCCCGGCTGACCCACCCGCACCCGCGCCGGCCCCGCGCCCGCATCCGTACCCGACAAGATCACGCTCGAACATGGAAGTGGTGGCCTCCGAGAACGGAGGCCACCACTTCCTGCATCCAGCACGATCTCCGCCCCGGCACCCCATACCCTCGTCGATCATGAAGTTGGGGTGGTTCACGAAAGGCGTGAAGTCGCCGGAATCGGGCGCCACAACTCCATGATCGACGGGGGCGGGCGGGCGGGGGCGGGCGGGGTGGGCGAGGGTGGGCGAGGGGGGAAGGTCAGGGGGTGCGGAGGATGCCCAGGCGTTGGGTGGCGCGGGTGAGGGCGACGTAGAGGTCGCTGTGGCCGCGGGGGGACTCCGCCACGATCCGGTCCGGCTCCACCACGAGGACCGAGTCGAACTCCAGGCCCTTGGCCTGCGAGACGGTCAGCACCACCACCCGGCTCTCCAGCTCGGGGTTGTCGCCGACCGCCGCCTCGGGCAGTTCCGCGCCGAGCGCCGCGCCCAACTCGGTTACCCGGGCCTCCGGAACGATCACCCCGAGCCGGCCGTCGTCCAGCCCGGCCGCCTCCCGGGCCGCCGCGTCGACCAGCTCCGCGGTGAGCCGGTCCGCGTCGACCGTCCGGTCCCACGGCGGCACCCCGGATTCGCGTACGGAGCGGGGCGGGCGCAGCGCGGGGTCGATCTCGGCGAGCACCTCGGCGGCGACCGCCATGATCTCGGCGGGGGTGCGGTAGCTGACGGTCAGCTCCTCCAGCCGCCACCGCCGCGCCACGTACGGCTCCAGTGCGTCCTGCCAGGACGGTGTGCCGGCCAGCGCGCCGGTCTGCGCCACGTCCCCCACGATCGTCATCGACCGGCTGGGGCAGCGGCGCATCAGCAGTCGCCACGCCATCGGCGACAACTCCTGCGCCTCGTCCACGATGACGTGCCCGAACGCCCAGCTCCGGTCGGCGGCGGCCCGCTGCGCGGTGGTCAGCCGCTCGGACTCCTCCTGCCGTTCCAACAGCCGGTCGGCGTCGAGCAGGTCGGTGACGCCGAGGATCTCGCCGCCCTCCGCCTCGTCCTCGACGTCGATCGAGCGGGAGCCGCGGGCGATCTCCAGCACGCCCTCGGCGTACTCCCGCTGCAGCGACCGGATGCGCTCCCGGCGGGCCGCGGCGGCGCGCTCGTCCTCACCCAGCAGTTCGGCCGCCTCGTCGAGCAGCGGCACGTCGGCGGGGGTCCAGCCGCCCGGCTGCCGGTGCAGCGCGGCCCGCTCCGCGTCGGTGAGCATCGGCGCGGCGGTGGCGATCCGGTCCGGGTCGGCGAAGAGGTCGGCGAGCAGCCGCTGCGGGGTGAGCACCGGCCACAGCTCGTCGAGGACGGCCCGTACCTCCGGCTCCTCGCGCAGCTCGCGCCGGATCTCGGCGACGTCGGCCTCGGCGAGCAGGTTCTCCCCGCCGAGCGGGTCGGCGCCGATCCGCTCGGCGACCTGGGCGGCGAGCGCGTGCACGATCTCGATGTCGAAGAGCGCCCGGGCCAGGTTGTGCGGCCGGCCGGTGCGCCGGACCCGGTCCCGGGCCGCCCGGACGGTCGCCGGGTCGAGCAGCAGCACCTCCCGCTGCGGCAGTTCGATCTCCAGCGGCTCGTCCGGCACCCGCTGCCGGTCCTGGACGGCGGCGGCCAGCACCTCGGTCAGCACCGTCCGCCCCTTGAGCGCCGCGGTGGTCGCCGGCTCGGTCCGCCGGGCGCTGACCCCGGGGAAGAGGTCGCCCTGGGTACGCAGCAGCACGCCGGTCTCGGCCAGCGCCGGCAGCACCTGGGAGATGTAGCGCAGGAAGGTGGCGTTCGGGCCGACCAGCAGCACGCCGCGGGTGGAGAGCTGCTGGCGGTGGGTGTAGAGCAGGTACGCGGCGCGGTGCAGCGCCACCGCGGTCTTGCCGGTGCCCGGCCCGCCCTGCACCACCATGACGCCGGGCAGGTCGGCGCGGATGATCCGGTCCTGCTCGGCCTGGATGGTCTCGACGATGTCCCGCATCCGGCCGGTACGCCCGGCGTTGAGCGCGGCGAGCAGGGACGCCTCGCCGGTCAGCTCCTCGTGCGCGGTGGGGGAGGCGGCGGCGATGTCCAGCACCTCGTCGTTGAGGCCGACGACCTTCCGCTCCCGGGTGCGCAGGTGCCGGCGGCGGCGTACGCCCTGCGGGTTGGCGGCGGTGGCGAGGTAGAACGCCCGGGCGGCGGGGGCACGCCAGTCCATCAGTAGCGGGTCGTAGTCGCCGGTGGTGTCGAAGATGCCGATCCGGCCGATGTAGCGGCGGGCGCCGTCGTCGCCGTCGAGCCGGCCGAAGCAGAGGCCGTTCTCCACGGCGGCGTACTGCTCCACCTGGTCGGCGTACATCCGGACGGCGGAGTCGCGCTGGGAGCGGGCCTGCTGCGTGCCGCCGGTGGTCCGCAGTTCCTCGGTGAGCCGGCGGGCGGCCTGCTCGCGCAGGTCGTCCAGCCGGTGGTAGAGCATGGAGACGTAGTCCTGCTCGTGGCCGATCTCGTCGGCTCCGGGCAGCTCACCGTTGACGTGCGTTGACAAGCCGTCTCCTCAGCACTTAGAATCCGTGCAGGAATGGCCCGAGGGTCATTCCTTTTTGCGTCTGAACGGTAGAAGATACCGCGCGACGGGTCGCGGGACCAAGCCTGCCCGCTCGCCCGCGACCGCGTCACCCGGCTTCGTCGTCACCGCCCGTTCGTCGTCTCCACGCGTGCGATGAGCTGCTTGAGGCGGGCGATCTCCTCGGCGAGCGCGGTGTCGCCCGCCGGGGTGAGGGTGATCCAGGTGCGGGCGCGCCGCCCGGCGTATCCCTTCTCGACCTCGACCAGCCCGGCCGTCTCCAGCACGGCCAGGTGCTGGGAGAGGTTGCCGGCGGTCAGCGCCAACTGGGTGCGCAGGAAACCGAACTCCACCCGGCGGGCCTCGTGCGCGACGGTGAGGATGCCGAGCCGCACCCGCTGGTGCACCACGTCGTCGAGCCCGGTGACCGGATGCGGGTCCTCGGTGGCGTCCGGGATGCCGGTCGGGTCGGTCACCGGGGCCGTCGCAGCCGTTGGGCCAGCGCGAAGCCGGCGCTGCCCAGCGCCAGCAGGCCGGCGCCGAGGGCCAGCAGCGGCCCGTGCTGCCAGTCGGCGAGCCAGCCCCCGCCCCAGCCGGAGGTGACCGGCAGCAGCACCACCACCAGGTAGGCGACGGTGAACATCAGCAGTGCGACGTTCCGTTCCAGCCAGGCCAGCACCAGCAGGGCCAGCCCGATCCCGCCGGTGGGGGAGAGCAGCCGGAACAGGACCAGGACGGAGGCGGACGGGTGCAGCAGATCCTGCGGGTCGGGGACGAGCCACCGTCCGGCACCGACCGCCTCGGCGGCGACGAGCACGAGCGACACCGCCACCCCGGTCAGCACGTACGGCCGCACCCGGGCGTCCACTCCCCGGTGCCGGGCGACCCGCAGGTACCCGTAGGCGATCACCACGTACGCGCACGCCAGCGCCGTCACCCAGTAGATCTCCGGGACGACGAACCACACCTTGCACACCTCGCCGCCGTTCACCGGGCGGCAGTCGCTCTGGATCGGCTGGCTGTACCGGTAGACCGGGATCGCCCCGAGGGTCACCACGGCCAGCACCAGCAGCGGCAACCAGGTCACCCGCTGGGCGAGGCGGACCCGGCGCGCGAGGCCGCGCGCCTCCGCCAGCAGCCGGCGGGGATCGCCGCCGGCCGGAACCGCATCAGTAGTCATGCCAATAGGTTTGCATAACAAACCGATTGGCGCCAGAGGGTTGGCCGAGGTGGTGCACGACGGTGGTGGGCGCGCGTCGCCGGGACACGGAACGGGGGCCCGTCCGGCTCGCGCCGTCCGGACCCCCGCAGGGTCGTGCCGTCGGGTCAGCCCCTGGCCACCTGGTAGAGCCGCTCCGGCGTGACCAGCCCGGCCAGCACCCGGCCGTCGTCGGTCAGCAGCACGCTGAACAGCTTCCCGGTCAGCAGCCGACCGCTGCCCCAGTCGCCGCTGACCTTCTCCAGCGAGCCGAGCAGACCGGCCGCCAGGTCGGCCGGGTCACCGCCCTTGCCGTCCTTCGGCAGGGCGGCCGGACCCTTCGCGCCGCCGGGCAGGCCGGCCGCGTCGAGCCGCGCGACCACCACGGTGGTCCAGCCGGTGCCGACCGTACGCGGCGCGACGCCGTCCGGCCGCCGGTCGGTGGGACGCCCCGGCACGGCCTTCCCGTCCGGTACGGCCTTCGTCGACTCCTCGGTCACCTTCACCCCGGCCGGCGGGTTGAACCGGAACTGGTCCGCCTCGGGCCGGCGGAAGTCGACCTGGGTGAACGCCACCTCGATCGCCGGCTTGTCACCGCCGTCGGCGAGCACCTCGAAGCGCAGCGGCACGTGCTCCTTCGCGTCCAGCGCGATCCGCACCTGGTGCACCAGGGAGTCGGCGTCGCGCGGGCTCAGCACCAGCTCGTACGCGTCCCGCCCGGCCACCCGGGCGGACCGGCCGACGGTGACCGCCGTGGTCGGGTCGACGGCGGCGAGCGCGCGGTCGGCGGCCTCGGCCGGGGTGACCGGGACCTCGGGCGCGGCGGCCGGTTCCACCGGCAGAGTGCGGTGCTTCGCGGTGTTGCTGCGGCTGTCCCAGACCCACAGGTCGCGGCCGTCGCGGATCACGTCCCGCTCGCCGAGGGTGTCGAGCAGCGCGACCCGTTGCCGCTGTTCACCGGAGTACCAGACACGCAGGGTGTGGGTGCCGGTGAGCAGGGTGGTCAGCTCGTTCCCGCCGGCCATCCCGGCCAGGTTGGCCACCTGCGGCAGACCCAGGTCGGCCCGCTGCACCACGGTGCCGGAGAGCCCGTCGAGGCGGGACGTCTGCAGGTCGACCAGGAGCTGCGCGGCGGTACGCGGCGGCAGGGCCGGTTCGGCGTCGGCGGCGAACGTGCCGACGGCGGCACCGCCACCGATCACGGCGACCCCCGCGGTCACCGGGACCAGCCAGCGGAGCACGGTGCGGTTGTTCAGTACGGACATGGTGGACACCTCCTGACCGCCATGCTGCCCTCCGGTCGCTGTGAACGCGCTGAGGAGAACCCCTACGGGGTGTCGCCGGGTGGCACCCTTGGTGGCGTGCGGTTGCTGGTGGTGGAGGACGAGTCGCGGCTGGCGGCGGCGTTGCAGCGCGGCCTGCAGGCGGAGGGCTTCGCGGTGGACGTGGCGGCGACCGGCCCGGCCGGTCTGGACGCCGCCCGGCACGGCGGCTACGACGCGATGGTGCTGGACGTGATGCTGCCCGGCCTCTCCGGCTACGAGGTGGTACGCCGGCTGCGCGCCGAGGAGCACTGGCTGCCGGTGCTGATGCTCTCGGCCAAGGACGGCGAGTACGACCAGGCCGACGGGCTGGACTGCGGCGCCGACGACTACCTCACCAAGCCCTTCTCATACGTGGTGCTGCTGGCCCGGCTGCGCGCGCTGCTGCGCCGGGGCGCGCCGGAACGCCCCACCGTGCTCGCCGTGGGCGACCTGCGGCTGGACCCGGCCCGCCGGCGGGTGACCCGGGCCGACGCCGAGGTGGCCCTGACCACCCGCGAGTACGCCCTGCTCGACTATCTGATGCGCCGGCCCGGTCAGGTGATCTCCAAGATCGAGCTGCTGGACCACGTCTGGGACGCCGGCCTGGACACCGCCCCGAACGCGGTGGAGGTCTACGTCGGCTACCTGCGCCGCAAGATCGGCCGGGACCGCCTGGAGACCGTCCGCGGTGCCGGCTACCGGCTGGCGGCGGGATGACGCTCGGGCTGCGGGCCCGGCTGACCGCGCTGGGGGTGCTCGGGCTGGCCGTCGGCTTCGCGCTCGGCGGGGTGCTGCTGGTCGGCGCGCTCGGCTGGACCCTCCAGCGCACGGTCGACGCCGAGGCGTTCCGCACCGCCGACGCGGTCGCGCTGCTCACCGCCTCCGACGCGCTGCCCGACCCGCTGCCGGTGGCCGGCGGCCAGCTCCGGGTCCAGGTGGTCGACGCCCAGGGCCGGATCCGGGCCGCCTCCATCGACGCCGACCGGCTGGTCCCGATGCTCCGCCCCGACCAGCTCGACCGCGCCGGCCGCCAACGGCTGGTGGTCGACGGGCGGCGGCTGGGGCTGACCGGGCCGGCCCGGGTGGTGACGGTGCCGGCCGGCACCCCGGCGGAGCCGCTCACCGTCCTGGTCGGCAAGTCGATGGCCGACGTCCGGCACAGCCTGCACGTCGTCCGTACGCTGCTGCTGGTCGGGTTCCCGCTGCTGGTGGCGGGGCTGGCGGTGGTGGGCTGGCGGGTGGTCGGCGCGACGCTGCGCCCGGTGGAGGCGCTGCGCAGCGGCGCGGCCGAGATCACCGGGCGGGCCGGGTCGGAGCGGCTGCCCGTACCGGCGGCGCGGGACGAGATCCACCGGTTGGCGGTCACCCTGAACGACATGCTGGACCGGCTGGCGGCGACCCGGGAACGGCAGCGGGCGTTCCTCGCCGACGCCGCGCACGAGTTGCGCAGCCCACTGACCAACATGCGTACCGAGCTGGAGGTGGCGCGGCGGCTGGCGGACCGGACGGACTGGCCGGCGGTCGCCGACGACCTGCTCGCCGACGCCGAGCGGCTGGGCCGGCTGGTCGACGACCTGCTGCTGCTGGCCCGGCTGGACGAGGAACCGGTGGACGGCCCGGCGACCCGGGCGGTCGGGCCGGTGGAGCTGGGCGAGCTGCTGCGCGAGGTCGCCGCCCGCTGCCCGTCGCCCCCGGTGCGGGTGGTCCCGCCGGAGGGGCCGCGCTGGACCGAGGGGGACCCGGACGAGCTGCGCCGGGTGCTGACCAACCTGGTCGACAACGCCGTCCGGCACGCCCGTTCGCAGGTCGTGCTGGCGGTCACCGGACCGCCCCCGGCCGGCGGGGGCGGTGCTCCGGCGTACCACCGGGTGACGGTGACCGACGACGGGCCGGGCGTCCCGGAGGCCGACCGGGAGCGGGTCTTCCAGCGGTTCACCCGGCTGGACGACGCGCGGGTCCGGGACGCGGCGGCCCGGCCTGGGCCTCGCCATCGTCCGCGAGCGGTCCGCGGCCGGCGGCTTGGGCCGCGCTCGCCGCCGCAGGCCGCACCGTCGGGACGCCGGTGCCGTCCGGCCCGACCGCGTCGACCGGCGGTGCAGCTCCGGACCCGGGCGCGGCGGGCGGGCCGGGCCTCCCGACCGTGTGGCTGCCGGCGCTCACCGACGCCGGACGCCGGCTGACCCGCCACCCGGCGGAGCGGTCCACTCTCCCGCCGGCCGGTCAGCGGCGGTTCGTGCAGACCGGATGCGAGCGGGCGACCGTGTCGGTCGACCAGACCACCGCGACGGTGAAGCAGTAGTCGGTGGTGCGGTCGAGGCCGTACACGATCCACTGGTGGTGCCGGCGGGAGCTGCTGGAACGGTGGGGGTCCTGCCCGACGCGGCCGCCGGAGACGACCACCGAACCCGGCCCCTCCCCGCCCGCCGGGTAGCTCCAGCGCAGGGCGATGTTGTCCTGCCGGTCGGTGAGCCGCACCGGCGCCCGGCGGGGTCGACACGGTGGAGGCCGGCGCGGGGCTCCGCGGGGCCGCGCCGGGTGAGGCAGCGGTCGCCGACGGGCGCGGTGCCCGTCGGGGTGTCGCGCGAGCCGTCCACCTGGGACACCCCGGCGATCACCGCCGCCGCGCCGAGCAGCACCACGACCACCTTCGCCGACCACCAGCGGCAGCCACCGGCTGCGGTCGGGCGGTGGCGGGGCCGGCCGGTGCACGGGTACGGGCAGCAGCCGGGACCTGTCCGCCGGCTCGTACGGCGGCTCGACCCGGCGGACGCCGTCGGCCTCCTGCCCGGCGAGGGCCACCACCGACGGCGGCAGCGCGGGCTCCGCCGGCGGGTACGCCTCGTCGAACGTCTGCTCGGGCGGCCACCAGCCGTCGTCGGCGTCGTCCTCCTCGGACAGCCGCGGGTTCGGCACCGACGGTGCGGTGGGCTCGGCGACCCGGTCTGCGGGACGGTAGGGCGGCGGTTCGGGTGGCCCCTCGTCGGCCGGGGGGACCCGGGCGGCCGGCACGGTGTGCGCCGGGCGGGCCGGTGACTCCGGCGCGGCGCAGACGTGGTCGGGGTCGGCGGCGGCCCGGACCAGCCCGGCCACCTGACCGGCGAGCGGGTCGTCGGGCGCCAGGTGCAGCCGGCACAGCTCCTCGGCCAGGGCGAGGTGCTCGTGGGAGGCGAGGAACTCGCCGCAGTCGCGTTCCATCGCGCCGAGCCGGGCCAGCATCCGGATGCCGCTGGGGTGGCCGTCGCCGTACACCTCGCGGTGCAGCTCCCAGGCGTCCTGGAGCCGGTCGCGGGCGATCTCGCACTGGCCGCGCGCGTATTCCACGGTGGCCAGGTCGGCGTGGGCGGCGAGCACCCGTTGCGACTCCGGCCCGTCCCGGGCGGTCAGCTCGATGATCACGTCGGAATAGAGCCGGGCGGCCCGGGCGTCGCTGCCGACCCGGTGCAGCACGGCGGCGAGGGTGGCGGCGGCGGTGACGGTGCGCTCGTCGGAGCGCCCGTGCAGCCGCGCCTCGGCCGCGTACGCGAAGGCGGCCCAGCCGCGCGCCGCGTGCGGTTCGCCGAGGGCGACGAGCACCTTCGCCTGGAGGCCGGCGGCCTCGGCCAGCTCGGGGGAGGCGTTGGCCGGGCGCGGGTCGGCGTCGCTGAGCGCGTCGGCGAGCAGCCGTTGGGCGCCGGCCAGGTCACCTGCGGACACCAGATGGTGCGCCTGGACAGTCAGTTCACCGAAGCCGGAGGACACGCCCCATCGTGCTCGCCCGGCGACAATAAGTACAACCCCCCGAGCCGACCTTGATCGGTCAGGTTCTCCTCAGGTGATCGGCCAGGGTCTCGCTGATCCGCCGGAGCTGGTCGACCTGGGCGGGGCTGAGGGCGTCGAACAGGTGTCGGCGCACGCCGTCGACGTGGCCGGGCGCGGCGGCGGCGAGGGCGGCGAAGCCGGCGTCGGTGAGGACGGCGATCTGCCCGCGCCGGTCGGTCGGGCACTCCTGGCGTTCGATCCAGCCGGCGGCCTCCAGCCGGGCGGCGGCGTGCGAGAGCCGGCTGCGGGAGGAGCCGGTGGCCTCGGCGAGGTCACTCATCCGCAGCCGCCGGTCGGGTGTCTCGGAGAGCCGGACCAGGATCTCGTAGTAGGCGTGCGGCATGCCGGCGTCGCGTTGCAGCTCGCGGTCGAGGGTCTCGGTCAGCGCCCGGGTGGCGGTCAGGAAGGCCCGCCAGGTCCGCTGTTCGTCGGGGTCCAGCCAGCGGGTCATGACCGCCATCATAGCGGAAGTTGTTGAACGCTCAACAAAACCGCGCTAGCGTGGAGGTCATGGGAATCCACCGGCTCAACCACGCCGTCCTCTATGTCAGCAACCTCGACCGCAGCGTCGCCTTCTACCGCGACGTGCTGGGCTTCCGTCCGGTGGCGATGACCCCGGACGGGTTCCGCGGCGCGACCTTCCTCCAGGCGCCCGACTCGACCAACGACCACGACCTCGGACTGTTCGAGATCGGCGCCGGGGCGGGCCGCTCGCAGGCCGGCCGCGCCACCGTCGGCCTCTACCACCTGGCCTGGGAGGTGGACACCCTCGACGAGTTGGCCGCCACCGCCGAGCGGCTGGCCGCCGCGGGCGCCCTGGTCGGCACCTCCGACCACGGCACCACCAAGAGCCTCTACGGCCAGGACCCGGACGGCCTCGAGTTCGAGATCGTCTGGCTGGTCCCGCTCGACCTGCTCGACGACGGCGCGCTGGCCGCCCGCAAGCAGATCGGCCGGCTCGACCTGGCCGCCGAGCGGCAGCGCTACGGCGGGCAGACCCGCGGCGGGGTGGGGATCTCCGTCCCGGCCTGATCCGCCGTGCGGTAGAACGGCACCATGCCGACCGACGCCGTCCTGCGCGAACTGCTCGTCCGCCAGCTCGACCACTGGCTGCCGGGAGCGCTGCACCGCTCCCGGCGGGCCACCATCGCCCTCGCGTACGCCGGGAGCGACGCCGGTGGCGCGGACGCCGCGCTGCGGGTGGTGGCCGAGTTCGCCGACCGGCTGCGCGGCCGGCGGCTGACCCTGCTGGTGCTGGCCGACGCCCTGGACCTGCCGGCCCTGGCCGATCGAGGCGACCCTGCCGGTGGACGTGTCGCCGTGCACGTCGGTGCCCGGCCACCTGGACCGGCTGCCGCCCGCGCTGAAGGCGGCCGGCGCGGCCGGTGCGCCGCTGCTCACCCTGGTCGACGGCGGGGAGCCGACGCCGGCGCTGCTGGCCGCCGCGACCACCGGCCGCCCCGCCGAGCTGCTGCTGGTCACCGACGCCGGCCGGTCGCTGCGGCCGGCGCTCACCGAGGCTGGCTTCCCGCTGGTCACCGAGGTCGACCTGGTGCCTGCCGACGGGCCGGCCCGGCGGCTCGCCTTCGCCACCGGCTCCGACCGCAGCCTGGAGGCGCTGAAGGACGCGCTCTGGGCGGTCGACGAGTACGCCGGGGTCCGCTACCGCGATCCCGCCGACCCGGCCGGGCGGCTGCTGGACATCACCGGAGACCCGGAACCGGGTCCGCTGCGCCGCGAACTGCTGGCCGAACTCACCCGCTCCGGTCCGCGTACGGTGACCGAGCTGCGCCGCTTCACCCTCACCTCGACGGTCTACCGGGCCGCCGACACGACCCGGGCGCTGACCTCGCTGCTCGCCTCCGGCGCTGTCGGCCGGCACCCGGAGCACGGTCGGCTCGGCGGCGACGTGCTGATCACCGCCGGGGACGCTGGGTCAGCTGCTTGACCACGATGGACGCCCCGGTGGTGACGACCCCGATGCTGAACAGCATCTGCCCGCAGACGACGACCCGGGCGATCTGCCCTTGGGCGTGCACGTCCCCGTAGCCGATGGTGGTGAGCGTGGCGAGGGCGAAATAGAGCGCGTCGATCCGGGTGTTCAGGTTGGCGAACTGGTCGGGACGGCTGTCCGCCACCACGTAGTCGGCGAGCGCGAAGACGAGCACCCCGGCGAGCAGCGCGACGGCGAGCCGGATCAGTTGGCGTACCTCGGTGTCACCGGTCGGCGCGGTGGCCCGGAGTTGCCGGCGGACCTGGCCGGTGACCAGCAGCGCCACGACCACGACCAGGAGCAGGGTGCCGATCGAGCGCAGGGCGAGACGCAGCCCGTTCGGGTCGGCCTCGACCGGCACCAGGAAGTAGGCGAGCAGCAGCAGCACGGCGGACACCGCGGCCCGTCGCTGTTCCCGTCGGTAGGAGTCGTCGGCCATGCGGCGATTCTCCGCCCGGTCGACGGGCTGCCCGGGTGGAACGGCGAAGCTGCCCCCGGACGCCGAACGGGGTGCCGGTGAACCACCGGCACCCCGTTCGAGCTCGGGACGTCACGCCCGGGACTTGTCCTGCTTCCAGGACAGCGGGCCCGGCAGGTCCACACGGTGGGCGCGGGACTTCGAGTTCCAGGACCAACGACCGATCTTGACGCTCCACGACGAGAAGCCGTTCTCGGTGAAGTTGAGGATCAGCGGGCCGTACTTCTGGCGCTTCCGGAACTGAATGCCCATCGTGGGCTCCTCTCTCGTCGTGTTCTTCCCTGCGTCTGCGGCATCGAACATGCCCGAAGCGACGTTTCGTGAAACCTGGTCGGGTCCGCACTGGACTGTCGCCCATCGCGCCCGCCAGAATCTCTATCCAACGGATAGGGGTTAAGGGGTTGTAAATGCTGGTGAGAGCGGGTCGTAACAATCGGAGCGACGCACATCTCACTGTGTGGAAGAGCGTTGACCGGGCCGGAGAGCGGCCGGCAGCATGAGGTCATGTCGCAGCGGGACGAGCTCCACCTCACCGCTCGCGTGCACGTCGACCTGGTCCGGCACGCGAGCGCGCTCTGTCGAGCCCACCGGTAACACCGGCTCGGCCACCCGTCGTCACTCCTTCTCCGCACGCCCCCACCGGCTGCCGGCGCATCGTCGCCCGGCCCGCTGCGGCGTGCGCTCGCGCCCCTCGTGGGCCCCCGCACCGTGCACAGATCAGGAGACCCCTCCATGGCCTCATCCCGTCATCCGCTGCGGCGTACCCTCGCCGCCGCCGTCGCCCTGCTCACCCTCGCCGCCACGGCCGGCTGCGGCACCGACGCCGCCGCCGACGGCAGGCAGGTCACCGAGCTGCGCTACCAGGGCTCGGTCGGCCAGGTGACCCTCCCCGAACTCGCCGCCGACCTCGGCTACCTCGGCGACGTGAAGCTCAAGTGGATCGGCAACGTCACCGGCGGTCCGGCCGACATCCAGGCCACCGCCACCGGGCAGAGCGACTTCGGCGGCGCGTTCAACGGGGCGATCGTCAAGCTCGCCACCGCCGGCGCCCCGATCACCGCCGTGGTCAGCTACTACGGCTCCGACGCGCAGACCTTCCAGGGCTACTACGTGCTCGACGACAGCCCGATCCGGGGACCCCGCGACCTGATCGGCCGGAAGGTCGGCATGAACACCCTCGGCGCGCACGCCGAGGCGGTGCTGAAGACCTGGCTGGTCAAGGGCGGGCTGACGCCGGCCGAGATCGCGAAGGTGGAGCTGGTGGCGCTGCCCCCGGTCAACACCGAGCAGTCGCTGCGGGCCAGGCAGATCGACGTCGCCGTGCTCGGCGGGGTGATCCGGGACAAGGCCGTCGCCAACGGCGGCATCCGCACCGTCTTCACCGACTACGAACTCCTCGGCGCGTTCAGCGCCGGCGCGTACGTGTTCCGCGACGACTTCATCACGCGCAACCCGAGGACCGTGCGGGCGTTCGTCGGCGGGGTCGGCAAGGCCATCGAGTGGGCGCGTACCCAGCCCCGGGAGACCGTGGTGGCCCGACTGGAGTCCATCATCGCCAAGCGGGGCCGCAACGAGGACCCCACCCTGGTGAGGTACTGGAAGTCCACCGGCGTGGCCGGCACCGGCGGCGTCATCACCGACCGTGAGTTCGGCACCTGGATCGACTGGCTGGCCGACGCCGGTGAGCTGAAGGGCGACCGGCCGAAGCCGTCCGACATCTACACCAACGAGTTCAACCCGTTCGCCACCGGCGGTGGTGGCGCGTGAGCACCGACAAGATCCTCTTCGACCGGGTCAGCAAGGTCTTCCCGGGTCGCCGCGCGGGCGGCGGCGCGGTCACCGCACTCGACCGGCTCACCCTCGGCGTACGGCCCGGCGAGTTCCTGGTCGTCGTCGGTCCCAGCGGCTGCGGCAAGTCCACCCTGCTCGACCTGCTCGGCGGACTGTCCACCCCGACCTCCGGGCAGGTCCTCGTCGACGGCCGGCCGGTCACCGGGCCCGGCCTGGACCGGGGCATCGTCTTCCAGCAGTACGCGCTGCTGCCCTGGCGTACCGCCGCCGGCAACGTCGCGTTCGGACTGGAGGCCAAGGGCGTGCCCCGCGCCGAGCGGGCCGACCTGATCGCCGCGCACCTCGACCTGGTCGGGCTGACCGGGTTCGCCGACCGCTACCCCCACGAGCTCTCCGGCGGCATGAAGCAGCGCGTCGCCATCGCCCGCAGCCTCGCGTACGACCCGGACGTGCTGCTGATGGACGAGCCCTTCGCCGCCCTCGACGCGCAGACCCGCGACTCGCTCCAGGACGAGCTGGTCCGGATCTGGCAGGCCACCGGCAAGACGATCGTGTTCATCACGCACGGCATCGACGAGGCGGTGCACCTCGGCCAGCGGGTCGCGGTGATGACCTCCCGGCCCGGCCGGATCACGCAGGTCATCGACATCGAGCTGGGGGACCGGGACGCGGTCGAGGACGTCCGCTCCTCGGACGCCTTCCGGCACCACCGGCACCAGATCTGGACCCTGCTGCGCGACGAGGTCCGCGCCGCCCGACCCCAGGAGGCCCACGTTGGTTGACCTCGCCGAACGTCCCGCCCGACTGGCCGCCGTGCGCCCGGCCGCGCCCGACGACGCCGACGCGCCCACCGTCGCGGCCTGGCTGCTGGGCTCGGCGGGTGGCCCTGCACCGCAGCGCCGCGTTGCTCGCCCTCGCCGCGATCTGGGAGACCGCGCCCCGCGCCGGGCTGGTCGACCGGGTCTTCCTGCCGCCGCTGTCGGAGGTGCTGGCCGCCTGGTGGGCGCTGCTGGTCAGTGGCCAGCTCGCCGACCACGTCGGCGCCAGCCTCACCCGCTCGCTGACCGGGCTGGCCCTGGCGGTGCTCACCGCCATCCCGCTCGGCCTGCTGATCGGCTGGTACCGACCCCTCGCCGACCTGCTCAGCCCACTGCTGGAGGTGTTCCGCAACACCGCCGCGCTGGCGCTGCTGCCGGTCTTCGTGCTCATCCTCGGTCTCGGCGAGACCTCCAAGATCGCCCTGGTGCTCTACGCCTGCTCCTGGCCGATCCTGCTGAACACCATCGCCGGCGTGAAGGGCGTCGACCCGCTGCTGGTCCGCTCGGCCCGCTCGATGGGGCTGGACCACCTGCGGCTGTTCCAGAAGGTGATCCTGCCGGCGGCCGTACCGACCATCTTCACCGGCGTCCGGCTGGCCGGGGCGTACTCGATCCTGGTGCTGGTCGCGGCCGAGATGGTCGGCGCGAAGGCCGGGCTCGGCTACCTCGTCAACTACGCCCAGTACAACTTCGCCATCCCCGACATGTACGCCGGGATCATCACGATCTCCGCGATCGGACTTGTCGTGAACCAGCTTCTCGTCGCCGGGGAACGTCGTTTCTCCACCTGGCGCGTCGACCCCACCGCCTGAGAGGAAACCCCCTGCCATGTCCCGAACCCTGCACCTCAACGCATTCCTGATGGGTGTCGGCCACCACGAGGCGGCCTGGCGGCACCCGCTGGTCGACCCGCGTCGGGTGGCCGACGTCCGGCACTTCCAGGAGCTGGCCCGGATCGCCGAGCGGGGCACCCTCGACTCGGTCTTCCTCGCCGACGGTCTCGCCGTCGGGCCCGCCGTGCGGCACAACATCCAGGCCGTCTTCGAGCCGCTGACCCTGCTCGCCGCGCTGGCAGGCGTCACCGAGCACGTCGGTCTGATCGCCACCGCCTCCACCACCTACAACGAGCCGTTCAACCTGGCCCGGAAGTTCGCCTCGCTGGACCACCTCAGCGGCGGCCGGGCCGGCTGGAACATCGTCACCTCCGCCCAGTCCCGGGAGGCGTGGAACTTCAACCTCGACGACCATCCCGCGCACGCCGACCGCTACCGCCGGGCCGCCGAGTTCGTCGAGGTGGCCACCAAGCTCTGGGACAGCTGGGAGGACGACGCACTGGTCCTGGACGCGGCGGCGGGCGTCTTCGCCGACACCGACCGGGTGCACGAGGTGGGCCACGCGGGGGAGAGCTTCCAGGTGCGCGGGCCGCTCAACACGCCCCGGCCGCCGCAGGGCCGGCCGCTGCTGGTGCAGGCCGGCTCGTCCATCGACGGGATCGCCTTCGCCGCCCGCTACGCCGAGGCCGTCTTCACCGCCCAGCAGACCCTCGCCGACGGGCAGGCCTTCTACGCCGCGCTCAAGCGGACCACCGCCGACGCCGGCCGCGACCCCGACCTGGTCAAGGTGCTGCCCGGCATCGCCCCGGTGATCGGGGGTACGGAGGCCGAGGCGCAGGCCCTCGCCGCCGAGCTGGAGGCGCTGATCGTGCCCGAGCACGCCCTCGCCCAGCTCTCCGGGATGACCGGGATCGACCTGGCCGCGCTGCCGCTGGACGGCCCGCTGCCCGACCTGCCCGACGTCTCCGCCGTGCAGTCCCACCAGAGCCGCTACCAACTCGTGGTCGACCTGGCCCGGCGGGAGCAGCTCACCATCCGGCAGCTCATCGGCCGGCTCGGCGGCGGTCGCGGGCACCGGGTCGTCGCCGGCACCCCCGAGCAGATCGCCGACCAGATCGAACTCTGGTTCACCCAGGGCGCCGCCGACGGCTTCAACGTCATGCCACCCCTGCTGCCCCACGGACTGGAGGCATTCGTGGACCACGTCGTGCCGCTGCTGCGCCGGCGCGGCCTGTTCCGGCACGAGTACACCGGCCGGACGCTGCGCGAGCACTACGGGCTGCCCCGCCCCGCCAGCGCGTACGCCGGCCGTGAGCTGGTGACCGCGTGACCACCGTGGACCGGCCGGACACCGGCACCCTGGAACTGCGCCCCGTCGACACCGATCTGTTCCGCAGCCTGCTGCGCCGGCAGGCGGCCACCGTCACCGTGGTCACCGCGCCCGGCCTGGCCGCCAACCGGCACCTGCCCGCGCTGCCGCCGGCCGGGTTCACCGCCACCTCGTTCACCTCGGTGTCACTGGACCCGCCGCTGGTCTCGTTCTGCCTGGGCCGGTCCTCGTCGAGCTGGCCCACCGTGGACCGGGCCGAGCACCTGGCGGTGCACCTGCTCGCCGCCGGCCAGCAGGAGGTGGCCCGGATCTTCGCCACCAGCGGCATCGACCGGTACGCCGCCCACCCCGGCTGGCGGCAGGGCCCGTTCGGGGTGCCGCTGATCGACGCCGCCCTGGCGGTGCTGCTGTGCCGGGTGGTCCGCCGGATCGACGCCGGCGACCACACCATCGTGCTCGGTGAACCCCTCGCGCTCGGCACCGGCGAGGACGGCGACCCACTCGTGCACCACCGGGGCGGCTTCACCACCACCGTCGGGCCGTGGTGACCGCGCCACCCGCGCCGGACCTGCTCGCGCTGGACCGGGCCGCCCAGGACCTGCTGTTCCGGGCGGCCCGGACGGCCACCGCGTTCACCACCGAGCCGGTCGACGACGCTCAGGTCGAGGCGATCCACGAGCTGGTCCGGTACGGCCCGACCGCGCTGAACGCCCAACCGCTGCGGGTGCTGCTGCTGCGCTCGACGGCGGCTCGGGAGCGGCTGCTGCCGTACGTGAGCGCGGGCAACCGGGAGAAGACGGCGGGCGCGCCGCTGGTGGCGGTGCTGGCCGCGGACGTCGACTGGCACGAGTGGCTGCCGAAGGTGTTCCCGCACCGGCCGCAGGCCCGCGACTGGTTCGCCGGTGACCCCGCCGGCCGGGAGGCCCAGGCCCGGTTCAACGCCGCGCTCCAGATCGGCTACCTGATCGTCGGCGTACGGGCCGCCGGGCTGGCGGCCGGGCCGATGGCCGGCTTCGACGCACCCGGCGTGGAGCGGGAGTTCTTTCCCGACGGGCGGCACCGGGTGCTGCTGCTGATGAACATCGGCCGGCCCGCCGGGGACGCCCACCGGGCACGGCTGCCCCGGCTGGACCACGCCGAGGTGGTCCGCACGCTCTGAACGGTGGTCAGCGCGGTTCCCAGGCGTCCGGGCGGGCGATCAGCTTCCGGACGTGCCCGGGGAGCTTGCCGCTGGCCATCTCGGCGAGGCTGACCTCGTCGACGACCTGCCGGACGGCGGCGCGCACCGCCACCCAGAGCCGGGGCAGGTTCTCCGCCGCGCCGGCGTACTGCGTCTCCTCGGGGCGTACGCCGCGCACCCCGGCGAGCGGGCCGTCCACGGCGCGCAAAATCTGCCCGATGGTGACGTCGCGGGGCGGCCGGGCGAGGGTGTAGCCGCCCTCGGCGCCGCGCTGGGCCCGGACGATCCCGGCACGGCGCAGGTCCGCCAGGACGGCCTCCAGGAACTTGCGGGGCATGTCCTGCTCGGCGGCGATGACCTGGGTCGACAGCAGGGCGGGGTACGCGGTGGCCAGGCTCAGGGCCGCCCGGACCGCGTAGTCGCCGCGCGCGGAGATCTGCACCCCGTCATCATGCCCGGCCGTTGCCCACCGGGGAGTCGGCGGGCCGACGCGGGCGCACCATGCGGACAGTCGCCGGCTGTTCCCGGTTGGCCCGGAAGGCTCCCGGGCTGACCCCGACCTCCCGGGTGAAGAACCGGCCGAAGTTGGTCGGCTCGGGAAAACCCAGCCGCCGGCCGATCCCGGCGATCGGCTCGTCGGTGGCCGCGAGCAGCCGGCTGGCCTGCAACGCCACCCGCTCGTCGATCACCTGCTTGGCGCTGCGGCCGGTGACGGCCAGGCAGGCCCGGGTGAGGGTACGCACCGAGCAGCCCAGTCGCGCGGCATAGTCCTCGACCCGGCGGGTGTGTCGGTAGTCGCGCTCCACCTCCCGGCAGAGCCGGTGGAAGGTGACCGACTCGCCGCGCGGGGCCGACCGGTCCGGCCCACCGGGCAGCAGGCTGAGCCGCAGCAGCAGCACGGCGAGCTGGTGCCGCAGCAGCGCCCGGGCCGCCGGTACGTCCCGGTGCCGCTCGGCGTCCACCGCCAGCTGGGTCACCTCGCTGATCACCGCGTCCTCGTCCTCCCCGGCGAGCTGCCGGTAGGCCGGCACCGCGTCCGGGTCGACGTCCAGCCCGCGCAGCGTCCCCGCGCCCCAGCGCACCACCGTCGCGTCGAGCTGGGTGCCGAGGCAGCGCAGCACCTGACCGGCGCGGACCCGCAGCAGCGTGCCGGGCCGGCAGGGCAGCGCCCGGAAGTCCAGTTCTGCGGTGCCGTGCCCGCCGGTGACCAGGATCAGCAGGTCGGCGTCGACGAGCACCGGCCGCCGCCAGCCCGGCTCGGGGGCCAGGTCGGCGAGGGCGCCGGTGCCGATCTCGTCGATGTCGGACGGGAGGTCGGTGCGGGTTGCCGGGGAGAGCTGACCGGGAGTGACCATCGTCCCGACGTTAACCGGACAACCTGCACCTTGCATCTCGACCGGGGTCGGCGGGCGGGGGTTGTCGCCGTGGTCACGCCCGATTAGGTTACCGATCGGTAGCCGGGCCGGCGGGTCCCGCCGAGGCGCGAGGGGATGCGGATGAGCGAGCTGTTCTCGGTCGACGGCAAGACCGTCCTGGTCACCGGCGGGTCGCGGGGGATCGGGCTGATGATCGCCCGGGGCTTCGTCCGGGCGGGCGCGCGCGTGATCATCTCCTCGCGCAAGGCCGACGTGTGCGCCCGGGTCGCCGCCGAACTCTCCGCCGAGGGGCGGTGCGAGGCGATCCCCGCCGACCTGAGCCACGACGAGGGCGCGCAGGGGCTGGCCGCCGCGGTGTGCGAGCGCACCGACCGACTCGACGTGCTGGTCAACAACGCCGGCGCGACCTGGGGCGCGCCGCTGGAGGCATACCCGGAGGCCGCGTTCGACAAGCTCTGGGCGGTCAACGTCAAGGCCGTCTTCCGGCTCACCACCGCGCTGCTGCCGGCGCTGCGCGCGGCAGCGAGCGCCGACGACCCGGCCCGCGTCATCACCATCGGGTCGGTCGACGGCCTCCGCGTCCCGTTCATGGAGGTGTACGCCTACTCGGCCACCAAGGCCGCCGTGCACATGCTCACCCGCAGCCTCGCCCACCAGCTCGCCGCCGAACGGATCACCGTCAACGCGATCGCGCCCGGACCGTTCGAGAGCCGGATGATGGCGTTCGCGCTCGACGACCCGGCCTCCCGGGCCGCGATCGAGCAGCAGGTGCCGCTGGGCCGGATCGGGCGACCGGACGACATGGCGGGCACCGCCATCTTCCTGGCGTCCCGGGCCGGCGCCTACCTGACCGGGGCGGTGATCCCCGTCGACGGTGGGATCACCACGCACGGCTGAAGGCGGGGACGCTGTCCGCGTACCCCTGGGTGACGGCCGGGGCCGCGCGGACTCGGCAGATCCGCGCGGCCCCGGTGCGGGTGGGTCAGCGGCCGGCGAGCAGCCGGTTCACCGCGGTGTCGACGTCCAGGTGCTCGGCCTCGCGGCCGCGCGGGACGACGACGTAGGTCCGGCGCAGGAAGCGCACGAGCACGCTGCGCGGTACCTCGAACAGGGCGTTGCCGTCCGGGGACGACAGCGCGAGCGCGACGAAGTCGCCGCGCGGAGTGGCCCACGGCCACACCCGGACGTCGCCGATGCCGGCCGGCTCGTCGAGCCCGGTGACCAGCAGTTCGCGCGCGAACGACCAGCTCACCGCCTCGCCGCCGGCGGATTCGGCGTGGAACAGGACATGGACCGCATACGGGTCAGCAGGGTCGTAACGCAGACTGGCACGCACCGGCAAGGCGGTGGCGTCAGGTGCGACGAGCCTTAGCGACGTCTCGACCTCTACGGTCGTCGGTCGGATGACACTCATGGACGTTCTCCCCCCGGCACCGCTGCGGAACGCGCGTGTCCCGCTTTTCCCATACTCAGGTGCTACTCCTGGCTACGCTCCGCCATACGCTGACTTCACCCAGTGGTGGGAAGGGGGTCGGAAGGCCCGCTAGAATGTGAAAATTCTTGTAGGATTTCCGGTTCTGCCCAGTGCGTGATCCCGCCCGGCATCGGGTGGTTCAGTCGTCGACTTACTCCGGTAACGTCCAGTCGTCCGCAGGGGTGACGGTCGCGGGCCACACTGGGGGTGGAAATGGTCACGAAGCGTTCCGAAGTGGAGCCGACGACCACGGTCGACCCACCGAAAGGTGCGGCCCGAGCAGCCGAAAGGCGGGGGTACGGGGTGTCCACCGAACCAGGGTCGCGGCGCCCCTCCGGCACCGCCGTGGCCCCTCGCCGCAGCGGTTGGCAGCAGCGGGTGCACACCACCCTCGACCTGATCCGGGCCAACCCCACCGGCCGGGTCGCCCTCAAGATCTTCATCGGGGTGGCCGGCGCCATCGTCGTCACTGTCGGTATAGCGCTCATCCCGCTCCCCGGGCCCGGCTGGCTGCTGGTGATCGCCGGACTCGGGATCTGGGCCGTCGAGTTCCACTGGGCGCGCCGACTGCTCGGCTTCACCCGCCGGCACGTGCACGCCTGGACCCGCTGGGTCACCAGCCGGTCGCTGCCGGTGCGGTTCGTGCTGGGGGCGGTCGGGCTGGTCTTCGTGGCCGTGGTGGTGTGGCTGTCGCTCAAGTACAGCCTCGGCATCGACCTGGTGGCGCGGGCGCTGCACTACCTCGCCACGCACTGACCACCCGGGTTTTTGGTCCGGGCCCTCGATCAGGTAGAGTTCTCAGCGCTGAGGGCGATTAGCTCAGCGGGAGAGCGCTTCGTTCACACCGAAGAGGTCACTGGTTCGATCCCAGTATCGCCCACCATCGAAGTACCGCAGCAAGAGCCATCCTCGGAAGAGGGTGGCTCTTCTGGTTGCATCGTCAGGCTTCGTTGAACGTCAGCAGATCGTCAGCGAACGCGTTGCGGATTCATCAAGGCCGGCCGTCCGAGTGACGGATGGAGCCTCAGCCTGGTCGACAGGTGCTGGTGACCCCACGTGGGCGTCGCCGGTCGGAATGCCTGCGACGCCTACTCGGCGGCGAAGGTCGGGAGGCCGACCATGCGGCTTCATCGGTGGGCGATGGCGACAGATGCGCGCTGTCCAACAGCCTGGACGGCCCTGACGGTCGGCGGCCTCGTGCTGCTCTGAGCGTTCTGGCAGGCTCTCGTCATGCGCCCCATGGACGGCCGTGACGTCGACGAAGCCGTGGCCGAGATGGTGCGGGTACTTGCACCGCACGAGTCCGCGGACTGGCGACGCCCGGCTGGCACCCTCGAATGGAGCTGCTGGAAGACGGCCGCCCATGTCGCGCATGACCTCCTCGCGTACGCCGGGCAGCTCGCTGCTCTACCCGAATCCGCCTACCTTCCGTTCGACCTGGTGGTACGCGACGACGCGTCTCCCCGCGATCTGCTGCGAACAGTCACCGGCGCAGGACGGTTGCTGAGTAATGCGTTGGCCGTATCTGACCCTTCGGTGCGAGCCTGGCACTGGGGTCCGACGGACCCGAGCGGCTTCGCAGCGCTGGGCGTGAACGAGACGCTGGTGCACACCCACGACATCACCGAAGGTCTCGGCATCGTGTGGCATCCGCCCGAATCTCTCTGCAGCGCCGTGCTCGCCCGGCTTTTTCCCGACACTCCGGCCGAGGATCCGGTCCAGGCGCTCCTCTGGTCCACAGGGCGTACCGACCTTCCCGGCCGGCCTCGACTCATGTCGTGGGTCTTGAAGGCTGCAGTCGGCTAGGTCAACTGTCGGTGCCGCTGCTCCTCCTGTGCACGAGCATCCGCTCGTAGCGATCGGTGCTCTCCCTGTCGCAGGCCACATGGCGGACGCGTGCCGCACATCAGCCGACGGAGGACCGGAGTGTGCTGTGAGCTGTTGCCGAATTGGCCTGCACTGAATCAAGGCGCTCCGCGCGGCGCGGGCCGGGGCGCGGCAAACGGCTCCTGCCGAGCCGCCGCCCCGGCGCAAGGGCGCCGGGGCGGAAAATCAGCCGGCCCGAAACCCACGCCCCGCCCCGCGCATCACCCCTGGGTCAGTGAAGTGACCCGGTGACGAATCCCGAAGAACGGCCAAGACCAGGCGGACGCTCTCTCACCGGTTCCCGACGATCCAGAGACCCTCGGAAGGCCAGCGGCCACACGGGTGGACGGAGTTGCCGAACAACCGCGGTTGGCCGCTGGAGTCCCGGGAGGGAAAGGGGTGGAGGTGGTGGGAGGGGTGTAGGTGAGGGAGGCGCGGGGTTAGAGCTGTGCCTCCGGCGGGGGCCAGACGACTCCAGGATGGAGTTGCCGAACGGTTCCGGTGGGTGGGTGGTTGAGGTGGCACGCCATCCCGCCAGCCACCGACCCAGGCAAGCCGAGCAGACCAGGGCCAGGGCGACAAGGTCGTACGTCCGGTAGGGCGCTCCACCTTGTCACCCTGGCCCTGGCCTGCTCCACGGAGTGTGGGTCGGCGGCAGACAGTGAGGATGGTGGGGTGGGTCGCCGGGCTGGTCTGACTCACCGGCAGACCGACGCTTGCTTGTCCTCATCCCGATTCGTCGGCCGACCCGGTGGCCCCGACATCTACATGTCACCGGCCAGGCGTCGTGACTTGATAGGAGCCTGTGCGAGAGGCGCCCACCACTGTGTTGTCCGCATCGCCTGACCGGTGACGTGTCCACGTGTTCTCGACGCGACCGAGAAAGGCGGACCTCACCAGCATGGCAGCGAAGAAGCGATCGGTCATCGGCGGTGTCGACACCCACCGCGACACTCACCACGCGGCGATCATCGACAGCACGGGCGCGCTCCTGGCCGACGCCGAGTTCCCCGCGAACAGCGACGGCTATGCAGACCTGCTGGCCTGGATGCGCTCGTTCGGCCGGCTGACCGCCGTCGGAGTTGAAGGCACCGGCAGCTACGGCGCTGGCCTGGCCCGCCATCTGACCAGCAAGAAGGTCATCGTTGTCGAGGTCGACCGGCCCGATCGCAGGACGCGCCGCACCAAGGGCAAGTCCGACCCGATCGACGCCATCGCCGCCGCCCGGGCGACCCTCGCCGGCACCGCCATGGGCACACCGAAGACCCGCACCGGACCGGTCGAAGCCATCCGCGCCCTGCGAGTAGCCCGCCAAGGCGCAGTCAAGGCCCGCACGGCAGCGATCAACCAGATGCGCGGCCTGATCGCCGCCGCCCCGGAAAACCTGCGGGCACAGTTGACCAAGCTCAGCGCTGCCGTCCTGGTCACCCGCTGCGCCGCACTCACCATCGACCCGACCCGGCTCCACGACCCTGAACAGGCCACCGCCGCCGCGCTGTCCGGACTCGCCCGGCGAGCCAGCATCCTGACCGAGGAGATCACCACCCTGGACCGGCAGCTGGCACCGCTGGTCCGCCAGGCCGCGCCCCGCACCAGCGCCCTGTTCGGCGTCGGCACCGACGTCGCCGCTCAACTGCTCACCACCGCCGGCGACAACCCCGACCGGCTGCGCTCAGAAGCAGCACTGGCCCACCTCTGCGGTGCCGCACCCATCCCCGCCAGCTCAGGACGAGTGCGCCGCCACCGCCTCCACCGCGGAGGCGACCGCGGCGCCAACCACGCCCTGCACACCATCGCGCTGTGCCGCATGCGCTACGACCAACGCACCAGGGCCTACCTGCAACGACGCATCACCGAAGGCCTCAGCAAGCAGGAAATCCTGCGCTGCCTGAAGCGCTACATCGTCCGCGACGTCTACGCGGCCCTGCGGGCCGACTTCGCCGCCCTCACCCCTTGACCTCCATAGGAGCATCGGGATGACGAGCAAGGCACCTGCGGTGGCGAGGCACGCGGGATTCGGGACATCTGCCTGATAGGGCCATGCCGACTGCGGAGAGAGGCGCGACCTAATGCGAAAGGAGAATGCCTTCTCTTCAGCTGACAGCTGCTTCGATGCCCTCGCTGACGTCGCGCCACGCTGTGTCCGGGTTTTCCCAGTTCATTACCGCCTTGCCGTCAGTTGGGAGTGCCTGCAACTCCTTCAATGCCGGCTCATGGAGCCAATTGCAGTCTCTCACGATCACCGGGACGACCTTGCATTCGCCTGCCGTTCGCCTGCGTAACGCTTCCCGCATCTCCCTATCACTGCAGTAGTCGGATGCGAGGAAGTCTGCACTTATCAGTAGTATTACCAGATCAGCTTCCTGCAAGTTGCTATCGATTGCGTCTCGCCAGCCATCTCCCGCCCCAATGCGTCGGTCGCTCCACACGTCGATCAATCCGGACCTGCGGAGTACCTTCAGGTGACTCTCAAGAGAGTCTTTGTGTCGCTCGTCTTTGTGGCTATAGCTGATGAAGACGCGTGCACCTCTGCTGGTCGCTTCGACCGGGCCCTTGCGCAAGCTTTCTCTTTTTCGTGCCCTAAGGTCAACGCCATTCAGTAGTTCGGCTACATTTATATCGAAAAACTCGCCATCCATATACTCCTGGAGCATCGTCATTCCATTTCGCTCGGCGGCCACCAACTTTTCATACTGCACCGTCAGTTGGCGGCGAGCAATGACGACGGGAACGTATGCTTCTACTTTGAATAAAAAGCTTCGGTGAATATGCTCGAAGTCCGACCGGATGACTGCGAGGAGACGACGCCTTCCGGCCGTCGGGCCATCTACGGCAATGTGGATCACTCGATCTGTTGGTTCTGCTTTGATTAAGGCCTTGTTTCCTTCCCACGAGAGCACGCAGCCACTGCGCCACTTTGGTTGGTCGGTTGACAGTACATGTGAGCGAACGATAAACCTAGGCACCAGTCCCTCTGGTAGCACCGGGTATCTATACTGGAAGTGTAGAGCTCCCGCCTCCTTCACATGCCGTTCGACATCGACAGGCTGCTGCTTAGGAAGTAGTTCTGCAACCAGAAAGCGATCTGGGTGGTCGTGATAGGGAAAACACAGCTCGAATTTCCTCATCAGTTCAAGAAGGAAAGCGTGCCGCTCGGCGGGGTATTGATTCGGGTCAAGAATTTCAGTCAGATCTGCCGCTTCAATCTCGCCTCTTTTCTCTGAAGCTAGACGAGAGTTTAGGATGGCGTAGATTCCTTCAGTTACCCAGTGCGGATTTAAAACATGGGTATCGCGGAGGCGTGGATCATCTCTATAATTGAGGGCAATGCCTAGAAGGTGCAGATATTCTGCAAGCTTTTCCTGCTCGGCTTGGTCAACTTCCCCAAATTTTCGACACAATTGGCGAAACGACTCGAAGCTTAAGTAATTCTCGCGCATTGTGGATAGCTGATTCTTGATTTCGAACCATGCTGTGGGAAACTTGACCCTCAAGTCAGGAAGTTCGGAGGTTTCCTGCACGATCCGGGCTCTCAAGCGGTCGATTCCTAGGCCCTCGTCGCCAACCGCGCAATCTGACCTGACGAACGCACGGATCGCGGGGAATCTCTGGCGAAGGCCTACCTCATCAAGTTCGAATGGGTCCTTTGATATTTGATTCATGGCCACGATTACGGGTGAACCGGGAGCGAAGCTCTCCATCAACCGTAGCCAGTATTCAGCGTCTGCATCCGCGCTTCCAGACCGTCCTGAGAGCGCCAAGACATATAGGCTTCGGCTGGTCAAAAAGAACTGATGGGTTGCATGCATAATTTCTTGCCCGCCAAAATCCCATACATTAAGGCGCGCCTTCTGTTGGTCGGGAAGTGTAACATCCCAGGTCGTTACCTGTATCCCCTCTGTTCTGAGCTCTCCGGACTCAAAGTGGTTGTGAACTAATCGGTTAACCAGCGAGGTTTTGCCGACACCACCCCAGCCGAGCAAAATCAGCTTCGCCTCGTTGAGTGGTTTGCCGGACTCCGCTGTCCGAAAGTAATAGTCGAGAATTCTTTTGGCGGACCCGTCCCATCCGCCCTCCGGGAACTGACCGAGAATTTCCTCCGGCAGTTGAAGTAGTGGGTGGCCGTGCAACAATAATACTTCCAGGCCAGGCAGATTTTTGAGAGCCGCGGGGAGAGAGGCGAGGCTTTCTAATCTTACGTCTTGCTCGCTTGGAGTACGGATAGCGCGCACGCTGCGACTTGGAGTTTCCTCCCACTCCACCGGGGCATCGTCGCTATCGTCTTCCCGTATCAAATAAGCGCCGTATCCTGCTTGACTGAAGAAGTCAAGAATCTTAAGCCTCTGCCAAGAGGTGACTACCTCCGGGACTTGATCGAATCGGTTAAATCCTAGGCGAACGTGGCGCAGTGGAAGACCCGCCATCGTGTCGGGTAGGTCTGTTAGGAAATTCCGTTCGAGTGATAGGCTTCTCAGTCTCTTAAGAGCGCCGAATGACGGAGGAATTGCGGTGAGATTGTTCCGGGCGAGGTTCAGCTGTATTAGATTAGGCAGGCGGTCCCATTTGTCGGGTAACACATGAAGGTTATTCGCCCAAAGCTGAAGTGTCTGCAAATGCTCTAAGTCGAAGAGCCAGTTAGGGATCTGGCCGAAATGGTTGTCCCCGATCGCCAAGTGGCGGAGTTCCTTCAGGTGGCCGATAGAAGGCGGAAGGTGGCAATTGGAGCCCGCACTGAACTTTTGAAGGCCCGTCAGTTCCCCTACCTGGGGAGGAATGAACAAATCATCATTGCTCCATAGGTCTAGAACTCGGAGATTCTTTAGGTTGCCAATTCGTGGCGAGACGGAAGTAATTCGGTTGCTGGTTAGCTTGAGAATCGTCAGTTGTTCAAGGCTATATACCTCATCCGGAATCTCTTCGATCTGCGCGAAAGAGAGATCTAGGACACCGGTTTCTGCGGAATTTTGGATGGCTTCTTCGACTTCTTCTAACGACCAACCGGTATCTAGAACGTCGTCATCTTCATCTAGGTCATCATCATCGTGGTACAGGTCGTCATCATCGAACAACGCTTCTTGATTCAATCCGAGCCTCCCACAGCATTAACTTCATCGGACTGTCGTTCAAAGTCGAGAGCCGCTTAGTGTTTGAACGCGAGCGCTACCGGACTCACTGCAACAGACTCGCTACGAGTCGCGACTCGTTAGGGCGGTATAAGAGTAGACAGGCAATTCGCCAACATCGTCAATGTAAACATAGGCGTGATCGACTCCGGGGCTTGCGACGTCGGAGGATCCGAGATAAAAGCCACTCTGATGCAGTATCAATTGCGGCGGAAGGGCTCCACCAGAATCGGTCTCTATGGGGACCACCCGGCCATCTGCGGGCCCACCGACCAGCCATCCCTCTACAATGGTCATTGGAGGATCATCCCAGGTGATAGGAGTGAAAGGAAGCCTGGCTTCAGGGGTGACCGGTGGATGCCTGGGGCCGAGGGCCGACGTCAGACGCCCAGCCCGTGACTCCGAGGAGCACGTGCGGCAAGCTGGGCTTGTGACTGCGGCCATCATTGCTGCGAGCGCGAGCGTTGTCGTCGCCGTGCTTGCCTTCGTACTCAACCAGTATGGACAGACTCGCCGAGACCGGCGGCAGGCTCGCTTGAGCCGAGTCAATGGTCAGTTGCGCGACCTTTATGGCCCGTTAAACGCCATTGTGGACTCAAACGAGCGGGTTTGGGTCGCATTGCGAGGCACTGCGCTTCCTGGTGCGACCGAGCGGAGCGCCACTGCGGGCGATGCTGCCTGGCGCAGGTGGCGAGACGAGGTCCTTCAGCCCGCGAACCGTCAGATGCGCGATCTCGTCTTCAGGTATGCCGACCTACTAGTGGAGGAGGAGGTACCTGTACCGCTCCGCGACTTCTGTGCCCACGTGGCTGCTCAAGAGATTGTCCGCGCTTCCGAGGCTCAGGGTGTCAAAGAGGACCCTCTAATTGGCCACCCGGGCGACGCCTACGTTTCATACGTCCGCTCGACCTTCTCTGCCCTCAAGAAGGAGCAGGCTCGTCTGCTGCGGCAGACACGTTAGCCACCAGGGGATCTACGAGAGACGCGCGACGAGACCAGATGGCAGCCGTTGAAGCACGACTGCCGACGAAAGTGGCGTCCACACCTCATATGGGGCGGCGAAGTAGGGTCGGCGGGTCTCAGCTGGGTAGGGAACTTTGTACAGCAGCTGAGCGCCGAGCAACACCGCCTACGGCCGCCGTCAGCAAGAAATCAGCAAGAGGCGCCGTGCCAACGATGGGTGACCGACCTCAGGCGGTGGCCGGCAAGAACCTGGCGGCGTCAGATGGCATCGGTTGGCGCACATCGACTAACGTGATCAACATTCACACCGAAGAGATCAAAGGTCGATCTTCCGTTTCCCTGATTTCGAGAGGTTGGTGCGGGAAGTCGTTGGCCTTGATACTGGGCGGATGGCGGAGCTGACTCGGTGGACGGTCCATGGCGAGCGGATGGTGGACGACACCCGACGGGCGCGGTTGAGCATCGCGTCTGTCGAGCTGCCAGACGGGGTCCGGTTCGAGCAGTACGTGATCCGGGCACCCCGCTCGGCCATGGTCGCCGTCCTCGATGACCGGCAGCGCCTGCTCCTGATGCGGCGTCACCGCTTCGTGTTCGACCGCTGGGTCTGGGAACTGCCCGGTGGCTACGTCGACGATCAGGAGGAGCCGGCGGAGTGCGCGGTCCGTGAGGTCGAGGAGGAGACCGGCTGGCGGCCGGGCGAAGTGGAGCCCTTGTTGACGTTCCAGCCATGGGTGGGCACGGCCGACGCGGAAAATCTGCTGTTCCTCTCGCGCAGCGCGAAGCACATCGGAGCGCCGACGGATGTCAACGAGGCTGAGCGGGTCGCCTGGATCCCGCTGAACGAGGCCCGAGAGCTGGTTAGCAGAGGCGAGATCGTCGGCGCGGGAACAGTGATCGCCGTGCTGGAGTTGGTCGCCCGGGAGGCGCGCGGCGAGCTGTAGCGAGTCAGCGCTGAGTACCCAAGGCAGCGTCGACTCGCGCGATGAACTGTCGTACGACAGGTCGCTTCCGGTGCGGTGCGAGCTCGGCTTGCAGGTCGCGTACGTAGCGGACGGCCCGGGTGGAGCGGAGTTGGGCGGTGAGCGTTAGGGCTTCCGCGCCGATCGCACAGCCGCGTTCGGGCTCGCCGCGCTGGACCTGGACGGAGGCGAGCAACGCCAGGTTGAAGGCCTTGCCGCGGATGTAGCGCTCGTCCATGTCGAGGGACCGGCGGGCGAAGCGTTCGGCGGGCAACGCCTTGCCCAGGGCGTGGAAGCAGTGGGCGAACTTCGCGGACAGGTAAGCCTCGTCGAAGTAGCCCAGCCACTGCGGGTTGCCGCTGCGGTCGGCCCGGTCGAGGGTCTGCTCGGCTTGGTGCAGGGCAGCCGCGCACGCCTTCTCGTCGCGGGCGGTCGCGTGGGCGTGCGCTTCCATCACGTACGCCTCGGCGGTCAGGACGGCCAAACCGGCGCGTCGGGCGGTTTGCCGCGCGGCGCGGGCCAGGTCGATGCCGGTCGCTGCCTGACCCAGGTAGGTGGCCTGGTGGCTCATCGCGGCCAGAATCTCCGCCCCCAGTCCGGCATCGCCAGCGGCGCGGGCCAGGTCCAGGGCAAGGGTGAGGTGGCGCTGGGCGATGCCGTGCTCCGCCAGGTCGTACGCCTGCCAGCCGGCGAGCTGGGTCAGCTCGGCTGTGGCGCTGAGCAGGCTGCGGCCCGTCGCCGGGTCGTATCGGCCGTCGGTCAGGAGCGGGGTGACCTCCTGGTGGAGATAGCGCGCGACGGCGTCACGGGCGTGACCGCCGCCGTACTGGTTGTCCAACCGTCGCCAGGTCGAGCACAGCTCGCGGATGGTGTCGATGTCGGGTTGGCCGACGGTGCGTCGGCCGGACCTGCTGACGGGCTCCCCGGTAGGTGCGGTGAACCAGCGCAGCGCGGGGAGGGTGTAGGCCGCCGAAGCGAACGCCGTCTGGCGGATCAGTTCTCTGCGGTTCACGTCGCCTTCCCAGAGCCGTACTGCGGCGCGGAGATCGTCGCGCCAGCATCGGTCGACCGGGGTGTCACTCTGCCGCTGCTGGCCGGTGTGGACCATGTCGTGATGACATGGTCGGCGGGTAGGCGCCAGACCGAGCGTCATCCTCGACTCGTCGGGCATGTCGAGTCCGTCGGCTATCCGCTCCAGCACCTCTATTGAGGTGACCTTTCGACCGGCCATGACCCGGCTGACGTATCCCTGCTCTAGTCCGACCGCAGCCCCGATACGGGTCTGACTCGCGCCGGTCAGCCGGCTGAGCGTTCGGAAGAGCCCGCCGATGTCCCGCCTGCTCAACGACTCGCAGACGACTTTGTCGGACCACACGTCCGAAGGGATCCGCAGCGGATCGAGCAGCACGCCAGCTCCCGGAGTGGTCATCCGACTACCGATGGTGTCTGCCGGTGAGCCTAGGCGGGGGATCCGACGTGGTCGAGAAGGGTCATGTCACCGTGACATGACTGGCCGACATGGCCGCCCACCCATGCCCTGCGAGACGGTGCCGGCATGGCGTTCAACTGTGAGATTCGCACCGGCCGGCAGGGCCGGCGGGCGCTGAACGGGCCGGCCCGATGAAGTCGGATCCGACCGGGACGCGTCGGGTGTCGTACGCGGAGTATCTGGCCGCAGTCGCGATGACCTTGGCGCGGCGGCACCGGCCGGCGTGGTCGTGGCGGCGGTGGGTGTGCCGGTGTGGTGCGGAGTTGCCTTGCCGGAGTCGACACCGGATTCCGATCAGTGGTGCGCACTGGCCGGGGGAGGGGTCGTGACGGGGCTGGAGGAGCGGATTCTGCGCGTACACCTGCCGGGCCTGGACGGGATGTGCGGCGGGTGTCGGGTGTGGTGGGGGCGGCTCGTGCCGTACCCGTGTTGGCAGGTGGAGTGGGCGACCAGCCGGCGGGCGCGGCGGTTGACCGCGACCGTGCTCGGAGGTCGCGGGTGAGCAGTCACGGGCCGGTGCTGCCGCTGTGGAGTTGCGGTGGTTGTGGTGGGCCGTGGCCGTGCGGGACGCGGCGGCGGGAGTTGCGGGCGGAGTTCGCCGACGCCCGGGTGTCGCTCGCGCTGTACATGGGTGGGCAGTTGGCGCGGGCGGCGGAGGATCTGCACTGGGTGCCGGCGGGGGTGCTGCACCGGCGGTTCCTGGGGTGGTTGCGGTGAGCATCCTGCGGCCCGGGGACGAGAAGTTCCACTACAGCGTCGGCTCGCACCGGTGGATCCCGCCGGACCCGGACTACGACCAGGAGGTCTGGGACGAGCAGGTCCGACAGCACAAGCAGGGTCACCTCAGGAACGAGTGCCCGAAGGTCCGCATCCAGCGGCTCGTCTGAGGTCAGCAGCACGCGTCCCGGCCCGTTAGCGTCCGTACGTGTGTCTACGTCCGCGTGATGTGGCGGGCCGGGCCGGGCCGTTGCCCCGCTACCCAGGAGGACGGGGCGATGTCAGATGGGATGCAGCCCCACCTCAGATTGGCTTGGTCACCTCATCCGCAATGAAGCAGTCACCGCTGTGACAAAGCCAGACCTGCACGCCGTTGATGCCACCAGAAGGGCCTTCTACAAGGAAATTGAAGCTGACAGAACCGCCGCTAGAGGTTCTGGTCTGGGTAAGCGAAGAGAGTTCCACGTCAGACTGGAAGAAGACGAACTTTGCGGTCGTCGAGCCAGCAGAACTCGTGTAGTCGTAGACTTCGCCCTGGACGCCGACGGACCGGTTGTACCAGGTCACGCCTCCCTGAGTCCAGCCGAAGTTCTCGGAAGTGTCACTGAACGGAGACACCGGGTAGGCGGCAGATGCGGGAACTGCAGTGAGCCCCAGCGCCGGGATTACTGCAGCGACCGTTACGAGCAGACGTCTGCCAAAGCTTCTCACGCGATCTCCGATCAGAGAAATGAGGCCCTTGAGTCAGCCTAGGAGGTGGGCCTGATGCGCACGCTGCGGCATGCAGAACCGAATCCATCGGCCTGTCGCCCGAAGCCTACCGGACTGTCCACTCTGTAACGGTCCCGCTGGCACTTGCGGGGAGCGGAATCTGCGGCTGCTCTCCGAGATGAACGGCTGGCCACGGTCACCTGTCGACCTGCAGCCTGGGTGTTCGGTCAATTGACCACCGCCCCGCCGTCGCGGAGATAGAGGAGTTGGGTGAAGAACAGAAACAGCTGCTCGATCTCCGGGGCGAGTTGCAGATGATCATGGGCGCCGAGGCCGTCGATCGGGGAGAGCAGTCGAGTGGCCTGTCGGAGGACGTTGTCCTCGGTCTCCGCAGCGGCGCGCCGGAACACCTCACTGGACAGCCCGGACCGGTACGCCTCACCGAGCATGCCGCGGCCCTCATAGGCCTGCAGGATGTGGATGATCGCGGCGTTGGTCTCCCGGATGCCCGGGGTGCCCGGCTTTGCGAACGGCTCCTCGGACGTATGGTGCACGCCGCGCACCACCTGCTGGCGGTCGGCTTCCAACGCGCTCCGCCGGCCACCCGGTCGGATGCCGCCGTGATCCCTGCTGGCCAGGGCGACGAGCAGACGCGCAGGCTCGGTCAGGCCGCCGATCTCGTTCCAGTACCCGCCGTGCTGGTGCTGAACGATGTACGGAAGCTCTGCGATGTCGTTGTCGGTGGGACCGACGACGAGCCCCCACGGCTCCTTGTCGAGCAACCGGCGGCCCAACCGGTCGGCCAGCACCCGACGGATCAGTCCGGAGCGCTCGGTGTTCAGCGCCGCCCGCAGGGTGTGTCGGCTTCTGTCCGGTGCCCCGGTGAGCAGGTATCCGTAGCGGCGGTACGGATCGCCGGAGCGCAGGGCGCGGGGCAGTGATCCGGTTCGTTGACCGTCCGGAAGCTGTCTGCTGTGCAACCACGCCGAGGCCTGGGTCCAGAGCGACCTGCCGATCTGGCCGAGCCTGCTGAGCGGAGAGAAGACCTCATTCCGGAAGAAGCGATTCCGCGCTATTCGCTCCGCCTCTGCGAGGGAGGCCGGCACGAGCGCCCGGCTTCGGTGCAGCCCGGCGAGCACGCTTCCCGCCAGCATCACCACCGCCACCGCGGACAGCGTCCAACCCAGCCAGCTGAGCCATGGCACCGTCCTTCCCAGCGGGAGCCGCAGGGCGGCGATCCCGGCGATCGCCAGCAGCGCGGCCGCGCACGCGTTCAGCAGCATCGTGTTGGTGAGGTGCACCCGCTCGAGCCGGTTCAGTTCGCCCAACTGTTCGTCGACCCGGTCCCGGCGCGCTGCGGCGATCCGCTGCGCCGTCGCTTCCCGCTCCCCGGGCCAGCGACGGACCAGTTCCTGGAAGCGTCGATCTGCCTCGTCCGCGCGGTAGGACTCGTTCAGCTCCCTGACGCCCCGCGTCAGCTGGTCGGCGCTCTGCGTCCGGCTCCACCCCAGGGCGGCGAGTTCCCCGTACAGGTCGGACAGGTCCGGCTCGTCGGCCTCGAGTCGCTTGTGTCTGGACCCGAGGAGGTCACGCAGCGCCCGGTCGAGGGTGTTGCTGTCACGGTAGACGAACACCTCGTCGTAGACCCGCCGCAAGAGGCTCTGCACCTCTGAGCTGGCGTAGCCGATCACGATCAGCACGTGCCGCTCCGCCGGCCCCGCGTCACCTCCCGACATGCCGGCCTTGACCCGCGCCAGGAGATCCTCCTCGGCGCGTTCGGCCTCGGCGAGATAGAACATCGCCTCACTGAGCCGGACCATCAACCGCGTCGCTCCGGGCAGGTTCACCGTGAACTGGAAGCTGGCCTGCAGATTGATGGTGAGCTGACCCAACCCCCAGAGCACCCGACGTACCGACATCTCCACGGTCGCCCGATCGAGGACGAGCAGGCTGTCCGGGATGTTCTCGGGGCCGATGCACTCCAGCGGCGGAGCGAAGTCCTGAAACGACTGCCAGGCGAGCTGCAACAGTGCCCGCACGTTGCCGCCACTTGTGATCAACAGCGTCCGCACCGCGGCGTCCGTGAACGGCCACGCCGACCGGTAGAAGCCCTGTTCGGCCGGGTCGAGCACCGTGAGCACGTACATGCCGAGCAGTTCGAAGGCCTGACTCGGCTGCAGTGGAAAGCAGGGGACGTCGTTGGACCCGAACCGCTGGCGCAGGTCGGCCGGCAAGAGCGACCAGGTCTCCTCGCTGGCGGCGACGATCAGCATGCCGCCGATATCGGGTATCGACTCGACCAGTGAGTGGAGGAAGCCGCAACTCTCCACCACCAGGCTGCCCGCCGGACCGGCCAGGAACTTCTCCGCCTGGTCGAGGATGAGGACCAGCGGTCGGTTCGCCCGGTCGCAGAGCAGGGCCAGCAACTGGAGCCCGTAGCGGCACTGGTCGGCCGTCTCGAGCGGACCGGAGATGCCCAGCCGGCGCAGCTCCGAATCGGGTACGGGGCGGGCCTGCAGCCAGGCGAAGGCGGCGTCCTGAAGATCGGGCTCCAGCAGATAGATGAGTGCCCGGTGGAAGTTGGACTCGTCCCGCACCACGTTCTGCAGGCGATCAGCCTGCGCCTGGAGCAGGAGGCCACGCTCGAGGAGGTGCTTGTTGAACATGTCGAGCAGGATCGACGGATTCTTCTGGAAGGCAGCACTGTCGCGCAGCGGCAACGGCCCGCCGTGACTCAGTGAGCCGAGGAACTTCAGTGCGACGTCGGTGAGATACGAGAGCGACACCTGCGCCATGAGCAGCCGGTAGGCATGCACGAAGTTCGGACTGCTGAGCTTCACGTACAGCGGGAAGAGCGCGTCGTCGGCGGGCCCGACGGAAGTATGTTCGGTGGCCACCTGTCCGACGGCGGCCCGGATGGCATGGGTCTTGCCGGAGCCGTGCTCACCGTGCACGAAGACCGCCTGACCCTCACGTCGGCCGGCCGTCTTCGGCGCCAGTTGGAAGCGGGCGACGAACGTGGTGGTACGCCGTACCGCATCGAGTTGGAGCGTCGGCGTGTGCTGCTGCCAGGACCGGTACGAGTCGAGGAACGGTCCCTCCTCCACGGCGGTGGTGGCCTGTGCCGGGAACGGGTTGAAGGCGGGGATCGATGTGGCCACGCTGCGTTCACTCTTTTCAGTCACCGGGTGGGCGCCCGTGGAATTCATTCGCCATCTCGACCTGACGAACCATCGTCTCGATCCATCTGCCGGGAAGCGACAATTCCCCGGCCTGCGGCCACCGCTCGGTTCCCTCGTATGCGATCAGCCGCCAGTGCAGTAGGAAGCCCAGCCATCCGAGCACCCGGGCGACCGGGCTGCTGCGGCTGGTGAAGGTGCGGCGCAGGCCCTCCAGATCGAACGGACACTCCACCTCGGGGGCGGCGATCTGCCAGCGGTTGCTGGCCAACAATTCGACACTGTCGCCGGACAGCGCCGGAAGCGTGACGCTTCGCGCCCATCGCTGCCAACGTTTGCGTTGGGCCAGGCGCTCGGCAGAGGCGGTGTCCGCATTGCCCTCGTAGTGGTCACGGGTGACGACGACAGCCATCTGCACGTTCTCGAACACCACGGCGAGGGTGTCCATGAAGGCGTCCTCCTGGACGCCATCGATCAGCAGTCCGATGTGCACGGGCGGCTTGACGATGTTTTCCGCATAGTTGTTGAGGTATTCGGCGCGGCTCTGCAGGTCGAGGTCCTCCAAGCCCGGTCCGCCGCCGTCGGGAACCTCGCGCATCAGGGAATCGCGGTGGTTCGCCCAGTTTCCGTTACGGATGACGGTGTTCCGGATCGCCTTTATGAGCCGGTTGGTGCGTGACCGGCTGTCGTGGTCGATGTCGTTGACCGTCACCACATGGAACGTCTCGCCGACACCCCGGTGTTCGGCGTACTGGTGCAGGATCCTGCGCGCCAGGGTGGTGCGGCCGGTGCCCTCGCGGCCCGACACGAGAAATGCGGCAGGCTGCTTCTCGTCCACCCGTTGCCGAATGTAGCCGTCGATGTCGTCGAGGCTGGGGAAGCCGTCGAAATCCAGCAGGTAGCACCGGTGGTCCGCGCGTCGTGCGTCCAGTTCCCGATGGATGTACGGGTTGCCGTCGGTCAGGTTGTAGAGGCTGTAGTCGGCGTCGTGGAAGTCGCTCATCAGGGCTGGCCGCCGAAGAGCGTCAGGTGGTCGGCCAGCCGGGCCTGCTCGGAACCGAAGTCGGACGTGGTGAAGAGCGGCTCGAGGTAGGCCTGACGCCGGTAGTGCGGCTCGATCGCGCGGTACAGGCCGGGGCCCCGCTCCCGGAAGTGGGTACGCAGTGCCCCCTCGCTGGCCTCGAGTTTGCCGGCGTAGATGAGCTCCAGAATGACCAGGATGTCCGGGTCGGCCAGGACGGCGGAGAAGAGTCTCGGTGTCTGCACCCGCAGCGTGGTGAGCCGTACCAGCAGGTCGCGGTTGAGGCCGGCCAGCCCGGGCGTCCGGGCCACCATCGAGGTGGTGAACGCCAACAGGTTCAGCACCCTCTTGATCTTGCGAGGATTCGGCAGCAGGATCTTTTCCAGCAGATCACCGTGCTCGTCGAACAGTTGCGGATCGGCCAGTTCGCTCAACAGCGTCCGGACTCCGCGGTTGTCGAGCGGCAGCAGGTAGAGCGGCAACTGGATCATTTTCTCCAGATATTCGTCACCGAGGTCGACCAGGTCTTCCTGCGCGAATCCGAAATCGCGGTACTTCATGGCGACCGCGCGATCGACCAGTTCCTTGGAGAGCGCCATGAGGACGAAGACTCCGGGCACGTCCAGGAACAGCTTGATCGACTCGAGGAGGTCGATGACCTGATCCGGCTCGCAGCGGTCCAGGTCGTCGATGAAGATGACGGCGCGGATACCCTGGTTGTCCAGTCCGGCCAGCTCGTCCCGAAGTACCGTGCGCAGGTTGCTCAGCTCACTGCCGACGTCGTTGCGGGCCTTTGCGTACTGGGCCGACGCCGCATCCAGCTTGTCCACCGTGACCCGGCCGGCAGTGACGGCGCTCAGCAACGTATCTGCGGCCAAGGTGCCGATGATCGACGTTATCTTGAGCGCGGCGGACTGGAACCGCTTGGCACGATCGGCTGTCATGGCGTCGCGCAGGGCGCGCAACAACGGTTGGATGAGGTTCGGTTCCCGGCGGTGTACCCAGGGATTGAAGTGCACCGGCAGGAACGCGTCCTCGTTGCGCTCGCGCAGCCGTTCGTCCACCATCGTCAGCACGCTGGACTTTCCGCTGCCCCACGCCCCCAGCACTCCGATCGTGAACGGGGTGTGGCTGTCGGGGCTGGCCAACAGGGACACCAGCGGATCCACGTAGCGCGAGAACTGCAGCCGATCCTGTCCACATAACGCCGGCGCGTCGGACAGTACAGCGAGGCTCGTCATGGTGGTCGACTCCTTAGCGCCGGCCCGCCCGACCGGCCTAGATCGGCGAGGCCTTTTTACCAGCACTCCATGCCGCCCGCTGACCCTAGGTGATGATCAATCTCGATGGATGCGCCATTCGGTCAGGATGCTGACCCAATCCGGCGTGGGCAAGCCTCTTGGTCGTCCCAGATCCCTGGCGGTTGGCCCGCCGGCAAATCGGCCGAACGACGAGCGGGGCAAACATCCCGCGATTCCGCCGAGGCCGCGCCGGTCAACCGGGGCACGGTAGATATCTCATCCAGCTCACCGAAGCCGCGTTCCGCAGGTATCAGACGACCGGGTCCGGACGGGGGTGGTGAACAGTGACGGTGGTCGGGGGGTCCTAGGCTCCAGGGCCATGAGGACGCGTAGACCGCTGCTGGTGGCGGTGATCGGTGCCGCTGCTGTGCTGCTGTTGGCGGTCGTCGGCTGCGCCTGGGCGGGTTTCCGGCTCGTCGGCGACGACCGGACGGAGACGCGCGCCTGCCAGGACTCCGTGACGGCCGCAGCGGCGAAGGTACGCACCGACCGCTGGGATCCTCCGGGGGAGTTGCCGGACCTCGGCGACTACCCGGAGATCCACTGGCAGGTGCGTACGCAGGGCAACCCGTGTTCCCGGGCGCCCGGCCCCACCGACCGGGCGTACCAGGGTGTGGTCACGCTCCGACCGGAGGACGCGCGGGCGTTGGCCGAGCGCTACGACTTCGTACCGTTGGCGGCTGGCAACCCGAACGGCCCCGCAGACTTGTGGCCGGCCCTGGTGCCGTTCCTCCCGAGCGGGTCGCGGTGGCTGCACAGCAGGTCGTACGACGAGACCGCCCCGTCGACGCGATGGCGGACCGCGTTCCTCGACGTCGAACACCGGACGCTGGTGTTCATGCTCAATGACCACTAGCGGGGTGCGACCGCCGGAGGAGCCGCCCTCTTGCCAGGACGGCTCTTCCGGGCGGCCGCTCCCCGGCGCAGGTGGACGGCCTCAGCGACGGGCCAGGCGACGCGCACCGGAGCCGCCGTAGGGCAGGCCGTAGTGCGCGAACACCGACGGCTCGTCGTTGGCTGCCAGTTCGCCGTTGGTGTCGATGGACGGGGCGTCGCCCACCTGCTTCTTGTCGTACCGCACGCGGACGGCACTCGGCGACACCGTCGCGCCGTCCAACGGGACGAAGGCCAGCCGGTGCCGGCCCAGGATGCCGACCCTGACGGTGGCGAACGCTGGCTCGTCCGTGGCCGTGTCGACATAGACGGCCTCCAGTTCGCCGATCTTGTCGCCCTGAGGATCGATCACCTTTTGGCCGTGCCAGTCACGGAGATTCTCTGCTGGGAACATTCGACAGGGATGCCCCGACGGCGCGGACCGAAACTGGAGCGGCCGGCGCGGAGGGGCTGGACCTCCGTCCCGTCGGGAGCGCGGCGGATGCTCATCCGGTTGGGCCTGGGTACTCAGCGCCGGATCGGGTGTTCCGGCTCAGGCTTGTCCGTCCGAACCCGACGAGACTTTCCGGCATGGCCGAGACGCTGCACCGATACGTTGCCCCGCCGACCGTCGCGTCCCCCGACCTGACGGTCGGTGAACGGCTGCGTCGGGTGCGACTGGCGCTGCTCGGCCGGCTGTCCGGGGCGGTGCTGCGGTTCCTCGTCCGCCGTCCCGCCCGGTGGCGGTGGGCGGCGCGGCGGCACCACCCGGTGCTGGACCGGCTGGCGGCGGCGAACGCCCGGCGGGTCTGCGCGCTCGCCGCGCTTGACGTCCCGGCGTACCGCGACTTCCTGCGGAGCCGACCGGGCGGGCGGCGCCGGCTGGGGGACTTCCCGGAGACCGACAAGGAGAGCTACGTCGTCGCGTACGACGCCGGCCGGCGCTGCTGGGGCGGCCGGCTGCCGACCCGGGGCGTGGTGGTCGACGAGTCGGCCGGCTCGTCGGGGCGGCCGTTCAACTGGCCGCGCGGCGAGCGGGAACTGCGCGCCGTGCACCACGACATCGTCGGCTACACCAGCCTGGTCTTCCCGATGCGCCGACCGTTCGTGATCAACGCGTACTCGATGGGGGCCTGGGCGACCGGGACCACGACGGGCGCCGCGCTGGCCCGGGTCGCGGTGGTGAAGAACACCGGCCCCGACCTGGGGAAGATCGTCGACACGCTGCGCGAGTTCGGCCCGGACTTCGACTACCTGGTGACCGCGTACCCGCCGTTCCTGAAGCACCTGCGGGACCGGCTCGACGTCGAGGGCTTCCCCTGGGCGCGCTACCGGATCCAGGCCAGTTGCGGGGGAGAGGGGATGACCGAGGCGCTGCGGGACTACCTCCAGGAGCGGTTCGTGCGGGTCCGGTCGGCGTACGGGGCGTCGGACCTGACCATCGGGCTCGGCGCGGAGACCCGGTTCACGGTGTGGCTGCGGCGCCGGCTGCGCACCGACGCGGCGCTGCGGGCGGCGCTGCTCGGCGCGGGCGAGCAGCGGCTGCCGATGGTGTTCCAGTACAACCCGCTCGCCACCTACCTGGAGACCAACGAGCGACGCGAGCTGCTCTGCACCGTCACCGGTCTCGACGTGATCCAGCCTCGGCTGCGCTACAACGTCGGCGACGAGGCGCTCCTGGTCGACCAGCGGCGGATCCTCGACCTGGTCCGCGCCGACCCGCAGGCCCGGGCCGAGTGCCGGGCGGCGCTGTCCAGCGAACGGATGGCGCTGCCGGTGCTGCTGCTGTTCGGCCGGCGCGACTCGACGGTGTCCTACCTGGGCGCCAACCTCTATCCGCAGGACGTCGAGTACGGCCTGTACACCGGCAACCCGCACGCAGCCGAGATCAGCCGGTTCTGCCTGACGCTGGTCGAGGACGCCGCGTTGGAGACCCGGCCGGTGATCCACCTGGAGCTGCGCCGCCCGCTGGCGGAACCGGAGCGCGCCGCCCTCGCCGCCGCCTGTCGGGACGGGGTGCTGCGGCACCTCGCGGCGGTCTCCCGGGACTTCGCGCAGTCGCTGACCGAGGACCCGACCGCCGGTGACCTGCGCGTCGAGACACACGAACCGGGCACCGGCCCGTTCGCCGGACAACAGAAGATCAAGAATGTCTACCTGGTGGGCTGAGTGATGCGTACCCGTGACTTCTCCCTGGCCCCGGCCCAGGCCGGCGCCGAAGCCATGTTCGTCGGCGCGACCCGCTACCGCGGCCCGCTGGCGGTCCTGCGGCTGTTCCCGGCGTGGCGGCGCATGGTCCGCGACCTGCGCCGGACGCCCGGCTACCGCTGGCACACCGTCTACTGGCAGTTCCCCTGCACGCTCGGCACGATCGCCTTCTTCGCCGACCGCGACGCGATGTTGCGCTTCGCCCGGTCCCGGCAGCACCGCCGGCTGATGGCCTGGGTGACCGACGGCACCCGCAACGCCACCGGCGGTTTCATTCGGCTCTGGACCGCCGAGCCCGACGGCTATTCCAACGGGGTGTGGCGGGCCGAGTCCCCGGAGATGGCGCACATCCCGACCTTCACCCCGCTCGGGTCGGAGCGGACCGGCCCGGCGGTGCGCCGGTGAGCGCCGGCCGGACCCGCTTCGAGCGGGTCGTCGACCGCCGCGGCCTGCGCGAGTTCCTCGCGCTCACCGACCGGGTGTACGCCGACCAGCCGCGCTTCGTCCCCACCCCGCGCCAACAGGTGCGCCGCTGGTGGCGCGACGGGACACCGATGTACGTGCTGCGCGACGCCACCGGGACGGTGGTGGGTCGCACCACGCTGCACACCGATGCCGCCTTCGACGCGAAGCTCGGCCGCCGCTGCCAGCTGTTCGGGCTGACCGAGTTCACCGCGCCGGCCGCCGAGCCGCTCTTCGCGGCGATCACCTCCGCCGCCCGCGCCGCCGGGGACCGCGACCTGCTGTTCGGCCCGGTCGCCCTGCTGCCCAACCAGGCCGGCGGGGTCATCACCGCAGGCTTCGCCGACCGGGGCTTCGTCGACAGCGCCTGGAACCCACCCCGCTACGTGACCGCCTACGAGTCGTCCGGCTTCCGCCGGCGGTTCGAGTCGGACACCTGGATCTGCCCGATCACCGGTCCCGGCTCGCCCGAGCCTGCGGAAGCGCCGGCGGGGGACCTGCGGGTGCACCGGGGCGACGTCCGACGGCTCGACGAGCAGCTCGACCTGCTGCGGGAGCTGCTCAACGCCTCCTTCGCGCAGCTCGGCTACTACACCGAGATCTCCGCCGAACAGTTGCGTCGGCAGACCGACGGGCTGGCGTACCTGCTGGACGAGTCGCTGCTGCTGCATCTGACCCGGGGCGGGCAGCCGGTGGCGTTCGTGCTCTGCCTGCCGGACATCAGCGAGTTCCTGGTGCGGGTCCGGGGCGACCTGCACCCGCTGAACCAGCTGCGGCTGCTGGCCACCCGACGCCGCTACCGCCGCGAGGCGGTGCTGATCATCAAGGGCGTGCTCCCCGACCACCAGGGACGGGGCTACCAGCGGCTGCTCTCCGCCGAACTGCGCCGCAACCTGCACGCCGGCGGCTACACCACGCTGCGCAGCACGTACGTCGGCCGCGACAACCCGGCGTCCGCCGCCCAGTTCCGGGCGCTCGGCGGCCGGCCGCTGCACGGCTACACCTTCTATGAGAAGGCACTGTAGATGGACATCTCCGCGCTGCACGTGCTCGCGCCGCTGTTCTGGCGGGCGCCGAGCGCGCACAACACCCAACCGTGGCGGCTCGATTACCGGGACGAGGAGGTCCACGTCGGGTGGGACCACGCCGACACCCTGCCCGCCGCCGACCCCACCGGCCGCGACCTGCGACTGTCGCTCGGCGCGTTCGTCGAGACCTGCCTGATCGTCGCGGCCGACCTCGGACTCCCGATCGAGTACGTGCCGGACCACTGCGTCGAGGACCGCCGGGTGGGCTGGTTGCGGCTGTCCCCGCACGGCTACCGCAGCCCGTTCACGGCGGCGCAGGTGCAGGGCCGCCGTACCCACCGGGGCCGGTTCTCCGCCGGCCCGGACGCCGACACGGTCGCCGCGCTGGACGCGGTCGCCCGGCAGGCCGGCGGGGAGGTCCGCGTCGTGCCGGACCGCGACCGGCTGGCCGGGCTGCTCACCACCGCCGACCGGCACCTGTACGCGGAGCCCGCCGTGGTCCGGGAACTGCGTGGCTGGCTGCGGCTCACGCCGGCCCACCCGCGCTACCCGGCCGACGGGCTCACCGACCGCTGCCTGGAGCTGTCACCGGTCGAGGCGACCGGACTGCGGGCGGCGCTGGCCGCGTACCCGGTGCTGCGCCCGCTCGGGCTGCCCCGGCTGCTGGCCGCGGCGGCCGGCGACCCGCTCGCCCTCGGCGGCACGGTGATCGTGCTGGTCGGGCCGGCCGGGCTGGACGACGCGGCGCAGGTCGAGTTCGGGCGGGTGCTGATGCGTACCTGGCTGACCCTGCACGCGGCCGGGCTGGCGGCGCACCCGCTGAGCCAGCTCATCGACGCGCCGGCCACCCGCGCCGCGCTCGGCTCGGCGCTGGACGGGCGCCGGAGCGGCTGCTGCACGTCGCCTGGGTGGGCCGGCCGGTCGGCCCGGCGGCCCGCTCGGCGCGCCGGGTCGGCGGCACCCGCTATGCCGGCCCGTGACCAGCACGGTGCCGCGGCTGATCCAGCCGGCCCGATCGAGGTCGACCGCTTCCGGACGGTGGAGCTGCCGACGGCCCCCAGCCTTCTCTCTGACGCTCTCCACAGGACCGTGATCAGTTCTCGCCCGCCGGCCGGAATCGCCCATCCGACGGAGGGCGGGAGCACTCCGGGCGGTTGCTCGACTGTCGAGGGGGAGTGGGGCAGCATGTGCCGGTGAGTTTCGACCTTGACGTGCTGGCCATCAGTCCGACGGCGAGCGACGATGCGGTGCGCGCCATGGTGAGGCGGTGCCGAGACGGCCAGCACCCCGAGGGCGACCTGGACGAAAGGATCGTCGGTTTCTACGAGAGTCTGCGCGCCCGCTATCCCGACTTTCCGCCGTACCCGGATGATTCGCCCTGGATGTCGATGCCGCTCGAGGTGGGCATCGACCACATCAGCGTGAGCATGAGCCACGGACAGCGCAGTGACGCGGCCCTTGCGCTGATCATTGCTCTCGCCACGAGTCATGGACTGACGATCCATGACCCCCAGAACGGTCAGGTGACCCGACCTCGGAGCTGACGTCAGCGGGTGTCGGCTCGCCCCGAGGGCGCGAAGGAGGATGGTCATAGCAGGGATCCGGCAGGTTCTGTTCATTCAGGGCGGCGGCGCGGGCGTGCACGACGAATGGGACGACAGGTATCCCGATCGTTCATCCCACCGCCTACCGGAACCTGCTGGCCAAACTCACCGTCCCCGCCGGCTCAGCGATGTGACGCCGCCGCCGACGACAACGGATGCGCAGAAGCGGCTTTCGATGAGCGGGGCGTCATGATCCCGAAACGGATATGGCAGGAGCTGCGGCGGCAGCCACCCGGCGTCTTGCTGAACCGCCGGTCAGTGCGATGCCCGGCGGGCCCGGAACGTGGCGCGGTACGCCTGGGGCGAGACGCCGACCTCCCGGCGGAAGGTCTGCCGCAGGTTGGCGGTCGAGCCGATCCCGGTGCGCGCGGCGATCCGGCCGATCGGTTCGTCACCGGCCTCCAGCATTCGCTGGGCGGCGAGCACCCGCTCGCGGGTCAGCCACCGGTGCGGGCTCATCCCGGTGAGGCGGTGGAAGTGCCGGGCCAGCGTACGCGGGCTCATGTGCACCCGTTCGCCCAACGACCGCAGCGACCACGGCTGGTCCAGGTGCCCGCGCATCCAGTCCAGCAGCTCCGGCAGCGGGTCGCCGGGGTCCGGGCGCAGCGGCGAGTCGACGAACTGGGCCTGCCCGCCGCTGCGGTACCCGGCGAGCACCAGTTTGCGGGCCAGAGTGGCCGCCGCGTCCGCGCCGTAGTCCCCGCGTACGACGTGCAGGGCGAGGTCCATGCCGGCGGACATGCCGGCGGCGGTGAGGACGCCGTGGTCGTCGATGAACAGCGCCCGCGGGTCCACGGTCGCGGCGGGGAAGAGCGAGCCCAGCAGCGGCGCGAGCGCCCAGTGCGTGGTGACCCGCCGGTGGTCGAGGAGTCCGGCGTGGCCGAGCACGAACGCCCCGGTGCAGACCGACATGATGCGGGCCCCGCGCCGGTGCGCGCGTCGCAGGGTGGCCAGCAGCGGCCGGGGCGGCACCTCGTGCTCCCGCGTCCACCCCGGTACGACGAGCAGGTCGGCGGCCTCCGCCTCGGCCAGCCCGTACGGGGCGGACACGGTGACCCCACGGTCCAGTTCGACCGGTCCCGCCTCGACGGCGCAGGTCCTGGTGCGGTACCACGATCCGAACCGGGGCGAGTGGTCCACCCCGAAGATCTCGTTGACGGTGACGTAGTCGAAGCTGCCCGCGCCCGGATAGGCGAGCATCGCCACCCTCGGCCCCTCGACCGGCATCGCAGACCTCCCCGATTCGATCGTGGCGCGGCCCACCGACGCCCGGACCGCCCACACCGATCGTAGGAACGCGGTGGTGGGGCAGTCCGGACAGCCGTCGACAGGATCAGGTCAGTGCCGTCGGGGGCGGGGTGTGCCGGGCGGGAAGCGGCTCTAGCGTCGGCGTCGACCCCGCCGGAGCGGGACCGGTCCGGTCTCCCGGCGCACCCGCGAGGAGAGGCAGCCGACAGTGCACGACAGATCCGCCGAGTTCGGGCGCAGAGGGTTCCTGCTCGCCGCGACGGCCGCGACCGTCGCCGGCTCGCCTGGGCGGCACCGACCGGGCGGGCGCGGCCGTCCCGGCCCGCGCCACCGCCGGGCCCCGGCCGGTACGTCGGGCCGGCCGGCCGCCGGTGGCCTCCCGGTCGGTCGGCCCGTTCCGGGTGACGCCGCTGCTGGACGCGTCGGGGCCGTTCTTCCTCGGCCGGCAGCAGGCGTTTCCCGGGGTGACGCCGGAGGACTGGGAGCTGGCCCGGGCCGTCGACCCCGGCGCGTTCGGCCCGGGGGAGACGTGGCACCTGGACTTCCGCTGCTACGCCGTCCGGGGGCCGGGGGACCGGCTGACGCTGGTCGACGCCGGGGTCGGCCCCGCCGACAGCCCGGCCGCGAGTTGGGCGCCGGTGCCGGGCCGGCTGCCCGCCGAACTCGACCTCGCCGGCATCGACCCGGCGGACGTCGACACCGTGGTCCTCACCCACCTGCACGAGGACCACTTCGGCTGGTCGGTCGCGCCGGACGGGACGCCGGTGTTCCCCAACGCGCGCTACGTCGTGCAGCGGCGGGAGGTGGCGGCCCTGACCGCCGGCCGGGCCGCGCTGACGTACGTCGTGAACCCGCTGCACGCCACCGGTCAGCTCGACGAGGTGGACGGCGCCACTCGCCTGGCCACCGTGGGTCGGGGCGCCGGCGGCTGGATCGGGGTGGTGCCGACACCCGGCCACACCCCGGGTCACCAGTCGGTCGTGGTGGACGGGTGCGGCGCGCAGGTCATCGTCACCGGCGACGTCCTGGTGCACGCGGTGCAGCTGGTCGACCCGGAGGTGGGCTACCGGTACGAGGCGGACCCTTCGGCGGCCCGGCGCAGCCGTCAGTGGTTGCTGGCCCACGCGCGCGCCCACGGCGCCGTGCTGGCCACCGCCCACCTGACCCGGCCCTGGACCGACGTCGGCTGAGGCACCCGTGCGGGGGCCGCCGGCCAGGCCCCGACCCGCTCCCGTAAAGAACCTTCACCCCTCGTCCCGCGCCAGATCATTTCCTTCCATCGATGGCGTTGGTAGTGTGCTGCCGTGCCCTCCCCCAGCACCGTCGGCGTCGGTACGGATCACCACGCCCCGACTCCCACCCGCGCCACGGTTCGGCGGGGCAAGCCGGCTCGCGGCACCGATTCCGCCCTCGGCTGGTTGCTGTTGCTGCCGTCGGTCGTGGTCTTCGGGCTGTTCGTGTTCTGGCCCCTGGGGCGGACGCTCTACCTGTCCGTGCACGGCAACGACCTCTTCGGCGCCCCCTCGGTGTACGTCGGCGCCGAGCACTACCGGGAACTGCTGTCGCCCGAGTTCGGCCGGGTGCTGGCCACCACCGGCCTGTTCACCCTCCTGTCCGTGGTGCCGGCCGTCCTGGGCGCGCTGGTCGTGGTGCTGCTGCTGGAGGCACGCATCCGTGGCGTACGGGTGCTGCGTACCGCCTTCGCGCTGCCGTTCGCGTTCTCGGTGGCGAGCGCGTCGGTCGTCTTCGCCGTCATCTACAACCCCGCGATCGGCGTGGCGAACGGCCTGCTCGGCTCCCTCGGGATCGACCGGGTCAACTGGCTCACCGATCCGTCCATCGCGTTGCCCGCCGTGGCCGCCGCGACGGTGTGGATGAACCTCGGCTACAACGTGCTGGTGCTCTCCGCCGGTGTCGCGGCGATCTCGCCCGAGGTGGTCGAGGCCGCCCGGCTGGACGGCGCGACCGGTTGGCGACTGGCGTCCCGGATCACCGTGCCGCTGCTCTCCCCGCAGCTGTTCTTCCTCGTCGTGGTCTCCACCATCCACGCGCTGCAGAGCTTCGGCCAGATCCACATCCTGACCAAGGGCGGCCCGGACCGGGCCACCACGACGCTGGTCTACTCGATCTACGAGAAGGCGTTCGCCTTCGGGTCCTCCGACTTCGGCTCGGCCAGCGCGCAGGCCGTCGTGCTGCTGGTCGTCATGCTCGGCTGCACGGCTGTCCAGTTCGGCGTCCTCGAACGGCGGGTCCACTACCGATGAAGAAGTTCAGCCTCGGGCGGGCCGCCGTCTACGTCGTGCTCGGCCTGGCCCTGATCCCGGTCCTGTTCCCCATCTACTACGGCTTCGCCGGCGCGGTGATGGGCCCCGGTGACCTGGCCACCTATCCGCCCGCGTTGGTGCCGCACGAGCTGCACTGGCAGAACGTCCGGGACGTGTTCCACGCGGTGCCGCTCGGTCGCTTCTACGTCAACTCCGCGGTCCAGGCCGGGGCGATCACGGTGGCCCAGATCGTCACCAGCATCCTGGCCGCGTACGCCTTCGCGTTCCTCCGGCTGCCGGCGAAGGCCGTGACGTTCGGTCTGTTCCTCGCCACCCTCATGGTGCCGTGGGAAGCGATCATCATCCCCAACTACCTGGCCGTCTCCGGCTGGGGCCTGGCGCGGGGCGGGGCGACCTACCTCGGTCTCGTGCTGCCCTTCCTCGCCTCCGCGTTCGGCACGTTCCTGCTGCGGCAGGCCTTCCTGCAGTTCCCGACCGAACTGCGGGACGCCGCGGTGATCGACGGGTGCGGTCACTGGCGGCTGTTGTGGCGGGTCATCGTGCCCCTGTCGAAACCCTCGATCGCGGCCGTCGGGGTCTACGTCTTCCTCTCCGCGTGGAACCAGTACTTCTGGCCGCTGATCCTGATCCGCGACGCCGAGTACCAGACCCTCCAGATCGGCATCTCGCAGCTCAACGACGCGGAGGTGGCGCAACCGGGCCTCGTCCTCGCGGGCGTCGCGCTGTCCCTGCTCCCGACGTTGGCCGTCGTGCTCTTCGGCCAGCGCTACATCGTCCGCGGCCTCACCGCCGGATCGCTGCGCTAACTGGAGAAGAGGAGAACCGGTGAGACAACCTCAGTTCGGTCGGGTCATGACGGCAGTCGTCGCGCTGGCAGCGGCCGCCGCGCTCACCGCGTGCGGTGGTTCCGATTCCGGCAGCGGTGCGGACGGGGACGCCCGCGACGCGCCCGGCGCGGAGGTGCTGGAGAAAGCCACCGGGAAGACGACCATCGAGTTCTGGCACGGGATGAAGGGCGCCAACGCCGCCGCGATCGACAAGCTGGTCGCCGACTTCAACGCCCAGAGCGGGGGCAAGGTCGAGGTCAAGGCCATCTACCAGGGCAACTACGACGAGACGGTGGCCAAGTACAAGGCCTCGGTGCAGCAGAAGAACACTCCCGCGCTGGTGCAGGTCTACGACATCGGCTCCCGCTTCATGGTCGACTCCAAGCAGACCGTGCCGATGTACAAGTTCATCGAGAAGGACGGGTTCAACGCCGGCGACATCGAGCCGAACATCGCCAACTACTACTCCATCGACGGCAAGCTCCAGTCGATGCCGTTCAACACCTCCACCCCGCTGCTGTACCTGAACAAGGAGGCCTTCGTCCGGGCCGGTCTCGACCCGACGAAGCCACCGAGGACCCTGGACGAGATCGGCGAGCTGGCGAAGAAGCTGACCGTGAAGGACGCCGGCGGCAAGACCGTCCAGTACGGCTTCGGCGCCGCCATCTACGGCTGGCTGCTGGAGCAGCTGATCGCCACCGACGGCAAGGAGTACTGCGACAACGGCAACGGGCGCAAGGGCCTGGCCACCAAGGTGCAGTTCGACCAGGAGACCGGCATCCGGGTCGCCCAGTGGTGGGTGGACCTGGTCAAGGGTGGTTACGCGACGAACACCGGCCGCAAGACCGACGACGCCCAGGCCGCGTTCAAGGCGGGCACGGTGGCGATGCACCTGGAGTCCACCGGTGCCATGCGCGGCTACGTCGACGCGGCCAAGGGCAAGTTCACCGTCCTCACCGCGCCGTACCCGAAGGCGAGCAGCTCCGCCACCGGCGGTCCGATCATCGGTGGCGCCTCGCTGTGGATCGACGGCGTCGGGCACAGCACCCAGGAGAAGCGGGCCGCCTGGGAGTTCGTGAAGTTCGCGGTGAGCCCGGCCCAGCAGGCCAAGTGGCACACCGGCACCGGCTACGTTCCGGTCAACGCCAAGGCGCTCGACGAGCAGATCGACAAGGACTGGGTGGCGCAGTACCCGCAGTTCCGCACCGCCGTGGACCAGCTGCACGCGCTGCCGCCGTCGGTCGCGTCGGCCGGCTGCCTGCTCGGCGTGATGCCGCAGGCCCGCAAGGCGTCCGAGGACGGCCTGGAGGCGGCGATCGTCGGCAGCAAGCCGGTCGGCCAGGCCATGAAGGACGCTGCGGCGAGCGTGCAGGGGCCCATCGACAGCTACAACAAGTCGGTCAGCTGACCCGGGGGCACCTCGCAGGAGGGCCGGTTCCGTCGACATCGGGGCCGGCCCTCGCTGCTGTCGTGGCGGCGCCGGCCGGCCTCGGCCCGCCGCGCCAGGGCCCGTCGTCGGTGTCAGGAACCTGCCGGGGCCACCAGCCCGGACTCGTAGGCGAGCACCACGAGTTGGGCGCGGTCGCGGGCGTGGAGCTTGGTCATGGCCCGGTTGATGTGGGTCTTCGCCGTCAGCGGGCTGATCACCAGGCGATCGGCGATCTCGTCGTTGGACAGGCCCCGCGCCACCAGGGCGACGGCCTCGCGCTCGCGGACGGTCAGGCCGTCCATCCGCGTGGCGCTGTCGCTGGCCAGGGGCTGGGTGACGTACCGGTCGATCAGCCGGCGGGTGATCGACGGCGCGAGCAGGGCGTCACCACGGGCGGCGACGCGTACGGCGTGCAGGAAGTCCTCCGGGTGGATGTCCTTGACGAGGAACCCCGCCGCCCCGGCGCGGAGCGCGTGGAAGACGTACTCGTCCAGGCCGTAGTTCGTCAGGATGACGACGTGTACCCGGGCCAGGTCCGGTCGGCGGCGATAGCGTGGCGCAGAGAGCCGAGTGAGGGGGAGGGCCGGTGCGCCTCACCTTGGACGTATTCCTCGCCGACGTGCCCGCGGAGCAGGTCGACGAGGCGCGGGACTTCTACCGGACGAGGGTCGCGGGCCGTGGCCCCGCCACCGTGGCGGAGCTGGCGGAGGCGCGGGCGAAGCGGTCCGCTCCGCCGGCCGCCGATCCGCCCGCCGTCGAGGAGACGGTCGGGACAGCGGGCGTACCGGTCCGCATCCTCGTGCCCACCGACGGCCCGCCGCGCGGCGTCCACCTGGACATCCACGGCGGCGGCTTCTATCTGGACTGTGCCGCGCGCGGGGACCGGCGCAACCGCGAGTTCGCCGACGCGTCGCGGCTCGCGGTGGTCAGCGTCGACTACCGGCTCGCGCCCGAGCATCCCTGGCCGGCCGCCCCCGACGACTGCGAGGCGGTGGCGCGCTGGCTGGTCGCCGAGGCCGAGGCCCGCTTCGGTACGTCCCGACTCACGATCGGCGGGACCTCGGCCGGCGCGACCCTCGCCCTGGTGACCCTGCTCCGGCTGCGGGACCGGGGTGCCGTCGACCGGTTCACCGGTGCCGCCCTCCTCTTCGGCACCTACGACCTGAGCGCCCGCACCCCGGCCGGTCGCCGGATCGCCGACGAGTACTTCATCCAGGCGTACGCCGGCCACGTCGCGGACCGGACGGTGCCCGACATCTCCCCGGTCTACGGCGACCTCTCCGGTCTTCCCCCGACGCTGCTGGTCGTGGGGAGCGCGGACGTGTTGCTGGAGGACAACCTGGCGCTGGCCGGGCGGCTCACCGCCGCCGGCAACGACGTCGAGGTGCGGGTCTATCCGGAGGCGCCGCACGGCTTCACGGGTCACCCGACGGCACTGGCCCGGACGGCGCTGGACGGTGTCGACTCCTGGCTGGCCGACCGGATCACGCGACCGTAGCGGTGCCGTCGCGCCGGCCGCCGCCTCAGCCGACCTGGGCGGCTGCCGAACGCCCGGCGACGCGACCGGAGTAGAGGCAGCCACCGAGGAAGGTGCCTTCGAGCGCGTTGTAGCCCATCATCCCGCCGCCGCCGAAGCCGTTGACCTCGCCGGCCGCGTAGAGGCCGGGCAGGACCGACCCGTCGCCGGTGCGGCAGCGTCCGTCGAGGTCGGTCTCCAGGCCGCCGAGGGTCTTGCGGGACAGGATGTTGAGCCGTACGGCGATGAGCGGCCCCGCAGACGGGTCCAGCAGCCGGTGCGGGGACGCGGTCCGGATGAGCCGGTCACCCCGGTAGGTGCGGGCGGAGCGGATCGCCATCACCTGGGCGTCCTTGGTGAAGGTGTTGTCCAGCTGCCGGTCGCGTTCCTCGATGAGGGTGCGGACGGCCGCCGCGTCCAGGGCGGGCGCGTCGTCGTCGGCGATCTTGTTCATCCCGGCCACCAGTTCCTCCACGGTGCCGGCCACCACGAAGTCCTCGCCGTGCCGCTTGAACGCCTCCACCGGTCCCGGCGCACCCGACTTCACCCGGGACAGCAGCAGCTTGAGGTCCCTGCCGGTCAGGTCCGGGTTCTGCTCGGACCCGGAGAGGGCGAACTCCTTCTCGATGATCTTCTGGGTCAGCACGAACCAGGAGTAGTCGTAGCCGGTGGCGCGCAGGTGGCGCAGCGTGCCGAGGGTGTCGAAGCCGGGGAAGTAGGGCGCGGGCAGCCGGTTGCCGGCGGCGTCCAGCCACAGCGAGGACGGTCCGGGCAGGATCCGGATGCCATGGTTGTCCCAGATCGGGGCCCAGTTGCGGAGGCCCTCGACGTAGTGCCACATCCGGTCCGGGTGGATCAGGTTGGCGCCGGCCTCCTGGGCGATGGCCAGCATCCGGCCGTCGACGTGCGCCGGAACCCCGGAGACCATCCGTCGGGGCGGCGTGCCGAGACGCGCGGGCCACGCCTTGCGTACGAGATCGTGGTTGCCGCCGATGCCGCCGCTGGTGACGATGACCGCCTGCGCCCGGTGGGTGAACTCACCGACGGCGACCCGGCTGCTGGGCCGGCCCCGCTCGACGGTCGTCGGCTCCAGCACGGTGCCGTGCACCCCCACCACGGCACCGGACTCCACCACCAGCCCGTCGACCCGGTGCCGGAAGGCGAAGGTGACCCGGCCGGCGTCGGCGTGGGCGCGGACCCGCCGTTCGAAGGGGGCGACCACGCCGGGGCCGGTGCCCCAGGTGATGTGGAACCGGGGTACGGAGTTGCCGTGCCCGTTCGCCCGCCCGTCGCCGCGCTCGGCCCACCCGACGACCGGGAAGATCCGGTGGCCCATGCCGTGCAGCCAGGAGCGCTTCTCACCGGCGGCGAAGTCCAGGTACGCCTCGGCCCAGGCGCGCGGCCAGCGGTCGTCCTCCCGGTCGAACTGCGCGGAGCCGAACCAGTCCTGCCGGGCCAGGTCGAGGGAGTCCCGGACGCCGAGACGGCGCTGCTCGGGGCTGTCGACCAGGAAGAGGCCGCCTAGGCTCCAGAAGGCCTGGCCACCGAGGTTCTGCTCGCCCTCCTGGTCCACCAGCAGGACGCGGCGGCCGGCATCGGCGACCTCGGCGGCGGCGACCAGTCCGGCGATCCCGGCACCCACGATGATGACGTCGGCCTTCATGTCGGCAAGCCTGCGTCGGCGGTCGCCGGGGCCGCAACGAAGATCGTCGGCGGGGACAAGCCGGTTACTCACTCGGTGACAACGCGCTGCCCGGTCCGGCGACGAGGAGGGCGGCCTCCAGCACGAGCCGGTCCCAGGCGTCGCGCGCGTCGCGGCCGGTCAGGTCGCGCAGCCGGCGCAGCCGGTAGCGCATGGTCTGCGGGTGCACCCCGAGCAGCTCGGCGGCCCGGCTGGCCGAGCCGGTGGCGAGGTAGGCGTCCAGTCCCTCGGTCAGGTGGGTGAGCCCGCCGGCCTGCGCCCCGCCCAGCACCAGCGCGGCGAGCCGCTGCGGGTCGGCGTCGGCATGGCGGGTGAGCAGGCCCACCACGTGCGCGTCGGCCTCCGCCAGCAGTGGCCGGTCCGGCCGGAACGCCCGGGTCGGGGCGTGCCGGAGCAGGTTGGCGCCCAGCCGGAACCGGGACGGGAGCTGGGTGACGGTGAGGTCCGCCAGCCGGCAGCCGCGCCACCGCCGCCGGGCCAGGCCGGCGGTGTCGAGCTGCTGGCCGGTGGCGAGCAGCGCGATGCCCAGGCCGTCGCGTACCCGCAGCGGGATCGTGGCGGCGGCCGGCGGTGCGGGCAGGAAGGCGTCGAGCGCCTCCAGGGTCACCTCGGTGTGCGGGTCGGCCGGGCACAGCAGCACCATCGTCAGCCGGTCGGTGAGGGTGACCCCCAGCTCGCGGGCGCGGTCCGCGAGCCCGGTCCGGGTGACCTGCCGGCCGACCAGGAGGTCGTCGACCAGATCTCCCAGGGCGTGGGCGCGGTCGCCGCTGACCCGGGCGGTGGCGGTGGCGTACCCCTCGTAGATGGCTTCGGAGAGCGCGTCGATGCACGCCATCCAGAGCCGCGCCAGGTCCATCATGTCGGCGACCGCCAGGCGGTCCGCGCCGATCTGCTCGACCCGGGACGTCACCTCCTGCCCGGCGAGGCGGTAGGCGCGCAGCACCGCCGGCAGGGGGCGTCCGTCCAGGGCCCGCGCGGCGCCGATGCCCCGGAACCGGCGCAGGTCGTCCGGCGAGAGTTCACCGCCGGCCACCCAGAGGTCGAGCACCCGGCCGGTGCCCCACGAGGCGATGGCGCGCACCTCGTCCAGCTGGCCGGGCGACAGGGCGGCGTACGCGGGGATCCGCGCGGTGATGGTCGCGACGACGCTCTCGGCGATCTCGGCCTGCCGCTCCATGACCTCGGACCGCACCTGGCCGCGCAGCTGAGCACCAGCCATCAAGGCACCTCACGGGGCGTCCGCGGTCTTGTCAGTGGCTGACAACTCTAGTGCGGGCGAAGAAGAACCGACGGACGTCGGCGCGGAACAGGTTCGCCAGGACCCAGGCCCCGAGCCCGACGAAGAGCAGCGCCGGCAGGCCGAGGAAGAGACCGAAGTCGAACGCCGCGTAGAGGACGACGCCGACGGCCAGCTCCGCGAGCAGCGCGAGGAACCAGCCGGCGGTCCAGCCGTGCCGGACCGCCTTCGCCGCGACCGCCAGCACGGCCGGGGTGACGATCAGCGAGCCGAGGAGTACGGCGAGGTCGGTGCCCGACTCGTCGTCGAGCGGGCCACGGGTGCTCATGAGGGGCAGGAGCAGCAGCAGGACCAGCAGGCCGACCAGCAGCAGCCAGGTCTGCGTCAGCAGGAAGACGCGGGTCTGGTCGACGATCGGCGGTAGCGGAGGGCGCTTCACGAGGGCCCACTGTAGTGCGGCGCAGGCCGTCGGGGCGTCCCCACGGCCGGTGCCGGGACCAGGAGGCGGCGCGGGATTTCCCTCGACTTCGGGAATCGGACAGCGGCCGGGGTGGTCGGTGACCGCGCGAGCCAGGTCCGGCGAGGTATCTTCCCGGCGTCAGGCCGGCGCCGAGCGCCGCATCCGGGAGTCGGGACACCAGACCGCGTCGGAGGAGACCATGGGCACCACCCCCCGCGCCGAGCCGAACCTCCTCGGCTTCCGCGTCAACCACCGCACCATGCGCGCCGACACCCGTCGGCTGGCCGAGCTGCTGGACCGGGTGGCCGGCGGCGAGCTCACGTACGACCGCCGCCGGGCGACCGCGCTGCGCACGTATCTGGGGCTGCTCTGCGACGGCATCCACCATCACCACCAGACCGAGGACGACGTCCTGTGGCCGGTGCTGGAGCGTTCGGCGGGCGGGGAGGTCGACCTGCGGGACCTCAGTGCCGACCACGCGGCGCTCGACCCGGTGCTGGACGAGGTACGGGCCGGCGCGGACGAGCTCGTCGCCGTCCTCGCCTCCGGCGCCCCGGACCAGGGGCGGGCACGTACGGTCGCGGGCCGGCTCGCCGCGACCCTCGCCCGGCTGAGCGACTTCCTGGACACGCACATCGAGCAGGAGGAGCGGTTGCTCTTCCCGGTGATCCGACGGCACGTCAGCGTGGCCGACTGGAACAGCGTGGAGCGGGCCGTCCGCCGGGGCGGCTCGATCCGTTTCGAGCTGCCCCGGCTCGAACGCTACGCCGAGCCGGCGGAGCTGGCCGAGCTGCGCGCCATCGCCGGCCCGGTGCTGCGGGTGCTGCTCGCGGTGATGCGACCGGGCTTCCGCCGCCGGGAGGCCGCCGTCTTCGGCGACTGACGACCTCCACCGGTCAGCTCGTCTCGACGGCGCACACCCGCGGGGCGGGCGCGGCGTCCACTGTGCTCGGGGCGCACCGGGAGGAGATGGGGTCGTAGGCTCGGGCGCATGATTCCGGATCTCCGCGCGGAGGACGAGGCAGCGGTACGGGCGAGCATCACGCTGGTCGAGCGGATACGCCCGGAGGACCTCGAACGGCCGACGCCCTGCGCCGGCTGGGACCTGGCCGCCCTGCTGGCTCACATGACGGCGCAGCACCGCGGGTTCGCCGCCTCGGCCGGTGGCCACGGCGCATCCCTGGACGAGTGGCGGGTCCGCCCGCTCGGTGGCAGCTTCGCGGCGGACTACGCCGAGGCCGGCGAGCAGGTCATCGCCGCCTTCGCGGCGGACGACGTGCTCGATCGGCGATGCGCGCTCCCCGAGTTCGGTGCCGGGGTGCGGGTGCCGGGTCGGCAGGCGGTCAGCTTCCACTTCATCGACTACGTGGTGCACGGCTGGGATGTCGCCCGCTCCCTCGCGCTGCCGTTCGGGCTGCCGGCGGAGCTGCTGCGGGCCGCGCTCGCCGTCGCCGAAGCCATCCCCGACGACGACCGTCGGCTCGCGCCCGGCGCTGCCTTCGCCCCCCGGCTGCCCACCTCCGACGACCGCGACCCACTGGATCGGATACTGGCGCTGGTGGGCCGCTCCCCGTCGTGGCCGGAGCACTAGCCGGCGGATCACCGGCGGGTGCGCTGGATCAGCACGACGCAGGCCAGCACCGCCACCGCCGCCACGATGGACGCCGGGGTGACGGTCTCGCCGAGCAGCAGCGCCGACCAGGCCAGGGTGAGCACCGGCTGGGCGAGCTGTAGCTGGCCCACCAGCGCGATGCCGCCCCGGGCGAGCCCGGCGTACCAGGCGAAGAAGCCGAGGAACATCGAGACCACGGTGAGGTAGCCGAACGCCGACCAGGCCACGGCGTCCGCGTGCGGGGGACGGGCGACGGCGGCCAGCGCCGTGACGGGGAGGGTGGCGGGCAGCGAGAGCAGCAACGCCCAGCAGATGGTCCGGGCGCCGCCCAGCTCGCGGGCGAGCGCGCCGCCCTCGGCGTACCCCAGGCCGCAGAGCACCACCGCGACGACCAGGAACAGGTCGGCCAGGGAGAGCGCGCCGTGGACCAGGCCGCCGACGGCGAGGAAGGTGAGCACCGACAGCAGGCCGGCGGCGGTGGCGAGCCAGAACAGCAGCGGCGGACGCTCGTCGGTGCGCAGCACCGCGAATACCGCCGTCATGGCGGGCAGCACGGTGACGACGACGGCGCCGTGCGCCGAGGTCTGCGTGGTCAGGGCGAGCGACGTGAAGAGCGGGAAGCCGACGACGACGCCGAGCGCGACGACCGACAGGCGTCGCCACTGCGCGGGTGTGGGGCGCGGCGCACCGGTGAGCCGCAGGTACGCCCACCCGAGCAGCGCCGCGCCGACCGCCCGCCCGAAGGCGACGAACCACGGGTCCAGCTGCTGCACCGCGACGCGGGTGGCCGGCAGCGACATGCTGAAGGCGAGCACCCCCAGCGCGCCGAGGGCGAGGCCGGCGGCCGGCCGGGCCGTTACCGTCTCCGGACGAGTAGCGCTACTCTTGACCGTCATGGGTGATGGTAACGCCGCCGATCCGGTCGTCCAAGAGCTACGGCGTCTGGTCGGTGCCGCCGCGCCGGGCGCGCGGCTGCCCTCGGTACGCGAGCTGACCGCCCGCCACCATGCCTCCCCGGTGACCGTCGCCGCCGCGATGCGGCAGCTCGTCGCGGAAGGGCTGATCGAGACGCGGTCGGGCCGGGGGACGTTCGTGGCGGCCCGGCCGGCCGCCCGGCGTACCCCGGACCTGTCCTGGCAGACGGTCGCCCTGGGCCCGCGCCGACCCGGCGAGGAGGAGATGCAGGCGCTACTGGCGTTACCGCCTTCGGGGGCGATTCCGCTCTCCGGGGGTTACCTGGACCCGGACCTCCAGCCCGCCGCCGCGCTCGGTGCGGCCTTGGCCCGCGCCGCCCGGCAACCCGCCTCCTGGCAGCGCGGGCCGGTCGAGGGCGCGCGGACCTGCGCGCCTGGTTCGCCCGCGACACCGCCACCGGGCTGCGCCCCGACGACCTGGTGATCTGCCCGGGCGGGCAGGCCGCGCTCTCGTCGGCGCTGCGCGCGCTGACCACGCCCGGCGACACCCTGCTCGTGGAGTCCCCGACCTACCTGGGTGCCCTGGCCGCCGCCCACGCGGCCGGCCTGCAGCCGGTGCCGGTGCCCGCCGACGCCGACGGCGTACGTCCCGACCAGCTCGCCGCCGCGTTCGCCCGCACCGGCGCCCGGGTGTTCTACTGCCAGCCGCTGCACGCCAATCCGCACGGCGCGACGCTCACCGCCCACCGCCGGGCCGAGGTCGCCGCAGCGGTCCGCGACGCCGGGGCGTTCCTGATCGAGGACGACTACGCCCGGGACCTGACCATCGACGGCGAACCGCCGCCCCGCTGGTCGCCGACGACCCCGACGGGCACGTCGTCTACCTGCGTTCGCTGACCAAGTCCGCCGCGCCGGGCCTGCGGATCGCCGCGCTCGGTGCCCGCGGACCGGCCGGCGCCTGGCTGCGCGCGGCCCGGTTGCTCGACGACCTCTTCGTCGCCGGTCCGTTGCAGCAGGCCACGCTGGAGTTCGTCAGCGCGCCCGCCTGGGCCCGGCACCGGCGCACCCTGCGCACCGAGTTGCGCGCCCGGCGTGAGGCGCTGCTGTCCGCGCTGGCGCGGCACCTGCCGGCGCTGGTCCCGCCGACGGTCCCGCGCGGCGGCCTGCACCTGTGGGTGGGGCTCCCCGACGGCACCGACGACGTCGCGCTGACCGCCGCCGCGGCGGCGGAGGGAGTCGTCGTCTTCCCCGGCCGCCCGTGGTACGCCGCCGAGGCCCCGGCCCCGCACCTGCGCCTCACCTACGCCGCGGCCCCACCGCACCTGATGGACGAGGCGGTCCGCCGGCTGGCCGTCGCACTCGACCGGCCGTGACGGCGCGCGGGCGGTAGCGGCGCGAAAAAAAAAGAGGGAACAATCGCCCCCTCCATTTTCAAGGTATAGCGCACCCCGGGTCTTGCGGCAAGACCCCGGTCGTGCCGCAGAATCCCCTGCCGAGGGCCGGGACCTGCAGAAATGGAAGACACGAATGCGATTGTCATGCGCGGCGCGGAAAGTCGGTAAACCGTTGGTGCGGATCGGCCGGAGGTGGACGTGAGCCCTCTGACCCGCAGCGCCTTCGACCTTCCCGACCGGCTCGCGCACAAGGCCGACCCGGCACTGATCGCCGTCGACGAGCGGCACTTCGCGGCCCTCGCGGCGAGCCTGGAGCAGGTGCTCGCCGACCTGTCCGACCGGCTCGACGCCGTACGCCGGGCGCCCGGCGGGAAGGGCCGACAGGCGGTCGAGCGGGACCTGGAGGTCCGCCGGCTGGAGGCTCGCCTGCGCACGCTGGGGCGCTTCGGCCTGGACCTGTGCATCGGCCGCCTGGTCCGCACCGACGACCCCGAGCCGGTGTACGTCGGGCGACGGGGCCTCACCGACAGCGCGGGCCGCCGGCTGCTGCTGGACTGGCGGTCCCCGGCGGCGGAGCCGTTCTTCGGCGCGACCCACGCCAACCCGATGGGCCTGGCCAGCCGCCGCAGGTACCGCTGGAGCAGCGGCCGGATCAGCGACTACTGGGACGAGGTGTTCACCCCGGACGGGTGGGCGGGGCACGCCGCACTCGACGACCAGTCCGCCTTCATCGCCAGCCTCGGCACCAACCGGTCGGCCCGGATGCGGGACGTGCTCGGCACCATCCAGGCCGACCAGGACGCCATCATCCGGGCCGGCTCGCGCGGCACCCTCGTCGTCGACGGTGGACCGGGCACCGGGAAGACCGTCGTCGCCCTGCACCGCACCGCCTACCTGCGCTATGCCGACCCTCATCTCGGTCGGCGCCGGGGCGGGGTGCTCTTCGTCGGCCCGCACCAGCCCTACCTGGCGTACGTCTCCGACGTGCTGCCCGGCCTCGGCGAGGAGGACGTGCAGACCTGCACCCTGCGCGACCTCGTCCCCGAGGGGGCCGGGGCGCCGGTCGAAGCCGACCCGGACGTGGCCCGCCTCAAGTCGACCGCGGCGATGGTCGGCGCGATCGAGACCGCCGTCCGGTTCTATGAGGAGCCGCCCACCCGGGGGATGACGGTCAGCACCGGCGACGCCGACCTCCGGCTGAGCGCCGACGACTGGGCCGAGGCGTTCGAGGCCGGCGCCGGCGTCCCACACAACGAGGCGCGCGAGGAGATCTGGGCGGAACTGCTCACCATCCTGCTGGAGCGGTACGACGGCGACGAGCCGGAGGGCCTGGTCCGCGAATCCCTGCGGCAGAACCGGGAACTGCGGGGCACCCTGCACCGGGCCTGGCCGCTGCTGGAGGCCACCGACCTGGTCGGCGACCTCTGGTCGGTGCCCGCCTATCTGCGCAGGTGCGCGCCCTGGCTCGACGCGGACGAGATCCGGCGGCTGCAGCGCGAGGACCCGCACGCCTGGACGGTGTCCGACCTGCCGCTGCTGGACGCGGCGCGGCAGCGGCTCGGCGACCCGGAGGCGTCCCGGCGTCACCGCCAGCACGACGCCGCGCTCGCCGTGGAACGCCAGCGGCGGGCCACCGTCGTCGACGAGCTGATCGAGGCGCACACGTACGACGACGGGGAGGGGGTGCTGTCGAGCCTGCGCCAACTGGACCTCCAGGACGCGCTGATCGACGAATCCGGGCTGCCCGGCGACGAGCCGGACCGGCTCGCCGGCCCGTTCGCGCACGTCGTCGTGGACGAGGCCCAGGAACTGACCGACGCCGAGTGGCAGATGCTGCTGCTGCGCTGCCCGTCCCGGAGCTTCACGGTGGTCGGGGACCGCGCCCAGGCCCGGCACGGCTTCACCGAGTCGTGGCCGGAACGGCTGACCCGGGTCGGGCTCGACCGGATCACCGTGGCCACGCTGGGCGTCAACTACCGGACGCCGCGGGAGGTGATGGCGGAGGCCGAACCGGTGATCCGGGCGGTGCTGCCGGACGCCAACGTGCCGACCTCCATCCGCAGCACGGGGGTGCCCGTCGCCTCCGGGTCGGTCGCCGAGCTGGGGTCGGTGCTCGACGGGTGGCTCGCCGCGCACGCCGAGGGGATCGCCTGCGTCATCGGCGATCCCACGTTCGCCGGGACGTCCCGGGTCCGGTCGCTGACCCCGGAGCTGTCCAAGGGGCTCGAGTTCGACCTGGTCGTCCTCGTCGAACCGGACGGCTTCGGCGCCGGCATCGAAGGTGCGGTCGACCGCTATGTCGCGATGACCCGGGCGACCCGGCAACTCGTCGTCCTCACCCGCCCCTGACCCGCGTACGCGAAAGGGGGTGCCGAGCCGCTGGCCGCGGCCCGGCACCCCCTCCGGTTCGCTACTTGCCGCCGCCGGACCGGAACGCGACCCAGGCGTCGCTCATCCGGTCCGCCTGGCCGGCGGTGAACATGTTCATGCAGGAGTCCTGCGTGTAGTCCATGAAGTTGTGGATCGGGTCCAGCCCGGGGGCGGTGCAGGTGTCCGCACCGACCGGGCAGTTGAACTGCGGCGCGGCCTCCCGGGGAGTGTCCGCCACGTAGTCGCCGGAGGCGGCGCACCCGTGCGCGAAGGTGTGCTCCAGCATCAGCCAGTGCCCGACCTCGTGGGTGAGGGTGTCACCCAGGGCGTACTTGCCCGCGGTGCCGCCCGGCATCGACTCGTCCAGCATCACGACGCCGTCGATGTAGTCCCGGCCGTTGTTGTAGCCCTTCGGGAAGTACGCCCAACCGAGCAGGCCGCCACCGATGTTCGCCGCGTAGACGTTCAGGGTGCGGGCGTCGCCGGTGTACAGCGCCTTCTTCATGTCCCGCTCGTTCTTGCCCGGCTCGACGGTGTACCAGGCGCTGTTCACCGTCCAGGTCGTGTCTACCAGGTCGAACCGGAACGGGGTGTCGGCGGCGTCCGCCGCCGTCTTCCCCGAGTACGAGTCGTTGAGCACGGTCATCTGGTTGGCGATCAGGGTGTTCCACCGGGTCGTCTCCGCCGCCGTCAGCGGGTGGTCGGAGACCATGTGGAAGACCGTGGGGATGGTGACGCTGCCGTTGGGCAGACGCGGCGAATCCTTGATCACGCCGTAGGCGTTCGCCTCGTTCTTGGAGTACAGCTCCGGCTCCTGGGCGGTGGCGCCCTCGGCCACCCGGGCCGCGCTGTTCCCACCGGCACCCGGCTCGCACGCCGCGACACCGGACGAGGGGGCCGCGGGCGCGGCGCCGGCCAGTGCGCCGGGCGCCGCCGGCCGTCAGAACGTCGCGGCGGTGGCGGTCAGGACCGCCAGTTGGAACGTGGATCTTCTGCGCATGTGTGCACCTCGCGCATGGGGATGAGAAGGTTTCGCGCGGCGGGATGGGACAGGGGTCCGCCGCGGGAAGGCCACTGAGCTGGTCGTCCCGGTATTTGAACACGTCGTGGACGGGAACAACAGGTCCCGGGCGAGGACCGCTCGCCGTCGGGTGGGCCACCCGGGACGGCGGCCCTCACCCGATCAGCGACCGGGGTGGCCGGCGCGTTACCCGCCGGTCGAGGGGCGGGCCGCCCGGCCCATCCGGGTCACCGCCTCGGTGAGGATCGCGGGTGAGGTGCCGAAGTTGAGCCGGACGAAGCCGGTCCCGCCGGTGCCGAAGACGTGCCCGGAGCTGAGCGCGACCCGGGCGCGGTCGAGGAACATCTTCGCCGGCCCGGCGAGGTCGGTGACCACGCCCGGCCCGTCGGCCGGCTCGTCGGTGGGGACGCCCAGGCCCGTGCAGTCCAGCCAGGCCAGGTAGGTGCCCTCGGGGCGGTGGTAGCCGACGGTCGGCAGGTGCTCCGCCAGCAGGGTGGCCAGCAGTGTGCGGTTGGCGTCGAGGCCGGTGAGGAGCAGGTCGAGCCACTGCTCGCCGGCGCGGAACGCGGTGGTGTGCGCGAGGACGCCCAGGTGGCTGGGCCCGTGGCCGACCTCCTCCGGCATCCGGTGCAGGTCGGCCACGGCCTGCGGCCCGGCGACCGCGAGCGCCGCCTTGAGGCCGGCGAGGTTCCACGCCTTGGAGGCGGAGGTCAGCGCGAACGCGTCCTCGGCGCCGGGCACCGTCAGGTAGGGGGTGAAGTGCGCCCCGGGCAGCACCAGGGGAGCGTGGATCTCGTCGGAGATCACCCGCAGGCCGTGCCGGGCGGCCAGCTCGGCGACGGCCGCCAGTTCGTCCCGGCGGTGCACGACCCCGGTCGGGTTGTGCGGGTTGCACAGCAGGAACGCCGGCCGGGGGCCGCAGGCCCGGGCCCGACGGAAGGCCTCGTCCAGGGCCGCGTGGTCCATCCGCAGGTCGGCGCCGAGCGGCGCCTCGATCACCTGCCGGCCGGCGTGGCTGACGAAGGCGTAGAACGGCGGGTAGACGGGGGAGCAGACCACCACGGCGTCGCCGGGGTCGGTGACCAGCCGGAGCAGCTCCACGATGCCCATCATCACGTCGGGCACGATCGAGGTGTGCGCGACCCGGAAGTCGTGCCAGCCCCAGCGCCGGGCGGCGAAGTCGCCGAGCGCCTCGGCGTACCCGGTGCCGTGCGGATAGCCGGTGTCACCCAGGTCGATCGCGCGGCGCAGCGCCGCCGCGACCGGCGCGGCGAGGGGTACGTCGAGTTCGGCCACCCAGAGGGGGAGCACGTCGGCCGGATGTGTGCGCCACTTGGCGCTGGTGCGCTGCCGCAGCTCGTCGGGGGTGAGCCGGGTGAGGGGGTTCCGGCCGTCGGAGGGGACGTCTGCCATGCCGCCCACCCTAGGCCGCCACGCCACTCCCGGGTGATTCGAATGCGACATACTCCCACATTCATGTCTTAAACGGCAGGGTGCGGGGGAGGTGGACGCCGGCTGTCGGGGCCACCGAACGCAGAGGAGGGTGGCGCATGTTCCGTCGCATCACCGGAGCCGTCGTACGGGTTCCCGTTGTGCTCGTGGCCGCGTGCGGCCTCGTCCTGGCCGCCGGCGCGTCGGCCGGGGTGCACGCGGTGACCCGGTCCGTCGCGTACGACAGCGGCCCGGACCGGGACGATTCCGGGGAGCGGCGGATCCGCGCCGCCATGGCGGACATGACCCTGGCGGAGAAGGTCGGCCAGATGTTCGTCCTCCAGGCGTACGGCGACACCGCCACCACCACGAACCCCACCGACGTGGCGGCCAACCGGGCGCTCTACGGCAGCGACGTCGGCAACGGGGACCAACTGGTGTCGAAGTACCACCCCGGCGGCATCATCTACTTCAACAACACCAACAACCTGAACAACCCGCAGCAGGTCGCGTTGCTGTCCAACGGGCTGCAGAAGGCGGCGCTGGCCGGCCGCGGCGTGCCGCTGCAGATCAGCACCGACCAGGAGGGTGGCTTCGTCACCCGGATCCCGCCGCCGTCGGCGGTGGCACCGGGCAACATGGCGATCGGCGCGACGTTCGACAGCAGCGTGGCGTACTCGACGGCCGCCGCGACCGGCCGGCAACTGCGGGCGATGGGCATCAACATGGACCACGCGCCGGTGGTGGACGTCAACACCAACCCCCGCAACACCGCCGACGGGACGCGGGCGTTCAGCGACCGGACCTCGATGGTCTCCCGGTTCGGCGCGGCGGCCGTCAGCGGCTACCAGGGCAACGGCGTCGCCGCCACCGCCAAGCACTTCCCCGGGCTGGGCAGCGCGGAGGCCAACCCCGACACCGGGATCGCGGTCGTCAACGAGACCCGCGAGCAGATCATGCGGATCGACATCCCGCCGTTCCGCGCCGCCATCGCCGCCGGGGTGAAGTCGATCATGCCGACCGCGGTGATCGTCCCCGCGTTGGATCCCACCCGGACGCCGGCCATCCTGTCCAGACCCATCATCACCGGCCTGCTCCGCGACACGCTGCACTACGACGGGGTGGTCGTCACCGACGCGCTGCGCGCCGACGCGCTGGCCGGCATCCCGCAGGACCAGGTGATCCTCGGTGCCGTCAACGCCGGCAACGACGAGCTGCTGCTGCCCACCGATCCGCCCGCCGCCATCGCCACGCTCCTCGACGCCGTCCGCGCCGGCACCGTCAGCCGGCAGCGCATCGACCAGTCGGTGTACCGGATCCTGCGGATGAAGGCCGGACTGGGGCTGTTCGACGACCCGTACACCACCAGCGAGGCGGTCGACTCCACCGTCGGCACCCCGGCCGAGCAGCAGGTCATGGCCACCGCCGCGCGCCGCTCGATCACCCTGCTCCGCAACGCGGCCGGTGTGCTCCCGCTGAAGCCGAAGTCCGGCAGTCACGTGCTGGTCACCGGCTGGGGCAGCAACGCCGTACCGTCCCTGGCCACCCAGCTGACCGGCAAGGGGCTGGTCGCCACCCCGATGTGGACCGGGTCGCCGGACCCGCAGACGATCAAGCAGGTGGTGGCGGCGGCCACCGCCAGCGACGTCGTCGTGGTGCTCACCAACAACGCCTGGAACGACGTGACCCAGCAGAACCTGGTCAAGGCGCTGCTGGCCACGAAGACGCCGGTGGTGACCGTCGCCGTCGGCGGGCCGTACGACATCGCCTACTTCCCGGCCGCCCCCACCTACCTGGCGGCGTACGGCTATCGGGACGTCTCCCTCGCCGCGCTGGCGGACGTCCTGGTCGGCGGGGAGCCGACCGGCCGGCTGCCGGTGACCGTCCGGACGCCGGACGGCACCCGGGTCCTCTACCGCTACGGGTCGGGCATCGGCTACCCGAAGACGACCCAGGGCGGTACGCGGTGACCTGCCGGGCGGTGCACGCGACGCCGGCGGGAAGCGCGATGATGGGACGGTGAAGATCCTGTCCATCCAGTCCTCGGTCGCCTACGGCCACGTCGGCAACTCGGCGGCCGTGTTTCCCCTCCAGCGGCTCGGGCACGAGGTCTGGCCCGTCCTGACGGTCCACTTCTCCAACCACACCGGGTACGGCGCGTGGCGGGGGCCGCTGCTGGCCCCCGCCGACGTGGCCGAGGTGATCGCCGGCATCGCCGACCGCGGGGTGCTCGGCACCGCCGACGCCGTGCTCTCCGGCTACCAGGGCGACCCGGCGATGGGCGCGGTCGTCCTCGACGCGGTGGACCAGGTCAAGGCGGCCAACCCGGACGCGGTGTACTGCTGCGACCCGGTGATGGGCGACGTCGGCCGGGGGATGTTCGTCCGGCCGGGCATCCCGGAATATCTGCGGGACACCGTCGTGCCGCGCGCGGACATCATCACCCCGAACCAGTTCGAGCTGGAGTTCCTCGCCGGCCGGACCACCGGCACGCTGCCGGAACTGCTCGCGGCCGTCGACGTGGTACGCGAGACCGGACCACGGCACGTCCTGGTCACCAGCGTGCTGCACGGCGAGCTGCCGGCGGGGTCGCTGGAGGTGGTGGCCGTCTCCGACGAGGGCGCCTGGGCGGTGACCACGCCGCTGCTGCCGATCAGCCCGAACGGCGGCGGCGACGTCACCGCGGCGCTCTATCTGGCGCACCTGTGGAGCACGGGCTCGCCCGCGACGGCGCTGGAACGCACCGTCTCGGCCGTCTTCGCCGTGCTGGAGGCGACCCTCGCGGCGGGCACCCGGGAACTCCAACTGGTCGCGGCCCAGGACGCGATCGCCGCGCCGCCGGCCCGGTTCACCGCCCGTCGACTGCGCTGACCCCCCCCACGGGCCGGCGAGGACGACCGGCCCGCGGGGGACCTCGTCGCCGGCGGGTCAGCCGGTACGCAGCACGACCCGGCCCCGGTTGGCGCGGGCCCTGACCAGCTCGACGGCCTCGCCGATCCGGTCGAGCGGGAAGTCGGTGTGCCGGGGCTCCAGCCGGCCGGCGGCGAGCAGGTCCCACAGCTCGGCCCGGTGCCGCTCGACCACGTCCTGCCGGGACCGGTGGAGCTGACCGATGGTGAACCCGACGACCGACCGGGCACCGTCGAGCAGGGCGCCGACGTCGACACCGCCACCGCCGGCGCTGAACGCGACGAGCCGGCCGAACGGCGCGAGCGCCGCCACCCCGCGCCGCACCAGCTCGCCGCCGACCCCGTCGAGCAGCACGTCAACCGGCTCGCCCCAGGACGGCTCGGCGTACGTCACCACCTCGTCGGCACCGCACCGACGGACGAAGTCGGACTTGTCCGCCGCGCCGACGGCCGCGACCACCCGGGCCGCGCCGAGCGCCCGCGCCAGCTGCACGGCCAGGTGACCGGTGCCGCTGGCCGCTGCGGTCACGAGCACCGACTCACCCGGTGCGAAATGGCCCGCCCGCAGGGTGCTCAGGGCGATCAGACCGCCCCGGACCAGCGCCAGTGCCGTCGCCGCGTCCACCTCGGCAGGGACGCGGCCGACCAGCCGGGGATCGGCGACCACCAGATCGGCGAAGGCGTCGGCGAACACGACGCCACCGACCCGGTCGCCGACCTCGAACCCGGACACGTCGGCACCCCGCCCCACGACCGTGCCGACGACCTCGCCGCCCGGCCGGACCGGCTCGCCGCGTGCGCCGGCCGCCGCCAGCAGCCGGACCAGGGCGACACCGACGCCGGCGGCCTCGACGCGGAGCAGCAGCTGCCCCGGTCCCGGCAGCGGGGGCGGCTCCTCGACGACCTCGGCCGGGCGGCCGGCCGCGAAACAGATCCTGCGCACCACGGAGTCCTTCCGCCGAACATCCCGTCCTCGGCCGGCCCTGCGGCCCGCCACCCGTGAACGCCGTCGACGCTCCACGCAATGGGAGTCTCCGGGCCCGGCGCGGAGTGCGGCAAACGGTTTCTGACCGGTGCGCCTTTAGCACGCCCCCGCAAGCGGCGGGCCGGTCGCGGTGGACAGGCGACCGGGATGCGCCTAGCGTCCGACATCGTCGATCACCCCGGCGAGGCTGACGAGGACGGGACGCGCATGAGCCGACGACAGTTCGTCAACGACCCCGAGCACGTCGTACCGGAGGCGTTGGAGGGTTACGTCCTGGCCCACCCGGGACTGCTGCACCTGCACCCCGACCCGGCGTACGTCACCCGGGCCAAGCCGGCCGGCGACAAGGTGGCGCTGGTGTCCGGCGGCGGCTCCGGGCACGAACCGCTGCACGTCGGGTTCGTCGGCACGGGCATGCTCGACGCCGCCGTCCCCGGTGCGGTCTTCGCCAGCCCCACCGCCCTGCAGGTGGCCGCCGCCACGACCGCGGTGGACACCGGTCGCGGGGTGCTGCACATCGTCAAGAACTACACCGGTGACGTGCTGAACTTCCGGATCGCCGCCGAGATCGCCGCCGACGACGGGATCGAGGTCGAGCAGGTGCTGGTCGACGACGACCTGGCCTCCGAGCGGGCGGACGGCGAGGGCCCCGGCCGGCGCGGCACCGCCGCCGTCGTGGTGGTCGAGAAGCTCTGCGGTGCCCTCGCCGAGCGGGGCGCGACCCTCGCCGACGTCGCGACGTTCGGCCGGACGCTGGTCGGGCAGGCGCGCAGCATGGGTGTCGCGCTGGCCGCCGGCGCGCACCCCGGTGACAGCGAGCCGGCCTGGCTGCTGGCCGCCGACGAGGTCGAGCTGGGCGTCGGCATCCACGGCGAACGCGGGGTCGGCCGCCGCCCCTTCGCCGGCGCCGACGAACTCGCCGCCGACCTGCTCGACCGGCTGGTCGGGGCACTCGGCCTGGCCCGCGGGGACGACGTCCTGGTGGTGGTGAACGGGCTCGGGGCGACCCACGGACTGGAACTCGCGCTCGTGCACCGCGCCGTGCACCACCAGCTCGCCGGCCGGGGCGTCCGGGTGGCCCGCAGCCTGGTCGGGCCGTACGTCACGTCGCTCGACATGGCGGGCCTGTCGATCACCCTCGTCCGCGCGGACGACGAGCGCGTCGCCCTCTGGGACGCGCCGGTCCGCACCCCGGCCCTGACCTGGTGAGAGGACCATCATGACCAGCGACACCATGGACGCCGCCGACGCCCGCGCCTGGATGCAGCGGTTCTTCGCGGCGTTCGACCGGGAACAGCAGGCGCTCACCGACCTCGACCGGCGCTCCGGCGACGGCGACTTCGGCGCGAACCTGCGCTCCGCGCTCGGCCGGGCCCGTACGGCGCTGGAGGACGCGCAGACCGCCACGCCCGGCGACGTGCTGGACGTCGTCTCCACCGCGTTCCTGCACACCGGCGGCACGTCGGGACCCCTGTTCGGCATGTGGTTCCGGCAGCTGGCGAAGGCCACCCGTACGGACGCCGTCGGGGTGGCCGAGCTGGCCCGGGGCTTCGCCGACGGGACCGCCACCGTGCGCCGGCTCGGCGGCGCGAAGCCCGGGGACAAGACGATGGTGGACGCGATGGTGCCGGCCACCGAGGCGCTGTCGGCCGCCACCGGTGGACTCGCGGACGCCCTGGCCGCCGCGGCCGTCGCGGCCCGCGCGGGAGCCGGGTCGACGGCCGACATGCTGGCCAACCGGGGCCGGGCGAGCTATGTCGGTGAGGTCGCCCGCGGGGTCCTCGACCCGGGTGCCGTCGCGGTCGCCCTGCTCGTGGAGAGCCTCCGCGGCTAGCCCGGTACTGGGCAATGTTCTAGTCATCGCTCCGGCCCGACCGGCCCGGCGCGGCCGAGGTTGACAGCCATCGACCCGTGATGGACCCTCCAGCTGCGCCGGCCGGCACCGTGGCCGGCGGACCCGGGCAGTGAGGGATGTGGATGCGCACCATCGACTGGCGGGACGGTCGGATCATCGCGATCGACCAGACCCGGCTACCGCACGAGGTCGAGTTCCTGGAGATCGACACCGTCGAGGACCTGATCGCCGCGATCCGGTCGCTGGCGATCCGGGGCGCGCCCGCGATCGGCGTCGCCGGTGGCCTCGGGGTGGCCCTCGCCGCCCGGCTGCACGCCGATCCCCGCGAGCTGAGCGCGGCCGTCGACGCGATCCGGGCCGCCCGCCCCACCGCCGTCAACCTCGCCTGGGGCGTCGACCGGGTCCGCGCCCGGCTCGACGCCGACGGCCCGGACGCGGCCCGTACCGAGGCGCTGGCGATGCTGGCGGAGGACGCCCGCTGCTGCCGGGAACTCAGCGAGCGGGGCGCCCGCTGGCTGGTCGAGACGGTGGGACCCGAGGTGGCGGTGCAGACCCACTGCAACGCCGGCGCCCTGGCCACCGTCGAGTGGGGCACCGCGCTCGGCGTGGTCCGGTCCCTCCAGGAGCACGGCGCGCTCACCCACGTGTACGCCTCGGAGACCCGCCCGCTGCTGCAGGGCGCCCGGCTGACCGTGTGGGAGCTGGCCCAGATCGGCGTGCCGCACACCCTGGTCGTGGACTCGGCCGCCGCGTCCGTCCTCGCCCAGGGCCTGGTCGACGCGGTCGTGGTGGGCGCGGACCGGATCACCGCCAACGGCGATGTGATCAACAAGGTGGGCACGTACCCGCTGGCGCTGGCGGCGGCCCGGGCCGGGGTGCCGATGGTGGTCGCCGCCCCGGAGTCCACCGTCGACCTGGCCACCCCGTCCGGCCGGGACGTGCACATCGAGGTACGCGACCCCGAGGAGATCACCGCGCTGGGGGCGGTGGCGCTGGCCCCGAAGGGCACCGGCACCCTGAACTACGCGTTCGACGTGACCCCGGCGGACCTGGTCACCGCCATCGTCACCGAACGTCGGGTCATCCTGCCGGCCGCCGGTGGCCGCCCCGACGACCCCACCGACCGGGCCTGACCCGGCCCGACCCTCCCGCGAGGAGCACCCCGATGCGCAACCGCTGGTCCACCGCCGACGCCCCGGACGGCTCCGCCCCGCTGGCCCGACTCGTGTACGCGTCCCGGCTGCTCGGCGCCGACACCGACCTGGTGCTGCACGGCGGGGGGAACACCTCGGTCAAGACGACCGTCACCGATCTCACCGGGGAACCGGTGCCGGTGCTGCACGTCAAGGGCAGCGGCTCCGACCTGGCGACGATGGACGCGTCCGGCTTCACCGCGCTGCGGCTGGACCGGCTGCGGGCGCTGCTGCGGCTGGAGCGGCTCGGCGACAGCGACATGATGAACGAGTTGCGCTGCGCCCGCCTCGACGCGACCGCACCCGACCCGAGCGTGGAGACGCTGCTGCACGCGCTGCTGCCGCACCCGGCGGTGCTGCACAGCCACGCCGACGCGCTGCTCGCCCTCACCAACCAGCCGGACGGCGCCCGGCTCGCCGAGGAGCTGTACGGCGACAGCGTGGTCGTGGTGCCGTACATCATGCCGGGTTTCGACCTGGCCCGGCGCTGCGCGGACCTGTACCCGGCGCGTGCCCACGCCGGGACGGTCGGCATGGTCCTGCTCAACCACGGGCTGTTCACCTTCGGCGCGGACGCCGAGGAGGCCTACCACCGGCACATCGAACTGGTCAGCCGGGCCGAGGAGCGGATGGGGCTGCCCCGGCCCCGGGTCGCGCCCGCCGCGCCCCGGCCGGTGGACCGGACGCGGCTGGCCCGGCTGCGCGGCGAGGTCTCCGCCACGGCGGGTGCCCCGATGCTGCTGCGTCGGCACGAGGACCCGGCGGTGCGGGCGTTCCTGGACCGACCCGACCTCGCGGCGGTCGCCACCCGGGGCCCGGTCACCCCCGACCACGTGCTGCGCACCAAGCGGATCCCGCTGGTCGGCACCGACGTGGCCGGCTACGCCGACGCCTACCGCCGGCACGTCGACCGGCACCGGTCCCGGGCCCGCACCACGCTGACCATGCTCGACCCCGCGCCCCGGGTGATCCTCGACCCGGAGCTGGGGATGCTCACCGCAGGCCGGTCGGCGGCCGAGACCGGGATGGCCCGGGACATCTACCGGCACACCGTCGACGTGATCGAGGCGGCCGAGGCGGTCGGCGGCTACCAGGCGCTGCCCGAGCAGGACATCTTCGACCTGGAGTACTGGGAGCTGGAGCAGGCGAAGCTGCGCCGGGGCGGCCCGGTCAAGGAATTCGCCGGCGAGGTGGCCGTGGTGACCGGGGCCGCCTCGGGCATCGGGCGGGCCTGCGCCGAGGCGCTCCTGGCCCGCGGGGCCTGCGTGGTGGCCCTGGACCGGGACCCGTCGGTCGCCGCGTCCGACGGGCCGGCCCGGCTCGGCCTGACCGTCGACGTCACCGACGGCAAGGCCGTCGACGCCGCCCTGGACGCCGCCGTGGACCGGTTCGGCGGGGTCGACATGGTGGTGGCGGCGGCCGGGATCTTCCCGGCCAGCCGGGCGATCGCCGAGCTGGACCCGGACGAGTGGCGGCGCAGCATGGCGGTGAACGCGGAATCCGTGGCGTACCTCTTCGCCCGGACCCACCCGCTGCTGGCGCTCGCGCCCCGGGGCGGCCGGGTCGTCGTGGTCGCCTCGCGCAACGCCCTGGCCCCCGGGCCCGGCGCGGTCGCCTACTCCGCCTCGAAGGCGGCGGTGACCCAGGTGGCGCGGGTGGCGGCGCTGGAATGGGCGGGCGACGGCATCCGGGTGAACGTGCTGCACCCCGACGCGGTCTTCGACACCGGGCTGTGGAGCGCCGAGGTGCTCGAGGCCCGGGCCCGGCACTACGGGCTGACCGTGGCGGAGTACAAGCGGCGGAACCTGCTCGGTGCCGAGATCACCAGCGCCCGGGTCGGCGAGCTGGCCGCCACCCTCTGCGGGGAGACCTTCGCCGCCACCACCGGCGCGCAGCTCACCGTGGACGGCGGGAACGAGCGGGTGATCTGAGACCTGGTGTGCGTACGGCGGGCGGCACTGGGCAGACTGGGGTGATGCCCCCCGCCGCGCACGCCGCCCGTCGCCGTCGTACCCGTGTCGTCGTCGCAGCGGTCGCGGCCCTCGCCGTGGTGGTCGCGGGCGCGCCTGGGCGCTGCGCGACCGGGGGGACGGCGAGCGCCGCCCACCGGCGCGCACCGCCGTCGACGCGGCCGGGTGCGGGGACGCACGGCCACGGCGGTACGCGAGCTGCGCGGCATGTGGATCACCACGGTGAACAACATCGACTGGCCGAGCCGGCGCGGGTTGCCGGCCGAGGCGGCGCGGGCCGAGTTCCGCGGCTGGCTGGACCTGGCCGTGCGGCGCCACCACAACGCCGTCTTCGTGCACGTGCGGCCCAGTGGGGACGCGCTCTGGCCGTCGGCGTACGCGCCGTGGTCGGAGTGGCTGACCGGCCGGCGCGACGGCCGCGACCCGGGCTGGGACCCGATGGCGTTCATGGTCGCCGAGGCGCACGCCCGCAACCTGGAGTTCCACGCCTGGTTCAACCCGTACCGGGGCGGGCAGCCGGCCACCGTGGGTGGGCCCGGCCCCCGGCTCGACCAGCTCGCGCCGAACCACCCGCTGCGGCAGCACCCCGACTGGGTGGTCACCTATCCCAGCGCCGACAAGCCCGGCAGCCGGCTCTACTTCAACCCCGGCATCCCCGCGGCGCGCACCTTCGTCGAGGACTCGATGCTGGAGGCCGTCACCCGGTACGACGTCGACGGGGTGCACTTCGACGACTTCTTCTACCCGTACCCGGAGGCCGGGCAGGACTTCCCGGACGGCGCGGCGTTCGCCCGGTACGGCCGGCGGTTCGCCGACCGGCACGCCTGGCGACGGGAGAACGTGAACACCCTGGTCCGCGAGATGAGCGAGCGGATCAAGGCGGTCAAGCCGTGGGTGAAGTTCGGCATCAGCCCGTTCGGCATCTGGCGCAACCAGCGCACCGACCGGACCGGTTCGCCGACCGCCGGGCTGCAGAGCTACGACGACATCCATGCCGACACCCGGCTCTGGGTACGCCGGCAGTGGCTCGACTACGTCGTGCCGCAGCTCTACTGGCACATCGGCTTCGGCAAGGCCGACTACGCCAAGCTGCTGCCCTGGTGGGCGGCCACGGTGAAGGGCACCCGGGTGCAGCTCTACATCGGCCAGGCCGACTACCGGGTGGGGGAGCGGGGTGCTTGGCGTGACCCGGCCGAACTGGACCGGCAGCTCACCCTCAACCGCCGGTACGGCGTATCCGGCAGCGTCCACTTCAGCGCCACCCAGGTACGCGCCGACAAGCTCGGTGCGGTCACCCGGTACAGCGGGCACCACTACGCCGGCCCGGCGCTGGTGCCCACGATGGCGCAGCTGCCCGCGGCACCGCCGGCCGCGCCCGCCGTCACCGCCGTACGCGGGGAGCAGGCCGGCACGGTGGCGTTGACCTGGCGCGGGGATGGCGCCACCAGCTTCGCCGTCTACCGGGTGGACGGCGACACGCTCGCCCTCGTCGGCACCGCGCGGGGCACCGGCTGGGTCGACCCCGCCGCCCCGGCCGACCGCCCGCTGACCTACTGCGTGTCCGGCCTGGACCGCAGCGGCAACGAGGGCCGGCTCAGCGCACCCGCGTCCGTCGCCGCACCGCCGCTGTCGCGGTGAGCGGCCCCACGCGCATCCTCGTCTACGGGGTGTACGGCGCCGGCAAGTCGACCCTCGCGGCGCGGCTGGCCGAGCGCCTCGGACTGCCGTGGTATCCGGTCGACGACCTGCTCTGGGAGCCCGGCTGGGTCGAGGTGCCGGTGGACCGGCAGCGCAGCCGGATCGAGGAGATCTGCCGGCGCGACCGCTGGATCATCGACGGGGCGTACCACGGGTGGCGGGACGTGCCGCTGGCCCGCGCCGACCTGGTGGTCGGCCTCGACTTCTCGCGGTGGCGCTCCTTCGGGCGGCTGCTGCGCCGCACCGTCGGACGGCTGGTGACGGGGGAGGAGATCTGCAACGGCAACCGTGAGTCGCTGCGCAGCGTGCTGTCCCGGGACTCGATCCTGCTCTGGCACGTCACCGCGTTCGGCCGGGCCCGGCGACGGATGCGCGCCTGGCAGTGCGACCCGTCCGGGCCGCCGGTGCTGCTGTTCCGGTCCCCGGCGGCCCTGGACCGCTGGCTGGCCGACCTGCCCGGCGGTGCGGATCAGGGCTGACCGGCCCGGCGGCGGACCGTCTCGAGCAGCCGCCGCACGGCGATCCGGTGCCCGCCGGTGCCGATCACGGCCGCCCGGTAGAGCCCGCCGGTCAGGCCGGGGAAGGCGGCAGCCGGGGAAGGTGGAACCCTCGGCCAGCGGCCGGGGCCCGGACGCCGAGGGCACTGCGGAGCCGACCAGGCGGTTGCAGCCGGGCATCCCGGGCTCCAGTATCGCTCCCGACGCGGGGCAGCGCGGTACGGCTGGGCTGGTCCATGATGGCCGGATGACCCGCGCGTACGACCCCGAACGGCGGACGCTGCGCTCGGCCGCGCTCGGCGGCCTGGGCTTCAGCGTGCTCTTCCTCGCCCACCACCTGTTGCAGGGCACCGGGCCGCCAAGCTCGTCGGCGGCCGACGTCGCCGCGTACGACGTCGCCCATTCCGGTGCCCTGCTGGGCAGCGAGGTGGCGCTGGCGTTCGGCCTGCTCGCGTTCATCGGCTTCCTCGCCCCGCTGACGGTGGCGGTCCGGCGGGCCGGGGAGGAGACGCTGGCGGTCGCGCTGCTCGTCGCCGGGGTCCTCTTCCTCGCCCTGGGTTTCGTCTCCACCGCCGCCGAGACCGCGCTGGTCCGAGTGGCCGACAGCGGCCAGCCGGGCGCGGTCGACGCGTTGCAGCAGCTCCAGGGGCGTACGCCGGTCGTCTGGGCCGTCGCGGCCCTGGCGGCCGCGCTCTCGCTCGCGGTCCGGCGCACCGGCCTGCTGTGGCGCGGGCTCGGCACCGCCGGTCTGGTCCTCGCGGTGGTCTTCCTGCTGGCGGGGGTCTCCAGCCTCCTCGGCCGGGAGGTCGAGGGCGGCTATTCCCTCGTCGGCGTGGGCCTGTTCATCGTCTGGATGCTGCTGGTCAGCGCCGGCCTGTGGCGGCGCTCCCCGGCCGCACCGGTCCGGCCCGGCGGCGCTCCCGACTGAGCGCTCAGCGCGACAGTCCGGTGACGACCGCGGCGGGCAGTCCGTCGTGCGGGACCGGGGCGCTCGCCGGGCCGTGCGTCGTCGGTCAGGCGGAGGCGGGGACCTCCACCGTGGACGACTCCACGCCCTCCGGCGCGGTCCGGCGGACGAACGGCCGGTCCAGCGCGGGCCGCTCGTAGCGCTCCACGGCGGGCGGTGCGCTCGCGGGGGCGAGCGCGGCGGCGACCGGCTCGGTGCCCGCCGGCTCGTCCCCGGTCCGCTCGGCGGCCGGCCGGTCCGGCCCGGTCGGGCCGGCGGGCACCCGGTCCCCGGCCGGCCGGCTGCCGACCTGCGGGTACTCGGCGGTCTCCCCGCCACCGGCGGCTGCGGCCATGACGGCCGCGGCGGCCAGGTCGGCCACCCGCTTCGCCTCCCGCTGCACCCGCGCCCGGACCTCCTTGGCGTGCTGCTCGGCGGAGTCACCGGCGCGGCGGGCCTCCTCCAACCGGTTCGTCTCGGCGGCCAGGTCCCGGCGCACCCGCAGCAGCCGCTGCTCCAGCTCGGTGCCCTCCTGCTCGACGGCGGCGGCGTCCTGCTGGAGCCGGGCGAGCTGCTGACCGGCGGTCTCCAGTTGGGTGCGCAGCTCGGTCAGGGCCTCCTGGCGCTGCCGGATCTCCTGCTGCACCGAGGCGAGCTGTTCGGTGTGGGCGGCGGTCTGCTCGTCGGCCCGCTCGCGCACCTCGGTGGCGTATTGCTGGGCCTCGGCCACCAGCGCGGCGATGTCGCGTTCCGCGCCCGCCGCCCGCTCGGCCAGCTCCTGCTCGGCGGCGGACCGCCGTTCCTCCAGCTCGTGCGCCATCGCCGCCTGCCACTGGGCCAGCTCCTGCTGGGCCTTCGCGCGGGTGGCCTGGACCTCCTGCTGGATCTGCGTACGCGCGGCCTTCACCAGCGCCTCCGACGCGGACCGGGCCTGCTCGACCTGCTGGGTGCTCTGCTCGGCGACCCGCTTCGCCTCCTGCTGGGCGCGCTCGTGCGCGGCCTGGCCGTCGGCCCGCAGCTTCTCCGCCAGCTCCCGGATGCCGGTCAGCTCGGCCTGCGCGGCGGCGCGCTGCTCCTCGTGCGTCCGGTCGTGCTCGGTACGCCGGGCGGTCAGCTCCTCGTCCAGCTCCCGCAGCGTCCGGGTGACCTGCTCCTGCGCCGCGACGAGCGTCTTCTCCGCCTGCTCCTGGAGCTCGTCGGCCCGCTGGGTGGCCGCCTCGGTGATCGCCGCCGCCTGCTTCTCGGCCAGGGCGAGGATCTGGTCGACCATCGGACCCAGGTCCCGGAAGGACGCCCGGTCCACCTGTGCCGGACGGTCCCGCAGCTCGGTCACCTCGGCCTGCAGTCCCTGCAGCTGCGCGGTCAGCTCCCGTACCTGCCCGTACGTCCGGTCCCGGTCGAGCGTCACCCGCGCCAGCTCGGCGTCCAGGTGCTCGACGTGGCGGTCCACCTGCCGCTTGTCGTAGCCACGCAGGGCGAACTCGAATCGCGGGTCCTCGCCAGTGGACATGCGCCATCCTCCGTCGGTTCGCCAGCGCCAGGCCGGCGGATGACCGCCCCGCAGGGCATGATGAGGCGCAACGGTACCGCCATCGATGCACGGCTCCGCCGACCACCCCGGCCCTCGACCGTAGGGTGGCCGACGTGCCCGGTCCAGGGGCCGACCGGTCAGACCGGGAAGTACGGGTTGCCGGCGGTGAGCCGCAGGGTGAAGCCGTCCGGGTCACGCTGCAGGGCGACGTGGTTGCAGGACTGGTAGCTGATCCACAACCCCAACCCGCCGGCCGTCTCGGTGGCCGAGGGGAGCAGCCCGGCGAACGGGTCGGTGGGCCCGGGGCCGGCGTCGCGGACGCTCACCACGATCCGGTCCTCGGCGGCCCACAGCGTCATCCGCACCTGCGGCTTGCCGTGCCGCAGCGCGTTCGTCACCGTCTCGCTGACCGCGACGACCAGATCGTCGATGTCCTCGGCCGGCAACTGTCCCCGGTCGGCCGCGTGGACGGCGGCCCGGGCCTGTGCCGGGGTGGGATCGGTCAGCTCCACCATCGGCGCGGTGCGCTGCACCGGGTCCGGCAGCATCGGCCGGGGCTCGGTCAGGTAGCGGCGCGGGTCGGTGTAGACCCCGGTCGGCACGTGGGTGCCGTCCGGGCAGGCCACCCGGGGGTGGGTGCGGGCCACGTCGTCGAGCACCCGGGCCGGGGCGATCCGGGTGTCGTACGCGCACATGCTCCAGAGCGGGAAGTCGTCGTAGGCGTGGTTGATGGCCGCCTCGTAGCGGGCCCACCAGTCCCAGGTGGAGCCGAGGTCGGCGGCCGGCAGCTCACCGACTATCCGGATCTGCTGCGCCCCCTCCGCGACGTACGACGAGAGCAGTTGCCGGTAGGAGCGGATCGCGCCGGTCGGTCGGGCGTACACGTCGCCGCCGGGCAGGAACGTCACCGGCGAGCCGGCGGGCAGGGCCCGGCGGACCAGGTCGCTGTTGCGCTCGCCGAAGCCCACCAGCGCTGGTTCGCCGGCCGCGACGCCGTCGAGCAGGAACGGCACCACGACCGCGAGCAGGTGCTCGTCGGAGTCGAAGAAGATCGCCTCGTGGAAGTAGCCGACGTGTCCGGCGGCTGCGCCTGTCCGCGTCACGCGGCCTCCACCCGCACCTCGGTCAGGCCGAGCAGCTCGACCAGGCGGGCGGCGGCCGACCGGGACGTGCGCAGCACGGCGGTGGCGCCCTGCCGGCGGGCGTGGTCGCGCAGGTGGATCAGGCTGCGGTGGTCGATGTAGTGCAGGTGGCGGGCGTCGACCGTCAGCCGGCCGTCGACCGGGTCGGGGTGGGCCAGGTCGAGCACCTCGGCGAAGAGCGCGTGGTTGGACGGGTCCAGCTCGCCGGCGAGGGCGAAGCCGCCGTCGTCCGGGCCGCCGGCGTGCAGCTGGAACAGCCCGTCGGTGTTCTCCTCGGCGTGCAGGCAGGCCAGTTCGGCGACGGCCTGCTCGCCCAGTTCGCGCCGGTCGTAGGCGCAGATCGCCGACATCGGGCGGCGGTGCATGTAGCGGTCGATCAGGTGCTCGTAACGGAGGAAGGCCCGGCGCTGCGGCAGGGTCCGGACCAGTGAGGTCGCCTCGGCCACCACCCGAAGCCCGGTGTGGCCGGCGGCCAGCGCCTCGTCGGTGGCGGCGGAGTAGGCGCGGACCTGGGCCTCCGGGTCGACCACGTGGCCGTCCGGGTAGGCGGTCCGGATCGGGACGATGCTGACCGAGCCGTCGCGCAGCGCCCCGGTGAGGTCGGGCAACCGCTCCAGCCGTCGGGTCAGGGTCTCCGCGGTGCCGTCCGCGACCAGCCAGACGCGTTCCCCGGCAGCGAGCCCGGCAGCGAGGAACGCGACCGCTCGCCGGTCGAGTTCGGTCGGGTCGTCGTACGTCCAGCAGATGTGCCCGGACCCGCCTGACAGCGTGACGTCGCTGGTCACGCGGGACACCTCATGGCGTCAGTCTATGCCGGTGCGAGGAATCGGCCACCCCGCGCTCCGGCGGGTACCCGTTGCCGGCGGACCGGGCTCCGGCCCGCCGGCAACGGGCCGGAGCCCGGCGGATCAGCCGAGCTGGAGGTTGCGCCAGGCGGTCGACTCCAACGGCGGGTCGCCCAGCTCGAACTCGGCCCAGTTGTTCCAGTAGGCGACCGCGTCCACGTCCGCCTGCTGGCGCAGCCAGGTGACGTGGTCCTTCAACGTCTGCGCCCGGCCCGCCCCGGTGGTGTCCGCGGTGGTCCGCGTCAGGCCGTACTCGGGGACCAGCAGCCGGACCCCCGGGTACGCGGAACGGATCTTGCCGAACGCCGCCCCGAACATCCGCGCCGCCGGCCAGTACGTCGCGGTGTCCCGGGAGTAGCAGTCGACCCCGTAGTGGGTCATCCCCGGATATCCCCAGTCGGTGGGGTTGCCGCCGCCCTCGTCCAGCCAGTAGCGGGTGACGATCGGCCCGTGCCCGAGGACGTACCGCTTCCTCGGGTGGGCGGCGACGATCTGCGACACCCGCGTCGCCGTGGCCCGGTAGGTCGCCGGCGGGACGTCCCCCATCGGCTCGTGGTACCAGGTCAGGTAGACCGGCCGGCTCAGCCCGTCCAGCCATGAGGTGAGCTGCTCGACGTCGTCCTTCCAGGACACGTGCATCACCGCCGAGGGGGCGTCGACGAACTTCCCGGCGTTCACCGGCGGCAACTCCGGCAGGACGTCCGCGTCGCCGCCGTCCGTACCGAAGTCGCGCATGTAGCGCAGGTCGGGGTATTCGGTCACGATCTGCCGGGTCCGGGCGCCCTTCTCGGCGCTCATCCCCACCAGCAGCGGCACGGTCACCGTCGTGGTGGCCGTGGTGGTGTGACCGGCCGCGTCCCGCACCACGGCGGTCAGCGGCACCGTGCCCCGGCCGGCGAGCACGGTGACCGTGAAGCGGGCCGGGTCGGTGCCGGCCGGGGTGATGGTGACGCCGGCCGCGGCGGTGGTGAGCTGCCAGGTCAGCGGCACCGCCAGGTCCACCCGGACCGCGGTGTCCCAGGCGGCTCCGGTGGGGTCGCTCACCCGTCCCGGGAAGGTGAGCAGGCGCGAGTCGGGATGATAGGCGTCGATGACGACGGTGGTGGACCCGCCGGGCAGCAGCACGGACGGTGTCGCGCTGACCGAACGGATGACGGGAGCGGCCATGGTATGCCTCCGATAGGTGGTCCAGGGCCGCCGGACCGGTCCTCGTGGGCCAGCTCCGAGTGCCCTGAGCTGCATGTCCATCAGCCTTCTCGCGCACCGTCACGCTGCCATCACCGGCGCGGACGGCGCGAAAGCGGGCCCACCACCGGACGTGGTGGCGGTCACCGCGGCGGCGTGTGCTGTGCTGTCGGGTGACCATGGACGGGTACGGCGGCGGAGGGGGTGACCGGGTGCACGGACGTCACGTGGAGCGGTCGGCGCCGCCGCCCGTGTCGGCCCCGGCCCGGGAACTCACCGCCCGGCTGACCGGGTCGCTCACCGACCGCTGGTTCACGGCGCTCTACGAGACACCGCTGCTCTTCTCCGGGATCCTCGACGGGACGGGCCGGCTCCTCGACGCCAACCGCGCCTCGGTGGAGGGGTGCGGGCTGGACCGGGCCGGGACGCTCGGTCGGAAGTTCTGGGAGTGCGGCTGGTGGGCGCCCGACCCGGAGCTCGCCGAGCGGCTGCGGGGCTGGTGCGAAAAGGCGGTGCGGACCGGTGAGCCGTTCCGCACGGTGAGCCACTTCTTCCTCGGCGACCGCAGCCGGCGGATGGTGGACCTGGTGCTCAGCCCGGTCCGGGACGACGGCGACCAGCCGTACCTGGTGGCGACCGGGCTGGACGTGACCGACGCGCTGACCGCCCAGCGGGCGCGCGAGGAGCAGGCCGAGGTCGAGGCCGACGCGCTGCGCCGGGTCGCGGCGGCCCGCCACCGGGAGGTCGGCGTCGTGCAGCGCGCCGAGCAGCGCGCCGACGAGCGGCTGCACCGGATGGTGCTGGTGGCGCTGGACCTGCTCAGCGCGGAGACCCTGGAGGACCTGGTCGCCATCATGGTGGACCGGGCCGTGCCGGTGCTCGGCGCCGACGGGGGCGCGGTGGTGGTCCGGGAGGGGAGCGACCGGCTGCGGGTCGTGGTCGGGGAGCGGCTCGGCCCCGAGGTCGAGGCCGCCTACCGCGACCTGCCGTACGACAGTCCGCTGCCGGGCTGCTGGGTGGCCCGGACCGGGGAGGTCGTGCTGCTGCCGCGCCGGGCGACCGGCGTCGCGTTCGCCGCCGAGATGATCGACGTGTACGAGAGCACCGGGCGGGACGCCTGGGCCTTTCTGCCGCTGCGGGTCGGCACCCGGCTGCTCGGCTCGCTCGCCGTGTCCTGGGTCGAGGAGCGCCGGTTCCGCCCCGACGAGATCACCATGCTGGAGGCGTTCGCCGCGCAGTGCGCGCAGGCACTCGACCGGATCCAGCACCTCACCGCCCAGCGGGCCAGCGCGCTCGCCGCGCAGCGGCTCTCCGAGGCGTTGCAGCGCAGCCTGCTCACCTCACCGCCCACCGCCGGCGCCCTGGACATCGCGGTCCGCTACCAGCCGGCGGCGGACGGCGCGCACGTCGGCGGCGACTGGTACGACGCGTTCGGCACCGCCGACGGAGGGACCGTGGTCGTCGTCGGCGACGTCACCGGGCACGACCGGGACGCGGTGGCGGCGATGGGGCAGCTGCGCAACGTGCTGCGTGGCCTGGCGTACGACAGCGCGGACGGGCCGGCGGCGCTGCTCGGCCGGCTGGACCGTGCGCTGCGCGGGCTGGAGGTCCGGGCCCTGGCCACGGCGGTGCTGGCCCGGATCGAGCCGACCCCGCGGGGCTGGTGGTTGCGCTGGTCCAACGCCGGGCATCCGCCGGCCCTGCTGCGCGGCCCGCGGGGCGGGGTGCGGCAGCTCGCCGACCACGACCTGATGCTCGGCGTGCACCCGGGCGGCCCGCGCCGCGAGCAGGGCCTGGAGCTGCTCCCCGGCAGCACCCTGGTGCTCTACACCGACGGTCTGGTGGAGCGCCGGGACGACGTGCTCGACCAGGGCATCGCCGACCTCACCCTGCGGCTGGAACAGATCGGCGACCAGGAGCCGCAGCAGGTCTGTGACCTGCTGCTGGAGGTGGCGCCGCCCGGTCACGAGGACGACATCGCCCTGCTGGTGATGCGTTGCTGCGGCCCGCCGGACGGTCCCTGAACCCGCCGGGGCGCCGGCTCAGGGCAGCGGGTGGCAGATGTCCCGGGCGTGGTCGGTGATGGCCGCGCCGACCACCGTCGCGGTCAACGGCAGCACCTCCAGGCAGCGGCGTACGGCCGCCGCCATCAGCGCGTTCGGCACCCGCATCGACAGCGTGCAGTGCGGCACCCAGCGACCCGGCTGATAGTGCTCGACCAGGGTGATGCCGGCCCGGGCCAGCCGCTGGTGCACCTGCGCGTGGTGGGCCAGCAGCTCGGCGGTGGGGGTGGGGCCGAGCCAGAGCACCCGGCCGACGAACTGCCCGGCGTGCTGGAACTCCAGTCGCAGCGGGGCGGCCACCACCGTGCCGGCGAGGGCCTCGGCCACCCGCTCCGGGTCGAAGCGGTCGGCGACGGCGAGCGAGACGTGCGGGCGGTGCCGCTGGGCCAGCAGCGAGCGCATGCTCTGCACGCCCTCGGACTCCAGGGCGTCCCAGAGCACCCTGATCCGCCGGCTCGCCCGGGTGTCGAGATACAGCTCCAGCGCCGCCACCACATGATCACGTTAGCGGTCCAGGTTTGCCGGGCGGCGGGTGCGGTACAGCCCACCCGGCGGCGACGGTGGAGGAGGGCGGTTCGGATGGACGCGAAGGACCTGTTGACCGAGGCGTACGACCGGTTGCCCGGGTTGGTGGAGGCGGCGGTGCGGGGGCTGACCCCGCAGCAGCTGCGGCAGGTCCCGGCGCCGGGGGCGAACCCGGTGGGCTGGCTGGTCTGGCACCTGACCCGGATCCAGGACCACCACGTCGCCGACCTGCTCGGCGCGGAGCAGGTCTGGGTCTCCGGCGACCGGGCGGGCCGGTTCGGGCTGGCCCCGGACCCGGACGACACCGGGTTCGGGCACGGCCCCGAGCAGATCGTCGCGGTACGGCCGGAGAGCGCCCAGGCGCTGGTCGACTACCACCGCGCGGTGGCCGAGCGGACCGGGGCGTACCTGCGCGGGCTGCGCCCGGTCGACCTGGACCGGGTGGTGGACGAGAACTGGGACCCCCCGGTGACCCTCGGCGTACGGCTGGTCAGCGTGCTGGAGGACGACCTCCAGCACGCCGGGCAGGCCGCCTACGTGCGCGGACTCGTCGAACGGGGCTGACCCGTCGGACCGCCCCGACCCGTCACGCGGACCAGGGCGGCGTGGGCGAGCAGGGCGAACAGCGGCACCACCAGATAGGCCGTGTGGCCCAGGTCGACAGCGCGTGTCCGGTCAACCCCTGCTCCCAGGACTGCCGCTGCATCGCCAGCAGCGCGCGCAGCACCCGCCCGGTGGTGTCGCCCTCCTCGCCGAACATCCCCCCCCGCTCTACCTCGTTCCGGCCGGCTCCACCCAGACACACGAACTACTATTCGTACGTGTACCGGGACGTGGTCGGGGCGCTGGCGACCCGGCACGGCAAGCGGGCCGCCCTCGCGGCCCCGTTGCGCCGTGCGGTCGGCCTGCGGCTGCGGGTGCCCGACGTCGACACCGACGCGCTCGGCACCTTCACCGGGGAGGTGCCCCGGACCGCGCCCGCCGACCAGCTCGTGGTCGCCAAGGCCCGGCTCGGCGCCGCCGCGGCCGGCTGCCCGGTCGGGGTGGCCAGCGAGGGCAGCTTCGGCCCGCACCCGGCCGCCCCGTGGTGCCCCCTCGACGTCGAACACGTCGCCCTGGTCGACGACCGGATCGGGCTGGTGCTGGTGGAGCGGGCGGCCAGCACCGACACCAACCACGCCGAGCTGCTCACCGACGGCGACGACCGGGCCGGGCTGCTCGCCTTCGCCCGGCGCGTCGGGCTGCCCGGGCACGCGCTCACCGTGCTGCCGGCGGTGCCGCCGGCCGGGGCGTACCCGATGGTGAAGGGGATCGTCCGGCTGCCGGTGCTGCTCGCGGCGGTGGCCGACGCGGCGGCGGCGAGCCGCGACGGCCGGGCCCGGGTGGCGGCCGACCTGCGCGCCCACCACAACCCGCGCCGGATGCGGGTGATCGCCGAGGCCGGCCGGCGGCTGGCCCGCCGGCTCGCCACCCCTGCCCGGCCTGTGCCGGCCCCGGCTTCGGGGTGGTCGACACCCGTCCCGGCCTGCCCTGCCGGGCCTGTGGCACGGCCACCGGGCGGGCCGGCGAGCTGGTCCACGGCTGCCCGCGCTGCGACCACCGCGTGGTGGCACCCGCGACTGGCGTCGCCGAGCCGGCCGAGTGCCCCCGCTGCAACCCCTGAGCGGGCCTTCTCACCCGGACCGGGTGAGTTGGGACCACCCCGTGGGCGGGAATCCGGGCCGGGCGGCAGCCACGCGCGGAGGGACGAGGGATGGCCACATCAGCGGGGCACTACCTGGAGCGATCGGTGTCCGGTCGGCACCCGGACCTGCCGGAGACCACCTGCGGCACGGTGCGGTTGGACATCATCGAGGACGGGCAGACCGAGCACTGGTATCTCACCCTCGACCGGCAGCACGTCGAGGTGGACCGGTCCGCCGAGCACGCCGATCTGGTGGTCCGCGCCGACCGGGCGGTCTTCGACCGGCTGGCCACCGGGGAGGACCACATCGGCTCGGCGCTGCTGCGCAACGACGTGACCGTGCAGGGCGACATCCGGCTGCTGATGAGCCTGCGCCGGATCTTCCCCGGCCGGGCCGGGGCACGGCACCCCCGGGACCTCGCCGGCCGCCCGGACGGGCGATCATGAGGCAGGAACGGGTCCACCTCATGGCGGGCAACGCGTTCGTGATGAGCGACGCGACCGGCGACATGCGTCCGGACCCGGCCCTGCCGGTGGGGCTCTTCTCCTTCGACACCCGGTTCCTGGCGCACTGGGTGCTGACCGTCGACGGGCAGCCGCTCAGCGCGCTGTCCCGGGACGACATGACCTATTTCGAGACCCTCTTCTTCCTGGTGCCGGGCACCGCCAGCCACTACATCGACGCCGACGTGTCGGTGCTGCGACACCGGTCGATCGACGACAGCTTCAACGAGCGGATCACCGTGCTCAACCATTCGGCGGAGGCCGCCGAGTTCACCGTCCGGATGGAGATCGGCAGCGACTTCGCGGACACCTCCGAGATCAAGAACCCACGGCCGCGCCGGATCGCCGCGCTGGTCGAGGGGGACCGGCTGCGGCTCTGTTACGAGCGGGGGCGGTTCACCCGGGAGACGACGGTGTTCAGCACCGCCCCGGCGCAGGTCGACCAGGGCGGCATGACGTTCCGGATCACCGTGCCGCCGCGCGGCAGCTGGACGACCGACCTGCACGTGGCGATGAACATCCGTGGCGAGGGCGGGCGGGACCTGCGGGCCAGCCTGGAGACGCACCAGCAGCAGGTCCGCGACGACATGCGCGAGGACCTGCGGCAGTGGCTGGAGCGGGCGCCGACGCTGGTCACCGAGCGGGACTCGCTGGCCGAGGCGTACCGCACCGCGCTGACCGACCTGGCCGCGCTGCGGTACGCGCCGCTGGCGTACACCGACCGGGTGCCGGTGGCCGGCATGCCGTGGGCGATGACCCTCTACGGCCGGGACAGCCTGGTCACCAGCCTGGAGACGCTGGCGTTCACCCCCGAACTCGCCGCGCCCACCCTGCGGCTGCTCGCCAACGGCCAGGGCGGCCGGCTGGACGACGACCACGACGAGGAGCCCGGCAAGATCCTCGCCGAGACGCGGTACGGCGAGGCGGCGGCCTTCGGCGAGGAGCCCACCTCGCTGTACTACGGTGCGGCCGACACCACGCCGCTCTTCGTCGTCCTGCTCGACGAGTACGAGCGGTGGTCCGGCGACACGGCCCTGGTGCGGGAGCTGCGGCACCCGGCCCGGATGGCGCTGGACTGGCTCGACGAGTACGGCGACATCCTCGGCGACGGTTACCTGCGCTACCGGCGCCGCTGTTCGCGCGGGCTGCTCAACCAGGGCTGGAAGAACTCGCCGGACGCGGTCGTGGACCAGTACGGCCGGCAGCCCGGCTTCCCCCGGGCCACCTGTGAGTTGCAGGGCTACGCCTACGACGCGAAGGTCCGGGGCGCCCGGCTGGCCCGCGAGGTCTGGGACGACCCGACGTACGCCGACCGCCTGGAACGGGAGGCGGCGGCGTTGAAGGAGCGGTTCAACCGGGACTTCTGGCTGCCGCACCGCGGCTACTACGCGTTCGCGTTGGAGCCGGACGGTCGACCGGTCGACGCGCTCACCTCCAACATCGGCCACCTGCTGTGGAGCGGGATCGTCCCACCGGAGCGGTCGGCGGAGGTCGCCGGGCACCTGCTGGGGCCGCGGATGTTCTCCGGCTGGGGGGTCCGCACCTTCGCCGACGGGCAGTTGCCGTACAACCCGGTCAGCGCGCACCTGGGCGGCGTCTGGCCGTCGGACAACGCGCTGATCGCGGCGGGGCTGCGCCACTACGGGCACGACGACGAGGCGACCCGGATCGTGGCCGGCATCTTCGCCGCGGCCGAGACGCTGGGCGGCTCGGTGCCCGAGGTGATCGCCGGATATCCGCAGCAGCTCACCCGGTACCCGGTGCAGTTGCCGGCGGCGGGGCGCCCGCAGTCCTGGGCCGCGGGCGCCCTGCTGATGCTGCTCGGCACCACCTTCGGGTTGCGTCCGGTGGGGGAGAACCTGCTGGTGCGCCCCGCCCTGCCGGACGGCTACGGGCGGATCGAGCTGCTCGACATCCCGGGCCGGTGGGGACGTACCGACAGCTATGCCCGCGAGCGCCGGGTCAGCGGCGCGCGGATGCGCTGAGCGGCCCGGTCCGGGCCGGGTCAGCGGGGTGCCCCGGCCGGCCGGGCGGCGGGCGGGCGGGCCCGGGAGGGCAGCCGCGTCGCCGGGGCGGGGACCACCCGGGGGACCGGCCGGACCTGGCCCGGCCCGGGCCGCCAGGACATGCCGACCACCGCGCACCGGTTTTCGTGGACGGCCCGTGCCAGCAGCGCGGAGCGGTCCAGCAGCAGGGCGGCGGTCCGCCGTACCTGACTGTCCCCCGTGCCGCTCGCCGGTCCGCACCCGTCGTGCCCGAGCACCACCACCAGGGGTACGCCGAGCTGGTCGACGGCGTACTCCAGGCTGCCCAGCACGCTGGGGCCGACGGCCAGCCCGGCGGTCCGGACCACGTAGAGCTCCACCCCGGGGAAGAGCGTCTCGGCGGCCGGCTGCGGGTCGGCGCAGCCGAACACGGCGACGGTGGGGGCCGGTGTCCCGGCGGGCGAGGCGGGCGCCGTGCCGGTGAGGTAGCGGCGGTGCCCGGCCCGGAGCGCGGCCAGGGCCGCGAGCGGTGAGTGGAGCGGTGCGTCGGTGGGCTTCGGCATGTCGTCTCCTCGACTGTTGTGCGAGCCACAATACACGAAATGAAAAACGTGTTCTATGGTTCGTGTGACTGAGGAGGTGGTCATGGTCCTGTCCGTTCCGCTCGTCCCGCTGGTCCTCGCCCTGCCGGCGGTGGCCGCGCTCGTCCCCCTGACCGGCATCGACCAGCGGCGCTCCGGCCGCATCGTGGTACGACTGCTCGCAGCCACCGCTGCCGCGGCCCTGGCGCTCTTCGTCCTGGTCGCCGCGGACGGTGCCGTCGCACAGACGTACGCCCGGCTGGCCCCGGGCGGAGTGCCGGTCACCCTCGGCGCCGACGTGGACCGGTTCGGGGCGCTGTTCGTGCTGCTGGTCTGCGGCATCGCGGCGGTCGTCGCCGGCTACGCCCACCGTTACCTCGACGGCGAGCCGGCCGCCGCCGCCTTCCAGGCCCGGGTCGCCGCCGCCACCGCCGCCACCCTGGTCATGGCCACCGCACCCGGGCTGGTGCAGCTCTGGATCGGGTGGACCCTGGCCGGCTGGTGCCTGGTCGGCCTGCTCGGTCACCACCGCGACCAGCCCCGGGTGCGGGCCGCCGTCCGCCGCGTACGCCGGCTCTTCGGCCTCGCCGACCTCGCCCTCCTCGCGGCGGTGGCGCTGCTGGCGGTCGCGCTGCGCGACACCGACCTGGCCGCCGTCCGGGCCGGCGCGGCCGATCTGCCGACCCCCCTGCTCGCCACCGTCGGGCTGCTCCTCTTGGTCGCCTGCGTGGTCCGCTCCGCGCAACTGCCCGCCCACCGCTGGCTGCCCACCACCCTGTACGCCCCCACCCCGGTCAGCGCCTTCCTGCACGCCGGCATGGTCAACGTGGCCGGGTTCCTGCTGATCCGGTTCGCCCCGGTGGTGGTCGCGGTGCCCGCGGTGACCGCCGCCGTCCTGCTGGTCGGTCTCGGCACCGCCGCCGCCGGCACCCTGTTCACCGCGGTCCGCACCGACGTCAAGGGCGGCCTGGCCCGCTCCACCATGGCCCAGATGGGCTTCATGCTGGCCCAGATCGGGCTCGGCGCCTTCGGTCTCGCCGCCGTGCACCTGGTCGGACACGGCGTCTACAAGGCGTACGCCTTCCTCTCCGCCGGGGGCGCGGTGCAGGCCCGGGTGGCGGCCGGCCAGGCCCCGCCGCCGGTCGGACCCCGGCCGGTCCACCGACTGCTCCCCGCGGTGGCCGTCCTGGCCGCGACCGTGCTCGTGGTCGAGTTCGCGGTCGGCGGCGGACTGCTGACGGCGGCGCTCGCCGCGCTCGCCGGGGTGGCCGCGCTCGGCGCTGCGCTGCGCGACCGGGCGCTGCCCCGCCGCGCCGCGCTGGCGCTGACCGGCACGGTCGCCGGGCTGGTCGGCGGCTACCTGCTGCTCGGCCGGCTGGCCGACCGGTGGCTCGGGCTGGACGTCGCGGTGCACCCGGCGGGCGTCGCGGTCGCCGCCGCCCTGCTGGCGGGCGTGGCGGTGCTGGTCCGGCTGGCGCCCCGGCACCGGCTCGACCGGCTCTGGTGGTGGGCCTGGCGGGACGGCGTCGCCCGGCCACTGCCCGGCCACCGGCGTCCCGTCCCCGCACCCCGGGTGCCCGCCGTCGACCGGGCCGACGGGGTCCGCCGCCGCCGCGGTCGCCGCCGCCGCCGACCTGGTCGGGCCGGCCTGGCCGGTGGACACGTTCGTCGCGGTCAACCCCCTGGCCGGCCTGGAGCGGGAACCCTTCCCGGCCGCCACGGCCCGGCTGCGCGCCCTGTCCGGGGCCATCACCCACCTGCCGGCGGGCCACTACCGCGACCGGTACGCGGCCGGCGAGATCACCGACGCCGACCTGACCGCCGCGCTGGCCGACGCCGCGCTGCCCGGCGGACCGGCGGTCGGGCTGGGACAGCGCCGACTGGAGGTGACCGAGCTGCACCGGCTCGTGCTCCGGCACGGCCCGCACGACGGGCCCGTCCCCGGCCCGGCCCTGCTGGCCGCCGCCACCCGCGCGCTGACCACCACCGCTCCTGTGCCGGGGGCGGCGACCCCCGGGTCCCCGGCGGACCCGGCGACGGACGGCTCGGCGGCCGGGACGGCCCCGACGATCGCCGTGACCGGCCCGGACGCGGCCGACGGTCGCACGCTCGCCGAGCTGCTGGACGACGCGCTCGGCACCCGGGTCGCCCGGACCGTCGACGACCTGCTCGCCGACTGGCTCGCCGCGCACTGCGGCCGTCCGCAGGCCCGCTGGCCCGTCCCCGGTGACCCGGCGGCCGGCTGCTGGACACGGTGGCGGGACGTGGCCGGCGCCGACCAGAGCCTCACCCGGCACGGCGTGGTGGGCTTCGCCGGCCTGGTCGGCGCGCTGCCGTCCGCGCCGGAACGCGCGGTCGCCACCCTGCTGCGCGCCCTCGACGTGCCGGAATCCGGGTGGGCGGCCTACCTGGGCCGGTCGTTCACCCGGCTGCCCGGCTGGGCCGGGTACGCCCGCTGGCGCGCCACCCACCCCGGCGACCGGCCCCCGCTGAGCCCGGTGGAGCTGCTGGCCGTCCGGCTCGCGTACGAGCTGGCGCTCGGCGGGGCCGCCGCCGCCCGGGGGCTGGACGTGCCGGGCACGGTGCCCGCCGTCCGGGCGGCGACCGCCGCACGGGTCGACCCGCGCCGGTCCGTCCGGTCGACCCGCGCCGCTGGCCCGGCTGGCCCAGCTGCTCGATCTCGACGCGGACCGGCTCGACGCGCTGCCGCCGGAGTCGGTCACCGCGCTGCGGACCGTCCTCGACACGCTGTCACCGCACCGCCAGTCCGAGATCTGGCTGGCCGCCGCGGAGCACGCCTACCGCCGCCGGCTGCGCGACCTGATCGACCGGCCCTCGACCCCGGTCACGGCCGCGCCGCTGGCCCAGGCGGTCTTCTGCATCGACGTGCGCTCCGAAGGGCTGCGCCGGCACCTGGAGGCCGTCGCGCCGGTGCAAACCCTCGGCTTCGCCGGCTTCTTCGGGCTGCCGGTCCGCACCGAGACCGAGGGCGCGGACCAGGGCCGGGACCGCTGCCCGGTGCTGATGCGCCCGGTCGCCACCGTCACCGAGCCGGCCGGCGGTGACCGGACCGCCCGGCGTCGCGTCCGGGAGGGCTGGCGTCGGGCGTACGCCGGGGCGAAGGGCGACCCGGTGGGCGCGTTCGCCTTCGTCGAGGTCGCCGGGGTGCTGGCGGCAGCCGGGCTGCTGCTGCGCTCCGCCGCGCCGAGGTGGCTGGCCGGCCGCCCGGACGCCCCGGCGGTCGGCGGCCCCGACCTGGCGCGGGCGCTGGACCTCGACGAGCGGGTCTACTACGCCGAGGCGACCCTGCGCACCATGGGCCTCACCGCCGGCTTCGCCCCGCTGGTGCTGCTCTGCGGGCACGGCGCGACCAGCGCCAACAACCCGTACGCCGCCGCGCTCGACTGCGGGGCGTGCGGCGGCAACCGGGGCGGGGTGAGTGCCCGGCTGGCCGCCGCCCTGCTGAACGACCCGGCGGTCCGGGCGGCGCTGGCCGGGCGGGGCATCGACGTGCCGGCCACCACCCGCTTCGTCGCCGCCGAGCACGACACGGTCACCGACGAGGTACGGATCCTCGACCCGGCGCCGGCCGGGCACGCCGACCGGCTCGACCGGCTCGTCGGGTACCTGGCCGAGGCGGGGCGGCGGTTGCGCGCCGAGCGGGCCGGTCGGCTGCCGGACCGGCCCGACGCCGGCCGGCTCCCCGGGCGGTCGGTGGACTGGGCGCAGGTCCGTCCGGAGTGGGCGCTGGCGGGCAACGCCGCGTTCGTCGCCGCGCCCCGGGACCTCACCGCCGGCCGGGACCTGGGCTGCCGGACCTTCCTGCACTCGTACGACTGGTCGACCGACCCGGACGGCGTCGCGCTCGAGACGATCATGACCGGGCCGTTGGTGGTGGCCGAGTGGATCAACCTCCAGTACTACTTCTCCAGCGTGGACCCGGAGCGGTTCGGTGCCGGCACCAAGACCGTGCACACCGTGCTCGGCGACGGCATCGGGGTCCTCTCCGGCGCCGGCGGCGACCTGCGGACCGGCCTGCCCCGGCAGTCCGTCAGCGACGGGCGGCAGCTGGTGCACGAGCCACTGCGCCTGCTCGCCCTGGTCCGGGCGCCCCGCCCGCTCGTCGACGCCGTCCTGGCGCGCAACCCGGCCCTGCGGGACCTGGTCGGTGGCGGCTGGCTCCACCTGGTCGTCGTCGAGCCGACCGACGGCGGCTGGTGGCAGCCCACCGAGGGCGGGTGGCGGGAACTCCCGCCGGCCCCGGCCGCGACCGGCCCCGCCGTGGACGCGCCCCGCCCGACCCTCGTCCCGTCGAGCTGAACCCGCCCGTCGTCGAACCGAACCGAACCGTCCTGTCGAACCGAAGCTGGGAGCGTGTCATGAACGAACTGGGTCTGACCCGGATGACCAAGGTGGAGATCGTGGTCCGTGGCGACGACGTCGAGGCGGTGCGGGACCTGCTGCACGCCGCCGGGGTCAGCGGCTGGACCAGCCTCTCCGGGGTGTCCGGCTTCGGCCACCACGGCAACCACGAGGGGCGGCTGCTGTTCAACGAGCGGGCCGGGCTGGTGCTGCTCATCACCGTCCTGCCGCCGGACCGGGCGGCGCCGGTGGTGACCGGGCTGCGCACCCTGCTCGACCAGCGGCCCGGGGTGATGTTCGTCGGCGAGACCTGGGTCAGCCGGCCGGACTACTTCCGGGCCGACTGAGCGGGGCCGACCGGGCCGGGCGCGCGATCCGGCCCGGTCGCGTCGGAGGGCCCGCCCGGCGGGCCACCCCGCCGGGCGCGGCCGGCTGGCCGGTCCGGGTCCCGCCGTCCGGGGCGGCCCGCCCGCCGGTCCGGGTCCCGCCGTTCGGGGCGGCCCGCCCGGCGGTCCGCCGGAGGCCGCGGGACAGGCCCCGGTCGACGCCGACGAAGAGGAGACCGAGCAGCCAGAAGGCGAACGCGAAGAAAAGCGCGCTGACCCCGACGCCGTCGTAGCCGAGCTGTCCGGCGTCGATGAACGGGTACGGGTAGCGGTGCACGATCAGCCCGCGGACCAGCGCGAACCCCAGGTACGCCAGCGGGAACGCCAGCCACCAGGCCGCGTACCGGTGGTGCAGCCGGCCGCGCTGGTCGAACAGCACCCAGTCGGCGACCGCCAGCAGCGGCACGATCGTGTGCAGGAACTGGTTGCCCAGGGCCTCGCCGAAGGCGCGGTCCGGCTGGACCATCGCGAACGGGCTGGCCGGGTTGGCCAGCACCAGGTGGTAGACCACGCCGGTGATGGTGATGTAGAGGGTCACCGCGCCCTTGAGCGCCGACCGCGGCTCGGGGCGGTCCTGCCAGGCCCGCCAGCCCGCGTAGCCGGCGAAGACGCCCACCGCGACGTTGCTCTGGATGGTGAAGTAGGGCAGCAGGCCGGTCACCGTGGCCGGGCCGAGGGCGGTGAGCACGATGCCGGCCAGCACACTGAACACGATCGCCAGGCGGAAGGCGATCGCCACACGTCGACGCCGCGGGGTCATCGGGGCAAGCTACCAGCCCGACCGGGGCCGGTCACCGGCCGGCGACCTCACCAGCCCAGGGTGCCGGGTGCGCCCTTGAACGGGCCGGTGACGTCGCTGGTGATCCACCCACCGTAGAAGTCCCCGGGTTGCACCTCGACGCGCTCCCCGTCGACCCGGCACTCGTCCACCCGGCCGGGATAGAAGGCGACCGCCCCGGCCAGGTCGGCGTACGCCGGGGTGGGGTCCTCGTACGACCAGGCGGCCTCGCGGACCCGGACCTCGCCCACCACCAGGTCCCAGTAGCTGGCCTCGCCCTTCCACTCGCACCAGGTGCGCCGCGGATCCGGCTCCAGCCGCGCCCCGGTCACCTCCGACCGGGGGACGTAGTAGACCGGCGGGTGGGAGGTCTCCAGCACCCGCCAGCAGCGGTCGCTGTCGACCACCGTCACCCCGGCGTGTCGCACGGTGATCCGGCGGCCGGTGCGCTCGAGGCGGGGCGGACGCGGATAGTCCCAGACCGATTCCATGCCACCACGCTACCCAGCTCCGGACCCTTGCTGCGAAGGCCTGGCAACCGTACGGTGCCGTATGTTAACGTCCATCCATACGTAACCGTATGGAAGGCGGTCCGCTATGGACCCGCTACACACCGGCACCCCGCCCCTCGACCGGCGGCTGAGCCGCGCCGTCGGATGCAGCTCCTGGTGCCTTGTCACGGTCGGAGCGGCCCACCTCGGCGTCACTCTGCTCGCCCGGCTCACCCCGCCGTCACCCGCCGAACGCGCCGCCCTGGACGCGATGCGGGCCACCCCGGTCCGGCTGCTCGGCACTGGGCACGACCTCGCCGCCCTGCACCAGGGCTTCAGCCTCACCATGGCGCTGCTCGCGGTCGGCTACGGGCTGCTCACCCTCGCCGTCCGCGGGGCGGCGCCGCAGGCGTACCGGGATCCGCGGGTGACCCGGCTCAATGCGGCGGTGACCGGGGCGGCGTCCCTGATCGCGGTCCGGGCCTTCCCGCTGCCGCCCGTGCTGCTGCTGGGCGCCGCCTTCGCCGCCCAGGTCCGCGCGCTGGTCCTGGTCGAAGGCGGCCGGATGACGACGGTACGCGGGCCGCGCGGCGGCTCCGGCCGGCCAGGAGACCCGCGGCGTGGGGCGGGCACGGGGCTCCACCCGCGTCGCCGTCCGCCCCGGGGCGACCCCGGCGGCCGGGCCTGCCTCGTCGCGACGGGCTCGGACGGTACCGTACGGCGATGGGCCAGGAGGCGCGGCGCGGCCGACTCGGCGCCGAGGACTGGGCGCGGGCGGCCCTCGACGTGATCGGTGAGCAGGGCGTCGCGGCGGTGGCCGTCGAGCCCATCGCGGTCCGCCTCGGTGCCACCAAGGGCAGCTTCTACTGGCACTTCCCCAACCGGGACGCACTCGTCACCGCGGCGCTCGCCCGCTGGGAACAGGAGCACACCCAGGCGGTGATCGACGGGCTGGACGAGGCCGCGACGCCCACCGAACGGGTGCGTTCGATCCTGGCCAGCACCGTCAGCGCCGACCCGCTGCGCGCCCGGGTGGAGGTCAACCTGCTGGCCGCGGCCGACCACCCGCTGGTCGCGCCCACGATGGACCGTGTGGTCCGGCGCCGGCTGGCGACCCTGCGGGCGCTCTTCGCCGGTGCCGGCTTCGCGGCCGACGAGGCGGACCGGCGGGCCGTGCTCGCCTACACCACCTATGTCGGGCACCTGCAACTGATGGTGCGGATGCCGGGACTGATGCCGCAGAGCCGTGCCGCCCGGTCGGCCTACCTGGAGACGGCCCTCGGTGTGATCACCGAGGGGACGTGACCGTGCCGTCCGGCCACGTCGGCGCCGCGGCGCTGCCGCCGGGCCAGCGTCCGGCCCCGCTGGCCCGCTTCGGGCTGCCCCGGTTCGCCGGGGTGGTCCCGGTGCCGCCGCCGCATCCGGTGCTCACCGTCGGCGGCGTCGTACGCCACCCCACCCAGCTGGCCGTCGCCGAGCTGACCGGCCTGCCGTCCCGGCGTGAGGTCCACGCCGCCCTGCACTGCGTGACCACCTGGTCCGCGACGGGGCTGCGCTGGGGCGGCGTCCCGTTCGCCGCCGTGCACGAACTGGTCACCGGGCTCGTCCGGCCGCATCCGCGCGCCACCTGGGTGACCGTCACCGGCCTCGACGGCTACCGCGCCTGCCTGCGGCTCGATGACGCCCTCGCCGACGACGTCCTGCTCGCCGACAGCCTCGACGGCGAGCCGCTGACCGGGCCGCACGGGGCGCCGCTGCGGCTCGTCGTACCCCGGTCGTACGGGTACAAGAGCGTCCGGCACGTCTGCGCCCTCGACTACCGGCTGGCCTACGACGCGGGCTCGGCGGGCTGGCTCGCCCACCCGCGCGGGCGGGTCGACCGGGAGGAACGCAGCCGGCTGCTGCCCGGCCCGGTGTGGCGGGCGGTCTGGCGTAACACCCAGCCCTCGGTGCGCCGCGCCTACCGGTCCGGACCGGCTCCCCAGCGGTCCGATCCGGAGTGACCCGCCCTGCGCCGGAGCCGTCGGTCAGTGGGTGTCGGGATGGACGGTCGCCTGCACCTGGCCCGCCGGCCCGATCGGGCGGTGGGCGGTGGTGGCCGGCGTGCCGGGGATGACCGCCGTGGCCGGGTTCGACGGCGTGGCCGGAACGGCCGGGATGGTCGGGATCCGCTCCGGCCGGCTGGGCACCCGGCTGTTCGGCGCCCCGCCCGACCGGCCCGGCGGGGTCGCCTCCGCGGGAGCGCCCGACTGGGCCCGGTCGTCGAGCAGCCGGTCACAGTAGCCGTCCACCCCGTCCCGGTCCCCGGCGGCGGTGACCAGCTCCGCGAAGCGCGGGGCCGCCAGCACGCGAGGGCGTTCCCCGCCCGGCTGCGTCCGGTATTCGGTGCAGAGCTGACGGAGGACCGGCGCGGCACCGGGCAGGCCGGGCGTGCCGCTCGGCGGCGCGGCGGACAGGTCGGGCCCGCCGGTCGGCGACGGTCGGGCGTCGGTGGAGGCGCTGGGCGGCGGAGCCGGCACCGTCCGGCCGCCGAGCGGGCCGGGCAGCGTGCCGGTGACGGCGGCGAGTGCCACCCCGCCGGTGCCGGCGACCAGGAGACCGGCGAGGGCGACCTTCGCGCTGAGCACGCCGGCCAGCAACCGCCGTCGGGGTGGCGCCGCCGGCACGGTGGGCGAGCCGCTGCGCGCCATCCGGAACGCGTGCAGCGCGGCCCTCTCACCGACCAGCTCGGTCGGGCGGGGAGCGGCGCGGACGGCGGTGAGGAGCCGGACGAGCGCTTCCGGACCGTGCTGCGGGTCGGCGTCGCGACCGACGAGCAGCCGCTCGACGGTCTCGGAGTCCATGCGATGTGCGTTCATCTCGTGTCCCTCAGCGCCGTCACCCGCCGCGACGTCACATCGGAACCCGCGCGTCAGCGGCGATCGGGCCGGTGAGATCGACCACCACCGCTGCCGACCGGGCGGGGCCGCAGGTCAGCCCATCGTCTTCGCCCCGTCGATCGACTCGCGGAGAATGTCGGCGTGCCCCGCGTGCTGTGCGGTCTCGGCGATGAGGTGCAGCAGCACCCGGCGCACCGACCAGCTCGCCCCGGGCTCGAACCACGGCGCCTCCGGCAGCGGGTGCGCGACGTCGAGGTCGAGGGTCCCGACCAGCTCGTCGGTCTCGGCGGCCACCCGGTCGAACTCGTCGAGGAGGCCGGCGAGGGTCTCGCCGTCGGCCATCCGGAACTGCCCGACCCAGTCGACCGGCTCGCTCCGCATCGCCTCCGCTCCGCCGACCATGAAGCGCGTCCAGCTGCGCTCGACCGTCGCCACGTGCTTGATCAGGCCGCCGAGGCAGAGCTCGCTGACCGTGCTGCGGCGCGCGGCCTGCTCGTCGTCGAGCCCCGCCACCGTGTGTCTCAGGAAGCCCCGGTGCCGTTGCAGGGTGCTGAGCAGGTCGGCCAGTTCGCTGCTGCGGTGCTGGTCGCTGGAGGTCATGCGGTCCGCCCTTCGGGTCACGACAGGAGGCTCAGGATAGGAACGGCCACCGACAGTTCCCGGTCTTCCACACCGGACCGCCGCCCCCGGTTGCCGATCCGGACGAACGGGGGTGAACTGAACTACATGGGTGTCATCAAGGTGGGCACGTCCTCGTGGGCGGATCAGCTGCTGGTCCGCTCCGGCTGGTACCCGCGCGCGGCCAACACCCCGGCCGGTCGGCTCGGCTACTACGCCGAGCGGTTCGGACTGGTCGAGGTGGACACGTCGTACTACGCCGTCCCGCTGCCGGAGACGGCCGACGGGTGGGTGGCGGCCAGCCCACCGGGCTTCACCTTCGACGTCAAGGCGTTCAGCCTCTTCACCGGCCACCACACCCCGGTCAGCATGCTGCCCCGGGACCTGCGACCGGCCGGCGGGCCGACCCGGATCCGCTGGCGCGACCTGCCCGCCGGGGCGTACGACGAGCTGTGGGGCCGGTTCCACGCGGTGCTGGCGCCGATCGCGGCGGCCGACCGGCTCGGCGCGGTGCTGTTGCAGTTCCCGCCGTGGTTCGCCCGCAGCGCCGCGGCCAAGCGGCGGATCACCGAACTGGCGGCGCGGTGCCGGCCGTGGCGGGTCAGCGTGGAGCTGCGGCACGCCTCCTGGTTCACCGAGGACGCGGTGGTGGACACGGTCACCTTCCTCGGCGAGCACGACCTGACGTACGTCTGCGTGGACATGCCGCAGGGCCACGCCTCCTCGGTGCCGCCGATCCTCACCGCCACCGCCGACCTCGCCGTGGTCCGGTTCCACGGCCACAGCACCGCCTGGGAGAGCGGCGACAAGCAGGAGAAGTTCCGGTACGCGTACGGCGAGCAGGAACTGGGCCGCTGGGCGGAGCTGCTGACCGAGCTGGCCGACCAGTGCGCCGAACTGCACGTGTTGATGAACAACTGCTGCGGCGACCAGGCGCAGCGGGACGCCGCGCGGCTCGCCGGGCTGCTCGGCGTCGAGGCCCCCGGCCCCCGGCCCGCGCCCGTCGGCTGAGCCGCACCCGGGCAGGTTTTCCCCGGTCGACGCCGGGTACGGCGGTGCCCAGGAGATCGGACGAGGGGGAGCGGATGAGCGAGCGGGAGAAGCGGGACGACGCGACGGCCGACCACCGGGACCCGGCGGAGACCCGGGACGCCGAGGAGGCGCACGGCGGCAGCATGGCCCCCGGCCTGGTGGACGACACCGGTCACCCGGTGGAGCCGTCCGCGCTGGGCGCACCGGGGGAGGACGGCACCGGCTCCTGAACCGGACGCGGGGACGCCCGGGTCGGTGGTGCACCGACCCGGGCGTCCCGTCCCACCGGTCAGCGGAGGCCGATGAGCCGCTGCAGCTCCCGCCGGTCGGTGTCGACCGGGTTCCGGGACGGGCCTGCGGTCCGGGCCGAGGCCGCCGGGTCCGGCTGCGGCACCGGATCACACTGCACGTCCGAACGCCGGCCACCGACCCGCTCCGGCAGCGCGCCGGTCGCCAGGTACGCCGCGATGGTGTCGTCCACGCACGCCACGCCGCTCAGCGAGCCGGAGTGCGTGGTGCCACCCACGCCCTCGACCAGCACCGCCTTCGGGAACCGGCTGCGCACCTCCAACGCGCCCGGGTACGGCGTCGCCGCGTCCAGGGTCTCGTTGATCAGCAGGATGCCGCCGATCTTGCGACCGTCGACCTGCACCGGCTTGCCGACCTGGCCGTCCCACCAGATGCACGGCGCGTTGAACCAGGCGTTGCCCCAGGTCTCGAAGGGCGCCTTGGCGAAGGTCCGCCAGTTGTCGGCCCGCCACCGGTTCCAGTTCGTCGGCCACTGCACGTCGGTGCACTGCACCCCGAGGTAGACGGCGAAGCCGTTGTCCGTGCCCGGGCCCTGCGGGTTGGAGCTGTCGTAGAGCTCCTGCAGGGTCTGCCAGTCGCCGTCGTGCACCCAGCCGGCGAACGCCCGGGCCACGTCCTCCCAGCCGAACACGTAGTAGCCGGCCTGGAGGAAGATGTCGGACCACTCGTCCGGCCCGATCACCCCGCCGGCCGGCTTCTTCAGCAGCCGGAGCTGCTGGGCGTAGAAGAGCCGTTCGACCGCCCGACCGGTGCGGCCCAGGTGGTAGACGTCGTCGTGCTTCGCCACCCAGTCGAAGTAGCGCTTGATGTTCCGGTCGAAGGCGACGTCCTGGTCCAGGTTGGCCTGGTACCACACCTTGCGCGGGTCGATGTTGCCGTCCAGCACCATCCGCCGGACCCGCTGCGGGAAGAGCGTCGCGTAGACCTGGCCCAGGTACGTGCCGTACGAGAAGCCGTAATAGTTGATCTGGTCCCGGCCCAGCACCTTGCGGATGCTGTCCATGTCCCGGGCCGAGTCGGTGGTCTTCAGGTGGTCCAGCAGGTCGCCGCCGGCCGCCGCGCACGCCTTCGCGTAGCCCTTCGAGCGGGCCAGCCAGGTCTTCTCCAGGTTCGGCGTGGCCGGCACGTAGAACGGCCGGTTGTGGCCGAAGTAGTCGCCGTCGCAGGCCAGCGCCGGCTGGGAGGAGCCGACACCGCGCGGGTCGAAACCGATCCAGTCGTACGCGTCGCCGGCGCCGTTCGGCACGTACTCGCCGAGCACCGACAGGGTGAGGCCGGAGCCGCCCGGCCCACCCGGGTTGACCAGCATGATGCCCTGGTACTGCGCGTCCGGGGTCTTGTGCCGGATCCGGGACACGGCCAGCTTGATCGTCGTACCGTGCGGGTGGGCGTAGTCGAGCGGCACCTCGACGAACCCGCACTCGGCGCCGCGGCGCTGCAGGCCGGGGCTCTCGCACCCGCCCCACGCGACGGGCGGCGGGGTGTAGGACACCTGGGCGGCCGCGGGTCGGGCCCCGGGCGCCGCCTGTGCGGGACCGGCAACCGCGCCACCGAGGATCAGCCCGGCGGCGGCGGTGGTCGCCACGAGTCTTCTCATACCGTCCCTTTCGATCTGTCGCACCGGGACGTTGCGGGTCCCGGTGTCCGTGCCGAGTCTGCTACCGCAGGTGTCACCGAGGGAAGGGCTGCTGTCACATCGATCGCGGCCGGGGCACCGGGACCGGCGGTCCGCCCGATCGCTGGTAGCCTGCCGGGCGTTCCGTGTCCACTGTGCTGGTCGGTGCGACCAGGGTTCGGGAGAAGAGCCAGTGTCTGATTGGCAGGGAGAGGTCCGGCGGGCGTCGCACGACGACGCGCAGCTGGTCACCATGATCCTGGCGGAAGCGTTCATGCGGGACCCGGTCAGCGGGTGGATCTTCCCCGACGAGGCGCACCGGGCGCAGGCCCACCCCGCCTTCTTCGGCGAGTTCGTGGCGCTGGCCCTGGAAGCCGGCGAGGTGCACCTGGCCGGCGACGGCGCCGGCGCCACCCTGTGGCTGCCGGCCGACGGCAGCGAGCCGGGCGGGGACGAGCCGGACCTGCTGGCGACGCTGGAGCCGACCATCGGCGCGGACGCGGCCAAGCGGTTCGCCGTGCTGGACGAGCTGATGACCGCGAACCACCCGGAGCAGCCGCACTGGTACCTGCCGTTCATCGCGGTGCACCCGGACCACCACGGCCGGGGCGTCGGTTCGGCGCTGCTGCGCCACCAGCTCACCCGGCTCGACGAGCGCGGTTCGGCCGCCTACCTGGAGGCCAGCTCGCCGCGGAACGCGGCCCTCTACGAGCGGCACGGCTTCGGCCGCCGGGAGGTCACCCTCGACCTGCCCGACGGCCCGAGCCTCTATCCGATGTGGCGCGACCCGGCCTGACCCGTACCGCCCGCCCCACCGTCGGTGGGGCGGGCGACGGTCAGCGGCGTACCGCGACGGTGGCGGCGTCGAGGGCGGCGACGACCGCCCCGTGCAGCCCGTCCAGCGGTGGCGGCAGGAACCTGCGGCAGTCGCGCATCCGCGCGCTCACCTGCTCGTCGAAGACGTTCGACCCGAGGCCGACCGCGCCGGTCAGGGCCGCCAGCAGCAGGGTCTCCGCGTCCAGCTCGGTGCGCTGCTGGCGCATCAGCAGGGCGGTGAGGCGGACCCGGGGCGAGGCCGCCTGGTTGGGATCGACCGCGGGCCACCGGACCGAGCGGCGCAGGGCGCGGCCCTGCTCCCGGCGGACCACCCCGGCGGTCGCCAGCCGGGTGCCGACCCGCTCCTGGATGTTCAGGTGGTCGCGCAGATAGCGGATCCAGAGCCGGGTGGGGTGCACCCCCTCGCGGCCGATGATCTCGGTCACCAGGAGGTCGGTGAGCGGCTCCTGCCAGAGCCGCCGGTCGACCGCGATCACCCCACCGTTGTCGATGGTGACCCGACGCTCGAAGATCAGCTCGGCGAGTGCCGCGCCGGCCAGGGCGCAGTTGAGCCGGTCGAGGGCCCCGTGTGGCTTCCCGGAGAACTCGTCGTGGCCGATCAGGAACAACGCATCGGCGAGCCGGTAGACGGAATGTGCACTGTGGTAGGTCATCGGTATCCCTCAGCGGGCGGCCGTGAGCATCGACACGGCACGGTACGGCATCAACACTGACAGTTCAATTCGGACAGAGAGCCGAACGTTGTAAATAGTTATTCGAAGTGGACTTGTGACGATCCGTGATCACCAATACTCTGCCCCAGGATCTCTGCAAGTCCCATCCCCCGAAACTCCCACGCCCCCTGGAGAGCCACTTGTCCGCCGATCCGTTCTTCGCCGACAGCGGCCTGCGCCGCGGTCGGCTCGGCACCGCCCATCTGGTGTTCTTCACCGTCGCCGCCTCCGCCCCGCTGACCGTGCTCGGTGGTGGCGTCACGACGACCTACGCCGTCACCGGCAACGTCGGCACGGCGCTCAGCTTCGTGCTGCTCGCCGTCGTGCTGGCCGTCTTCGCCGTCGGCTACGCGGCGATGAGCCGGTACGTGGCCAACGCCGGCGCCTTCTACGCGTACATCGCCAACGGTCTCGGTCGCGCGGGGGGCGTGGCCGGCTCCGGCATCGCGCTGGCCGCCTACAACGCCATCCAGATCGGCCTCTACGGCCTGCTCGGCTTCGTCCTCAAGGACTTCATGGCCAGCAAGTTCGACCTCGACCTGTCCTGGTGGGTCTGGGCCGTGATGGCCTGGATCGTCGTCGGCCTCCTCGGCGTCCTGCGGATCGACCTGAACGCCACCGTGCTGGCCGTCCTGCTCGGCCTGGAGTGCATCGTCGTGCTCATCTTCGACGTGATCTCCTTCGGTCACCCGGCCGGCGGCACGGTCACCTTCGACGGCATCCTGCCCGGCAACCTCTTCACCGCCGGCTTCGGCGCGGTCTTCGCGCTCGGCATCGCGGCCTTCACCGGCTTCGAGAGTGGCGCCATCTACAGCGAGGAGGTCAAGGACCCGCGGCGCACCGTGGCCCGGGCCACCTACATCGCGGTCGCCTTCACCGGTCTCTTCTACGCCTTCTCGGCCTGGTCGCTGACCGTCCTCACCGGTCCGGAGAACGCCGCCAAGGCGTCCGCCGAGGCGGGCCCCGGTGTGATCTTCGGCGCACTCGGCCAGTACGCCGGCAGCGCCGTCGCGGACATCGCGAACGTCCTCTTCGTCACCTCGGTGCTGGCCGCCCTGCTGTCGTTCCACAACGGCGTGGCCCGTTACCTGTTCGCGCTGGGCCGGGAGAACGTGCTGCCGCGCTTCCTGGGCGCCACCTCGAACCGGTCCGGTGCCCCGGTCGCCGGCTCGATCGTGCAGAGCGTGCTGGCGATCGCCGTCTTCATGACGTTCGCTGTCGCCGGCCGGGACCCGCTGCTCGACCTGTTCACCTGGCTCTCCGGCTCGGCGGCGGTCGGCGTGGTGCTGCTGATGACGCTGACCTCGGCCTCGGTGGTCGGTTTCTTCCGGGGCCGCTCCGGACCGGAGTCGCTGTGGCAGCGGCTCATCGCCCCGGTTCTCGGCACCCTGCTGCTGGGCACCGTCCTCGTCGTGATGCTGGTCAACTTCGACGCGCTGCTGGCGCCGGACACCGCCGCGTACCTGAAGTGGCTGCTGCCGGCCATCCCGATGGCCGCCGCGCTGATCGGCCTGCTCTGGGGCGTCGTGCTGAAGTCCATCCGGCCCGAGGCGTACGCCCGGATCGGCCGGGTCGCGGAGGAGGGCCTGCACGAGCCGGGCCTGCACCCCGTGCCCGAGCCGGAGCGGCCGCTCTGGGCTCCGGCCAGCCACCGCTGACGCCGACCGACGAACGGCCCGACCGCATCAGCGGTCGGGCCGTTCGGTGTTCCTGGCGGGTCAGCCGGTTGCCGCGGCGAGCGCCGGCAGGTAGCCGCCGGAGTACCCGGCGGCCTTCGGGTGGTACGACTCGACGACCGGGAAGGTGGTCCCGTTGATCCACGGGGTGGACGCACAGACCCCGTGCCCGGCGAACCGGCCGCGTACGTCGACGTAGCTGAACCCGGCCGCGCCGGCCCGGGCGGAGATCACCCCGGACATGGTGTCCGAGCCGCCGTTGAGCAGGCTCCGCTTGTACTCGCTGATGCTGCCGAAGCCGCAGGAGCCCAGCTCGAACAGGCGTGGGTAGCCCAGCACCACCACCCGGGCACCGGGTGCCCGGCTGCGGATCGCCCGGTACGTCTCGTCCAGCCGTCCCGGCAGGGTGTTGCTGATGTACGCCTTGGCCGTGTTCACCGCGCTCAGGCAGCTGCTGTCGCTGCCCAGCCGGCAGGTGGTCACCACGTTGGCGAAGCCGGCGTCGTTGCCGCCGATGGAGATGGTGACCAGGTCGGTGCCGGAGTTCAACGCGCCGAGCTGGTTGTTCAGCACCTCCCGGGTGGTGGCCCCGGAGCAGGCGACGAACTGGAAGCTGGCCACGGTGTGGCTGTTCACCCAGAGCCGCGGGTACGACTGCGGGCTGCGCAGGCAGGAGCCGCTGGTGCCGTCGTAGTTGTTGGTGCCGACGCCGGAGGAGTAGGAGTCGCCGAGGGCGGCGTAGTCGGTGCCGGCGGCGGAGGCGGGGGCGGCGAGGCCGAGGGCGAGCAGGAGCCCGGCGGTGAGGCTGCCGAGGGCGGGGAGCAGGCGACGGGGCATTCATGACCTCCGGTGTGGGGGAGGTCACTTCGTAACACGTCGTCTACTCGCTGGTAACATCCTCGGCGCCGGATTCGGCACCGGGTGGAAATGTGCTCCGCGCAGGCTTGCCGAGGCGGATTTTATGGACGATCATCTATGCCTTTGCGCGCGGAAGGCCCGCGCACGCGACGGCGGCCCGGTGATCCGGGCCGCCGTCAGCGGTTCAGGTTGTGGGTCGTCAGCCGCGCCGGCTGACCCCTTCCGGGTGCATGCCGGTCGCCTCCTCCAGCGCGTTGTCCGGCAGGTCGCCCCCGGCGCTGTCGTCCGGGAAGGACCGCCGGGCCGGCGCCGGGTCGGGCGGTGCGCCCGGCCCCGCCTCGGTGGTCCGGGTCGGCTCCACCGGGCCGAACCCGTGCCGCCCGGCCGCCGGCCCCGGAGTGGCGGGCGCGCCGGCCCGCCGGTCCACCCGCCGGCCGTCCGACACGGCGGTCTCCTCGCTGCCGGAGTCCATCGGCGAGTCCTCGCCGACGCCCCACGGCGGACCGGCGTCGAACCCGTCGGTGGTGCCCCACGGGGCGACCGACTCCGGCCCCCGCCCGTCGGCGTCCCCGCCCGACTTCTTCTTCCTGCTCATCGCCACCTCGCTGGTCGCTCCTGGGGTGCCCACGCCGATCGGTCGTGACCGCCGCCGGCATGCCGGCGTGCGCCGGGTGGTCCCCGGCGGGCCGGAGCCGGCGGGCGGCGACGCGCCGCGCCGCCGGAGCCCCACCTCGTCGTGGGGCCCCGGCCGCGGGGCGCGTCGGCGTGGTCAGCTGCCGGACATCGCCATGTGCCGCTTGGCGGCACCCATCGCGGCCACCTTGCCGATCGTCTTCGGCGCGGCCATCAGCCCACCGGCCCGGCCGAGCATCCCGCGGAACACCTGGGACGGCTTCTGCTGTTCGCTCATGTACGCCGTCACCACCACCAGCGCGCCCGTCATCGCCGGGATCGCCCACTGGAGCAGCTTCATCTGCCGCTGGCTGGCCGCCACGTTCGCCGGCGTCTGGTAGTGCGGCTCGGTGATGCCCTCGACGGGCGGGTTGCCCGCCTTCTCCAACCGCATGCCGAGCAACCGGCTGTAACCGGTCACCGCGAGCGCGCCCACGGTCAGCGCGGTCTTCACCACGCTCATCTTGGCCACGCCCGCCTGGGCAGCGACCCGGGGACTCTCGGTCACCAGTTCGCCCACCGCGCCGGCCAGGTGGGCGCCGATGGCCGCGGCGTTCACCGGGGTCCAGCGGGCCCAGCCCGCCGAGGCCACCGGGAGCCGCTGCGTCGAGTCGTCGATCCGTGCCGCCGCGCCGTTGACGCCGAGCGCTCCCATCAGCGAGCCACCGAACCAGGCCGCCAGGCCCAGGTCGTGCATCGAGCGCAGTGCGGTGTGCCGTTCGGACATCTGTGATCCCCCTCCACCGTGTTCGGGCGGTGCCGCTTACCCGCCATCCGCGCTGCTACGCCCCCGGTTTCTGCCGGCGTGGGATTCGCCGCCGGGGGGATGGGGAAGGATCGCACGGGTGACCGGTCTGCGGGTGTCGACCCTGGCCTCGGCGATGGTGGCCCACGCGGCCGGCTGGCCGGCCTGCCGGTGGAGGAGTTCTGCGACGCGCTGCTGGCCGAGCTGGTCGACGTGCCGAGCGACGACATCGCCCTGCTCGTGCTCCGGGTCGCCGGCGGTCCGGCGCGTCGGCCGCCGCCCCGGTTTGCGCGCGGCGCCGGTCAGCGGCGGGGCAGGCCGGCGGCGAAGTCGGCCACGCGGTCGGCCAGCGGCGTCGCCGCGCGGACCCAGGTGAAGTGGTCCAGCAGGGCGCCGGCCTCGGCCACCGTGTAGCGGTGCCGGGTCACCGGGGCGGCGGTCAGCTTGCCGCAGAGGTGGTCCAGGGTGGGGTGCGGCGTGTACTGGTCGTCGTCGACGCTGACCGCCAGCACCGGGGTCCGGACGGTGCGCAGGGCCGCCTCGGCGTCCACCCCGTCGAGCCGGGGGAACCGGCCGGTCCGCGCGGTGTACGCCCAGTCCCGGATCACCCCGCGCGCCTGCCGCCCGCCGAATCCCCAGCCGGGCCAGACGCCGAGCAGCCGCGCGGTGGCGGCGATCCCCTGGGTGTACGGCAGCACGCCCCACCCGCGCAGACCCGGATAGCCGCGCCACCACGGCACCCCGACCGCGACCAGCGCGAGCCCGTCCACGGCGTCCGCGTCGTACAGGGCCTGGTGCAGCACCGCCACCTGCCCGCCGAGGGAGTGCCCGAGCAGCAGCCGGGTCCGGCCGTCCAGGCGGGGCTTGAGGGCGGCCAGCACCGCGTCGACGTCCCGGGCCAGCTCGGCGTAGCCGTACCGGCAGGAGCGGCTGGGGGCCGGGGTGCTCTCGCCGGTGCCGCGCAGGTCGGCCACGACGACGCCGAGCCCGGCGGCGCGCAGCGCGGCCGCGAACGGCCGGTAGTAGCGGCCCGCACGCCCATCGCCGGCCAGATCACCACGACCGGCGCGTCCGGCACGCCCTCCGGGTCGGGGTACGTCTGCACCCCGATGCGGGCGCCGTCGACGTCGATGAACTCCTGCGTGTACTCCGGCTCCCCGCTCACCGCTCCACCCTACGCCGTAACCTACCGACGGGTAACCGGGGTGGAGCGGGTGGCCGACCGAGGGCTCCTGCTCCACCGGAGGTCTTAACAGGGGGCCCCTGCTCGACCAGAGGCGTTAACAGGGGGCCCGTCCTTCGGTCTGAGGCTGCGCTGCACGGCCGCGAGCACCGCCGGCACCTCCAGCTCCGCGAGCGCCGGATGGACGCCGGAGTCGTCCATGGCCGGCCGTGGCCCCACCCAGAGCGCCTGGTGCCACGGCCGGTCCGGCGGCGGCCCCCACTGCGCCGGCGGCACCGGCCCGAACAGCAGCACCGACGGGGTGCCGTAGCCGGTGGCCAGGTGCCCGATCCCGGTGTCACCGCTGACCACCAACCGGGCGTGCGCCACCAGCGCGGCCAGCTCGCCGACGTCGGTCGCCCCGGCCAGCACCGCGTCGGCGGGCAACCCGGCCCGCCGGGCCACCGCCACGGCGAGGTCCCGCTCGCCCGGACTGCCGGTGACCACCACCCGGTGACCCCGGTCGGTCAGCGCGCGGGCCACCGCCGCGAACCGGTCCGGCGGCCAGCGCCGCTGGGCGGCCTTCGCCCCCGCGTGCACGATGCTCACCCCGGTCGGCAGCCGCCCCGGCGCCGGCCGGCGCAGCGCCAGGTCGGTGCGGTCGGCGGGGATGCCGTACCAGGCCAGCAGCCGGCACCAGCGGTCCACCTCGTGCTCGTCGGCGCCAGCGCGGGCCGTCCCGGTGCCCGGCGTCGGCGTCGGCGAAGGCGAGCAGCCGGCGCGGCCGGGCCTCGGCCAGCATCCGGTGCGACTGCGGGCCCCGGCCGTGCAGGTTGACCGCCAGGTCCGGCGGCGGGCCGGACCACGACAGGTGGCCCAGCCCGTCCGCCTCGACCAGCCGGTCCACCGCGCCGGTCAGCGCGACCAGCGGCGCCAACCAGCGCGGCGCGACCAGCGCCAGCTCCTCACCGGGGTACGCGGCACGCACCGCGCGCAGCGCCGGCACCCCGGTCGCGAGGTCACCGACGCCGAGCGCCCGCAGCACCAGGATCACGGGTACGACGACTCCTGCTCGGCGCAGACCACCAGTTCGCGTACCGCGCAGCCGGGCGGCTGGGAGAGCGCGAACAGGACCGCCTCGGCGGTGTCGGCCGGGTCGTTGAGGACGGCGTCCGGGCCGGGCCTGTACTGCTCGTCCCGGTCGTCGAAGAACGCCGTCCGCATCCCACCCGGGATCAGCAGCGTCACACCCACCTTCCCGGCCAGCTCGGCGGCGAGCGCCCGGGTGAAGCCGACCACCCCGAACTTCGCCGCGCAGTACGCGGTCGCGTCGCTGACCGCCTTCACGCCCAGCGTCGACGCCACGGTCACCACCGTGCCGTGCGCCTGCTCCAGCTCGGGCAGCGCGGCCCGGACCACCGCGGCGGTGCCGAGCAGGTTGATCGCCACGATCCGGTCCCAGGTCTCGCCCGGCACGTCGGCGAGTCGGCCGGGCACGTCCATCCCGGCGGCGGTCACCACCGCGTCCAGGCCGCCGGACCGCTCGGCCAGGTGCCGGGTGGCGGCCTCGGCGGCCCGCGGTGTCGGCCAGGTCGCACTGGATCCACGGCACCCCGTCGGCGGGGCGCTGCCGGTCCAGCACCAGCGGTCGGCCGCCGGCCCGGCCACCGCGGCGACGACCACCGCGCCCGAGCCCGCTGGACCCGCCGGTGACCAGGACGGTCGCCGCACCGTTCAGTTCGCTGCTCATGCCGCCGCCCACCGACGGCCGGCGACCGTTCCCGGACCTGACGATCCGCTCGCTCATCGTGCCCCCTCCTCCGGTCGACGGGGCGACCGTCGTCCCGATGCCGGTTGCGCCACGGTCGTCGCCGGCCAGTCGCCGGAGCCCCGGCCCGCGCGCGCCGCGGCGATCATGTCGGTGGTGGACCGCCCGTCGAGGTAGGGCACCACCACGGTGTCGCCGCCCCAGCGCTGCACCAGGTCGGCCTCGGGCAGTTCCGCCTCGACGTAGTCGCCGCCCTTGACCCAGACGTCGGGACGCAGCCGGCCCAGCACCTGGTGCGGGGTCGACTCGTCGAAGACGACGACGCCGTCCACGCAGTCCAGCGCGGCCAGCAGCCCGGCCCGGTCGCGCTCCGGGTTGACCGGGCGCTCCGGTCCCTTCAGCCCTCGGACGCTGCGGTCGGAGTTGAGGCAGACCACCAGGCAGTCGCCGAGCCGGCGGGCCGCCTGGAGGGTGGCGACGTGCCCGGCGTGCAGGATGTCGAAGCAGCCGCCGGTGGCGACCACGGTGCCGCCGTCGGCGCGTACCCTCGCCACCAGTTCCTCGGTGGTGCGGGCCGCGGCCAGGACGGGCCGCTGCCCCTGCCCACGGTGCAGCCCGGCGGCCCCGCCCGCCGCCACGTACGCGGACGCGGCGGCGACGGCCGCGCCGACCGCCTCGGCCACCGCGCCCCGTCACCGAGGGCCAGCGCGGCGGTGGCGGCGAACCGGTCGCCCGCCCCGCAGGTGTCCTCGACCCGGTCGGCGGCGGGCGGCGGGACGACCAACAGCGGTGCTGCCGGAGTGGCAGAGCACCGCGCCGTCCCCGCCCATGGTTACCGCGACCGCGCCGACCCGCCAGCGTCGGCGCAGCGCGTGCCCGGCCCGGGTGGCGGTGGAGAGCGCGGAACGGCCCGGCGTCGCCGGTGAGCTGCCGCAGCTCGGCGAGGTTGGGGGTGGTCAGCCGGGCGCCGGCCACGGCGACGGGACCGCGCGGGTGCGGGTCCCACACCACCGGGGCGGGTGGCGGCCAGCGCCGCGCGCAACGTCGGCTGCCGGACCAGTCCGCGGCCGTAGTCGCTGACCAGCATGGCGGAGGCGTGGAGAGCAGCTCCAGCGTCGCGTCGGACGGCTCGGCCGGCGACTGCGGGTCGCCGCCCCGGTCGAGCCGCGCAGGGTCTGCCCGCCGGAGCGGAGCCGGATCTTCTCGGCGGTCGCGCCGGGCAGCATCGGGTACACCTCGACCCCGGCGTCGGCGAGATCTTCTCCAGCCGCGCGCCGCCGGCCGTCGGCGAGCGCGGTGACCAGGGCGACCTCGCCCGGGCCGCCGCGAGCAGGGCGGCCAGGCCGGGTGAGCAGGGCGGTCGGTCGCGGACCGTTCGTCCAGCCGGCGGGGGCGTCCGGCGACGCGGTCACCGCGCCGGCCACGTCTCGAGCAGCGCGTCACCGACGGTCGGCGGCGAACACCGCGGCCGGTGCCGGGGCACCGCCGGGCGGACCGACCCGTTGCGGGTCTCGTCGAGCACCGTCGGCCGGTGTCCGTCGAGCCGCCCAGCCCGTCGGCCCCCGGTGCGGGTCCGCCCCGACGCCCGGTCGTGCCGTGGCCGTCAGCCCGTGGCCGTTGGTGCCGTGGCCGTTGGGCCGAGCCCGTTCGTGCCGTGGCCGTTGAGGCCGTCGGGCAGGCCGACGCCGGCCAGGGACCGGGCCGGCGCTCCGCGCCGGTGTCGCCCCACGGCGCGAAGGCCGCCGACCGCGGACGTCGGGAGCTGCCGGACCAGCGGCAGGGCCTGGTCGACGTACTCGCAGAGCAGGTGGCTGGAGACCAGGTGCAGCTCCTGCACGACCTGGCTGTCCGGCGACGGCACGGCCAGCACCTCGTGGCACAGCTGGGCGAGGGGGTTGGGGCTGGGCCCGGTGAAGGCCCAGCAGCGGAGTCCGGTGTCGTGTCCGGCCTGGGCGGCGGTGAGGAGGTTGGTGCTGGTGCCGCTGGTGGACAGGAGCAGGAGGATGTCGTGGGGTCGGCCGTGGGCGCGGACCTGGCGGGCGAAGACCTCGTCGTAGCCGTAGTCGTTGCCGATGGCGGTCATGGCGCTGGTTTCGGCGTGCAGGGCGATGGCGGAGAGTGGTTCGCGGTCGTCGCGGAGTTTGCCGACGAGTTCGGCGGTGAGGTGTTGGGCCTCGGCGGCGCTGCCGCCGTTGCCGGCCACCAGCAGCCGGCCGCCCCGGGCCAGGGTCCAGGCCAGTTCGGTGCCCCAGTCGGCCAGCCGCTCGGCCTCCCGCCGGTACGGCAGCAGCGCCGCCGCCAGCCCGGACAGGTGCGCGTCGAGGGTGTCCAGATGGGTCATCAGGCCACCGCCGGGGCCGGTCGGGCGACGGTGCTCACCGAGGCGTAGACCGCGCTGAGCTGCTCGGCGCAGCGCTTCCACGAGTAGCGGCTGCGGATCCGGTCCAGCGCCGCCGTGGCGTACGCGAACCGGCGCACCTTGTCGGCGAGCAGCCGGCGGATCGCGGTGCCCAGTGCGCGGGGGTCGCGCGGCGGCACCAGGTCGCCGGTGAGCCCGTCGACCACGGTGTCGGCGATGCCACCGACGTTCGTGCCGATCACCGGCACGCCGCAGGCCATGCTCTCCAGCGGGGTGAGCCCGAACGGCTCGTACCAGGGGGCGGCGACCAGCACGTCGGCCGAGCGGTACCAGGCGGCCATCTCCTCGCGGGGCACCGCGCCGACCAGCTTCACCCGGTCGGCGACGCCGCAGGACTCGGCGATGGCGCGCAGCCGGCGGGCGAACGAGTCGGCGGGGAGCAGCTCCGCCGGCGGGCCGCCGACCACCACGCACTCGGCCTCGGGGACGGCCGGCAGCGCCCGGACGACCTCCAGGAAGCCCTTGCGTTCCACCATCCGGCCGACGGTGAGGATCCGCGGCCGGGCCGGGTCGCGCGGGGCGACCGGACCGTCGGGGCGGAACACCTCCTGGTTGACGCCGGAGGGGACCAGCGCCATCCGGGACCGGGGCACACCCAGCCGGACCAGCTCACCCACCTCGTCCTCGCACTGCACGATGACCCGGTCGACGGCCCGGCCGAGCGCCCGCTCGTAGCCGACCCGTCCTGGTGGGCTGGTGTCCCGGGAGCCCTGGTGGCGGCGCTTCACCGCGCCCAGCGCGTGGTACGTCAGCACGGTCGGCACCCCGGCCCGCCGCCCGGCGTGCACGGTGGCCAGGCCGCTCATCCAGAAGTGCGCGTGCGCCACGTCGGGGGTCCAGTCCCCGTGCCGCCACCGGTCGGCCAGCCAGCTGCCGAACTCGCCCATGTAGGGCAGCAGTTCGTCCTTGGGCACCCGCCGGGCGGGGCCGGCCGGCACGTGCCACACCTGGTAGCCGGCCGGCGTGGACACCGACTCGGCGAGCCCTGCCGCGTCGCGGCGGGTGTAGACGCGAACGTCGTGCCCCTCGCCGACCAGCGCGGAGGCGAGTTCCGCCACGTGGGTGTTCTGACCGCCGGCGTCCTCCTCGCCGAGGACGGCGAGCGGGCTGGCGTGCTCCGAAATCATCGCGATGCGCATGTCTCCTCCTCCATGAGTCGGTCCCAGTCAGCGAGGAACCGGTCGAGCCCGAAACGTTCCTTGGTCACCTCACGCGCCCGCGCCCCCAGCCGGTACGCCGCGTCGCGGTCCCCGGCGAGCCAGCGGGCCGCCTCCATCAGCGTGTCGACCCGGGTGGAGAGCACCCCCGCGTCGGGCGGTACGGCGTCCACCGCCTCGGTGGTGGCCAGCGCCACGACCGGCATCCCGATGGTCATCGCCTCGATCAGGCTCAGCCCGAGCGAGGTCCACCGGCACAGGTGCAGGTACGCCCGCCGCCGCGCCACCTCCGCGTGCATCCGGTCCTGCGGCAGGTCGTCGAAGCCGGTGACCGGGTGGGGGAGTGCCAGGCCGCGCGCGGTCAACGCGTCCGGCAGCCCGGCCACCCCCATGCCGAAGACGTCCAGCGGGGCGACGGCGGCGAACCGGGGCATCAGGTCGGTGCCGGTGACCCGCCAGCGGCGTACCGGCTCGTTGGTGACCACGGCGAGGTGGTCCACGTCGCCGGTCCACTCCACCCGGGGCGGGACGATGCCGTGCTCGACGACGGCGGTGCGGGTGCCGCCGTTGTCCCAGAACAGCTCGTTGAAGTGCGTGACGTGGGTGAGCAGCAGGTCGTCCCGGTCGGCCATCGGGTGGCGGGTGTTGGGCACGTCGCCCTTGGGGGTGTTGTGCTCGACGTAGATCGCCGGGAGGTCACGGCCGGGCCGGCGACCCAGCCACTGCTGGGCCAGCTCCAGCTCCTCGGGGCGTTGCAGGATCACCACGTCCACCTCGGCCCGGCCGAGCTGCTCCGGCGTCACCTCGACGGCGCTGTCGGGCCACGGATAGGTCCGCGCCCGGCCGAGGCCGTACGGGCCCCGGTCCGGGGTGACCGGGACCAGGTAGCGGTGTCGCCCGTGCACGAAGGACGTGGTCCAGGAGCCGTGCACGTGCCAGAGCAGAACGTTCATGCCTCTCCTCGCGACTGGGACGGGGTGGACAGGGTCGGGGGTGGTCAGGTGGGCGGGGGTGCGAGGAGTCGGACGGCGGCGACGACCTCGGCCGGGTCGATCCCGGTCAGGCAGGGGTGCCCGGTGACCGGGCAGATCGCCGCCCGGGTGTCCCGGCAGGCGGCGTCGGCGTCGCCGAGCCGGACGTTCGGCACCCGGTAGGGACCCCACTGTCCGTAGGGGACGGTCGGGGCGAAGAGGCTGACGACGGGCGTACCGACGGCGGCGGCGAGGTGCGCGGGGCCGGTGTTGCCGACCACCAGCGCGCCGGCACCGGCGATCACCGGCGGCCAGCCAGCACCGAGCCCCGTGCGCCCGCCCAGGTCGGTGCCGCCGGCTGCGGCGACCCGGGCGGTGAGGTCCCGCTCGCCCGCGCCGCCGGTGACCAGCACCCGGTAGCCGGCGGCCACCAGCGCGCACGATCCGGGTGGCCAGTTCGGGGCGGGCAGGCCCGGGTCGGCACCGACGCGCCGGGATGCAGCACCACGTAGTCGCCCTCGACCGGGTCCGCCGGGTCGGTGAGGTCCGCGCGCAGTCGCAGGTCCGGTTCGTCGTGGTCCGGCAGGGCGAAGCCGGCGGCGGCGGCCAGGGACAGGGCCCGTTCGGGTTCGGGTACGCCGACCGGCACGCGGTGGCGGACGTCGAGCAGCGAGCCGGGGTAGTCGTCGCTGATGGCGCTGATCCTTGGCACGCCGGCCAGCCGAAGGAGCAGGGCCAGGGGCAGCGGGGACTGGTGGAAGCTGGTGAAGATGACGGCCTCGTCGGCGGCGATGTCGGTGAGCCGGTCGGTGAGCTGGCGGATGTCGTCGGGGTCGACGGATGCGGGGTCGCCGTCGATCCAGGGCAGCGGCCACTCGATGAGTTCGTCGACGCCGGGGAGGAGTTCGGCGGCGGCGCGACCGCGCGGGCCGCAGAGCAGCACGACCCGGTCGGCGCCGGCGGCGACCGCGCGGATGCCGGGGCCGGTGACCAGGACGTCCCCGGCGGAGTCGCTGCGGACCACCAGCACGGTGCCGCGCCCGTGCGGTACGGCGGACGACCGGCGACCAGCGCCATCCGGTCGAGGATCTCGTCCGCCGCCGCCGGCAGGTCGGCCACCACCGGCGCGCGGCGGCCTCCTCGGCCGGACGGGTCGACCGGGGTCGGCACCATGACGGCGGCGGTCGCGCCGGCGGCCGCGACCATGTCCCGGCCGATGTCGCCGACCAGCACGCAGCGCCGGGGCGTGGTGCCGAGCGCGGTGGCGGCGGCGTGCACCAGACCGGGCGCGGGCTTGCGGCAGGCGCAGCCGTCGGTGTCGTCGTGCGGGCAGACGTGCCAGCTGTCGAAGGGGCCGAGCAGTTCGGAGATCCGGTCGTGCACGGCCCGCATCTGTGCGGCGGTGAACAGGCCCCGGGCCAGCCCGGACTGGTTGGTCACCACGGCCAGCCGCAGCCCGGCCGCCCGCAGCCGGTCGAGGGCCTCCCGGACGCCGGGCAGCGGCCGGACCTTCTCCGGGTCGCCGTTGTAGGGCACGTCCTCGACCAGCGTGCCGTCCCGGTCGAGCAGCACCGCGTCGAAGAGCACCGGCCGCTCCCGGTCGGGCCGGTCGCCGTGGGCGGTGGACGTCATCGTGCCGCCTCCGGGCCGAGCACGCCGGCGGGCACCGACCGGCTGCGCCACCAGCCGCGTACCCAGTGGGTGACGGCGAGCGGGGGGATGAGCGCGCTGGTCACCAGCATGGTGGCGACCTCGTCGGCGGTTCCCGGGCCGGGCGCGATCCGGGCCCGGCGAACTCGGCGGTGCCGGCCGCCCAGCCGAGCGCGGCGAGGCCGGCGGTGACACCGAGCACCGGGCGGGCGGGAGGCGGCGGGATGCCTGCCCACGCCACGGCGGCGGCCAGCGCCACCGCACCGGCGGCGGTGACCGCCACGTGCCGGGGTCGCCGACCCGGGGTGGTCGGCAGGTCGGCGCCAGGTCGGGCCGTACGTCGGCGCAGCAGTGCGTCGTCGGCGTTGCCGCGCTGGGTGCGCAGCCTGACCCAGCGGCTCTCGGGGCGTACCGGATGGGTGACCCGGCGCTCGCCGCGGACCAGCCGCCAGCCGGCGCGCCGCACCCGGTGCGCCAGTTCGGCGTCCTCCCGGTAGGCCCGGGGGAAGCGCTCGTCGAAGCCCCCGACGGCGGCCAGCGCGGCCCGCCGGTAGGCCATGTCCGCGGTGATCCAGTTCCCGTCGGCGAGGCCGGCGGTGACCCGCTCCCAGTCGGTGGGGTGGCGGTCCGCCGGCAGCGGCACCTCGACCCAGCCCTGCACGCCGCCGACCGCGTCGGCCGCCGCGAGGTCGTCGCGCAGCCGCCGGCACCAGTCCGGCGCGGGCCGCACGTCGTCGTCCAGGAAGACCACCCACGACCCGCGGGCCGCCCGCCAGCCCAGGTTGCGGGCCGCCGCCGGGCCCGCGCCCCGCCCGGTCAGCACCTTCGTGTACGCCGCCAGTGCTCCCGGCACCGCCAGCTCGCCGGTGCCGTCGTGCCGGCCGTCGTTGTCGTCGCGGCGGTCGTCGACCAGCAGCAGCTCCACCTCGGGCAGCTCGTCGAGCTGGCCGGCGAGCACGTCGAGCAGTGCCGTCAGGCTCGGCCGGCCGAGCGTCGGCACCACCACGCTGATCACCGGTCACCGCCGAGCGTCCGACGGTGCACCGCGAACGGGCCGAGGGCGAGCAGGTCCACCGGGGCCGAGCCGAACAGCTCCATCGCCTCGCGCGGGGTGTCCACCATCGGCCGGCCGGCGGTGTTCAGCGAGGTGTTCACCACCACCGGCAGCCCGGTCAGCCGCTCGAACTCGGCCAGCAGCTCGGCCACCACCGGCTCGGTGTCGGCGTGCACGGTCTGCACCCGGGCGGTGCCGTCGACGTGGGTGACGGCCGGGATGCGGTCCCGCCACTCCGGCTTAACCCGGTGCACGAAGAGCATGTACGGGCTGGGGTAGACGCCGTCGAAGAGCTCCGCGAAGCGTTCCGCGCGGACCATCGGGGCGATCGGCCGGAACTGCTCCCGGCCCTTGACGTCGTTCATCCGGCGGGTGGTGTCCGGGTCGCCGGGGTGGGCGAGCAGCGACCGGTGGCCCAGCGCGCGGGGGCCGTACTCGCTGCGGCCCTGGTACCAGGCGACGATGCCGTTGTCGGCGAGCACCCGGGCCGCCTCGGCCGCGATCGACGCCGGCCGGGTGTACGTCAGCGCGGCCCGGCGCAGCTCCGCCTCCAGCTCCTCGTCGGACCAGCCGCGCCCCAGGTCGGCCCCGGCCATCGCGGTGGACCGGTCGCCGAGCGTGCCGGCCACGTGCAGGGCCGCGCCGAGCGCCGTCCCCGAGTCGCCCGCCGCCGGCTGCACCCACACGTCCCGGTACGGCCCCTCGGCGGCGAGGCGCGCGTTCGCCACGCAGTTCAGCGCCACCCCGCCGGCCATGGCCAGGGTGGACGCGCCGCCGGAGGCGTCGTACAGCCAGCGGGACAGGTCGAGGACGACCTCCTCCAGCCGGGCCTGCACGCTGGACGCCAGGTCGGCGTGCTCGGCGGTCAGCTCGCCACCGGCGGCGACCGCCTTGGCCATGCTGCCCCAGTCGATCCGGTCCACGTGGAAGCCACCCTCGGGCGTGACCCGGACCAGCTCGCGCAGCAGACCCAGGTGCTTCGGCTCGCCGTACGAGGCCAGCGCCATCACCTTGTACTCGTCGCTGGAGTGCAGGAAGCCCAGGTGCCGGGTCAGGTCCTCGTAGAGCAGGCCGAGCGAGTGCGGCAGCTCCTGCGAGTGGAGCGACGAGAGTTCCCCGCCCCGGTAGACGCCCGCGAGGTGGCTGGCCACCTCGCCGCGACCGTCCAGCACCAGCACCGCGGTGTCGTCGCCGGCCGGCGGGGCGGCCAGCCCGGCGGAGGCGGCGTGCGCCACGTGGTGCGGCACGAACCGCACCTTCTCCGGGTCGAGGCCGGGCAGCGCGGCGGCGAGGAACTGCGGGGCCCGGGTGGCGTAGTCGACGCGCAGCCAGTCCCACGGGTCGGCGAGGCCGAGGCTGCCGGCGTCCCGGCAGAGCCCGGGGTCGAACGAGTACGCGACCGCGTCGAGGCTGTCGACGTCGATCCCGGCGCTGGTCAGGCACCACGCGGCGGACAGCTCCGGCAGTTCCCACGCGGAGAACGGCACGGGACGCTTGCCGTGCTTGCGGCGGCTGAACCGTTCCTCTTCGGCGGCGGCCACCACCGTGCCGTCGACCACCAGGGCAGCGGCGGGATCGTGGAAGACCGCGTTGATTCCAAGGACGCGCATGGGAGGTCCGTACCCTGGTGTCCGCTGCCTAACCTGTAGATCATCGACTTCTCCGGGCAGGTCGTCGGCCCGATGGGAGATCGTCACGGGCCGTGCCGTCCGGCGCTGTCCAGGGACCAGCGCCCCTGGTCGCCACCCGTTGCGGGGAGCAGGCTGAGCAAAGAGGTGACGGTGGCTCCCGTTTTGCGGCGGGCGGCCACCGGCATGACGAACGTGAACCCCGGGAGGTACCCGTGTCCCCGTCCTCGCTCTCCGAACTGATCGAGGAGCAACTCACCCTGGCCCACGCCACCGACAGCGGACGCAGTGCCCGTACGGTCTACGGTGGAGCCGGCCGCCCGCTGCGGCAGACCCTGCTCGTGCTGGTCGCGGGCCGTGCGCTCGAGGAGCACGCCAGCCCCGGCGCGGCGACCCTGCAGGTGCTGCGCGGCCGGGTCCGCCTGGTCGCCGACGACCGGTCCTGGACGGGGGTGACCGGCGACCTGCTGCCGATCCCGGACGCCCGGCACGCCCTGCACGCCGACGAGGACTCCGCGGTGCTGCTCACGGTCGCCCTCGGCTGACCTCGACCCGACAAGGGCCCCTGTCCCGGTGGGAACCCACCGGGACAGGGGCCTCGCGCAGCTGTGGCTCAGACCCGCTGGTCGTGGAGCATGCCCGGCCCGAACACCTCGTACGCGATCCGCTCGCTCGGCACGCCGCGGCGCAGCAGGCCGCCCCGGACCGTGGTCATGAACGGCACCGGGCCGCAGAGGTGCACGTGTGCCTCCGGGGTGAGCGGGATGAGTTCCGGGTCGACCAGGCCGGCGGCGACCTCCGCCTTCAGGCCGCTGAGCTGGCCGTCGGTGACGTCCTCGTACCAGAGGCGCAGCTGCAGGTTGGGCAGCTGTTCCTGGAGCCGGGGCAGCTCGTTGCGCAGCGCGTGCGCGGTTCCCGCCCGGTCGGCGTGCACCAGCACCACCGGACGATCGGGTTCGGTGACCGCCAGGTGCTCCAGCGCCGCCATCGCCGGGGTGAGTCCGATGCCGGCGCTGACCAGCAGCAGCGGGCCCTCGCCGGCCACCGCGCTGACCTCGCCGCAGGCCGGGCTGAGCCGCAGGACGTCACCGGCTGCGACCCGCTCGTGCAGGAAGGTGGAGACGACGCCGTCGGGTGCGCCGGCGACGCCGCGTACCCGCTTCACGGTGATCCGCCAGTGGTCGGCGTCCGGGCAACCGGAGAGGCTGTACTGCCGGATCTGCTGGCCCCCGTCGCTGTCGAGGTCCACCGCGACGGAGACGTACTGCCCGGGGGTGAAGGTGGGCACCGGGCCGCCGTCGGCCGGGACCAGCGTGAACGAGACGACCTCCGGGGTCTCCTCGACCCGGCTAGCGACCCGCCACTCCCGCCAGATCGACTGGCCCTCGGCGATGCCGGCCTCGGTGTAGAGGCGGGCCTCGCGGGCGATGAGCTCGCAGGCGAACAGCCAGTAGACCTCGTCCCAGGCGGCGGCCACCTCGGGGGTGACGGCGTCCCCCAGCACCTCGCCGATCGCGGCCATCAGGTGCCGCCCGACGATCGTGTACTGGGGAGCCCGGATGCCGAGCGAGACGTGCTTCTGGGCGATCCGTTCCAGGATCGGCGTCCAGGAGGCGTCGTTGCCGCCGAGGAGGTGCTCGGCGTACGCCACCACGGAGGCGGCGAGCGCCGCCTTCTGCGCCCCGTTGGCCTGGTTGCCCCGGTTGAAGACGTTGAGCAGTTCGGGGTGCGCCGCGAACATGCGCGGGTAGAAGCAACCGGTGATCGCCTCTCCGTGGGCCTGCACGACGGGCAGGGTCGCCTTCACCACGGCTGCGGATGATTCAGAGAGCACGACTACTCCTTGGGGTTCGGTGGGACGAACCCCACTTAACAGGAGTCTTAAAGTCCACTTCTAGGTCGAAGGTCCCGGGTCCGGGGGTCGTCCGGATCACACCGACCGTGGGCCTCCTGGCCGGTATCGCGGGGCGTTCGCGCTGGTTAGGGTCACTCTTGTGAAGCTCAACCGGTCCACCGACATGGCGTTGCGGATCGCCATGCTCACCGCCGCGTCCCCGGCGCGCACCACGGTGGATGAACTCGCCACGCGGCTCGCGCTGCCCCGCAGCCACGTGGCCAAGGTGGTCCAGCGGTTGCAGCATCTCGGCGTGCTGGTCACCATCCGGGGCCGCTCCGGCGGGGTGGCCTTCGCCGAGCACGCCGCCGAGCTGACCGTCGGGCAGGTCGTCCGGGCCTTCGAGGGGGACGACGAGGTGGTCGCCTGCGAGCAGCCGGTCTGCCCGCTGATCGCCGGCTGCCGGCTGCGCGGCAGGCTGCGCCGGGCCCAGGCCGCCTTCCTGGCCGTCCTCGACGACACCCGCCTCGGCGACCTGGTGGACGACCCGACCGGCCCGCTCCTGCTCGGCCTGGGCGCCCCGGCCGCGCACGAGTGAGGCCGGTGGGGCGGTCCCGCCGGGACCGCCCCACCGTGGCGAGGGTCAGCCGACGGTCACCGAGCCGTCGGGGGCCCGGACGCAGGAGACCGCCCGGGCGGCCGTCGCGGCGGCGCCGGCGAGGCAGCGGCCGAGCACCCGGTGGCCCGCCGCGCTCGGGTGCCAGGATTCCTGGCAGGTCTGGAAGTACGTCCCGCAGGCGTTCGCGATCCGCTGGATGTCGAGCTTGTCATAGCCGGAGAGGCTGGTCACGAAGACGCCGGTCGGACCGTCCTGGAGCCGGATCGGGGTGGCCAGCGCGTTGGCCGGGCTGCCCGCCGACTCGCAGAGCCGGGCCCCGTCGAAGGCCCGCTGCACGTTCAGATAGACCAGGTCGGCGCTCGGGAACTCGGCGGCGAGGTTGGCCCGGACCGAGCTGACCAGCGTGCCGAGGCCCTGCGAGAAGCGCTGGCCGGGGGCGAGGCTGGCCCGGTGGATCGGGCAGCCGGCCGCGTACCGCTCGGCGCCGAGGGCGCGGAACTTGTCCCGGGTGTCGTCCCGGCTGTCCTCGTCCCAGTAGACCGAGGCGAGCTCCGGCGGCAGCGGGTTGGTGTAGTCCTGGAACACGATCCGGTGCTGACCGTCGGCGTCGATCTGGTCCAGGGTGGTGAGGATCTGGCGTACGGCCGCCGTGGTCTCCGCGGTCGCGGCGCTGAACTGGGCGGACGTGGCCAGGTCGGCGTCCGTGCAGGGCTTCTGCTCCACCGGCCCGCCGAGGTACGCCCAGAACTCCCACCAACCGGTCCAGGCGTCGGCGATGAACCGGTTGGCGCACTTCTCGGCCACGCTGCCGAAGGTGAACGAGCTGTTGTTCGAGCCGAGACCGATCAGCACCAGGTCGATGTCGTGCGACTGGCCGACCGCGCGGAGCTGGTCGAGCTGGGCGGCGACCTGCCGACCCTTGGCCCGGGTGGCGGAGGCGTTGGCGATGTCGTAGGGCTGCCCGCCGGAGCAGGCCAGGTTGAACCGGTCGGCGATGCCGGGCAGGTCCGCCTGGAACAGCGAGGCGTTCGGGGAGCGGTGGCAGAAGTAGGCGTTGCTGTTCGGCGCGGACCAGCCGGGGAAGCCCTGGGCCACCCCGCTGACGTCCACCACCGGGGCGTACGCGCCGGCGCCCTCGCCGCTGATGAAGCTGTCGCCCAGCGCGACGGCGGCGGTGGGCAGGGCGGCGGCGGCCGGCCCCGGCGGCGCGACGGCGGTCGACAGCGCGGCCGACGCGACGGCGAGCGCGGCGGCCAGGGCGGTACGACGGAGCACGGACATACGCGGCCTCCATCCAGGAATGGAAATATGAAAGATCCTCTGGATGGCGATCAGATCACGGGGGTGTGACGCACGTCAACGCCCCGACATAGGGTCGGTCGATGGAAGCCCCCGTGCACCGCTCGGTCTCCACCTGGCAGCAGCCCCTGCCGCCGGCCGGCTCCCCGGCCCGGCGGGCGCTGATCGACCTGCTCGCCGCCCGCGTCCTGGCGCTGAGCCCCGGGCGGCTGCGGGTGGGTATCGACGGGTTCGCCGCCGCCGGCAAGACCTCCCTCGGGCACGAACTCGCGGCCCGGATCGCCGCCGCCGGGCGCCCGGTCCTGCGGGCCAGCCTGGACGACTTCAAGCGCCCCTGGCGGGACCGCCATCTGTACGACCGGCTCTCCGGCCCCGGGTACTACCGCAACGCCGCCGACCTCCCGGCGATCCGCGACCTGCTGCTCGGCCCGGCCGGCCCCACCGGCAGCGGACGCTGCGTGCTGTGCCTGCGCGACCCGCTGACCCAGCGCGAGCACACCGACGTGGTCACGTCCGCCGCCCCGGACGCCGTACTGGTCGTCGACGGGGTCTTCGCGTTCCGTCCCGAGCTGGACGACCTCTGGGACCAGCGGATCTGGCTCGAAGTGCCCGCCGAGCTGGCGGTCCGCCGAGGGGTGGACCGGGACGCCGACCGGGAGGGCGCCGAGGAGGCCGAGCGGCTGCACCGGGACCGCTACCTCGCCGCACAGCAGGTCTACCTGGCCGAGGCGGACCCGGTCGGCCGGGCCGACCTGGTCATCGACAACGCGGACTTCGCCCGACCCCGGCTGCTGCGCGGCTGACCAACCCCCGGGACGCCCCTCCCGGCCGGGACGGGGAAGACGCCACCGGTGCGCGTCGTTGACGTGTCCGGGCCACCCGGAGCACGGTGGGGGAGAGCCCGGCGGAAAGGGCACGAAACGGCGTACCGCGCCGGGTGCCACGGCGTTGTCACAGCGCCCGGCTAGGCTTCGCTGCGGCGCGCCGCGCGTGGCGATCATGTGGGTTGATCAAGACGGTGAGCGGCACCACACCGCCGAGACCTGGGAGTACGACCAGTTGACCGCACAGCCTGAGACCCTGTACGGGGCCGACGACCTGACGCACCTGGAGGGCCTGGACGCCGTCCGGAAGCGCCCCGGCATGTACATCGGCTCGACCGACAGCCGTGGCGTGGGTCACCTCGTCAACGAGATCCTCGACAACTCCACCGACGAGGGCGTCGCCGGCCACGCGACGAAGGTCGAGGTGATCCTGCACGCCGACGGCTCGGTCCAGGTCGACGACGACGGCCGGGGCATCCCCACCGACGTGCACGCCAAGTCCGGCATCTCCGGGGTCGAGCTGGTGCTGACCCGGCTGCACGCGGGCGGCAAGTTCGGCGGCTCGGGCTACAAGACCTCCGGCGGCCTGCACGGCGTGGGCGCCTCGGCGGTCAACGCGCTGTCCCGGCGGTTCGACGTCACCGTCCGGCGGGCCGGCAAGGTCCACACGATGTCGTTCCGGCACGGCGTACCCGGGATCTTCGACGGGCCCGGCCCGGACGCGGCCTTCACGCCCGGTCCCGGCCTCCAGGTGGCCGGCGCGATGAAGCGCGGCCAGCGCACCGGCACCTCGATCCGGTGGTGGCACGACGCCCGTTACTTCGAGACCGGTGCCCGGCTGGACACCGAGGCGGTCCGGCTCAAGCTGCGCAACACCGCCTTCCTCGTCCCCGGCGTGGCCTACCGGCTGCGCGACGAGACGGGGGAGGAGGTCGTCGAGGAGTCCTTCCACTTCCCCAACGGCCTTACCGACATGGTGGAGTTCCTCGCCCCGGCCGGCGACCGGCCGGTCTCCGGCATGCTGCTGGTCGACGGCGAGGGCACCTACCGGGAGAACGCCGCCGACGCCAACGGCGTGATGCAGTCCAACGTGCAGCGTCGGGCCGAGGTCGAGGTGGCCTTCCGCTGGGGCACCGGTTACGAACGCACCGTCGAGTGCTTCACCAACACCATCCGCAACGCGCACGGCGGCACCCACCGCAAGGGCTTCGAGCGGGCCCTGGTCCGCACCCTCGCCGACGCGGCCCGCAACACCCGTGGCCTGCTCAAGCCCAAGGAGGACGCGCCCACCCTGGACGACGTCCTGGAGGGCATGACCGCCGTGGTGCACGTCCGCATCCCGGAGCCGCAGTTCACCTCGCAGACCAAGGACGAGCTCTCCACCGCCGGCATCACCAAGGTGATCCAGGGGCTGGTCGAGCAGCACCTGAAGACCTGGCTGGAGGACCGGCGCACCAAGGCCGAGGCGCGCACCGTGCTGCAGAAGATCGTCGACGCGGCCCGGGTCCGGCTCACCCAGAAGCAGCAGAAGGACGCCGCCCGGCGCAAGACCGCCCTGGAGGGCGCGTCGATGCCGGCCAAGCTGGTCGACTGCCGCGCCACCGGCATCGACCGCAGTGAGCTGTTCATCGTGGAGGGGGACAGCGCCCTCGGGACGGGGCGCCTCGCCCGCTCCTCGGAATACCAGGCGCTGCTGCCGATCCGCGGCAAGATCCTCAACGTGCAGAAGGCGAACCTCCAGCAGGTGCTGGACAACGCCGAGTGCGCCGCGATCGTACAGGTGCTCGGGGCGGGCTCGGGGCGCACCTTCGACCCCTCCGCCCTGCGTTACGGCCGGGTGCTCATCATGGCCGACGCGGACGTGGACGGCGCGCACATCCGGACCCTGCTGATCACGCTCTTCGCCCGCTACATGCGACCGCTGATCGAGGCCGGCCGGCTCTACGCCGCGATGCCGCCCCTGCACAAGATCACCACCAAGGGGCGCAACCCGCAGACGATCTACACCTACACCCAGGCGGAGATGGAGGCGACGGTCCGCAAGCTGGAGAAGGCCGGCAAGCAGATCGTCACCCCGATCCCGCGGTTCAAGGGCCTCGGCGAGATGGACGCCGACGAGCTCTGGGAGACCACCATGAACCCGGCCACCCGGGCGGTCCGCCGGATCACCCTCGACGACGTCGAGGCCGCCGAGCGGATCCTCGAACTGCTGATGGGGGAGAAGGTCGAACCCCGCCGCAACTGGCTGATCGACTCGGCCGACCGGGTCGACCGCGACGCCATCGACGCCTGACCACCGGGTCCTTCGAAGGGAAAGCTGAACCATGGCACGCCGCAAGGACGACCGCGCCAAGGCGGACCTCTCCGCCTTCGACCAGGCCGGCGCCCGGGTCTTCGACAACCCGCTGGTCACCGAGGTCTCCGACTCCTACCTGGAGTACGCGTTCTCGGTCATCCACTCCCGCGCCCTGCCCGACGCGCGGGACGGCCTCAAGCCGGTGCACCGGCGCATCCTCTGGTCCATGTACGAGTCGGGGCACCGCCCGGACCGGGCGCACGTCAAGTCGGCCCGGGTCGTCGGTGACGTGATGGGTCGCTACCACCCGCACGGCGACACGGCGATCTACGACGCGATGGTCCGGCTCGCCCAGGACTTCTCGCTCAACGCGCCACTCATCGACGGGCACGGAAACTTCGGTAGCCCGGACGATGGACCGGCAGCGGCGAGATACACCGAGGCCCGGATGTCCCGCGAGGCGATGCTGCTCGTCGGTGAGCTGGGCGAGGAGACGGTCGACGTCGAGCCCAACTACGACGGCTCGCTGACCCAACCCACCGTGCTGCCGGCCGCCTTCCCCAACCTGCTGGTCAACGGCGCGTCCGGGATCGCGGTCGGGATGGCGACCAACATGATCCCGCACAACCTCGGCGAGGTGGTCCAGGCCGCCCGCTGGCTGATCAACCACCCGGACGCCGACCTGGACAAGCTGATGGAGTTCGTCCCCGGCCCCGACCTGCCCACCGGTGGGCTGCTGCTCGGCCTGGACGAGGTGCGCCGGGCGTACGAGACCGGGCGCGGGGTGGTCCGGATGCGCGGCCGGGTCGAGATCGGCCCGCTGGAGGGCAGCCGGGGCCGGCAGGCGATCACCGTCACCGAGCTGCCCTACGGGGTCGGCGCCGAGAAGGTCATCGCGGCGATCACCAACGAGGTCAACAAGACCAAGCGGCTGGTCGGCATCGCCGACGTCAAGGACCTCACCGACCGGGAGAACGGCACCCGGCTGGTCGTCGAGTGCAAGGTCGGGGTCAACCCGCAGGCGCTGCTGGCCGACCTCTACCGGCTGACCCCGCTGGAGCAGTCCTTCGGCGTCAACAACCTGGTCCTGGTCGACGGCCAGCCGCAGACCCTGGGGCTCAAGGCGCTGCTGGAGGTCTTTCTCGCCCACCGGTACGACGTGGTCACCCGGCGCACCTCCTACCGCCGTCGCAAGCGTCAGGAACGGCTGCACCTGGTCGACGGCCTGCTGATCGCGCTGCTCGACATCGACAAGGTGGTCCGGCTGATCCGGGCCAGCGAGGACGCGCAGGACGCCAAGGACGGCCTGATGCAGAAGTTCAAGCTCTCCGACATCCAGGCCACCTACATCCTGGACACCCCGCTGCGCCGGCTGACGAAGTACGACCGGATCGAGCTGGAGGCCGAGCAGGAGAAGCTGCGCGGCGAGATCGCCGAGCTCTCCACCATCCTCGACGACCCGAAGGTGCTGCGGAAGCTGGTCTCCGACGAGCTGGCCGCCGTGGTCAAGCAGTTCGCCGCCCCGCGCCGCACCACGCTGGTCGACGGCGACCTCAAGGAGGTGCTGGCCGCGTCCGTACCGGCCGGGCCGCTGGAGGTCGCCGACGACCCGTGCCAGGTGCTGCTGTCGGCGACCGGGCTGGTGGCCCGGACCGCGGCCGAGTCGGAGGAGGCCGCCGAGGGGCGGCGGCGCAGCGGCCGCGTCAAGCACGACGCGGTACGCGCGCTCGTCCACTCCACGGCCCGCGGCCGGGTGCTCCTGGTGACCAGCGCCGGCCGGGCGTTCAAGATCGACGTGCTGCCGCTGCCGGTGCTGCCCGAGCAGTCCGGCACGGTCTCGGTGCGCGGTGGCATGTCCGCCGCCGAGCTGGTGCCGCTGGAGCCGGGCGAGACGGTGGTCGGGCTCGCGCCGCTCGGGCCGTCCGCCGAGGGGTCGCCGGGCCTGGCGCTCGGCACCCGGCAGGGCGTGGTGAAGGTCTGCGCCCCGGACTGGCCGGTCCGCTCGGACGAGTTCGAGGTGATCTCCCTGCGGGAGGGGGACGAGGTGGTCGGGGCGACCTGGCTCACCGACGGTACGGAGACGCTCGCCTTCATCTCCTCGGAGGCGTCGCTGCTGCGCTTCGCCGCGTCCCTGGTCCGCCCGCAGGGGGCCAAGGGTGGCGGGATGGCCGGCATCAACCTGACGGCCGGGGCCCGGGTGGTGTTCTTCGGCGCGATCCGCACCGACGATCCCGGGCACGGTGAGCCGATGGTGGTCACCTCGACCGGGGCGACGGTGAAGGTGACGCCGTTCGGGTCGTACCCGGCGAAGGGGCGGGCGACCGGCGGGGTTCGCGCCCAGCGGTTCCTCAAGGGCGAGACGGACCTGGCGGTCGGCTGGATCGGTCCTCGCCCGGTGGGTGCCACGGCCACCGGCGACCCGGTGGAGCTGCCGCCGGCGGACCCGCGCCGCGACGGCTCCGGTTTCGCCGTCATGCTCGGCCCCACCGTCGTCGGCCACCACATCCAACGCGACTGACCACCCCGCCCGAAGGGCCGACGGCACCCGCCGTCGGCCCTTCGGCCGGTCAGAGTTCGGGTTCCGGTCCCCGGCGGGTGTCGGGGGTGGTGCCGCGGAGGTGGGCCACCAGGCGCATGCCGTGGTGGATGACCAGGGCGGCGGCGGTGCCGAGGGCGATGCCGTTGAAGGAGAGGTCGCCGACGGTCAGGGTGTAGTTGGCCGCCCCGACGATCACCGCGACGGCGGCGGTCATCAGGTTGACCGGGTCGTGGAAGTCGACCCGGTTCTCGATCCAGATCCGCGCGCCGAGGACGGCGATCAGGCCGTACAGCGCGGTGGTCGCGCCGCCGAGCACCCCGGCCGGCACGGTGAGGATCAGCGCGCCGAACTTCGGGCTCAGCCCGAGCAGCACGGCCGCCACCCCGGCCACCCAGTACGCGGCCGTCGAATACACCCGGGTCGCCGCCATCACGCCGATGTTCTCCGCGTACGTGGTGGTGCCGGAGCCGCCGCCGGAGCCGGCGAGCACGGTGGCCAGGCCGTCGCCGAGGAACGCCCGGCCCAGCTGCCGGTCGAGGTTGCGGCCGGTCATCGCGGCCACCGCCTTGACGTGCCCGGCGTTCTCCGCGACCAGCACCAGGATCACCGGGATGACCAGCACCACCGCGCGGAGGCTGAAGCTGGGTGCGTGGAACTGGGGCAGCCCGACCCAGGCGGCCTCCTTCAGCCCGGTGACCGCCTTCGGGTCGAGGCCGCCGACGAGCGCGGCGAGCAGCCAGCCGACCACCACGCCGAGCAGGATGGAGAGCCGGGCCAGGAATCCCCGGAAGAAGACCGTGGCCAGCAGGATCGCCGCCAGGGTGGCCACCGCGATCAGCGGCTGGGCCTTCACCCCGGTGCCGCTGCCGCCGCCGTCCCAGGCGACCGGGGCCAGGTTGAGCCCGATCAGGGCGACGATCGCGCCGGTCACCACCGGCGGCATCAGCGCGTCGATCCACCGCGCCCCGGCGAGCTGCACGACCACGCCGACCAGGGCCAGCGCCGCGCCGGCCACCACGATGCCGCCGAGCGCCGGGCCGATGTCGCCGCCGGCCTTCGCGGCCAGCACCGGCGCGATGAAGGCGAACGACGAGCCGAGGTACGACGGCAGCCGGTTGCCGGTGATCAGCAGGAAGAGCAGGGTGCCCAGACCGGAGAAGAAGAGCGTGGTGGCCGGCGGGAAGCCGGTGATCAGCGGCACGGTGAAGGTGGCGCCGAACATCGCCACCACGTGCTGCACGCCGACGCCGACCGTACGCGGCCAGGAGAGGCGTTCGGCGGGGTGCACCACGTCGCCGGGCCGGATCGCCCGGCCGTCGCCGTGCACCGCCCACGGCGACCAGCGGGAACGCGGCTCGGTGGGGGTCTGGGTCATGGGGTGCCCTTCGCGTCGTCAGGTGACGGGGGCGTGGTCGACCCTGAGAGTTGTTTCTAGCACGCCGCCGGCTGTCTTCCCCGGTCGGCCGGCCGGCGGTGGGGTCAGGCGACGCCGGCGGGGCGGAACTGGACGCTGACCCGTGGGCCGACCGGGCGGGCGGTCTTGGGGATGGTGTGTTCCCAGGTGCGCTGGCAGGAGCCGCCCATCACCACCAGGTCACCGTGGCCGAGCGGGAACCGCAGGCTGGCCCCGCCGCCGCGCGGGCGCAGCAGCAACGGGCGCGGCGAACCGAACGAGACGATGGCGACCATGGTGTCGGTGTGCGCGGAGCGGCCCAGGGTGTCACCGTGCCAGGCGACGCTGTCCCGGCCGGTGCGGTAGAGGCACATCCCGGCGGTGACGAAGGGCTCACCGAGTTCCGGCGCGTAGTGCTCGGTCAGCGCCGCCCGGGCTTGGGTGAGCACCGGGTGGGGCAGGGGCCGGCCGGCGCCGTACCAGCAGAGCAGTCGGGGGACGTCGACCTCGGCGTCCCACATGGTGCGGCGTTCGGCCCGCCAGGGCACCTCGTGCAGCAGGGTGTCGAGCACCGCGTCGGAGCCGCGCACCCAGCCGGGCAGGTGGTCCACCCAGGCGCCCCGGCTCAGCTCGTACCGGCGCAACCGGCCGGCGAGCGGGCCCAGGGTCGGGCCCTGCTCGGTGAGGTCCAGCATCGAGGGCTGGTAGGCGACGTCGGACACGCGGCCGATGCTACCCGATTCTTCGAACAGGCGTACGACAGCCTGTCCGGGCCGGGCGGTGCGGCCGGCGGGAGATACCTGCCGGTATGGTGCCCGGCATGACCAGCGCCCCGACCACCGCTGCGGCCGTCGTGGCGCCGGCCGCCCCACCACCGGCCCGACTGCCCTCCCTGACCGGGCTGCGCTGGATCGCCGCGCTGCTGGTCTTCGGCTTCCATGCCGCCACCATGCGGATCATCGCGGAGCCCGACTACAAGGCGGTGGTGGACCGGGTGTTCGCCCTCGGCCTGTCCGGGGTCGAGTTCTTCTTCATCCTCAGTGGATTCGTGCTGGTCTGGTCGTTCCGCCCCGGCGAGCGGCGGCGCACCTTCCTGCGCCGGCGGCTGGCCAAGATCTATCCGAACCACCTGCTGATGTGGGCCGTGGTGCTGCTCGTCGGGCTCTGGTTCGCCGATCCGGTCAACCTCTGGGCGGCGGCCGGTAACCTGCTCCTGCTCCAGGCCTGGAACCCCACGCCCGGCTACTTCTACAGCGTCAACACGGTGAGCTGGTCGCTCTCCTGCGAGCTGTTCTTCTATCTCTGTCTGCCCTTCGCGCTGCCGGTGCTGCGCCGGCTGCGACCCGCCGCGCTGTGGGCGGTGGTGGTGGCCGCGCCGCTGCTGATCGTGGCGCTCTGGCCCGGGCAGCGGCTGGTGCCGGAGGAGAGCCGCTGGTGGTTCACCCAGGTCTTCCCGGTGGTGCGGTCGCTGGAGTTCTGGATGGGCGTGGCCGCCGCCGAGCTGATGCGGCGCGGCCGGTGGCGGGGACCGAACCTGACCCTGGCCAGCCTGATCTTCGTGACCACCTGGTTCGTGGCCGCCCAGTGGGTCCGCGCGGAGCTGTGGGCGGCGCTGCTGGCGGTGGCGTACCTCCTGGTCATCACGGCCGCGGCCGACGCGGACGTGCGGGGCCGGCGCACGCCGTGGCGGTCCCGGCCGATGGTCTGGCTCGGCGAGGTCTCCTTCGCCTTCTATCTCGTGCACGTCTTCGTGATGATGACGGCGCTGCGACTGACCGGGCACTGGGGCACCGGCCTGCCCGGCTGGTGGGGGCCGCTGGCGGTGCTCGGCTTCCTGGTGGTGAACCTGCTGCTCGCCGGTGCCCTGCACCGCTGGGTCGAGACCCCGATGATGCGCCGGCTCGGCCCGTCCCGCCGGCCCCGGCCGTCAGTCCCGGTCCAGCGGGCGCCGTCCGGCCCGGCCGTCCGCGCCCACCCGGCAGATCGAGTACGCCGGCCGGCGCGACCCGGCCTGACCGGAGCGCCCGGCCCGGCCGCAGCCCTGCCCGGCGGGCTGCCGGACCTCTGATCGACGTCGGCTCGGCGTGCCGGCGGCGGCCGGCCGTGCGCCGGCCGTCCACTACGAACCTGATGACGAAGATGAATCGGCGCGGACCGTCCACCCTGATCAGTGCCGCGATCGGGCCGGCGCGACACGCCCGGCGGCGGTGCGGGGCGGCGGCATCGGCGGTAGCGTGAAGGCGTGCTTCCGGTCGCGCTCACCTGTCCCGTGTGGTGGGTGGCGCGGTGGATCACCCGCATGCTCACCAGCCTGGCCGTGGCGGTCGCCTGCACCCTCGGCGCGACGGCGCTGCCCGCCCAGGCCGCGCCGCCCTGGACGGCCCCGGCCGGCGAGGCCGCCCTCGTCCGCCGCTGATGACTGGTCCGCCGCGGCACTACCGACCCGCTGGCTGCGGCCCACGCCGACCACCGTCACCGGTCACGCCGCCACCCACCCTGCGGGCTCCGGTCACGGCATCTTCCACACCGCCGGCCGGGTCGCGCCGCCACCCGCGCCGCCGGTTCCGGTCACGCCGTCGCGGCCACGGCCGACGCCGGTCGGGCGGTCGATGCCAGGGGCGGCTCCGGACAGGTGGTCACCGCCCCGGCCCGCGTCGGCCACTCGGCCACCGGCACGGCCGACTCCCGCCCGCCGCCGTCGGCGACCTGCCGGCCCGGGTGGCGGCTCGCGGGGCGCGCGCGCACCGGCCGTACCGGGCACCCCGCAGCACCTCGCGGGCGGGTCGGCACCGTCGGCCCTCGGCTCCCGCGCCCCGCCGGCCCGCTGACGTCGTGCGGGCGGTCGCCCGCGAGCACGCACCACCCGACCTCACCCCCGTATGCACCCGGCGGCACCCGTACCGGTCGTGCCCGTCTCCGGGTCCTGCGGACCTCTTCACCACATCCGCTCCGTGAGGTGCCGACCATGCAGACCGTTCTGTACCAGTTCCTGATCGAGGTCCCGGAGGCCGCCGCCATCTGGTCGGCCCTGCTCCTGCTCGCCCTGCTCCTGCTCGCGGTGCTGGTCGCCCGCCCCGAGCGGGACACCCCGACCGACGACGAGCCGGCCGTCGACCCGGCGGTGGCACAGGCGGCCCAACTGGCCGACCTGCGCCGCTACTGCCGACGAGGTGGCCGTCGCCGCCGCCGGGGCGGCGGAGAACGCCCGCCGGCACCGCGAGCGCTGGCTGGTCGCCCAGGCGGAGGTGGACCGGGCCTGGCGGACGTACGACGAGGCGGAGGTGGCCGCCCGACGCTCGCCGGTGCCGTACTGCCCGCGCCGCGCACCGCGCACCCCGGCCGAGTACGCGTCCCGGGAGCGCTGGCTGCACCACGCCGCGATGACGGCGCACTGGCGGGGCGACCTGACCGCCCGGCAACTCGCCGACGTGCTCGCCCACCGCAACGGGTGGGACCCGCGCCGGCACCCCGCCGAGCAGGAGATCGTGCTGGCCCGGGCGGTACGCGACGGCCGGTCGGCCGGGTACCGGGCCGCCGCCGAGCGGGAGCAGCGGGCGTGGCGGGACGCCGAACTGGCCGCCGAGTCGGCCCGTGCCCTGGCTGTGGAGGCGTACGCGGCGGCGGAGCGGCTGCGCCCCGGCATCGTCCCGGTACGCCGGTCCGAGGCGGTGACCCAGACCTTCGCCCCGGTCGGCGCGCCCGTCCCGCGGACCGCCCGGTGGCGGCCGGCGCGGGTTGGCTGAATTGTGACGTGAAACTGCCGGACCGGATCGCCCCGGAATCGAAAAACGGTCATCCGGGGCGTGGCGGTCCATGCCGTCCCAGGTTGCCGGGTCACCCGCTCCCCGTATGTCCGGTAATCGACCGCCGTTCCTTTCTCGGCTGCTCGTCCCATTGAGTGACGTCAGTGACCTGTCTGTTCCGGTCGGATCCGCAATGTTCGACGTTTACGCAGGTGGGAGCGCTTGGCAGGGCGCGTACCCGCCGGTAGTGTCGGCGCGTCCGGTGCGGTTTCCGATCGCAAGAGGCGACGCCGCGCCGACCCGCTCAATCGTGATCTTCTGCGAACCGGGGACCCATGCACATCCGGGGTGAATCCGCGGGCCACGGCCCGCGGTAGGGCGATCTTCCCGCCCGAATCCGTCAGCTAACCCGGTAGGCGGTGTCGGAAGGAGTTCCGTCTTCGTGCAGCACTCTGCCACCCCTCGACCACACCCCCTCCACGGCGCCGCGGTGCCGTCGCTCGCCCTGTCCGCGAGCTGATACCGGCATCCGCCCGCGCGCCCGACTGACCGGGCGCACCCCTTCCCCGCGGCCCACCCCGCCCACGGATCCGCTCCGTCGCGCGTGAGCATCTCCGCGCGCCGGGCCGGCGTGTGCCGCCCCCACCCCGTGGAGGAAGCCCCCTGTGAAGCACACCCTGAAGCGGCAGCTGCGGCGCCTCGCCACCGAACGTCGCTACCAGATCGTCGCCGGTTCGGCCGCCGCCCTGGTGCTGGCCTCCGGCACCGGCGCCCTGCTGGCGCACGGTGACGACGCCCCCGTCCGCCGGCAGAACACCGCCGCCGTGGCCGACCTGGCCCCGCAGCTCGGTGACGTCGCGGCCGGCACCCAGGCCCGGATCGCCGCCGTCCCGTCCGTCTCGCCCAGCGCTCCGGCGTCGCCCAGCGCCTCGCCCTCGGCGAAGCCGACCAGCGCCAGGCCGACCACGGCCAAGCCGGACCCGGACACCACCCGCAAGGCGGCACCGAAGCCGCCGTCGAAGAAGGTCCTCGACTACACCTACGAGGCACAGACCACGTACTACAACTGCGGCCCGGCTGCGGTGCGCAACGCGCTGAGCGCCGCCGGCATCGAGCGGACCCAGGACGAGCTGGCCGTCGCGCTGGGCACCACCGAGATGGGCACCAACTCGGCCGAGGACACCACCCGGGTGCTCAACCAGCAGGTCAAGGGCAACCCGTACCGGACCCGGATGATCGAGGGCAGCCCGAGCGCGGCGCAGACCGACCGGCTGCGGGCCGACGTGGTCGCGGCGGTCAGCAAGGGCCGGGCCGTGGTGGCCAACGTCGCCGGCGACGCCACCGACACCGACGGCGGCTGGCACTCCTTCCCGGGCGGCCACTACATCGCCGTGGTGGGCTACTCCGACGACGGCCGGACCGTGCGGATCGCCGACTCGGCGGACCCGTCGCTGCCGGCGTACTGGATCAGCACCGTCGAGCTGGCCAACTGGATGGCCACCCGCGGCTACTCCGCCTGATCAACCCCGTTCACCCGTCGGGCGTCGGCTCCTGGAGCCGGCGCCCGACGTCGTCGTCCCCCGGGCCCTCCCCTCGCCGGGTGTCGGATGTCCGCTCTCGCGCGTGGTGTCCGGCCGGTGGCACACTGCGGCGCATGACCGACGACACGGGTGCCCGGCACCTGCTGCTGCTGCACGGGATGGGTGCCACCGGCGAGGTGTGGCTGCCCTGGGCCCCGCTGCTGGAACAGCGCTGGGCGGGCCGGTGGCTCGCCCCCGACCTGGCCGGCCACGGCTGGTCGCCGCCGCTGCCCGCGTACACCTTCGCCGGCCTGGCCGGCGGGTGGCGGCCGACCTGCGGCCGGTCGCCGAGCGGCTGGTCCCCGCGACCGGCTGGTGGTGCTCGGGCACTCGCTCGGCGGGGTGGTGGGGCGCGCTGGCCGCGCGGAGCGTCGGCCTGCCGGTCGACGCGGTCGTCGGGCTCGGCATCAAGACGGTCTGGTCGCCCGCCGAGCTGGCGAAGGCCGCGGAGCTGGCGGCGCGGCCGGTGACCTGGTTCGCCACCCGGGACGAGGCGGCCCGCCGTTACCTGCGGGTGGCCGGCCTGACCGGGCTCTTCGCGCCGGAACACCCGGCGGTCGACGCCGGGCTGCGGCGCGAGGACGGCCGGTGGCGGCTGGCGATGGACCCGGCGGTCTTCGCCGTCGGTGAGCCGCACCTGCCGGCGCTGCTCGCCGCGACCGACGCGCCGGTGCTGCTGGCCCGCGGCGAGCACGACCCGATGGTCACCGACGCCCAGCTCAAGGAGTACGGCGTACCGGTGGCCACCCTGCCCGGCCTCGGCCACAACGCCCACGTCGAGGACCCGGCGGCCGTCCTCGACCTGCTCGACGCCTACCGCTGAGGGTCAGGCGGTGGGGGAGAGGTCCCGCTCGGCGCTGCCCGGGGCGCGCGGGGTCGGCGGGTTCCACTCCGGTTCCAGCTCCCGCCGGGCGGCGTCGAGGAAACCGTCGGCGTACGCCTCGGCCGGGAAGTCGCCCAGGTAACGCCGACGGGTCTCCCACCGCGCCGACGCCAGCGGATCGGTGTCCAGCAGCCGGGTCAGCACGTCGTCGACGTTCGACATGTCCCGCCGCAGCACGTAGCCGGTGCCGGCGAGCGGGAACCGGGCCACGAAGTCGTCCCCGTCCACGCCGGTGTCGGTCACCGCGTACGGCTTGCCGGAGTAGAGGTAGTCGGAGATGACGCCCGACACGTCGGAGATCAGCGCGTCGGAGCGGTTCACGCAGTCGGTGAGGGACAACTCCCGGGCCGCCGCCGCGCCCCACAGGTGCGCCCGGCCGGTCTTCGCCCGGTCCGCGGCGAGCAGCTCGGTGAGGCGGGCCAGCTGCCGCGCCGACGCCGGGTTCTGCGAGGTGTACGGGTGGGCCCGCAGGATCACCGTGGCGCCGCGCGCCAGCAGCCGGCGGACCACCGTCTCGGCGACCGGCAGCGAGCAGTAGTTCGCGTCGGCGTTGTGCCCGGTCCAGGTGGGGGTGTAGAGCACGGTCGGGTGGGCGAGCCCGGGGGTGGGCTGCCGGCGTACCTCGATCGACTCCACCTGGGGGCGGCCGACCACGACGAACTTCTCGGCGGGGATCTCCACGCCCGCGCGGGCGTACCGCTCGACGGCGGCCGGCCCGGCCACGAAGATCCGGTCGAAGATCGCCGAGACCGGGTTGGCGCTGGGCGCCTTGTCGCTGTCGCCGTGGTGCAGCTGCACGTGGGTGAGCTGGGAGAAGCGGATGCAGTGGCTGTTCTTCGCGCCGTGGTTGACGTAGAACGCCACCCGCAGGCTCGGCACCAGCGCCTCGTCGAGGGTCTTGATGGTGGGGCAGAAGAGCACCGGGGCGCGGGTGGCGGCGGCGACGGTCGGCAGGAACTCCGGCTCGCGCAGCACCACCAGGAACGGCCGGCCGAGCCGTTCCAGGTAGGGCAGCCACATGGTGACCTGGTATTCCGACCCGGGCGGGGCGGAGAAGTAGAGCACGAACTCGGGCTGGTGGCGGCGCAGCGCGCGACCCACCGGCCCGCCACCGGCCGGCGGCCGGAACCGCCGCCGGGCCAGGTCCAGGCCGACCGCCGCGCAGCCGGCCCCGACCAGCAGCGCGGCGACCAGCGCGACCCAGGCGGGCAGCACCAGGGCGGCGGCGACCGCGACGAGACCGAGCAGCACCAGCAGCGCGTCGCCGAGCCGCTCGGCGACCAGCGGGGTCCAGGTGCGGACCGGCAGGTTGGCGGCCCGCAGCTCCAGCGCGCCCGCCTGGCGCAGCGGCCCGACCAGCAGCACCAGGCCGAGCAGGACCAGCGCGGTGGCGGCCAGCGCCGGGTCGAAGCCGTCGTCGAGCCGGCGGGCGTAGCCGACCAGGATGCCCGCCGCGACCAGGACCGACTCGGCCACGCCGTCGGCGCCCGGCCGGATCCGGCGTTCCACGGCGGCGGCGGCGAGGGCGGCCACCGCGATCGCCAGCCCCCACCCGGTCGCCCCGGTGAGGGCCAGCACGAGGAACGCCAGCACCGCCAGCCCGGTGGTCAGCACCCGGGCGAGCAGCTTCCGGACCAGGTCACCACGCATGTCGGTCGTCCGTTCCGGTGCTCGGGTGGGTCAGGCGTCCACGTCGGCGGGCAGCTCCGACGCGGGCGCGCCGGGCTGGGCCGGAACCGCCGCGACCGGCGCGGCGGGCACCGCGGCGACCTGCTCACCGCCGGGGTCCCGGCGTACGTCGATGACCTGGCCGGTCAGGTCGGAGATGAGCACGTCCAGCGACGCCTGGGCGACCGCCTCGGAGGAGAGCAGCGTGCCCTCCGGCTCCTCGCCGAACGCCTTCGTCCGCATCGGGGTGGCGGTGCGCTCCGGGTTGACGCAGTTGACCCGTACGCCGAACTCCGCCCACTCGTCGGCGAGCGCCTGGGTCAGGTTGACCAGCGCGGCCTTGGTGGCGGAATAGAGCGCGTAGCGGGCCCGGCCCCGGGTGTAGGAGCTGGAGGTGTAGAGCAGCAGCTGCCCCTTGGTCTGCTGGAGGTAGGGCAGCGACTGCCGGGCGATCGTCACCGGGCCGACGAAGTTGACGTGCAGGAGCCGGTCCATGGTCTCCTCGTCCATCTCCGCGAGGGCCCCCTTCTCCAGGATGCCGGCGGTGACCACGACATGGTCGATCCGGCCGGTGGCCTCGAAGGCGGTCTTCAGCGCGGCCGACACGTCCTCGGCCCGCTCGACGTGGGTGCCGGTGCTGGAGCGGCTGAACGGGAAGACCTGCGCGCCGTGCCGGCGGGCCAGTTCGGTGAGGTCGTGGCCGATGCCGTAGCTGCCGCCGAAGACCACGATGGTCCGGCCGGTGAGCTCCTCGGCGTAGCCGTGGTTGGTCAGCCGGGGGGCCTGCGCCGCGGCGAGCTGGAAGAGCTTGTCCGCCAGGTGCACGTCGACCGGGTGGGTGACCTTGATGTTCTCGTCGGAGCCGTCGATCACCTTGATCGGCGTGCCGGGCAGGTAGCGCAGCACCACGCCGCAGTCGTCGGTGGCGGCGAAGTCCGGGTCGCCCGCGGCCCGCCGGTACGCCTCCCGGATGGTGCCGGAGCGGAACGCCTGCGGGGTCTGGCCCCGGCGCAGCGTCGAGCGGACCGGGATGTCGGTGATGCACTCGTCGGCGTCGACCTGGATGATCGTGTCGGCGGACGGGATCGCCACGTCGACCGCCGAGTAGGTCCAGAGCGCGTTCACGCACTCCCGGACGATCCGGGCGCTGACCAGGGGCCGGACCGCGTCGTGGAAGAGGATGTTGACGTCGCCCTCGCCGACCGCGTCCAGCGCGATCCGGGTGGTGGCGTTGCGGGTGTCCCCGCCCTCGATCACCCGGGTCACCTTGCGGAAGCCGGCGTTCGCCACGATCCGCTGCGCGTCGGCGACGTGCCCGGTGGCCATCAGCACGATGATCTCGTCGATCTCCGGCGCGGCCTCGAACACGGCCAGGGTGTGCTCGATGATCGGCTTACCGGCGATCTTCAGCAGCTGCTTGGGGATGCCCAGCCCTAGCCGGGTCCCGGTGCCCCCCGCGAGGATCACGGCCACCGTACGCGAGGGGCGCCAGGGTGCCGGGCTCGCCGGCGCGGCGTCCGGTGCGGTGGTGCGGTCCTGCGTCATTGCCGTTCCTCACTTCTGCGGGGGGTGGTGGGGTTTACGCCTGGATGACCGGCTGGTGAACTTTCGCCGGCAACCTGAAAACCTTAACGCGTACGGCGGAGCGCACCGACCGGGCGACCCGGCCGGTGCGCTCCGCCGTGCTACTTCTGGTTCTCGTACGCGTCGCAGACCTCTTCGGTGGGGCCGTCCATCTTCAGCACGCCGCTCTCCAGCCAGATGGTGCGCTCGCAGGTGTCCCGGATCGAGCCGATCGAGTGGCTGACCAGGAAGACGGTGCCGGCGCTGTCGCGCAGCTCCCGGACCCGCTGCTCGCTGCGGACCCGGAACTTGCGGTCGCCGGTGGCGAGGGCCTCGTCGATCAGCAGGACGTCGTGCTTCTTCGCCGAGGAGATGGCGAAGCGCAGCCGGGCGCCCATGCCGGAGGAGTAGGTGCGCATCGGCAGCGAGGCGAAGTCGCCGCGCTCGTTGATCCCGGAGAACTCGATGATCTCCGGGGCGATCCGCTTGACCTCCTCGGGCGGCATGCCCATGGCCAGGCAGCCGAGCACCACGTTACGCTCGCCGGAGAGGTCGTTGAGCAGGGCCGCGTTCACGCCGAGCAGCGACGGCTGGCCCATCGTGTAGACCGCGCCGCGGGCCGGGGGGAGCAGGCCGGCGATGGCCCGCAGCAGGGTCGACTTGCCGGAGCCGTTGCTGCCGATCAGCCCGATGGCCTCACCCTGGTACGCGGTGAAGCTCACGCCCTTGACCGCGTGCACCTCGCGGATGTTCGGCGCGCTGGTGCGGGAGACGATGCGCTTGAGGGCGGAGACCGGGGTCGTGCCGCCGGTGGCGCCCTTGTGGATCTTGTAGATCACGTGCACGTCGTCCACCACGACGGTGGGGATCCGGGCCTGGTCCGTCCCGACGGCGTCGCTCGTCAACTGGGTCTGGTCAGCCACGGCCGTACTCCTTCTCTCCGCGCCAGAAGTAGACGAAACCACCGACGCCCATCACCAGCGCCCAGGCCACCGCCATCACCCACAACCGGGTCGGTGTCGAGACCAGATTGGTCTGGTTGGACTCCAGCAGCGCGTAGCGGGCCAGCTCGATGAAGATCAGCGGCGGGTTCGCCTCCAGCAGGGTGGCGGCCCAGTGCGGCAGGTGCTCCCGGAACAGCGCCACCGGGTAGAGCACGCCGGAGGCGTACAGCCAGGTCCGCATCACGAACGGCATGACCTGCTTGAGGTCGGTGATCTTGGAGCCGAGCCGGGCCATCACCATGGTCAACCCGATGTTGAAGATCGTCTGGAGCAGCAGCATGGGCGCGATCAACAGCCAGCGGAAGGTCAGCGGCTCGCCGGTCAGCAGCACGATGACCGCGAGCACCACCATCGACATGAGCAGCTGCTGGAGCTGCACCAGGGTGACGGTGATCGGCAGCGCCGCCCGGGGGAACTGGAGGGCCCGGATCAGGCCCAGGTTGCCGGTGATCGCGCTGGTGCCGTTCTGCACCGCGGTCTGGGTGAACATGAAGATGAACACACCGGTGCAGAGGTACGCGATGAAGTTCGACGTGTTGCGGTGGGACGAGACGATCACACCGAAGACCAGGTAGTAGACCGCCGCGTTGGTCAGCGGGGTCAGCACCTGCCAGAGCTGCCCGAGCTGTGTCTGGCTGAGCGACGAGGCGACCTTCGCCCGCGAGTACGCGGTCATGAAGTGTCGGTACGCCCACAGCTTGCGGGTGTATTCGGCCAGGGGTGGGCGTTCCCCGGCGACCCGCAGCCCGTACCGCTGCGCGAGCTGGGCCTGGGTCAGCCCGGAGTCGGGGTCGGCCACCGCGGTGTTGGCCATGGTCAGGTGCTCCGATCTTTCGTGCCGATGGGGAGCAGTGGAAGGAAGGGTGTCGCAGCGATGAAATCTAGCCTGCCGGGGTCCTGCCGCCGCCTCGCCGCTGCGTGGAAGGTAGTCCAAAACACGTCGGGACGCAACCGTACCGTCGTTGCGCTACATTGTTCCACGTGACGACCGAGAAGAGGCGTGCCCCGGCCGGTGCGGCGGTGCTGCGTGGTGAGATCACCACGGCCATCCGTACTGCCGTCATGCAGGAGTTGGCGGAGGTCGGCTACGGCCGGCTCTCGATCGAGGCGGTGGCCCGCCGGGCCGGGGTGAGCAAGACGGCGATCTATCGCCGCTGGCGTTCCAAGCTCGACCTGGTGCTGGACATGGTCTCCGCCGTGGCGGGCCGCAACCTGCCCCTGCTGGACACCGGCAGCCTCCTGGGCGACCTGGAGATCCTGCTGCACGTCATGTCCCGCGCGCTGCGCCACCGGCTGGCCTCGCAGATCATCCCGGACCTGCTGGCCGAGGCCGCCCGCAACCCGCAGATCGGCGAGAAGCTCCAGGCGGCGCTGAACGACTACCAGCAGGCGGTCGGCCGGATCCTGATCGGCCGGGCGGTCGAGCGCGGCGAACTCGCCCCGGACACCGACCCCCGGCTGGCGGTCGACCTGATCGTCGGCCCGATCTACTGGCGGCTGGCGATCGCCCGGGCGCCGATGAGCATGGACGAGGTGCCCCGGCTGGCCGCCGCGATCGTCGCGGGGCTCCGGGTAGCATGCTTGGGGCCCGTTCGCGACGAGGTGGAAGTCTGACCCCCGGCGCCGCGTCCGTGACCAGCCGCACCGGAGGCGCGTTGACCCACTCGGCTGGCCGGTCGAACCACGCGATCACTGACGAATCAGCGAAGCCAGTTACCATCCCCCCTCGGAAGCCGGAAACCCCCCAATGAGCACTTTGTCGACAGGAGGAAGCCCCATGGCTGGGCCGCACTCAGAGTTCATCCCCCCAGCGCGACCGATCATCGGTGAGGCCGAGATCGAAGCGGCTGTCCGGGTGCTGCGGAGCGGCCGGGTCGTACAGGGCCCGGAGGTCGCGGCGTTCGAGGAGGAGTTCGGCGAGCTGGTCGACGGCCGGCACTGCGTCGCCGTCAACTCCGGCACCTCGGCCCTCCAGCTCACCCTGATGGCGCTCGGCCTCGGCCCGGGTGACGAGGTCATCGTGCCCTCGTTCTCCTTCGCCGCCAGCGGCAACGCCGTCCGGCTGGTCGGTGCCGAGCCGGTCTTCGTGGACATCGAGCCGGGCACCTTCTGCGTCGACCCGGAGGCGGTCGCCGCCGCGATCACGCCGAAGACCGCCGCCATCATGCCGGTGCACCTCTACGGCCACCCGGCCGCGATGGACCGGATCATGGCCATCGCGCAGCAGCACGGCCTGGCCGTCGTCGAGGACGCCGCGCAGGCGCACGGCGCCGCGCTGCACGGCACCCCGGTCGGCGCCTTCGGCACCGCCGGCTGCTTCAGCTTCTATCCGACGAAGAACATGCACTCCCTCGAGGGCGGCATGATCACCACCGGGGACGCCGGGCTCGCCCGCACCCTGCGGCTGCTGCGCAACCAGGGCATGGAGCAGCGGTACGCGAACGAGATCGTCGGCGCGAACATGCGGATGACCGACGTGGCCGCCGCCATCGGCCGGGTCCAGCTGCGCCAGCTCGGCGAGTGGACCGAGCAGCGCCGGGCCAACGCCAAGTTCCTCGACTCCGCCATCACCGGCATGGTCACCCCGCCGGTGGCCGACGGCGCCCGGCACGTCTACCACCAGTACACGGTGCGGGTGACGGCCGACCGCGATGCCGCCCAGGCCCGCCTCACCGAGCTGGGCATCGGCAACGCCGTCTACTACCCGACCCCGATCCACCGGCTCAAGCCCTACCTGGACGCGAACGGCCAGCCCGGCCCCTGGCACCTGCCGGAGACCGAGAAGGCCGCCGCCGAGGTGGTCTCGCTGCCGGTGCACCCGTCGCTCAGCCAGTCCGACCTGGAGCGGATCGCCGACGGCGCCAACCTCGCGGGCGGTGCCCGATGAGCGGGGGACGCAAGCTGCGCGCCGGCCTGATCGGCCTCGGCGCGATGGGGCGCAACCACGCCCGGATCCTGTCCAACCTCGACGGCGTCGAGCTGGTCGGCATCGTCGACCCGGCCGGCGACACCACCGGCACCCTGCGCGCCCCGGTCGTGCCCGAACTGGGTGACCTGCTCGCCCTGGGCGTCGACTACGCGGTGGTCGCCTGCCCGACCGCGCTGCACGAGCAGATCGGCCTGGAGCTCGCCGCCAACGGGGTCAGCGCGCTGATCGAGAAGCCCCTCGCGCAGTCCGTCGAGGCGGCCACCCGGCTGGTCGACGCGTTCGAGGCCGCCGGCCTGGTCGCCGGCGTCGGCCACATCGAGCGCTACAACCCGGCGCTGCAGAGCCTGCGTACCCGGCTGGAGGCCGGCGAGCTGGGCGAGGTCTTCCAGGTCGTCACCCGCCGCCAGGGCCCGTTCCCGCACCGCATCGCCGACGTCGGCGTGGTGATGGACCTGGCCACCCACGACATCGACCTGACCGCCTGGGTCACCGGCCAGGAATACACCTCGGTCTCCGCCCGGACGGTCTCCCGCTCCGGCCGGCTGCACGAGGACATGGTCGCCGTGGTCGGCCAGCTCGCCGACGGCACGATGGTCAACCACCTGGTCAACTGGCTGAGCCCGCTCAAGGAGCGGTCCACCGTGGTCACCGGCGACAAGGGCTGCTTCGTGGCCGACACCCTCACCGCCGACCTGACCTTCTATGCCAACGCCGCCATCGACACCGAGTGGGAGGCGCTGCGCGCGTTCCGCGGCGTCGCCGAGGGCGACATGGTCCGCTTCGCGATCCCCAAGCGGGAGCCGCTGCTCGTCGAGCACGAGCGGTTCCGCGACGCGGTCGAGGGCAAGCAGAGCGACATCGTCACGCTGCGGCAGGGTCTGCGTACCGTGCAGGTGGCCGCCGGGCTGCTGGAGTCCGCCTCGGACGGCAAGGTCGTGGCGATCGCCTCCGGCAGTGACGTGGAGCCGGCACTGCGATGAGCCCGGCGCCGGTGCGGCGGACGGGGTCCGCGGTGGGACGGCGGCTCTCCCGGCGGCGGCGCCTCGCGCTCCGCCGGGGGGCCGCCGGCCGCGGCGGACCCTGGGCCGCCGCCTCGGTACGCGAGCGCTGCGCACTGCCCGCCACCACGCCGCTCCTGGTGCACGCGGCCGGCGTCGCCGACGACCGGGCGCTCGACGGGATCCTCCGCGCGCTGTCCCGGCTGCCCACCTTCCACCTGGCCCTGGTGCGGTCCGACGGGGAGCGGGTCGCGGCCGGTGAGCTGGTCCGCGCGGCCGGTACGGCCGCCGACCGGGTGCACGTGGTGCCGCGTCCCCGTCGGGTGACGCCCGCGTTCCTCGCCTCCGCCGACGTGGCCCTGCTCGGCGTCGTCGACGGCGGGGACGAGGGACCTCTGGTGCCCGCCGTCCTCGACACCTACCTGGCCGCCGGCCTGCCGGTGGTGGCGGGCGACACCCGGGCGGTGCGGGAACAGCTCGCCGGGCCGGGCCCGGTGGAGCTCTTCGCCCCCGGCTCGCTGCCCTCGTTCGTCCACGCCGTGGAGCGGGTGTGGGACCTGACCCGTGAACCGGCCCCCGCCGATCCGGCGCCGGTCGCGCCCGTCGAGGCCGGCACCCCGGGGCGCTGGCGTCCGCTCGGTACGGGGCCGGTCCGGCTCGGCCTCGGCACCGCCAACTACGCCGGTCAACTCTCCGCGCTGGCCGCCGCGATCAGCGCGGCCCGCCCGGACGTCGGCATCGACCTGGTGGTCGCCAAGCCCCCGGCGGCGTACCGGCACCCGGCGGACCGCTATCTCCACTTCCCGGCCGAGCACCGGCTCGACGTGCAGCTGGGCCAGGCCCGTCGGGTGCTCGGCGGCTACACCCACCTGATCGTCGACGCCTTCCGGCCGGTGCTCGGCCGGCTCAACGGCGACGACATCTCGGCGGACCTGCCGGCCCTGCGCCGGGCCGGGATCACGGTCGCGCTGCTGGCCCACGGCAGCGAGATCCGGCACCCGGCGGCCCACCTGGACCGCCACCCCGAGTCCGCGTTCCGGGACGCCCCGCCGGAGCTGCGGGACCGGCTCACCGTGGTGGCCGAGCGGAACCGGCGCACCGCCGAGGAGAGCGGGCTGCCGCTCTTCGTGACCACCCCGGACCTGCTGGCCGACGTGCCCTTCGCCACCTGGGCCCCGCTGGTGATCGACGTCGACGCCTGGTCGTGCGACCGCCCGGTGTTCCAGCGGTCGCGGCCGGTGGTGCTGCACGCGCCGTCGAGCCGGTGGACCAAGGGCACCGACCGGCTCCTGCCCCGGTTGCAGGAGCTGCACGACCGGCGGATCGTGGAGCTGCGGCTGGTCGAGGGGCTGCCCTGGCACGAGATGCGCCAGCAGGTGCAGGACGCCGACATCGTCGTCGACCAGCTGGTGATGGGCAGCTACGGCACCTTCTCCTGCGAGGGCATGGCCGCCGGCAAGGTGGTGGTGGCCTACCTCGACGAGAGCGCCCACCGGGCCGTCGACGTCCGGCCACCGATCGTGAACGCGACCCCGAGCACCCTGACCACGACCCTCGAGATGCTGCTCGACGACCGTCCCGCGGCGGCCGCCCGCGCCGCCGAGGGGCCCCGCTACGTCCATGACCACCACGACGGCCGGCGTACCGCGTCGGTGTTCGACGCGTTCCTCCGGTGACCGCGCCGGTGCTCCGGCCCACCCCTGCAACACCCGTCAACGAGGAGAAGGCACCAGATGCAACCTGTCCCGCGTACCGACGCCCGACCGACCAGGGGGCGGGTGGTGATGCTGGTCGACAACGGGGTCCATGGTGACTCCCGCGTCCAGAAGGCTGCCCGGTCGGCCGCCGAGGCCGGGTGGGAGGTGATCCTCGTCGGCATCCTCAAGGGCCCCAACACCGAGGAGAGCTGGCGGATCGGCGACGCGGAGGTTCGCCTGATCAGGGTTCCCCGGCGGCTCCCGCACCCGGTCACCTACCGTCGCGCGCTGCTGCGCCGGCCGCTGGCGTACCGGCCGGGGCCCCAGGCGAAGCGGAAGCTGAACAAGCTCCGGGCCCGCCGGGACGACCTGAACTTCCGGCTGTCGGAGCTCAAGGTCGCCCGCGCCGAGGGTGGTCCGCGCTGGTCGGAGCTGGCCGGCAAGGCCTGGTTGGCCGCGCCCTACTTCGTCAACAAGGCGATGTTCCAGTGGGTCAAGTTCCGCGGCGCGGAGCTGAAGCGCCTCCAGGCGCACCAGCAGGACCCGAACTCCCGGCTCGACCGGGCGGCCCTGCGGTTCTGGCAGACCCTCAAGGGTGACCGGGCCTGGCGCCGCCTCGACCCGGAGCTGTGGAACTTCGAGCTGGCCTTCGCGCCGGTCGTGGACGAGCTGCAGCCGGACCTCATCCACGCGCACGACTTCCGGATGCTCGGCGTGGGCGCGCGGGCCGCACTGCGGGCGCGGGCCGGTGGGCGGTCCGTCAAGCTCGTCTGGGACGCCCACGAGTTCGTGCCCGGCATCATCGGCCGGCCCACGGACCTGCGCTGGCTGCCCGCCCAGGTCGCGTACGTGCGGGAGCACGCCCCGTACGCCGACGCCGTCATCACCGTCTCCGCCACCCTGGCCGACCTGCTCCGCGAGACGCACGACCTGCCCACGCAGCCGGCGGTGGTGCTGAACGCCCCGCCCGCGGCGCTCACCCCGGAACAGCGCGCCCTGCCGGTGCCGGACATCCGGGCGCTCTGCGGGATCGGCGCGGCCACCCCGCTGCTGGTCTACTGCGGCGGCATCAACCCGTCGCGCGGGGTGGACATCATGATCCGGGGCCTGACCGAGCTGCCCGACGCGCACGTCGCGCTGGTCTCGGTGCACCCCAACGGCAAGGTGCCCATCATGGAGGAGCTGGAGGAGCTCGCCGCCGAGCTGGGCGTGGCGGACCGGGTGCACCTGCTGCCGTACGTGCCGCACTGGCAGGTCTCCGCCTTCGTCGCCCCCGCCGACCTGGGTGTCATCCCGATCCACCACAAGCCCAACCACGAGCTGGCGCTGATCACCAAGTTCTTCGAGTACGCGCACGGCCGGCTGCCCATGGTGGTGAGCGACGTCCGGACCATGGCCGAGGCGACCCGGGCCACCGGCCAGGGTGAGGTGTTCCGGGCCGAGGACCTGGCCGACTACCTGCGGGCCGTCCGGGCGGTGCTGGCCGACCCGCAGCGCTACCGGGCGGCGTACGACCGGCCGGAGTTGCTGGACCGGTGGACCTGGGAGGCGCAGGCCCGGGTGATGGACGAGGTCTACACCGACCTGCTGCCGGACCACCCGAAGGCGGTGCCGGCGCCGGCCGAACCCCCGGCCGTGCCGGTCCAGCGGGCGGCGGTGCCGGTGCGCTGACCGGCAGATCCGACGCGAAGGGGCCCGGCCGTGTCGGCCGGGCCCCTTCGTCGTGACCGGGGTCGGTTCAGTCGCCCAGCAGCAGCCGGTCGTAGTCGACCTGGCTGACACTCCAGTCCCAGGTCTTCAGCGTGTGCTCCGAGGCGGCCCGGCCGGTCTCCCGCCACTGCTCCTCGGTGGCCGTGGCGGCGAGGATCCGCTCCGCCGCCTCGTCCGGGGTGTCGACCACCCAGTCGGCCGGGAAGAGCGTCCGGGCGCCGTGCGGCTTGCCGGCGAAGAACGGCCAGTCCCGCACCACCGGCACCGCCCCGCTGGCGGCGCCCTCGACCAGGCCGCAGTGGAAGCTCTCCCGCACCGAGCTGCTCAGGATGACGCCGACCTCCTGGAGCGCGGCCGGGACGTCGTCGGTCTGTCCGTACCGCCGCACCGCGCCGAGCGGCTCCAACTCGGCCAGGTCCCGGCTGAACAGCTTGCCGTAGTCCTTGGCCGGCTTGCTGGTCCGGTTGTTGAAGTCGCTGCCGATCAGGGTGAGCCGGTAACGCTCGTCCCGCTCGCGCAGCTTGCGGAGCACCTCGACCGCCCAGCGCGGGTCCTTGGCCACCGAGCTGAACCCGACCAGGCCCAGGGTGAACCGGGCGTCCGCCGCCTTCACCCTCGGGTAACGCTGCAACTGCATCGCGTTGTCCACCACCCACAGGCGCGGACCGTCGGTCCCGGTGAGCTGCGGCAGGACCGCGGTGGACAGGTCCCGCAGGTGCTCGGAGACGAAGACGACGTCGTCGACCCGGGAGAAGTCCACCAGGTGCGGCCAGAAGTTGAACGCCTCGAAGCTGTGCAGCCGGACGATGATCCGGGCGGTGCCGGGATCGTGCAGGGTGAACAGCGCCGCCGTGGCCTGGCACCAGTCGACGAAGACGGTGTCCGCCCAGTCCAGGTGGGGCCGCAGCCAATCCTCGATCTTCGCCCCGTACGACGACTCCCCGGCGAGCAGGTGCTCCATCACGGTGCTGCCGCTCAACGCCAGCGGCCGGGTCACCGGGTCCTCGTAGAGGTCCAGGAAGCGGACCTCCACGTTCGGCATCGCGCGGTAGCGCTCCAGGATCTCCTGCAGGAAGTTGTCGTTGATCAGCGTGGTGACCAGCAGCCGCAGCGGCCGGTCGGTCGGCGCGGGCGCGGCCGGGGCGAGGCGACCCCGCGCCCGGGACAGCTTCCGCGCCGCCTCGCTGGCCCGGAACGGGGCCAGGAAGCCGCCCGGGTCCGCGCTCATCGGCGAGGAGAGCCGGTCGAAGTGCAGCACCCGGTTGGACGCCAGGCTGAACGCCCGGGAGACCGCCGCGGCGGCCTTCTTGGTGTCCTTGGGCAGCAGGCCGTCGGCCACCGCGAGCTGCGCCTCGATCGCCTCGTGCAGGCCGGTCGGCACGTGCCCGAGGGCGAGTTCGGCCTGCGCCGCCTTGGTGAGCACGTCGGCCCGGGTCCCCGGGCTGCTGATCCGGTGCACGGCCGCGGACGCGGCACGGGCCCCGACGGCCGGTCGGCCGGCCCGGACCGCGCTGTCGTGCAGCCGGACGGCGAGCTTGCTGCGCAACCGGTCCGGGACGCGGGGCGCCGCCACGGCGCGGGTCCAGAACCAGGCCCCCGCCGGGTTGCTCATGATGGTCTGGCCGGTGGCCTTGCGCAGCGTGGTCCGGACGGTCTGCGTCGCCGCCCGGCGGGCCCCCCGGGAACCGATGCCGGCCGCGGCCACCACCTGCCGCTCCAGCCGCTTGCCGATGGACTCCGACCGGGCCGCGTCGAGGGCCCGCTGTGCCGGGACCAGTCCGTAGTGGGCGCCGGCCCGGGTGTTGCGCTGCGCCATCTCCCAGACGGTGTGCACGGCCCGGGCGTCGAGCGCGACCAGCAGGTCGGCCGAGCGGTACCGCTGCCGCAGCCAGGCGTTGCGCCGCGCGTGCAGCCAGATCTTCCGGTTGGCCGCCGCCCGGCCCAGGGCCTTGCGGAACCGGGCGTCGCGCTGCTCACCGGGTACGGCGAAGCTGCGCACCTCCGCCAGCGCCGGGTCGATCACCAGGTCGTCGCTGTTGAAGAAGCAGGCCACGGTGACGGTCGCGCCCCGGCTGCGGAAGCGCTCCAGCGCCTCGATCAGGACGGCCGGCTGCTTCGGCGCGGTGGCGGCCACGATGAGCACGGTGGTCACAGTTGGACATCTCCAGACGATGCGGTCGCGGCCGGGGCGGGAGTGCCGGCCGTGGTCGGCCGGACGAGCTCGGTGAGGTGTCGGACGGCGGGTTCGAGCACCGCCGGCCGGGCGAACCGGCGGGCCAGCTCGCGGGCGGCGGCCCGGTCCGCGTCGGTCGCCTTGCACGCCATCCGGGCCGCCTCCGAGAAGGAGTGGGCGAGCCGGTGCGGGTCCAGCCCGACCGCCCCGGTCCAGAGCGGGTGCCCGGCCAGCACGTTGGACGCGTCGTGGTCGACGTCGTGGGCGGAGAGCACCGGCAGCCCGGTGGCCATGAACTCGTACACCTTGCCGGAGGTCACGAAGCGACCGCCGACCAGCATCAGCACCAGGGCGTCCCAGGAGCCGTAGGTCTCCGCCAGCGCGGCCTTCGGCACCGGGCCGCCGAAGCTCACGCCGTCGACGGCGGCCTCCTTCAGCAGGTCCATGTGCCGGTTGGCCTCCCGGGCCGCACCGGCGCCGATGTGGCCGCGCACCTCGAACCGGGAACGGGCCAGGACCGGGTCGTCCCGGCGGGCGATCCGCCACCCGTCGAGCACGGACTCCAGGAAGGCCGGGGTGAAGTTCACCGAGCCGAGGTAGCCGAAGGTCAGCCCGGCGGCCGGGTCCGGCGACCGGCCCGCGACGTCCGGCAGGCTGTCCTCGTCGTAGCCGTTGCGCACCACGTGCACCCGGTCCGCCAGCTGCGGATAGCGCTCCCGGTAGAAGCCGGCGATCGGGTCGTTCACGCACCAGACGGCGAGGGCGTTCTCGAGGACCTTGGACTCCCAGCGACCGGAGACCGAGTCGCGGCTGAACGCCTCGCCGCCACCGATCACGTCCAGTGACCAGCCGTCCCGGAAGTCGACCGCGTAGGGGACCTTGTGCTCCTCCCACAGCTTCCAGGTGGCCGCGATGTTCACGTACGGGGCGCAGGAGGCGAGCAGCAGGTCGGCGGGGTGCTCGCGGTGCACCCGCAGCACCGCCTGCTCCAGGTCGTACCGCCAACCGCCGAAGACCGGCTCGGGGAAGAGTTTCTGCTCGCGCTTGCGCAGCCGGGCGATCCAGCCGGCCGGGTCGAGCGAGCGCTCCTCCGAGAAGGCCCGGATGTCGGTCTCCAGGTCCTGCCGGATCAGCGGCAGTTCGACCACCTTCACCCGGGGGTCGACCTTCTCGGAGAGGGTGTGGTCCAGGCCGTACTCCCGCTCCCAGGCCTCCTGGCAGATGGTGATCACGGTGATGTCCCAGCCCAGGGCGACGAACTGGTTGGCCGTCTCGCGCAGCCGGTACGCGCTGCTCTTGGCGGCGGGCGGGAACCCGATCGCCAGGTAGATCACGTGCGGGCGGCGGCCGCCGCCGGAGCGGGGGAGGGGGACAACGGGAGAGTTCATCGCGGGCAGCCGATCGTGAGGAGGGGGCGCGTCGTCATGCCAGGTGCCGTCGCAGGGTCTCGGCGACCCGGTGGGCCGCCCGACCGTCGCCGTACGGGGTGCCGCGGGAGGCCAGCGGGGCGGGCCGGGTGGCGGTCTCCACCCATCGCGCGCCGAGCTCGCGCGGGTCCGGCACCAGCACGTTCCAGCCGTCGGCGAGGGTCTCCACCCATTCGGTCTCGGTACGCAGCGTGGTGCACGGCCGGTCCAGCAGGTAGGCCTCCTTCTGCAGGCCGCCCGAGTCGGTCACCACCCCGACGGAGCCGAGCACCGCGGCCACCATGGCGGCGTACGGCAGCGGCCGGCCGGCGTGCAGGGCGCCCCGGGTCAGCTTGAGGCCGTGCTCCTCGGCCCGGGCCAGCAGCCGCGGGTGGGCCAGCAGTGCGACCGGCACCGGCAGGTCGGCGAGCGCGTCGAGCAGCGCCGCGAGCCGCTGCGGGTCGTCGGTGTTCTCGGCGCGGTGCAGGGTGGCCAGCAGGTACGGCGCGGTCGGGTCGATCCCGTCCGGCAGGGCCGGCCGGAGCAGCTCGCCCCGCGTCACGTCGTCGCGGACCCGCAGGCAGACGTCCACCATCACGTCGCCCACCAGCACCGACCGGTTCGCCAGGCCCTCCGCGGCGAGGTGCCGCATCGCCTCCTCGGTGGGGGCCAGCAGCAGGTCGGCGGCGTGGTCGGTGAGCACCCGGTTGTGCTCCTCGGGCATCCGCCGGTTGAACGAGCGCAGCCCGGCCTCCAGGTGGGCCACCGGCAGGTGCTGCTTCACCGCCGACAGGGTGCCGGCCAGGGTCGAGTTGGTGTCGCCGTAGACCAGCACCCAGTCGGGGCGTTCGGCGGCGAGCACCGGGTCCAGCGCGGCCAGCGTCCGGCCGGTCTGCTCGCCGTGGCTGCCGGAACCGATGCCGAGGTGGACGTTCGGGTCGGGAATGCCCAGACCGGAGAAGAAGACGTCGGAGAGGTCGGCGTTGTAGTGCTGCCCGGTGTGCACGATCACGTGCTCGCAACCGTCCTCGGCGAACGCGGCGGCGATGGGCGCCAGCTTCACCAACTGCGGTCGGGCGCCGACGATGCTGACGACCTTCACTACCTGGCTCCTCGGGATCTGCGACGGGGGACTGGGGACGGGCGGCCACGCCCGTCGACGCCGGGGGGGCGTCCTGACCGCGCGGACCCTGAGGCCGGGCGACGGCCCTACGAATAGTAGTGCCCCCGGCGGCGGGCAAGGACGGACGCGGCCCGGCCGCGCCCCGGCCGGCCCCGACGGTACCGGACACTTCCGGTCATCCGGCCCGGACCGTGACGGGGGACGTGGGACGGGACACAGCGCACCACCCTAACCGAACGTTGCCTGGTGGTACGGGCTCCCGCACGGGTGTCGGGCCGCGTCGGTCAGGGGGAGGACTTCCAGAGCAGCAGCAGGTACCCGCCGAAGTAGGCCGAGAAGGCGGTCACCGTCACCAGCACGGTGACCGCCCGGGACCAGCCGGCCCGGGCCAGGCCCACCGCCGCCGGGAGCAGCAGCGGGAACGCCGGCAGCAGGAAGCGCGCCTTGGAGTGGTAGTAACCGGCCGCGCCGAGGGTGGTGACCAGCAGCAGGCCGCTGTAGAGCAGCAGCTGCCAGGGCTGCCGGTCGAGCAGGCTCAGCACGAAGAACATGATCGCCAGCAGCGCCACCACGGTGACCACGATCATCGGTAGCGCGGACGCCTGCGACAGGACCTGCTGGCCCTTCCGTACCGTGTAGGCGCCGAAGTCGAAGGTGGTGCCCCAGCCGGCGGACTGGATGTGGAACCAGCCGTCCGGCCGCCCGGTCCGCACCCCCACCCAGGCCAGGTACGCGAGCCAACCGGCGGGGGCGAGCAGCAGGGCGGCCCACGGTCGCCAGCCGTCCCGGCGCCGGACGATCGCCAGCAGCGCGGCCAGCCCGACCACCGGGATCAGCGACGAGGCGGTCGGCCGGGTCAGTCCGGCGAACAGGCAGAGCACCCCGGCGGTGACCCAGTGGCGGCGCAGCAGCGCGTACAGCGTCCAGGCGGCCAGCGCGGTGAAGAGGGTCTCGCTGTAGCCCATCGACTCCACGATGCCGTGCGGCACCGCGGCCCAGAGCGCGGCGAGCAGCACGCCGGTACGCCGGTCGTGCAGGTGCGCGCCGATCGCGAACAACCCCCAGGCGGCGGCCAGGGCAGCCAGCCACGCGACGAGCAGCGCCGCCTCGCGCGGACCGAGCGGGGAGAGCCGGTCCAAGCCCCCGGTGAGGCCGGGATAGAGCGGGAAGAACGCCATGTTGCTCTGCGTCTTCTCGTACCCGTCGTAGCCGTGCCGGGCGATCCCGAGGTACCAGTTGCCGTCGAACCGGGTCAGTTCCTTGCCGAGCGGGGCGCCCACGCTGCGGGCCCAGAGGGCGACGGTCAGCAGCACCACCAGGCGGATCACCAGGTAGGCGGCGAGCGCCGGCAGCGCGTACCGCGCGGCGTCCCGCAGCCGGCCGAGGGCGGGCCGGCCCGGGGCGGGGCCTGCGGGCCCCGCGGTCGCCGTGGCCGGGCTTGGTTCCTCGGTGGTCATCACGTCCATGCTTTCCGATCTGGTCCACGCCGAGCTGAGGGTGATCCGCGAGGCACACCCGGGCCGCCGGGTGACCGGACGCCGGCGGGGTCCCGCGAACTCCTGGCGGCACCGGTCGCCGAACAGCATGGAGGGTAGCAATCCCGACTCCGGGGCGCGGAACACCGGCGGCGCTTGCCTTTTCGGCGCAGGGCGTTGTCGTAGACTCGCTCGGGTCCGCGGGCGCGGTGCTGGCTGAGACGGAGACGGGCAGGAATGGGATCTGACGGCACGACCGCAACGGCGACCCGGGGACGGGTCGTCATGCTGGTGGACAACGGGGTCATCGGTGACTCCAGGGTGCAGAAGGCCGCCCGGTCCGCGGCCGAGGCCGGCTGGGACGTGGTCCTGCTCGGGCGGGCGCCGGTCGGGCAGCCGCAGAGCTGGCGGCTCGGTGCCGCCGAGGTCCGCCTGATCCCGATGGCCGAGCCGCTGGCGAAGCGCCGGCACGAGTTCCGGCGGGCCTGGCTGCGCCGACCGCTGGCCTACCCGCCCACCGGCATCGCGGCGCAGCGTACCCAGGCGGTGAAGGCGTGGCGGGCCGACCTGCGGGTCCGGCGGGACGCCCTGACCACGGCCGCCCGCGAGGCCGGCGCGGGCCGCCCGGGTGGCCTGCCCTGGGGTGCCCTGCGGGCCGAGGAGAAGCTGGCCGGCCTGACCCGCCGGTGGGTGGGCTTCCGCAACCGGCAGCTCACCGCCGCCCGGAAGGGCCGCAAGCTGGACGGCCCGTGGGACCGGGCGTACACGATGTTCTGGCAGAAGCTGCGGGGCGACGGCGCCTGGCGGCGGCTGGAGCCGGGACTCTGGGACTACGAGCTGGCCTACGGCCCGGTCGTCGACGAGTTGGCGCCGGACCTGATCCACGCCAACGACTTCCGGATGATCGGGGTCGGCGCCCGCGCCAAGATCCGGGCCGCCGCGAAGGGCCGCCGGATCGCCCTGGTGTGGGACGCCCACGAATACCTGCCGGGCGTGCAGCCGTGGCGCGACAACGCCCGCTGGCTGCCCGGGAACGTGGCCCACGAGCGGGAGTACGTGCCCTACGCGGACGCCACCATGACCGTCTCGGGTGGGCTGGCCGACCTGCTCCAGCGCGAGCACCGGCTGGCGGAACGCCCCGCGGTGGTGCTCAACGCCCCCACGGTGGGTGAGCTGCCGGCCGACCCGGCGGAGCCGGTGCCGGACATCCGCGCGCTGTGCGGGCTGCGACCGGAGACCCCGCTGCTGGTCTACAGCGGGGTGGCCGCGGCCAAGCGGGGGCTCGGCGTGCTGGTCGAGGCGCTGCCCCGGCTGCCGGAGGCGCACGTCGCGCTGGTGGTCAACAAGCCCACCTCGGCGTACGTGAAGAGCCTGGTCGCCCGGGCCGGGGAGCTGGGCGTCGCGGAGCGGCTGCACCTGCTGCCGTACGTGCCGCACCACCAGGTGGTGCGGTTCCTCTCCGGCGCGCAGGTCGGCGTCATCCCGATCCAGCACTGGCCCAACCACGAGATCGCGCTGATCACCAAGTTCTTCGAGTATTCACACGCCCGCCTGCCGCTGGTCGTCTCCGACGTGCGGACGATGGCCGACACTGTCCGGGAGACCGGGCAGGGCGAGGTGTTCACCGCCGAGGATGTGGCGGACTTCGTCCGGGCGGTCAGCGCGGTGCTCGCCGACCCGGCGCGCTACCGCGCCGCGTACGACCGGCCGGGGCTGCTGGCCGGCTGGACCTGGGAGGCGCAGGCGCAGGTGCTGGACGAGGTCTACGCCCGGCTGCTGCCGGACGCCCCGCCCCGGCCCGCCGTCGAGCCCGCGCCCGGCGCCGCCCCGACCTCGGTGGCGGTGGGGGCGTGAGCCAGCCGGACGTGACGGTGGTCGTCGCCGTCTACAACACCATGCCCTACCTGACCCGGTGCCTGGACTCGCTGGTCGGGCAGACCATCGGCCGGGACCGGCTGGAGGTCGTCGCGGTCGACGACGGCTCCACCGACGGCAGCGGCGCCGAGCTGGACCGGTACGCCGAGCGGTACCCGGAGACGGTCAGGGTGCTGCACCAGGCCAACTCGGGTGGGCCGGCCGCCCCCAGCAACCTCGCCCTGGACCACGCCCGCGGCCGGTACGTCTTCTTCATCGGCTCCGACGACCACCTCGGCCCGGAGGCGCTGGAGCGCCTGGTGGACGCCGCCGACCGGTGGGAGTCCGACGTGGTGCTGGGCCGGATGATCGGCACCAACAAGCGCTACGTGCACCAGGCCGTCTATGCCAGCACGTCTGAGCGGGTCGACCTGTTCGACAGCGACCTGCCCTGGTCGCTGTCGAACACCAAGCTGTTCCGCCGGGACCTGATCGAGCGGTACGGCCTGCGGTTCCGCACCGACATGGCGATGGGCAGCGACCAGCCGTTCACCCTGGAGGCCTGTTACCGGGCGCGGAAGGTCTCCGTCCTCGCCGACTACGAGTTCTACTACGCGGTCAAGCGGGACAACGCGCAGAACATCACCTACGCGAGCCGATTCGAGGAGCGGCTGCGCTGCGCGGAGGAGCTGGTCGGCTTCGTCGTCGGGCTGATCGAGCCGGGCCCGCGCCGGGACGCGGTCCTGCTGCGCCACTTCAGCTGGGAGGTGGCGAAGCTCCTGCGGCCCGAGTTCCTCACCCTCGCCCCGGACGTCCAGCAGCACGTCCACGACCGGGTCCGCAAGCTGACCGAGGCGTACCTCACCGACGGCATCATCGCCCGGATGGCGGCCGACCTGCGGCTGCGGCTGGTCGTCGCCCGCGACGCGGACTTGGACCGGCTGCGTGAGCTGATCGCCCAGCAGGACGCGGCGCTGCCGGAGGTCACCGTCTCCGGTGACCGCTGGTACGCCCACTACGTCGGCTTCCGCGACCCCGCCCTGGGCTATCCGGACGAGTGGTACGACGTGACCGAGAAGGCCGCGAAGGTCCTGGTCAAGCTGACCGCGACGCGGCTGGGCTGGGGGCGGGACAGCACCGGCGCCCTTGCGCTGACGGTCACCGCGCAGAGCCCCCGGCCGGAGCTGGCCGAGCTGACCGCCGCGGCGGTCCGGGTCAGCGTCGGTGAGTTGACGGGTGTGACGTCGGTCGCGCCGGGCGGGCCCGGTACCGTCGTACGGACGGACTTCACGGTGGACCGGCTCCTCGCGGTCGTCGCGGCGAACGGGGAGCGTCGGGTGGTACGGGTCGAGGTGACCGCGCTGGGCGCGACCGCCTCGGCCCCGCTCCGCACGGGCCGCCGCGTCGCCGCACCGCGCCGGCTGGCCCGGCACGGTGTCCGGTTCCACCTCGTGACGCCCACGACCAACCACAAGGGCCAGGTGATCGTCGCGATCACGCCGGTGACCCCGCGTCGGCTCCTCGCCCGCCTGCGCCGAATCTGGCCCTCCGGAGGAAAGTAGTTTCATGAACATCTGCGTCGTCGCGCTCGGCAAGATCGGTCTCCCGCTCGCCGTGCAGTTCGCCTCGAAGGGGCACCGGGTGATCGGTGCCGACGTCTCCGAGCGGGTCGTCGAGCTGGTCAACGACGGTGCCGTCCCGTTCCCGGGCGAGGCCGACCTGGACGTCAAGCTGAAGGAGGCGGTGGCCGCCGGGCTGCTCTCGGCCACCACCGACACGGCGGCGGCGGTCGCCGAGTCCGAGGCCGTCGTCGTGGTCGTCCCGCTCTTTGTGGACGCCGAGGGGGTGCCGGACTTCGGCTGGATGGACGACGCCACCCGGTCCATCGCCGCCGGCCTCAAGCCGGGCACCCTGGTCAGCTACGAGACCACCCTGCCGGTCGGCACCACCCGCAGCCGCTGGGCGCCGATGCTGGAGCAGGGCTCCGGCCTGGCCGCCGGTAAGGACTTCCACCTGGTCTTCAGCCCCGAGCGGGTGCTCACCGGCCGGGTCTTCGCCGACCTGCGCCGCTACCCGAAGCTGGTCGGCGGCATCGACGAGGCGTCGGCCGAGCACGGCGTGCGTTTCTACGAGGCGGTGCTGGACTTCGACGAGCGCCCCGACCTGAACCGCCCGAACGGGGTCTGGGACCTGGGTTCGGCCGAGGCGTCGGAGCTGGCGAAGCTCGCCGAGACCACCTACCGGGACGTCAACATCGGGCTGGCGAACCAGTTCGCCCGGTTCGCCGACACCGTGGGCGTCGACGTCACCAAGGTGATCGAGGCGTGCAACACCCAGCCGTACAGCCACATCCACTCGCCGGGCATCGCGGTCGGCGGGCACTGCATCCCGATCTACCCGCGGATGTACCTGTGGAACGACCCGGCCGCCACGGTCGTCCGGTCGGCCCGCGAGGCCAACGCCGCCATGCCGGACTACGCCGTCGACCTGCTCGCCGCCGCGTACGGCGACCTGACCGACGTGGGCGTGCTGGTGCTCGGTGCCGCCTACCGGGGCGGGGTGAAGGAGACCGCCTTCTCGGGCGTCTTCCCGACCGTCGCGGCGCTGCGCGCCCGGGGCGCCAAGCCGTACGTCTCGGACCCGATGTACACCAACGAGGAGCTGGTCGCGCACGGCCTGCCCGGCTACGACGGCGAGCCGATCGGCGCCGCGGTGATCCAGGCCGACCACGCCGAGTACCGTACCCTCGCCCCGGCCGACCTGCCGGGCGTGACGGTGCTGGTCGACGGCCGCCGGGTCACCGACCCGGCCCGCTGGACCGGCGTCCGCCGGGTCGTCATCGGCGGCTGAGCACCGCCCCGTCAGTGGGCCCCGACCGGTCACGGTCGGGGCCCACTGCCTGTGCCCTACCCCGGTGAGCAGCGTCGTTTCCCGGTCACCGGCCCGACGCGCCGGCAATACTCGGGTCAGGCGCCCCGTCCGGGGTCGCAGCTCGCCGGCGTGGTGGGCGGGACAGGGGGCGTTCCGGTGTTCGGCAGGGTCCGCAGCCGGCCGGGTGTCGCCACGGCCGGCGTGGTGCTGCTCGGCTACGGGCTCATGGTCCTGACCGGGGCCCTCGGTCGGGCGGTCCCGTTCGCGGTCGCCGCCGCCGTGGTCGTCGCCGGTGAGCTGGCGCTGGCCACCCGCTTCGCGGCCACCGGCACGTTGCTGCGCAAGGCCGGCCTCGGGCTGGTCTGGCGGCGGTCGGTCCGCGACCTCGCCGTCGTCCTGCTGGTCGTCAGCGCGGTCCGTCCCCCGGTGGCCGGGACCGTCGCGGTCCTGCTGCTGCCGGCCGCGTTGTGGGCCGTGGCGGTTGGCACCACCGCGCTGGGCCGGCTCACCGACCGGCGGGCCGCCACCCCGGCGTACACCCGCAACATCGACCTCGGCGCGCTGCGCCGGGTGCCCGCGCCGCCGGCCTGGGCCCGGCGTCTCGCCGGCCTGCGGCTGCCGCTGCTCAACGTGCTGCTGGTGCCGGCGGCGGTGCTGGCCGCGCTGGTCGACCGGGTCGCCCCGGTGGTGGTGACCGGGCTGGTCACGCTCGCCGCCGGGCTGGTCGTCGCGGCGGCGCTGGCGGTGGGCTGGTGGCGCGGGCGGGGCCGGAGCCCGGGCGTGCCGGCCGCCGTGCACGACTGGCTGGCCCGGGAGCGCCCCGAGGTGGCGCTCTACTTCGCCGGCCCGGCGAAGGACGTCTACCAGGCCGACATGTGGCTCGGCCCGGTCGCGGCGGCCGGCCGCCGCGCGGTGGTGCTGCTCCGGGACGCCGACGCGTTCCGCGAGCTGGCCGAGACCCGGCTGCCGGTGATCTGCGTACCGGCCGGCGTCGACGTCATGAACCTCGACCTGAGCCGGCTGCGGGTGGCGCTCTACGTGGCGAACGTCGGCGCGAACATCCACCTGCTGCGCCAGCCGGGCGTGCGGCACGTCTTCGTCGGGCACGGTGACAGCGACAAGCAGGCCAGCGTCAACCCCTACAGCAAGGTGTACGACGAGGTGTGGGTGGCCGGACCGGCCGGTCGGGAACGGTACGCCCGCGCTCGCGTGGGCGTCCTCGACCGGGACATCGTGGAGATCGGCCGGCCGCAGCTCGCCGGGGTGCACGCGTTCGGCGCGGAGCACGGCGCGCGCCCGTTCACCGTGCTCTACGCCCCCACCTGGGAGGGGTGGCTCGCCGACGACCCGTACCACACCTCGCTGGTGCTGATGGGGGAGCGGATCGTCGCCGGCCTGCTGGACGCCGGCGGGGTACGGGTGGTCTACAAGCCGCACCCGCTGACCGGCACCCGGTCGGGGCGGGCCCGCGCGGTGCACGAGCGGATCGTCGCCCGGCTCCGTGCCGCGGGCGGGGAGACCGACGCGCACGCGCTGGACGGCACCGCGCACCTGGTGGTGACCGGCCGTACGCCCGCCCTGTTCGACTGCTTCAACGTCACGGACCTGCTGGTCAGCGACGTGTCCAGCGTCGTGTCGGACTTCCTGCAGAGCCAACGCCCGTACGTGGTGGCGAACCCGGCGGACCTGCCGGCGGACGAGTTCCGCCGACGGTTCCCGACCGCGCGGGCGGCGTACCTGCTCTCCGCCGACTGCGCGGAGCTGCCAAAGATCCTCACCGTCACCCGGGCCGGCGACGACCCGCTGACCGGGGCCCGGCGGGAGCTGCGGGAATACCTGCTCGGCCCGGCCGGGACGAACCCGATGGACCGGTTCCGCGCCGAGCTCGACCGGCTCTGCCGCTGAGCGGGGTACCTGCCGACGGGGGCGACGACCGCCGGCCGTCGCCCCCGTCGCCGGCTCAGCCCCGGTGCGGCGGGTTGTCGACGTCGCGGGAGACGACCTCGCCCTTCTCGTCGACCCAGCCCTTCGGCCGGGCCGGGTTCCCGGCCACCAGCTGGTACGGCTGCACGTCCTTCGTCACCACCGAACCGGCGGCGATCATCGCGTACTCGCCGACGGTGATGCCGCAGACCAGGGTGGCGTTCGCGCCGATCGAGGCGCCCCGGCGGACCAGGGTCGGGGTGATCGTCCAGTCCGGGTTCTGGGCGCGCGGACGGAAGTCGTTGGTGAAGACCGCGCAGGGACCGACGAAGACCTCGTCCTCGATGGTCACGCCCTGGTAGACGGAGACGTTGTTCTGGATCTTGACGAGGTCGCCGACGCTGACGCCCGCGTCGACGTACACGTTGCGCCCGATGACGCAGCCGGCGCCGATCCGGGCCGAGGACCGGACGTGGGCCAGGTGCCAGACCTTGGTGCCGTCGCCGACCTGGGCGCCGGACTCCACGTCGGCCGTCGGGTGCACGAAGACCGAGGGGGACCGGTCGTTGCTGTCAGTCATCGTTCAACTCGCCTCGTCACGGGCGCGCCGTCGCGCCGTCGGTGCCGTGCGGCGGGCCGTGCCGGGTGCCGGCCGGCCCCCGCGGGCCTGGACCGCCCGCCGCCGGGCTCGGCCGGGCCGGGACCGTCGCGCGCGGGCTCGGCGTAGCATAGCGACCCCTCAGGCCAGCAGCGCCGCCACCGCGTCGGCGGCCGGGGTGTCCGCCGGCAGCGCCTCCGCCGCCACCACCGCGGCCACCGGCAGTACGCCGTACAGGTGCGGGAAGAGCGCGCCGTCCCGGGACGGCTCCCAGCGCAGCGCGTCGCCGAGCCGGTCCGGGTCGACGGTGAGCAGGGTCAGCCCGGTGACGCCGGCGAAGTGCCGGCGGGCCGTCTCGACCACCTGGTCGGCGCCGGAGAAATGCAGAAAGCCGTCCTGGCGGTCCAGCGCGGTGCCGGTGAACCCGCCGGCCGCCCGGGCCTGCTCCCACTCGCCGGTGGCGAGAATCTTGTAGATCACAGGCGCAGCGTAGGCGGAACCGGCCCCGTCCCGCTGCGGAGCCGGCATGCTCGGGTGGGAACCGCCGCGGAGGGGGAGCCATGGACAGCAGCGACGACTGGACGGACGGCCAGCGGGCCGTCTACGACGAGTGCCACCGGGCCGGCAGCGAGTGGGCGGCCGACCCGGACACCCCCACCGAGGACGTCCAGCACGTGATCAACCTCGGCCAGGCCGACGACGACACCCTCGGCGACGCGGAGACCGACTACCCGCCCCTGGTCGACGCCGTCGCCCAGGCCACCGGGGAGCCGGTGACCAGCGTGCCGGCCAGCCACGACGACCCCGGCTTCCGCGGTTTCGTGGACGGGGTACGGGACGCCACCGCCGACGAGGTCTTCGGGCTCTGACCGGCCGGCCGGGTCGCGGGCGTGGCCCGGCTCTCCCCTTCCGTCCCCGCTTCTGCCACCATTCGTGGGCAGCGTCGAGTGGGGAGAAGGGAGCGCGGGTGCGGATCCTCCTGGTCGAGGACGACCGTCGGGTGGCCGCCGCCCTGTCGTCCGCGCTGACCCGTCGCGGATACGAGGTGGAGCACGCCGCGACCGTCGCCGCCGCCCTGTCGGCCGCCCCCTGCGACCTGGTGCTGCTCGACCTGACCCTGCCCGACGGCGACGGCACGGACCTGTGCCGTGAGCTGCGCCGGCGCAGCAGCCAGCTGGGCATCATCGCGGTGACCGCCCGGGGCGAGGAACGCGACCGGGTGCTCGGCCTGCGGCTGGGCGCCGACGACTACGTGGTGAAGCCCTTCTCCATGGTGGAACTCCAGGCCCGGATCGAGGCGGTGCTGCGGCGGGCGTCGCACACCCTGCCGGAGCGGAACCTGATCGAGGCGGGGGAGGTCCGGATCGACGTGGGGGGCCGCACGGTGAGCGTCTCCGGCCGGGCGGTCGCGCTGACCCGCAAGGAGTTCGACATCCTGGTGTCGCTGGCCCGGCAGCCCGGGGTGGCCGTGCCCCGCGACCGGATCCTGCTCGACGTCTGGGGCACCACCTGGGCGGACCGGCACACCGTCGAGGTGCACGTGGGTTCGCTGCGCGGCAAGCTCGGCGACGCCACCCTGGTGGAGACCGTCCGTGGCGTCGGGTACCGGCTCCGCGGCGAGTGAGGAGACCGGGTGCGTCGTCGGCTGGTGATCAGCTATCTGCTGCTGATGGTGTTGGTGCTGCTGGCGTTGGAGACGCCGCTGGCCGCCACCCTGACCTCCCGGGAGACCGACCGGGTCCGCGCCGACCGGCTCGCCGACGCGACCCGTTTCGCGTCGCTCGCCGGTCCCGCGCTGCGCGGCGGGGTGCCCGGTCCGCTCGCCGGTGAGCTGGGCGCCTACGACGACCTGTACGGCATCGGCGCCGCCGTGGTCGACCGGGACCGGCGTACCGTGGTCGCCTCCACCGGCTGGCGCCCCGGGCCGGGCACCGCGTCGGCGCTGGACATGGCCCTGGCCGGGCAGCAGTTCAGCCGGCCCGACTCGGTCTGGCCGTGGGTGGACGGCCCGCTCGTGGTGGCCGTGCCGATCAACGACGGTGGCGAGGTGCTCGGCGCCGTGGTCACCACCACCCCCGCCGACAAGGTCCGGCGTACCGTCACCGCCTGGTGGCTGCTGCTCGCCGTGATCGGACTGATCGCCGTGTCGGCCTGCCTCGCCACCGCGTTCGGCCTGGCCGGCTGGGTGCTGCGGCCGGTCACCGAGCTGGACGCGGTGACCCACGAGATCGCCGAGGGCGACCGGGGCGCCCGGGTACGACCCCGGCTGGGCCCGCCGGAACTTCGCCGGTTGGCCGCCAGCTTCAACAACATGGCCGACGTGGTCTCCGACGTGATGGACCGGCAACGCGCCTTCGTCGCGCACGCCAGTCACCAGCTGCGCAACCCGCTCACCGCGCTGCGGCTGCGGGTGGAGGAGCTGGGCCCCAGCCTCAGCGACGCGGACGGGCGGGCCGAGCACCAGTTGGCGCTGGAGGAGACCGACCGGCTGGCCAAGGTGCTCGACGCGCTGCTCACCCTGGCCCGGGCCGAACGGGAGGAGAACCAGCGGGTCACCGTGGACGCGGTCGCGGTGGCCGCCTCCCGGGTGGCCGCCTGGGAACCGCTGGCCCGCCGCAGCTCGATCGCCCTGCGGTTGGTCGCCGACGACGCGCCCGCGTACGCCCGGACCGTACCCACCGCCATCGACCAGGCCCTCGACGCGCTGATCGACAACGCGGTGAAGTTCAGCGGGGACACCGGCGAGGTGACGGTGACCGTACGGCCCGCCGACGGGGGCATCGCCCTCGCGGTCCGGGACACCGGCCCGGGCATGACCGCCAGCCAGCTCGGCCAGGCCACCGAGCGGTTCTGGCGGGCGCCGGAGGTGCAGAACGTCGACGGTGCCGGACTCGGACTGACCATCGTCGCGGTGCTGGTGGACGCCTCGGACGGCCGGTTGACCATGCGCGCGGGTGAGCCCTGCGGCCTGGTCGCCGAACTCTGGTTCCCCGCGCCCGACCCGGTCGACCCGTCGGACGACCCGGTGCTGCCCGGCCCGCGCCTGGCTGCCGACGCCCCGGCGTCCGTCGACTGACCGTCAGGGCTTCGTCGCGCGGTACCAGTCGGCCGCCCCCGGATGCAGCGGCAGCGGGGTGGTCACGATCGCCGAGCGGGGGCTCATCCGCCCGGCCGCCGGATGCGCGGCGGCCAGTTCCGTCCGGCGGTCCATCAGCAGCCGGGTCACGTCGCGGACCAGCGACGCGGGCAGGTCGGCGCGGACGATCAGGTAGTTCGGGTTCGCCACGGTGCTCACCGGTTCCAGGCCGTACACCGACCGGGGCACGTCCCGGGTCACGTAGACCTCGCCGTAGCGGCGGCGCAGCGGCTCGGTCCACTCGCCCAGGTCGACGATCCGGACGGGGGTGGCGGCCACCAACTGGTCGACGCCGCGCACCGGCAGTCCGCCGGAGAAGAAGAACGCGTCGATCCGGCCGGCGCGCAGCGCCGCCACCGAGTCGTCCAACCCGAGGTGTTCCTGGGCCACCTGGCCGTCCTCCAGCCGGGCCACGGTCAGCAGCCGGGTGGCGGTGACCTCGGTGCCCGAGCCGACGGCGCCCACCGAGACCCGCCGGCCGCGCAGGTCGGCCAGGGTGCGGATCGGCCCACCGCCGACGGTGACCAGGTGCAGCAGGTCGTCGTAGACCCGGGCCACGGCCAGCACGCTGGGGTGCTCGGGCGGCGTGGCCGGCAGCACGTCGGCCTGGGTGAACCCCAGCTCGGCCTGGCCGGAGCCGACCAGCCGGACGTTCTGCGCCGACGCGGCGGTGACCACCACGCTGGCCCGTACCCCGGGCAGTTCCCGGTTGAGGATCGCGGCCAGCGACTGGCCGAAGGCGTGGTAGACGGCGGTCGGGCTGCCGGTGGCGATCCGGATCTGCACCGGCGCGGCCCGCTCGTCCCGGCACCCGGCGAGCCCGGACAGGGCGGCCACCAGCACCAACAGCAGCGCCACTGGGCCGGCGGCCCGGCGCCGGCCGCGGGGAGACCAGCCACGACTCACGGGCTGCACTGTGCGCCGTGCGGGGCCGCGCGCAAGCCACCGGACGGCGGACCCGGACGCAGCCGGTCGGCCCCCGGTAGCGGTCGGTGACCGGCCGGTCCGCCGGCACAGGCGCGGCCCGGATCGCGGAAGAGAACCGCCGGCCGGCTCAGCAGGCCGGTGCGGGGGCGAGGCGGCGCTGTCCAGGATCCGGTCCCGGTGCGGGCCGTTCGCGACCCCACCACGCGCGGCCGGCGCGACCGCAGCACGGCGGGCACGTCGAGCAGCGCTGCGCTGCGGACCAGCACCGCGGCCAGCTCCCGGTCGGCGAGCCGGATGCCGAGGATGTGCCGGCGGACGTGCCGGCCGCCGGCCAGCAGCGCGGACCGCCAGGCTGCGGCGGCCAGTCGGGGACGCCATACCCGACGGGCGGTGGACGCGCCGGCCACCGAACCGCTCAGCAGCTCGCGGCGGCCCTGCCGCCACCCCGTCTCCAGCAGGGTCGCGTACGTCGCCCGGTGCTCCCGGGGCACGTACAGCCGGTGCAGCTCGAAGCGGCGGCGCAGGCCGCCGGTGGTCGTCTCGTGCGTCACCGGCACGTCCAGCCGGTCGAGCAGCTGGCGCATCCGCTGCGCCGCGTCCTCCCGGTTGAACTCGGCGACGCCACCCCGGTAGGTGCCGCCGGCCGGCCAGCGGGGGTCGGTGGGCGGCGGCGGGGTGCAGCGCACCAGGCAGGCCACCTCGAACGCGTCGGCCAGGGTCAGCCAGTCCAGCGGGGGCGGGACGGACGACGGGCGGGGCCGGTCGAGCAGGGGGGTGGTGTCGAGGGCCATCGGACCGCTCCTCCTCGGCTACGGGGTACCCCTACCGTGGCCCGGACGCCGGTGCGAGGAAACGGCTGCGCACCAGCCTTGAGCAAAATTTGCGCCTACAGCTCGGTCACCACGACGTCGAGCTGGCGGGGTCGACCGGCGGCCGTGGGCTGCTCCTGCACCGCGTACTTCAGCTCGCGCAGCGCACCGACCAGCGCGTCCGCGCTGCGCGGCCGGACACCGGCGGTGAGCAGGTCGCGCACCAGCCGGCCCTTGGTCGCCTTGTTGAAGTGGCTGACCACCGACCGGGTGGGCACCCCGTCGACGTCCCGCTCGTGCAGCACCCGGACGGTCACCGTGCGGTCGGCCAGCTCCCCGCGCGGCGTCCACGTCGCCGCGTACGCGCCGGAGCGCAGGTCCAGCACCGGGCCGTTGCCGGCCGCCGCCACCAGCGCCGGGGCCAGCGCCCGCCGCCAGTACGCCGCCGACAGCGGCCCCACCCCGGGCAGCCGCGCCCCGATCGGGCAGCGGTAGGGCGGGATCCGGTCGGTGAGGCGTACCGCGCCCCAGAGACCGGAGGAGATCAGCACCGAGCGGCGGGCCAGCCGCTCCGCCGCGGGCGGCAGCGAGGCCAGGTCGAGCGCCTCGTAGAGCACCCCGGTGTAGATCCGCCCGGCCGGTGCGGTGGCCGCCTCCTCAGCCGCGCGTTGCGGCGCAGCTCGTCGCGCTGGCCCTCGCTCAACCCGAGCGCCGCCAGCGCGGCGGCGGGGTCCGGGCCGGCGCCGAGCGCCACCAGCGCGGTCAGCACCTCGTCCCGGGCCGGGTTCAGCTCCGGCAGGGACAGCCGGGACGCATCGAGGCGACGGCCGGTGCCGGCGTCGGCCTTCCCCTCGGAGGGCGGCAGCAGGATGAGCACCCGCAGAGCGTACGACCCGGGCTCAGCGCCACGGCCGCACGGCCGTCTCCGGGTGGTACACCCGATAGCCGGCGACCTCGGCCACCACGGCGGCGTCGGCCCGGTCGCCGAGCAGCCGGCGCAGCCCTCGCTCCGCCGACGAGCCGGCCGCCAGCACGTAACCCGGCCGCGGCGCCCGCGCCACCCGTCGCCAGTACGCCGGGTAGCGGTTCTGCCCCGGGAGCAGGTTGCCGTCGAGCACCCCGCAGACCACCGCCTCCCCGGTGTCGAAGACCAGCCGGTGACAGGTCCAGTAGTCGGTGTAGACCTCCCGCAGGCCGGCCCGGCGCACTGCGGCGGCCAACTCCCGGGCCCGGCCCTCCTCGGCGCGCAGCGACCCGACGGAGGCCACGAAGGCTCCGGTGGCGACCAGCGCGGTGGCGGTCAGCGCGGCCAGCACCGCCGCCGCCAGCACTCCGCCCAGCCGCCCCGCCCCGGAGACCGGCCCGCGCCCCGCCCGCGGGCCGGGTCCCGTCCCGCGCCGGGTCCGGCGCGGCGGGCCGCCGACCACAGCGGCCAGAGCACCGCCGGCAGGGAGATCTGCAGCACCGACAGGTAGCGGGCGTTGCCCAGCGGGTCGGTCGCGGCGAGCGGACTGCGGACGTACGCCAGCAGGGTCAGCCCGGCGCCGGCGACCAGCGCGAGCTGCGCGACGGCCCGGACCCGGCCGGCGCTGTCGGCGGCCCGCCGGTAGGCGAGCAGCCCGAGCCCGGCGGCCGCCGCCAGCAGCACCGGGTAGAGCAGCCCGAGCCACTCCTGCCACCGGGCGCAGCCGCCCATCGGGCAGAGACCGGTCGCCAGCGGCACCCCCTCCAGCAGCCCGCCGTGCAGCCGGTCCGACCAGGGGGGCGTCGCACCCGCCCGGGTGCTGATCTCCCGGAACACCGACAGCGAGTCCTGCCCCGCCGGGGCCACCACGTTGTCCTTGATCATCGGGGCGACGCCGATCAGGAACCCGGCCACCAGCAGCACCCCCGGCCAGCCCACCAACTCCCGGGGCGCCGCCCACACCAGCACCACCCCGGCCACCGCCAGATAGGGCACGATCAGCCAGTCCGACCAGAGCGCCACCCCGGCGAGCAGCCCGAACAGGCCGCTGGCCAACCAGCGGTGCCCGATCCGCCGCTCCGCCAGCCCGACCGCGATCAGCAGCATCGCCACCACCGCCGGCTTCACCTCCGGCCGACCGCCCACCACGGTGAGCTGGTCCCGGACCACCCGCTCCGACCCCAGCGCCAGCAGCCCGACCACGAAGGCGGCGAACCAGGGGGAGAAGAGCCGGCGGGTCAGCCGGTAGGTCAACCAGACGAAGAGGGCGTACAGCGCCAGCAGCGGCAGCCGCAGCACCGGCCAGCTCGGCCCGGCCAACCCCACCAGCGGGGCCGCGAGATAGGACTCCAGCATGCCCATGTAGCGCTGGCCGTACAGGAAGACCGGCCGCTCCCCGTTCCCGGCGATGTGCAGCGCGGCCAGCCCGAAGGTCGCCTCGTCGCTGTTCGAGGTGGGCAGCGTGAACAGCGTCAGGACCAGCCGGTAACCCACCCCGGCGAAGCCGAGCAGCAGCGCCACCAGCGCCGGCCGGTCGAGCGTGGGCCGCCACCGCCCCGGTTGCCGCACTGGTGTCGACACGACCAACGCCCCCGTCGTCGCCTGCGACCGCAGTTTTTCACGCCGCGTCCGGGCGCGATCAGCTTTTCGCCACGTGACCGGCGGGCGGTCGCGTCCGGCTCCTCCCGCGGCCGGCGGCGGCCCGGGTCGGCCCGGTCCACTCGCGTGGCCGGTGTCGGCCGCGTGTGGCAGGGTTGCAGCGTGCCACCCACACCCGCCGGAGAACTCGCCGTACCGCAGCTGCACCGGGCCGCGCGCATCGAGGACGCCGTCCACGCCCTGGTGGAGCGGCGGCTGCGGCGCACCGGCTGGCAACCCAACATCGTCGCGTACGCCGGCTACGGCGGCCCCGGCTGGGCGCGGGTGCTCTGCCGGGTGCTGCTGGGCCGCCCGGACACCCGACGCCAGGGCCGGCTGGACAAGGTGCGGGGCTGGCGCAGCTTCGCCACCCTGCCCGCCAAGCACGTCACCGTCACCATCGAGGCCGGCGGGGTACGCCACGAGGCCACCGCCGACCGCAGCGGCTTCGTCGACGCCGTCATCGAGGCCGACTTCGCCCCCGGCTGGGGCTCCGTACGCCTCAGCGTCCCCGACGCCGAACCGGTCGAGGCCCTGGTCCGCATCCTCGACCCGAACGTCCGCTTCGGCATCCTCTCCGACATCGACGACACGGTCATGGTGACCGCGCTGCCCCGGCCGATGCTCGCCGCGTGGAACACCTTCGTCCTCGACGAGCACGCCCGCAACGCCGTCCCCGGCATGGCCGTGCTCTACGAGCGCCTGGTCACCGCGCACCCCGGCGCGCCCGTCTTCTACCTCTCCACCGGGGCGTGGAACGTCGCCCCGACGCTGACCCGCTTCCTGTCCCGGCACCTCTACCCGGCCGGGCCGCTGCTGCTCACCGACTGGGGGCCGACGGCCGACCGCTGGTTCCGCAGCGGCCGGGAGCACAAGCGGGCCACCCTGGCCCGGCTGGCCCGCGAGTTCCCCGACGTACGCTGGCTGCTGATCGGCGACGACGGGCAGCACGACCCGGAGATCTACCGCGAGTTCACCGCCGCCCACCCGGACAACGTGGCCGGCGTGGCGATCCGCCGGCTCTCCCCGACCCAGTCGGTGCTCGCCGGTAGCCTCCCCGCCCCCGCCGAGCGCCCCTCCTCCGGCCCGGTCGGCCAGAAGTGGCTCTCCGCCCCCGACGGTGCCGGCCTGTGGAAACTCATGCGCGACGCCGGCCTCGTCTGACCCACCCCGCGCACCCCTGCCCACGCCCGTGCGCCCGGCGCCCTTGCCTATCCGGGTGCGTCCCGCCCCAAGATCCGCACACTTTCCGGGAAATAGTCCCCTCCGGGCGATCGGAAGCCACTCTTTCCCGGAAAGTGTGCGGATCTTCGACGCGGCGGGGCGGGGAGGGGAGGGGAGGGGTCAGGCGGGGCGGAGCCAGAGGACGCCGAGGGGTGGGACCCGCAGCGACGCCGACGCGACCATGCCGTGCCACGGGATGTCCTGGGCGTGCACCGCACCCAGGTTGCCCACCCCGGAGCCGCCGTAGTGCTGCGCGTCGGTGTTGATCACCTCGGTCCAGGTGCCGCCGGCCGGCAGGCCCACCCGGTAGTCCGCCAGCGGCTGGGCGGAGAAGTTCGCCACGCAGACCAGCGTCGCGCCGTCCGGGGCGATCCGGACGAACGACACCGCGTTGTTGGCGACGTCGTCCCCGGCGATCCAGCGGAACCCGGCCGGCTCGGTGTCCTGCGCCCAGAGCGCGGGGGTGTCCCGGTAGACGGCGTTCAGGTCACCGACGAGGCGCTGCACGCCGGCCCGCGCCGGATCGTGGGTCAGGTACCAGTCGAGGCCGCGCTCCTCGCTCCACTCCCGGTCGTCGGCCAGCTCGCAGCCCATGAAGAGCAGCTGCTTGCCCGGGTGCGCCCACATGTACGCCAGCAGTGCCCGGACGTTGGCCAGCCGCTGCCAGGTGTCGCCGGGCATCTTCCCGACCAGGGACCCCTTGCCGTGCACCACCTCGTCGTGGCTGATCGGCAGCACGTAGTTCTCGCTCCAGGCGTACGCCAGGGAGAAGGTGAGCTGATGGTGGTGGTGCTGCCGGTAGATCGGGTCCTTCGAGGTGTAGAGCAGGGTGTCGTGCATCCAGCCCATGTTCCACTTGAACCCGAAGCCCAGCCCGCCGTCGGCGGTGGGACGGGTGACGCCGGGCCAGGCGGTGGACTCCTCGGCGATCATCACCACCCCGGCGTGGTGCTTGTAGACGGTGGCGTTGACCTCCTGGAGGAACGCGATCGCCTCCAGGTTCTCCCGGCCGCCGTGCACGTTCGGCACCCACTGCCCCTCCTGGCGGGAATAGTCCAGGTAGAGCATCGAGGCGACCGCGTCGACCCGCAGCCCGTCGACGTGGAACTCGTCCAGCCAGTAGAGGGCGTTGGCGACCAGGAAGTTGCGCACCTCGTGCCGGCCGAAGTCGAAGACGTACGTGCCCCAGTCGGGGTGCTCGCCGCGGCGCGGGTCGGGGTGCTCGTAGAGCGGGGTGCCGTCGAAGCGGGCCAGGGCCCACTCGTCCTTGGGGAAGTGCGCGGGCACCCAGTCGAGGATGACGCCAATCCCGGCCCGGTGCAGGGTGTCCACCAGGTGCCGGAACTCGTCCGGGTCGCCGAACCGGGACGTGGGGGAGTAGTAGCCGGTGACCTGGTAGCCCCAGGAACCGCCGAACGGGTGCTCCATCACCGGCAGGAACTCCACGTGCGTGAAGCCCAGCTCGGTCACGTATGCGGTGAGCTGCTCGGCCAGCTCCCGGTAGCTCAGGCCGGGCCGCCACGAGCCGAGGTGCACCTCGTACACGCTCATCGGCTCCTGGTGCGGCTGCCGTCGGGCCCGCCGCTCCAGCCAGGCTGCGTCCTGCCACTCGTACGTCGAGTGGTGCACCACCGACGCGGTGGCCGGCGGCACCTCCGCGTACGCCGCCATGGGGTCGGCCTTGTCCCGCCACCGCCCGTCGGCGCCGAGGATGCGGTACTTGTAGCGGGCCCCGGCGTGCGCGTCCGGGACGAAGAGCTCCCACACGCCGCTGGAGCCGAGGCAGCGCATCGGCCAGCCGTCGTCCGGGCCCCAGCCGGTGAAGTCGCCGACCACCCGCACGCCGCGCGCGTTGGGCGCCCAGACGGTGAACGCGACGCCCTCGTCGAAGACCCGCGCGCCGAGCGCCTCCCAGAGCCGCTCGTGCCGCCCCTCGCCGATCAGGTGCAGGTCCAGGTCGCCGAGGGTGGGCGGATAGCGGTACGGCTCGTCGCGCGTGGTCCCGTCCACCTCGACCCGGTAGTCGAGCACCTCGCCCGGCACGGTCGCCTCGAAGACGCCCACGTCGTGCACCCGCTTCATCGGGTGCCGCTCGCCGTCGACCACGACGGCCACGTCACCGGCGCCCCGGCGCATCGTGCGGATGGTGGTGCGCCCGTCGGCCGGGTGCGCGCCGAGCACGGCGTGCGGGTCGTGCGTCTCGCCGGCGATCAGCTGGTCCATCGTGCGTCGTCCTTCGCGGCCGGTGCGGTCGGGGCGGTGCCGCCGGAGAGGTCGGCGGGTACGTCTGCGACGGTCAGGTCGGGCGCCGCCGCCGGCTGCGGCGCGGGCGGGGTGCCCGGCCGCCGCACGGTGAACACGTGCGCGGGCTGCAGATAGGGGTCGAGCCGGACCGCGTTGCGCTGGCCCCAGTCGTAACTGGTGCCGGTCAACTCGTCGTGCACGGTGAAGCGGTCGTGCCAGTCGAGGCCGAGCGCCGGCATGTCCAGGGTGGTGTTGCCCCACTGGACGGTCTGCGGGTCGAAGGAGCAGATCACCAGGACCGTGTTGCCGGTCTCCGGGTCGTGCTTGGACCAGCAGAGCAGCGCCGGGTTGTCGATGTCGTGGAAGACCAGGTTGCGCAGCCGGTGCAGGGCCGGGTTGTCCCGCCGGACCCGATTCAGGGTGGCGATGAACGGGGCCAGGGAGCGGCCGTGGGCCTGCGCGCCGGTCCAGTCCCGGGGGCGCAGCTCGTACTTCTCGTTGTCGAGGTATTCCTCCGCGCCGGGGCGGGCCACGTGCTCGAAGAGCTCGTAGCCGGCGTACATGCCCCAGGAGGGGGAGAGCAGCGCGGCCAGCACCGCCCGGATCTTGAACATCGGCGGCCCGCCGTGCTGCAACGAAGAGTGCAGGATGTCCGGCGTGTTGGGCCAGAAGTTGGGCCGCATCCAGTCGACCGAGGCGACCAGTTCCTCGCAGTACTCCCGCATCTCGGCCGCCGTCGTGCGCCAGGTGAAATAGGTGTACGACTGAGTGAAGCCGATCTTGCCCAGCCCGTGCATGATCGCCGGCCGGGTGAACGCCTCGGCGAGGAAGAGCACGTCCGGGTCGACCTTCTTCACCTCGGCGATCAGCCAGTGCCAGAAGTCGAAGGGCTTGGTGTGCGGGTTGTCCACCCGGAAGATCCGGATGCCCTCGCCGACCCAGTGCAGCACCACCCGCAGCACCTCGGCCCGGATGCCCTCCGGGTCGTTGTCGAAGTTCAGCGGATAGATGTCCTGGTATTTCTTCGGCGGGTTCTCCGCGTACGCGATGCTGCCGTCGGCCCGGGTGGTGAACCACTCCGGGTGCGCGGTGACCCACGGGTGGTCCGGCGCGCACTGCAACGCCAGGTCCAGCGCCACCTCCAGGCCCTGCGCCTCGGCGGCGGCGACGAAGGCCCGGAAGTCCTCCGGCGTACCCAGGTCGGGGTGGATGGTGTCGTGGCCGCCCTCGGCGGCGCCGATCGCCCACGGCGAGCCCACGTCGTCGGGCCCGGCGGTGAGCGAGTTGTTGCGGCCCTTGCGGTTGACCCGGCCGATCGGGTGGATCGGCGGCAGGTAGAGCACGTCGAAGCCCATCGCCGCGACGCCCGGGAGGCGGTCGACCGCGGTGCGGAAGGTGCCGGAGCGGGCGGGGGCGTCGGCGGTGGCCGGCACCGCGCCCTCGGAGCGGGGGAAGAACTCGTACCAGGCGGAGAAGAGCGCCCGGGGCCGGTCCACCCAGAGCCGGTGCTCGTCGCCGGTGGTGACCAGCTCGCGCACCGGGTGGTCCCAGAGCAGCGTGGCCAGGTCCAGGGCCGGGGCGACCCGGCGCGGCAGCGGCAGCTCGGTGTTGCGCAGCGCCTTCGCCGCCGCCCGCACCCGGATCCGGTCGTCGGCCGGGACCAGGTCGAGCGCCGCGTCCAGCACCCGGGCGCCCTCGGCCAGGTCGTTGGCCAGATCGGCCGGGCCCTGACCGGCGGCGATCTTCTTGGTCACCGCGTTCTGCCAGGTCAGGTACGGGTCCTGGAACGCCTCGACGGTGAACACCCAGTCGCCGACGGCGTCCGGCGTGACGGTGGCGTGCCAGCGGTCCTGGCCGGGCTCGCCGGGGCGCATCCGGGTGAACGGGCGGGCCGCGCCGTCGGGGCCGAGCCAGACCACGTTGCAGCCGAGCGCGTCGTGCCCCTCCCGGTAGGCCCGCGCCGACACCGGCACGACCTCCCCGACCACCGCCTTGGCGGGGTAGCGACCGCAGGCGACCACGGGGGAGACGTCTTCGATCGGGAACCGTCCAGTCACCCGCTCAACCTACTGCGCGAGATCCCCTCGCGCTCGGCCGAGTCGCCGACGAACACCCGCGCAAGCAGCGGGTGACCAAAGATCGCACCCGGCACCCCGCCCACCCCGCCCCTGCTCAGGAGATCTTGGAAGATCCGGGCCCGCCGAGGGGCCCTCCGCTGCCAAGATCTCTCCAACGGCCGTTCCCGGTCAGCCTCGGTCGTGCTCCTCCCCGCGCACTCACACCCACCCCTGGCGGCTCGCCTGCACCCCCGCCTGAAACCGGCTCGCCGCGTTCAACCGCTCGGTCAGCGAGGTCATCATCCGCTGGACGCTGCGCAGCGAGACCGCCAGTTTGCGCGCCGCCGACTCGTCGGTGTGACCCTCGGCGAGCAGTCGGATCAGGGCCCTTTCCTGCGAGGAGAGACCGTACTCGTCGGGCGCGCCCTTCTCGCCGAAGGGCGTCGCGCCCTGCCAGACCTGCTCGAACAGGCCGACCAGCCCGGCGATCACGCCGGGGCTGCGCAGTTCCAACGCGCCGCGCTGGGAATCCAGCGGATCGATGGGGACCAGCGCCGTCTCGCGGTCGACGATCACCAGGCGCATCGGCAGCGTCGGTGTGGTGCGGGACTGACCACCCAGTCCCGCCATCCAGTTGGCGTGCGCCATGGTGGCCGGATCGTTGCGGAAGCTCTCCTGATAGACGTTGCGGATCCGCACGCCGCGTTGCAGCGCGATCTGGTTGAGCTCGCTCTCGGCCCGCATGGTGTCAGGGTTCTGAGCGCGTCCGGTGGTGAACGACAGGCATTCCGTACGCGCCACGTGAGCGAGTTCGGTCAGGCGCTCCCGTACGGCGTCGACGCCCTGTAACAGCCGGCCCTCCCCGACCTGGTGGTGGTCGTCGTGGGCGTGGGCGATGGCGGCGATCACCGCCCTGGTCGCCTCGACCTGCCGCTGCCGGACGGCGACGTCCGCCTCCACCTTCGCCAGCAGCGCCGTCAGTCCTGCCTGGGGCCGCACCGCCCGGGCCTGGTCGCTGCCCACGTCCATCCGGATCAGTGCCAGATCCGCCAACACGTCGAGCGCGTCGCGGACGTCCTCAGGCGAGACAGCCAGGTGCTCGGCCAGGCCGGCCACGTTCAGCTCTGGGCGCTGCAGCATCGCCCGATAGACGTTCTCGTGCTGCGTCGACAAGCCCAGAATGTCGAACATCGTTCCCTCCCCGGATGAGACCGACGCGGACATTCTGCCTCAGCGGTGACTGATCGTGTGACCCCTGGTGACGCTGGCGTGATCCCGCCCGGCGGGGTCACGCCTATTCCGAACCGGTGACATCGCCGGACGCACCCGCAATGCTCTTCTCAGCGGGGCAAAAGCATCAACGAGCTCCGCCGATCGACTCGAATAATCAATGTAATCCCTCGATTGGAGTAGATCTTCATGTCTGCCTGCGCAAATTCGGCTCGCCGCGTGACCGCCCTTGCCTTTATTTCGCTGACAATCGTGAGCGCGTTGTGGGCCGGCCAGCACAATGTCACGGACACCTCGGGGGGAGCCGGCCGGGACGGTGGGCACGCGTCGCAGGTGCTCGCGGACGGGTTCGGCTGGGCTGCTCCCACGCTGGTGAGCCCGGGGGTGCAGGCGTGATGGTCGCCGCCCATCTGCGCATCGCGCCGCTCGATCCGACGCGGGCGCTCCCGCCCCGGGCCCTGCGAGACCTGATCCACGCGCACGCCACACCCGCCGACCGCCTGGAGCACATTCGCATCCGGGCCGGCCCGCAGGGCTTTGACGTCATGGCATTTATCGACGGCGACGATCCGGTCTCGGCAGCCGAGATTCTCAGCAGAGTGGTGAGCCTGGCGATCAGCCGGGAGCCACTGCTCAGCCTGTGGCGGATTCTCTAGCACGGCAATTCTTCGACGACATTTCCTCGCGCCAATACGAAGGAGACAGCGATGAGCAAGTTCAAGACCCTGCGGCGGCTGGCCGCCGCCGCGGCGATGGCGGGACTCGTCCTCGGCATCACCGCGGCCCCGCCGGCGGCTCACGCGGCGGTCACCGGCGACGGAATCGTGACGATCGCCAAGCGGGAACTCAACGACTCGAGTCGGAACTACGAGATACCGGTCAACTGCAGCTACTACGGGGGTGCCATGTTCGGTTGGCCCTCCTGCGGCGGCAAAGCCGGCTGGGGCGGAGGCGGCTCCAGTTACGCCTGGTGCGCCGCGTTCGCCAAGTACGTGTGGCGGGAAGCCGGCGTCACCACCGACCTGTCCCAGATCGATGGCTATGCCAGGTCGTTCAAGACCTACGGGCAGAACCATGGCACCTGGCACGCGAGGGGGAGCTACGTCCCGAAGCCGGGTGACGCGATCGTCTTCGACTGGGAGCACGACGGCGTGATCGACCACGTCGGAATCGTCCGGTACGCCCTAGGGAGCAACCTCTACACGATCGAGGGCAACACCAGCGACCGGGTCGCCGCGCACACCTACTACAACTACGCCAGCAACGCCGACATCGTGGGCTTCAGCACGGCGGCCGGCGTCACCGGCGGTAGCACCCCGGCCGCGGCTCAGCCGTGGATCGCCGACGTCAGCGGAGACGGCTTCGGTGACCTGGTGACCACGAAGACCGACGGTTCGATGTGGCTGTTCTCCAACAACTTCACCCGTGACGGCGGGGTGCCCTACAACGACGTGCGTCAGATCGGCAGCAGCTGGACCAACTACGTCCGCGTGATCAATGCTGACGTCACGGGCGACGGCTTCGCCGACCTGCTCGGCGTGAAGGCCGATGGCACCATGTGGCTCTTCTCCAACAACTTCAACCGTGACGGCGGCGTCGCCTACACCGATGTGCGGCAGGTCGGCTCGGGCTGGAACAACTACGCCAGCATCGTCGCCTCCGACGCCAATGGCGACGGCTTCACGGACCTGCTCGGCGTGAAGGCCGATGGCACCATGTGGCTCTTCTCCAACAACATCGGCCGTGACGGCGGCGTCCCATACAACGACGTGCGCCAGATTGGCTCGGGCTGGAACAACTACGCCAGCATCGTCGCCTCCGACGCCAATGGCGACGGCTTCACGGACCTGCTCGGCGTGAAGGCCGATGGCACCATGTGGCTCTTCTCCAACAACTTCAACCGTGACGGCGGTATCCCCTACACCGATGTGCGGCAGGTCGGCTCGGGCTGGAACAACTACGCCAAGATCGTCGCCTCCGACGCCAATGGCGACGGCTTCGCCGACCTGCTCGGCGTGAAGGCCGATGGCACCATGTGGCTCTTCTCCAACAACTTCAACCGTGACGGCGGCATCCCCTACACCGACGTGCGGCAGGTCGGCAGCGGCTGGAACAACTTCAACCGAATCGTCTAGTCACCGAACGATCGCGGCGCGCCCGGCCTCTCGGCCGGGCGCGCTTCGGCGCGTCTAGTCATCTACGACCCGCGTCGGACTCGTGCAGATCCTTGGGGCGGCCGGCCCCTGTGACGTCTCGCCCTCTGCGCTGCCGCTGGTGGGCCCGGCCGAGCCGGCTGGGGTTGCCGGCCGCGCATAGCGTCGGCGAGGTGGCTGACGAGAGGGAGATGTCCACCCGCGGCTTCGAGATCGCGATCTTCGGCGTCGTCGTACTCCTGTGCTGCGGTGTGCCGATCAGCGGCGTGTACCTCACCCGGAAGGACGCCAGAGACGAGCCCGGCATGCGCGCCGCCGGTGACGCCTATCTGGCCGCCATCGTCCGCCGCGACTACGGCACCGCGTACGACCTGTTGTGCGAGGCGGACCGCCGCCGGGAGTCCCGGGCGACCTGGCTGGCCCGCGCTTCGGACTCCGGCCCGACTGGATTCCGGATCACCGACGTGACAGTCGAGCGCTCCAGCGATACACCGACCCTCCGCGCCGTGTTCGCCGAGGTGACCTACGCGAGCGGGCCGACCCGCAAGGTGCGCCTGCACGTCGAGCGCCAGGCCGGCGACTGGAAGGTGTGCAGCCCGGCGGTGCGGTGACGACGGTGGCCGGCTGGTTTCCGGGCGGCGTGATCGTCTGCACCCCACCGTGACGACACGCCGGGCCGAAGTGCCGCCACCATCAGACGATCTTGGTCACCCAGGAGGTATCCCCGGTCAGGCGGGCGGTTCCGGCGCCACGAACGAGCCCTTGCCCTGGTGCACCTCGATCCAGCCCCGCTCATCCAGGATCCAGAGGGCTCGTTTGATCGGGTTGTCGGACGAGTTGTACTGCCGAGCGAGTCCAGCGATCGTCGGCAGCTTGTCCCCGGGCTTGAGCGTGCCGCTGCGGATCGACGCGATGACGTCATCGACAACCTGCTCATAGACAGGCTTGCGGGGCATAGGAACCACCTCTCGTCAGCCTGTCCAGAGTCTCACCAACGGCGACACGGTGTGGGTTCTGACTGTGGCTACTCAGGGTCCTAAGTTGGCGGTGTGGCAGGTGCCTCTCGTCAGCAACGGAGTGCCCGCTACACCGGCCCTGACCTGCCCGTGACGCGCAGGGAGGCGGAGATGCAGGAACGTCCGCACGACGGGCCGCTGCCCGCGGCGTACCCGATCGTGGGGGCCCGGCCGCCGCAGCCCGACGGCGACCGGGTGCCCGGCCCGCCCCGACCGGACCGCGCGCCGCCCACCCGGCGGCAGTACGCCTACGGTCTCGTGGTCGCGCTGGTCGTACTCGTGCTGGTGCTGTTCGGGATCTTCGGCGTGAGCGGGACCGGCCGGCGGTGAACGAGCTGCCGGTGGGTCGCCGGGTGGCCCAGTGGCGGGTGCGGCGCAACCTGACCCAGCAGCAGTTCGCCGACCGCCTCGGCAAGTCCAAGAGCTGGGTGGACAAGGTCGAGCGGGGAGCCCGCCGGCTGGACCGGATGTCCAACCTGCGGGAGGTCGCCGAGGCGCTGCGGATCGACCTGGCGGTGCTGCTGGCGCAGCGGCCGGAGCGGCCGGCGCTCGCCGTGGCCGGGGTGGCCCGGGTCCGGGCCGCGCTGGCCCGCTACCACGTCGAGGCGTCGACCGGCCGCCCGATCCCGCGCAGGTGCGCGCCCGCCTCGACCATGCCGAGCAGAGCTATTGGCACGCCCGCTATCCGATGCTGCTCAACCTGCTGCCCGGCCTGCTCGACGCCGCCCGCGAGACCCGTCCCGGCCCGGTCGCCGACGCCCTGCTGGTGCCGGTGTACGGCCTCACCGCCCTGGCGCTGGTCAAGGTCGGGCAGGGGGAGTTGGCCTGGCTGGCCGCCGACCGGGGATGGCGCTCGCCCTGGCCACGGAGGACGCCCGGTCGGCCGCCGCCGCCACCGTGCCGCTGGCGCAGGCGTTGCGGGCCGTGGGCCGGCGGCGGTCCGCGACGGAGGCGGCGCTCCTGGCCGCCCACCGCATCACGCCGCGCGGGTCGGCCGGCGTGTGGTCGCCGCGCGGCCCGCTGCTGCTCCAGGCCGCGCGCTCGCCGCCGCCGGCCGGGGTGACGACGACCGGCGGCTGCTCGACCAGGCCGCGACGTTCGCCGGGACCGTCGGTGGCGGGGGCGTCGAACTGGCCGAGGTGGAAGCGGCCCGCGTGGTCGTCGAGGTCACCGCCGGAGACGTCGGGCCCGCGACGGTACGCCACCAGCGGCTGCTGGCCGGCGACGGCTGGCGCCGGCTGCCGGTCGAACACCGGGCGGCGTACCTGCTCGACGTGGCGCGCGGCTGGGCCGAGGCCGGCGACCTGCCCCAGGCCGGGCGGGCGCTGCTGGACGCCGAGCGCACCGCCCCCAGCGAGGTGCAGGACCGGCCGGTGGCCCGGGAGGTGCTCACCGCCGTGGCGCGTTACGGCACCGCCCCGCTCGGCCTGGACCGGCTCGCCGCCGCCCTGCACATCACCTGACACCCACCAACCGCCCAGCGCCGCTCACCGCCCAACGCGCCCGCCCAGCGCCCCCGCCCGCCGGTTGGTGAGAAGGGAGCCCTTCTCTACCGGAGGCGTTAACAGGGGGCCCCTCCTTACCCCAGCAGCGAGCGGTAGAGGTCGACGGTGCGGGCGGCGATGGCGTCCCAGGAGAAGTGGTCGACGGCGCGGCGGCGCCCGGCCAGCCCGAACTCCCCGGTGCGCTTCGGGTCGGCCAGCAGTTCGTTGATCCGCCCCGCCAGGTCCGCCACGAAGCGCTCCGGGTCCAGCGGCCGGCCACTGCCGTCGGTCGCCTGCTCGATCGGCACCAGCAGGCCGGTCTCGCCGTCGGCCACCACCTCGGGGATGCCGCCGGTGGCGGTCGCCACCACCGCCGTCTCGCAGGCCATCGCCTCCAGGTTGACGATGCCCATCGGCTCGTAGACGGACGGGCAGACGAAGATCGTGGCGTGCGTGAGCACCTGGATCACCTCGTGCTTGGGCAGCATCTCGGCCACCCAGACCACCCCGGAACGGTTGGCCCGCAGCTCGGCGACCAGGCCCTCCACCTCGGCGGCGATGTCCGGTGTGTCGGGGGCGCCGGCCAGCAGCACGAGCTGGGTGTCGGCGGGCAGCTCGCGGGCCGCCCGGAGCAGGTAGGGCAGGCCCTTCTGCCGGGTGATCCGGCCGACGTACACCACGCTGGGGCGGGTCGGGTCGATGCCGAGCCGGTCGACCACGTCGGTGCCGGTGTCCGGGGCGTACTGCGCGGTGTCGATGCCGTTGTGGATCACCCGGACCCGGTCCGGGTCGACCGCCGGGTACGCGGCCAGCACGTCCCGCCGCATCCCCGCGCTGACCGCGATGATCGCGTCGGCGGCCTCGTAGGCGGTCTTCTCGCACCACGAGGAGAGCGCGTAGCCGCCGCCGAGCTGCTCGGCCTTCCACGGCCGCAGCGGCTCCAGGCTGTGCGCGCTCACCACGTGCGGCACCCCGTGCAGCAGCTTCGCGGTGTGCCCGGCGAAGTTGGCGTACCAGGTGTGGCTGTGCACCAGGTCGGTGCCGGCGCAGCCGGCCGCCATCTCCAGGTCGACGCCCATGGTGCGCAGCGCGGCGTTCGCGCCGGCCAGGCCGGCCGGCTCGGCGTACGCGGTGACGCCCGGCTCGCTGCGCGGCGCACCGAAGCAGTGCACCCGTACGTCGGCGAGTCGGCGCAGCTCACGGGCCAGGTACTCGACGTGCACCCCGGCGCCGCCGTACACCTCCGGCGGGTACTCCCGGGTGAGCAGATCGACGCGGAGCGGTGCGGAGTCGTTCATCCACCGCACCCTAGTGCAGAACTGTGCCCGTACGAGTGGTGAAGTGGCGGCGGGATGGATAGCGTCGGGTCATGGCTGCCAAGGTGCTCGCGATCGTCCTGGCCGGCGGGGAGGGCAAGCGCCTGATGCCCCTGACCACCGACCGGGCGAAACCGGCCGTCCCCTTCGGCGGGATGTACCGCATGGTCGACTTCGTCCTCTCCAACCTGGCGAACGCCGGCTTTCTCAAGATCGTCGTGCTGACCCAGTACAAGTCCCACTCGCTGGACCGGCACATCACCAAGACCTGGCGGATGTCGACCATGCTCGGCAACTACGTCACCCCGGTCCCGGCGCAGCAGCGGCGCGGCCCGTGGTGGTTCGCCGGCTCGGCCGACGCGATCTACCAGAGCTTCAACCTGATCAACGACGAGCAGCCGGACTACGTGATCGTCTTCGGCGCGGACCACATCTACCGGATGGACCCCCGGCAGATGGTGGAGGACCACATCGCCTCCGGCGCCGGGGTGACCGTGGCCGGCATCCGCCAGCCGCTGTCGATGGCCGACCAGTTCGGCGTGATCGAGGTCGGCGACGACGGCAAGCGGATCCGGGCGTTCCGCGAGAAGCCCACCGACGCGGTCGGTCTCCCCGACGCCCCGGACCAGATCTACGCCTCGATGGGCAACTACGTCTTCAGCACCGGCGCGCTCTGCGAGGCCGTCGAGCGCGACGCCGAGGACAAGACCAGCAAGCACGACATGGGCGGCAGCATCATCCCCATGCTGGTCGAGCGGGGCGAGGCCAACGTCTACGACTTCAAGGACAACGAGGTGCCCGGCAGCACCGACCGGGACCGCGGCTACTGGCGCGACGTGGGGACGCTGGACTCGTTCTACGACGCCCACATGGACCTGATCAACGTCCACCCGGTGTTCAACCTCTACAACTTCGACTGGCCGATCTACAGCATGCAGCCGCCGTTCCCGCCGGCGAAGTTCGTCCACCAGTGGGGGGAGCGGGTCGGCCGGGCGGTCGGCTCGATGGTCTCGCCCGGCGCGGTGATCTCCGGGTCGCTGGTGGAGAACTCGATCGTGTCGCCGAAGGTGAAGGTGCACTCCTGGGCGCACGTGGACGGCGCGGTGCTGATGGAAGGCGTCGAGATCGGCCGGCACGCGGTGGTCCGCCGGGCCATCCTCGACAAGAACGTCTACGTCCCGGAGGGCGCCGAGATCGGCGTCGACCTGGAGAAGGACCGGCAGCGCTACACCGTCTCCGACAACGGCATCGTCGTCATCGGCAAGGGCCAGCGCGTCGAGCCCTGACCCGCCCGCACCGTACGCCCCGCAACCCGAGGAGGTTCCCGCAGTGGCCCACCCCCGTGCCGGCCAGCCCGCCGAGCCCGCCGACCTGGTCGACGTGCCCCGGCTGGTGACCGCCTACTACGCCGAGCACCCCGATCCCGAGGATCCGGCGCAGCAGGTCTCCTTCGGCACCTCCGGGCACCGGGGGTCGAGCCTGCGCAACGCGTTCAACGAGGACCACATCCTCGCCGTCACCCAGGCGCTCTGCGACTACCGCCGCGAGCAGGGCCTCGACGGGCCGCTCTTCCTGGCCCGGGACAGCCACGCGCTCTCCGCCCCGGCGGAGGCGAGCGCGCTGGAGGTGCTGGCCGCCAACGACGTCACCGTGCTGCGCGACAGCCGGGACGGCTACACCCCGACGCCGGCCGCGTCGCACGCGATCCTCACCCACAACCGGGGCCGGACCGGCGGGCTCGCCGACGGCATCGTGATCACCCCGTCGCACAACCCGCCGGAGGACGGCGGCTTCAAGTACAACCCGACCAACGGCGGGCCCGCCGACACCGACGTCACGAAGTGGATCCAGGACCGGGCCAACGCGATCCTCACCGCCGGTCTCAAGGAGGTCCGGCGCATCCCGTACGCGCGGGCCCGCGCCGCCGACACCACCGGGGAGTACGACTTCCTCGCCCACTACGTCGACGACCTCCCGACCGTGCTCGACATCGACGCGATCCGGGACGCCGGGGTCCGCATCGGCGCCGACCCGCTCGGCGGGGCGAGCGTCGCGTACTGGGGGGAGATCGCCGAGCGGCACCGGCTCGACCTGACCGTGATCAACCCGACGGTCGACCCGACCTGGCGGTTCATGACCCTCGACGGCGACGGGCGGATCCGGATGGACTGCTCCTCGCCGAACGCGATGGCGTCGCTGATCGCGGCCCGCGCCGACTACCAGGTCTCCACCGGCAACGACGCCGACGCCGACCGGCACGGCATCGTCACCCCGGACGGCGGGCTGATGAACCCCAACCACTACCTCGCCGTGGCGATCGGCCACCTGTTCCGGACCCGGTCCGACTGGGGTCCGGCCGCGGCGATCGGCAAGACCCTCGTCTCCTCCTCGATGATCGACCGGGTCGCCGCCGACCTGGGCCGGCCGCTGCTGGAGGTCCCGGTGGGCTTCAAGTGGTTCGTGCCGGGACTGCTGGACGGCACGGTCGGCTTCGGCGGCGAGGAGAGCGCCGGCGCCTCGTTCCTGCGCCGCGACGGCAGCACCTGGACCACCGACAAGGACGGCATCCTGCTCTGCCTGCTCGCCGCCGAGATCATCGCCAGCACCGGGAGGACGCCCAGCCAGCACTGGGCCGAGCTGGCCGAGCGCTTCGGCGCGCCCGCGTACGCCCGGATCGACGCGCCGGCCACCCGGCAGGAGAAGGCCGTGCTCGGCAAGCTCTCCCCGGAGCAGGTGACCGCCACCGAGCTGGCGGGTGAGCCGATCACCGCCATCCTCACCACCGCCCCCGGCAACGGCGCCTCGATCGGCGGGCTGAAGGTGACCACGGAATCGGGGTGGTTCGCCGCCCGGCCCTCCGGCACCGAGGACGTCTACAAGATCTACGCCGAGTCGTTCCAGGGACCCGACCACCTCGCCCGGATCCAGGAGGAGGCGAAGGGGCTCGTCTCCGACGTGCTCGGGCAGGCCTGAGCCACCCGTCCCAGCAACCTCCCCCGGGGACGCCTCGTTGCTCCCCGGGGGAGCTGCCGTTCCCCGCGCGGGCGCGTACGCCGGCCGCGCCGGGCACGAGGAGGGGACCCTGCCATGACCCGCGTGATGACGGTGGTCGGCACCCGGCCGGAGATCATCCGGCTGTCCCGGGTGATGGACCGGCTGGACCGTACGGTCGAGCACGTGCTCGTGCACACCGGGCAGAACTGGGACCCGTCCCTCTCCGACGTCTTCTTCACCGAGCTGCGGCTGCGCCAACCGGACCGGTTCCTCGGCGTGGACACCTCCTCGCTGGGCCGGGTGCTCGGTGGCGTCCTGGTCGGGGTGGAGGAGGCGATCACCGCCTACCGGCCGGACGCGCTGCTGGTGCTCGGCGACACCAACAGCTGCATCGCCGCCCTGATGGCCCGGCGGATGCGGGTGCCCGTCTACCACATGGAGGCGGGCAACCGCTGCTTCGACCTGAACGTGCCGGAGGAGACCAACCGCCGGCTGGTCGACCACGTCGCCGACTTCAACCTGGTCTACACCGAGCACGCCCGGCGCAACCTGCTCGCCGAAGGGCTGCACCCGCGGCGGATCCTGCACACCGGTTCCCCGATGCGGGAGGTGCTGGAGCACCACCGCGCCGACATCGCCCGCTCCACCGTCCTGGACCGGCTCGAACTCACCCCCGGCGGATACTTCGTGGTCAGTTCGCACCGGGAGGAGAACGTCGACCGCCCGGACCGGCTGCACCGCCTGCTCGACTGCCTCCGGGCGGTACGCGACGAGTGGCGACTGCCGCTGCTGGTCTCCACCCACCCGCGGACCCGCAAGGCCCTGGAGGGGCTGGCGGTGGACGACACCGCGCTGGAGGGGATCGCCTTCCACGAGCCGTTCGGGTTCCTCGACTACGTGCACCTGCAGACGCACGCCCGGTGCACCCTGTCGGACAGCGGCACGATCAGCGAGGAGGCGGCGATCCTCGGCTTCCCGGCGGTCACGCTGCGCGAGTCGATCGAACGCCCCGAGGCGCTCGACGCCGGCGGCATCATCATGACCGGCCTCGACCCGCACGGCGTGGTCGAGGCGGTCCGGGTGGCCGTCGCGCAGGTCGACGCGGAGGGGGTGCCGTGCCCTGCCGACTACCGGGTGTCGGACACCTCCCGTCGGGTGGTGGACTTCATCCTCTCCACAGTCCGCCGGCACCACGGGTGGGCGGGCATCCGGGCCTGAGCGACCTCATGGCCCACCCTCGCGGCGGTCGAACTCCTCCCGCATCGGTGCGGGCAGCAGCTCCCGGAGCTGGTCCGGCAGCAGCGGCAGGTCCAGCAGGCTCAGCCGCAGCTGACTGCGCTCGCGGTGCCGCCGCGGGTCCAGGCGGACCACCAGGCCGGCGTCGCGCCGGTAACGGACCTCGATCGCGCCATCGTCGTCGATGTGCTTGATGACCTGCCCGTCGACCTCGACGGCGGCCCTGGCCGAGCCCGGTCGCAGCTCCAACCGGAGCACCTCGTCGGGGGAGAGCACCACCGGCCGGGAGATGCCCGCCATCGGCGCCGACGGGGTGACCACCACCGCCTGGGCCGCCGGGGAGACCAGCGGCCCGCCGGCCGCGTAGCTGTACGCGGTCGAGCCGGTGGGGGTGCTGACGATCAGCGAGTCGCAGCGGTAGTAGCCGTAGCGCTGGCCGTCGATGACGAGGGTGGCCAGCACGAAGCCCTCGCCCGGGTGCCGGCCCAGCACGATGTCGTTGAACGCGGTCACGTCGTCGCCGCAGACCTCGCAGGTCAGGCAGCTGTGCGGCTCCAGCGTGACGCTGCCGGCGGCCAGCCGGTCCAGCGCGGCCGGCAGGTCCGCCGGCTGCACCTCCACCAGGAAACCGAGCTGCCCCAGGTGCACCCCGAGCACCGGCGTCGGGTGGTCCACGGTCAGTCGGAGCGCGCCCAGCATCGTGCCGTCGCCGCCGATGCTGATCAGGGCGTCGCACTCGCGGGCCAGGGCGGTGGCCGGCAGCGCCGCCACCTCCGGCGGCACCCGGTCCCGATCCTCGGCCCGGACGGCCAGCCCGACACCGTGCCGGCTGGTCCAGTCGACGACGGTCCGGACCACCTCGGCGACGTCCCGGGTGGGATGCAGCACCAGACCCCACCGCCAGCTGCGCATGGCTACAGCTCACCACAACCCCTGGGGCCCGGCACCCGGACCGGGGGATCACCGGCCGGTCCGACGCCGGACCGGGTGCGGGCGGGCGCCCGGGGACCTCCCCGCAGCACCCGCCCGCACCGGCGTCACGGTCGGCTACGCGCGCCGGTCAGGTGGGCCAGCGACCGGGCGACCAGGTCGTCCCGGGCCGCCGGGGCCAGCCCCTCCAGGCCGAAGCCGAGGTACACCGAGTCGTCGGTGACCACCGCCGAACCCTCCTCGAACGCCTGCTGGCTGCGTGCCCAGTCGTTCGCCGCGGTGGCGGAACCGGCCGGCGGGCCGGCGACCGTCCAGCCACCCAGGTCAGGCGTCTCGAACGAGGTCTCCGCGAGCACCGCACCGTCGGCGAGCACCCGCGCGTCGTCGAGGAACACACCGAGGCCCTGGGTGCCCCAGTCCGACGCGTACGAGATGGAGACCTCGACCTTCTTGCCGGCGTACGCGGAGAGGTCGACGGCGAACTCCTGCCAGCCGTTGGAGGCGCCGGTGGCCGCGTTCCAGCTGCCGGTGCTGCCCGTGGCGGAGCAGTCCGCGCCCTGGTAGTGGCCGAGGAACGGGTGCAGCTGCGCCACCCAGCCGGACTGGCAGCTCTCCCCGGTCGACGTGCCGGTGTGCCCGTTCGCGTCCGGCAGCGTGGTCCACTGGTCGCTGCCCACCTCGTGCGCCTCGACGAACAGGAAGTCCCAGTCCTGCTCCACGTCGTACGAGGCGAAGAAGCGCAGCTGCGCGGCGCTGGCCGAGCTGAGGTCGACGGTCCGGGTCAGCCGCTTGTACGACTGGTCCGCCCGCCCGCTGTACAGGTACCAGTCGCCGGTCCGCGGGTCGAACGGCGCCGCCCCGGGCCGGGCCCAGTCCACCGTCGCCGAGCTGGCGAACTGCGGGAACTGCGCCGGCGGCAGGAAGCTCGACGTGGTCAGGAAGGACGCCGTGTGGTCCTGGTTGCCCGCCGATCCCGCCGCGTTGAGTCGGCCGTCGAACCCGGCGAACACCCCGTCCGACCCGCGCACCGGGTACGGGTTGCCGTCCGGGTCGGTGCCGCCGTCGCTGACGTAGTTGTACGCCCCCAGGTAGTACTGCTGGAAGTCGTTCAGCAGCGGCAGGCAGGCCACGTCGGCCGGGTCGGTGCACTCCGGCGGGGCGTCCGGCCGGTAGACGTAGCTGCCGTTGGCGCCCTGGGCGAAGAGCGCGTACTTGCCGCTCACCAGGACCTTGCCGCCCTCGTTGAGATAGTCACGGACGGCCAGTTCGGTGCCGAGCGCGGCCTCCGCGGTGGTCCCGCCGACCTGGCCGGGGGAGCGGAGGATGACGTCGTCCCCGGTCTCCCAGACCACCGCCCGGTAGTGCGACAGCACGCCGAGCGGGTGCGGCGCCTTCCGGCCCATCGCATCGAAGTCGTACACGTCGGCGTGGTGGCCGGCGGCCTCCACCGACGCGGCGATCCGGTCGGCGTACTTGGCGGTGGTGGCGTCCTGCGCCGGGCTGAGGCCGGTCACGTCCTCCACCGCGAGGACCAGCACGTCACCGCCGATGTCGGTGTGCACGCGGTAGGTGAAGTGCTCGCTGGCCACCGGTCCCGTGCGGGGCTTGACCCCGGTGAACCACACCTCCACCCGGTCGCCGGGCTTCGTGCCGGTCACCGTGCCGCGCAGCTCGGCGAAGTAGTCGTCGTTCCCGTCGCCGTACCGTTCGCCGCCGCGCCACTCGCGGACCTTGGCGGTCCTCGGCCGGCCACCGTTGACCACGTAGTGCATCCGGACGTCCCTGAGTGCCCGCCGGGCGATCGTGGCGACCTGCTGGGTCCGCCCGTACGAGGTGTCGAAGGCGTCCACCTGGAAGTCCGGCGTGCTCCGCCCGACCACCGACACCGGGTCGTCCGGGTGGGCCGCCGACTTCGCCACGGCGAGCGCGAACGGCAGGTTCTTCGCCACCTCCGCCGAGATCAGCTTCTCGTCGTCGGGGAAGATGAAGCCGCTGACGCAGTCCTCCGGGCGCCACTGGTCGTCCGGGTCGGAGGCGGCGGCGGTCTCGCAGGTGGACATCTCCGGGGTGAAGCCCAGGGTGCCGTACCGGGCCTGGGCGTGCGCGTCGGTGTCGCCGTTGGTCGTGTACAGCTCGGCGGAGATGTCCGGGTCGTAGCCGGGCACCGCCGGGTGGGCGTCGTCGCCGGCCATCGCCTGATAGATCACGTCGTCCGGCGTCCGGGTGCTGACCTGCCAGCCGACGCCGTAGAGCAGCAGCTGGGCGGCCGAGTGGTAGTTGACGAAGAACTCGAAGCCGACCCGCTTGAACAGGGCGTCGAGGGCCTTCGTCTCCGGCTCCGAGTCGGGACCGGTGCCCCGGTACGTCTCACTGGCCGGCTCCGGTGAGGAGCCCTCGTTGTCGTAGCCCCACTTGTAGGCGAAGTTGCGGTTCAGGTCGACGCCGTCGGTGCTGGTCAGCTGGCCGTCGCCGTCGTTGTCCCGCAGGTTCTTGCGCCACAACCGGTTGCCCGGGGTGAAGGTGTAGTCGTAGCCGTCCGGGTTGGCCACCGGCAGGAACCACAGCTCGGTGGTGTTCACCAGCCGGGTGATCCCCGGGTCGGTGCCGTAGTTGTCCAGCACGTGGTGCAGCAGCCGCCGGGTCATCTCCGGCGTGATCCACTCCCGGGCGTGCTGGGTGCTGGCGTACAGCACCGCGGGACGCCTGCCGTCCGGCACGGTCCGCGCGTTGCTGGTGACCTTCACCGCCAGGATCGGCTTGCCCTGCACCGTGCGGCCGATCGTCTCCACCTTGGCCAGCTTCGGGAAGCGGGCGGCGGTGGCGGTGAGCTCGTCCCGGATGCCGCCGGGCTCGCTGTACGAGCGGAACGCCTTCCAGCCGGCGGCGGCCTGTTCCCGTAAGGCCTGCGAGGCGTCCCTGCCGTGCACCTTCTTCACGGTGAGCTCGACGCCCTGGTCGGCGAGGCGGCGCGCCTCCCGCCGGCTGAGCACCGTCTCCACCGTCGTCGCACCGTCGGCCCGGGTGCCGCGACGGTCGTGGCTGAGGTCGACACCGGACGCCCGCAGCGTCTCCAGCTGCTCGGCGTTCACCGTGCCGACGTACACCTCCATGCCGTCGCGGCCGTCCGGTGCGGACGGTGGCCGCGCGCTCGCCGGTGCGGTCAGCGCCAGTGTGCCGACCAGAGTGACCACGCCGGCGATCGCCAGCCGTCTGCGCCTCATCGAGCCCCCTTCGTGGAAGGACCTGTGAGCGCGAGCTTTCTTTGCGTGACGATCGATGTCAATGGCCGGCCGGCAGGTGGCCCGATCGGAGCGGGCCCGGGCGCTCCTTTTCAGTCACCTTGCCTGGTCTGCGTCGTTGGGAGAGCGGATGCACGCCACCGCAGACCCGGCCGCCGCCGGTGACCGGATGAGCCGTCGGACAGGCAGAGGGGCCATGGACGAATCGACGACCGGTGCCGTCCCGCCACGGCGGAGCGGCAGCTTCCGGGCCCGGCTCGTCGGCCTGGTCCCCAGCGCCTTCTATCGCCAGGTGTCCTACCTGACGGCCGCGACCGCGGCGTCCCAGGTGGTCTCCCTGGGTGCCACCGTCCTGCTGGCCCGGTTGTACGCGCCGGTCGACTTCGGCCGGTTCTCCATCGCCGTGGCCGTCGCCACCATCCTCGCCACCGCGGCCACCCTGCGGCTGGAGATGGCGGTGCCGCTGGCCGAGGACGACCGGGAGGCGGCCACGGTGGCGCTCGCCGCGTTCCTGCTCGCCGTCCTGGCCGCCGTCGGCCTGGTGGCCGCACTGGCGGTGACGGTGCTGCTCACCGGCTCGGCCCGGGTCGGCCTGGGTGCGGGGCTCTCCATCTGGCTGGTGCCGCCGGCGGTCGCGGCGCTGGGGGCGCAGGCGGCGTTCCGGATGCTGCTGAGCCGGCAGCAGCGGTTCGGCGTGATCAGCCGGACCCGGTTCACCGCCTCGCTGGCGCAGAACGTGGTGCAGCTCGGCGCCGGCCGGGCCGGACTCGGTGGGGTCGGTCTGACCGTGGGCTTCGTGGTCGCCCAGGTGTGGAACACCGTGGCGATGTGGCGGAGCTGCGGCGTACGGAGCGTCCGGCTGCGCGACTGCCGGGCGGCCGTGGCCAGGTGGCGACGCTTCGCCCTGCTGCTGCTCGGGCCGAGTCTGCTCAACACCGCCACGGTCAGCGCCGTCGCGCCCCTGGTCGCGGTCTGCTACGGCGTGGCCGTGTCCGGCCTGTTCACCTTCTCCACCAGGATCCTCACGCTGCCGGCGACGCTGGTCGGGCAGGCGGTCGCCACCGTCTTCTATCCGAAGATGGCCGAACAGGAACGGACCGGGGTGGACCTGGAGCCGGCGATCCGGCGGGCGGTCACCGGACTGGCCATGCTCGGTACGCCGTTCTTCGGGCTGGTCATGCTGCTCGGCCCGGATCTGTTCGCGGTGGTCTTCGGCGAGCAGTGGCGGGCGGCCGGGCTCATCAGCGCGGTGCTCGCCCCCTGGCTGGCCGTCTCCTTCGTGTCGTCGCCGCTGAGCACCCTGATGACCGTCAAGAAGCAACTGGGCCGGCTGCTGGTGCTGTCGGTGCTGGAGACCTCGCTGCGCTTCGCCGCCCTCTCCGTCGGGGTGCTGCGGCACCGACCGATGCTCGGCATCGCCGCGTACTCGGCCAGCGGGGTGCTGATCTGCCTCTACTACGTGCGGTGGGCCCTGCGGGCGGCCGGTTCCCGGCTGCGGTCGTGGGCCTGGGCGAACCGGGGCTACCTGCTGGTCACCGGGGTCGGCTATCCGGCGCTGCTGCTGCTGCGCCAACCCCTGCCCCGTCCCTGGTACGTGGCCCTGACCCTCGCGTTGACCCTGCTCCTGCTCGGCTGGGCGGCGCGCTGGCTGTGGCGGGCGGGCCGGGGCGGCGACGGCGTGCCCTCGCCGGTGGCCCGCCGGGTCACGCCGGTGGCGGTCGGCGCGACCGAGTAGTGGACGAACGAGCCCTTTCCACGGCGACGAACCCTTTCCACGGCGACGGTGCGACGAGGAGACCTGATGACCCGAGCGGCGACCCGGCTGGCCGTCGGACCGGCGAACTACGCCGGGCAGGCGTACCGCTGGGCGGTGGCGGCGGAGCGGCACCTGGCCGTCCCGGCCACCTCGTTCACCTTCGACCCGACGCCGCCCGGCCGGCGGGGCCGGGCCGACTTCCGCTTCGCCGTCCACCAGCCCGTGCGGGCGCACCGGTTCACGACGCGCCGGGGCCGGGCCGCCCGGCTGGAACAGGTGCTGGGGCCGGCGACGCACGTCGCCCTCGACGGGTTCCTGCCGCTGACCGGCGCGGACCTCGGCGCCGACCTGCGCCGGCTGGGTGGCCGGGGGCAGCGGCTCGCCCTGATCGCGCACGGGACCGACGTCCGGGACCCGGACGCGCACCGGGAGCGGTACCCGTTCTCCTACTACGCGGACGCCGACCCGGAATGGGTGGCCGAGGCCCGCCGCCGGGCCGCCCGCAACCGGGCGCTCGCCGCCGAGTCCGGCCTGCCGGTCTTCGTCAGCACCCCGGACCTGCTGTCCTACCTGCCGTCGGCCACCTGGCTGCCGGTCACGGTGGACCCCCGGCAATGGTCCACCCCGCGACCGGCGTTCGCCGGCGGGCCACCGGTCGTCCTGCACCGGCCCAGTCGCAGCCGGCCGCCGATCAAGGGCACCCAGGTGATCGACCCGATCCTGCGCGAGATGGCGGCGCGGGGCCTGATCCGTTACCTGGCACCGGAGCGGGTCCCGCACGATGCCATGCCCGCGCTGGTGGCGCGCGCCGACGTCGTGGTGGACCAGATCCTCGGTGGCTACTACGGGGTGGCCGCGGTGGAAGGGCTCGCCGCCGGACGCCTGGTCGTCGGCTACGTCTGCCCGGCCACCCGGGCGGCGATGCCGGAGGAGCCGCCGGTGGTGGACGCCCCCGCGCAGGCCTTCGTCGAGGTGATGGCGCGCATCGTCGCGGACCCGGGGAGCTTTGCGCAGCAGGCGGCGGCCGGCCCCGCTTTCGTCCGGCGGTGGCACGACGGTACGGCCGCCGCCGAGGCGCTCGCCGCCTTCTGCGGTGTGGGCGACGGTGCGCGGGGAACGGCGGACGACGCAGAACGTGAAACAGCGATAAATCGGGATATGCCTCTTTAGGCTGGCAGGACGACCCCATGCCAGGAAGGTGGAGCAACCAGTGGGACACGGCTGCGAGAACACATGCGACTGCTGATCACCGGCGGTGCCGGATTCATCGGCGCCAACCTCGTCCGCAACGCCCTGGCCGAGCCGGCCGTCACGGACATCCGAGTCCTCGACGACCTCTCCACGGGCAGCCGGGCCAACCTCGCCGGTCTCGACGTCGACCTGCGCGAGGGCTCGATCCTGGACGAGACCCGGCTCGCCCGGGCCATGACCGGCCGGGACGTCGTCGTCCACCTGGCCGCCATGTCCAGCGTGCCCGGCTCGGTCGAGCACCCGATCGCCGCGCACGGCGCCAACGCCACCGGCACCCTCTGCGTGCTCGAGGCCGCCCGCCGCGAAGGCGTACGGCAGGTCGTGCTGGCGTCGTCGTCCTCCGTGTACGGCGCCAACCCGGACCTGCCGAAGCACGAGCTGACCTGGACCAGCCCGCTCAGCCCGTACGCCGCCGGCAAGCTGGCCGGCGAGGCGTACGCCTCGGCCTACCAGGCCTCCTACGGGCTGGCCACGCTCGCGTTCCGCTTCTTCAACGTCTACGGTCCCGGCCAGCGCCACGATCACCCGTACGCCGCCGTCATCCCGCGGTTCGTGCACGCCGCGCTGCACGGCGAGCCGGTGGTGATCCACGGCGACGGTCGACAGACCCGCGACTTCACGTACGTCGACACCGTGTGCGCGGTCATCCTCGACGCGGCCCGGCGCTCGGTGCACCACCCGCAGCCGGTGAACCTCGCCTTCGGCACCCGGACCGACCTGCACGCGGTGCTGGCGGAGCTGGAGCAGATCCTGGGCCGCCCGGTCGAGCGGAGCTTCGCGCCCCGCCGGGTCGGCGACGTCCTGCACTCCGAGGCGGACAACCAGCTCCTGCGGCGGCTCTTCCCCGAGGTGACCGCGGCGTCCCTGGCGGACGGGCTGCGGGCCACCGTGGCGTGGCACCGGGCGCAGGCCGCCCGGCGCGTGGACGTGGTCCCGCAGGGCAAGCGGCGGGTCGAGCCGGTCGCCGGCTGAGCGCCGCGGCACCGGCGCGTACGAGCGGAGGGGAACTGGTGTATCACCGAGACGGTGGCGGGACGGCGTCCCCGGTGGCGGTCCGGCACCCGGGTCCGCCCGGTACCCCGGCCGCCGGGACCGACGGGCGTCGGGTACCCCGGCGCGCCACCGGGCCGGACCCGGCGGGCCGCCGGACGACCGTCGCTGGCCTGCTGGTTGGCCGTCGCATACGTCGCCAGCGTGCCGTTCGACGGGCTCCCGCTGAACGGGCGCAGCGTCCCGTTCCTGGTCGGCGCCGTGCTGATACCGATCGTGCTGCTGGACCTGATGCGGCCGAAGCGGGTGCCGCTGTCCGGCTCGACGGCCGCGACGTTGGCCGTCTGCCTCTTCGTCGGTTACGCCACGGCCTCCTACTTCTGGGCGTTCGATCCGGACACCGTGATCGCCCGGCTGCCGGGCATGTTCATCCTGGCGGTGGTGACCCTGCTCCTGCCCGGCTACCTGCGCCCGGTCTGGCGGATCGCCCTGTGGGGCTACTGCGCGAGCGCCACGATCCTCGCGGTGGCCGTGCTCATGGCACCCGCCGACGCGTACGCCCAGCGGCGGACCGCGTCCGGCAACGCGAACGACGTCGCCACCTTCCTGGGCATCGCCGTCGTCCTGGCGCTCTACCTGGCGCTCACCACGTCGCGGGGCCGGGCCTGCCTCGCCCTCCTGCTGGCGGTGCCGAACACCGTCGGTCTGGTCGCCACCGGCTCCCGCACCGGGCTGATCGCGCTGATCGTCGGGACGGTCCTGGTGGTGGTCCAGGCGTTGTGGCGACAGCGCGGTGGCGCGGCCGCCCGGCTGCCCGTGCTGGCCGGTGCCGGGATCCTCGTCTCCCTCTTCCTGTCCACCCAGTACGTCCCGCCGCGCCTGCTGAAGGTCGTCGACTCCCTGGAGGAGGGCAGCCTCTCGGGCCGGGAGATCATCTGGAACGCGGTGCTCTCCGACGGGTTCACCCTGCGGGGTGTCGGACTCGGCGGGTCACCGAGCTATCTGGAGGCGGTGCACGGGATCCGGGCGGTGACCCACAACGTCCTGATCGAGCTGCTGCTGGAGCTGGGGCTTCTCGGGGTGCTGCTCTTCGCCGTCCTGGTGGTCACCGTCGCGGTACGGTGCCGCCGGTCCGTCTTCGCGCCGGTGCTGCTGCCGCTGGTCGCCTTCGTCGGCCTGATGTCGACGACGCTCTCGCTGGAGTGGCGTCGGGCGCTCTGGCTCGTGTTCGCCTTCGCGCTGACCGCCACCAGTTCCGTTCGGGCCGCACACCGGGAGCGCCGGTGAGCCGGCCGAAGGTGCTGCTGCTGGCACCGACCACGACCACCGGCGGGATCGCCTCGTGGGCGGCGATCCTGCGGGCCCGGGCCGCCCGGACCGACTTCGTGGTCGAGGACACCTCCCGGCGGTTCGCCGTGCTCGGGGCGCGGGAGACACCGCGACACCGCTGGCTGGCCGGCCGGGCGGCGGTGGCCCGGGTGATCCGGGTGGTCCGCCGGGCCCGCGCGGAGGCCGTCGACGCGGTCTACCTCACCTCGTCGCCGGGGCTCGGCTTCCTGCTGCGTGATCTCGTGCTGGTCCTGGCCCTGCGGGCCCTGCGTGTGCCGGTCGTCGTGCACCTGCACGGGGGCGACCACGCCGGCTTCTTCGGCGCCGGCCGGGCCCGGCAGCGGCTGACGCTCGCCGTGCTGGACCGGGCCGCCCTGGTCATCGCCATCACCCGGCCGATCGAGCGTCACCTCGCCGAGCGGCTGACCAGGGCAGCGGTGCGGTACGTGCCGAACATGCTCCCCGACGGGCACGGTGCGGAGGCGGCCGGCCGGCCCCGTCCCGACGGCATCCGGACCGGTGCCGAGCTGGCCCTGGTGGCCTGGCAGGCACCGCAGAAGGGCACCTTCGTCGCGCTGCGCGCCCTCGCCCGGCTGCCCGGCGACGTCCGGCTCCGGCTCGTCGGGCAGGCATCGGCCGAGAATGCCGCCGCGATCGACGCGATGGTCGCCGACCTGGGCCTGACCGGTCGCGTCGTGGTCACCGGCCCGCTGGACCGGGCCGGCGTCGACGAGGTCCTGGCGCGTACCGACGTGCTGCTCCTGCCGTCCGCGACCGAGGGCTTCCCCATGGTCCTGCTGGAGGCCATGGCGCACGGGGTGCCGATTGTCGCCACCCGGGTGGGTGCCGTCGCCGAGATCCTCGCCGAGGACCGACCGGACCGGTGCGGCCTGGTGATCCCGCGGCGCTCCGGCGACCCGTCACTGCCGGCGGAACCCGCCGACCTGGCCGGCGCGGTACGCCGGCTGCTCACCGATCGCGACCTGGCGGAGACGCTGGGTGCGGCCGGTCGACGACGGCTGGCGGACCGGTACCGCGCCTCCGTGGTGCTGCCCGAACTGGAGGACCTCATCGCGACGGTGACGTCCGGCCGCGCCGTGGGCAGGCGGGCGCCCGGACCGGCCGATCCGGTCGGTGCGCGGCCCCGGTGACCGGCCGGCGGGACGTGGATGACAGCGAGAGGGATGGCATGAAGATCCTCATGGTGGGACCGTTCCCGGTGGACACCGGCGCACCGACCGGCGGGGTGGAGGCGGCCACGGTCAACCTGGTCACCGGCCTGGCCGGGATCGACGGGGTCCGACTGGAGATCCTCGCCAACGCCGGTCCGGCCGTGCGCGAGCACATCGTCGAGCACCCGTTCGGGCGCGTCCACTATCTGCCCTGTGCCACCGGTTACCGCGGTTGGTTGCGGGACCTGCACGGTCGCTTCGTCCGCGCCGCCCGCCAGGAGGCGGACGTGGTGCACGTCCAGGGATGCGCCTCGGTGGCGGCGCGGCTGCCCCGGTCGGTGCTGACCGTGCACGGCATCGCCGAACGGGACACGCTGCTGACCCGCAGCGGGCCCGGTCGGCTGCCCCGGACCGCTGCGGCGATCGCCCTGGAGGGCCTGCCGAGACGCCGGGTCCGCCGGGTGATCGCGATCTCCGCCCACGTCGAACGGCGGGTGGGCCGCCCCGATCGACTCTGGCGGATCCCGAACGCGATCGACCCGACCTTCTTCGCCGGGGTCGACCAGCCGTCCGCCGGTGACCCGGACCTCTTCCTCTGGCTCGGCCGGATGACCCCGCTGAAGGACGTCGCCGGGCTGGTCCGGGCCTTCCGGGCCGTGGCGTCCGCCTCCGGCTCCGCCCGGCTGGTGGTCGCCGGCAGCGGCATGGACACCGGGTACGCGGGCCACTGTCGACAGCTCGCGGCCCGGCTCGGGTTGCGCCGGGTGGTCACCTTCCTCGGCCAGCAGTCCGTGACCGGTACCGCCGGGCTGCTGCGCGAGGCCGGCACGCTGGTGCTGTTCTCCCGACAGGAGAACGCCCCGATGGTGATCGCCGAGGCGCTGGCGAGCGGTCGGGGGGTGGTCGCCACGGAGGTCGGCGGGATCCCCGAGATGGTGCAGGGCCTGCCGGGCTGCCACCTCGTCCGGCCCCGGGACGAGGCGGCCCTGGCGGACCGGCTGCTGCGCCGCTGCCACGACGAATCCACCGCGGACGTGGCCGCCCGCCGGCAGGCCGCCCGCCGCTTCGATCCGGCGCACGTCGCCCGGGCGACCCACCAGGCGTACGCCGAGATCGTGGCGGCGGACCGCGGGACGCCGCGCCGACGGGTCGTGCCCCGGGTCGACGCGCCCGCGGCGAGCCACGGGCGGTCCCGCTGAGCGTGCGTCAGGAGGACCGCCGAGGCGCGGGCTTCCTCCCCCGCGAGCACCCGCCCCGTCTGCTGATCGTCGCCCACCACTTCCCGCCGGACGAGGCGGTCGGCGCGCGCCGACCCGCCGCGCTCGCCCGGATCGCGGCCGGGGACGGCTGGGACGTCCGGGTGCTCTGCGCGGCGGCGGCGGGCGACGGGGCGTCGGTTGTCGGGCTCGGTCCCGACGCCGTCATCCGGGCCGCGTCGTGGCGACTACCGGGCCGGCGTCGTCCCCGGTCGCCGCCGATCCGCCGGCCGCGTCCGGCCCGTCCGGCCGCCCGACGACGGGACGCGTGGTGCTCGGTCCGATCGTCCGGTCGATCCGGTATCTGGCCCGGGAGGCGCTGCACCTGCCGGACCCGCAGGCCGGCTGGATCGTGCCGGCCCTGCGGGCCTTCCGCCGGACCGGCCCGGGCTGGACGCCGGACGTCATCCTCGCCACCGGTCCGCCCTTCTCGGTCTTCGTGGTCGCCGCCGCGCTGGCCCGCCGTCACGGTGCGCCGTGGGTGGCCGACTACCGGGACCTGTGGACGGTCGGGAACGAGTACTGGGCGCACGGTCGCTCACGGCTGCGCCGTCTCCTCGACCACCGGCTCGAACGCCGCCTGCTCCGTACCGTGTCGCGGTGCGTCACCGTGTCGGAGCCGTTGGCCCGGTCGGTGCGGGCCGCCTTCGGGGTCCGCACCGACGTGGTGATGAACGGCATCGACCGGCAGCCGACGACCCCGGCCGGCGGTGCCGCGCGCGCGGCGCTCGGCGTCCCCCCGGGGACCCTGCTGCTGGCGCACACCGGGCTGCTCTATCCGGGACGACGCGATCCCACGCCGCTGCTGCGTGCGCTGTCGCTGCTCGGTGCCGAGCGGCAGCAGGTCCACGTCGTGCTCGCCGGACCGGAGACCGGCGTGGCCGGGGCGGCGGTGACGCGGTGCGGCGTGGCGGAGCTGGTCTCGGTCACCGGTCGGGTGACGGCGGCGGAGTCCTGGCAGCTCCAGGCCGAGGCCGACGTCCTCGTCCTGCTGATGTGGGACGACCCCCGGGACGCCGGGACCGTACCCGGGAAGCTCTTCGACTATCTCCGGGCCCGTCGGCCCATCCTGGCGATCGGCTGTGCCGACGGGGTGGCGGCGGACCTCGTCCGGTCCCGGGGCGCCGGGGTGGTGCTCAACGACCCGGTGGAGATCGCCGACCGCCTGCGGACCTGGCTCACCGAGAAGAGGACGACCGGGCAGGTTGCGGCGCTGCCCGGATCCGCCCTCGACGGCCTCTACCGGGAGGACCGGATGCGGGCGTACGTGGAGCTGCTCGGTGCGGTGGTGGCGGCGCGACGGTGACCGGAGCGCGTCGCTCAGCGTGCGCGCAGCGCGTCGTCCCGGCGGGCCGGTTGCGGCACCGGGGCGCCGGACCGGTAGGCCGCGCAGGACCGACGGACGAGACCGGCGACCCGGTCCAGGTCGCTGCCGTCGTAGCGCACGTCGGTGTGCAGGTGCAGCAGCCGGCGGGACAGGTCGAGCTGGCGCGGCGGGGTGTCCTGTTCGGGCAGGGTCCAGAGGGCCGCCGGATAGACCCGGTGCGCGATCAGCGCCTCTCGTACGGCGGCGCGCCGGTCCGGCGTGTCGAACTCCAGCAGCACCCCGAACGACCGGGGGTGTGCCCGTACCCCGTCGGCCCCGTCGAGCGCCGCGGCGAGCCGGTCCGCGTTGGCGACCCGGGACCGCCGCAGCGCCGCGGCGGGGAGTATCCGCAGTGCCTCCCGGGAGAAGTCCGAGATGCCGCTGACGGTACGCGACCGCAGGCCCGCCTCACCCGCCGCGTACAGCCGCAGGTAGTGCTCCTTGTCGCTCCCGGCGCCGGCCAGGTAGGCGGCCTTCAGGCACATGGCGGCGAGGTTGTGGCCGGCGGTGACGAGGTGCTCCGTGGTGGCCGCCACGGGCGGTGGCAGTGGGCCGCCGTCGGCGCTGAGCAGCAGGCCACCGTCGGGGATCGGCAGGGTCTTGCGCAGCGACGCGAGCACGTATCCGCTCCGCAGCCCGGACAACCACGGTGCGGTGGGGTCGTGGGTCACGTCCACCACGACGGTCGCCGGGGTGTCGGGCAGGACCGGCGGTTCGCCGAAGTAGGAGAGGGTCAGCACGACGTCGTCCGGCCCGGCGTCGGGGCCGGTGTCCGGTCCGAAGGGGCCGGTGTCGAAACGGTGGACCGGCAGGAGGTCGGTGACGCTCTCCACCACCTCCGGGCAGTAGTACCCGGGCACGTGCAGCCGGCGCCAGCCCAGCTCGTCCCGGCCGAACCGGAGCAGGGCGCGCAGGGCGTGCCGGCCCGAGCCGTACAGCCGTGCGTCGTCCGGCCAGTGCCGTTCGCCGTCGCCCGGCGGCAGCAGCAACGGGTAGCTGGAGCCGACCTCCCAGCGGTTCATCGGACGCGCTCCAGCACCGGCGGCACCAGACCCACGTCGTCGACCTCGGCGAGGGTCTGACCGACGATCTCGCCGCGGTGGAACGGCATCGCGAGGGTACGCACCAGGATCTTGACGTCCAACCAGAGCGACCAGTTGTCGATGTAGTCGATGTCGAGGTCCAGCCGTTGACCGAAGGTGAGCGTGCGGCGGCCGTTGACCATGGCCAGACCGGTGACGCCGGGACGCATCTCGTGCCGCCGGGCGTGCCTCGGGCTGTAGCGGGGGAGGTACTCCATCACCAGGGGTCGGGGCCCCACCAGACTCATCCGACCGGTGACCACCAGGGCCAGCTCCGGCAGCTCGTCGAGGCTGGTCCGGCGCAGCAACCGACCGAGGGTGGTGGACCGCACCTCGTCGGTGGTCCAGGGCTGTTCGCCGGGGCGGGGCGCCCGCATGGTGCGGAACTTGCACATGGTGAACGGCCTGCCGTGCCGGCCGGGCCGGACCTGTCGGAACAGGATCGGCCGCCCGGCGGTGGCCAGGATCGCCAGCGCGATGACCGCCATCACCGGACTGAGTACGACTAGCAGGAGGGACGCGATCAGCACGTCCATGATTCGCTTCACCTGCAGGGCGGACATGGGTTTCAACTCCTCGTCGGGTTCGGCGGCTCGGGAAGCGGCTGCCGGTAGGCGGGGAAGTAGCCGGGGTCGGGCTGCCAGCCCGGGTCCCGCCGGCGTGCCTCGGCCTCGTGGGCGGTGGTGAGCAGGCGGTAGGTCGGCGCGTCGAACACCCGCTGCCCCGTGCAGTACGGCAGGGTCGCGTGCGGGGCGAAGGACCGCTTGTAACGGAAGATGCCGTCGTCCGGCGCGTATCCGCCGCCGAGGACGAACCGGTCCGTGCCCTGTTCCCGGCCCCACCGGCAGATCTCGAACTTGAGCAGGTCGTTGGGGCGCAGGTCGAAGGCGTCGGCCGCCGTTCCGCCGAGGAAGGAATAGAGCTCACGGGCCGACCGGAGGACGAGTTCGGTGGAGACCACCCGACCCTCGTGCCGGGCGTGGAAGAACGCGATCTGCCCGCCGAGCCGGTCGACCAGCGTCCGGAAGAAGCCCTCGGAGAACAGGTAGTCCGACGCCGCGCGGCGACGCCGCATGGTGTCGAGGTAGACGGCCAGGAACTCGTCGAGCCGGGCCCCGGTCTCGTCGACCTCCACGGTGACCCCGCTGCGCCGGGCCTTGTTGACGTTCTTGCGGACCTTGTGCTCGACGTCGCGCCAGATCTCCTCCAGCGGCGGGCGCAGGTCCCGTACGACGTTCGGCAGCCGGGGTCGGACCTCCCCCGGGTAGGGCAGCAGCTCCGCCGGGAACAGGTGCAGCCGGACGAACTCGCTGACCACCCGCCGGGCCCGGCAGAAGTCGTCGAACAGGTGCCAGAACTCCTTGGCCGCCACCTCGTCGACCCGGTGCTGGAAGGCCCCGCCGCTGCTGCTGCCGTACGGGCTGGCGATGTCGTGCACCGGCCCGCCGTCGGTCGGCAGGTGCGGTGCGTCCACCGGGCGCAGCAGGAACGGATAGAGGACGAAGCCCTCCGCCGTCTCGGCGTAGGCGGCGAGCGGCTCGTCCCGGGCCGTGGCGAAGAGCGCGACGTACTCGGGATGCGCGGCGACCTGCCGCGCCGGCCATGCGGCGTGCACCGCCCGCCACCGGCGGGCGTCGGTGGGGTTACGGGCGTTCCAGATCTCCAGCTTCATCGGCCGTGGACGAACCCTTCGATGGTGCGGAGCACCCGGCCGATCTCCCGCTCACCCATCCCGGAGCCGCTGGGCAGGGCGATACCGTGCGCGAAGAGTCGTTCGGCGGCGCCGGTCAGGAAGGCGCGCGCACCGGCGAAGACCGGTTGCAGGTGCATCGGCTTCCACACCGGCCGGGTCTCGATCCGCTCCTGCGCCAGGCGGGCGGCGAGGTCGGCGGCGGACCAGCCGGCCTCCGCCGGATCGACGACGAGGGTGGTCAACCAGCAGTTGGCCCCGGCGTCGTCGTCGGCGAGCAGGCGTACGCCGGGCACGGCGGCCAGCAGCTTGGCGTACCGTTCGCGCAGCTGCCGCCGTCGCGCGATCATCGTGTCCAGCCGGGCGAGCTGGGCCCGGCCGAGCGCGGCCAGCAGATTGCTCAGCCGGTAGTTGTAACCGATGTCGGTGTGCTCGTAGTGGGGCACCGGTTGGCGGGCCTGGGTGGCCAGGTACCGGGCGCGACCGGCCAGGTCGGCGTCGTCGGTGACCAGCATGCCGCCGCCGGAGGTGGTGATGATCTTGTTGCCGTTGAAGGAGAAGACCGCCGCCCGCCCGAAGGCCCCGGCCGGCCGGCCGTCGCGCACCGCGCCGAGCGCCTCGGCGGCGTCCTCGACCACCGGCACCCCGGCCTCGGCGCAGATCGGCAGGATCCGCGCGTAGTCGGCGCAGGAGCCGAACATGTCCACCGGCAGCACGGCGGCGATCCGGGCGCCGCCGGTCCGCAGCCGGTCCAGCGTCTCCCGCAGCAGCGCCGGGTCGAGGTTCCCGGTGGCCGGGTCGCAGTCCACGAAGACCGGTTCGGCACCGGTGTAGGCCGCCGCGTTGGCGGTGGCCACGAAGGTGAGCGTGGGTACGACGACCACGTCTCCCGGGCCGGTGTCGAGCGCGAGCAGGGCCAGGTGCAGCGCCGCCGTGCCCGAGGAGACCGCCACCGCGTGCCGCCGCCCGGCCCGGGCGGCGAGTTCCGCCTCGAACGCCTCGACGTCCGGCCCCAGCGGCGCCACCCAGCCGGAGCGCAGGGCGCTGGCCAGGTAGGCCTCTTCCAGGGGGCCCACGTCCGGCGGCGACAGCAGGATCGGTGCGGACCTGTCGTCGGGTGCCACGCGGTGCCTCCGTTGCGGACGGTGGACGGGAGCAGCCGCGGACGCGGCTCGGGTTGCTCAACGACGGTCCCGGTGGTCGGTATCGGATCAAGAATGATTTGTTGGTCTTATAACCCTTATTGGGGATTAGGCCGCCACTTACCGTTCGGCCCTCTCGTTGTCAGGAGGTCCACCAACGAACGGGAGCAGCAGTGAGCGTTGTGCCTGCAGGCAGCCGGATCCTGATCACCGGGGGCACCGGTTCCTTCGGTCGGACGATGGTCCGTCGCCTGCTCGAACAGGACGTCGGCGAGGTGCGCGTGCTCAGCCGCGACGAGGCGAAGCAGGACGAGATGCGACGCCAGGTCGGCGACGACCGGGTCCGCTACCACGTCGGCGACGTCCGGGACCACGACAGCGTGCTGCTGGCCAGCCGCGAGGTGGACTTCGTCTTCCACGCCGCGGCGCTCAAGCAGGTGCCGTCCTGCGAATTCTTCCCGCTGGAGGCGGTCCGCACCAACGTGCTCGGCAGCACCAACGTGATCGAGGCCGCCCAGCGCAACGGCGTCGCCTCGGTGGTCCTGCTCAGCACCGACAAGGCCGTCTACCCGGTGAACGCGATGGGCCTGACCAAGGCGCTGATGGAGAAGGTCGCCCAGGCGCACGCCCGGAACAACCCGCGCAGCCCGACCGTCGTCTCGTGCGTCCGCTACGGCAACGTCATGTACTCCCGAGGGTCGGTCATCCCGCTCTTCATCGAGCAGGTCAAGGCGGGCCGCGCCCCGACCGTGACCGATCCGGCCATGACCCGTTTCCTGATGTCGCTGGCCGACTCCGTCGAACTCGTCGAGCACGCCTTCCAGCACGCCCGACCGGGGGACGTCTTCATCCGCAAGGCCGCCGCCTGCACCATCGGCGACCTCGCCGAGGCCGTCTGCCGGCTCTTCGACGTGCCGGCCAAACTCGACGTCATCGGCATGCGGCACGGCGAGAAGCTCGACGAGACCCTGGCCAGCCGGGAGGAACTGGTCCGCGCCGACGACTTCGGCGAGTTCTTCCGCGTGCCGCTGGACGCCCGCGACCTCAACTACGCGCTCTACGTCTCCGAGGGCGAGCTGGGGGAGAGCACGGTCGCGGAGTTCAACTCGGCCAACGCGCCACGGATCGACGTACCGCAGATCATGGACCTGCTGCTGACCCTGCCCGAGGTCCGGGCGGAACTGGCCTCGACCGACCCGGTCCTGTCGTGTTGAGACTGGCCCTCACCGGCGGCGACGGCTTTCTCGGCTGGCACGTCCGGGTGCTGGCCCGGGCGCTCGGCTGGCCGGAGCCGGTGCGGCTCGGCCGGGTCGAACTCGCCGACCCGGCCGTCGCGGCGGCCCGGATCGACGGGGTGGACCGGCTGCTGCACCTCGCCGGGGTGAACCGGGGTGACCCGGCCGACGTGGTGACCGGTAACGTCGAACTCGCCGCCGCGCTCGCCGCCGCGCTGCGCCGGTGCCCGGCACCGCCCCCGGTGGTGGTCTTCGCCAACTCGGTGCAGTGCGGCAACGGCACCCCGTACGGCGACGCCAAGGCGGTCGCCGCGGCCACCCTCGCCGAGACCGTCCCGCACCTGGTCGACGTACGGCTGCCGAACCTGTACGGCGAGCACGGCCGCCCCTTCTACAACTCCGTGGTGGCCACCTTCTGCCGACTGCTCGCCGACGGCGGACGCCCCCAGGTGCACGACGACCGCGAGCTGGAACTGGTGCACGTCACCGACGCGGCGGCGCACCTGATGGACGCGCCGTCGACGGGTGCCTGGGACGGCACGATGCCCGCCCTGCGGCTCTCCGTACGGGCGCTCGCCGACCTGCTGACCGGCCAGGCCGCCGACTACCGCACCGGGGACGTCCCCGCGCTGCGGGACCGGCACGCGGTACGGCTGTTCAACACCTACCGGTCGCACTGCTTCCCCGGCCACTACCCGATCCCGCTGCGGCGGCACGGCGACGCCCGGGGCGAGCTGGTGGAGACGGTCCGGGTGCACGACGGGCCCGGCCAGACCTTCTGCTCGACCACCCGACCGGGTGCCACCCGGGGCGAGCACTTCCACCTGGCCAAGGTGGAACGTTTCGTGGTGCTGCGCGGCACCGCCGAGATCAGCCTGCGCCGGATCGGCCACGACGACGTGGTCACCTTCCCGGTGCGCGGCACCGACCCCGTGGTGGTCGACATGCCGACCATGTGGGCGCACCGCATCGTCAACACCGGTCCGGACGAACTGGTGACCCTGTTCTGGACGAACGAGCTGTTCGACCCGCAGCGGCCGGACACCTACCGGGAGTCCGTCACGCCGGCCGGTCACCCCGCGGACCTGGTGACGGCATGAGGATCGGCCTGGTCAGCCAGTGGTTCCCGCCGGAGTCGGCGTTCATCCCCGGTAACCTGGCCGGGGAACTCGCCCGCCGCGGGCACGAGGTACGCGTCCTCACCACCTTCCCCAGCTACCCGTACGGGCGGATCTTTCCCGGCTACCGCCAGCGGTGGAACGAGCGCAGCAGCTCGTCCGGTGTGACGGTGCGCCGGGTGCCGTCGTACCTCAGTCACGACCGCTCCGCGGCCCGCCGGATCGCCAGCTACGTCTCCTTCGGGGTGACCAGCACCGCCGCGGCGGTGCGCTACCTCGCGGACACCGACGTCACGTACGTCTACCACCCGCCGGCCACCGCGGCCCTGCCCGCCCTGCTCGCCCGGCTCGGCCGGCGTACCCCGATCGTGCTCCACGTGCAGGACCTCTGGCCCGAGTCCGTCACCCAGTCCGGGATGACACCGGGTGGGCGGGCCGGCCGGCTGCTCGACCGGGCCCTCGGCGGGTCGATGCGGCGCCTGTACGGACTCTCGTCGGCGGTGGTGGCCATCTCCCCGCCGATGGGGGACCTGCTCGTCTCCCGGGGGGCGGACCCGGCGCGGGTCCGGGTGGTGCTGAACTGGACCGACGAGACGCTGTTCCGGCCGGTGCCGGTGACGCCGGAGGCCCGCGCGACGATCGGCCACACCGGTCGCTGCACGGTGATGTTCGCCGGCAACATGGGCGCGTTCCAGCGGATCGAGACCGCCGTGCGGGCCGCCGCGGCCGTCCGGGACCGGGTGGACCTCGTCCTGGCCGGCTCCGGCTCGGACGAGCAGTACGCGCGCCGGTTGGCCGCGGAACTCGGCGCCGACAACGTCCGGTTCCTCGGGCAGCGGCCGGCGGCGGAGATGGCCGCGCTCTACGCCGCCGCCGACTACCAGCTGATCTGCCTGCGGGACCTGCCGATGCTGCGCGGCACCGTGCCGTCCAAGCTGCAGGCCGCGCTCGCCTGCGGCGTACCGGTGATCATGTCTGCCGGCGGATACCCGGCCGACCTGGTCCGGGGCGCGGACGTCGGGTTCGACGCGCCGCCCGAGGACTGGTCCGCGCTGGCCGACCGGTTCGCCGCCGCGGCGGCCCTGCCGCCGGACCGCCGGGCCGAACTGGGCCGCCGCGCCCGATCGGTCTACCTCGAGCGGATGTCGCTGGCGGTGGCCGCCGACCAGTTCGAGGACGTCCTCGCCAAGGCTGCAGGGTCGGGCCCGGACCGGTGACGCCGGCCCACCGGTAGAGTGCTGCCCGGCCGGTGGCGTGGTGCCACCGGACGACCGCGGGAGGCGCGTCGGTGCTGCACCTGAGGATCATCGCGCCGGCCGACCTGTCGGCGGCGGTGGCGGAACTGCTCGCCGACGACCCCGGCGTGGCCCACCTGGCCGTCATTCCCGGCGCGGGCCGGCAACCCGCCGGTGACCTGGTCCTCTGCGACGTGGTGCGGGAGAGCGCCGACCGGGTCCTGCGCCGGCTCCAGGAGTTGGGGGTCGAGGCGCGCGGCGGCATCTCCGCCGACGACGTCGAGCTGACCCTCTCCGAGGCGGCGAAGCGGGCGGCCCGCGACGCGCCCGGGCACGGCGAGGACGCCGTGGTCTGGGACGAGATCGCGGCCAAGACCGGTGAGCAGACGGTGCTCACCGGCACCTACCTGGTGCTCATCATGGTGGCCACGATGATCGCCGGCATCGGCGTGCTGCTCGACCAGCCGATCCTGATCGTCGGCGCGATGGTGGTCGGTCCCGAGTTCGGTCCGCTGGCCGCGCTCTGCGTCGCGTTGCTGCGCCGCAACCGGCGGGTCGTCGCCCGGTCCCTGCAGGCGCTGGCGGTGGGATTCCTGGCCGCCATGGTGGTCACCGTGCTGAGCACCTGGGCGCTGACGGCCGCCGGCCTGGTCGACCGGTCCATGCTGCTGGCCGACCGGCCGCTGACGGACTTCATCTGGCGACCGGACGCGCTCTCCTGGGTGGTCGGCCTGCTCGCCGGGGTGGCCGGCATGCTGTCGCTGACCGCGAAGAAGTCCGGCTCGCTGGTCGGCGTGCTGATCTCGGTCACCACCGTCCCGGCGGCCGCCAACGTCGCCGTCGCCGCCGCGTACGGGGTGTGGCGCGAGGCCGGCGGTTCGGCGCTCCAGTTGGTGATCAACCTGGCCGCGATCGTGCTCGCCGGGCTGCTCACGCTGGGGGTGCAGCGGCTCTGGTGGTGGCACGTCGGCCGGCAGGTCCGGCGGCGGACGACTCGCGAGCGGGTGGCCGGCGGCTGAGCCGGTTCAGCCCCAGTCGTCGCCGGCGGCCAACCGTCGGGTGAGCAGGTCGCGCAGCGGGACGGACTCACCGTCCCGGCCGCCCCGACCGACCACCAGCGGCGCGGGGTCCGGCGCCGGAGTCGCGCCGAACAGCCGGGACCGCAGGCTGGCCGGCACGGTGAGCAGGTGGAAGCGCCCGTCGGTGTCCACCGCCCGGGTCCGTGCCCGGTCGACGTACCAGCCGGTGAGCCGGGTGCGGTAGTGGGCCCGCCCGTCGTAGGAACGGGCGGTCAGCCGGGTGGTCCGCAGCCCGCGGCGGTGCGCCTCGGCGGCGAACCAGGACACCAGTTCGGCCGCGGCGGCGTGCTCGGCGGCCCGGGCCCGCTCGTCCGCCTCGGCGTGTGCCCGCACCGCGCGGCGCTGCCGCTCCCGCCACTCCAGCCCGTCCTCCACCCCCACGACGCTACCCTCCCCTCCCACCCTCCACCCCTCCCGCCCACCCAACTGTTGATCATGAGGTTGGCGGCAGTGAAGGAGATCCACTTCGCCGCCAACCTCATGATCAGCCGAGGGTTCGGGAGGGGGAGGGGGTGGGGGTGGGGGAGGTCAGGCGAGGCCGGCGCGGCGGAGGGCCTCCAGCATCTCGCTGTTGGCGGGTGCGGGGGCGCCTCGGCCCTGCCGCTGCTGCGGGCCACCCCGGGAGCTGCCCTGGGCGCCGCGACCGCTGCCGGCCGGCGATCCGGCCCGGCCCCCTCGACCCGTGCCGGCGGGGGAGCCGGCCTCGCGACCCTGGCCACCGCCCTGCGGACCGCGCGGCCCGCCACGCTCCCGGCGACCGCCGTCGCCGCCGGCCGGCGCCTCGTCCGCCAACCGCAGGGTCAGCGAGATCCGCTTGCGGGGCACGTCCACGTCGAGCACCCGCACCCGCACCACGTCACCGGACTTCACCACGTCCCGCGGATCCTTGACGAAGGTCTGCGACATGGCCGAGACGTGCACCAGGCCGTCCTGGTGCACGCCGACGTCGACGAACGCGCCGAACGCGGCCACGTTGGTCACCACGCCCTCCAGCACCATCCCCGGCGTCAGGTCGCTGATCTTCTCGACGCCCTCGACGAAGGTCGCGGTGCGGAACTCCGGACGCGGGTCGCGGCCGGGCTTCTCCAGCTCGGCCAGGATGTCGGTGACCGTGGGCAGGCCGAAGGTGTCGTCGACGAAGTCGGTCGCCCGCAGGCCGCGCAGGATGGCGGACTTCCCGATCAGTGCGCGCAGGTCCTGCCCGGTGCTGGCCAGGATCCGCCGCACCACCGGGTACGCCTCGGGGTGCACGCTGGAGGAGTCGAGCGGGTCGTCGCCGCCGGGGATGCGCAGGAAGCCGGCGCACTGCTCGAACGCCTTCGGCCCGAGCCGGGCCACCTTCTTCAGCTCGGCGCGGGTGCGGAACGGTCCGTTGGCGTCCCGGTGCAGCACGATGTTCTCGGCCAGCCCGGCCCCGATGCCGGAGACCCGGGTGAGCAGGGGAGCCGAGGCGGTGTTCACGTCGACGCCGACCGCGTTGACGCAGTCCTCGACCACCGTGTCCAGCGAGCGGGAGAGCTTCACCTCGGACAGGTCGTGCTGGTACTGCCCGACGCCGATCGACCGCGGATCGATCTTGACCAGCTCGGCGAGCGGGTCCTGCAGGCGGCGGGCGATGGAGACCGCGCCACGCAGCGACACGTCCAGCCCGGGCAGCTCCTGGGAGGCGTACGCGGAGGCGGAGTAGACCGACGCGCCCGCCTCGGAGACCACCACCTTGGTGAGCTTCAGCTCCGGGTGCTGCCTGATCAGGTCGCCGGCCAGCTTGTCGGTCTCCCGGCTGGCCGTGCCGTTGCCGATCGCCACCAGCTCCACGCCGTGCGCCGCGGCCAGTCGGGCGAGGGTGGCCAGCGAGGCGTCCCACTGCCGGCGCGGCTCGTGCGGATAGATCGTGTCGGTGGCGACCACCTTGCCGGTGGCGTCCACCACGGCCACCTTCACCCCGGTGCGCAGTCCCGGGTCGAGACCCATGGTCGGTCGCGCGCCGGCGGGCGCGGCGAGCAGCAGGTCGCGCAGGTTGGTGGCGAAGACCCGGACCGCCTCCTCCTCGGCCGCCTGCCACAACCGCATCCGCAGGTCCGCGCCGAGATGGATGAGGATCCGGGTACGCCAGGCCCAGCGCACCGTGTCGGTCAGCCACTTGTCGGCGGGCCGTCCCCGGTCGCCGACCCCGAACCGGCCGGCGATCGCCGCCTCGTAGCGGGTCGGGCCGGTGGCCACGGCGTCGGAGTCGCCGTCGGCCTCCGGGTCCATGGTCAGGTCGAGCACGCCCTCCTTCTCGCCCCGGAACATGGCGAGGATCCGGTGCGAGGGCAGCCGGGTGTACGGCTCGGCGAAGTCGAAGTAGTCGGCGAACTTGGCCCCGGCGGTCTCCTGACCGTCGCGTACCCGGGAGACCAGCCGGCCCCGCGACCACATCTGCTCGCGCAGCGTGCCGATCAGGTCGGCGTCCTCGGCGAAGCGCTCGATCAGGATGGCCCGGGCACCGTCCAGCGCGGCAGCGGCGTCGGCCACGCCCCGGTCGGCGTCGACGAAGCCGGCGGCGGTGGCGCGCGGGTCCTGCGTCGGGTCGGCCAGCAGCGTCTCCGCGAGCGGTTCCAGCCCGGCCTCGCGGGCGATCTGCGCCCGGGTCCGCCGCTTCGGCTTGTACGGCAGGTAGATGTCCTCCAGCCGGGACTTCGAGTCGGCCGCGAGGATCTGCGCCTCCAGCGCCTCGTCGAGCTTGCCCTGGCCGCGGATGGACTCCAGCACCGCGGCGCGCCGCTCGTCCAGCTCGCGCAGGTAGCGCAGCCGCTCCTCGAGGGTGCGCAGCTGCGCGTCGTCGAGCAACCCGGTGGCCTCCTTGCGGTAGCGGGCGATGAACGGCACGGTGGCGCCGCCGTCGAGCAGCTCCACGGCCGCGCGTACCTGACGCTCGGCGACGCCGAGCTCCTCGGCGATCCGCTGGTGCACAGACTGGGTCACGATCTTGATCCGCCTTCTCCGGTGGGTTCCGCTGTGCATTCTGCCGGTCCGCCCCGACGCTCGCCGCCACCCCCGCCGGCTGCGCTAGCGTGGCGATCATGGAAGCACCTGTCGACCCGCGCGCCCGGCGGCTCTTCGGCGGCAGCGCCCGCGCCCTCGGTGACCTCGCCGCGAGCCCGTTCCGCGCGGACCGGGACCGGATCGTCGCGTCGCCCTTCTTCGCCCGGCTGGGCGGGGTCACCCAGGTGATCAGTCCGGGTGGCTCGGGGCTGCTGGTGCACAACCGGCTCACCCACAGTCTCAAGGTGGCCCAGGTGGCCCGCGCGATCGCCGAACGGCTCACCGCCGACGACGAGCACCGCGCGCTGCTGGACAAGCTCGGTGGCTGCGACCCGGACGTGGTGGAGGCGGCGGCGCTCGCCCACGACCTGGGTCACCCGCCGTTCGGGCACCTGGGGGAGCGGGTGCTGGACCGCCTGGCCCGACAGCGTCTCGGCCTGGCCGACGGCTTCGAGGGCAACGCGCAGTCCTACCGGATCGTGACCAGCACCGAGATCCGGGGCGCGGCCACCACCGGGCTGGACCTGACCGCCGCGGTCCGGGCGGCGATGCTGAAATACCCGTGGACCCGGCTGGACCACCCCGATCCGCACCCGCGCCACCTGGAGCCGGCCCCGCGCGGGGCCACCCCGCCGCCGGACGACGCGGAGAGCGGGTCGTCGAAGTTCGGCGCGTACCGGACCGAGGTCGACGACCTGCGGCAGGCCCGGGAGCCGTTCGCCGGTCGGATCCCGGACTGGCAGCAGACCGTCGAGGCGTCGATCATGGACACCGCCGACGACATCGCGTACGCCATCCACGACGTGGAGGACTTCTATCGGGTGGGGGTGCTCCAGCAGGGCGCGGTGGCCGCCGAGCTGATGGCCTGGCAGCGCGAGGGCGGACACCTGCGGTCGATCACCGACGCGGCGCTGGGCGGGGCGGGCCGCCGGCCCGGGGCGGCCATCGAGCGGCTGCGCCGCCAACTGCACCGCAAGGACGGCTGGATCGCCGACGACGACGCGTTCGCCGCCGCCGTCGAGCACGTCCGTGAGGAACTGGTGGAAGGGCTGCTCGCGCTCCCCTTCGACGGCTCGATCGAGGCGGAGCAGTACGTGGCCCGCTTCTCCGCCCGCTGGTCCACCCGGTTCGTCGACGCGATCACGGTGATCGGCGACCCGTCGGTGCGCTCCGGCCACGTGCTGCTGGCCGAGGCGCAGTGGCACGAGGTGCAGGTGCTCAAGTTCGTCCACCACCGGTTCGTGCTGGCCCGTCCGGATCTCGCCCTGCACCAGCGTGGGCAGGCCCGGCTGCTGGGCGCCCTGGTGGAGGCGCTCTGGGAGTGGCTGCTCGACCCGGAGGAGGAGTCCCGGCTGCCCCGTCGGCTGCACGACCTGGTGGAGCTGGCCGAGGCGGAGCTGCACCCGCGTACCCCGGACCGGATCGGCCGGGCCCGCGGCCGGGCGATCATCGACTTCGTCGCGCAACTCACCGACGGTCAGGCGGTGGCCATGCAGGACGCCCTGTCCGGCCGCTCCGGGGCCCTCTGGACCGACGCCTTCGTGCTCTGACCGGCCGCCAAGGCGCGGCAAAGGGCACGCCGCTCCCGCGTTTTGTCCCTGTTGATCCGGTCTGCCCTCCTACGATGCCGGAGTGACGGCCGTGACCCACGGGACGGGCGGGCCGCGCGAGGCGGAGGGGAGCGGGATGACGAAGCGGATCGTCTGGGTCAGTTTCGACACCATCGGCAGGGCCTGCCTGGAGGCGGCGGCCGAGGTCGGGGCGGAGGTGGCCGGGGTGGTCACGCTGCCCGGCCCGGTCCGTCCGGAGGTCTCCGGCATGTGCCGCTTCGACGACGTGGCGGAGCGGTACGGCGCCGAGCTGATCGAGGCCCGCAACGTCAACGACCCGGAGTGCGTGGCCGCCGTACGCCGGCTCGCCCCGGACACCCTCTGGGTGGTGGGCTGGTCGCAGCTGCTCCGCGACGAGTTGCTGGCCGTACCGCGGGCCGGAACCTTCGGCATGCACCCCACCCTGCTGCCCCGGCACCGGGGGCGGGCGCCGATCCCCTGGGCGATCCTGACCGGGCTGGCCCGGACCGGGGTGACCCTCTTCGAGATCCCGGACGCCACCGCGGACTCGGGGGCCGTGATCGGTCAGTCGGTCGTCGAGATCGCGCCCGACGAGACCGCCGGCACGCTCTTCGCCAAGTGCGCGGACGCCCACGTCGAACTGGTACGCGAATACTTCCCGCAGATCGCCGCCGGCACCGCCCCCCGTTTCCCGCAGGACCCGACCCGGGCCAGCCACTGGCCGAAGCGCACCCCGGCGGACGGCCTGATCGACTGGGAGACCAGGGCCGGCCATCTCGACGCCTGGGTCCGCGCCCAGACCCGGCCCTACCCCGGTGCCTTCACCTGGCTGGGGGACCGGCGGGTGGTGATCTGGCAGGCCCGGCCGGAGGCCGTGGACCACTCGGCGGTGGCCGGTGCCGTCCTGGCGCACCGCCGGGACGGGGTGCTGGTCGCCGCCGGCGACGGTGCCCTGCTGCTGCGTGAGGTCTCGGTCGACGGATCGGCACCGGCCCGGGACGCCGACCTGCACGGCCTGCTCGCAGTCGGGGCCGTGCTCGGATGAGCGCCCGGGTCCTGATCTTCGCCGCCCACCCGGACGACGAGATCCTCGGCATGGGTGGCACCATCGCCCGGCACACCGACCGCGGCGACGCGGTGCGGATCTGCTGCGTCACCGACGGCTCGTCCACCCAGTACGCCGGCAACCTGGAGATCCTGCGCCAGAAACAGCAGGAGGCGCGGAAGGCGGCCGAGACCCTCGGGGTGCACGACTACGTCCACCTCGACCTGCCCGACATGCGGCTCGACACGCTGCCGCACGTCGACGTCAACCGCGTGGTCGAGCGACAGATCGCCGAGTTCCGACCGGACACCGTCTATTCGGTCCAGGCCGACGTCAACCTCGACCACCGGACCGTGTTCGAGTCGGTGGCGGTGGCCACCCGGCCGGTGCCCGGTCAGACCGTGCGGCGACTGCTCACCTACGCGCCCACCTCCAGCACGGAGTGGACCCCCGCGCCGGTGACCTGGTGGCAGCCGAACTGGTTCGTGGACGTCTCCGCCACGCTGGAGCGCAAGCTGGAGGCGTTCCGGCACTACCGGTCGGAGTGGCGTGACTGGCCGCACCCGCGCAACGACCGCGCCCTGCGCGTCCACGCCGAGCACCACGGCACGATGATCGGCCGCTCCGCCGCCGAACCGTTCATGCTGGTCCGCGCCGTCCAGGACTGAGTACGTCGGCGGCGGGCAGCCGGTCGATCCGCCCGCCGCCGGCGTACCGGCGTGGCTACGGCCGGGCGGACGCCTCGACGGTCAGCGGTTCGTCGACCCGGCCGGACTGCGCCGGCACCCGGGTCGACGTCCCGCAGACCCGGTCGAGGTACTCGTCCGCGTGTGGCAGCGCCTCGAACTCGGGCCGCAGGATCGCCACCCGGAGCAGGTCGTGCCAGTGGCCTCCGCGGAACACCGCCTCCCGGTCCCGCCCCTCGACCTGCCAGCCGCACTTGCGCACGTACGCGCCGAGGCTGGCCTGGTTGAACGGCAGGATCGTGCTGTGCAGGCGGCGGAGCCCCACCTCGTAGAACGCCCAGGCCATCACCAGCATGATCGAGTCGCTGCCGGCGCCTCTCGGGCTGACCCCCGGCATCAGCTTGATCGCGGTGAGCGCCGAGCGGTTGTGCCAGTCGACCTCCCACAGGCCGGTGAGCCCGAGCGGCTCGTTCGTCGACCGGTCGACCACGGTCAGCCGTTGGACGTGCGGGTCGGCGTGGGACCGCAGCAGCCAGTCCTGCTGCGTGTCCCGGGAGATCGGCCAGTGCCAACCGCCCACGTTGTGCCGTACCTCGTCCTGGTTGGCCAGATCGGCCAGGAAATCGAGATCGTCCTTCCAGGTGGGACGGATGGCCACCAGTCGACCGTTCAGCATGTGACTCCTCGCGCATGACGACGGAACGGTGGGGGTGGCTGCACCGCCTCCGGTCTACCAGACCCCCGGGGCCGGACCGCCGCGAAACGCCCACCGGAACGCCGACACCGGCGCGGGAGTCGTCAGGCGACCGCCTGCCACCAGCCGTCCACCGGCGGCGGGTCGTCCACCACGACCCGCTCGCCGGGGCGGGGGACCGCCAGCCGGACGTCCCGGGCCTTCGCCTCGGCCCACAACCGGTCCACCGGCTCCGACCAGTCGTGCAGGGCCAGGTTGAACGTCGCCCAGTGCACCGGTACGAAGAGCCCGCCGCGCAGGTCGAGGTGGGCGGCGACCGCCTCCTCCGGGAACATGTGGATGCTCGGCCAGGCCCGGTCGTACGCCCCGATCTGCATCAGCGTCACGTCGAACGGGCCGTGCTCCGCGCCGATCGCGGCGTAGCCGTCGAAATAGCCGGAGTCGCCGGTGTAGAAGACCTTCCGGTGCGCGCCGGCGATCACCCAGGAGCTCCAGAGCGTGCCGTCGCGGCGCAGCCCGCGCCCGGAGAAGTGCTGGGCCGGGGTGGCGGTGAGGGTCAGCCCACCCACCTGGTGGCTCTCCGACCAGTCCAGCTCGACGATCCGCTCCGCCGGTACGCCCCACCGGTCCAGGTGGGCGCCGACGCCCAGCGGCACCAGGAACGGGGCGGACTGGTGGGCGAGCAGCCCTCGCACGGTCTCCAGGTCCAGGTGGTCGTAGTGGTCGTGGGAGATGAGGACGGCGTCCACCGGCGGCAGCTCGTCGAGGCGTACCGGCGGTTCGTGGATGCGGCGCGGGCCGACCAGCGCCGACGGGGAACACCGGTCGCTCCACACCGGGTCGACCAGCACCCGACGCCCCTCGATCTCGATCAGCGTGGACGCGTGGCCGTACCAGACGACGTTCAGTTCCCGCCCGGGGTCACCGGTCGGCACCGGGGCCGGGCGCAGCAGCGGGACGGACGTGGTCGGCCGGCGCTTCTGCTTGCCGAAGACCAGTTCCTTGAGCAGGTTGCGGTCCGGGGCACCGGCCATGCTGCGGCTGCTGCCCCGGTTGTGGAACGTGCCGTCGCGGAACTGCGGCGAGCGCGCCGCGCGTTCCGCGCGGGCCCCGGTGAGCCGGCCGCCGAGCTGGGCCGGCACGTCCCGGCCCACCCAGGCGAGCCCGGCCAGCGCCGCCACCCCGGCGACCCGCCACAGTCCCCGCCCCGCCGCCCGCTCGGCCGCCTCTTCCTCTGCTGCGCCCATCGTCTTCCCTCCGCCGTGTCCCGCACTACACGGTAGCCACCGGTCAGCGCAGCCGGCGCAGCACCGCCGCGCCGACCGTCGAGGTCGCCCCGCCCACCGACCGGACCACCTGGGACAGGTCGGGCAGCCAACCGCCCCGGACCGCCTCGCCGGCCGGGTTCGGGGCGAACACCGCCCCGTCGGTCGGGGCGACCGCCCGGTTGGTCAGCCCGCCGAGCCGCATCAACGGTCCGACCAGCACGTCGTAGACGGCCGGCAGCGCGGTGAAGCCGACCCGCATGAGGAGGTTGACCCGGCCCACCGAGGTCTCCCGGCGGGGCTTGTCGGCGCAGTGCGCGATCGCCCGGCCCACCCGTTCGGCGGTGGTGATCGGCAGCGGCGGCCGGCCGGCCCGGCCCAGGTAGTTCGCGGCCTGCTGGTAGACCGGGGTGTCCACGCTGCCGGGGGTGACCAGGCAGATGTTCACCCCCGGCAGGTCCCGGGACTCCTGGTGCAGCGCCCGGGCCAGTCCCTGCAGGCCCCACTTGCTGGTCACGTAGCCGCTCATGTACGGCGCGGTGATGTGTCCGAGCACCGAGCCGGTGAGGATCAGGGTGCCCCCACCGGCCCGGGTGAAGTGCCGCAGCGCCACCCGCGCCGCCCCGGCAGCGCCCAGCAGGTCGGTCCGGACCACGTGGTCGAAGACCTCCGCCGGGATCTCCTCGAAGCGCCCGTACGCCATCACCGCGGCGGTGTGCACCCAGACGTCGATCCGGCCGAACTCCCGCACCGCCGTGTCGGCCAGGGCGTCGAGGTCGCCGGCCACGGTGACATCCGTGGGCACCTCGCGTACCTCGGCGGCACCGGCGTCGGCGCACTCCCGGCGGACGTCGGCGAGGGTGGTCCGGGAGCGGGCCGCGAGGACCAGACGGTCCCCGCGCCCCGCGAACTCCCGGGCCGCCGCCCGGCCGATCCCGCTGGTCGCGCCGGTGATCACCACCGTCCTGGTCACGGCGCGAGCACGACCTTGACGCAGCCGTCCTCCTTCTTCTGGAACATCTCGTACGCCTGCGGCGCCTGCGCCAGCGGCAGCCGGTGGGTCCGCAGGTCCTCCACGCCCAGCGGGTCGTCGTCGCCGGAGAGCAGCGGGATGATCTCGTCCACCCAGCGCTTGACGTGGCACTGCCCCATCCGCAGCTGGATGCCCCGGTCGAACATCTCCATCAGCGGCATCGGGTCCTGCTCGCCGCCGTACACGCCGGAGATGGAGACGGTGCCGCCCCGGCGGACCGCCTTGAGTGCGGCGTGCAGGACGACCAGCCGGTCCACGCCCACCTTGTCGGTCATCGTCTGGGCCAGCTTGTCCGGCAGCAGCCCGGCGGCGGTCTGGGCGAACTTGCCCAGCGGTGCGCCGTGCGCCTCCATCCCGACCGCGTCGATCACCGCGTCCGGCCCGCGCCCGTCGACCAGGTCGATCAGCGCGCCCGGCACGTCGTCCAGCGCCGTGACGTCCAGCACCTCGATGCCGTGCCGGCGGGCCATGTCGAGGCGCTCCGGCACCAGGTCCAGCCCGATCACCCGGTCCGCGCCGAGGTGCCGGCCGATCCGGGCGCAGAGCTGCCCCACCGGGCCGAGCCCGAAGACGGCCAGGGTGCCGCCGCGCGGGGTGTCCGCGTACTTCACCGCCTGCCAGGCGGTGGGCAGGATGTCGGAGAGATAGAGCCAGCGCTCGTCCGGGCCGGTCTCCGGGATCTTGATCGGGCCGAACTGGGCCTGCGGTACGCGCAGGTACTCGGCCTGCCCGCCGGGGACCGAGCCGTAGAGCGAGGTGTAGCCGAACAGCGCGGCACCCTTGCCCTGCGCGGTGACCTGGGTGGTCTCGCACTGGGCGTAGAGCTGCCGCTCGCACATCCAGCAGTGCCCGCAGGAGATGTTGAACGGGACGACCACCCGGTCGCCCTTCTTCAGCCGGGTCACCCCCGGGCCGACCTCCTCGACGATGCCCATCGGCTCGTGCCCGAGCACGTCACCCGGCTTGAGGTACGGGCCGAGCACCTCGTACAGGTGCAGGTCGGAGCCGCAGATCGCGGTCGACGTGATCCGCACGATCGCGTCGGTGGGCTCCTCGATACGGGGATCCGGCACGTCCTCCACCCGGACGTCCCGCTTGCCTTGCCAGGTCAGTGCCTTCATGCCTCGATGTCCCCTCGTCGGTGCCGTCCATGGGACTGCTACCCGCGCCGGCCCAGTTGAACCAGCCACCCCCCGCCCTGTCCGAGCCCGCACATCCACGCGTCCACCCCACGTCGCCGACATGGCCCCGTCCGAGGCCTCCTGTCCGCGCCGTGTCGCGGACGTTGGCCCGTTCGAGCCCGCCTGTGCGCGCCGTGTCGCCAACGTGGCGGTGTCCGAGCCGGCGTGTCCGCGCCATGTCGGCGACGTGGCGGCGTCCCGGCTGTGCCGCGCCGGGGGTGTCCGGGACTGCGAGAGGTGCCCGTCTCGGGGATGTGGTGCCGGGTGTCCGGCGAGAGGTGCCCATCTCGGGGATGTGGTGCCGGGTGTCCGGTCCGGCGGTGGGTGGATCGGGCGCCATGGGGCGGGATGTCCGGTTCGGGGTGTGGCCGGGCGCACCGCTGGGCCGGAATCGTCGGGGGCTCGGGGTCGTTACATTCACCGTGCGACCGCGTAGCCGCCCGGTCGACGGGGCGGGTGGAGAGGCCCCGGAGATCGTGCCGGCGGCCAGCCTCCGGGAATGATGCTGGACCGGCGGTCGTTACCCATGGTCCCGGCGCCGCGAAGTGGCGAACCTCCTCTGCCCCGCGAGCTGCCGGTCGATGACTTCCCCCCTTTGTGATCGAGCGCCTGACGGTGCTTGCGTTCCCCACCCCCATGGGGAGCGCCAACCCCTGAGGAGCTTTCGATGAACACGATGCTGCGTAAGAGCGTGCTGGGTATCGCTGGTCTGGCGTTCGCCGGTGGTCTCGCGGCGGGTCCGCTGCACCACGGGGACACCACCCCGGTCACGTCGATGACCCCGGTCGCGGCCGTGCAGGCCGACAAGCCCGACACCAGCAAGCTGATCCCGCACGGCGTGCAGGGCAGCCAGTCGCACGTCGACCTGAACGACGAGCAGACCGCCAACGCCAAGGCGATCATCGCCGCGACGAAGAAGGCCGGCCTGCCCGAACGCGCCGCGGTCATCTCGATCGCCACCAGCCTGCAGGAGTCGAAGCTGGAGAACCTTGGCCACCTCGGCGACCGCAACGACCATGACTCGCTGGGTCTGTTCCAGCAGCGCCCGTCCAGTGGTTGGGGCACCCCCGAGCAGATCACCGACCCCGAGTACTCCACCCTCGCGTTCCTCAAGGGCCTCAAGCAGGTCGACGGCTGGCAGGACATGCCGCTGACCGACGCCGCCCAGACCGTGCAGGTGTCGGCCTACCCGGACGCGTACGCCCAGTGGGAGCAGCAGGCCGCCGACCTGGTCGCCCAGCACTGGACCAGCTGACCGAAGCAACAACCCGCCGCTGGCCGGCACCCCACGACGGGGTGCCGGCCAGCGGCATATCCAACCGCCGAATCTTGGACAGTTTCCGTTCGCTACGAACGACAACTGTCCAAGATCGGCGGGCGGGCGGGCGGCGGAGCGGGGCGGCGGAGCGGCCAGGGGTGGGGTGGTGGAGGAAAGGATGGCGAGGGGAGGAATGGCGAGGGAGGGATGGCGACGGGGGAGGAGGCGTTTGGGGTGTGGGGTCGTGGTGATGGCGGCCGGTCAGGCGCGGGCGGACCAGGTGCGGGTCGGGCTGGGGGCGACCGTGCCCGGCGCAGGGATCAAGCCTGACCGCCCGGAGCCGGGCACGGTCGCCCCCAGCCCCCAACCGCAACCCCCCGGAGCCCGACGTGCACGGAAGCCCGGCGAGGCCAACCCGGGAGCCCGACGTGCACGGAAGCCCGGCGAGGCCAACCCGGGAGCCCGACGTGCACGGAAGCCCGGCGAGGCCAACCCGGGAGCCCGACGTGCACGGAAGCCCGGCGAGGCCAACCCGGGAGCCCGACGTGCACGGAAGCCCGGCGAGGCCAACTCCGGAGCCCAAAGCGCACCGAAGCCCGGCCAGGCCGTCGGGACCCGTACCCCTTCGGAAACGGCGACCGCCGCGCCCCCGGAAGGGCGCGGCGGTCGGTGGGACGGTCGGGTCAGGCGCCCGGGGTGCCCGCCCGCTTGGAGGTGGCCGCGAGGTAGTCGCGGTTGAGTCGGCCGATGGTGTTCAGCGGGATGCCCTTCGGGCAGACCGCGGTGCACTCGCCGGCGTTGGTGCAGCCGCCGAAGCCGGCCTCGTCGTGCGCGTCGACCATGCCGATCACCCGGGTGTACCGCTCCGGCTGGCCCTGCGGGAGCAGCGAGAGCTGGGTGACCTTGGCGGCGGTGAAGAGCATGCCGGAGCCGTTCGGGCAGGCCGCCACGCAGGCGCCGCAGCCGATGCAGGCGGCCGAGGAGAAGGCGGCGTCCGCGTCGGCCTTGGCCACCGGGGTGGAGTGCGCCTCGGGGGCGCTGCCGGTCGGCGCGGTGATGTAACCGCCCGCGGCGATGATCTTGTCGAAGGCGTTCCGGTTGACCACCAGGTCCTTGATGACCGGGAAGGCGCGGGCCCGCCAGGGCTCGATGTCGATCGTCTCGCCGTCGCGGAACTGCCGCATGTGCAGCTGGCACGCGGTGGTGCCGCGCTGCGGCCCGTGCGCGTCGCCGTTGATCATCAGGCCGCACATGCCGCAGATGCCCTCGCGGCAGTCGTGGTCGAACGCCACCGGCTCCTCGCCGGCGAGGATCAGCCGCTCGTTGAGCACGTCGAGCATCTCCAGGAACGACATGTCCGGGGAGATGTCCTCGACCGGGTAGGTCACCATCCGACCCTTGTCCTCGGGGCCGGACTGGCGCCAGATGCGCAGGGTCAGGTTCACTTGTAGCTCCGCTGCGTGGGGTGGACGTATTCGAACTTCAGGTCTTCCTTGTGCAGCACGGCCGGCTCGCCGGTGCCGGTGTACTCCCAGGCCGCCACGTACGCGAACCGGTCGTCGTCGCGCTGCGCCTCGCCGTCCGGGGTCTGGTGCTCGGCCCGGAAGTGGCCGCCGCAGGACTCCTCGCGGTGCAGGGCGTCGACGCACATCAGCTCGGCCAGCTCGAAGAAGTCGGCCACCCGGCCGGCCTTCTCCAGCGACTGGTTGAGCCCCTCGCCGTCGCCCGGCACGCGGACCCGCTGCCAGAACTGCTCGCGCAGCGCCCGGATCTCGTCGATCGCCTTGCGCAGGCCGGCGTCACTGCGCTCCATGCCGCAGTGCTCCCACATGATCTGGCCCAGCTCCCGGTGGAACGAGTCCACCGTCCGGTCGCCGTTGACGGCCAGCAGCCGGGCGATCCGGTCCTCGACGTCGGTACGCGCCGCGACCGCCTCGGGGTGGCTGGCGTCGACCTTGTCGAGCGGGCCGGTGGCCAGGTAGTTGGCGATCGTGGCGGGCAGCACGAAGTAGCCGTCCGCCAGCCCCTGCATCAGGGCCGAGGCGCCGAGCCGGTTGGCGCCGTGGTCGGAGAAGTTGGCCTCACCGATCACGAACAGGCCGGGGATGGTGGACTGGAGGTCGTAGTCGACCCAGAGGCCACCCATCGTGTAGTGCACGGCGGGATAGATCCGCATCGGGACCTCGTACGGGTCCTCGCCGGTGATCCGTTCGTACATCTCGAACAGGTTGCCGTACTTGGCCTCGATGGCCTTGCGGCCGAGCCGGTTGATCGCGTCGGCGAAGTCGAGGTAGACGCCGAGCCTGGTCGGCCCGACGCCCCGGCCCTCGTCGCAGACGTTCTTCGCGGCGCGGGAGGCGATGTCCCGGGGGACCAGGTTGCCGAAGGAGGGATAGATCCGCTCCAGGTAGTAGTCCCGCTCGTCCTCGGGGATGTCCCTCGGGCTGCGGTCGTCGCCCTTGGCCTTCGGCACCCAGACCCGGCCGTCGTTGCGCAGCGACTCGCTCATCAGGGTCAGCTTCGACTGGTGGTCGCCGGAGACCGGGATGCAGGTCGGGTGGATCTGCGTGTAGCAGGGGTTGGCGAAGTACGCGCCCTTGCGGTGCGCCCGCCAGGTGGCGGTGACGTTGCAACCCTTGGCGTTGGTGGAGAGATAGAAGACGTTGCCGTAGCCGCCGGAGGCGAGCACGACCGCGTCGGCCATCTCGGTGCTGATCTCGCCGGTGACCAGGTCGCGCACCACGATGCCGCGCGCCTTGCCGTCGACGACCACCAGCTCCAGCATCTCGTGCCGGGAGTTCATCTCCACGTTGCCGAGGCCGATCTGCCGCTCCAGCGCCTGGTACGCGCCGAGCAGCAGCTGCTGGCCCGTCTGGCCCCGGGCGTAGAAGGTGCGCTGCACCTGCGCGCCACCGAAGGAGCGGGTGTCGAGCAGGCCGCCGTACTCGCGGGCGAACGGGACGCCCTGCGCGACGCACTGGTCGATGATGTTGACCGACACCTCGGCGAGCCGGTGCACGTTCGACTCGCGGGAGCGGAAGTCGCCGCCCTTGACGGTGTCGTAGAAGAGGCGGTGCACCGAGTCGCCGTCGTTGCGGTAGTTCTTGGCGGCGTTGATGCCACCCTGCGCGGCGATCGAGTGGGCCCGGCGCGGGCTGTCCTGGTAGCAGTAGGACTTGACGTGGTAGCCCTGCTCGGCCAGGGTCGCGGCGGCCGAGCCGCCGGCCAGCCCGGTGCCGACCACGATCACGGTCATCTTCCGCCGGTTGGCCGGGTTGACCAGCTTGGCCTCGAAGCGGCGGCGGTCCCAGCGGGTCTCGATCGGCCCGTCGGGAGCCCTGGTGTCGGCGATCGGGTCGCCCTCGGTGAAGAGATCCATGTCAGGACACCAATCCGGTGAGTACGGCGAACGGAACCACCAGGTAGCCGACGGTCAGCGCGACGGCGAAGACCAGGGCGAGGGCGCGGGCACGGCGCTCACCCTTCGGCGTCTGCTGACCGAGGCTGCGGAACGCGCTGAAGGCGCCGTGGCGCAGGTGGAAACCGAGCGCCACCACGGCCAGGGTGTAGAAGAGCGTCACGTACCAGCGCTCGGGGGCGAAGTCGGCCACCACGTTGCTGTGCGGGCGGGCCGAGTCGCCGACCGGGTTCAGGGTGCCGGTGGTGAGGTCCAGGATGTGGTAGATCACGAACAGCAGGATGATCACCCCACCCCAGCGCATGGTCCGGGCCGCGTAGCTGCCGTGCACCTTCTTGCGGTGCGCGTACTGCACCGGGCGGGCGGCCCGGGCGCGCAGCGCCAGCACGGTGGCGGCGGCGATGTGACCGAGCACGGCCACGGTGAGCACGCCCCGCTGCAGCCACAGGTACCAGCCGGGCGCGAGCAGGGGGGTGCCCAGGTCGCGCAGCCAGTGCGCGTAGTGGTTGAAGGCCTCGGCACCCGTGAAGATCTTCAGGTTGCCGAGCATGTGCGCGATGAGGAAGAGCACCAGGAGAATGCCCGTCACCGCCATGACGGCCTTGAGGCCGACGTTCGAGCGGATGGGCGACCGAGTTTTCGTGATTACCACGCCATCGACGCTAGGAGCAGTTCGATCAGGCGTCCAATGCATCGACTTCGCAGTCTTGATAGCCGTAGGCTATAGAGATGCAGCTGCATCAGTTGAAGTACTTCGTCGCGGTCGCAGAAGTACGACATTTCACCCAAGCTGCCGATCTGGTGGGCATCACCCAGCCTTCGTTGAGTAAGCAAATTCACGCCCTGGAGGCCGACCTCGGGGCCCCGCTCTTCGAACGGGTAAGGGGCAACATCGCCCTCACCTCGGCCGGCGAGGTGCTGCTGCCGCTGGCCAAACGGATCCTCGCCGACGTGGACACCGCCACCCGCGAGGTCCAGGAGCTCGTCGGTCTGCGCCGGGGCCGGGTCCGGCTCGGCGCCACCCCCAGCCTGGCCACCTCCCTCGCCCCGCCGGTGCTGCGCCGGTTCCGCGACGCCCACCCGACCGTCGACCTGCGCGTGGAGGAGGGCGGCTCGCAGGACCTGGTCCGCGACCTGGTCCGCGGCGACCTCGACCTGGCGCTGATCATCATGCCGGCCCAGGGCACCGACCCCGGCCTGCGCGCCGACCCGATCCTGCGGGAGAGCCTGGTGGTCGCCTCGGTGGACCCGCTGCCCGCCGCCGCGGCCGGCGGCGAGCTGCGCATCACCGACCTGCGCGACCAGCCCCTGGTCATGTTCCGCGAGGGGTACGACCTGCGCGACGCCACCCTCCAGGCGTGCCGGGAGGCCGGCTTCGAGCCCACCCTGTCGGTCGACGGCGGCGAGATGGACGCCGTGCTCAGCTTCGTCGAGGCGGGGCTCGGCGCCGCCCTGGTGCCCGGCATCGTGGTCGCCCGCCGGCCCGGCATCCGGGTCACCCGGCTCGCCCCGCCGGGCGTCCGGCGGACCATCGCGGTGGCCCGGCGCCGGGACGTCGTCCCCACCCACGCCGGCCGCGAGCTGCGCCGGATCCTGCTGGAGTACGTCCACGACGCCACCGCCACCGACCAGCTCCCGCCCGGCGTGGAGCCGTTGACCTAGCCCGGGCCGGCCGCGGGCCAGTTGCGCAGCAGGGCGTCGACCCCGTCCAGGACCCGGGCCCAGCTCTCCTGCGGGTCGGGGGCGCTGTGGTCGAACCCGCCGGCGAGCTCCAGGCTGACAAAGCCGTGGAAGACGCTGCCCAGCAGGCGGACGGCGTGCGTCCGGTCGGGTTCCGGCAGGTCGTAGGCGCGCAGCACCGCCCACGTCATCCGTGCGTGCCGGCCGCCGCCGCTGGCGGCCGCCGTCTCCGGGTCGAGCCTCAGCTGGGCGGCGGCCCAGCGGCCGGGGTGCTGGCGGGCGTAGTCCCGGTAGACGTTCGCGAAGGCGGTCAGGGCGTCCTTGCCGGACCGCCCGGCCAGCGCGTCGGCGGCCCGGTCGGCAAGCTCGTCCAGCGCGAGCAGCGCGATCCCGGTCCTGAGGTCGGACGAGTTCCGGACGTGCGAATAGAGGCTGGCCACCGTGACGCCGAACCGACGGGCCAGCGCCGAGACGGTCACCTGGTCGAACCCCACCTCGTCGCCCAGATCCGCCCCCGCCCGGATCAGCCGTTCCCTGGTCAGTCCCGCACGTGCCATGAGGGTCCCCTTCTTGTGTCTAGGCTCATTATGCATTTGCCTAACACCTTTAGGAAAATTACCGTGCCATGCATGACACCGCTGACCGAGTCCGAGATCCGTGCCGCCTTCGTGAACTGCACCAAGGGCGAGGCGAAGCGCCTGACCGTTCCGCGTGACCTGGCCGACCGCCCCTGGGCCGACCTCGACTACCTCGGCTGGCGGGATCCGCAGGCGCCCGACCGGGCGTACCTCGTCACCACGCTGGACGACCGGCCGACGGCCCTCGCGCTGCGCTGCCCCAGCCCCGGGCCCCGGCAGTCGCGGCGCAGCATGTGCTCCCTCTGCCTGACCGCGCCGGCCGGCGGCGTCGACCTGATGGTCGCGCGCAAGGCGGGCAAGGCCGGGCAGCAGGGCAACTCGGTGGGCACCTACCTCTGCGGCGATCTCGCCTGCTCCCTGTATCTGCGGGGGAAGAAGGACGCGGGGGCCGGTGCGCGGCTGCCCGAGTCGCTCACCCTCGACGAGAAGATCCAGCGGACGGTGGCGAATCTCGCCGCCTTCGTGGCCCGGGTGGTCGCCTGACCGCCGGCCGGTCCCGCCCGCCCGTTCGCGCACGCTGGAAGGCGCGTCCGACCCGGGGTGCTGCCTACGCTCCCCCCATGGCACCTGCCGGACGCGCCGTGGTGATCGGCGCCAGCATGGGCGGGCTGCTCGCGGCCCGCGCCCTGAGCGACGCGTACGCCGAGGTCGTCCTGCTGGACCGGGACGTCCTGCCGGACGGCCCGGCCAGCCGGCGCGGTGTCCCGCAGGGGCGCCAGCTGCACGTGCTGCTGGACCGGGGCCGGCAGGTGCTCGGCGAGCTCTTCCCCGGTCTCGGCGCCGAGCTGACCGCCCGCGGAGTCTGCCCGGTCGACCTGCACGGCGAGGTGCACTGGTACAACGACGGGCACCGGATGCGGCGGGCCCCGTCCGACCTGATCGCCTACGGCATGAGCCGCCCGCTGCTGGAGCAGGTGGTCCGCGAGCGGGTCCGCGCCCTGCCCGGGGTGCGGGTGCTGGCCGGGCACGAGGTGACCGGGCTGCTCCTCACCACCGACCGACGGCGGGTCACCGGCGTCCGGGTGGTCACCGCGGACCGGACCGAGCTGGCGCTCCCGGCCGACCTGGTGGTGGACGCCGGCGGCCGGGGCAGCCGGAGCCCGGTCTGGCTCGCCGACGCCGGCTTCCGGCCCGCCCCCGAGGAACGGGTCGAGGTGGACGTCACCTACGTCACCCGCACCTACCGGCGGGAGCCGGGCCAGCTGGAGGGGATGCTGGGCGCGCTGGCCAACGCGGTGCCCGGACGCCCGCGCGCCGGCATCGTCGCCCCGCAGGAGGACGGCCGGTTCGCGGTGGTGCTCAGCGGGGTGCTCGGGGAGCAGCCGCCCACCGACGACGAGGGGATGGCCGCGTTCGCGGCGACGCTGCCCGCCCCGCAGATCGGCGCGCTGCTGCGCACCGCACGGCCGGTGGACCCGCCGGCCCGGATGCGTTTCCCGGCCAGCGTCCGGCGCCGCTACGAGCGGCTGCGCCGGCTGCCCGAGGGCCACCTGGTCTTCGGCGACGGGCTGTGCAGCTTCAACCCGATCTACGGCCAGGGCATGACGGTGGCCGCCCTGGAGGCGCTGCTGCTGCGCCGGCTGCTCGCCGAGGGCGGCGACGGGCTGGCCCGGCGCTTCTACCGGGGCGCGGCCCGGCTGATCGACGCGCCCTGGCAGATCTCGGTCGGCACCGACCTGCGCTTCCCCGAGGTCACCGGCCGGCGCACCCTGCGGGTCCGGCTGGTCAACGCCTATCTCGCCCGGCTGCACGCGGCGGCCACCACCGACGCCCGCCTCGGCGCGGCCTTCCTGCGGGTGCTCAACCTGGTCGACCCGCCGACCCGGCTGCTCACCCCCGCCCTGCTGGTCCGCGTGCTGCGCGGCCCGCGCCGGCCGGAGCCGGTACCTCAGCGCCCCTCGGCGTCGTCCATCGCCCGGTAGATCCGCTGCTCCGACACCGGGTACGGGGTGCCGAGCGCCTGCGCGAAGACGTTCACCCGCAGCTCCTCGATCATCCAGCGGATCTGCCGTACCGCCGTCGACTGCCGTCGGCTCGGCGGCAGCGCGGCCAGCATGTCCTGGTACTCCTTCTGCACCACCGCGATCCGGTCCTGCTGCTGTTTGTCCCGCTGCGGGTTGCCGGCCAGCCGGTCCAGCCGCCGCTCGATCGCAGTCAGGTAGCGCAGCAGGTCGGGCAGGCGGGCGTAGCCGGCCTCGGTGATGAAGCCGGCGTGCACCAGGCCGCCGAGCTGGGCGCGGATGTCCGCCAGGGCGGCCACCACGGCCAGGTTCCGGGTGGCGCCGAGGCGCTGCTCGACGGCGTACGCGGCGGCCAGCACCCGGCGGACCCGGTCCATCACCTCGACCACGGTGTCGACCAGGTCGGCGCGGACCCTGTCGCGCAGCGCGGCGAAGCCCTCGGCGTCCCAGGCCGGGCCGCCCGCGTCGCCGATCAGCTTGTCGATCGCCGCGCCCGCCGCGTCCTCGATGAGCTGCTGGACCCCGCCGTGCGGGTTGCGCGACAGCGCCAGCTTCGCCTCGTTGCTCAGCCGCCCCTGGAGGAACTTCGCCGGCGACGGCACGGTGAGCCGCAGCAGCCGCCGGGTGCCCGCCCAGTGCGCGGCCTCCTGCTCGCCGGGGGAGTCGAACACCTTCACCCCGACCGTCGCGCCCTCGTCCACCAGCGCCGGGTACGCGGTCACCGCGTAGCCGGCCCGCACCTGCTCGATGGTGCGGGGAAGGGTGCCGATGTTCCATTCCTTGAGGCCGGTCCGGGCGACGTCCGGCGCGGCGGCGGCGACGACCTGGCGTACCTCCTGGCGGAGCTGGCGTTGCAGGGCCGGCAGGTCCTTGCCCTCGGCGACCGGCTTGTCGTCGTCGCCGAGCACCCGGAAGGTGACCCGCAGGTGCGGCGGGAGCTTCGGCAGGTCCCAGGCGTCCCGGGGGACGGTGACCCCGGTCATCCGGCGCAGCTGCCGGGTGAGCGCGTCGAGCAGCGGCTCCTCGCCGGCCGGCATCGCGGCGAGGGCCGCGCGGGCGTAGTCGGGCACCGGGACGAAGTTGCGCCGGATCGCCTTGGGCAGCGACCGGATCAGCGCCACCACCAACTCCTCGCGCAGGCCGGGCACCTGCCAGTCGAAGCTCTCGGCCGGCACCTGGGTGAGCAGCGGCAGCGGGATGTCCACGGTGACGCCGTCGGTGGGGGTGCCCGGCTCGAACCGGTAGGTCAGCGGCAGCGCCACCCCGTCGGCCCGCCACTCGTCCGGGTAGTCGGCCTCGTCCACCCCGCCGCGACCGGAGTTGACCAGCAGGTCGCGGGTGAAGGTGAGCAGGTCCGGCTGGTCGCGGCGGGTCTTCTTCCACCACGAGTCGAAGTGCCGGCCGGAGACCACGTCGGCGGGGATCCGCGCGTCGTAGAAGCCGAAGATCGTCTCGTCGTCGACTAGGATGTCCCGCCGGCGGGCCCGGCTCTCCAGCTCCTCGATCTCGGTGAGCAGCCGGCGGTTGTCGGCCCAGAACCGGTGGTGGGTGGACCAGTCGCCCTCCACCAGGGCGTGCCGGATGAACAGCTCCCGGCTCAGCGCCGGATCGATCCGGCCGAAATTGACCTTGCGGGAGGTGACCAGCGGGATGCCGTACAGGGTGACCTTCTCGTAGGCCATCACGGCGGCCTGCTTCTTCTCCCAGTGCGGCTCGCTGTAGCTGCGCTTGACCAGGTGCTGGGCGAGCGGTTCCACCCACTCCGGCTCGACCCGGCCGTTGACCCGGCCCCACAGCCGGGAGGTCTCCACCAGTTCGGCGGCCATCACCCAGCGCGGCGGCTTCTTGAACAGCGCCGATCCGGGGAAGAGGCCGAACTTCGCCCCCCGGGCGCCGAGGTATTCGTGCTTCTGCGCGTCCTTGAGCCCGACGTGCGACAGCAGGCCGGGCAGCAGCGACTGGTGCACCTTCGGGGTGTCGATCTCCTCCGGCAGGTCGGCGGCCGGCCCGCGCCGACCGTCACCCTTGTCCGGGGTACGCAACACCTGGCGCAACTGACTGACGATGTCCTGCCACTCGCGCACCCGCAGGTAGTTGAGGTATTCCGCCTTGCACATCCGGCGGAACGCGCTGGAGGACAACTCCCGCTGTTGCTCCCGCAGGTAACGCCACAGGTTCAGGAAGGAGACGAAGTCCGACTCCTTGTCGGCGAACCGGGCGTGCGCCTGGTCGGCCTGGGCCTGCTTGTCGGCCGGCCGTTCCCGGGGGTCCTGGATGGAGAGCGCGGCGGCGATCACCACCACCTCGGTGGCGCAGCCGTTGCGCTCGCCCTCCAGCACCATTCGGGCCAGCCGGGGGTCCACCGGGAGCTGCGCCAGCCGCCGGCCCAGCGCGGTGAGCCGCTTCGCCGGGTCGGTCTCGGCCGGGTCGAGCGCGCCCAGCTCGTGCAGCAGGTTCACGCCGTCGGTGACGTTGCGCCGGTCCGGCGGGTCGAGGAACGGGAAGGCGGCGACGTCACCCAGCCCGATCGAGGTCATCTGGAGGATGACCGAGGCCAGGTTGGTCCGCAGGATCTCCGGGTCGGTGAACTCGGGCCGGGCCGCGAAGTCCTGCTCGTCGTAGAGGCGGATGCAGATGCCGTCCGAGGTACGACCGCAGCGCCCCTTGCGCTGGTTCGCCGACGCCTGGGAGACCGGCTCGATGGGCAGCCGCTGCACCTTGAGCCGGCTGGAGTAGCGGGAGATCCGGGCCGTACCCGGGTCCACCACGTACTTGATGCCGGGGACGGTCAGTGAGGTCTCCGCGACGTTGGTGGCCAGCACCACCCGCCGTCCGCCGTGCGGGGCGAAGACCCGGTGCTGCTCGGCGGCCGAAAGCCGCGCGTACAGCGGCAGGATCTCGGTGCCCAGCAGCGAGCGCTTGGACTCCACCAGCTTGCCGAGCGCGTCGGCGGTGTCCCGGATCTCCCGCTCGCCGCTGAGGAAGACCAGGATGTCGCCGGGTCCCTCGGCGGCCAGCTCCTCGACCGCGTCGCCGATCGCCTGGATCTGGTCGCGGACGTTCTCCTCGTCCTCGGCGTCCTCCCCGTCGGCCTCGGTGACCTCCACCAGCGGCCGGTAGCGCACCTCGACCGGATAGGTCCGCCCGGAGACCTCGACGATCGGCGCGGGCTCGCCGTCGGCGTCGGCGAAGTGCTTCGCGAACCGGTCGGTCTCGATGGTCGCCGAGGTGATGATCACCTTGAGGTCGGGACGCCGGGGCAGCAGCTGCTTGAGGTAACCGAGGATGAAGTCGATGTTGAGGCTGCGCTCGTGCGCCTCGTCGATGATCAGCGTGTCGTACTGGCGCAGCATCCGGTCGGTCTGCAGCTCGGCCAGGAGGATGCCGTCGGTCATCAGCTTGACCAGGCTGTTGTCGCCCACCTGGTCGGTGAAGCGGACCTTGTAGCCGACCACGTCGCCCAGCTCGGTGCCGAGCTCCTCGGCGATCCGGTCCGCCACCGTCCGCGCGGCGAGCCGCCGGGGCTGGGTGTGCCCGATCAGCCCGGTGATCCCGCGCCCCAGCTCCAGGCAGATCTTGGGCAGCTGGGTGGTCTTGCCGGAGCCGGTCTCGCCGGCCACGATCACCACCTGGTGGTCGCGGATCGCCGCCGCGATGTCGTCCCGCCGCTCGCTGACCGGCAGCTGGGCCGGATAGGTGATCGTCGGGACGGCGGCCCGGCGGCCCGCCAGCCGCGCCTCGGCCCGGGCGACGTCGGCGCCGATCTCGGCGAGCGCGGCCTCGCGCCGCTGCGGGTCGCGCAGCTTGCGGACCCCGTCCAGCCGGCGCTGGAGCCGACGCTGGTCGCGGAACATCAGGGTGGGCAGGCGGCGGTGCAGCTCGCGGACGGAGTCGGGCGCGGCGGGTACGGCTGGATTCTGCATGTCGTCGCCAAGGATAGGCAGGCTCGCGGCGGACCGCCCCCGGGTTACCGGCCCGGCGGTCGGCCGGGGCGCGTTCCGGGCTCCACCGCGCGCGCCGTCCGAGGTCGGGGCCGGTGATCGGGCTAGAGTGGCCGCCGAGCGACGTCGAGCACGGGGGCGGGATGATCATGCGGGACACCGACCGGGCGCTGGTGCAGGCCGCCACCGCCGTCGCCAAGCTCCGCTGCCGCAGCGCCCAGCACACCGTCGCCGCCGCCGCGCGGACCACCGACGGCCGGCTCTTCACCGGCGTGAACGTCAACCACTTCACCGGTGGGCCGTGCGCGGAACTCGTGGTCGTCGGGGCCGCCGCCACCCAGGGGGCGGGCGAGCTGGAGACCATCGTCGCGGTGGGGGACCGGGGCCGGGGAGTCGTCCCGCCGTGCGGTCGCTGCCGGCAGGTGCTGCTCGACTACTTCCCGTCGCTGCGGGTCATCGTCGGCCCGCCGGACGCGCTGCGTCCGGTGCCGATCACCGAGCTGCTGCCCGAGACGTACGTCCGGACGGACCACCCGGTCGAGGTGCCGGCGGCGCCCCGGACCGGGGTGTGGCCGATGCCGGTGGTGCCGGGGAGCCGGGCCGCCGCCGAGGACTGAGCCGCAGGTCGGCGGGGCTCAGTCCCCGGCGGCCACCTCCAGCATCGAGGTCGGCACCGGCACCCGCTCGAATCGCACGTTGCCCTCCGGGACCATCCAGCTCATCACCTGGGCGACCAGCCGGCCGGCCCGGACCGCCGGGTCGTTGGCGTAGAGCTCCCGCGCCATCTCCGGGTCCACGGAGAGCACGGCGAAGCCGCGTACCCGCTCGTCGTCGCCGCCGAGGAACGGCCCGGCGGCGAGCACCGCGCCCTGCTCCACCAGCCCCGCCTGGTGGGCGAGGTGCGCGTCCTGCAACCGGTCGGCGACATCGCGGGGCAGGTCTGGCGCGTCGGTCGGGCGGACCAGGAGCACGACCGTGTGCTGGTCGAATCGCATGTGCCCAGCGTATGGCCGGGCGGTCCGTCAGAGGGGGCCGAACCGGATCGACACCCACGAGTTAGGTTCACCTAACATGCTCCGCTAAGGTAAGGCGAACCTAAGTTGAGGGGTGACATCGTCGTGACCACCGTTGCCGCCCGGCCCGTGCAGGCCGGTGCCCCGGCCCGCCGACCGGGCGTCCGCCGGCCCGTGGTCGTCGCGGCGGCGGTGCTCCTGCTGGTGCTGGCCCTGCTCGCCAGCCTCGCCCTCGGCAGCCGGCCGCTCGCCCTCGCGCAGGTGTGGCAGGCGCTGACCGCACCGGACGGCGGGGAGGCCAGCAGCATCGTCCGCGAGCTGCGGCTGCCGCGGACCGCCCTCGGACTCACCGTCGGCCTCGCGCTCGCCGTCGCCGGTGTGCTCTTCCAGGCGCTCACCCGCAACCCCCTCGCCGAGCCGCGGATCCTCGGCATCAGCGCCGGTGCCTCCTTCGGCGTGGTGCTGGCCATCGCGGTGTTCGGCGTCGGCACCCTCGGCGGATACGTCTGGTTCGGCATCGGCGGCGCCCTGCTGGCCGGCCTGCTGGTCTTCGCGGTGGCCAACCGCACCCGCGAGGGCGCCGGCCCGGTCACCCTCGCGCTGGTCGGCGCGGCCCTCGACGCCAGTCTCGCCTCCGTCGTGTACGCCCTGCTCAGCATCGACGCCCGCACCTTCGAGGAGTACCGGTTCTGGGTCGTCGGCGGCCTCACCGGCCGGGACCTCGCCGTCGCCGGGCAGGTGCTGCCCTTCGTCGCGGGCGGCGTGCTGCTGGCCGCCCTGGTCGCCCGGGGCCTCGACGCGCTCGCCCTCGGCGACGACGTCGCCCGCGGCCTGGGCCACCGCACCGGCCGGGTACGCCTCACCGGTGGCGTCGCCGCCGTGCTGCTCACCGGCGCCGCCGTCGCCGCCGCCGGCCCGATCGCCTTCGTCGGGCTCGCCGTGCCGCACCTGGCCCGCGCCCTGGTCGGCGCCGACCACCGGTGGACCCTGCTGGTCGCCGCCCTGCTCGGACCGACCCTGCTGCTCGGCGCCGACGTCGTCGGCCGGCTGATCGCCCCGCCCGGCGAGGTGCCCGCCGGCATCGTCACCGCGCTGGTCGGCGCCCCGCTGCTCGCCCTCCTCGTCCGCCGCGCCCGCGTGGTGACCGCGTGAGCGCGAGGAGTGAGCCGGGTTTGCGAGCCCCGCAGTCGCGAACGGAAGGCGGCTCGGTGAGCGCGAGGAGTGAGCCGGGTTTGCGAGCCCCGCAGTCGCGAACGGAAGGCGGCTCGGTGAGCGCGTTCGTCTCCACCACCGGTTCCGGCGTCGGTCACCTGCCGGGGCGGTGGCTGCTGCGGACCGGTCCGGTGAGCGTGCACGTCCGCCGCCGCTCCGTCGGCGTCGCCGTCGTGCTCACCGTGCTGCTGGCCGCCGCCGGGGTGCTCAGCCTCTCCCTCGGCACCCCGTACGTCGCCCCGGCCGACGTGCTGCGCGCGCTCACCGGCGCCGGCACCCCGTACGACCTGGTGGTGCTGGACCTGCGGCTGCCGCGGCTGGTGCTCGCGGCGGTGGCCGGCGCGGCGTTCGGGGTGGCCGGCACGCTGATCCAGAGCGTCGCCCGCAATCCCCTCGCCAGCCCCGACGTCATCGGCATCACCCAGGGCGCCGGGCTGGCCGCGACGGTCGCGTTGACCAGCGGGGCCGCCGCCGTCCTGGTGGCACCGGCCGCGCTGGTCGGCGCGCTGGCGGCTGCCGCCCTGGTGCTCGCCCTCGGTGCCCGGCACGGCCTGGCCGCGCAGCGGTTCGTCCTCGCCGGGGTGGCCGTGGCGTTCGCGCTGCGCGCGCTCACCGAGGTGGTCATGCTCACCGCCGACCCGATCGACGGGCGCGCGCGCGCAGCTGGCTGATCGGCACCCTCGCCGGCAAGGGCTGGTCCGAGGCCACCTGGATCGCGCTCACCCTCGCCGCGCTGCTGCCCGTCCTCGCCTGGGCGGGCTGGGCGCTGAACAGCACCGCCCTGGACGACGACACCGCCCGGGGATCGGGCTACGCCCGGCGGCCCGCCGCGTCGGCCTGGCCGCCACCGGGGTGGTCGCCGCCGCCAGCGTCACCGCCCAGGTCGGCGCGGTCGACTTCGTCGCCCTGGTCGCCCCGCAGGTGGCCCGCCGGCTGGTCCGCGCGGAGCGCCCGCCGATGCTCTGCGCCGCCCTGCTCGGGGCGTTGCTGTTGGTGCTGGCCGACCTGGCCGGCCGGCGGCTGTTCGCCCCCACCCAACTGCCGGCCGGGGTGCTCACCGCGGCGATCGGCGGCCCGTACCTGATGTTCCTGCTGCTCCGCGCCCGGCGGCGGTCCTGATGGCCGACGTCTCCCGCTCCGCGGCCCTGCGTCTCCGTGCGGCCCTGCGCCGCGGGGCTGACCTGCCCGGTGTCGTCGATCTGCCCTGTCCGTCGAGTCGCCCGAGGCCGCCGGTGTGCCAGGGTCCGGAGCTGCTTGCTCTCCCGGTACCCGACCGGGCCGGCCGCCCTGCCCCGCCGCCCGTTCCGGCCGGCCTGCTGACCCTGCCGAGGAGGACCCTTGCTCGCCACCCGTGACCTGGTCGTCGGCTATGACGACCGGCCCGTCCTCGACGGTCTCGACCTGGACCTGCCCGCCGACGCCTTCACCGTCATCGTCGGGGCGAACGCCTGCGGCAAGTCCACCCTGCTGCGCACCCTGGCACGGCTGCTCAGCCCGCGCCGGGGCGGCGTGCTCCTCGACGGCTCGGCCATCCGTGACCTGCCCACCCGGGAGGTGGCCCGACGGCTCGGCGTGCTGCCGCAGAGCCCGCTGGTGCCCGAGGGGGTGACCGTCGCCGACCTGGTCGGCCGGGGCCGGCAGCCCTACCAGCGCTGGTGGCGGCAGTGGTCCGCGCAGGACGCCGAGGCCGTACGACAGGCGATGGTGCTCGCCGACGTCGACGCGCTCGCCGACCGCCCGGTGGACAGCCTCTCGGGCGGCCAGCGGCAGCGGGTCTGGATCGCGATGACCCTCGCCCAGGACACCGAGGCGCTGCTGCTGGACGAGCCGACCACCTTCCTCGACCTGGCCCATCAGGTCGAGGTGCTGGACCTGCTGCACCGGCTGCGCGCCGAACGGGGTCGCACCGTCGTCGCGGTGCTGCACGACCTCAACCAGGCCGCCCGCTACGCCGACCACCTGATCGCCATGCGCGCCGGCACGGTGGTCGCCGCCGGACCGCCCCGGGACATCCTCACCGCCGACCTGGTCCGGGACGTCTTCGGTCTCGACTGTGTGGTGGTGCCCTGCCCGGTCACCGGCGCGCCGCTGATCGTCCCCGGCCGCCCCGGCCCTTCGCTCGTGCCGGCGACTCCGTCCGCCGATCCAGCGGGGGAGCCGGCCGTCCCGGGCCAGGCCGCACCGGTCACCCCGTCGGCTACTGCGCCCGCCACCGCGCCGGTCGCCTCACCGGTCACTGCGCCCGCCTCGGGGTCGGCGCCGGCCGGCTCCGTCACCGACGGCGCGGCTTCTCCGCCCGCCGATCCGTACCCCTCGAAAGGACACTGATGCGTCGTCTCGCCGCCGCCCTGACCGCGGCCGTCACCCTCGGCGTGGGCCTCACCGCCTGCGGAGAGAGCGATCCGGTCGCCGGTACCGCCACCGGGCAGACCCGGGAGATCACCCACGCGATGGGCACCACCAAGGTGCCGGCCGAGCCGAAGCGGGTGGTCGTCCTCGACACCGACAAGATCGACACGGCGCTCTCGCTGGGCGTGACGCCGGTCGGCGCGGCCACCGCCGGTGAGGCGAAGAGCTGGCCCACCTACTTCGGCGCCGAGAAGCTGGCCGGCATCACCGAGGTGGGCGTCCTGACCGAACCCGACCTGGAGGCGATCACCGCCCTCAAGCCCGATCTGATCCTCGGCAGCAGGTTCCGCCAGGAGAAGTTCTATGACGAGCTGGCCGCCATCGCGCCGACCGTCTTCACCGAGAAGGTGGGCATCACCTGGAAGGAGAACTTCCTCCTCGACGGCCGAGCCCTGGGTCGCGAGCAGCAGGCCCGCGACCTGCTGGCGACGTACGAGAAGCGGGCCAAGGACTTCGGCGCGAAGCTGGGCGACGCCGCGTCGCGGGAGATCTCCATCGTCCGCTTCATCCCGGGCAACATCCGGGTGTACGGCCCGGACTCCTTCTCCGGCATCGTCGTCGGCGACACCGGGCTGGGCCGCCCCGCGCGGCAGCGCCTCGACGGCAAGGAGGACAAGCGCTTCGACCTGGTCAGCCCCGAGCGGGTCAACGAGGTCGACGGCGACGTCATCTTCGTCACCGCGTACGGCGAGAAGGCCGCCGCCGAGCAGGCGAAGCTCACCGCCGGCACCCTCTGGCGGAACCTGTCCGCCGTACGGGCCGGCAACGCCCACGTCGTCTCCGACGAGACCTGGATGACCGGCATCGGCGTCACCGCCGCCAACAAGATCCTCGACGACCTACAAACCCACCTCCCCTCCTGACCCCCCACGCCCCACCCCCCGCGCGAATTCACGGAATGAGTGGCTATCCCGCTGGTAATAGCCACTCATTCCGTGAAAGTTCAGGCCGTACAGGAGGCTCGGCGGGCGGCCAAGGCGGTGCGGATCTCGGCGAGGACGGCAGGGAAGTCCTCCTTCATGCGTTTGCTCGTGACGTGAAGGACGATCCAGTCGTCGCCGAGCATCTTGTTCAGGCGCTGCCGGTCGCGATGAAACTGGTCCGGATCGCGGTGCCAGAGGCCGTCGTATTCGACGGCCACCTTGAGTTCGGGCCAGGCGAGATCGACCCGCGCGATGAAGCGGTTACCGCGTTCGATGACGTACTGGGTCACCGGTCGGGGAAGCCCCGCCCGAACGAGGCGCACTCGAAGCCGGGACTCGGGAAGCGACCCGGCGCCCCCGTCGACAAGGCTCAACACCTCGGCGAACCTCCGGACTCCTCGGGCCCCTCGGCGTCGAACCAGATAGGCCTTCAGTTGGGCCAGCCGAACGACGCCGACATGCAGTAACGCGTCGACCAGTGCGACTGCCTCCACCACGTCGAGCCAGCAGGCGAGATCCCAGCATGTGCGGACGGCGTTCGTCACCGGGACCTGCTCGATTCGCTGCACGTCATCTTCGGACCACCGGCAGACGTGAATGAGCAGTCCCGCCAGCGGACCGAATCGGGAGGCAGGGTCCACCAGCACCTCCACGGGTTCGTCCGGCCCGGGCACGGGGCCCCCGAGCAGTGCGACAGCGGAGCGGCCCGCCACCAGACACCCGGGCGGGAAGAGCCACGATGCGGCGGCCAGGCAACGGGTGCGGTGGGAGACGGCCAGGCGTGCGTCGGCGTACACGTTGTGGAACAACTGCCGCCACGCGCTGCTCCGCAATTCATTCCTGGTGAGCAGGCCGCGCTGAATCGCGTCCCGCGCAAAGAACACCTTCCCGGCAAGTTCGGCCGGACGACGAGGATGACGAGCCACCCTCCCACCCTCGACCCCCACCCCACCCCGCCGAAAGCCCCTGTGGACAACGCCCCGCTAAGCGCCGCACTTACACGGAAAGAGTGGCTATCCGACGAGGAATAGCCACTCTTTCCGTGAATTAGCGGCGGCGGGGTGCGCGCGGCGCGCGGCGCGCGGGGTGCGGGTGGGGTGGGGGTGGGTCAGGCGGCGGTGGACCAGATGGCGCGGAAGGCGGCGGCTTCGCCGGCCAGCCACTGTTCGACGTGGTCGGGCTTGATCGCGTCGGGCATGCGGTGGGTCTCGCCGCGGCGAACGTCCACCAGGACCGGCTCGGCGTGCGGCAGGACCGCGTCCATGTGGCGGGCCATCAGGTGCAGGGTCGCCAGCACCGCCTCCTCGCTGGGCGGGGTCTCGTCGAAGTGCAGCCGGACGGCCTCGGCGCGGCCGTCGGCGTACCGGATGCCGAAGTGGGGGTTGATCTTGACGGGGAGGTCGCCGAGCATGGCCAGGGCGTCGCGGGTCCGGGCCAGGTCGACCCCGGTCGGCTCGCCGAGCGACTGGAGCCATTGGGTCGCGCCCGGCACGAGCGCCTCGTAGAGCGGGCGCCAGCGCGGCTTGACCAGGTCGGCGACCTGGGCCAGGTGGGTGCCCCCGGTGTGGAAGGCGACGTCGGCCTTGAGCGCCTTGACGAACTGACCGTGCGGGTTGAACCCGTGCCGGCTGGCGCGCTGCTTGCGCAGGCCCCCGACGAAGCTGGCCTTGGTGGGCCCGGTGCGGTCCACGTACCGGGTGAAGCCGAGGAGGGTGGCGTACGGCGTGAGGGGGGCGGAGACGGGCGCAGTCACGAGCGTCCTCCCAGGTCAGGAACTCGATTAGTACATACATTCTAATCGACGGGGGTGACATCGCCCAGGGCGCAAAAGGGGCCGTCCGGACGCACCGGACGGCCCCTGGAAAGAACTTCTTACAGCTGGCCCACGGAGACGATCCGGACCACCGCCGCGCCCACCTCGTCGGAGGCCGCGAGGTCCACCTCCGCGCTGATGCCCCAGTCGTGGTCGCCGTCCGGGTCGTCCAGGATCTGCCGCACCGTCCACCGCTCCCGACCCTGTTCGATCATGAGCAGCGCCGGTCCACGTGCGTCCGGCCCCACCCCGATCGAGTCGTACGACTCGAAGTAGGGCTCCAGCGCGTCGGCCCAGGCGTCGGCGTCCCAGCCCGAGGCGGAGTCCAGCTCGCCGAGGTCGTACCAGCGGCGCAGGGCGGCCAGCTCGACCCGACGGAACAGCGCGTTGCGCACCAGCACCCGGAACGCCCGCGCGTTGCGGGTGACCGCGGGCGGCCGGTCGTCCAGGGCGGCGTGCGCCTGGGCCACCTCGGCCACGTCGGACGGGTTGCGCAGCCGCTCCCACTCGTCGATCAGACTGGAGTCGACCTGGCGGACCAGCTCGCCCAGCCACTCGATGAGGTCGACCAGCTCCTCGGTCTTGGCGTCCTCGGGCACGGTCTGCCGCAGCGTCTTGTACGCGTCGGCGAGGTAGCGCAGCACCAGTCCCTCGGAGCGGGTGAGGGAGTAGAACTGCACGTACTCGGTGAAGGTCATCGCCCGCTCGTACATGTCCCGGACGACGGACTTGGGGGAGAGCTGGTGGTCGGCGACCCACGGGTGCCCCTGCCGGTACATCTCGTAGGCGCCCTCCAGCAGCTCGGCGAGCGGCTTGGGCCAGGTCACCTCGTCGAGGAGTTCGAGGCGGGCCTCGTACTCGATGCCCTCGGCCTTCATCGCGGCGACCGCCTCGCCGCGGGCCTTGAACTGCTGCGCGGAGAGCACCTGGCGCGGGTCGTCGAGGATCGACTCGATCACCGAGAGCACGTCCAGGGCGTACGACGGGGACTCGGTGTCGAGCAGTTCGATGGCGGCCAGGGCGAGCGGGGAGAGCGGCTGGTTGAGGGCGAAGTCGAGCTGGAGGTCGACGGTGAGCCGGACCCGCCGGCCGGTCTCGTCAGGCTCGGCGAGCTGTTCGACCACGCCGCCGGCCAGCAGCGCCCGGTAGATGGCGATGGCGCGGCGGATGTGCCGACGCTGGGCGGCCGGGTCCTCGTGGTTGTCGGTGAGCAGGTGCCGCATCGAGGCGAACGCGTCACCGGGGCGGCCGATCACGTTGAGCAGCATCGAGTGGCTGACCTGGAAGCTGGAGGTGAGCGGTTCCGGCTCGGCCTCGACCAGGCGCTGGAAGGTCGGCTCGCCCCAGCCGATCGAGCCCTCCGGCGGCTTCTTCTTGACCACCTTGCGGCGCTTCTTCGGGTCGTCGCCGGCCTTGGCCAGGGCCTTCTCGTTCTCGATGACGTGTTCGGGGGCCTGCACGACGACCCGGCCGAGGGTGTCGAAGCCGGCCCGCCCGGCCCGGCCGGCGATCTGGTGGAACTCGCGGGCCTTGAGCAGCCGGGTCCGCACCCCGTCGTACTTCGACAGGCCGGTGAAGAGCACCGTGCGGATGGGCACGTTGATGCCGACGCCGAGGGTGTCCGTGCCGCAGATGACCTTGAGCAGGCCGGCCTGGGCGAGGGTCTCCACCAGCCGGCGGTACTTGGGCAGCATGCCGGCGTGGTGCACGCCGATGCCGTGCCGGACCAGCCTCGACAGCGTCTTGCCGAAGCCGGAGGTGAACCGGAAGTTGCCGATCGCGGCGGCGATCATGTCCTTCTCGGCGCGGGTGCAGACGTTGACGCTCATCAGCGCCTGGGCGCGTTCCAGGGCGGCGGCCTGGGTGAAGTGCACGACGTACACCGGGGCCTGCTTGGTCTGCAGCAGCTCCTCCAGGGTCTCGTGCAGCGGCGTCATCGCGTACGAGAAGAGGAGCGGGACCGGCCGCTCGGCCGAGCGCACGACGGCGGTCGGCCGCCCGGTGCGCCGGGTCAGGTCGTCGACGAACCGGGTGGTGTCGCCGAGGGTGGCGGACATCAGCACGAACTGCGCCTGCGGCAGCTCGATGATCGGCACCTGCCACGCCCAGCCCCGGTCGGGCTCGGCATAGAAGTGGAACTCGTCCATCACCACCTGGCCGACGTCGGCGCGGGCGCCCTCGCGCAGCGCCAGGTTGGCCAGCACCTCCGCCGTGCAGCAGATGATCGGGGCGTCGGCGTTGACGCTGGCGTCGCCGGTGAGCATGCCGACGTTCTCCGCGCCGAAGACCTCGCAGAGCGCGAAGAACTTCTCCGACACCAGCGCCTTGATCGGCGCCGTGTAGAAGCTGGTCCGGTCGTCGGCCAGGGCGGCGAAGTGCGCGGCGATCGCCACCAGGCTCTTGCCCGAGCCGGTCGGCGTATTCATGATCACGTTGGCGCCGGAGACGATCTCGATGACCGCCTCCTCCTGGTGGGGATAGAGGGCGAGGCCGCGCTCGGACGCCCAGCCGGCGAACGAGTCGTAGAGGGTGTCTGGGTCGGCGCTTCTCGGGAGCGCGGCGGTGAGCGTCATAGCGCCCCCATCGTGCCCGGATCATGGCCTCCCGCGCCAACCGGGTCGGCCGCGACGCCCGCCGGGCGCACCGCTCGTCCCGCGCGTCCCGCGCCGCGCCGCCCGTCGACCCGGGTCAGGGGTACGCGGCTCAGCCGGCCGCCCGGTGGTGGACCAGGTCGAAGATCGGCCGCCCCGCGGTCAGCGCGCGCCGCTCGAACTTGGTCACCGGACGGTGCGCCGGGCGGGGGGCGAAGCCGTCGTGCCCGTCCACCAGCCCGGGGTCGCCGGTCAGCGTCTCCCGCATCGCCTCGGCGTACTCGGCCCAGTCGGTGGCGCAGTGCAGCGTCCCGCCGGGGACCAGCCGGGAGCGCAGCAGGGCGACGTGGCTCGGCTGGATCAGCCGGCGCTTGTGGTGCCGGGCCTTGGGCCACGGGTCGGGGAAGAAGACGTGCACCGCGTCCACCGACGCCTCCGGCAGGGCCCGGACCAGGTCCAGCGCGTCGCCCCGGGCGACCTGGACGTTGCCCAGCCCGGCCCGTTCGGTCAGCTCCAGCAGGTTGGCGATGCCGGGCGTGTGCACCTCGACCGCCAGATAGTCGCGGTCCGGGTCGGTTGCCGCCATGGTCGCGGTGGCGTCGCCCATGCCGGACCCGATCTCCAGCACCAGCGGGGCCCGCCGGCCGAACAGCGCCGCCGGGTCGAACGCGCCGTCGAGGTCGGCGATCTCCAGCCCGTACGCCGGCCAGAGCCGGGTCAGCGCGTCGCGCTGCCGGTCGCTCATCCGCCCGCGGCGGGGGTGGAAGGTGCGGATCCGGGCGGCGTGCGCCGGCCCGGTGGCGGGGTTCTGGTCGGTGGAGGTCACAGCGACCCGAGGGTACGCGACGGTTCCGGTGGATCGGATGTGCGGTGCGCCCGGGAGTGAGAGGATTCATCCCTGAGGACGGGCGTTCCGTCGCCCGGGACCGTCCAACGGCGCCGGGAGGGGTCATGGTGTCAGTCACGCGCCGCGCCGCGCTGGTGCTCGCCGGGGCCGCGCTCGCCGTTCCCCTGCTCGGGATGCGTCCCGCCCTGGCCGCCGAGCCGGCACCCGGTCCGCCGCCGGGCGGGGAGCAGGGGCAGTTGCCGAGTGACCTGATCTTCGTGGAGGTCACCCCGAGCACCGTGCAGCCCGGCTACCTGGTGGGCATCCGGGCCAGCTGCCGGGACAACTCGATCCCCGCGATCGTGGTGTCGGACGCCTTCGGCCGGGTCCAGGTGCAGCCGCAGCGGGGCCTGCTGACCGCCTCCCCGATGGTCCGGGAGCGCACCCGCCCCGGCAACTACCGGGTCAAGCTGGAGTGCCCGAGCGGTCAGACCGCGTCGACGATGCTCCAGGTGGTCAAGGGGATGTCACCCACACCCACCCACGCGCCGCCCACCCGGGTGCCGCCCAGTCGTGGGCCGGCCACCGGCTTCGGTGGCACCGCCGACGGCCCGGGTCTCGGTGGCCTGCTGGTGCCCGGCGGGCTCGGCCTGACCCTGGCCGGCGCGGTGGTGGGGCTGATGGCGATCCGCCGGCCCGGTGCCGCCCGACGGTGAGCCGCGTCGTGGGCAGCCACCCCGCTCCGCAGCCGGCCGCCCGCCCGGTGGGGCGGATCCGCGGCCGGGGCGCAGTCCCTGGTCGGCGCCGCTCGCGGTGGTGCTGGTGCTGCTCGGCGTCTTCGCCACCGGGGCCGGGCTGGGTCGGACCGTGGGCCCGTTCGACCAGGTGGCCGGGGCGGCGCGACCGGCCCCCCACACCGCCGGTGCGGAGCCGGCCCGGCTGCCGGCGAGCCGGCCGGTACGCCTGGCGGTGCCGTCGATCGAGGTGTCCGCCCCGGTGACCCCGGTCGGGCAGGCCCCCGACGGTTCGGTCGACGTGCCGCCGCTGAGCCGGCACCACGAGACCGGCTGGTACGACCGCGGCCCCACCCCCGGTGAGCCGGGCCGGGCGATCATCGTCGGGCACGTGGACACCAAGAGTGGCCCGTCGGTCTTCTATCGCCTGCACGAGCTGGAGCCGGGCGACCGGATCGAGGTGACCCGGTCGGACCGCAGCGTGGTGACCTTCGCGGTCGAGAGCGTGGAGCACTTCGACAAGTCGAACCTCCCCGCCGACCGGGTGTACGGCGACGACGGCCCGCCCGCCCTGCGCCTGATCACCTGCGGCGGCGAGTGGATCGGCGGGCGGACCGGCTATGCGGACAACGTGATCGCCTTCGCGTCGCTGGTCGGCACCCGCCGCCCCTGAGGCCGGCGCAGGCCGCCCGGTCAGCCCTTGCCGGTCACCTGCTGGACCACCTCGAACTCCAGCAGCGTCGCGCCGGACGCGACCGGCCTGCGCTGCTCGCCACCCTCACCGCCCGCGTGCGCGGCGCGGGACGGCCCGGCGGCCCACGCCTGGTAGGCCTCCTCGGTCTCCCAGCGGGTGTAGACGAAGTAGCGGCTCTCCCCGGCGACCGGGCGGAGCAGTTCGAAGCCGAGGAAGCCGGGGGAGTTCTCCACCGCGCCGGCCCGGGCGGCGAACCGCTTCTCCAACTCCTCGCCGGCACCCGGCGGGACGTCGATCGCGTTGATCTTCACGACTGCCATGGCTCCACCCTAGCCACGCCCGGCGGATCGGGTCGGCCCGCCGCCGCGGCGGCTCAGAACGACTCGACGGCCGGCACCAGTTCCGCGTCGACCACGATCGGCGCGTGGTCGGAGGGCCCCTTGCCCTTGCGCGCCTCCCGGTCCACGTACGCGGAGGTCACCACGCGGGCGAACGGGGCGGAGGCGTACACCAGGTCGATCCGCATGCCCTTGTTCTGGTGGAACATTCCCGCCCGGTAGTCCCAGTAGGTGTAGGGGTGCGGGCCCTTCATCGGGGTGGGCACCACGTCGCTGAGCCCCAGGTCGCGCAGCGCCGCGAGGGCGGCCCGCTCGGCCGGGGTGACGTGGGTGGAGGTGGCGAAGAGCGCCGGGTCCCAGACGTCCGCGTCGGTCGGCGCGACGTTGAAGTCGCCGCAGACCGCGAGCGGCAGGCCGCCGGCCAGTTCCGCCTCCAGCGCGTCCCGCAGGCCGGCGAACCAGGCCAGCTTGTAGACGTAGTGCGGGTCGTCGGGGGAGCGGCCGTTGGGCACGTAGATCGACCAGACCCGCAGCCCGCCGCAGGTGGCCGAGATGGCCCGGGCCTCCGGCTCGGGAAAGCCGGGCTCGTCGGGGAAGCCGACGGCCACGTCGGCGAGGCCCACCCGGGACAGCAGCGCCACGCCGTTCCACCGGCCGTCGCTGTGGCTGGCCACCTCGTAGCCCAGTTCGCCCACCTCGGCGACCGGGAACGCCCCATCGGGGCACTTGGTCTCCTGCAGGCAGACGACGTCGGGCTTCGTGGTGGCCAGCCAGTCGAGCAGTCGGGGCAGGCGGGCCTTCACCGAGTTGACGTTCCAGGTCGCCAGGCGCATGGGTCCAGCCTGCCGCATCCGGTCCGGTCCCGCCGCGCGACCGCCCCGGGGTGTCGCGGCGGGGCGGACCGGCGTCGGGGCTGTCGGTCAGGTGCCGGGGGTGTCGCCCGGTCGCGGCTGTTCGGCCAGGAACCGTTCCAGCTCGGCGCCGAGCTCGTCGGCGGTGGGCAGCGGACCGGTCTCGGCGGCCAGCAGGTTCTTCTCGCCACGGCCCCGGGCGAAGGCGTCGTACTGCTCCTCGAGGGCCTGGACCAGGGTGGCCGCCTCGTCGGTCTGGGCGACCTGCCGGTCGATCTCCACCCGGACCACCTCGGCGGCGCTGCGCAGCCCGTCCCGGGGCAGCAGCAGCCCGGTGCTGCGGGACACCGAGGCGAGCAGCGCCTCCGCGGCGGCCGGGTATTCGGCCTGGGCCACGTAGTGCGGCACGTGCGCGGCGAACCCGAGGGCGTCGCGGCCCTGCTGACCGAGCCGGTATTCCAGCAGGTGGCCGACGCTGCCGGGGACCTGCACCCGCTGGAGCCAGGGCTCGTAGCCGGAGATCAGCTCCGGCCGGGTGGCGTGCGCGGTCACCCCGGCCGGCCGGGTGTGCGGCACGGCCATCGGGATCGAGTTCAGCCCGACGGTGAGCCGGACGTCCAGCCGGGCGGAGAGGGCGGCGACGGCGGCCACGAACCGCTCCCACTGCAGGTCCGGCTCGGGTCCGGTGAGCAGCAGGAAGGGCGTCTCGTCGTCGTCGTGCAGCAGGTGCAGCGCCAGCTCCGGGGCGTCGTAGTCGGCCCAGTGGTCCTCGACGAAGGTCATCACGGGGCGCCGGGAGCGGTAGTCGAAGAGCTGGTCGATGTCGAAGCGGGCGATCGGCCGGGCCTCGAGGGAGGTGAGCAGCTGCTCCCGGGCCAGCCGGGTCGCGCTGCCCGCGTCGACGAAGCCGGTGAGGGCCTGGATCAGCACCGGCTGACCGAGGTCGGGCAGCTCGTCGCTGAGTTCGTAGAGCTCGTGTGGGTCGAGCACCGGTTCGGACCTCCCTGGGAACGCGCGTCCGGGCGCCGCACGCCGACGGCACCCGTTCGGGGCAACGTACCCGCCATCCTCCTGCATTCCGGCGTGGGCCGGTCGGCCGGCGGCAGCATGATCACAGTTGGGTCACCGGAAGATCAAACCGGGACGGATCCGGTCGACCGCCCCGGCGGGTCGGCGGTAAGGACGAGGGGCTAGTCCACTGAACGGTGGAACTTAAGGATCATGGTGGTGGTCGGCCGGAACCGCGTGCTACCTACCCTCCGTCACCCTGCCGGGCGCGGGACGGAGGTTTGCGAGGTGGGAGAGGTGCGTCCCCGGCCTTCCGTGCCTGGTCAGCGACGTCCGATTGAATACGCCAGGAATGTGGCGAGGGCCACATAATCACGCTGGGTGATCTAGCCTCGCCCTGCCTAGCCTCGTCGGATGCGTGACGACGGCACCCTCGACGACCAGCGTGGCCTCGGCGGTTCGGCTGACCGTTCGGACGATACCCAATCCACCGAACGTTCTGCCACCGCTTCCCGGCTCTTCCCCCTCGGCTCCCTGCGTACCCGCCTCGGCGGCCTCGCTAACCCCCTCGCCGCCCGCCCCGGCCGGACCAAGGTGGCCGCCGCCACCGGCCTGGTCTGCTGCCTCGGACTGGTGGGCTTCGCCCAGGTCGGTGACGCCGCCGTCGGCGGTCCCCCCACCGCCGACCAGCGCGCCGAGCTCGCCCAGCGGGCCGCGCCCGAGGTCGCCTCGCGCGGCGAGGCCCGGCAGGCCCCGGCCCCGGTCGTCCCGAGCACCTCGGCGCCCAACCCCGACGTCTCCCCGTCGGCGACGACGAAGCCCAAGCCGAAGGCCAAGCCGAAGCCGAAGCCCAGGCCGAAGCGGATCGCTCCGGTCGCCGGGCTGGACCAGGCCCAGATGGACAACGCCAAGGCGATCGTCCGCGCCGGCCGCGCGATGGGCGTCCCCCGCCGGGGCCTGGTCATCGCCGTGGCCACCGCGATGCAGGAGAGCAACCTCTACAACTACGCCAGCGGCGTGCTGCCCGAGTCGCAGAACTACCCGCACCAGGCCATCGGTTGGGACCACGACTCGGTCGGGCTGTTCCAGCAGCGGCCGAGCAGCGGTTGGGGCTCGGTGGCCGACCTGATGCAGCCCGCGTACGCCACCCGCCAGTTCCTCACCGCCCTGGAGGAGATCCCCGGCTGGGAGGACCTGCCGCTGACCGTGGCCGCCCAGCTGGTGCAGGTCTCCGCCTTCCCCGACGCGTACGCCCAGCACGAGTGGCGGGCCGAGACGGTGGTGGCCGCGATCCTGGCCTGACCCGGTCGGGCCTCACCACTGTGGACGCTTACCGGTCGGCCGTCCCGGGTACAGGAGGTTGCCGGTCCCGAGTACACATGATGAGGGACCACGACAGGAGGACGACATGTCACTGGTGCAGCGGATCAGCACGTTCCTGCGGTCACCGCGGGGTCAGCAACTGGTCGACCAGGGTCGCCGCCAGCTGGCCAAGCCGGAGAACCAGCGCAAGCTCAAGCAGCTGGCCGGCCGGCTCTCCAGCCGTCGTCCCTCCTGACGTCCGTCCGACCCCTCCGGGAGCCCAGGTGACCGACCCCGTACCCGTCGACCCGACCGTTCCCGCGCCGCCGGCCGCACCCCAGGACGTCCCCGAGGCACCGCCGGCCACCCTCTGGGACCGGATGCGGGACGACCCGCAGTACGCGCCGGAGCACCTGGCCCTGGAGGCGGTCCGCCGGCTCGGCCCGGAGGCCGCCCAGTGGGTCGCCCGGGAACGCGCCGCCCGGCCCGGCGTCCCCGCCGAGGAACTGGCCGACCAGGCGGTCCGCCGGTTCGTCAACCGGGCCCGGCTCTCCGGCGCGGTGTCCGGGGCCGCCGGGCTGCCCGGCGCGGTCATCGACATCGGGGTGCTGGCCTGGACCCAGGCCCGGCTGGTGCTGCACGTCGCCGCCGCGTACGGCGTCGACCCGACGCACCGGGACCGGGCCACCGACCTGCTGGTGCTGCAGAAGGTGCACAAGGTCGCGGAGAGCGCCCGGCTGGCCCTCGGGGTGGCCGCCGGGCGGGAACGCGCCGGGGCGCTCTTCGGGCTGGCCGGCGAGCGTCCGCTGGGTCGGGTGATGCTCCAGCTCGGGGTCCGGCTGGCCCAGATGGCCGGGGTACGCGCCGCGAAGCGGATCGTCGCCAAGGTGGTGCCCGGGGCGGCGATCGTCCTCGGCACCTGGGCCAACTCCTCGGCCACCAAGGACCTCGCGGACCGGGCCCGCGCCCTCTACCGGGGTGGCCCGGAACACCTTCCGCAGCAGCGCCGCCCCTGAACCGGCCGCCGCCGGTTGCTCCGGCCTAGTGCGACCAGCCGGCGGCCGGCCAGCTCACCTCGGCGAGGCGGTTCTGCCCGGTCACGCTCGGGTGGAACCAGTCGAGGGTGTTGACCAGGTCGAGGTCGAAGCGGAGCCGGTGCACCGCCCCGCCGTCGTAGCGGCAACGGCTGCCGTACGCCCGGCAGGCGGCGCGGAGCTGGGCGTCGTAGTCGTCGATGCGCTGCCGGAACGCGGTGCGGCGGGCCACCGCGGCGGGCGCGGTCGACGTGGGATCGGCCAGCAGCGCGGGGCAGATGCCGTGCGACCAGGCACGGACGGCCCGGGACTCGGTGTGCCCGACCTCCCAGAGCCGATAGAGGTCGGGGATGCTCACCACCAGCACCCGCGCCTTCGGCCGGCCCTTGCGCAGCACCCGCAGGCCCTGGTCGACCCGGGTCCGGAAGGTCGCCACCGGGGTCATCGAGTTCACGTCGCCCCGGCAGGCGTCGTTCGCGCCGATCAGCACGGTGACGTAGTCGGCCTTGTCCCGGACCGCCGCCTCGGCCTGCCCGGTCAGCTCCGCCGCCCGCGCCCCCGGCTCGGCGTGGTTGTAGGCCCGCAGCCTCGGGTTGTCGTCGTGCAGCCGCTGGTAGTGGCTCTCCACCCGCACCCCGTTCCCGGTGGACCAGGAGTTGCGCATGCAGGCGATGAGCACCAGGCAGGAACCGAAGCCGGTGGTGATCGAGTCGCCGAGCGCGGTCAGCACCGCCGGGCCGCCGGGTGGTGGGGAGCCGCCCGACGGGCGCGGGGAGGCGGTACCGCCCCCCTCGCAGGCGAGCGCGACCAGGGCCGCGAGACAGGCGACGGCGGCGACCCAACGTCGAGGCATGGTGATCTCCCCGTCCCGCACGGAGCTACGGAAGATCGACCTTACGCGGGCGCGGGGGTCCGGCGGTCCGCTCCTGTCGGCTTTCCGGCATCGACCACCGTCGTTAAGACTGACGTGCTATACGCCGGGCGCGCCACGGTGCCGGCTGGCCGTGCAGCCACCAGTGCAGCGCCCGGGTGATCCGGGGCAGCACCAGGTAGGTCATCAACGGGGTCAGGCAGAGCGTCATGAGCAGGGTGCGCAGCGCCAGCGGGACGTCGGCGATGAACCGGGCGGTGAGCAGCGTCGCGGTCAGGCTCAACGGGAAGAACGCCAACCAGATCGTCACCGCCTGCTTCCACCGGGGCGGGGTGACCGGCGCGGCCGGCTCGGTGTCCAGCACCTCCACCACGTGGTCGACCGGCGGCTCGAACCAGCCCTCGATGCCCGTGCGACGCTCCACCCGGGTGTGCTCGACGATGCCCTGCGCCGAGGTGAGCCACCAGCGCCGCTGCGGGGACTCCTCCCAGCGGCTCAGCGTCTCGTGGTCGGCGAAGCGGTAGAGCATGTGCCACTCCGGCGAGCCGGGGGCGCTCTGCACCCACCCGGCGCCCAGGAAGCCGGGGAAGGTCTCGGCCAGCCCGGTGCCGGCCCGCATCCAGGCCACCATCTCGTGGCTCCGGGCGGGATCGGCGCGCCGGGCGATGGCGACGGTCACCGGTACCGCATGGGTCGTGGTCATGCCTGCATCCTCCCCGCCGCCGCCGGTGTGGGCCCGGTCCCGGCGCTGGGGTGTAACGCAGCGCACCGGCCGTCGCATCCGCCGGATACCCCCTGGGTGGCCGGGATCACCGGGCGCGGCACACCGGGGCCGGTCGGTTAGCTCCACCGTTTTCGGGGGTAGCCCTCCAGGATGACGAGATCGCAGCCCCGGCGCGCCCGCGGCACGGTCGGCCACGCGTACAGCGCGCTGAACCTCCGGCTCGCGCTGGCGGCGTTCGGCCTGGTCACCATGACCGTCTTCGCGGTGTGGGCGTTCCGGGTCCACGCCGGGTGGCTGGGCGTGCTCTGCGCCCTGCTCGCCGCCGTGGCCGTGGTCGACCTGGTCGTCGTCCAGCGCCGTCGGGTCGCCCGCCGTCGTGAGGAGCCGGGCGCGCACCACTCGCTCTTCGAGTGACAGGAGTACGAGATGTCCATCGCCACCACCAACCCCGCCACCGGACAGGTGCTCAAGTCGTACGACCCGATGTCGGACGAGCAGGTCGACGCCGCCATCGAACGCGCCGACCTGGCCTTCCGCCAACTGCACCGCACCACGATCGCCCAGCGGGGAGAGTGGCTGAACGCCGCGGCCGACCTGCTCGACGCCGAGCGCGACGAGACCGCCCGGCTGATGACCACCGAGATGGGCAAGACGTACGCGGCGGCGAAGGCCGAGGTGACCAAGTGCGCCACCGCCTGCCGCTTCTATGCCGCCCACGCCGAGCGGATGCTCGCCGACGAGCCCGCCGACGCCGGGGCGGTCAAGGCCCAGCGGGCGTTCGTCCGCTACCAGCCGATCGGGCCGGTGCTCGCGGTGATGCCGTGGAACTTCCCGCTCTGGCAGGTCATGCGGTTCGCCGCGCCGGCCCTGATGGCCGGCAACACCGGGCTGCTCAAGCACGCCTCCAACGTGCCGCAGACGGCGCTCTATCTGGAGGACGTGTTCCGCCGGGCCGGCTTCCCGGAGGGCGCCTTCAGCACCCTGCTGGTCGGCTCCGACGCGGTGGACCGCATCCTCAGCGACCCCCGGGTCCGGGCCGCCACCCTCACCGGCAGCGAGGGGGCCGGCCGCTCGATCGCCCAGATCGCCGGGCGGGAGCTGAAGAAGACCGTGCTGGAACTCGGCGGCAGCGACCCGTTCGTGGTGATGCCCTCGGCCGACCTGGACAAGGCCGCCGAGGTGGCCACCACCGCCCGCTGCCAGAACAACGGCCAGTCCTGCATCGCGGCGAAGCGGTTCATCGTGCACACCGACGTCTTCGACGCCTTCGCCGAGAAGTTCGCCGCCCGGATGTCGGCGCTGCGGGTCGGCGACCCGATGGACGCCGACACCGACGTGGGGCCGCTGGCCAGCGAGCGGGGCCGGGACGAGATCCACGCCCAGGTGCAGGACGCGGTGGACAACGGCGCGACCATCCTCTGCGGTGGCGAGAAGCCCGACGGCGACGGCTGGTACTACCCGCCGACCGTGGTCACCGACCTGCGGCCGGAGATGCGGATGTGGTCCGAGGAGGTCTTCGGGCCGGTCGCCGGCCTCTACCGGGCGTCGTCGTACGACGAGGCGATCGAGATCGCCAACGGCACCAGCTTCGGGCTCGGCTCGAACGCCTGGACCACCGACCCGGCCGAGCAGGAGCGCTTCGCCACCGACCTGGACGCCGGGAACGTCTTCGTCAACGGCATGACCACCTCCTATCCGGAGCTGCCGTTCGGCGGCGTGAAGAACTCCGGCTACGGCCGCGAGTTGTCGGCCGTCGGCATGCGCGAGTTCTGCAACACCAAGACCGTCTGGATCGGCGCGGGCGAGGCCGGCGCGGGCGCGGGCGCGCACTCCGAGTAACGCGGCCGCCGGCAGGGGCCCCGCCGCACCGGGGCCCCTGCTTACACCGGGGCCGGGCTGGGTAGGGAGTGCGGCCATGACGGTGTTCGCGTTCCACGCCTCGCACGAGCAGATCCACCCGGCCGAACTGCTGGCGGCGGTCATCCACGCCGAACGGGCCGGCTTCGACGGCGGCATGTGCTCCGACCACTTCTCGCCGTGGAGCGCCCGGCAGGGCCAGTCCGGCTTCGCCTGGTCCTGGCTGGGCGCCGCGCTCCAGGCCACCAACCTGCCGTTCGGCGTGGTGAACGCACCCGGCCAGCGCTACCACCCGGCGATCATCGCGCAGGCCATCGGCACCCTCGGCGCCATGTACCCGGGCCGGTTCTGGGCGGCGCTGGGCACCGGCGAGGCGAGCAACGAGCACATCACCGGCGACGGCTGGCCGCGCAAGGAACTGCGCAACGCCCGGCTGCGCGAGTGCGTCGACGTCATCCGGGCCCTGCTGGCCGGCGAGGAGGTCAGCCACGACGGCCTGGTCACCGTCGACCGGGCGAAGCTCTGGACCCGCCCCGAGCAGCCGCCCGCGCTGATCGGCGCGGCGGTCAGCGTGGCCACCGCCCGCTGGTGCGCCGAGTGGGCCGACGGTCTGGTCACCGTCAACGCGCCCGTGGACCACCTGCGGCAGATGATCGACGCCTACCGGGACGCCGGCGGGCGGGGGCCGCTGCACCTGCAGGTGCACGTCAGCTGGGCGGCCGACCAGGCCGAGGCCGAGGCGATCGCGTACGACCAGTGGCGCAGCAACGTCTTCGCCCCGCCGGTCTGCTGGGACCTGGAGACCGCCGAGCACTTCGACACCGTCAGCGCGGACGTGCCGATGGAGAAGGTCACCTCGACGGTCAACGTCTCGGCCGACCCGGGCCGGCACGTCGGGTGGCTGGAGGACTACCTGGAGCTGGGCTTCGACCAGATCGCCCTGCACCACGTCGGGCAGGAGCAGCGGGCGTTCATCGACACCTTCGGCGCCGAGGTGCTGCCGAAACTGCGGCCGGCCGGCTGACCGGCCCGGAAACGCAGGCGGCCTAGGCTCGTACCCCATGGAAGCTCTCTTCGAGGTCGTGGTCGTCCTCGCGATCGCGACGTTCGGTGCCGCGCTGGCCCGACGGCTGGGCCTGCTCGCGCCGATCCTGCTGGTCGTGCTCGGCCTCGCCCTCTCCTTCGTGCCCGGCTTCCCGCAGATCCGGCTCGACCCCGACCTGGTGCTGGTGGGCATCCTGCCGCCGCTGCTCTACGTGGCGGCCCTGGAGACGTCGGTGCCGGCGTTCAAGCTCAACCTCCGCCCGATCCTGCTGCTCGCCGTCGGGCTGGTGATCTTCACCGCGTTCGTGGTGGGCACCGTGCTGCACCTGTTCCTGCCCGACCTGCCGTACGCCATCTGCCTGGCCCTCGGCGCGGTGGTCGCGCCGCCCGACGCGGTCGCCGCCACCGCGGTGGCCCGGCGGGTCGGGCTGCCCCGCCGGATCGTCACCATCCTGGAGGGGGAGAGCCTGGTCAACGACGCGACCGCGCTGGTGCTGCTGCGGGTCGCGATCGTCGCGGCCACCGCGACCGGCGGCGGGGTGAGCGTCGGCGACGTGGGCCGCGAGGTGCTGGTCGCCACCGGCGGCGGCATCCTGGTCGGCCTGCTCGGCGTGGTGGTCTTCGGCTACCTGCACAAGCGGATCACCGACGCCGTGCTGGACAACGCGCTCTCGCTGATCGTGCCGTTCGCGGTGGTCTTCGCCGCCGAGGAGATCCACGCCTCCGGGGTGGTCGCCGTGGTGGTGACCGGGCTCGGCATCGGCCACAAGATGCCGATGCTGATGTCCGCCGCCTCCCGGCTGCAGATCGGCGCGTTCTGGCGGCTCACCCGGTTCCTGCTGGAGGGGCTGGTCTTCCTGCTGGTCGGGCTGCAACTGCGCGAGGTGGTCCGCGACCTGGACGAGCCGTTCGGCTTCCTGGTCGGCATCACGGCCGCGGTGGTGGCGGCGGTCTTCCTGGCCCGGTTCGTCTGGCTCTTCCCGGCCACCTACCTGGCCCGGCTCGTGCCCCGGGTCCGGCAGAAGGACCCGGCCCCGCCGATCCAGGTGCCGATCGTCATCGGCTGGGCCGGCATGCGCGGCGTGGTCACCCTCGCCGCCGCCCTCGCGCTGCCGCTGACCCTCGCCGCCGACCGCCCCTACCAGCGACAACTGTTCATCTGGCTCGCCTTCGCGGTGATCGTGGTGACGCTGGTCGGGCAGGGTGCCACCCTGCCCGCCGTCGCCCGCCGACTCAGGATCCCCGCCGACGACCCGGTGCAGGACGCGCTCTCGGCCGCCGCGGTGCAGCAGCAGGCCAGCCGGGCCGCCCGGGAACGCCTCGACGAGCTCGCCGAGGGGGCGCCCCCGGCCGTCGTCGAACGGTTGCGCGGGCTGGTGCAGAGCCGCACCAACCTGGCCTGGGAGCGGTTGGGGGGCACCGACCGGGAAACCCCGTCCCAGGCGTACGGTCGGCTGCGGCAGGAGATGATCGACGCCGAGCGGGAGGTGTTCCGGGCCGCCCGCGACTCGGGGAAGATCCCCGAGGAGGTGCTGGTGCGGGCCTACCGTGACCTGGACCTGGAGGAGTCGTTGCTGCGCCAGGAGACCGCCGACTGAGCGGCCGACGCGAGCGGGAGGACGAGCGATGAGCTGTCAGCATCTGGCCGAGCCGGGCGCGGCCGAACCGAGGACCACCGAGGAGTGCCCGGACTGCGTCGCCGTCGGCAACGCCGACTGGGTGCACCTGCGCGCCTGCCTGACCTGCGGACACGTCGGCTGCTGCGACTCCTCGGCGTACCAGCACGCGACGAAGCACTTCGAGTCGACCGGGCACCCGGTGATGCGGTCGATCCAGCCGGGCGAGGCGTGGCGCTGGTGCTTCGTCGACGAGGAGATCGGCTGAGGCGCGCCCGACTAGCGGGTCAGGCCCTGCGCGGGAGAGATCCGCGTCGCCCGCCGGGCCGGCGCCACACTGGCCAGCACCCCGGTCACCACCGCCGCCAGCAGCAACAGACCCAGCTGCCCCCAGGGCAGGCGGATGACCGGTGCGGCCGTCGCGCCGACCGTGGCGGTCACCCCGACCAGGCCCACCGGCACGCCGATCACGACACCGGCGGCCGCGCCGACCAGCGTGATGGTCACCGCCTCGATGGCGAGCATCGCCCGTAGCCGGCCGCGCCGGGCACCGAGCGCCCGCAGCAGCGCCATCTCCGGGGTCCGCTCGATCACCGACAGACCCAGCAGGTTCGCGATGCCGAGCAGCGCGATGATCACGGTCACGCCGAGCATCGCGAGCGACAGCCCGAGCAGGATGGCGAGCACGTCGGCGATGTCGCTGCCCTCCGTGATGCCGCCACCCAGCTCCACGCCGGGGTCGCGGGCCGCGACCGCGTTCACCCGATCGGTCAGCCGGTCCCGGTCGAACCCGGGACGTGCCACCCCCCAGACGGTCGTGGGCACCGTCGCGACGCCCTGGGCCGCGAGCGCGTCGGCGGAGGTCACCCCGAGGAGCTGACCCGTGGTGTCGGCCAGCCGGGAGGAGCGCGCGGTGAACTGCAGCGTCCGGTTCCCCACGCCGACGCTGACCGGGCTGCCGTCCGACAGGCCACGGGCGGTGAGATAGGCGGCGGGCAGCAGGACGACCGGCGGACCGGCGGAGGTGGCGAGGTCGGGGGCCAGGGTGCGGGTCAGCTCGCCGGGCAGGGCCGCGAGCGCGGCGGGAGTCGGCTTGCCGGCGTCGGCGAACCGGGCGTCCACGGTGCCCACGGTGGCCGCGACGGAGAGTTGGGGCACCGCGGCGAGATCCCGTACCGTCTCACCGCTGATGGGACCGCCGTCGGTGCGTGCGCTCACCGCCACCGGGTACCGGGCCTCCAGGTCGGCGTCCACGGTGGCGCGCCCCGTGGTGGCGGCCACGGCCAGGCAGGCGATCAGGGCCGCGCCGACCACCACGGCCATCGCCGCCGCGGCAGTCCGGCGGGCGTTCTGGCTGAGGCTGTTGCCGGCCAGGCCGGCGGCCACCCCGAAGCGCTCCATCAACCGGGTGGCCGGCGGCAGCAGCAGCGCGATCAGCCGGGGCAGGGCGATCAGCAGACCCGCCGCCAGCAGCACTCCACCGAGCAGGGCCAGTGGCAGCGAGACGGCGACCCCGGCCAGGCCGAGCACCGCGGCGGCGACGACGGTGACCACCACGCCGACGACCAGGCGACGCCCGCCGCGGACCGTGCCCGCCGGTGGTTCGGCGGCCTCCTGCAGCGCACGGACCGGCGGGACCCGGGTGGCGCGTCGCGTCGGGAACCAGGCGGCGGCCAGCGTGGCCAGGACTCCCACCAGCACGCTGCCCACCAGCGCGAGGGGGTTGACCCGCAGACCGCCACCGCTGATGTCGAGCAGGTCGGCGCCGAGGTAGCCGACGGCGACGCCGACCGCCGCCCCCGCTACCGCCCCGACCGTGCCCGCGATGGCGGCCTCGGCCAGCAGCACCCGCCCCACCTGGGCGCGGTGGCCGCCGACGAGCCGCAACAGGGCGATCTGCCGGATCCGCTGGACGATCACCACATGGAAGGTGTTGGCGATGACCAGCACGGAGGCCAGGAGGGCCACCGCGGCGAAGGCCAGCATCAGCACCACCAGTTGGGTGTTGCCCCCGGCGAAGCGCGCCGCGGCCTGGTCGGCTGCGGCGGCGGCGCTCATCGCCGAGGCGCCCGACGGGAGCGCCCGGTCGATCCCGTCGACGGTGTCCGCGAGCCGGTCCGGCTCGGCGACCGTGACCAGGGCCGCGGGGGGTACGTCGCCGGCGAAGAACGACGGGTCGGCATAGAAGCGGAACGACGATCCGGTCAACGGCCGGAAGCCGAGGTCGGTCGAGCCCGTGACGGTGACGGTCACCGGCTCCGCGTCGCCCTGTCGGAAGACCAGGTGGTCGCCCACCCCGACGCCCAGGTCGTCGAGCGTCCGCTGATCCGCGACGACCTGGCCGGCGCCGGTGGGCCAGGACCCGTGGTCCAGGTCGAACCAGCGGACCTCGGGCGTGGCGGCGATGCTCTGCACGTTCGCCGAACCGCGCCGGTCGCCACCGAAGACGCTGACCGTGCGCGCGTACTGCGGATCGACGGTGCGGACGCCGGGAACCTCCGCCGCTGCCCGGTACCAGCCCGGGTCGTGCACCGAACCTCCCGCGTCCAGGAGGATGTCCGCCGTGGTCAACGGCGCCGCGGCGGTGAGCCGCAACCCCTCACCCGAGGTGGCGGCGAAGGTGGCGGTGGCGGCAAGGAAACCCGTAGCCAGCAGCACTGCAGCGATGATCGCCAGCAGCCGTGCCGGATAGGTGCGGACCTGCGCCCAGGCGAGTGCGAAGATCATGGTCACACCGTCACCGAGGCGAGCGAGGCGAGGATGGTGTCCCGGGTGGGGCGACGCAGTTCGTCGTGGATACGGCCGTCGGCCATCACCAGGACCCGGTCGGCGTACGTCGCCGCTCCCGGATCGTGGGTCACCATGATGATCGTCTGCCCGTACTGCTGTGCCGCGTCCCGGAGGCCGCCGAGCAGGGCCCGTCCGGTGGCGATGTCGAGCGCGCCGGTCGGCTCGTCGGCGAAGACGACCGAGGGCTGGGCCAGCAGGGCCCGGGCGACCGCGACGCGTTGCTGCTGACCACCGGAGAGCTCCGCCGGCCGGTGTTCCAGGCGGTCGCCGATCTGCAGCGCGTCGGTGATGACCCGCAGCCGTGCCGCGTCGACCGGTCGGCCGGCGAGCCGCAGCGGCAGCGTGATGTTCTGCCGGGCGGTCAGGGTGGGCAGCAGGTTGAACGCCTGGAAGACGAACCCGATCCGGTCCCGGCGCAGGTCGGTGAGCGCCCGGTCGTCCAGCCCCGCCAGCGAGGTGCCGGCGACGCTGATCGCGCCCTCCGTGGGGGTGTCCAGGCCGGCCAGCAGATGCATCAGGGTGGTCTTGCCCGAGCCGGACGGGCCCATGATGGCGGTGAACTCGCCGGCGGCGAAGTCGGCGGAGACACCGTCCACCGCCCGCACCGCGGACTCACCGGCGCCGTACGTCTTGCGGACGTCCCGGCAGCTCACCATGTCGGCATACGTCGTCTGCGTCGTCACCTCATCGACGGTAGGGAGGTGCCCGACCGCCCACATCCGTCCGTGGCATCGAGTTTCCCGCTCGACCGATACCTAGGTATCAAGGCTGCGGTATGGATCGGAATGCCGTGATTCCGTTGCCGCGCCCCGCTGCCTAGGCTGGGGGAGTGCGGGCCGACACGAAACGGATGATGCGGGTCGACGCCGGCGTCGCGCTCGCCGTCGTGGCCGGCTGTCTGCTGCTGGGCGTCGCCGGTCTGCCCGACTGGTACTGGTCGGCGGCGGTCGCGGTGCCCCTGGCGATCCGTCGCGTCGCGCCACTGACCATGCTCGCGCTGGTGGCGGCCGTCTCGGGCACGCACCTGCTGCTCGCGCACAGTTTCCTGTTCCCCGGCGACCTGGTCGGCCTGGTCGCCATCCACGCGGTCGCCGCGTACGCGACCGATCGGCTGCGGCACGCGGGTCTGCTGCTCGGCGCGGCCGGCGCGCTCGTGGTCGCCGGCTACGCCCTGCACGACCGGCGGCTCGGCGCCGGGCTGCCCGGCGTCCTGATCATGGCGACGTCGCTGGCCGCGTGGTCGACCGGGCTGATGCAACGCCAGCAGCGCAGCGCCGTCGACCAGGCGGAGCGCCGCCGGCGGCTCGCCGAACGGGACAGCGCCATGCGCGCCCAGCTCGCGGTCCACGAGGAGCGGAGCCGGATCAGCCGGGAGATGCACGACATCATCGCGCACTCGCTGGCCTCGATCATCGCCCAGGCCGAGGGTGGCCGGGTCGCCGCCCGCGCCGACGTCGTGGTCGCCGGTCCGCTCTGCGACCAGATCGCGGGTACGGGTCGCGAGGCGCTCGCGGACGTCAAGCGCCTGCTCACCGCCGTCGACCGGGACGACGAGCTGGACGCCAAGGGGCTGCGCGACCTGCCCGCCCTGCTGACCAGCGTCGCCGCCGCCGGTCTGCGGGTGACCGTCACCACGGACGGTGGCGAGCAGCCCCTCGGACCCGGCATGGACCTCGCCGTCTACCGGGTGATCCAGGAGTCGCTCACCAACGTCATCAAGCACGCTCCCCGGCAACAGGCGCACCTGCGCATGTGCTGGACGCCGATGCTGCTCACCGTCACCGTGACCAGCCCGACGGCGGGGCAGGGCGGCGGCGCGCCGGTGGAGGGGCGGGGCCTGTCCGGTATCCGGCAGCGGTGTTCACTGTTCAACGGGGTCTGCACGCTCACCGCCGGGCCGGAGTTCACGATCACCACCACGTGGCCACTGGTCCAGGAGGGAGCGCCGCGATGACCGAGCCGCCCATCACGGTGCTCATCGCCGACGACCAGGATCTCGTCCGTACCGGGTTCGCGCTGGTCGTCAACTCGGCCCCCGACATGTGCGTGGTCGCCACCGCCGCCACCGGTACGGAAGCGGTCGCCCTCGCCGCCGAGCACCACCCGGACGTCATCCTGATGGACATCCGGATGCCGCACACCGACGGGATCACCGCCACCCGCGCGATCCTCGCGGCCCCCGGGCCCGCCCCGAAGATCGTGGCGCTGACCACCTACGACACCGACGACTACGCGACCCGGATGCTGAGCGCCGGAGCCAGCGGCTACCTGCTCAAGGACGCGACCGCCGAAGGGCTGACCGCCGCCATCCGCACCGTCCACCGTGGCGGTTCGGTCATCGCGCCCTCGACCACCCGGCGGCTGGTCGCCGGTCGCGACGCACCGTCGTCGACCCGCAACAACACGGCCGTCGACGGGTTCACCGCCCGGGAACGCGACGTCTTCGACCTGATCGTGGCGGGAGCGAGCAACGCCGAGATCGCCCAGCGGCTGCACCTCGCCGAGGTCACCGTGAAGACCCACGTCGGTCGGGTGCTGGCCAAGCTGGGCGTCCGGGACCGGGTCAACATCGTGATCTGGGCGTACCGCAACGGTGCCGTCCGCTGACCCGCGCCCGGGTGGCGGATCGCGGCCAACGCGCGAGCGGTCAACCGACCCGTCGGGCCAGCACCTGACCCGGCCACGGCGGCCGGCCCGGGCGCGTCACCGTGAACCGGTCGGTCGGCGTGAAGCCGCACCGCTCGTAGAAACCGACCAGCGCCCGGTCGTCACCGGCGTAGCAGTCCACCCGCAGCAGCCCGAGGCCGCGGTCGCGGGCCAGCTCCTCGGCGTACGCCAGCAGTCGCGCGCCGATCCCCAGGCCGGCGTGCGCGCGGTCGGTGAGCAGCAGGTTCACGTACAGTTCCGGCTCGATGGGCGGTGGCACGTAATCCGTCGCCGTGCCCACCACCAGCGCACCGACGACGTCGTCGTCGAGCAGGGCCAGGTGCAGGTCGCCGCCGCTCGCCCACGCCTGCGCCTGGGCGATCCGGGCCGGGTCGGTCGAGGCCGGCGCGGTGCCCCACTGGCCGGTCCGGCCGCGCGTGGTCAGCCAGGCGATGGCGACGTCGAACAGCCGCAGCACGCTGCCGGCGTCGCCCGGCCCGCCGCGACGGATACGGAGATCGTCGGTCACCCGGTTCATGCTGCTACACCGTCGCCGGCGGGTGCTCATCGGCCGGCCTGGTGGTCACCCGGTTCGCCAGCGCCCACCGCGCCAGTGCGGGGGCGGCCAGGCCGACCACGACGAAGAGCCCGCCCAGCGCCAGCCAGCCCGGCACACCGCCGTCGAGCAGCAGCAGGGTCAGCAGCGCCGGACCGAGCGCCCGGGCCAGACCGGCGAGCAGACCGTCCGCGCCCTGGTACGCGCCGATCGCGTCCGGCGGGGCCAGGTCGTAGGCGAGTCCCGCCGCCGCCGAACCGTGCCACAGGTCACCGACGGTGTAGACCGCCGTGGCGGCCAGCAGCAGGACGACCGCCGTCACGGTGGGCACGCCGGCCGCGACCGCGTAGAGCGGTGTCGCGGCGGCGAGGACCAGGCCGGCCCGGCGCAGCTGCCGGGCCGCCCGGACGGCCGTGTCCGCGCCCCGGCTCAGCCGCACCGCCAGCAGTACGGTGAGCACCGTGTTGGTGAGCAGCACCGCCGAGACCACCGGTGGGGGCGCGCCGGCCCGGTTCACCGCCCAGAGCGGCACCACGAGGGTGAGCATGGTCAGGTGCAGGGTGAGCACCGCCGAGGCACCGCTGACCGCGAGGAACCGCCCGTCCCGCAGCGCCCGCGCGCGTCGCGGCCGGGCCGCCGCCGGGTGGCGCGGGGCCGGTGGGAAGGCCGGAAGTCGGCGCAGGAGTGCCGCCGACAGCAGATAGGTGGCCGCGTTACCGACCACCAGCAGCTGGTACGCCAGGTGGGTGTCCGCCGCCAGTGCGAACCCGGCCAGCGCCGCCCCGACGGCGATGCCCAGGTTCGCCACCGCGCGCAGCGTGGCGAAGGCGTGCACCCGCCCCTGGGGACCACCCACCGCCGCGACCAGCGCGGCGCGTACCGCCAGGTTGCCGGAGGTGAGCAGCGCGTCCAGCACCGCCACCGCCAGGAAGGCCGGGAACGAGCCGACCAGCAGGTACGCCGCGGCCACCACCGCCTGGCACAGCTGGAGAAGGGCGCGTAGCGTACGCGGGTCGTGCCGGTCCGCCAGGCCGCCGAGCGGCACACTGGCGGTGAGCCCGACCAGCCCGGCCAGGGTGAGGCCGACGCCGACCGAGGCGGCGGAGAGTCCTACGTCCCGGGTGAGATAGAGCGCCGCCCCGGCCGTCCAGAGTCCGGAGCCGACGGTGTTGGCCAGGGTGGCCAGGGAGAGGGTGCGCAGCAGGCCGGGCGGCGGGATCGGCGAGGCCCAGCTCATGCCTCCGACCCTAGGAAAGGCCGGGCGGTCCGATCGCCCCGAACGGCGCGACGCCGATCACACCGGACGTACCGCGGCCGCCCGCTCCCACGGGTGCGGTACGCGTACCGATGCCATGCCGGCCGCCGTCGCGGCCTGCACGCCGAGGTCGGTGTCCTCGAAGACCAGGCAGTGCTCCGGCGGTACGCCCAGCCGCCGGGCGGCGAGCAGGAAACCGGCCGGATCGGGCTTGGCCCGGGTGTAGTCGCCGGCGCAGACCAGCGTCTCGAACCGGTCGAGCAGTCCCAGTGCCGTCAGCGAGGCGGTGACCGACTCGCGGGTGCTGCCCGAGACGACCGCGAACGGCACCCGCCCGTACGCGTCCTCGATGTGCGCCAGCACCTCCGGCACAGCCGTCAGCTCGGGCAGGAACCGCTGGTAGAGCTCCTCGCGACGGGCGGCCACCAGGTCGACGGGCATGGCGAGCCCGTGCCGGGAGTTGAGGTCGACCACGATGTCGGCGACCGGCCGGCCGCCCCAGGCGTAGAAGAGCTCCTCGGGAAACTCGCAGCCCCACTCGTCCAGCGCCCCGCACCAGGCGCGGTGGTGCACCGGCATCGAGTCGACGATCGTGCCGTCGCAGTCGAAGAGGTATGCGCGGAACTCGCCGGGCGGCAGGATCAGGGCCATCGCTGCAGGGTACGTGCCCGGTCCGGAAACTCGCTGGCCCGTACCGGCCCGCTGGTGCCAGGGTCGGCGCCGTGGAGAGCATCAGGACGGCGCGGGCGGACGAGTTGACCGAGGTGCAGCGGATCGAGGTGGCCTCCGGGGCGCCGTTCCGGGAGATCGGCATGACCGAGGTCGCCGACATGCCGCCGCTGCCGCTGGACGTGCTGGTCGCCGCGCAGCGGGTCGGGTGCGTCCGGGTGGCCGTGGACGAGGCCGACCGGCCGGTCGCCTTCGTGGTGGTCGATCTCGTCGACGGCTGCGCGCACGTGCAGCAGCTCAGCGTCGACCCCGGGTACGCCCGGCGGGGGATCGGACGGCGGTTGCTCGACGAGGTGGCGGGTTGGGCGGCCGGCCAGGGCCGGCCGGCGCTGACGCTGACCACGTTCCGCAGCGTGCCGTGGAACGGGCCGTACTACGTGCGCTGCGGGTTCCGGGAGCTGACCGGGGCAGAGGTGACCCCGGGGCTGATCGGGTTGCTGGCGGCGGAGGCGGCGCTGGGACTGGACCCGGCCGACCGGATCGCGATGCGCCGGCCGGTCGGTTGACCGTCAGCGCCGCCCCGGCGGTGGACCGCCGTACAGGTGCGCCCGGTCGTCCCGGTCCCGGGTCCACCGGGCCGCGCGGAACAGGTCGAGTCGGCCACGGAGGGTGGCGGCGGCGTCACGGCTGGTCCACCGCAGCCGGATCCGCTGCACCACCAGGCCGCTCACCCGTCCGCCGCCCCGGTCAGGCGTTCCGTCGCCAGGCAGGAGATCAGGCAGCGTTCCTTGGCGTCGCCGGTCAGCCGGGCCGTCCAGTCGGTGAAGCCGCCGTCGCCGACCTCCAGCGCGTCGCCGTGCAGGGTGAGGCGCAGCGCGGCGCCCCGGTAGTAGCCGCGCCCGCGTTGCCGCTCCGGCTCGTCGTGCAGCGGCACACCGTCGGCGCTGAGCGCCGGCCGGACCGTGTCGGCGAGCCGTTCCCCGAGGACCGGGTCCAGAACGGTGAGCCGCAGCCGGGGCGCGGCCGTGGGGCCCAGGTCGGCGAGGGCCGCGTGCCAGAAGGCGAGGTGCCGGACCAGCAGCCGCGCCTCGGTCCGCCCCGACCCGGTGTCCCGGGCGGTGGACACCAGCGTGAAGAGCCGGAAGTGCGCCGACGCCCCCGGGCCGAAGTCCTGCGCCCGCAGCACCCGGTGCGCGGCGGCCAGGTGCACCTCGTCGGCGTGCTGCCGGCGTACGGCTGCCTCCACCGCGAGGGCGTTCGTCGGGTCGCTCACCACCTCGGTGCCCCGCATGGTGCTGACGATCCGGTGCTGGCTGACCGGGGCGACGGCGGCGCAGGTGCCGAGCGGGGCGACCGGGGACAGTTCCACCCCCGCCACGTCGGCCGGCAGCAGCTCCCACAGCCGTCCCTCCACCCGCGACAGGGCGCGGGGGTCGACGTCCGCCGGTCGGACGAAGCGGTCCTCGCGCCAGCGCCGGACCACGTCCGCCGGACGTGCCGCCGCCGCGCGGTCGCCGGCGACCGCCAGCAGCGCGGTCCGCAGGTCGGCACCGGGCAGGCCGGCGAGTGCCGCACGGGTCCCCGTCGGCAGCGCCGCCCACACCCGGCGTTCCGCGCCGGTCCGTCCGTCTGCGTCCATGCCCGCCACCATCGCGTACGCGCCAGGGTGCGTCCACCCGGTTTCGGCCTAGTGCGCGCCACCGAGGTTCAGCACCACCACCCCGGCGATGACCAGTCCCGCCCCGATCACCTTGACCGCGCTCAGCGGCTCGTCGAGGAAGACCGCGCCGATGCCCACGATGGCCGCCGTGCCCAGCCCCGACCAGATCGCGTACGCGACGCCGACCGGGATCTCCTTGACGGTCAGGGAGAGCAGCCCGAACGACGACAGGTAGGCGACCGCCACACCGAGGGTGGGCCAGAGCCGGGTGAAGCCGTCGGTGGCCTTGAGCAGGCTGGTGCCGATCACCTCGGCGGCGATCGCGCCGAACAGGAAGAGGTACGCCATCAGCGGACCGTACCGGGGCGCCGGTCGGCCGCGCGGGAGGAACCGGACCGGCGCGCGGCGGGGACGGCCGCCTGCTGCCGGGGCCCGCACCGACCACGAAGGATCGTGCATCCACGGATCGTGGTCAGGACGAAGCCTCTACCGCAGGACCACACATCGTCCGGACAGAAGGGAATTCACCATGAAGAAGATGATGTACGCCGGGGGCGTCGTCGCCGCGTTCGCCGCGAGCCTCGCCGTCGCCGCGCCCGCCTCGGCCGCTCCGGCCAACGAGGGCGCGGCCTGCACCCAGGCCGGACTCGGCACGCTGAAGAGCCTCGGCCTGCTCCGGGCGGCGGCGCAGCAGAAGATCGACTACTCGACCCTGGCCGACCCGACGGCCGGCCCGATCTTCGCCGACCTGCCGGCCGGCTCGTACCTGTCGCTGGGCCAGGTCGTGAAGCTGCACCACACCAACCCGGAGCTGTTCGCCTGGTGCCGCTGACCCGTGGGCCCGGCGGCCGGAGCTGAGCCGACCGTGCCTCGATGCGAGTGGGGCCACCCTTTGCCGGGGTGGCCCCACTTTCACGGAAAGAGTGGCCTCCGAGCTTCCGGAGGCCACTCTTTCCGTGAAAATGCGCGGATCTGGGGAGGGGGGTCAGGAGAGGGTGCAGGCGGTGTTGTTGAGGGTGATCAGGGTGGGGTTGGGGTTGGGGCCGCCGGCCGTCGCCCCGTTCAGGCCGAAGGTGACCGTGCCGCCGGGAGCGATCTTCGCGTTCCACGAGAGGTTCTTCGCGGTGACCGTGGCGCCGGACTGGGCGACCTGCGCCGACCAGTAGCTGCTCACCTTCTGGTCGCCGGTGAACGCCCAGCGCAGGCTCCACCCGTCCACCGCCGTCGTGCCGGTGTTGCGGACGGTGACCTGGGTGGTGAAGCCGTCCGGCCAGCTGCCGTGGGTGGTGTAGGTGACCGCGCAGGTCGACGCCGGCACCGCCTTCGCGTCGCCCTGATCGGCGAGGAACGACGCGAGCCAGGCCAGCGCCGAGTTCCAGTTGATCGCCACCTCGTTGGTCGAGTACGAGTTGATGTCGTCCACGTAGCAGAACATCGGCTTGCAGCCGGCCAGCAGGTTCGCCGCGTACGGGTCCTGGATGCCGGCGTTGGCGCCACCGGCGAGGGAGCCGGCCGGCGGGTTCGGCAGGGCCGGGTCCAACTGGTGGGCGAAGATCCGGCTGTGCTGGTTGTGCGCGTTCTGCTCGCCCCAGCCGGTCACGTACGACATGTTCAGCGCGTTGCGGCCGAGCAGGTAGTCGGCGGTCTGCACCGCCCCGTCCCGGTACTTCGCGTCCCGGGTCAGGTCGAACGCGGTGGCCAGCACGACCGCGTTGTTGACGATGTTGCTGTTGCTGCCCCAGACATAGCTGGCCGCGTCACCCGGCAGCGGCAGCCCGTACGCCTGGGCGCGCAGCGCCGTCAGGTAGCGGTCGGCGGCGGCGGTCACCGAGGCCCGGACGCGGGTCTTCTCGGCGGCCGGCAGCCCGTTCGGCACGGTGGCCAGGTCGAGCCGGCCCAGCGCGCCGACGCTCTGCCACCCGAACGCGCCGCTGGCGTCGAAGACGTCGGCGGTGTGCAGCGGGGACGCGGTCAGGTCGGTCAGGTAGCTCTTCTCCCCGGTGGTCAGCCAGAGTTCGACGGCCGCCCAGTAGAACTCGTCGGCGACCTTGTCGTCCTCGTACGCGCCACCGCCGGTGCCGTCTGCCGCGCTGGCGAGGATCGCCGGGTGCGCCTTCGCCGCCGCGTAGGCGGTCTTCGCGGCCTTGCCGCAGCGGGCCGCGAACGCCGCGTCGTAGGGGGCGAACAGCCGGGCGCACTGGGCCGCGACGGCGGCCAGGTTGAGGGTGGCCGCGGTGGACGGCGGGTGCAGCTCGCGGGGCTGCGGGTCGTCCTGCGGGGCGAGCGGCAGGCCGGTCCACGCCTTGTCGTGGATCTTGTGGTGGGCCATCCCGGCGAGCGGCTGGCCGGCGGGCACCTGCATGCGCAGCAGGAACTCCAGCTCCCAGCGGGCCTCGTCGAGCACGTCGGGGACCTTGTTGCCGCGCTCGGGCACCCGCAGCGTCGCATCGCCCAGTGCGGCGCCGGCCGCCGCGGTCTCCGCGGTCTTGGTCCGCTCGAAGGCGTTGAGCAGCTGGTAGGTGGCGATGCCGCCGTTGACCACGTACTTGCCGTGGTCGCCGGCGTCGTACCAGCCGCCGCGCACGTCGAGGCGGTAGTCGCAGACGCCGGGCTGGCACGGCACGTCGGTGTCGCCCTGGTTGGGGGCCACGCCGAGGTGACCGGCCGGGCGGGCGTACGCGGCGCCGATCAGGTCGCCGTCGATCGGGGTGCCGCTGCGCTGGGCGTAGAAGAACTGGAGCGAGTCGGCGCGCAGCCGGTCGTAGAGGGTGCCGGAGATGTCGAACGGGTGGCTGGTCTCCCCGTCGACCGTCAGCCGGTAGCCGGTGCCGGGGGTGCGGAACGCCGAGAAGTCGACGGTCTGCACGTTCTGGTCCGATGCCGCGTCCACGCCGCGCGGGGTGGTCCGGCCGCTGGCCACCACCGCACCGGCGGCGGAGGTGAGCTGCCAGTCCAGCGGATCGGTGGCGGTGGTGACCACGGTGGCGTTCTTCGGGCCGCCGGGCAGGTAGCCGACCTGGTTGACCCGGACCCGTGGCCCGGTCTCCGGCTCGTACGGCGGGGCCGCCTCGCCACCGCGGAGCGAGACGTTGTCCAGGCAGAAGGTCTGCGCCGCCGCGTTGCCGCCGAGCTGGAAGACGAGCTGGGCGCCGGCGTTGTCGGCGGGGGCGGTGAACGTGGTGGTGACGTGGGTGGCGGTGCCGGTCGCGGTGGCGTCGACGCTGGCGTACGCGGTGTAGGGCGCGCTGCCCTGTTGCAGCACGGCCTTGACGGCCGCCCCGGGGGTGGCGGAGACGTCGAAGGAGAGCTGGTACTCGGCACCGGCGGTCAGCGGGACGGCGTCCTCGCCGATGCCCGCGTCCCACGGGTTCGCCAGGCCGCCGGCCACGGTGGTGCAGAGCCGGCCGTCGGTGACCGCGAGCGGTCCGGTGCCGTACGAGAACCAGGGCGCCACGCCGGCGCTGAAGTCACCGTTCTGGAGCTGTTCCGGGGCGTCCGGTGGCACCTCGGCGTGGGCCACGCCGGCGGTGGCGCCGGTGAGGACCAGGGTGGTGGCCGCGGCGAGCGCCGTGCGGCGACGTCGGGATAAGGTCACGGAGGTTCCTTCCGTGCAGGGGAGTGGGGGATGCGAGGCGGTAGAGCTGGGAGCGCTCCCAATACCAGCCAGATGTTTCCAGTGCGTCACCGGTCTGTCAATCGATCCGATCCGATGACCTGACCGGCTCCGGATCTGCCGGTCTCCAGTGAGATTCGCCGCGCCACGCGGCAACCTGCTGATCTCCTAGAGACAACCGAGGGCTTCGCCTGGCAGGCTGCCTCCCATGACCCTGAAGCTTCGTTCCGTGGGGGCGAGCGACCGTGGGCTGATCCGCAGCGGCAACCAGGACGCCCTCCACGCCGGCCGGTGGCTCGTCGCCGTCGCCGATGGCATGGGCGGCATGGCGGCCGGTGACCTGGCCAGCCGGATCGCCATCGACGCGGTCGGGCCGCTCGACCTGGAGACCCCCGAGGACGCGTTGGTCGCCGCCCTGCAGAGCGGGATCGAGCTGGCCACCGCGCGGATCCACCAGGCCGTCGTCGAGGACCCGGAACGCCAGGGCATGGGCACCACGCTGACCGCGCTGCTCTTCGCCCGTACCGGCAGCTGCCTGGCCCTGGCCCACGTCGGCGACTCCCGGGCCTATCTGTTCCGCGAGGGCGTGCTCAAGCAGGTCACCCGGGACGACACCTTCGTGCAGATGCTCGTCGACCAGGGCCTGATCACCGCCGACCAGGCCGCCAGCCACCCCCGCCGGGCGGTCGTGACGCAGGCGTTGCAGGGCGAGCAGGTGTCCCCGGCGTACGCGACGATGGTCCCCTGGGCCGGGGACCGCTGGCTGCTGTGCAGCGACGGCCTCTCCAACGTGGTCCGGGCCGACACCCTCGCCGAGGTGCTGGCCGGCTACCCCGACCGGGAGGCGTGCGCCCGGAAGCTGATCGACCTGGCCCTGCACGCCGGCGGCCCGGACAACGTCACCGTGGTGATCGCCGACATCGTCGACGAGTAGTCGCGGTCAGCGCCGCCGGGGGGTGGCGTGCCGGGTCGGTGCGGCGCTGGTCGGGTCCTCCGGCCAGGGGTGGCGCGGATAGCGTCCGCGCAGCTCCGCGCGGACCTGCGGATAGCCGACCCGCCAGAACGAGGCCAGGTCGGCGGTGACCGCCACCGGCCGGCCGGCGGGGGAGAGCAGGTGCAGCAGCACCGGCACCCGGCCGTCGGCCACCCGGGGCGCGTCCCGCCAGCCGAACGTCTCCTGGAGTTTCACCGCGAGCACCGGCGCGGCCGGATCGCCGTAGTCGACCCGGATCCGCGAGCCGCTGGGCACGTCGAGTCGCTCCGGGGCCAGCGCGTCCAGCCGGGCCGCCTGCGACCAGTCCAGCAGCCGGCGCAGCGCGCCGGCCACGTCGATCCGGGCGAGGTCCGCCCGGCGGCGGGCCCGGGCCAGTTCCGGGCCGAGCCAGCGGGGCGCGTCGGCCAGCAGCGCCTCGTCGGTCACCTCCGGCCAGCCGTCGCCGAGCGCGGACCGGCAGAACGCCAGCCGCTGCCGCAGCGCCGTGGCGGCCGGCGTCCAGGTCAGCAGGCCCAGGCCGCCCTGACGCAAGCCGGTCAGCACCGCCGTGGCGACCAGCTCCCGGTCCGGCGCGGCAGCGGCCGGTCCACCAGCTCGATCGCCCCGAGTCGGACCACCTCGCGGGCCACCACGTCCCCGCCGGACCAGCCGACCTCCCGCTCGGCGCGCAGCAGCGGGCCACCCGCCTCCGCGCGGTCGCCTCGTCCACCGGGGTCGCCAGGCGGACCCGGGCGGTCGGCGCGCCGGGGGAGCGGTCGGCCACCGCGACGGCCAGCCACGCGGACCCGGCCAGCCCCGACCCGGCCGCCAACTCCGCCGCGGTCCCGCCCACCATCAGGTACGACGACCCACCGGCCCGCCGGGCCCGGGCCAGCCGTTCCGGTACGCCAACCCGACCAGCAGCCCCGCGGCGAGATCGTCGGGGAGGCGGTCCCCGGCGGCCGGGGCACCCCTGGTGGGGCGGGCCACCTGGGGGTGCGGCCCGGGCGGTCGGGGCACCCTCGGCAGCCCCGTCCCGCCGGGTGCCGCTCCTGGCCGGCCCGGCGTCGCCGGCACCACCCCGGCCGGCAGTGCGGACCGCAGGCGGCGTACCTCGGTCCGCCAGCGGGCGGTGGCCGCCGCGTCGGTGCCGGTACGCAGCCGGCGCCACAGCGCCGCCAGGTCGTCGCCCGGACCTGCCACCGACTCCTCGGCCAGCAGCGCGACCACCTCGGCGGCCCGGTCCGCGCCCACCTGCTCCGCGCCGTCCAGCAGGGCACGGGCCAGCCGGGGGTGGGCCCCCGCCCCGGCGATGGCCCGGCCGCGCGGGGTGATGCGGCCCTTCCGGTCGATCGCGTCGAGCGTGCGCAACGTCTCCCGGCCACGGTCATCGCGGCCGCGGGTGGCGGGTCCGGCAGTGCGAGGCCGACGCCGTCGGGGCTGCCCCAGGCGGCCAGCTCCAGCGCGAAGCCGGTCAGGTCGGCGGTGGCGATCTCCGGCTCCGGCTGCGCGGGTAGCCGCGCGTGGGTGGCCTCCGACCAGCACCGGTAGACGTGTCCCGGGGCCTCCCGACCGGCCCGGCCGGCCCGCTGGGTGGCCGCCGCCCGGGAGACCGGGACGGTGACCAGCGCACCCAGCCCACGGGCCAGGTCCGTCCGGGGACCCGGCTCAGCCCGGCATCCACCACCACCCGCACGCCGGGCACCGTCGAGGCTGCTCTCCGCCACCGCGGTGGCCAGCACCACCCGGCGGCGGTCCGTCGCCCCGGGCGGTGCGGGCGCAGCGCGGCGTCCTGTGCCGCGCCCGAGAGCCGGCCGTGCAACGGCAGCACGTCGACCCGGCCCCGCAGGTCGGCCAACCGGCCCGCGACGGCGGCGATCTCCCCGCTGCCGGGGAGGAAGACCAGCAGGTCACCGTCGCGTTCGGTCAGGGCCCGCCGGACGGTGGCCGCCACGTGGTCGAGCAGGGCCCGGTCCACCCGGCCCGCGCCGGGCGGGGTCACCGGTCGGGGTGGCGGTGTCCAGATCCGGGTCACCGGGTGCAGCGCCGCCTCCGCCCGGACCACCGGGGCGGGTCGCCCGGCGTCGCCGAGCAGCGCGGCGAACCGGTCCGCCTGCGGGGTGGCCGACATGGCCAGCAGCCACAGGTCGGGGCGGAGCGTGCCGCGCGCCTCCACGGTGAAGGCGAGGGCCAGGTCGGCGTCGAGCTGTCGTTCGTGGCACTCGTCGAGCAGCACCGCGCCGACCCCGGGCAGCTCCGGGTCGCGGTGCAGCCGCCGGACCAGCAGGCCGGTGGTGACCACCTCGACGCGGGTGTCCGGGCCGACCCGGCGCTCGCCGCGGACCGCGTACCCGATGCGCCGGCCGACCCCCTCACCGAGCAGCCCGGCCATCCGGCGGGCGGCGGCACGGGCGGCGACCCGCCGGGGCTGCGCGACCAGCACGCGGCCGGTGACCTCGTCGGCGACGGCGAGCGGGGCGAGGGTGGTCTTGCCGGTACCGGGCGGCGCCACCAGGACGGCGCTGCCGGCGGCGTGGAGCGCCGCGACCAGTGCCGGCAGCACCGGACGGACCGGCAGCGCGAGTGTCACGTCGGAGAGCACACCCCACTCTCCCAGGTCGGCGGTCGCGGCTCCTGGTCACCGCCGCCCGTGCGGCCGGGGCGGCCGGTCGACAGCGGCCGGTGCCGGCCGGGCAGACGGAACGGCCCGGTCGGCGAACCGCCGACCGGGCCTCGTGGACGTGACGGTGACCGGGCCCGCCGACCCGGCCACCGTTCCCACCCCCTAGTACGTTCCGTCGAGCTGTCCCCGCAGCTTGGTCAGCGCCCGGGCGAGCAGCCGGGACACGTGCATCTGCGAGACGCCGATCTGGTCGGCGATCTGCGACTGGGTCAGGTTGCCGTAGAAGCGGAGGGTGAGGATCTTCTGCTCACGCTCGTCGAGGGTGGCCAGCGCCGGTCCCAGCGCGACCCGCAGCTCGGCCAGCTCGAACTCGCTGTCCTCACCGCCGAGCATGTCACCCAGCTCGGTCGCCCGCTCGCCGTCGCCGGTCGGGGTGGAGAGCGAGACCGCGTTGTAGGCGCGGGCGCCCTCCAGGCCCTCCAGGACCTCTTCCTCGGTGAGCTTGAGGTGGGCGGCGATGTCGGCGACCGTGGGCGAGCGGCCCAGCGTCTGCAGCAGGGTGCTGTTGGCGTCGGAGATGGCCAGCCGCAGCTCCTGGAGGCGACGCGGCACCCGGATGTCCCAGGTGCGGTCGCGGAAGTGCCGCTTGAGCTCGCCGATGATGGTCGGGATGGCGTAGCCGGCGAAGTCGACGCCGCGCGACGGGTCGAACTTGTCGATCGCCTTGATCAGGCCGACGGCGGCGGTCTGCGCGAGGTCGTCGGTGGGCTCGCCCCGGCCGCTGTAGCGGTGGGCGAGGTGGTTGGCGAGCGGCAGCCAGGCCTCGATCGCCCTGTCCCGCATGGCGGCGCGCGACGGGTGGTTCGCGGGCAGCGCGGCCATCGCGTTGAGCAGGTCGGCGGCGCTGTCGGTGAGGGCGCGCGGATCCAGCTTCCCGGTGGTGGACGGCGTTGTGGCCGCCTGCTCGCTGACGGTTTGCGCGGTCATGGGTGGTCCTCCCTGCACCTCGTCCGCGGAAAAATGACGTGACGCTTTGGTTTAGCTCCAGGTAGTACGTTCGGGAGTCACCTTAACCTGATCGTCTCTAGGAAATCTAGCCGAAAGTACGATGTACTTAAGTAATTTCCGGGCATGAAGGGCAAGAAAAGGGCATACCCAGCGGGTCTGTGATCACGGTTACCGGTCCGGAGGTTCGCCCTCGGGGTGGCCGTCCGGTCCACGGCGGACGCCGACCGGTCAACGTGAAACCCGACAGTCGGGCAGGAGTGTCGGCTTTCCGTCGTTGTTCCGTCCACGGGACCGCCCGTAGCGTCGCGGGTACACGTCTACGGAGGCACCGTGCTGGATCCCGCCGCCCCGCAACTCGTCGTCAACGCCCGCGTCCTGCTGGTGAGCTGGCTGCCGGCGGATCCCGACGCGGTCGCGGCGCTCGTCCCCGCCGGGCTGCGACCCCACCCCGACCGGCAGGTGTTCCTCTGCCAGTACGAGGTCGACGACGAGAGCCAGACGTCCGGCTTCGGGGCGTACTCGCTGACCTACCTGGGCGTGTCGCTGGCCGATCTTCAGCCGCCCGGCGGGGACACGCCGGGCGGCTGGTGGACCCACTACCTCGCCTCCAGCGCGCTGGTCCGCGACTACGCCGCCGCCCGGGGCGCCCCGGCAGCGGCCGGGCAGACCAGCGTCGAGGTGCGTCGGGGCATGCTGAGCACCCAGACCCGGGCGGCCGACGGCACCCCGTTGATCCGGGTGCGCGGCGGGGTGGGCCAGACCACCCACGTCAGCCACAGCGGGCACCACCGCTACGTCACCGCCCGCGACGGCGAACTGCTCGTCGCCGACTACCCGTACGTGGCGGAGCCGGTGTCGCCGTTCGAGATCGAGTCGGTGGAGTTCCTGGCACCGGAGCACTCCGCCTACCCGCTACGACCGGCGAACCCGCTCACCATCGCCTGGGGCTTCTATGCCCCGCGGTTGTCGTTCGCGTACCCCGGGCAGAGCGCGCCCGACGGCGCGCCGCCCGAGCCGGTCGCGGCGGGTCACCAGGTCCCGGCGCGCCGGGCCCGCAGCGGCCTGCCGTCCGGGTCGTAGACCAGCCGGTACGCCGGTAGCGCCCAGACGCGGGTGAGCCAGGGCAACCGCTCCGGCCGGTGCGGTCGCAGCCGCCCCGGTGGCCGGGGCCCGACCCGCCCCCCATCGTGCCACCGCTGCAACGCCTCCGCCGCGTCGGTGATCGCCTTGACCGCGGCGACCGGGTCGAGCAGGTCGTGGTCCTCGGCGCCGTCCGGGTCGCGGTCGAGGTGCTCGCGCCACAGTCGCAACCGCAGGTCGCGGGCGAAGACCCGGGCCCCGTCGCCCAGTCCGGCCGGGTCGACGGGGGCCCGGTCGTCACGGGTGTCGTCCAGCACCGCGCAGGACAGCTCGCTGTCGTGCGTCCAGGACCGGCGGTTGAAGTTGTCGCTGCCCACGCTCGACCAGACGTCGTCGACCACGCACACCTTGGCGTGCACATAGACCGGCGTGCCCTCGTGGTTCTCCACGTCGAAGACGTGCACCCGGTCCGGGGCGGCCCGCTGGCAGAGCGAGAGCGCCTGCTCCCGCCCCACCATGTTCGGCGGCAGGGCCAGCCGGCCGTCCACGTCCGGGTGGCGCGGCACCACGGCGACCAGGTGCAGCTCCGGGTGCTCCCGCAACGCCTGCGCGAAGAGTTCGGCCACCTCGCTGGACCAGAGGTACTGGTCCTCCAGGTAGATCAGCTTCCGGGCCCGGCGGACCGCCTTCGTGTAGCCCCGCGCCACGGTCCGCTCGCCGTCCGGGGCGAAGGAGTAGCGGGGCCGGACCGCCGGGTAGGTGCGCAGCACCTGGATCCGGTGCGGGCCGCAGGGCGGCGGATCGGCCGGCTGGTCGGGCAGCGGGTCCGGGGTCAGGTCCGACCCGCGCAGCCGGTCCCGCAGGTAGGCGAGGGGGTTCTCCGAGTCCAGCGGCATCGGGTCGGTCCACCGCTCGCGGAAGGTGGTGTCCAGCGCCCCGACCACCGGGCCGCGGACGGCGAGCTGCACGTCGTGCCAGGGCGGGTGCGGGCCGTACCGGGGCGACATGGCGACGGCCTGGCGGTCGCCGGCGTGGTCGGCGTCGTCCCGCCGGCTGTGGCACAGGTCGATCCCGCCGGCGAAGGCGATGTCCCGCTCCGGGGCGTCGGGGTGGCGCAGCACCACCAGCTTCTGGTGGTGCGAGCCGCCGCGCCGCACCCGCTGGTCGAGCAGCACCTCCCCGCCGGCCGCGCAGATCGCCTCGCTGAGGCTGCGGTTCTCCGACTCGCTGTAGGAGAGCGCGTCGAGGTGGGAGCGCCAGATCAGGCCCTTCACCACCACCCCACGCTGGGCGGCCTGCGCGAAGAGCTGCGTGACGGTCGGCCCGTCCGGCCGCATCCGCTGGTCGGGGTCGCCCCGCCAGTCGGTGAAGAACAGGTGGTCGCCGGCCTGCAACGCCTCGACCTCGCGGACCAGGCGGTCGAAGTACGCCGCGCCGTGAATCAACGGCTCGGCGAGGTTTCCCGTCGTCCAGACGGGTAACTCTGAGACCGGGTTGGCGCGTTCTGCTGCGGTCAGGAACCAGTCCTGCATCGCCACGTACCTCCCCTCCCGAGGTCGACAACGTCCTCACGGTAGGGCCCCCGCGACGGCTCCGCACGACATGCGCCGCCGTGGCACCCCACCGGACCCCTCAGACGCGAGAAACTCAAGGAGGCAACACCATGTCCGCCGAGACGACGAACGCCGTGTCCGAGTACCGCGAGCCGGCGGTGGAGGGTGAACGGGGCGTGCTGGTGGCGGTGTTGCTGATGGTGATCCTCGGGGTGGCGGGCATCTTCGCCGTCTCCTGAGCGCGACGACGCCGAGCGACGGGCGTCCCGGGTGACACCGGGACGCCCGTGCCGGTACGGGGCGATCAGGGACGGACGTCCTGGCCGCCGGTGTGCGGCAGGCGCTCGGCCGGCACCACACCGAGCTTGCCGGCCTTGAAGTCCTCGAACGCCTGGACCAGCTCGTCGCGGGTGTTCATCACGAACGGGCCGTAGTGCGCCACCGGCTCCCGGATCGGCTGCCCGCCCATGATGTAGAGCTCCAGGGTCGGGGTGTTGCCGTCCTGCTGGGCGTCCGCGGTCACCCGCAGCGCGTCGCCGGGCCCGTGCACCGCGAGCTGGCCGAGGTGGATCGGCCGGCGGTCGGTGCCGACGGTGCCCCGGCCGGCCAGCACGTAGACCAGCGCGTTGAAGTCCGGGCGCCAGGGCAGGTCCAGTTCGGCGCCGGGCTGGAGCGTGACGTGGGTGATGGTGATCGGGGTGTGGGTCGAGCCCGGCCCCCGGTGCCCGGCGACCTCACCGGCGATGACCCGGATCAGCGCGCCCCCGTCGGGGGTGGTCAGCAGCGCCGACTCCTTGCCGCGGATGTCCTGGTAGCGCGGCGGATTCATCTTGGCGACCCGGGGCAGGTTGACCCAGAGCTGGAGGCCGTGGAAGAGGCCCCCGCTGGCCACCAGGTGCTCCGGCGGCGCCTCGATGTGCAGCAGGCCGCTGGCAGCCGTCATCCACTGGGTGTCGCCGTCGGTGATGGTGCCACCGCCGCCCAGCGAGTCCTGGTGGTCCATGATCCCGTCGATCATGTAGGTCACCGTCTCGAAGCCGCGGTGCGGGTGCCAGGGGGTGCCCTTCGGCTCGCCCGGCGCATAGTCCACCTCGCCCATCTGGTCGAGGTGGATGAACGGGTCCAGCTCGGTCAGCGGCACGCCGGCGAAGGCCCGGCGGACCGGGAACCCCTCACCCTCGTAGCCGCTGGGCGCGGTGGTCAGCCGGCGGACCGGCCGGAAGGTGGTGGACTCGTCGAGCCGGGGGAGGCGGGGCAGGACGAGGACGTCGTCGACGGTGATGGCGGGCATCTCGGGCTCCTTAGTTGTCGGCCGGGGTGGACGACACGTCGCGGGCGGCGCGCAGGCGCCGGCCGATCCGTTCGAAGACCCGGGTGAGGCAGGCGACCTCGGCGTCGTCGAGGTCGTCCATGAGGTGGGTACGCACCGACGCCAGGTGGTGCGGCGCGGCCTCCCGGAGGGCGAGCAGCCCGGCGGCGGTGAGCACCGCCTCGCTGCCCCGGCGGTCGTCCGGGCACGACTGCCGCGCGACCAGGCCGCGCTTCTGCATCGAGGAGATCTGGTACGTCAGCCGGCTCGGTGAGAAGACCAGTCGACCCGCCAGCTCGCCCATCCGCAGCCGCTGCCCCGGTGCTTCGGAGAGCAGCACCAGCACGTGGTAGTCGGCGAAGGTCAGCTCGCTCGCGGTGCGCAGGTCCTCCTCGAGCTGCGTGAACAACCGCTGGCTCGACTCGATGTAGGCCCGCCAGGCGATCGTCCGCTCGGGGCTCAGGCTCTCGGTCACGAGCGCAACAGTAGCACAATTTAAAATTTGAACAAGCCCCCCTGGGTTGGTCTGATCTGCTGCTCGTTCATGCTTGACGCGGGCGCTTTCGTGATTTGAACCAGTTCTGTGGAGCGGGCCGTTCGAGACAGGGCGACGCCCCGGCGCGGATCGCGCCGGGGCGTCATGCGGTCGCCGGTCAGCGGGCGGTCGCGCCGGTCGGGGTGAGGTGCATCCGACCCAGCAGTTGCCGCGCCTGCTCGGCCAGGCCGGCGTCCACGGTCACCGCGTACTGGCCGGCCCGCAGCGAACTGGCCGAGGTGAAGTCGCGTTGACCCCCGCTCATCGCGTGCGCCACCGCGCCGAACACCGCGCCCCAGATCGCACCGATCACCAACCCGACCAGGATCACCGCCACCCAGTTGCCGGCGGTGAAGATGCCGAACAGCAGGCCGATGAACAGGCCGAACCAGGCACCCGTACCGGCGCCGATCAGGGCCGCCCGGCCGGTCGTCAGTCGGCCCATCACGGTCTCCACCAGGGTCAGGTTCGTCCCCACGATGGCCGTGCGTTCCACCGGGAACCGGTTGTCGGCGAGATAGTCCACCACCCGCTGGGCCGACGGATAGTCCGGGTACGACCCGATCGTCACGCTCGGTGGACCCGCCTGCGGTCCGTGGCCGTCCCCGCTGGGCGCGGCCGGGCGGCCGGCCGGACCGGACGGGAGGTTGTCGTTGCCCGGCATCCCGGGTCGCCAGGCCGTGGTCGAGGTCGAGGGTCTGGTCATGAGCATCCTCCTTCGTCGACCTCCCGCCTTCCCGCCACCGCCGGGCGGTAACGCGTCCCGGGCCACCGACGGCCGCCCGGGATTGCCGGACCGGATCAGGTGTGCCGCTGCGGCGGCTCGGGTAGGCAGCACCGTGCCAGGGGGACGGATCAGCGCGCACGGGTTTCTCGCCGACGGTCGCAGCGCGGTGCTGGTGGACCGGGACGGCGCGGTGAACTGGTGGTGCCCCGCCCGGTTCGACGGGCCGTCGGTCTTCGGGCGGTTGCTCGACGACCGGGCCGGGCACTGGAGCATCCGGCCGGTCGACGCGTACACCACGGAGCGGTCCTATCTGGACGACTCGCTGGTGCTGCGGACGGTCTTCACCACCCGTACCGGGACGGTCGCGGTGACCGACGCGCTCGCGCTGGAACCCGGCGCGCGGGGCCACGACATCGGCCTGCGCTCGCCCCGGGTCCTCGCCCGGCTCGTCGAGGGGCTCGCCGGTGAGGTGCCGGTGCGGGTCGACTACCAACCCCGCTTCGAGTACGGCCGGGTCCGTGGCTACCTCACCGACACCGGCGGCGTGATCGGGGCGACCGCCGGCGCGACCCGGCTCGACCTGCGCAGCGACACCCCGCTGCACTGCGCCGAGGGCGGCGCCACCGGCGGCTTCACCGCCCGCGCCGGTTCCGTCCACCGCTTCACCCTCGGGTACGCCCCGACCTACGACGGCGGGGAACCCGCCCTGCCCGACGCCGACCGGGTGGTCGCCGACGCCGTCGCCGGCTGGCGGTCCTGGGCCGACCTGCACGACTACCGTGGTCTGTACCGCGACCAGGTCCGGCGCAGCGCGCTGGTGGTGCAGGGGATGACCTACCAGCCCAGCGGCGCGATCGTCGCGGCGGCGACCACCTCGCTCCCCGAACAGCTCGGCGGCGACCGCAACTACGACTACCGCTACGTCTGGGTCCGCGACTTCAGCCTCACCCTCCAGGCGCTCTGGCGGGCCGCCTGCCCCGACGAGGCGAACCGCCAGTTCGCCTGGGTGGCCCGCGCGATGGGCCGGATCGACGACGCGCCGGTGCCCATCATGTACGGCGTCGAGGGCGAGCGGGACCTCACCGAACACCCCCTCGACCACCTCGCCGGCTACGCCCACAGTCGACCGGTCCTGGTGGGCAACGACGCCTGGCGGCAGCGGCAGACCGACGTGCTCGGCGAGATCCTCGACGCCGCCTGGCTGATGCGGCACTACCTGGACCCGATGTCGCCCGAGGTGCGTCACCTGCTGCACGCCCTGGCCGACCAGGCGGTGCTCGACTGGCACCGGCCGGACGCCGGGATGTGGGAGGCGCGGGACGCCGAACGGCACTACCTGTCGTCCAAGGTCCAGTGCTGGACCGCGCTGGACCGGGCGGTCCGCTTCGGGCCCCGGATCGGCGAGCCGGCCGACGTGGCGCGCTGGGCGACGGCCCGGGACGAGGTACGCGCGGCGGTGCTGAGCCGGGGCTGGAACGAGCGGCTGGGCGCGTACACCGGGGCCTTCGACTCCGACGAGCTGGACGCCTCGGTGCTGATCATGCCGCTGGTCGGTTTTCTCCCGGCGGACGACCCCCGGATGCGCGCCACGGTGGACGTGGTGGAGCGGGAGCTGTCCCGCGACGGCCTGCTGCGGCGCTGGGACGGCGACCCCGCCGGCTTCGTCATCTGCTCGTTCTGGCTGGTCGGCTGCCTCGCCGAGGCCGGCGACCTGGACCGGGCCCGGCGGCTGTTCGACCAGCTCGCGGCGCGGGTGAACGACCTCGGGCTCTATGCCGAGCAGATCGACCAGGCCACCGGCGAGCAGCTCGGCAACTTTCCCCAGGCCTTCTCGCACATCGGCCTGATCAACGCCGCCGGGCGGCTCACCGAGGCCGCCGAACGACTGGGCGCGACCGCCGCGCCGGCCCGACACCCGAGCGGTGCGGGCGCCACGGAGGGGGCACGCAGATGACCGGACGACTCACCGGACGGACCGCCATCATCACCGGTTCCGACTCGGGCATCGGACAGGCCACCGCGATCGAGTTCGGTCGGGAGGGCGCCGACGTGGTGGTGCACTACCTGGAGGACCACGCCGGGGCGAACCACACGAAGGCGGAGATCGAGAAGACCGGCCGGCGGGCCGTCGTGGTGCAGGGCGACATCAGCGTCGAGCACCAGGTCGAGGCGATGTTCGACGAGGCCCTCGCCGAGTTCGGCACCCTCGACATCCTGATGAACGACGCCGGGGTGGACGCCTCCGGCATCCCGGTCGTCGACCTGGACACCGAGACCTGGGACCGGGCCATCCGCACCAACGTGTACGGCACGTTCTTCTGCTCGCGCCGGTTCGTCCGGCACCGCCGCGACCAGGGCGGACACGGGAAGATCATCAACATCACCTCGATCCACCAGGAGGTGGCCCGGGCCGGGGGCGCCGACTACGACTCCAGCAAGGGCGCGATGCTCGAGTTCGCCAAGAGCCTCGCCCTGGAGGTCGCCCCGATGCACATGAACGTCAACAACATCGGACCGGGCATGGTGCTCACCCCGTTCAACCAGCGGGCCATCGACGACCCGGGCTATCTGGAGGAGCAGGTGCAGAGCATCCCCTGGAAGCGGGCCGCGCAGCCGGCGGAGATCGCCAAGCTCGCCGTCTTCCTGGCCAGCGACGACGCCGACTACGTGACCGGGTCGACGTACTTCATGGACGGGGGCCTCATGCAGAACCAGGGTCAGGGCGCCTGAGCCGACGAACCGGCGGCCCTGGCAGGATCGACGGATGCAGCTGGTGATCACGGCCGACACGCACGTACCGAAGCGGGCGCGCGACCTGCCGGCGCCGCTGTGGGTCGCGATCGACGCCGCCGACGTGGTGCTGCACGCCGGGGACTGGGTGGACGTGGCGTTGCTCGACGCGGTCGAGGCCCGGGCCCGGCGGCTGGTCGGGGTGTACGGCAACAACGACGGGCCGGCGCTGCGTGCCCGGCTGCCCGAGGTGGCCCGGGTCGAGTTGGCCGGCCTGCGGGTGGCGGTGGTGCACGAGACCGGCCCGAAGGACCGTCGCGAGGAGCGCTGCGCCGCCCGTTTCCCCGACTGCGACCTGCTGGTCTTCGGTCACTCGCACATCCCGTGGGACAGCGTCGCCCCGGGCGGTCTGCGGCTGCTCAACCCGGGCTCGCCGACCGACCGGCGGGCCCAGCCGTGGTTCACCTGGCTGACCGCGCGGGTGGCGGCGGGGCGGCTCGACGAGGTCGAGCTGCACCGCCTGCCCCCGCGCTGAGTCACTGCCCGCGTCCGGTCTCCTCCTGGAGCTCGTCGATCCGCCGGGACGCCTCCGCCTTGGTCAGGTCGTCCGGCACCTCGGTGCCGGCCTCCCGGGCCAGGGTGTGCAGGTACGACTGCTGAGCGGCGGTCGGCGGTTCCTCGCCGGTCACCCACTCGTCGGGGTCCTTGATGGCGGCCTGCGGGTTCGCGCCGTCCGTGCTGCTGTTGCGGTCAGCCATGATGATCACCTCTCCTCGAACAGGTGTACCAGTACCCCGGGTGTCGGCCCTTCATGCCGGCCGCGACGTCGCCGCCGCATACGATCATCCGGTGACGGCGGGACGAGCGGGTGTGGTGGTGGTCGGCGCGGGAATCGCCGGGGTGGCGTGCGCGACCGAGCTGGCCGCGGCCGGCATCCCGGTGGAGATCCGGGAGCGGGCCCGGGTGGTCGGCGGGCGGATGGCCAGCAAACGCTTCGACGGCCGGCCCGCCGACCTCGGCGCGGCGTACTTCACCGTCAGCGACCCCGACTTCGCCGTCGTGGCGCAGCGCTGGCAGGCCGCCGGGCTGGCCCGCGAGTGGACCGACACCTTCGTCGCGTACGGGCCGGACGGCCGGCGGGAGGTGCCCGGGCCGACCCGCTGGGCCGCCCCGCGCGGCCTGCGTTCGCTCGTAGAACACCTGGCCCGGGACCTGCCGGTGGTGCTCGACCGGCTGGTGCTCGGCGTGGCGCCCGGCCCGGCGGTGGACGGCCGGTCGTGCGAGGCGGTGGTGCTCGCCATGCCCGGCCCGCAGGCGGCCCTGCTACTCGACCCGGCGCTGGCCGACGCCACCCGGGCGGTGGCCGGTCAGCGCTGGTCGCCCGCGCTGACCGGGGTGCTGCGCTTCCCCGCCCGCCGCTGGGCCGACTTCCGGGGCGCCTTCGTCAACGACCACCCGGTGCTGAGCCTGGTCTGCGACGACGGCGACCGGCGCGGTGACGGCGCACCGGTGCTGGTCGCCCACACCACCGCCGAGTTCGCCGCCGGGCACCTGCTCCAGCCCTCCGCCGCCGGCCCGGCCGTCGAGCAGGCCGTCCGGGACCTGCTCGGCCTGCCCGAACCGGCCGCGCTGACCCATGTGCACCGCTGGACGTACGCGAAGCCGACGACCGGCGACGAGGGCACGTATCATCTCGACGCCGATGGCGTCGGGATCGCCGGCGACGCCTTCGGCAAGCCCCGGGTGCAGAGCGCCTGGCGCTCCGGCCGGGACCTGGGCCGGGCCCTCGTCCACCGGCTGCTCGCGGACGGTCGCTGACCGACCCCGCTGTGCGAGGCATCATGGTCGCCTGCGGGTATCGTGGCGAGGCGGGGGAGGTGCGCGCGAGGTGGACGCAGCCGGCGGTCGACCGGGGGAGATGGTGACCGGGGACGGCCGGTCGTCGTCGTACCCGCCGGACGGCCTGCGGCACGACGCGCTGCTCTACGACGACGACCGCGACTACCTAGACGCGATCCGGGCCTTCGTGGCCGACGGCCGGGCCCGCGGCGAGCCCGTCCTGGTCGCCGTCCCCACCCACCGGCTGGCACCGGTCCGGTCGGCCCTCGCCGCGCTCGACGGGGTCGAGTTCGCCGACCTGGCCGTGCTCGGCCGGAACCCCGCCGCGATCGTCCCCACCGCGCTGCACCGCTTCGTCCGCCGCTTTCCCGGCCGCCGGCTGCGGATCATCGGCGAGTCGCTCTGGCCGGAACGGCCCCCGGCGACCCACCGGCACTGCGTGGAGCACGAGGCCGCGCTGGAGTTGGCGTTCGCCGGGCTCCCGCTGGCCGCCCGCTGCCTCTTCGACCGCACCCGACTGCCCGCCGCCGCGCTCGCCGACATCCGCCGCACCCACCGCTGGCTGACCGCGCGGGGGTGACCCGGATCAGCCCGGACCACCAGCCGCCCCACGACGTGCTGGCCGGGCCCGCCGGTCCGCTCCCGGCACCCCCGCCGGACGCGGTGACCCGGCCCGTGGCGGCGAGCGGCCTCGCCGCGCTGCGCCGCGCGGTCGCCGCCGTGGCCACCGCCGCCGGCCTCGCCGCCGAGCGGGTCGACGACCTGCGGATCGCGGTCACCGAACTGGCGTCGAACGCGCTGACCCACGCCGCGCCGCCGGCCACCGCGCGCTGCTGGGTGACGTCGGGTGAGCTGCTCTGCGAGGTGACCAGTCGCGGCGAGCTGCGCGACCCGCTCGCCGGCCGGGTGCCGCCGCCGGCCGGCAGCGTACGGGGGCGGGGCCTGCTCCTGGTCCAGCAGCTGTGCGACCTGGTGGACATCCGCACCACGGACGGCGTGACCACCGTGCGGCTGCACCTGGCCCTGCCGGCCGACCCGCGCGGACCGGCGTCAGCCCCGGGCACCGCCCAGGGCGGGCGTGCGCTCGCTCTCTGACGGGTCCTGTGTCCGGTCACCCGCCCGGTCGAGCAGCTGCATCACCGGAGTCGCCGCGATGCCGTGCACCACCACCGAGACGATCACCACCAGGCCGACCGTGGCCCAGATCAGCTCGGCTTGCGGGAAGTCGGTCTTGCTGGTGGCGTACGCGAGGTAGTAGAACGAGCCGACGCCCCGGATCCCGAACAGGGCGATCACCCAGTGTTCGGCCGGCCGGCCGGGTGCCCCGCGCAGCGCCAGCCAGCCGGTCAGCGGCCGGATCACGAAGACCAGGGCCAGCCCGACCAGCGCCGCCTTCCAGGTCAGCGGGGCGAGCAGACCACCGATCACCGCACCGCCGAAGAGCAGCAGCAACAGCACGGTGAGCAGCCGCTCGATCTGCTCGGCGAAGTCGTGCAGCACCGAGTGGAACTCGTGGGTCCGCTCGGCGGCCCGGATCGCCCGGGCGGCGACGAAGACGGCCAGGAAGCCGTACCCGCCCACCACCTCGACCAGCCCGTACGCCAGGAAGGTGGCGGCCAGCGCGAGGAAGCCCTCCGCGTGCCGGGCCAGCCGCAGCTCGCTCGGCGCCCGGAAGAAGAGCTTGCCGAGCAGCCAGCCGATGAGCAGCCCGCCGCCGACGCCGACGGTCAGCTTCCAGAGCACGTCGACCGTGAACCAGTGCGCCATCCAGTCGCGGGGGGCGAGGCTGGTGGTGGCGATCGCGATGGCCGCGTACACGAAGGGGAAGGCCAGGCCGTCGTTGAGCCCCGCCTCGGAGGTCAGCGCGAAGCGCACCTCGTCCTCGGAGTCCTCCGCGTCGGTCGGCTCGCCCACCTGCACGTCCGCGGCGAGCACCGGGTCGGTGGGGGCGAGCGCGGCGCCGAGCAGCAGCGCGGCGGCCGGCACCAGGCCCGCCCACCACCAGCCCAGCAGGGCCACCGCCGCGATGCAGAGCGGCATGGCGATGGCCAGCAGCCGCCACGTCGACGACCAGCGGGACCAGCTGAGCGGACGGTCGATCTTCAGGCCGGCGCCCATCAGGGCGACGATCACCCCGACCTCGGTGAGATGGGTGGTGATCTCCGGCCAGCGCAGCGGGTCGGGCGTGGGCAGGCCGGTGGGGAGCAGGAAGACCAGCATCCCCAGGCCGAGGAAGGCGATCGGCATGGAGAGCGGTCGGCGCTCCAGCAGGCGCGGCAGGATCCCTGCCAGCAGGGCGCCGACACCCACCAGCGCGAACGCGACATCCACCGGTTCCACGGCACCACCCTTCCCGCCGCCCGCGGCGCGGGCAGGTGGTCCCCTGTGCCCCGTGCCGCCGTCGGCTAAGCCTGGGTGTCCGGCTTGTCCCGGGTGGGTCCGGTCACGCCCCGACCGGAGTGCCGGGGTGGCTCACCGGAGGTCGGCGATGGCGCTCTCGCCGAGACCGGCCAGCAGCGCGGCCGGGTCGTCGTAGACCGCCACCGCGCCCGCGCCGGCCAGCTCGGCCCGGCCGGTGCCGCCGCAGGTCAACCCGATGCAGGGGATGTCCAGCTTGCCGGCCGCCGCCACGTCCCACACCGAGTCGCCGACGAAGACCACCCGGTCCGCCCGCAGCCCGGACTGCTCCAGCGCGGCCACCAGGATGTCCGGTGCCGGCTTGCTCTCCTGCGCGTCGGCGGCGGAGGTGACCGTGTCGATCACGTCGTCGGCGTCGATGACCTTGCGCAGCGCCGTCGCCTCGTGCTCGGCCGCCGAGGTGGCCAGCACCACCCGGAGCCCCCGCGCCGCGCAGGCCCGCAGCAGCTCCACCGCGCCGGGCAGCGGCGCCAACCGCTGCCAGTACTCGGCGTAGAGGCTGTCGTGCGCGTCGCGCAGCCTGCCGTCGCCGTCCCGGTCGCGTTCCGGGCCCAACAGGTGGTCGAGGAGCTTGTCCGAGCCCATCCCGATGGACCGGTGGATGTGCGTCATCGGCACCAGGTGGTCGGCCTGACGCAGCGCCTCCCACCAGCTCACGGTGTGCAGATAGGTGGTGTCGACGAGGGTCCCGTCCACGTCGAGGAGGACGCCGCTGCGGTTGTCGGAAGGCATGCCCGTCCTCCTACCCCGTCGACGCGCGCCTCACCCGGCCGGGACGAGGATCTCGAACCAGACGGTCGAGCCGCGCACCGTCGGGTCGGTGCCCCACGCGTCGCTCAGCTCCTCGATCAGCCCCAGACCGCGCCCCCGGCTGCTCAGGGTGTCGGTCTGGGCCCGGGTCACCGTGCCCCGGGTGCCCGAGTCGGCCACCGAGACCAGCAGCCGTTCGGCGCTCAGGTCGATCTCCACCCGGGCCGCCGTGCCGGCGTGCAGCAGGGCGTTGGTGGTCAGCTCGCTGGTGCACAGCACCGCCGCCCCGATCACGCCCTCCGGCACCCGCCACTCGGTGAGCTGGGCGGTCAGCCAGTGCCGGACCCGGCTCGGGGCGGTCGGCTCGGCCGGGACCTCCATGCTCGCGGAGCGGCTCGGCTTGACCGCGTGCTCCACCGCCAGCACGGCCACGTCGTCCTCGGTGGCACCGGGCACCGCGGCGGTGGCCACCGCGCAGAGCGCCCGCGGGTCGCCGCTGCTCGCGCCGCTGAGCGCGTCGCCCAGGCCGCCCAGCCCGTCGGCGAGGCCCTGCCACCGTCGCTCGACGACCCCGTCGCTGTAGAGCAGCAGGGTGTCGCCCGGGGTGAACGGCACGGTGACGGTGCCGGGCCGGCTGTCCAGCCCCAGCGGCGCCCCGGGCGGCACGTCGACGTACTCGGCGACCGGCGGGCCGTCCGGCGGGCAGCGGCGGATCAGTGGTGCGGGATGGCCGGCGCTGGCCAGCGTGACCGTCCCGCGGTCCACCTCGATCACGCCGAAGACCACCGTGACGAAGAGTTCGTGCGTACCCGACTCGACGCCCAGGCTGGTCACCAGCCGGTCCAGGCCGGCGAGCACCGCGTCCGGTCGTGGGTCGGACAGGGCGAGGGCCCGTAGCGCCGCCCGGACCTGACCCATCCGCGCGGCGGCCCGCAGGTCGTGACCGGCCACGTCGCCGAGCACCACCGCCAGCGCCCCGGAGGGCAGCACGAACGCGTCGTAGAAGTCGCCGCCGGCGGCGTTGCCGTCCACGCCGGGCTCGTAGCGGGCGGCGATCCGCAGCCGGGGCAGGTCCGGCAACTGGTCCGGCAGCATGCTGCGCTGCAACAGCTGGGCGGTCCCGTGCTGGGTCTCGAACCGGCGGGCCCGCTCGGCGGCCTGACCGACCAGCTCCGCCGAGGCGGCGAGCAGCGCCCGTTCTGCCGCCGACCAGGTGTGCGGCAGTTGGTAGCCGACGGTCAGGGCACCCCGGATCACCGTGGACCGCAGCGGCAGCGCGGCGATCGCCCGGATCTTCTCGTCGTGCCGGTCGGCGGCGTTCTCCCGCAGCGGCTGCCCGTCGGAGGCGAAGTACGGCACCCCGCTGCGCGCGGTCGTCACCACCGGGAACGGCGACTCGGCCGTCATCCGTCGCCACAGCGGCGGCAGCCGCTCGTCCGCCTCGTCGAGCAGCTCCCCGCGGATCCGCCGGACCATCCGCCAGGCCGAACCCTCGTCCACCGCGAGTGACACCCGGTCGGCGTCGAAGGAGTCGATGCAGTAGCGCAGCGTCACCCGGGCGACGTCGTCCAGGGTGAGCGTGCCGGAGAGCGCGGCGGCGAACTCGCTCAGGCTCTGCAGCTGCTGGGTGAGCTGCGTGGTCTGGGCGGCGACGGTGAGCACCCCGATGATCCGGCCGGCGCTGTCCCGGACGGGGGAGTGGCCGCGGGTGAAGACCGCCGGTTCGCCCGTGCCGTCGGGCAGGTGCCGGTGGATCGGGAGCACGGCCTCCCGGGCGAGGAAGGACTCGCCGTTGCGGTACGCCCGCTGGAGCACCTCGCCGGTGCCCGGGTCGTCCCAGATGTCGGCGAAGACCTCCGCCGCGGGCCGGCCCAGCGCCTCGGGGTGCCGCCCGCCGATCAGTTCGGCGTAGCCGTCGTTGTAGAGCATCACCAGGTCGTCGCCGTAGAGCAGGGCCATCGGCACCGGCGAGGCGACGATGAGCTCCACCACCGCGCGGAGTGCCGGGTCCCAGCGCTGCGGCGGGCCGAGCGGGGTGTCGGCCCACGGGTGGGCGAGCACGGACGCGGAGCCGGTGACCCCGGGCTCCGCTGCTGTTCGCGTCGCGGGAGCCGATGGTGTGGGGACCCGCCCGACCGTGCCTGGCATGGACGCAGCCTAACCGGAGCGTCGGCGGCACGTTCCGATCATGCCCGGTGACCGCCGGTCCGAGCCGCTGGCCACGGACATAGCAGCAGGTCAGGGCCGGTTTCGGGGGAGGTGTCGGGAAATTGCTGACGGCCGGTGCGGCGTGCTGACGGAACGACCGGGTATGCGGGCGTCGCAATTCACGCGACAGGAAGGGACACCCATGCCTAGGACCGTCGCGGTCGGGCAGGCCGACATCGGTGCCGCCCTGACCGATTTCTGGAGGTCGGTGCTGCTCTTCATCCCGAGGGCCATCGCGTTCGTCGTGATCCTCGTGGTGGGGTGGCTCATCGCCCGAGCCGTCCTCAAGATCGTGGACGCGGCACTGGAACGGGTGGGATTCGACCGTGCGGTCGAACGTGGTGGCATCAAACGCGCACTCGAGAGAACGAAGTACGACGCCAGCGACATCCTGGCCAAACTGGCCTACTACGCGGTGCTGCTGTTCACCCTGCAGTTCGCCTTCGGGGTGTGGGGACCGAACGCGATCAGTGACCTGATCCGAGGAGTGATCTCCTGGCTGCCGCGGGCCTTCGTGGCGATCGTCATCGTGGTGGTCGCCGCCGCCATCGCCAACGCCGTCCGGGACCTCATCACCGGCGCGCTGGGCGGGCTCTCCTACGGCAAGGTCCTCGCCGACCTGACGGCGATCTTCATCCTGGCGCTCGGCGTGATCGCCGCGCTCAACCAGGTGGGCATCGCCACCACGGTCACCACGCCGGTGCTGATCGCGGTGCTCGCCACGGTGGCCGGCATCCTGATCGTCGGCGTCGGCGGTGGTCTGGTCAAGCCGATGCAGAACCGCTGGGACGGCTGGCTCGACCGGGCCGCCGAGGAGTCCCGGGCGATCCGCGAGCAGCGGCAGGCGCAGGGGGCGGGGCGCAGCGACTACGAGCGCCAGATGGCCGACCGGGGCGGGCAGCGTACCCAGGTCATGCCGGAGTCCTCGATGACCGGCACCCGGCCGATGGGCTCGGGCGAGCAGACCCAGCAGTTCCGGCGGCCGAACGGCTGAGCCGGGGGGTGCGAGGCAGGGTGTCCGCGGGGCGATCGCGGGCACCCTGCGCCGTGCTCAGGCCAGGTACCGCGGGTCCAGCGAACGGGCCAGCGCGCAGACCCCCAGCAGTCGCAGCCGCAGCCAGTCCGGCTCCGCCCAGTCGGTCCCGTCGGCCGGCGGCTGCCAGCCGTGCTCCAGGGCCGCCGCGCGGACCCCCTCGGCGTAGCCGGCGAGCGCGGCCACCGTCAGCGGCCGGCGGTCGCCGCCGAGGCTGTCGCGTACGGCGGCCGCGTGCTGGTCCACCAGGGCCAGCAGGCCGGGACGGGCGGCGGCCGCGGCGAGGCCCGTGGTGCCGACGGAGGAGGTGAGCACGGCGAGGGCGGACCGCGCGGAGCTTGCGGCGGTACGGGTCGCGACCCGGTTGTACGGCACACGCATGGTGACCGAGGCTAATCGTCGCGCGACCGGTGCGACCTCGGCCGACCGGCCGATGACCGGATCCGCCGCCGGTCGGCGGGGTTCCCCCGGGGGGATTGACCCGGCCGGGACGGGGCAGAAGGGAAACCACGCGAACCCGCGCAGCCGATCCCGGGAGGACCGCAATGGGACACGTCGACGGACCCGACGAGGCGCACCGCCGCCCGGCCGGCGTGAGCGACGACACGGTCGCGGCGCTGGGCAAGCTGAGCGAGGCCCTGGAGACCGTCGAGCGGGTACGCGGGCACCTCTACTCGCTGCACCAGCTCGTCGGGCACGCCGACCTGATGCTCGACGACGCGGTCGAGCTGTTCCGCAAGGCCGGACACGAGGCGATCGCCGACCGGATCGGACGGGACCTGCTCGGCCGTAACGTGATCGCCGGACGCTGGACGTTCCAGATCGTCGAGGACTTCGACGACGGCTACTACGCCCTCTTCCGGGAGCTGGACCGGCAGGCCCGCGACGAGTTGGTCGACGGCCGACGCCACCTGTACGAGGCGGAGATGAAGGAACGCCGGCGGACCCGCGGCTGGCCGGGGCACGAGGCGCGCCCCGGCGCGGACGGCTAGTCGGAGGAGCGGGCCTGCGCCGGCTGCCGCCGGGCGGCGTCGTCCGCGATGATCACGGTGGCCACCATCAGCGCGACGCAGAGGCTGAACAGCCAGGAGCTGTCCGCGACGAACTTCGCGGCGACGGGTGCCTGGATGGCGGCGAGCAGGAAGCCCAGCCAGGCCAGGCGACGCTGACGTGGGGTGAGGATGCCGGAGCCCTGTTGCATTCCGAAAGTCTTGCGCGAAGCACCCGCTCTGCCGTCACCCGTTCGGCCGATTCTGGATGGGCTGTCCGTTTCTCGACCCGCCCGGACCGTAATTCTTGCCGTTCCGGGGGACGCGGCAGCGACTGTTCCGTGTTAAAGGTGACCGGACGACGCCGGGCGCCGGTGGCGCCCGGCGTCCGGCTCACATGGTGTCCGGGCCGGTCCGTCCGGTGGTCGACGGCCGGTACGCCCGGTCCGCGTCGGTCATCTCGCGCCGCTCGGCCTCCGGGCCGGCACCCCGGTCCACCGCCTCCGGACCGTGTCCGAACGCGGCCTCCTCCCCGGCGTCGTTGCCGGTGACGTCGTCGGCCTGCCCGTCCAGGGTCGACCGGGCGACCGCCCGGTCCAGCTCGTGCAGGGGAGTGCGGTCCTCGTCGCGCCAGACGTGGCTGTCGTTGTCGGTCATTCCGTTGCGGTACCCGGGGGCGATGATCGCAAACGGCCGCCGCCGGCCCGGCTGCCGACGCACGACGACGGCCGCCGGATCACCGGCGGCCGTCGGACGTGTGGTCAGCGGGGGTACGTGCTCACGGGGTCGGCCGGTCGACCGAGCCCCGCCAGGCCCCGGTCTCCTGACCGCGTCGCTCGATGAACTGCTTGAACCGCTCCAGGTCGCCCTTGGCGCGGCGGTCGACGACGCCGAGCTTGTCGCCCGCCTTCTCGACCACGCCGTGCGGCTCGAACTCCAGCTGCAGGGTGACCCGGGTGTCGTTCTCGTCCAACCGGTGGAAGGTCACCACGCCGGCGTGCTGGGTGCCGCCGGTGGACTTCCAGGCGACCCGCTCGTCGGGCAGCTGCTCGGTGATCTCGGCGTCGAACTCGCGCTTGACCCCGGCGATCTCCACCGTCCAGTGGGTCATCGTGTCGGAGAGCTGCCGGACCTCCTGGACACCCTCCATGAAGTGGGGGAACTCCTCGAACTGGGTCCACTGGTCGTACGCGGTCCGGATCGGGACGGAGACGTCCACGTGCTCCATTACGCCGCTCATCAGGATTTCCTCCTCTGCCGCCGGTGACGCTCCGGATCGTGGGCCGATCCGGTCACCAGCGCGTCGTCTCGTTCTTGTGCCCGAGGGCGGCCCACACCTCGGAAATCGTCTGGTAACGGGTGCCCTCCGGCAGTCGCTCCAACGCCGCCACGATGTCGGCCGGGGCCTCGTTCTCGCGGGCGTTGGCGACCAGCGCGTCGCGGTCACCGGGCAGGGCGGTCGTCGTGATGAACCGGCCGAGGCGGCTGCGCGCCTCGACGTCCTGGGAGCTCATGCCCTGCGGGGCACCGCTGCGCAGCTCGCCGGCCGGGGCGGTGGTCGCCTCCGGCTGGTCCTCGCCGGCCGGCTCCGGCTGACGGAACTCGTCCACCCGGGAGCCGCCGGTCCCCGGTCCCTGGACGAGCCCGCTGACCTCCTGGCTCATCTGCTCGTCGACCCTGGGTGAGTGCTTGCTGCTGCCACGTTCCATGCCGTCAGGGATGCCCGGGCGGGCGGCCGGTAAACCGGGGCCGGGCCGTGAAGCCGGTCATCCGGTCACGAATCGGCCGGGGCCCGGGGCGGCAGCACCGGCTCACCCGGGTCACCGGCACCCGACTGGAGCACCCGGCCGCGCTGCAGTTCCGCATTCACCTGGACGCCCAGCATCAGCGCGCAGTTGGACAGGTAGAGCCACACCAGGAAGGCGATGACCGCGCCCAGGCTGCCGTAGGTGACGTCGTACGAGCCGAAGTTCGACACGTAGAGGCCGAAACCGAAGGAGGCGAGCACCCAGGCGACCAGGGCCAGGCCGCCGCCCGGGGTGAGCCAGCGGAACCGGGGCTGCCGCACGTTCGGGGCGATCCAGAACAGCAGCGACAGCAGCGCCATCACCAGCAGGGCGAGCGCCGGCCACTTCGCCACGCCCCACACCGTGCGGGCCAGCCCGCCGGCGTGCACCAGGTCGCCGACCGCGTCCGCGACCGGACCGCTGACGATCAGGCCGAGCGCCACCACGGCCAGCAGCAGCAGCGACAGCGCGGCCATGCCGATCTGCAACGGCCGCAGCCGGTAGAAGGGGCGGCCCTCCTCGACGCCGTAGATCGCGTTGGAGGCCCGGGTGAACGCCCCGATGAAGCCGGACGCCGACCACAGCGCGCCGAGCAGACCGAAGCTGAGCAGCACCCGCGCCGAGCTCTGCTGGTCGACCACGCCGCGGATCACGTCGACGAAGCCCTCGTTGCCGACCACCGAGCCGGCGCCCACGTCACGGGCCAGCCCGATCACGGTGTCCACGGTGCGCTCCCCGTCGGAGACGAGCCCGACCAGCGCGACCACCACGATGGTGGCGGGGAAGAGCGCCAGCACCCCGTAGTAGGTGAGCGCGGCGGCCCAGTCCGCGCAGTTGTCCTTGACGAAGTTCCGGCCGCTGCGGACCAGCACCCCGCGCCAGGTCGCCCAGCTCAACTGGCGGATGCGCCGGGGGAACCGGGCCCGCTGCCGGTCGGTGACCACCGGCTGACTCGTCGCTGCCATGACCGCTCCCTGTGTCCCGCGCCCGGGCGCACCCCCGCCGCGTGCCAGAGCCGGTACCCCGGGCGAAAAATCGACAAACGGTATGCCGGTTTGTCCCGGTCCCGGGCGGGAACCCCAGGAGGTGACCCAGCGACGCGGAGGAGGACGAGATGCCCGGGCGCGAGGTACTGCCCAGCACGCTGCGGCGCTCCCCGGAGAAGGCCCAGCGCACGTGGGAGAAGACGCACGACTCGGCGGTGGAGACGTACGGCGAGGGGGAGCGGGCCCACCGCACCGCCTTCGCCGCGGTGAAGCACGAGTTCGAGAAGGTCGGTGACCACTGGGAGCCGAAGGGCCGCAAGGGCCCCAGCGACCGGCAGGCGGCGGGCGGCGGCCCGGCCCGGCGGGCACCCACCGCGGGCGGTGTGGACGCCAACGCCACCAAGGACCACCTGATGGCGGTGGCGAAGAAGCTCGACGTGCCGGGCCGGTCCCGGATGACCAAGCCGGAACTGGTCAAGGCCATCGAGAAGGCGAACACCAACGCGACCCGCAAGGCGCGCGGCGGCCGCTGACGTACGACACACGGGAGCCCGGGACCGGCTGGTCCCGGGCTCCCGTCGTCGGTCGACGGGTCACCAGTGGCCGCCGCCCGGAGCCTCGATGTGCACCGCCTTGACCGTGCTGAACTCGTCGAGCAGCTCGGGGCCGTACCCGAAGCCCTGGCCGCTGCCCCGGCGCGGCTGCGCGGCACCGCCCGGCGCGCCCCCGAAGACCGCGTTGACCTTCACCGTGCCGACCGGCAGTTCCCGCCAGGCCCGCTGGGCGTGGCTCATCGACCCGGTGAGCACCGTGGCCGCCAGCCCGTACGGCGAGTCGGCGGCGCAGCGCAGCCCCTCGCTGAACGAGTCGACCACGACCACCGGGGCGACCGGCCCGAACGTCTCCTCGCGGACCAGCGTCATCTCGTGCCGGCAGTCGGTCACCACGGTGGCCGGATAGAACGCCCCGGGGCCGTCCGGCACCGTCCCGCCAGTCCGCACCTGCGCCCCCTCGGCCACCGCGGCGGTGACCTGACCGTGCACGTGGTCCCGGTGCCGCCGGTCCACCAGCGGACCGAGCTGCGTCCGCGGGTCGGTGCCGGCGCCGACGGTGAGCGCCTCGGCCCGCTGGACCAGCGCCGTCACGAAGTCCTCCGCCACCTCCCGGTGCACGTAGATCCGTTCCACCGCGACGCAGATCTGCCCGGCGTTGGCGAAACAGCCCAGGGCCGCCTGCTCGGCCGCCCAGACCGGGTCGACGTCGGCGTCCACCACCAGCGGGTCGCTGCCACCGTTCTCCAGCAGCACCTTCGCGCCGGTGCGGGCGCCGGCGGCGGCGATCGCCCGGCCGGTGGCGGTGGACCCGACGTGGGCCACCACGTCGACCTCCTGGCCGGCCAGCGCCGCACCCACCTCGGGACCACCGGTGAGCAGGGAGAGCACCCCGGCCGGCAGCGCCGAGTCGAGGGCCTTGGCCAGTAGCCAGCCGGTCCCGGGGGTCCGCTCGCTCGGCTTGTACAGCACCACGTTGCCGGTGACCAGGGCGGCGCCGAGCAGCCCGCAGGAGACCGCCACCGGGTCGTTCCAGGGGGTGATCGCGGCGACCACGCCCCGCGGTTCGGGTGCCATGAAGTCGATCGCGGCGGAGCCGCCGTGCAGCGTCCGGCCGCCCCGGACCGGGCCGAGTTCCGCATACTGTCGCAGGGTGCCGACGCCGGCCGCGACGCCGCCGCGGGCGTCGTCCAGCGGCTTGCCCATCTCGGCCGTGGTGGCCCGGGCCAACTCCTCGGCGGCGGCCTCCACCGCGTCCGCGGCCCGGTGCAGCGCCGCGGCCGCTCGGCCGGGGCGGTCGCCGCCCACTCGGCCGCCGCGTCGCGCACGGCCTCGACCACCTTGGCCACCTCGTCCGCCGTCGCCACCGGCACCGTGGTCACCGGGGAGCCGTCGGCCGGATCGGGTACGACCAGCTCGCCTCCCGCGCCCCCCGCGCCCCACACTCCACCTATGAGCTGCGCAACCGTGTACATGCGGCAGTGGATGCCCCGGTCCCGTCGAGGCAAACGCGTTTCGCCCGGTAACCGGCCGGGTAGGCGGATCGGATGACTTCGACCGGCATCTCGACCGGTCCGGAGAGCGCGGACGCCGTCGTCATCGGCGCCGGGCACAACGGACTGGTCGCCGCCAACCTGCTGGCCGACGCGGGCTGGGACGTGCTCGTGCTGGAGGCGACCCAGGCCCCCGGTGGCGCGGTCCGTTCCGCCGAGGTCACCGCCCCGGGCTATCTCAGCGACCTCTACAGCTCCTTCTACCCGCTCGGGTACGCCTCGCCGGTGCTGCGCGGCCTGGACCTGGACCGGCACGGGCTCACCTGGACGCACGCGCCCGACGTGCTGGCGCACCTGCTGCCCGACGGCCGGGCCGCCGTGGTCAACCGGGACCCGGACGTCACCGCCGCGTCGCTGGAGGCGTTCGCGCCCGGCGACGGGGACCGCTGGCGCAACGCGTACACGGACTGGCGGGAGGTGTCCGGGCCGATGCTCGACACCATCACCACGCCGTTCCCGCCGGTGCGGGGTGGGCTGACCCTGCTGCGGAGGCTGCGCGTCGGCGGGGCGCTGCGGCTGGCCCGCCGCCTCGTGGTGCCGGTACGCAAGCTCGGCGACGAACTCTTCGAAGGGGCCGGCGGGCCCGCGCTGCTGGCCGGCTGCGCCCTGCACACCGACCTGTCCCCCGAGGAGGCCGGCTCCGGGGTGTACGGCTGGCTGCTCGCCATGCTCGGTCAGGAGGTCGGCTGGCCGGTGCCGGTCGGCGGGGCCCAGAAGATCACCGACGCCCTGGTGTCCCGGTTGATCGAGCGGGGCGGCCGGATCAGCTACGGCGCCCACGTCGACCGGGTGCTCACCGCGCGGGGTCGCGCGATGGGCGTACGGACGGTCGGGGGCGCGACCTGGCGGGCCCGCCGGGCGGTGCTCGCCGACGTGCCCGCCCCGGCGCTCTTCCTGGATCTCGTCGGTGCGGCGGCGCTGCCGCCCCGGATGGTGGAGGACCTGGCCCACTTCAAGTGGGACGGCTCGACCCTCAAGGTCGACTGGGCGCTCTCCGCGCCGGTGCCGTGGAAGAACCGGTCGGTGGCCACCGCCGGCACCGTGCACCTGGGCGCGGACCTCGACGGGCTGACCACCTACTCCGCCGAGTTGGCCCGGGGTGAGGTGCCGCGTGACCCGTTCCTGCTGGTGGGGCAGATGTCGGTGGCCGATCCGAGCCACTCGCCGCCCGGCACGGAGTCGCTCTGGTCGTACACCCACCTGCCGTTCCGGCGCGAGTGGCGGGCCGAGCAGATCGCGGAGCACGTGACCCGCATGGAGGAGGTGCTGGAGGAGGCCGCGCCCGGGTTCCGGTCGCTGATCGTGGGCCGGCACGTGGCCGGTCCGGCCGACCTGGAGAAGGGCGACCCGAGCCTGGTCGGCGGGGCGCTCGGCGGCGGCACCGCGGCCGCGTACCAGCAGCTCTTCCTGCGGCCGATTCCCGGCCTGGGCCGCGCGGACACCCCGGTGGACCGGCTCTTCCTGGCCAGTTCGTCGGCGCACCCCGGCGGCGGCGTGCACGGCGCGCCGGGGGCGAACGCCGCCCGGGCGGCCCTGGCCGCGACCGCGCGCTCACCGGCGGCCTGTACGCCGGTGCGATCGGCGCGGCGCACCGGACGATCTACCGCTGAACGCCCCGGCCGAGGTCTGGCCGGGGCGTTCCGTCGTCCTGTCGGGACCGGTCAGTTCTCGATGTTGCGGTGCCGGGAGCGCAGCTTGAACGGCATCAGCGCGCTCTCGACCTTGGTGGCGGTGGTCATCTTCGACGCGCCCTCGCGGCGCTCCTCGAAGCGGATCGGCACCTCCAGGATGGTGTGCCCGAGCTTCGTGGCGAGGTAGTGCATCTCCACCTGGAAGCTGTAACCGTTGGACTGCACGCGCGCCAACCCGATGTCGCGCAGCGCGTCGGCCCGCCAGATCTTGAAGCCCGCGGTGAGGTCACGGATCCGCACCCGCAGCAGGGTGTGCACGTACAGGTTGGCCCAGCCGCTGAGCGCGCGCCGGTAGAGCGGCCAGTTCTCGTCGAGCTGTCCACCGGGCACGTAACGGGAACCGATCACCACGCCGGCCTGCGTCGACAGGAGCGCGCCCAGCATCCCCGGCAGCGCCTCCGGCGGGTGCGACAGGTCCGCGTCCATCTGCGCCACGTACTCCGCGCCGCCGTCCAGGGCCCGCCCGATGCCGTCCACGTACGCCCGGCCCAGGCCCTCCTTGCCGGCCCGGTGCACCACCTGGATCCGGTCCGGGTGCTCGATGGCCAGCTTGTCGGCCACCTCGCCGGTCCCGTCCGGGGAGTTGTCGTCGGCAACCAGCACCTTGAGCCCCGGCAGCGGGAGCGCGAGGAGCCGCTCGACCAGCACCGGGAGGTTACCCGCCTCGTTGTAGGTGGGAACGACGACGGTCAGGCGCACGTCCCGCCAGGGAGAAGGCAACTGAACGGGTTCGATCATCACGGACATCCTCGGTTTGCCGACAGGGTTCACCGAAGAGGGTATCGAGTGGTCTCCCCGACGTCGTCAGCGACGCCCGCGCAGCGCGTCGGAGCCCTTCTGCCGGGTGGCGATGTCGGAGAGCCGGTTCAGCGTCTCCTTGTTGCGCTGGTGCAGCACCAGGTCGTTGAGCTTGTTGCGGACCCAGCGCAGCGGCCCCGCGGCGAAGTCCTCGCCGATGCGTACCCGGGTGGCGTGCTCGTCCACCGGTTCCAGGGTGAAGACCACGATCGCCTCACCGGCCGGCCAGAGTCCCGCCTTGATGACCATCTTGCGCGGCGGCTCGCAGACCAGCACCGTCGAGGAGTCCTGCAACGAGAACGGCCACGGCCCGGCCCGGTGGTGCAGCTGAGCGCCCACCCGGGGCCAGGCGTCGTCGACGTCCCGCACGTGCGCGGTGCCGACCACCCAGTCGCTGTAGGTCCATCCGTCAGCGAGGACGTCGAAGACCTGCTGCGGGGAAGCCTGGATCACTTTCTCCACGATCGCCACCGTCCTCCAGTACCCCTGCCCGGTCGGCCCGTAACAGGCCCGCCGGGTTAGCTTCTCCCGGGCGGCGGGTATCGCCGGACCGGGCCGGCGGCAGTCGACGGCCGGCCGGCGACGACGCGGGGCCGGGCCGGGCGAAGATGATGTTTACTCCTCGGGGCGTCGGGAACCCGCCCGCCGTGCGACGGGACCACGAGCGGGATCAGTGCAGGTCAGCCCGGGTTGACCCGGGTGCTGACCGGTTTCCGCCCGGTCCCGGTCTCTTCGACGCGGTGCTGCTCGACCGGGACGGCACGCTGGTCGAGGACGTGCCCTACAACGGCGACCCGGAGAAGGTCCGGCCGCTGCCGGGCGTCCGGGAGGCCCTCGACCGGCTGCGGGCGGCCGGGCTGCGGCTGGCCGTGGTGACCAACCAGTCCGGGCTGGCCCGGGGCCTGTTCACCGCCGCGCAGCTGCGGGCCGTGCACGACCGGATCTCCGAACTGCTCGGCCCCTTCGACAGCTGGCACGTCTGCCCGCACGACGACACCGACGGCTGCGCCTGCCGCAAGCCCGCGCCCGGTCTGGTGCACGCCGCCGCCACGGCGCTCGGCACCACCCCCCGCCGCTGCGTCATGGTCGGCGACATCGGCCGGGACGTCACCGCCGCGCTCGCCGCCGGCGCGACCGCCGCCGTCATGGTGCCGACCCCGGCGACCCGTCCGGCCGAGGTGGCCGCCGCGCCCCGGGTGGTGGCCGACCTGCCGGCCGCGGCCACCGAGATCCTCGACCGGATGGCGCTGGTCGCCGGCCCGGCCCCGACCGGCCGGCGCGGTCGGGTGCTGGTGGTCCGCAGCGACGCGGCCGGGGACGTCCTGGTCACCGGCCCCGGCATCCGCGCCGTCGCCGCCTCGGCCGACCACGTCACCCTGCTCTGCGGCCCGCGCGGGCGCCCGCCGCCGAACTCCTCCCCGACATCGACCAGATCATCGACTGGCCCCTGCCCTGGATCGACGGCGACCCCGCACCCGTCGACCCGACCGACATCCACCGCCTCACCGAACGCCTCACCACCGTCCACGCCGACGAAGCCGTCATCTTCACCAGCTACCACCAGTCACCCCTACCCCTCGCCCTGCTCCTACGCCTCGCCGGCGTACCCCGCATCAGCGCCATCAGCGACGACTACCCCGGCTCGCTGCTCGACGTCCGCCACCGCGTGCCCGTCGGCGTACCCGAACCCGAACGGGCCCTGTCCCTGGCCGCCGCCGCCGCTTCGCCCTGGCCGCCGGGGACGAACCGGGCCTGCGGCTGCGGGCCGCGGCCCTGCCGCCGGCCCGGTCGAGCCGGGGTACGTGGTGCTGCATCCCGGCTCGTCGGTGCCGACCCGGGCCTGCCCGCCCGAACTGGCCACCCGGATCGTGCGGGTGCTCAGCGCCGCCGGCTACCGGGTGCTGGTCACCGGCGGCGCGGGCGAGCGGGACCTCACCGCCCGGGTCGCCGCAGCCGGCGGCACCGACCTGGGCGGGCGCACCGGGCTCGGTGAGCTGGCCGCGGTGATCGCCGGTGCCGGCGCGCTGGTGGTGGGGAACACCGGGCCGGCGCACCTGGCCGCGGCGCTCGGCGTGCCGGTGGTCAGCCTCTTCGCCCCGACCGTCCCCTACGGACAGTGGGGTCCCTACCGGGTGCCCACCGTGCGCCTCGGCGACGCGGCGGCACCCTGCCGGGACACCCGCGCCACGCGCTGCCCGGTGCCCGGGCACCCCTGCCTCGCCGCGGTCGAGCCGGGACGGGTCCTGGAGGCGTTGCGCCTGCTCGGCGTACCCCCCGAGGCGCCGGAGACCGGCGGGGGTCCGCGATGAACATCCTCGTCTGGCACGTACACGGGTCGTGGACCACCTCCTTCGTGCACGGCAAGCACCGCTACCTGGTGCCGGTCACCCCGGACCGGGGCCCGTACGGCCTCGGCCGGGCGCGGACCTATCCGTGGCCCGACAGCGCCGTCGAGGTGACCCCGCAGGAGCTGCGTCGGGCCGAGGTGGACGTCGTCCTGCTCCAGCGTCCCGAGGAGTTCGACCTGGCCTGCGACTGGCTGGGCCGGCGGGTGGGCCGGGACGTCCCGGCGATCTACGTCGAGCACAACACCCCCAAGGGCGACGTGCCCAACACCCGCCACCCGATGGCCGACCGGGACGACCTGCTGCTCACCCACGTCACCGGATTCAACGAGCTGTTCTGGGACAACGGCGGCACCCGCACCGCCGTCGTCGAGCACGGCGTGGTGGCGCCTTCCGTCGAGTGGACCGGTGAGCTGGACCGGCTGGCCGTGGTGATCAACGAGCCGGTACGCCGGTGGCGGGTCGCCGGCACCGACCTGCTGTCCCGGTTCGCCGCAGTCGCGCCGCTGGACGTCTTCGGCATGGGCGTGGCCGGGCTGGCCGACCGGCTCGGCCTGCCCGCCGACCGGGTCACCAGCCACGACGACGTCCCGCAGCACGTCATGCACGCGGAACTGGCCCGGCGGCGGGCGTACCTGCACCTGTGCCGGTGGACGTCGCTCGGGCTGAGCCTGGTCGAGGCGATGACCATCGGGATGCCGGTGGTCGCGCTCGCCACCACCGAGGCCGTGGAGGCGGTGCCGCCGGCCGCGGGTGCCCTCTCCACCCGCGTCGACGTGCTGCTCGACGCCGCGCGGGGGTTCCTGGACGACCCGGACGCGGCCCGCCGGGCCGGCGCGGCGGCCCGGGTCGCCGCCCGGGACCGCTACGGACTGGACCGATTCCTCGCCGACTGGGACCGGCTGCTGGAGGAGGAAACATGCGCGTCGCGATGATCTCGGAGCATGCCAGCCCGCTCGCCGTCCTCGGCGGCGAGGACGCCGGTGGCCAGAACACGCATGTCGCCGAACTCTCCGCCGCGCTCGTCGCCGCCGGCCACGACGTCCGCGTCTACACCCGCCGGGACGCGGTGGACCTGCCGGTCACGGTACGCGCGCCGGGCGGCTTCGACGTGGTGCACGTACCCGCCGGTCCGGCCGAGCCGGTCGCCAAGGACGACCTGCTGCCGTACATGCCGGAGTTCGGCGGGTGGCTGGCCGAGCGGTGGCGCACCGGCGACTGGCAGCCCGAGGTGGTGCACGCGCACTTCTGGATGAGCGGTCTCGCCGCGCTCGCCGCCGGTCGGCGCACCGGGGTGCCGGTGGTGCAGACGTACCACGCGCTCGGCACGGTCAAGCGCCGCCACCAGGGCGCGCAGGACACCAGCCCGCCGGGGCGGCTCGACCACGAGCGGGACCTGGGCCGCGCGGTCGACCGGGTGATCGCCCAGTGCCAGGACGAGGTCGCCGAGCTGGTTCGGATGGGGGTGCCCCGGGCCCGGATCACGGTGGTGCCGTCCGGGGTCAACCTGGGCACCTTCGCCCCGCTGGGCCCCGCCGCCGACCGCGACGGCGACCGGCCCCGGATCCTCACCGTCGGCCGGCTGGTGGAACGCAAGGGCTTCCAGGACGTGATCCGGGCGGTGGCCGACGTCCCCGAGGCGGAGTGCGTGGTGGTCGGCGGGCCGCCCGCCGGGCTGCTGGAGACCGACCCGTACGCGCTGCGGCTGCGTGCCCTCGCCGAGTCCCTCGGCCTCGCCGACCGGGTCAGGCTGGTCGGCGCGGTGCCCCGCGAGGAGATGGGCCGCTGGTACCGCTCGGCCGACGTGCTGGTCGCCGCCCCCTGGTACGAGCCGTTCGGGCTCACCCCGCTGGAGGCGATGGCCTGCGGCGTGCCGGTGGTCGCCAGTGCCGTCGGCGGGCTCATCGACACCGTGGTCGACGGGCGCACCGGGGACCTCGTACCGGCCCGCGACCCGCAGGCGTTGGGGGCCGCGGTGCGGCGCCTGCTGGGCGACCGGATCCGGCGCTTCGCGTACGCCACGGCGGCCCTGGAACGGGCCCGCCGCTGCTATTCCTGGTCGACCACGGCGGACCGGCTGGCCGAGGTGTACGGCGCGGTCGCGGCCGTGCGCCGGCCGACCCGGGTGGTCGCCTGATGACGGCGGGGGTCGGCACCGGCGGGGTCGACGGCAGCGTGCTCGACGTGCACCTGGCCAACCTGGCCGCGGCCCTGCTGCCGTTCCGGCGCTCGGCGGAACTGCTGGAACGCTGGGGCGGGGAGTTGGCGCACCGGTTGGCCGAGGGGGGCCGGCTGCTGGTGGCCGGCAACGGCGGCAGCGCCGCCGAGGCCCAACACCTCACCGCCGAACTCGTCGGCAAACTCCGCGACGACCGCGAACCACTCTCCGCCATCGCCCTGCACGCCGAAACCAGCGCCATGACCGCCATCGGCAACGACTACGGCTACGACGAGGTCTTCGCCCGCCAGGTCCGCGCCCACGGCCGACCCCACGACATCCTCCTGCTCCTGTCCACCAGCGGCACCAGCACCAACCTCCTCACCGCCGCCCGGGCCGGACACGACACCGGACTCCGCTGCTGGGCCTTCACCGGCCCCACCCCCAACCCCCTCGCCGACGCCTGCCACGAGGTGCTGGCGATCGACTCGGCGGACGGTCAGGTGGTGCAGGAGCTGCACCTGGTCGCCACCCACGTGCTCTGCGAGCACGTCGACCGGGCCCTGCCGGCGGCGCTCGCCGGTCGGCTGCCGGCCGGCGACACCCGGACCGGCCCGGTCCGTACCGGTGTCGAGGTGGTGCTCGGCGACGGCACCGGCCGGGAGGTCGAGACCCGATGAGGAGGTCGAGCGTGACGGGACCCGTCGTGGTGGTCGGTGACATCCTGCTGGACCGGGACGTCGAGGGGCTGGTGAACCGGCTCTGTCCGGACAGTCCGGTGCCGGTGCTCGACGAGACCACGTACGTCGACCGCCCCGGCGGTGCCGGCCTGGCCGCGGTGTTCGCCGCCGACCAGGGCGCCGAGGTGGCCCTGGTGACCGCGCTCGCCGACGACGCCGGCGGTGCCCGGCTCACCGCCCTGCTCACCGCCGCCGGGGTGCAGGTGTACGCGCTGCCGCTGGCCGGCCACCCGGAGAAGATCCGGCTGCGCGCCCGGGGCCGGGTGCTGCTGCGGCACGACCGGGGTGGCGCGGCCGGCGTACCGGGCGAACCGGCGGAGGCGGTGCTGCGGCTGCTCGCCCACGCCTCCGCCGTGCTGGTCAGCGACTACGGCCGGGGCGTGGCCCGGCAGCCGGCGCTGCGCGCGGCGCTGGCCGCCACCCGGGCCCCGGTGGTGTGGGACCCGCACCCGCGCGGCCCGTCGGCCGTGCCCGGGGCACACCTGGTGACCCCGAACGAGCCGGAGGCGCGGGAGCTGACGAAGCCGGCACCGGGCACGTCCCGGCTGGTCAGTGCGGCCCGGGCGGGCCAGGCGCTGCGCCGACGGTGGCGGGCCGGCGCGGTCGCGGTCACCTCGGCGGCGAGGGGCGCTGCTCTGCCGCCGGTGCGGCACCGCTGATGGTGCCCGCCCCGGCCGCCGCCGAGGGGACACCTGCGGGGCGGGGGACCGGTTCGCCGCGACCGCCGCCGTTGCCCTGGCCCGGGGCGCGCTGGTCTCCGAGGCCGTGCAGGCGGCGGTCACCGAGGCGTCCGCGTACGTGGCCGGCAGGGGAGTGGCGACGGCGGTGCCGGCGCCGGTGCCGGCGGTGTCCCCGGTGGTGGTGACCGGGGGCGGGGAACGGATCGGGGCGGCGGCCGCCGAGGCGGTGGTCGCCGAGGTGCGGGCGGCGGGCGGCACGGTGGTGGCGACCGGCGGCTGTTTCGACCTGCTGCACGCCGGCCACGTGGCGACCCTCCAGGCCGCCCGCCAGCTCGGCGACTGCCTGGTCGTCTGCCTGAACTCCGACGCCAGCGTGGCCGGGCTGAAGGGGGCCGACCGGCCGGTCGTACCGCAGGGCGACCGGTGCCGGCTGCTCGCCGCGCTGAGCTGCGTCGACGCGGTGCTGATCTTCGACGAGCCGACCCCGCACGCCGCGCTGTCCTGGCTGCGGCCGGACATCTGGGTCAAGGGCGGCGACTACGGCGGCGAGGAGTCGCTGCCCGAGGCGGAGATCCTGCGCCGCTGGGGCGGCGACACCGTGGTGGTGCCCTACCTCGACGGGCGGTCCACCACCGACATGATCGCCGCGGCGCGGGCGGGCCGGGGCTCCGGCGACTGGCCGGCGACGACCGTGGCGCAACCGGCGGGCGGGACGACGGTCGCCCCGTCGACCGTGGAGGAGGGGGCACGATGAGCGAGCGGATCGTCAGGTCCGGGACCCGGGTCGCCGGCCGTCGGTGGGCGGCGGCATGAGCAGCGAACTGCCCGGCAGCGGACCGACCGTCCTGGTCACCGGCGGGTCCAGCGGGCTCGGCGCGGCCGTGGTCACGGCGGTGGCCCGGGCCGGCGGCCGACCGCTGGTGCTGGACCGGCAGCGCCCGCGGACGGGGTGCCGTGGATCCAGTGCGACCTGGCCGACACCCGGGCCGCCGAGGCCGCCACCCGGGACCTGGCCGAGCGGTCCGGCGGCCTGGACGCGGTGGTGACCGCCGCCGGGATGGACGTGCCCGGCCGACTCGCCGACGTGCCGGGGGAGACCTGGGAACGGATCGTCACGGTTGACCTGCTCGCCACCGCGGCGGTGATCCGGGCGGCGCTGCCCTACCTGGCGGCGTCGCGGGGCAGCATCGTCACCGTCGCCTCCACGCTGGGGGTGAAGGCGGTCAGCGACGCGACCGCGTACTGCGCGGCGAAGTTCGGGGTGGTCGGCTTCACCCGAGCGCTCGCCGCCGAGCTGGCCGGTTCGGTCGGGGTCACCCTGCTCGTCCCCGGCGGCATGCGGACCGCGTTCTTCGACGAGCGGGACGCGCAGTACCGGCCGGGGCCGGACGCCGCGCTCAACGAGGCCGCCGACACCGCCGCCGCGATCATGTTCGCGCTCTCCCAGCCGCCCGGCTGCGCGGTACGCGAGCTGGTGGTCTGCGCCGAGCAGGAGTCGTCGTACCCGTGATCCTGGCCCTGCGGGCGCTCGGGGTCGGCGACCTCGCCGCCGCCGTCCCCGCGCTGCGCGGGCTGCGCGCCGGCTTTCCCGGCCGGGAGTTGGCGCTGGCCGCGCCGGACTGGCCTGGCACCGCTGGCCGCGCTGGTCGGCGGCATCGACCGGTGCTGCCCACCGCCGGGCTGGCCGACCGCCCGGCCTGGCCGGAGCCCGGCACCGGAGGTGGCGGTCAACCTGCACGGGCGGGGCCCGCGGTCGCACCGGATGCTGGCCGCCGCCCACCCCGGCCGGCTGCTGGCTTCGCCAACCCGCCGCCGGAGTTCACCGACAGGCCGCGCTGGGACGACGACGAGCACGAGGTCCGCCGCTGGTGCCGCCTGCTGCACTGGTACGACCTGCCGGCCGACCCGGCCGACCTGGCCCTGCGCCGCCCGCCCCGGGCCGGGGTGCCGGCCGGCGCCGCCGTCCTGCACGCGGGCGGCAAGGTGCCCGCCAAGCGCTGGCCGGCCGACCGGTTCGCCGCGCTCGCCCGCGCGCTGACCGACCGGGGGCACCGGGTGGTGCTGACCGGCTCCGCCGACGAACAGGACCTGGCCGTCCGGATCGCCCGCGCGGCCGGGCTGCCGCCCGAGTCGGTACGCGCCGGCCGCACCGACCTGGCCGACCTGGCCGCCCTGGTGGCCGACGCCCGGGTGGTGGTCAGCGGCGACACCGGCGTGGCCCACCTGGCCACCGGGTACGGCACCGCCTCGGTGGTGCTCTTCGGACCGGTCTCCCCGGCCCGCTGGGGACCACCGGCGGACCGGCCGTGGCACCGGGTACTGGACGCCGCCGAGTGGTCCGGGACCGACAGCGATTGGGCCGGTGCCGAAGGGGTAGGAAGCCGTTCGACGGTGGCGGTCGTCCCGGTGGACCAGGTGCTGGTCACCGTGGACGAGGTGGAACGGGCGGTGCGGGATTCCGGTGCGGTTGCGGCGCAGTGATCCGGGCAGGCCGGGCTACGGCCGGCGCCGGCGCGGCCGGGGCTGGCTCTTCCTCGACCCGGCCGGCGAGCCGGTCCGCGACCCCGACGCCCTGGCCCGGCTACGGGACCTGGTGATCCCGCCCGCCTGGCAGGACGTCTGGATCTCGCCGTACCCGAACGGGCACATCCAGGCCATCGGGATGGACGCGGCCGGCCGCAAGCAGTACCTCTACCACCCGGCCTGGCGCGAGAAACGCGACGAGGCGAAGTTCGACCACGTGCTGGAGGTGGCCCGCCGGCTGCCGTCGCTGCGGGAGCGGGTCGAGCACGACCTGACCGGGCGGGGGCTCAACCGGGACCGGGTGCTGGCGACGGTGACCCGGCTGCTCGACATGGGCATGTTCCGGGTCGGCAGCGACCAGTACGCCACCGGCGACGACCCCACGTTCGGCGTCGCCACCCTGCGGCCCGAGCACGCCCGCTCCCGCCGGGGCTGCGTGGTCTTCGAGTTCCCCGCCAAGGGCGGCATCGACCAGGTCCGCCGGATCGAGGACCCGGAGCTGTGCCGGGTGCTGACGAACCTGCGCCGCCGGCGTCGGGCGGCCGAACGCCTCTTCGGCTACTGGGACGGCCGGAGCTGGCGGGACGTACGCAGCGACGAGGTGAACGACTACCTGCGCGACGCCAGCGGCGGGGAGATGACGGCCAAGGACTTCCGTACCTGGCACGCCACCGTGCTGGCGGCGACCGAGCTGGCCGTCCTCGGCCCGCAACGGTCCGTCACCGCCCGCAGGAAGGCGGTCGCGGCGGTGATGCGCAGCGTCTCCGAACTGCTCGGGAACACCCCGACGGTGGCCCGCACGTCCTACGTGGATCCCCGGGTGGTGGACCTCTACCACGACGGGTCGCTGGCCCCGGTCGAGCCGGAGATGCCCCGCGAGGCGGCGGAGAAGGCGGTCCTGACGCTGCTCGAGGAGGCCTGACAACCGGGCGGCCGCCCGCGACGGATCTGTCGCGGGCGCCTCGCCACGGCCCCCCGTTACCAGTGGGCCGGCCCGGTCTCCCGGTGGCGGCCCGGATTCAGTATGTCGGCTCCGAGTTGACCAGGGACGCCGCCGTGTTGACGATCCGTGCCTGTTCCAGCTCCCGGGCCCGGTACTCCTGCGGGGTCAGCCCGTGGGCCGCGCGGAACGCCCGGCTGAAGTGCGCCTTGTCGCGGAACCCCCACCGCGCGGCGATCAGCTGGATGGGCCGGTCCCGCAGGGCCGGGTCGGCGAGGTCGCGCCGGCAGTGCTCCAGCCGCAGGTCCCGGATGTACGCCGCGACCGTGGTCTCCTCGGCCTCGAAGACCCGGTGCAGCGAGCGGACCGAGACGTGGTGCGCCTCGGCGACCTGCCGCGGGGTCAGCGTCACCTCGCCCAGGTGCTGCCGGATGAAGGAGCGGACCTGGCTGAGCAGCGCCCGGCGGCGTACCTCGGTCGGCACGGCGTCCTCGGACACCAGGTGCCGACCGAGCATCGTGGAGATCAGGTCGAGCCCGACGCCGGCCAGCCGGCCGGCGTCCGCGGCGTGGTACTGGTCGGGGTGGTCGGTGATCTGCGTCAGGTACTGCGCGACCAGGGCGCCGATCCCGTCGGTGCCGGACATCCGGCCGGCGAAGAGCGGGGCGAGCCGCCCCGGCGGCAGCGGCAGCGCGTCGTACGGGATGAAGGCGACGACGGAGCTGGCCGCCTCCCGGCCGTGGTCGTCGCCGTAGTGGTTCACCTCGTGCGGGCGGGAGCAGTCGTAGAAGGTGAACTCGTACGCGCCCAGCGCGCTGCGCTGCCCGTCCTGGGCGGTCACGCCCCGGCCGGAGGTGGTCAGGGCCAGCAGGTAGTAGTCCGGGTCGGAGCGTTGCACCAGCTTGCGGGTGCGGACGCACTCCACCGACGGGTAGCGGTAGTTGACCAGCCGGATCGGGCCCAGCTCGATGAACTCCGCCCGCGCGACGAAGTCCTCGGCGTGGTCGGTGCGGACCCGCAGCGGCGCCGGCGAGCTGGTGATCATGTCGAGCCACATCCCGAACCGGTCGGCCGGCGGAACCAGCCCGGTGTCGAGGACCTGCCGGTGCAGCGTTCCGTCCATCAGCGACCCTCCTCGTCCGTCGTCCTCCAGGATCGAGGACGCCCCACGGTGTCGCCGGGCGACATCCGTGGGGCGTCGAGTATCCGTCATCGACGGCGGTGGCCCGTCCACTGTGGGCCGGGCGGGCCGTCAGTCGTTGAGCACGTGCGAGAGCCGGTCCCGGAAGCGCCGCTCCGAGTCGCTGACCACGTCGCCGCCCAGGCCGAGGATGCCGCCGCTGGACGCGGCGGTGACCACCTGCTCGGCGATCTCCACCAGCCAGTGCCGGTACGCCCCCGACTCGCCCTCGTCCACCTTCGCGGCGAGCAGGGCCGCCGCCTGGCCGGCCCGGGCCAGCACGTCGTCGATCATCGCCTGCGGGTCGGCCGGCGCGATCACCGGCAGTTCCTCGCCGGCCTCCGGGTCGCCCACCCGGGAGACGATCTCACCGGCGACCGCGGCCACCAGCGGGCTGGCCGACTGCCGGCCGGCGGCGATGGTCTCCAACCCGGCGGCGTTCTCGGCCATCGTCCGCCTGGTGCCGTCGGCCTCCGCCGCGCTCGCCGCGGTCAGCACCGACTGCGGGAGGCCGACCAGCAGCCCCCACTCCTCGTCGGAGAAACCGAACCCGGTGTACGCCGGCTGCTCGATCACGATCAAGCCCCTCTCGCCCTGGTCGTCGTTGTCGCCGGGCACCTTTGGCGGTGCCCGGGTCAGGCTAGTCCAGCGTCAGCAGGCCCTGTTCGGACACCACGCGGACCGACAGGGTCTTGTACCCCACCTCGTCGAAGAGCACCGTCATCCGGTCCTCCTCGTAGCTGAGCACCAGCCCGGTGCCCCATTCCGGGTGCCGGACCTGGCTGTGCACCGGGAAGGGGCCGCTCGCCCCGTCGTCGGCGACGCTGGTGCCGGCGTGGCAGTTGTCGCAGTGCCCGCAGACCTCGCTCATCTGCTCACCGAAGTACGCCAGCAGCGCCTGCCCCCGGCACCCGGTGGTCTCGGCGAACGCCCGCATCATGTCGGTCCGGGACCGGGTCACGGTCTGCTGGCGTTCCGCCTCGGCCAGGGCGGCGCGACCCGCCTCGGCGGGCTTCGGGGCGTACCGGGGGGCGCCCATCTTCTGCTTCGCCCGGGGCTCGGCGGCACCCACCTGCTCCAGCAGGGACAGGTACTGGCCGAGCTTGCGCGGGCCGAGGCCGCTCAGCTCGCGCAGCTCCTTGCGGGTACGGGCCTGCTTGCGCAGCAGCGCGGCCAGCTCGCGCAGTTCGGTCTCGTCGGGCAGGCCGCCGCTGAAGTAGCGCTGCAGGCCGACGTCCTCGGCGCGCCAGAGCAGCAGCACCCGGGCCGGTTCCCCGTCCCGTCCGGCGCGACCGATCTCCTGGAAGTAGCTGTCCGGCGAGTCGGGCAGCGCGGTGTGCACCACCCAGGCGATGTTGGGCTTGTCGATGCCCATGCCGAACGCCGACGTCGCCACCATGATCGGCACCTGGTCGGCGAGGAACGCCTCGTGCAGTTCGTGGCGGGCGTTGGTGGGCATCCCACCGTGATAGAACTTCGTCGGCCAGCCGGCGTCGGTGAGCCGGGCGGCCAGCTCCTCGGCGGCCCGCCGGGTCGGCACGTAGATGATGCCGGGCCGCTTGTCGTCGCGCAGCAGCGCGGTCAGCCGCCGCCAGCGGTAGTCCTCGGTGGGGCAGTGCGCCACCTCGAGGAAGAGGTTGGGCCGGTCCAGGCCGGAGACCACGATCTCCGGCTCGCGCAGCCGCAGCCGGGCGACGATGTCGTCGCGTACCGGCGGGGAGGCGGTGGCGGTGAGCGCCACCACGGGGGGCCGGCCGAGGCCGTCGATGAGGTGGCCGAGCGCCAGGTAGTCGGGGCGGAAGTCGTGCCCCCAGGCGGAGATGCAGTGCGCCTCGTCGATCGCGACCAGGGCCGGCTTCAGCGACTTGACCTCGGCCATCCGGTCCGGGTTGCTGAGCGCCTCGGGGGTGATGAAGAGGAACTCCGCCCGCCCCCGGCGGATCTCCTCGATCGCCTCCGCCTGCTGGGCGGCGCTCTCGTCGGAGCTGATCCGCACCGCCCGCAGCTCGGGGCGTTGCCGCTCGTTGAGCGCCGCGATCTGGTCCTGCTGGAGGGCCAGCAGGGGGGAGATGACCACCGTCGGTCCGGGGATCAGGCTGGCCGGGATCTGATAGATCGCCGACTTGCCGGCGCCGGTGGGCAGGACCACCAGGGCGTCGCGGCGCTTCATCACCGCGCGCATCGCGGCCAGTTGGTTGGGCCGCAGCGCGGTCCAGCCGAAGAGGCTCCGCGCCGCGCGGCGCAACGTCGTCGAGTGCGTGGACAGTTTCATCGAGGGCCGGTGGTACCCGGGCCGATCAACGCCGAAACCGTTGGTGCCCGGGGACCACCCGACCCTGCGCTTCCTCAGCGCAGGCGCGGCAGCACCTCGCGCCGGTAGAGGTCGAACAGCCCCTGCCAGTTCGGGCCGGTGTTGGCCACGTAGACCTCGTCGAAGCCGGCCTTCGCGTACTTGTCGATCATCTCCAGGTGGGCGTCGACGCTGTTGCCGCAGACGAACGCCTCCTTCATCATCTCCGGCTGCACCAGCTGCGCGGCCTGCTCGAAGTGCCGGGGGGAGGGGAGCACCTGGGAGAGCTCGCCGGGCACCCCGGCGTTCGGCCACTTCTCGTACGCGATCCGTACGCCCTCGTTCTCGCTGTCGGCGTACGCCGCCTTGAAGCCGGCCTGGCACGGCTTGTCGCCGCCGCCGTTCTCCCGGAACCGGCGGACCATGTCGGCGTCCGGCATGGTGCTGACGTAGCCGTCCCCGATCCGGGCGGCCAGGTCGATGGCCTTGGGGCCGAAGCCGGAGACGTAGACCGGCGGGGGCGTGTCGGGCAGGGTGTAGATCCGGGCGTGCTCGACCGTGTAGTGGGTGCCGTGGTGGTTGACGAAGTCGCCCTGCCACAGCTCGCGCATCACCTCGACGGCCTCCTCCAGCATCGCCAGCCGGACGTCGGTCTGCGGCCAGGCGTCGCCGAGGATGTGCTCGTTGAGCGCCTCGCCGCTGCCCACGCCGAGCACGAAGCGTCCCTCGTGCAGCACCGCGCTCGTCGCCGCCGCCTGCGCCAGCACCGCCGGGTGGATCCGGACGGTGGGACAGGTGACCGCGGTGGTCACCGGCAGCCGGCAGACCTGGCTGAGCGCGCCGATGGTGGACCAGACGAACGGGCTCTGACCCTGCGCGTCGACCCACGGGTGGTAGTGGTCGGAGATCCACAGTGCCTCGAAGCCGGCCTCCTCGGCGCCGCGCGCCTGGGCCAGCAGCTCCGCCGGGGTGTACTCCTCGCTGGACAGAAAGTAGCCGATCCTCATGGTTCCCCCTCGCCGCGTCCGTGCCTTCTCGTCGCAGCGGTACCCGCCGGGCCGCCGGCCAACCCGCCGCGGGTGGTCTCAGCGGCGGAACATGGCCCGGATGGCGATCAACAGGAAGAGTCCGCCGACGACCAGGCCGAGCAGGCGTACGCCGGGGATGTCGGCCGCGCTCGTGGCGTCGGCGAGCAGCGCGGGATCCATCTGGGAACTCTCCCACGGGCCGCCGTCCGACGCGAGCCCGTAACAGTAAGGTTTATTGACTATTTAGGGACGCGGTGTGACCATGGCAGCACCCGCCGGGGCGGCGGACCGTGGGAAAGACGGGGGTACGACGGCGACATGAGCGAGCGGAACACTGCATCGGACGAGCTGGCGCGACTCGCGGCGGCCGTGCTCCAGCCGGGATTCGTCGGCACCGTCCCGCCGGCCTGGGTCTGCCGGTGGCTCGGCGAAGGGCTCGGCGCGGTGGTGCTCTTCGCCCGCAACGTCGTGGACCCGGCGCAGGTCGCCGCGCTGACCGCGACGCTGCGCGCCGAGCGCCCCGACGTCATCGTCGCGATCGACGAGGAGGCCGGCGACGTCACCCGGATCGAGTCCGCCCGGGGCAGCTCCCGCCCGGGCAACCTGGCCCTCGGCGCGGTCGACGACCCGACGCTGACCGAGGAGGTGGCCCGCGACCTCGGCGCGGAACTGGCCGCGGCGGGCGTCACCCTCAACTACGCCCCGGACGCCGACGTCAACAGCGATCCCGACAACCCGGTGATCGGCGTCCGCTCCTTCGGGGCCGAGCCCACCCTGGTCGCCCGGCACACCGCCGCCTGGGTACGTGGACTCCAGTCCGGCGGCGTGGCCGCCTGCGCCAAGCACTTCCCCGGCCACGGCGACACCCACGTCGACTCGCACCACGACCTGCCCCGCATCGGCGCCGACCGGGCCCGCCTCGACGCCGTCGAGCTGGCCCCGTTCCGGGCCGCCGTGGCCGCCGGCGTGCAGGCGGTGATGACCGGCCACCTGCTCGTCCCGGCGCTGGACCCGGAACTGCCGGCCACCCTCAGCCCGCGCATCCTCGGCGGACTGCTCCGCGAGGAACTGGGCTTCGGTGGGGTGGTGGTCACCGACGCGGTGGAGATGCGGGCGGTCGCCGACCGGTACGGCTTCGCCGGCGCCGCGGTCCGTGCCCTCGCCGCCGGCGCGGACGCGATCTGCGTCGGCGGCGAACGGGCCGGTGAGCAGGACGCCCGGCTGCTGCGCGACGCCATCGTCGCGGCGGTCGTGGCCGGCGAGCTGCCGGAGGAGCGGCTGGCCGAGGCGGCCAAGCGGGTCGGTCAGCTCGCCGCCTGGACGGTCGCCGCCCGGGCCGGCCGGGCGCCCTGCCCCCGGTGGGAGCCGACGGCTCCACGATCGGCCTGGCCGCCGCCCGCCGCGCGGTACGGGTCGTCACCGCCCCGGCCGGCACCGGCGTCCTGCCGCTGACCGGGCCGGCGCACGTGGTGGAGTTCGCCCCGCCCCGCAACATCGCGATCGGCGAGGAGACCCCGTGGGGCTCGCCGCGCCGCTGACCGCCCTGCTGCCCGGCACCACCACCACCCGGTACGCCGCCGGCGCTCCGCCGGCCGACCCGGTGGCCGACGCCGCCGGCCAACCCTCGTGCTGGTGGTCCGGGACCTGCACCGGCACGACTGGATGCGGGCCGCGGTGCACCGCGCCCTGGCCGCCCGACCCGACGCGGTCGTGGTGGAGCTGGGGGTGCCGGCGCTGGTCACCGGCGCGGTGCACGTGGCCACCCACGGGGCGACCCGGGCCGCCACCCGGGCCGCCGCCGAGCTGCTCACCGGCGCCCGCTGACCGGCGGCCGGAGCCGGCGCGGCACCGGTCAGGACTCGTGGACGACCAGGTCGGCGTACTCGGGGTGGCGCTCGATGAAGGCCGCCATGAAGGGGCACTTCGGCACCACCCGGCCGCCCCGCTCGCGGATCTGGTCCAGGGTGGCGCGGATCAGGGCCGCGCCGACCCCCTTGCCCTGGAACCGGTCGTCGACCTCGGTGTGCGTGAAGACCAGCACCTCCCCGCGCGGCACATAGGCGGTGAAGCCGGCCAGCGCGTCGTCGACCAGGATCTCGAAGCGGTGCTTGGCGGGGTTCTCCTCGACCAGGAAACTCACCGGACCATTCTCCCTCCACCGGCGGCCACCCGGTCCAGTTCGGCCAGCAACCGGTCCACCTCGTCGACCGTGTTGTAGTGGTAGACGCTGGCCCGGACCGCGCCGCCGCTGTCCCGCAGGCCCATCGCCTGGAAGTACTCGTAGGCGTAGTAGTCGCCGGCGGAGAGGCAGAAGCCGGCCGCGCCCAGCGCCGCCGCCGTCTGCGCCGGGGAGAGGCCGGCCAGCCGGAAGGAGACCGTGGGGCAGCGTCGCGCCGGGGAGCCGTAGACGGTGACGTCGGGGTGCGCGGTCAGGCCGGCGAGCAGCCGGTCGAAGACCTGCTCCTCGTGGGCCTGGGCGGCGGTCAGGCCGGCCCGGATCCGGTCGGCCCGGCTCCCGGTCGCGTCCGGGTCCAGACCGGCCAGGTGGTCCACGGCGGCGGTCACCCCGGCCAGCAACGGGAAGCTCGGCGTGCCGTACTCGAACCGGTCCGGGACCGCGTCGGCGGAGGGGAGCAGCTTCGCCGGGCGCAGCGCCTCCCAGTGGGCCGGGTCGGCGACCATCGCGGCCAGGTGCGGCCCCGACCACTTGTAGGCGCTGGTGACCAGGAAGTCCGCGCCGATCGAGGCGAGGTCGGTCGGGCCGTGCGGCACCGAGTGCACCCCGTCGACGCAGACCAGCGCACCGGCCGCGTGCGCGGTCTTCGCGATCGCCGCCACGTCCGGCGCGGTGCCGATGGCGTTGCTGCCGGCGGTCACCGCGACCAGCCGGGTCCGCGCGCCGACCAGGTCGGCGTACTGGCTGGCGGGCAGCTCACCGGTGGCCGGATCGAACTCTGCCCAGCGGACGGTCGCGCCGGCCGCCTGGGCGGCCTGCACCCACGGCCGCACGTTGGCGTCGTGGTCGAGCCGGGAGACCACCACCTCGTCGCCCGGCCGCCAGCCCGCGCCGAGCGTCCGGGCCAGGGTGTACGTCAGCGCGGTCGCGCTCGGCCCGAGCACCACCCCCTCCGGCCGTGCGCCGAGCAGGTCGGCCACCGCCGACCGGGCCGCCGCCACCAGCTCCAGCGACCGCCGGCCGGGGACGAAGGCGCTGCTGCGGTTGCCGATCGCGGTACGCATCGCCGCGCTGACCGCCTCGATCACCGGCTGCGCCGTCTGGGTGCCACCGGCACCGTCGAAATGGACGAAGCCCTCGGTCAGGGCGGGGTACGCGGCCCGGGTGCGGGCGATCTCGAACGGCATCCCCGCAGTGTAAGGAGGGGGCCCCCGTTAACGCCTGGTGTGGGTAAGGGGGCCCCTCCTTACACTGCGGCCGGGCGGCGCGGTGGCTGACGCCTCGTACCCTTGGCGGGGTGACGAACCGACGCTCCCCCTCGCCGACCCCCGTCCGCCGCGCCGCCGCCCTGGTGGCCGGCCTCACCCTCGGCGTGGCGCTGCTGGCCGGATGCAGCTCGGAGGGCGCCTCCACGAACTGCGGCCTGGACGCCTGCACGGTCACCTTCGACCGGGGCGTGAACGCCAGCGCCAGCATCCTCGGGGTCGAGGCGAAGCTGATCGGCGCCCAGAACGACCAGGTGACCGTCGAGGTCGCCGGCGAGCAGCTCTCGCTCACCATGGGCCAGCAGGCAGCGCAGGTGGGTGGCCTCCAGGTCAGCCTGGACAGCGTCACCGACCAGCAGGTGCAGATCCGGGTGGCGCGCAACCCCAACGGCTGACCGGGGCGGGCCGGCGGCGCCCGACGTTTGGAAATCTTTCCATCCGGAGATTCTGCCGCCATGTCACTCACCCGGAACGCCGAAGCCACCGCCGCGCAGGCCGCGAACAGCAGGTGGCTGGAACTGTTGACCCGGGCCGGTTTCATCGGCTACGGGATCGTGCACCTTCTGTTCGCCTGGCTCGTGCTGCAGATCGCCTTCGGCAAGTCCGGCGAGGAGGGCAACCAGAACGGTGCGCTGCGCACCCTCGGCACCCAGCCGATGGGCAAGTTCCTGCTGGTCACGATCGCGATCGGGCTCTTCGCCATGGCCATCTGGCAGGCGTTCGAGGCGGCGATCGGGCACCGCGGGCTGCGCGACAAGGACCGGCTGTTCGAGCGGATCGCCTCGGTGGTCCGTACCGTCGTCTTCGTCTGGCTCGGCTGGACCGCGATCAAGGTCTTCCAGGAGGCCAGCTCCAACGCCGCCGACAAGCAGGAGGCGCTGTCGGAGAAGCTGATGGCCTCCACCGGTGGCCGCTGGCTGGTGGGGATCGCCGGGCTGGTGCTCGCCATCGTCGGCATCGGCATGGTGATCTACGGGCTGAAGAAGAAGTTCGAGCGGAACCTCAAGATCGGTGAGATGAGCCCGAAGACCCGTACCCTGGCCCGCCGCCTGGGCATGGCCGGCTACGCGGCCCGGGGCACCGTCTTCGCCGTCGCCGGCGTCCTGATCATCGTGGCCGCGGTGAAGTACGACCCGGAGAAGGCCCGTGGCCTGGACGCCGCCCTGCGCACCATGCGCGACCAGCCGTGGGGTCCGGTGATCCTGGCGCTGATGGCGCTCGGTATCGCCGCCTTCGGCGTCTACTGCTTCCTCCAGTCCCGGTACCGTCGGGTCTGACCTGGTCGATATCCGGTCCGCCGGGCACCATGGGCACCTGCCCGATCGCCCGGCCGGAGGGAGAAGGACCTGTGCGGAGCTACCTCGTGACGATCGTCGCCGCGCTCGCCGCGGCGGCGATCGCGCTGTTGCTGGTCGAGGTGGTGCACCGGGTGACCCGCCGGCTGGGGCGGCGTTCCCTGCTGATGACCGAGCTCACCGAGCACTCGCACCGGCCCTTCCAGGTGGCCGGCACCGTGCTCGCCGTGCAGCTCGCCGTCCGCTTCACCACCCTCTACGCGGTGGGCAGCCCGTGGCGGCAGGCCGTCCTGCACGTCCTGGTGATCGCCCTGATCGCCGCCGCCGCCTGGCTGGTCGCCTCGCTGCTGGTGGTGATCGAGGACACCGCGCTGGCGAAGTTCCGGGTGGACGTGCCGAACAACCGCCATGCCCGCCGGGTACGCACCCAGGTGGTGCTGCTGCGCCGGCTGACCATCGCGGTGATCGTGGTGCTCGCCGTCGGCGTGACGCTGATGACCTTCCCCGCCGTACGCGGTATCGGGGCCGGGGTGCTGACCAGTGCCGGTGTGGTCGGTGTGGTGGCCGCCCTCGCCGCGCAGAGCCTCCTCGGCAACGTCTTCGCCGGCCTCCAGCTCGCCTTCAGCGACGCGGTACGCCTCGACGACGTGGTCGTGGTCGAGGGGGAGTGGGGCCGGATCGAGGAGCTGACGCTCAGCTACGTGGTGGTGCAGATCTGGGACGACCGCCGGCTGATCCTGCCCACTTCGTACTTCACCAGCAAGCCGTTCGAGAACTGGACCCGGACCGAGGCGGCGGTGCTGGGCACCGCCGTGTTCGACGTCGACTGGGCGCTGCCGGTGCAGGCGATGCGGGAGGAGCTGCGCCGGCTGGTCGAGTCCAGCGACCTGTGGGACGGCCGGGTCTGCGTCCTGCAGGTGGTCGACGCCACCGGCGGCATGATCCAGGTGCGGGCGCTGGTCAGCGCCGCCGACGCCGGCAGCCTCTGGGACCTGCGCTGCCTGGTCCGCGAGCACCTGGTGGCCTGGGTACGCGACCACCGGCCCACCGCCATGCCCCGGGTGCGGGCCGAGGTCGGCGACGCGACCGGCGCCCTGCCCTGGCAGGCGGTGCAGCCCCGCCGGCCGGTCCGGCGGCTGCCCGACACCGACGTGCCGGACGACGCCCGGGTCTTCGGCGGCAGCGACGACGGCGAGGCCCGCAGCGAGGCGTTCGTCGGCCGGGAGGAAGCCGCCGACTCCCGCCGCTGACAAGCAGCCCACCACGGAACCCCCGGCCGTCCCGCCGGGGGTTCCGTGCGTCGCGCGTGACCTCGCCGGCACCGTACCCGTTGCACCTGCCGGACGCCGGTCGGTGCGGGTCCGGTCGCCCCTGGCGGTGAGATCTGCCCCGCCGGGGTTTGGTCCGCCGCTTCCGGGGGACCTGCTGCGCACGCCCTGGCTCCGGCCCGCGCCGGACGGCGGGCGGCGCGACCGGGTGGACCGGCCGCTCCGCGCAGGATTGACGGGTGGCGACTCCGGGCATACAGCGCGGTGATGATGAAAGGAGGACAGCATGGCTGACGTCGCGAGTCGCAGCACGTCCCGGACCGGGAGCGAGCCGTCCACCGCCGAGTTGGTGCAGCGGGCCACCGAGCAGGTCTCCCGCCTGGTGCGGGACGAGCTGGCGCTGGCCCGGGCGGAGCTGACCGAGAAGGGCAAGCACGCCGGGATCGGAATCGGTCTCTTCGGCGGCGGCGGGGTGATGGCGCTCTACGGGGCCGGCGCCCTGGTCGCCACGGTGATCCTGCTGCTGGCGCTGATCATGCCGGCCTGGTTGGCCGCCCTGATCGTGGCGGTGGTGCTCTTCGTGCTCGCCGGAATCCTGGCCCTGGTCGGCAAGAAGCAGGTCAGCCGTGCGGTCCCACCGGTGCCGGAGGCGGCGGTCCGCAGCGTCCGGGCGGACGTGGACACCGTCACCGCCGCGGTGAAGGACGGGAGGCGGGCATGACGGGCAACGGGACCGGCGACCGGGAGGCGCTCCGCGAGGAGATCCGGCGTACCCGGGTGGAGTTGGGTGAGACGGTGGAGCTGCTGGCGGCCAAGGCCGACGTCAAGGCCCGGCTGAAGGACTCCGCCGAGCAGGCGAAGGAGCGGATGCGCGAGCAGGCCGCCCAGACCGTGGCCCGGATGCGTGGGCAGGCCGCGCAGAAGGCGGTCGAGCTCCGCGGGCAGGCCGCCGAGAAGGCCCGGGTCGCCCGGGATCAGGCGTACGAGACTCAGGTGGCGGTCCGGCGCAACCCGGTGCCGTGGGCGACGGTCGCGGCCGGCGCGCTGGCGACCGTGGTGGTGCTGCTGATCGTCCGGGGGAGGCGCAGGTGAGCAAGGCAATCGGCAGGGCCGCCTACAAGCCGGTCGGGGTGCTGCTCGGGCTGGCCGCCGGTACGGTCGCCGGGGCGATCTTCCGGCAGGTCTGGAAGGTCACGGCCGGCGACGGCGAGGCGCCCAGCGCCACCGACGAGGACCGCGGCTGGGGCGAGATCCTGGCCGCCGCGGCGTTGCAGGGCGCGATCTTCGCGGTCGTCCGGGCCGCCGTGGACCGGGGCGGGGCCGTCGGCGTACGCCGGATGACCGGCCGCTGGCCCGACTGATCCCAGGTCGCGCGGGCCCCTTTCCCACCTCGTGGGGAAGGGGCCTTTCGCATGCTTCCGCCGGCCCGCGCAGTGGATCTCACGCATCCGTCAGGTCACATGTCGGAGAAATTCGTCCGGTACTCTGTGCAGAGTTTTCGCTACGTGGTTTGCTGTTCCACGCTGTTGCGAGACGGCGTGGGTTGAGAGAAGTCTCCTTGACCGGGGGCCGCCTCAGGCACCGCTGCTCGAAAACGGCCAATCGGCCGCACGGCGTGCTCGGCCGCCAGTTTTAGAAGGAGATACACATGGCGCAGGGAACCGTGAAGTGGTTCAACGCAGACAAGGGCTTCGGCTTCATCACCGTCGACGGCGGGGGTGCTGACGTGTTCGTCCACTTCTCGGCCATCCAGACCAGCGGCTACCGCACGCTGGAGGAGAACCAGCGGGTGGAGTTCGAGATCGCCCAGGGTCAGAAGGGTCCGCAGGCCGAGCAGGTCCGCCCCATCTGAGCAGTGCCGGCCGCGCGTCGGCCGGTGCGATCCGGTCACCCGGATCGAAGCGAAGCCCCGCAACCCGTACCGGGTGGCGGGGCTTTCCGCGTCTCGCGTCGTGCGTCAGGGACGGGGTCGGCGGGCCCGCATGCCGTACCAGAGCGCGCCGAGTCCGATGAGGACCAGCAGCGCGCCGAGCACGGCCCAGACCCGCTGGTCGGTCATCACGCTGCCGCCGGCATAGCCGAGCCCCTGCACCGTCCACACCGCACCGGTCACCACGGCCAGCAGGCCGAGCGTGAGCGGGAGCCAGCCCCTCATCCGTTTCCCTTTCGACGACTGTCTCCAGCATGCCGGCCGGCGCGCGCCGGCCGGGACGCCGCGCCGGTGGCGAGCGGCGTCACCACCGGTCGTGCACCTGCGGGCGGATCAGCTCGTCGTAGGTGGCCCGGACGGCGGCCAGTTCCGCCTCGCCCAGCGGCGGCAGGTCGGCCGCGGCGGCGTTGCGCCGGGCCTGCTCGGCGTCGCGGGCGCCGGGGATGACCACGGTGACGCCGGGCTGGTCGAGGATCCAGCGGAGCGCGAACTGGGCCATCGTCCGGTCGGTGCCGACCAGCGGGGCGAGCCGGCGCACGGCGGTCAGCCCGAGGTCGTAGTCCACGCCGGAGAAGGTCTCCCCGACGTCGAAGGACTCGCCGTGCCGGTTGAAGTTCCGGTGGTCGTCGGCGGGGAAGGTGGTGTGTTCGTCGTACCGGCCGGAGAGCAGGCCGCTGGCGAGCGGCACCCGGGCGATGATGCCCACCCCGGCCGCGGTGGCGGCGGGCAGCACCCGTTCCAGGGGCTTGTGCCGGACCGCGTTGAGGATGATCTGCACGCTGGCCACGCCGGGGCGGGCGATGGCGGTGAGCGCCTGGTCGCAGGTCTCCACGCTGACGCCGTACCCGGCGATCCGCTTCTCGGCGACCAGCGTGTCCAGGGCGTCGAAGGCCCGGTCGTCGGTGAAGACCGCGCTGGGCGGGCAGTGCAGCTGGACCAGGTCGAGGGTGTCGACACCGAGGTTGGCCCGGGACCGGTCGGTCCAGGCCCGGAAGTTGTCCAGGTGGTATTCCTCGGGCCGCTGCTCGACCCGGCGGCCCATCTTGGTGGCCACGGTCAGCCCGTGCCCGGGGTGTTCCCGCAGGAACCGGCCGATCAGCTGTTCGCTGCGGCCGTCGCCGTAGACGTCGGCGGTGTCGAGGAAGGTGACCCCGGCGTCCACGGCGGCGGCGAGGACGGCCATCGCCGCGTCCTCGCTGACCTGGCCCCAGTCGGCGCCGAGTTGCCAGGCGCCGAGGCCGACGATGCCGACGTGCCGGCCGAGCCGGTCGAAGCTGCGCTGTTCCATCCCACCGAGCCTAGTGAGGTGCTTGCCGGTCCGCGCGGCGGGCCGTAGGGTCGCAACAAGACGGACGTACGGTTTGGGAGGCTGTCATGTGGGATCCCGGCACCTATCTGCGCTACGCCGACGAACGGTCCCGCCCCTTCCACGACCTGGTCGCCCGGATCCCCGCCGACGCGCCCCGCGCCGTGGTCGACCTCGGCTGCGGGCCCGGCACCCTCACCGCCACCCTGGCCGACCGCTGGCCGGCGAGCCGGATCGCCGGCCTCGACTCCTCGCCGGAGATGATCGGCGAGGCCGCGGCGCTGGCCGCCGGAGTGGACTTCGCCGTGGGCGACGTCCGCGCCTGGCGACCCGGGCCGGACGTCGACGTGGTGGTGGCCAACGCGGTCCTCCAGTGGGTCCCCGAGCACCGTGAGCTGCTCACCCGCTGGGCCGCCGAGCTGCCGGCCGGGGCCTGGCTCGCGTTTCAGGTGCCGGGGAACTTCGCCGCCGCGTCGCACCGGGCCCTGCGCGAGGTCGCCGGCCGGCCACGCTGGCGCGGCACCGTCGCCCCGCTGCTGCGGGCGGAACCGGTCGACGACCCGGCCGACTACGCGGCGCTGCTGGTCGGTGCCGGCTGCGCCGTCGACGCCTGGGAGACTACCTACGTGCACCTGCTCCCGGCCGCCGCCGACGCGGATCACCCGGTGCTGAGCTGGATGGAGGGGACGGCGCTGCGCCCGGTGCGCGCCGCGCTGGACGCCGCCGGCTGGGCCGACTTCCGCACCGAGCTGGGGGTACGCCTCGCGCAGGCGTACCCGGTGCGGCAGGGTCAGGTGTACTTCCCGTTCCGCCGGATCTTCGTGGTGGCCCGCACCGGCACCCGCGCAGAGGAGAACCTGTGACCGACCTGCCCACCTTCATCGCCGGACTGCCCAAGGTGGAGCTGCACGTGCACCACGTCGGCTCCGCGTCGCCCCGGATCGTCTCCGAGCTGGCCGCCCGGCACGAGGGGCGCAGCCCCGTCCCCGCCGACCCGGACGCGCTCGCCGACTACTTCGCATTCCGCGACTTCGCCCACTTCATCGAGGTCTACCTCAGCGTGGTCGACCTGATCCGCGACCCCGAGGACGTCTGGATCCTCACCCACGAGGTGGCCCGGGAGCTGGCCCGCCAGCAGGTCCGGTACGCGGAACTCACCGTCACCCCGTACTCGCACGTGCACCGGGGCATCCCCGCCCCGGCGTTCTGCGAGGCGATCGAGGACGCCCGCAAGCGGGCCGAGGCCGACTTCGGCATCGCGCTGCGCTGGTGCTTCGACATCCCCGGTGAGGCCGGCCTGCCCGCCGCCGAGCAGACCCTGCGGATCGCGCTGGACGAGCGGCCCGACGGGCTGATCAGCTTCGGCCTCGGCGGCCCGGAGATCGGGGTGCCCCGGCCGCAGTTCACGCCGTACTTCGACCAGGCCCGGGCGGCCGGGCTGCGCTCGGCCCCGCACGCCGGGGAGACCACCGGCCCGCAGACCGTCTGGGACGCGCTGCGCGACCTCGGTGCCGAACGGATCGGGCACGGCATCTCCGCCGCGCAGGACCCGGAGCTGCTGGCCCACCTGGCCGAGCGGCGGATCGCCCTGGAGGTGTGCCCCACCTCCAACGTCCGCACCCGGGCGGTCGCCACCATCGAGGAGCACCCGCTGCCCCGGCTGGTCGAGGCCGGCGTGCTGGTCACCATCAACAGCGACGACCCGCCGATGTTCGGCACCACCCTCAACGACGAGTACGCCGTCGCCGCCCGGCTGCTCGGCCTCGGTCCGGACGGTCTGGCCGCCCTGGCCCGTGACGCGGTGACCGCCTCGTTCCTGGAGCCGGCGGAGAAGACGCGGATCAGCGCCGAGATCGACGCCTACCTGGCGGCCGCGACCCGCTGACCGGGCCGGCCGGCACCGGCCGCCGCGACAGCCGTGGCGGCCGGTGCCGGCGGTGGCGCATCAGTCCGAACCCGACGACCGCGCCCAGCGCGGTGGCCGCCGACAGCCGGGCGACCGAACCGTCGAGCGGCGGGCGGTCCGTCCCGTACGCCAGCACCGGGTCCTGCCACGCGGCGAGGGTGAGGGTTATCCCCAGCCCGATCACGGCGGCCCAGCGGAGCAGCCGGCTGACGGTCGGCGTCATCACGGTCACCTCACGCCCGGGTGCGGGTCGACGGGGAGTGGCGCGCGGTGGGGGCGAGGTGTGGGGGGACCGCGACCCCCACCGCGCGCACGGCTCCGTCGGCCGAGGGTCTTGCGGGGCGTTCCGACCGACGGAACTGGTGGGTTCGTCCCTGATCCTGTCAGCACCGGCCGGCCGGACCGGCCCCGTTAATCCGGATCTAAGGAAGACTTGCGCCGGCGCACAGCCGTCCTCAGCGCGGCCGGGGCCAGCGCCGGGGCTTCGACTCGCGCGCGTCCCGGGCCATCCGGCCGACCAGACCGAACCGGTTGACCTGCCGGGGCGTCGCCTCCGGGTCGGCCAGCAGCATCACCACGCTGGCCCCGCCGAGCCGGGCCCGGTCGATGCTCACCGAGCCGTTGGCCTGCAACGCCACCCGCCTGGCGATGTCCAGCCCCAGCCCGGTGGAACCCTGGTCGCTGGCGCCGCGGCGCAGCGCCCGGTCCGGGTTGGCGATGCCGGGGCCGGCGTCGTCGATGCGGATCGCCACATAGCCGTCCCGCCGGCTCACCGCCACCTCGAAGGCGGTGCCCTGCGGGGTGTAGCGGAACACGTTGCCGATCACCGCGTCGAGCGCGGCGGCCAGCTCGGCCCGCGGCACCGGGGCGGGGATGCGCAGCTGGGCGCCGCTGACCCGGTGCGGGCGGTTCTGGTCGCCGGCGAGGGCCGCCCAGAACACCATCCGGTCCCGGACCACCTCGCTGACGTCGCACGTCGCCGGGCCGGTCTCGTGGGTCACCGCCTTGCGGGTGGTCTTGATCAGCTGGTCGACCTCGCCCTCCAGGGTGACGATCGCCTGCCGGATCCGCCGGATCCCGCGCCGCCGGTCCAGCTCCGCCTCGCTGAACGTGCCGATGCTGGTGTCGTCGGACTCCAGCGCCTCGGCGTCCAGCCGCAGCACGGTCAGCGGGGTACGCAGCCGGTGCGAGAGGTCCGCGACCAGCTCCCGCTCGTCGGTCCGCAGCGCGACGAGGCGGTCCGCCATCCGGTTGAAGGCGTGCCCGGCCTCGGCCAACTCGCGTGGGCCGCTCGGCTCGACCCGGACGGCGAAGTCACCGTCGCCCACGGCCAGGGCCGCCCGGACCAGGTCCGCGGTCGAGTCGACCGCGCGGGCGGCGACCCGGTCGACCACGATCACCGTCGCGCCGACCAGGGCGACCGCCACGGTGAGCAGCAGCAGCCAGCGTCCGCCCCCGCCGGAGTCCAGCACCGCGTCGGGCACGAAGACCTCGACCACGGCGACCCGGTCGCCGAGCACCACCGGGTCCAGCCGGAGCACGCCGCCGTCGACGTCGGTGACCACCGAGCGACGCTCGGCGGTGGCCAGGCCAGGGCCGCCGCGTCGGCGCGGCCGGCCGACTCGTCGCCGCCGAGCCCGTGCACGACGGGCCGGGTGGCCGGATCGTCACCGGCGGCGGCCACCGCCCGCTGCACGGCCGCCGGGTCGGTGCTGACCGCGAGCGCCCCGGTGACCAGCGCGGCCCGCCGGGCCGCGTCGGCGAGCTTCTCCTCCCGCGCCTGCGCACGCAGGCTGAGCCCGAGCGGGACGAGGAAGGCGAGCGCGAGGAGGGCGCACATGCCGGCCGTGAGCCAGGCCAGCGTGGGCCTCAGTCCGGCGCCACCAGCCGGAAGCCGACCCCCCGCACGGTGCGCAGGTAGCGCGGCTTCGCCGCGGACTCGCCCATTTTGCGGCGGAGCCAGTACAGGTGAACGTCGATGGTCTGGTCCTCGCCGACCGATGGCTGCCGCCATACCTCCTCCAAGAGTTCCCGCCGGGACACTACCCGGCCGGGACGTGCGGCGAGATACGCCAGCAGGTCGAATTCCTTGCGGGTGAGCGCCAGCGGCTCGCCGTCCAGCAGCGCACTGCGCTCGCCCACGTCCACCCGCAGCCCGCCGACGGTGTGCACGGCCGGCTGGACCGTACGGCTGGCCCGACCGGCCCGGCGCAGCACGGTGGTGATCCGGGCGTCCAGGTGCGCCCCGGTGAACGGCTTCACCATGTAGTCGTCGGCGCCGGCCCGCAGCAGCCGGACCACCGACTGCTCGTCGTCGCGGGCGGTGGCGATGATGATCGGCACGTCGGTGATGCCGCGCAGCATCCGCAGCGCGTCCGAGCCGTCCAGGTCGGGCAGGCCGAGGTCGAGGACGACCAGGTCGGGCGTCTCGGCGGCGACCCGGCGCAACGCGTCCAGGGCGGTGCCCACGGCGTGCACGGCGTGCCCCCGGTCGGTGAGGGACCGCAGCATCGCGCCGCGTACGACGTGATCGTCTTCGACCAGGAGCACGGTGGCCACGTCAGCACCGTACTTGGCGTGGCAAGTTGATCGCGTTGCGGCACTCCCCGGAACCGGGCAAGCTGGGACGGCGATGACGTTCACCCTCTTTCCCGACACCCGCCTCACGTTGGCCCGGGACTCGCTCGCCGGCCTGTCGGTCGGCGACGCCCTCGGCAGCCAGTTCTTCGTGCCGGGCCGCCGCCCCGGGGATCTCGCCGCCGGGCGGCTGCCGCCGCCACCGTGGCCGTGGACCGACGACACCGAGATGGCCTGCTCGGTGGTGGCCGCACTGGCCGAGGTGGACGGCATCGACCGGGACCGGCTGGCGCTGGACTTCGCCGAGCGCTGCGAGCCCTACCGGGGCTACGGCCCGGGGGCGGTGACCATCCTGCGGCTGATCCGCACCGGCACGCCGTGGCCGGTGGCCGCCGCGGCGGCGTTCGACGGGCAGGGCTCGTGCGGCAACGGCGCGGCCATGCGGGTGGGCCGCTCGGCGCCTGGTACGCCGACTCCACCCGGCGGGCCGCCGCGCAGGCCCGCGCCACCGCCGAGATCACCCATGCGCACCCCGAGGGGATCGCCGGGGCGGTGGCGGTGGCCGTCGCCGCCGCGCTCGCCGCCCGGGCCCGGCTCGACGGTGACCGGCCCGAGCCGGCCCGCTGGCTCGCCGCGGTGACCGCCGCGCTCGACCCGGCCGGCGAGGTCCACGCCGGGGTACGCCGGGCCGCCGTCCTCCTGGGCCGCCCGCCCGGCGAGGCCGCCGCCGTGCTCGGCAACGGTTCCCGGGTGACCGCCCAGGACACCGTCCCGTTCACCCTCTGGGTGGCCGCCACCCACCTGGACGACTACCCGACCGCGATCCGGGTCTGCGTGGAGGCGGGCGGGGACGTCGACACCACCGCCGCGATCGTCGGTGCGGTGGTCGCCGCGTACACCGGGGTCGGCACCGCCGGTGGCGTGCCGGACGGCTGGCTCGCCGCCCGCGAGCCGCTGCCCGACTGGCTGCCCGCGCACCCCTGATCCCCTCCTCCCCGTGCCGGCCCGACCTGTGCCCGGCCGGGGAAGCCAGGTCGGCGACGTGGCCGTCGGCTGTGCGCGGACCGCCACGTCGGCGAGCTGGTGTCGGGGCGGCGGGTCAGTGGGCGGCGGCCCGGGTGCCGCCGCGCACCGAGAGGACCGGCTCGCCGCCGTCGCCGCGGTGGGGTGGCTCGTCCTCGGTGGGGTCGAGGTCGTCCTCCGTGGGGTCGGCGTCGTCGGCCGCCGCGTCGGGGAGGGTCAGCGCGGTGCGGCGTCGACGGCTGAACAGCCAGCCCAGTGCCGCGCCGCCGGCCAGCCCGACGAGCAGCCCGCCGCCCAGCAGCAGGTCGGCGCTCGGGCCGTCGTCGGCACCGGCCGCCGCCGGGGCCGGCCCGTCCGCCGGTGCCTCGGCGGCCGAGCCGTGGCCGCCATGCCCACCCGCGCCGGGCAGCGCCGGCAGCAGGGTGACCGTCGGGGCCGGGTGCGCCCCACCCGGCGGGTCCGCCCACCGGACCACCGTGCCGTCGGCGTACGTCTGGACCACCTGGAAGGTCAACCGGTCGGTGGCCGGCATCGGGCCCATGCCGAGCGAGAGCCGGGCCGGGCCGGTCGCCGCGTCCGGCACCCGGATCCAGGTCACCGCCTCGGTCACCTGGTCCAGTTCCGGGGCGTGGATGCCGGCGACCGGCCGGTCCAGGGTGCGGGTGGTGATCCGGGGCGCCCAGCCCGGCACCGACAGCGGATAGACCTCACCGATCGGCGCGTCCGCCGGCATCCGCAGCTCGATCCGGGTGGTCCGGCTGCCGGTCCGCTCCTCGGGCAGCACGACGGCCACCTCCACCGCGTCGCCCTGGTGCACCTCGGCCGGCGAGGTCGAGATCGTCACCTCGGCGGCGTGCGCGGCGCCGGGCCAGCTCACCGGCCCCAGTACGGCGGTCAGCAGCAGCGTGCCCGCCCACCGCCGACCCCGACGGGTCATCCTCATGGTCGTCCCCATCCGTCTCGACGCGGCCGGTTCCGGCGCCGGCCACACCCGGTAGTTCGGCCCGGGGCGCGGAAAGGTTCAACGCGGGGCTGAACTCGTCCGGGCCACCGACCGGGACAGCGCGGCGCGGCCGACGGGGCGCGGGGGACGCCCGATAGCATCGCAGGAGCCGCTCAGTCGGCACTCGAAGATCCCCATCGACGACAGGAGTCACCGTGTCCGCACCCCGTACCCCCGCCGTGGCCGACCCCGTCGTCGTCGCCACCGGGACGACGGCGGCCGACGCGGTGGCCGCGGCCGGCCTGCCGATGACCGGCCCGAAGGCCGTCGTGGTGGTCCGCGACCCGCAGGGCCAGCTGCGCGACCTGGACTGGACGCCGGCGCAGGAGGTCACCGTCGAACCGGTGACCCTCGACTCGCCGGACGGCCTGAACGTGCTGCGGCACTCGACCGCGCACGTGCTCGCCCAGGCCGTGCAGGACGTCTTCCCCGACGCCAAGCTCGGCATCGGCCCGCCCATCGAGAACGGCTTCTACTACGACTTCGCGGTCGACAAGCCGTTCCAGCCGGACGACCTCGGCAAGCTCGAGAAGCGGATGCAGGAGATCGTCAAGTCCGGGCAGCGGTTCCGGCGGCGGCGCTTCGGCAGCCTGGACGAGGCCAAGGCCGAGCTGGCCGCCGAGCCGTTCAAGCTGGAGCTGATCGACGTCAAGGGGGAGGGGCTGGACTCCTCCGAGGTGATGGAGGTGGGCGGCGGCGAGCTGACCATCTACGACAACCTCGCCGCGAACGAGGACAAGGTCTGCTGGTCGGACCTGTGCCGGGGCCCGCACCTGCCGAACACCCGGCTGATCGGCGCGTTCAAGCTGATGCGCTCGGCCGCCGCCTACTGGCGCGGGTCGGAGAAGAACCCGCAGCTGCAGCGGGTCTACGGCACCGCGTGGCCGACCCGGGACGAGCTGAAGGCGTACCTGAAGCTGTTGGAGGAGGCCGCCCGGCGCGACCACCGCAAGCTCGGCGCGGACCTGGACCTGTTCAGCTTCCCCGACGAGATCGGCTCCGGCCTCGCGGTCTTCCACCCCAAGGGCGGCGTGATCAAGCGGGTGATGGAGGACTACGTCCGCGCCCGCCACATCGAGGAGGGCTTCCAGTACGTCGGGACCCCGCACATCTCGAAGGAAGGGCTCTTCCACACCTCGGGCCACCTGCCCTACTACGCCGACGGCATGTACCCGCCCATGGAGCTCGAGGGCGCGGACTACTACCTCAAGGCGATGAACTGCCCGATGCACAACCTGATCTACCGGTCGCGCGGGCGGTCCTACCGGCAGCTGCCGATGCGGCTGTTCGAGTTCGGCTCGGTCTACCGCTACGAGAAGTCCGGCGTGGTGCACGGCCTGACCCGGGTGCGCGGCCTGACCCAGGACGACTCGCACTCCTACTGCACCAAGGAGCAGGCGCCGGGTGAGATCAAGCACCTGCTCGGGTTCGTGCTCAGCCTGCTGAAGGACTTCGGCATCGACGACTTCTACCTGGAGCTGTCGACCCGCGACGAGAGCAGGCTCGACAAGTTCGTCGGCTCCGACGAGGACTGGGCGACGGCGACCGCGGTGCTGGAGCAGTGCGCCCGGGAGACCGGCCTGGACCTGGTGCCCGACCCGGGTGGCGCGGCCTTCTACGGCCCGAAGATCTCGGTGCAGGCCAAGGACGCCATCGGCCGGACCTGGCAGCTGTCGACCATCCAGTACGACTTCAACCAGCCGAAGGGCTTCGGCCTGGAGTACCAGGCGGCCGACGGCACCCGGCAGCAGCCCGTCATGATCCACTGCGCGAAGTTCGGCTCCATCGAGCGGTTCATCGGGGTGCTCACCGAGCACTACGCGGGCGCCTTCCCGGCCTGGCTCGCCCCGGTGCAGGTGGTCGGCATCCCGATCCGCGACGACCACGCCGACTACCTCCAGGAGTTCGTCGGCACGCTGACCCGGCAGGGGATCCGGGCCGAGGTCGACTTCGGCGACGACCGGATGCAGAAGAAGATCCGCAACGCGCAGCAGCAGAAGATCCCGTTCATGGTGATCGCCGGTGACGACGACGTGGCCGCCGGCACGGTCTCCTTCCGCTACCGGGACGGCTCGCAGCGCAACGGCGTACCGACGGCCGAGGCGGTCAGCCACATCCTCGACGTGGTCCGCTCCCGCACCAACGCCGGCCCCTCCGCCGAGAGCTGAGATGTAAGCAGGGGCCCCCTCTTAACGCCTGGCGTAGAGAAGGGGCCCCTTCTCACACCTCTCCGGCCGCCCAGCGTGATCGGCACGGGCCACGGGTGGACCGTAGGATCGCTGGTGTGACTGGGGCGGAGCGGCACAGCGGGAACGGCACCGACGACGGGCTGGCGGACGGGCTGGAACGGCTCTGGACGCCGCACCGGATGACCTACATCTCCGGCGAGGACCGGCCCGAGGGCGGCTACGAGAAGCCGACCGGCTGCCCGTTCTGCCTGGCCCCCGGCCTGCCGCCGGAGGAGAGCCTGGTCGTCGCCCGGGGCGAGCACGTCTTCGCGGTGCTCAACCTCTATCCGTACAACCCGGGGCACCTGCTGGTCTGCCCCTACCGGCACGTCGCCGACTACACCGAGCTGGACGCGCCGGAGACCACCGAGCTGGCCGCCTTCACCAAGGACGCCATGCGGGTGGTCCGGCAGGTCTCCAACGCGCACGGCTTCAACCTGGGCATGAACCAGGGCGGGGTGGCCGGCGCGGGCATCGCCGCGCACCTGCACCAGCACGTGGTGCCCCGCTGGGGCGGCGACGCCAACTTCATGCCGGTCATCGGCCGCACCAAGGTCCTGCCGCAGCTGCTCGCCGACACCCGCGACCTGTTCGCCAGGGCCTGGCCGGCCTGACCCGCGCCCGGTCGGGTCGCAGCCGTCAGCGCAGCGGCACGCGGAGGCGGGGCAGCCGGCGACGGCCGGCACCCTCGGCGTGCGCCAGTTCGGCCCGGGCGGCGAGCTGCCGCAACCGGCGCTCCACCATCCGGTCACCGTGCCGCGCGATCCACACGCACACCGCGGCGAGCGGCAGCTCCACCAGCGCGGCCAGCAGGATCGACAGCGCCAGGTCCGGCCCGGCCGGGGTGGTGACCACGTCGAACCAGGCGTCCACCAGCAGCATGGTGGCGGTGCCGCCGGCCGCGGGCACCACCAGCCGGTGCCCCCGGTACGCGTACCAGGCGGTCAGCGCCAGCATCGCCACCAGCCCCAGGTCGAAACCCACCCACGCGGCCCGGTAGTGCACCGTCACCGCATGGTGGGGCAGCGTCAGCGCGAGGTAGCCGATCCAGGGCAGGGTGAGCAGCGCCAGCAGCCCGAACACGGGTGCCACCCAGCGCGGCGCCGGCTGTATCTCGGTCGCCCGTGTGATCTGTTCCGACGTGCCGGTCATGGCCCCCTCCGGCAGCGCTAATGCCTCCGCGACCCGGTCACCAAACGTACGCCGGGCGGCGAGGTCGCACGGCGGCCTCTACGATTCCGCGCATGGCGTTGCTGCACCGGGCGGAGATCCGCCCCACGAAGCTCGAGCTGCTGGCGACGTGGCTGCCCGGCCGGCGCTGGTTCCACGGGCCGGCGGGCACCGAGCCGGTCCGGGTGGCGGGCTTCCGGTTCGACGACCCGGCCGGCGAGGTCGGCATCGAGACGATCCTGGTCCGGGCCGGGGACGGCCCGGTCCACCAGGTGCCACTGACCTACCGGGGGGCGCCACTGGCGGGCGCGGACGGCTGGCTCGTCGGCACCACCCACCACACGGTGCTCGGCCCGCGCTGGGTCTACGACGGCTGCGGCGACCCGGTCTATGCCGCCGCGCTGGCGGACGCCATCCTGGCCGGCACCGGCCAGGCCCGGGAGTTCTTCGAGGTCGACGGCGAGCGGCAGTACCGCGAGCCGAGCATGACCGTGGCCGCCACCGGCACCGGGGACGCGCCGGCGCCCGCCGTCGGCGCGCCCCGCCGGGTGGTGGATGCCGACCCCGCGCTCATCCTGACCGACGCGGTCGAGCTGGTCGTCCGGCGCCGCCTCGACGGCGACGGGGAGCCGGCCGGTGCGTTCGCGCTGACCGGCACCTGGCCGGACCGCCCGACGCCGGTGCCGCTGGCGTACGCCACCCCGCGCTGACCGGCGGCCCGGGCGGGCGTACGCCACCCCGCGCTGACCGGCGGCCCGGGCGGTCACCCTCCGGCCGGGCCCGGCGTGAGCTGCGCGGCGAGGACGGCTGCCAGCTCCGGCCAGCTCGCCACCCGGTGCACGCCGGCCTCCTGCGCCGCCGCGACCGCGCTCCGCGGCGCACCGAGCAGGTAGCGGTGCGGCACGGTGTCGAGACAGGTCAGCACGTCCAGCCGGTCGTCGACGAAGTGGGTCAGCCGCAGCCGGGCGGCGATTGGCCCCTTCTCCGGCCGGGTGGCGCAGAAGTACCACCGGTCCGGGTCGATCCCGGTCCGGGCGGCGAAGTCGTGGTGGGCCAGCCAGTCCCGGGTGCGCCGCTCGGTCGGCTCCGAGCACTTCGACACCACGTACGCCTCGTCGAAGCGTGGCACCAGCGCGGCCAGCGCCTCGAACACCCCGGTCAGCGGCGGCGTACGCAGGTAGTCCGGCCCGAAGAACGAGGTGTCGTCGTCGCCGTCGGACCGTTCGATGATGACCCCGCCGACATCCACCCCGAGCCGTCTCATGTGGTCGATCATGCACCACGGGTGACGTACCCGCCCGCCACCGCGCGGGAGGTGACAGGATGCGGCGATGGCAGTCACCACGCGGACGTTGGGCCGCAGCGGTATCGAGGTCAGCGCGCTCGGCATGGGCTGCTGGGCGATCGGTGGTCCGTGGGCCGAGGCCGGCCGCCCGCTCGGCTGGGGCGCGGTGGACGACGACGAGTCGGTCCGCGCGGTACGCCGGGCGCTGGAGCTCGGGGTGACCTTCTTCGACACCGCCGACACGTACGGTGCGGGGCACGGCGAGCGGATCCTCGGCCGGGCGCTGGCCGGCCGCCGCGACGAGGCGGTGATCGCCACCAAGTGGGGCTACACCTTCGACGAGGCCACCCGGGAGGCGACCGGGGAGGACGCCTCCCCGGCGTACCTGCGCCGGGCGGTGACCGACTCGCTGCGCCGGCTGGGCACCGACCGGATCGACCTCTATCAGCTGCACCTGGGTGACCTGCCGGTGCCCCGGGTCGAGGCGCTGGTGGGCACCCTCGAGGAGTTGGTCGCCGACGGCCTGGTCCGGGCGTACGGCTGGAGCACCGACCGGGCCGACCGGGCTGCCGCCTTCGGCCAGCTCGCCCCCGGCGCCAGCGTGGTGCAGCACGGCCTGTCCGTGCTGCGGGACGCGCCGGCGATGCTGGCGGTCTGCGACAAGCTCGACCTGGCCAGCGTGGCCCGTGGTCCGCTCGGGATGGGCCTGCTGACCGGCAAGTACGGCACCGACTCCACGCTGCCCCGGGACGACATCCGGGGGACCGCGTCGACCTGGCTGGAGTGGTTCCGCAGCGGCCGGCCCGCCCCGGAGTGGCTGCGCCGGGTGGCCGCCGTGCGGGGTGCGCTCACCGCCGACGGCCGGACCCTCGCCCAGGGTGCGCTCGGCTGGATCTGGGCGCGCAGCGAGCGCGCCGTGCCGATCCCCGGCGCCCGTACGGTCGCCCAGGTCGAGGAGAACGCCGCCGCCCTGCGCCGGGGTCCGCTCGCCCCCGACCACTTCGCCGAGGTGGAACGCCAACTGGCGGCCCTGCGCAGCGCCGCCCTCCGCGACGCCGACCGCCCCCACTGGCCCATGCCCCCCGTCCCCACCGCCCGCCCCTGACCGCCCCCACCCCCCGCCCCAGCGCAAATTCACGGAAACAGTGGTCATTCCGCTTCGGGAAGCCACTCTTTCTGTGAATTTTGCCGCCGCCTGGGCGGGTGGGTGGGTGGGTGGTGCGGAGGGGGAGGAGGTGGGGCGGGGGTCAGGTGCGGGTGGTGTGTTCCTTGCGGGCCTGGTCGGCGAGGTGGGTGGGCATCGGGTCGTAGCGGGCGAACTCGCGGCGGAAGGTGCCGGTGCCGGCGGTCATCGAGCGCAGCTCGACGGCGTAGCGGAGCAGCTCGGTGGCGGGCACCTCGGCCCGGACCAGGGTGCGGCCCTCCGCGTCCGGGTCGGGTTCGGTGCCGAGCACCCGGCCGCGCCGGCCGGAGAGGTCGCCCATCACCGCGCCGACCGCCGAGTCGGGCACCCGCACGGTCACCTCGTCGACCGGCTCCAGCAGGGTCGGCTGCCCCTTCTCGGCGGCGTCGCGCAGGGCGAGCGCCCCGGCGGTCTGGAAGGCCGCGTCGGAGGAGTCCACGCTGTGCGCCTTGCCGTCGAAGAGGGTCACCCGCAGGTCCACCACCGGGAAGCCGGCGACCAGACCGCGTTCCAGCTGTGCCCGGACGCCCTTCTCCACCGACGGGATGTAGTTGTGCGGGACGGCGCCGCCGACGACCTTGTCGACGAACTCGAAGCCGGCCCCGCGCGGCAGCGGCTCGACCTCGATGTCGCAGACGGCGTACTGGCCGTGGCCGCCGGACTGCTTGACGTGCCGGCCGTGCCCCTTGGCGGCGGTGGTCAGCGTCTCGCGCAGCGCCACCCGTACCGGCTCGGTCTCCAGCTCGACCCCGCCGGCCCGCAGCCGGTCCAGCACCACGTCGGCGTGCGCCTCGCCCATGCACCAGAGCACCAGCTGGTGGGTCTCGGGGTTGCGTTCCAGCCGCAGCGTCGGGTCACCGGCGACCAGCCGGCCCAGGTTCCGGGCGAGCGCGTCCTCGTCGGCCCGGCTGTGTGCCACGATGGCCACCGGCAGCAGCGGCTCGGGCATCTCCCACGGGGCGATGAGCAGCGGCTCCTCCTTGGCGGAGATGGTGTCGCCGGTCTCCGCGCTGCCCGACTTGGTGATCGCGCACAGGTCACCCGCCACGCAGGCGGTCACCTCGCGCAGGGTCGCGCCGAGCGGCGTGTAGAGGTGCCCGACCCGCTCGTCGGCGTCGTGGTCGGGGTGCCCGCGCTCGGCCATGCCGTGCCCGGAGACGTGGATGACCTGGTCGGGGCGGAGCGTGCCGGAGAAGACCCGGACCAGGGAGACCCGACCGACGTGCCGGTCGACGGTGGTCTTGACCACCTCGGCCACCAGCGGGCCGGTCGGGTCGCAGTGCAACGGCGGCCGGGGCGAGCCGTCCACCCCGGTGATCTCGGGCAGCTCGTGCTCCAGCGGGGAGGGGAACGCCGACACCAGTCCGTCCAGCAGCACGTCCAGGCCGACGCCGGTCTCCGCGCAGACCGGCACCACCGGATAGAAGTGGCCCCGGGCGACCGCCTTCTCCAGGTCGGTGATCAGCACCTCGGTGTCGATCTCCTCGCCGCCGAGGTAGCGGTCCATCAGGGTCTCGTCCTCGCTCTCGGCGATGACCCCCTCGATCAGCTCGTTGCGGGCCTCCAGGATGGCCGGCAGGTGCTCCGGGTCGGGTTCCCGGATCTCGGCGGGCAGCCCGGTGGAATAGTCGAAGACCCGCCGGGTGATCAGACCCATCAGCCCGGCGACGGACTCGCCGTCGTCGCCGAGCATCGGCAGGTAGAGCGGCAGCACGTTGTCGCCGAAGACCCGCTGGCAGAGCGCCACCGACTCGTCGAAGTCGGCGCGCGGGTGGTCGAGCCGGGTCACCGCGACGGCGCGCGGCATGTCGACGGCGGCGCACTCCTCCCACAGGGCGGCGGTGGCGGCGTCCATCCCGTCGACCGCCGACACCACGAAGAGCGCGGCGTCGGCGGCGCGCAGGCCGGCGCGCAGCTCGCCGACGAAGTCGCCGTAACCGGGGGTGTCCAGGAGGTTGACCTTGACGTCGGCGTGCAGCAGCGGGGCACAGGCCAGGCTCACCGAGCGCTGCTGGCGGACCGCCGCCGGATCGTGGTCGCAGACCGTGGTGCCGTCGGTGACGGAGCCGGCCCGGCCGATCGTGCCGCTGGCCGCGAGCAGCGCCTCGACCAGGGTGGTCTTGCCGGCCCCGGAGTGCCCCACGAGCACCACGTTGCGGACCCTGTCGGGTGCGGTCACCACCGGCGCGCCGCCGGTGACACCCTTCTCCTGATTTTTCTGCGCCATCGCGGCGCACCTCCCTCAGCCGGTGGTGGTGGACCGCCGCACGCGACGGGGAAGCGGGCCCGGGCGGGTGCCGCGGCGATATCCTCCGGTGGTCTCGGCGACCACGGATCTCGGACGGGTGATCCGGTGAAGTGGCTCACCTCCCACCCCGATCTCACACCCGTTGCCCACCGGCGCACAAGCCTGTCGGACGGCTCGCCGCCACCGGCCGTACCGCCCTGGACGGGCGGCCGATATCGTGGGACCGCCATGGCGAAGATCTTCCAAGTGACGGCCCGCGCGGGGATGACCCGCGTCGTGGAGCCGGTCGCGCGCGGACTGCTCCGCGCGGGTGTGTCCCCCAACGCGGTCACCGTGACCGGCACCGTCGGCGTGCTCGTCGGCGCCCTCGGCTTCGGCGCCCGCGGCCAACTGGTCGCCGGGGCGCTGATCGTCACGTTCTTCGCGCTGACCGACCTGCTCGACGGGACGATGGCCCGGATGAGCGGCGGGTCGACGCGGTTCGGCGCGTTCCTCGACTCGAGCATGGACCGGATCGCCGACAGCGCGGTGTTCGGCGCGGTCGCGTACTGGCTGGCCACCGAGGGCGACCACGCCGGGACGGCCGCCGCGCTGATCTGCCTGGCCGCCGGTGGGCTGGTCTCCTACGTCAAGGCCCGCGCCGAGGGTCTCGGGATGACCTGCAACGTCGGTATCGCCGAGCGGACCGAGCGGCTGCTCATCGTCGGGGTGGGCGGCCTGCTCACCGGTCTCGGGGTGCCGCTGGCGCTGGAGATCGCGCTCTGGCTGCTCGCCGCCGTCTCGATCTTCACGGTCGGGCAGCGGATGGCCCACGTGTACCGGCAGGCCCAGCTGGTCGGCCGGGAGTGAACCTCACCGAACTCGGCTACGTCGCCGGCTGGCGCCTGGTCCGCGCGCTGCCCCGGCCCGTGGTGGCCGCGGCCTTCCGGGCGGGCGCCGACCGCGCCGCCCGGCGCCCCGGCGGGGGTACGGCCCGACTGCGCGCCAACCTGCGCCGGGTGGTCGGCCCGGACCTGCCCGAGGCCGAACTCGACGACCTGGTCCGGCGCGGCCTGCGCTCGTACGCCCGGTACTGGATGGAGGCGTTCCGGCTGCCCGCGCTGAGCCGCCGGCAGATCCTCGACGGGTTCCGCCTCGACGGGATGGAACTGCTCGCCGACGACGTGGCCGCCGGTCGGGGCGCGGTGGTGGCGCTGCCGCACGCCGGTAACTGGGACGCCGCGGGCGCCTGGGTGGCCGCCACCGGCTGGCCGATCACCACGGTCGCCGAGCGGCTCAAGCCGGAGGGCCTCTACGAGCGGTTCCTCGCCTTCCGGCAGGGCCTCGGGATGGAGATCCTGCCCACCCACGGCGGCGACCGGCCGGCCTTCGACGTGCTGGTGGACCGGCTGCGGGCGGGCGCGGTGGTGCCGCTGCTGGCCGACCGGGACCTCTCCGCCCGGGGCATCGAGGTGGACTTCTTCGGTGGCCGGACCCGGATGCCGGCCGGGCCGGCCCTGCTGGCCATCCGCACCGGGGCGCCGCTCTACGTCGCCTCCCTGTGGTACGAGCCGGACACCGCCCGCGCCGCCATCGAGGGCCCGCTGGAGCTGCCCGACCCGGCCAGCGGGCCGCTGGACCAGCGGGTCCGGGTGCTGACCCAGCGGATTGCCGACGGTCTGGCGGCGGGCATCGCCCGGCATCCGGAAGACTGGCACATGTTGCAGCGGATGTGGCTGGACCAGCGCACGACGACCGACGGTGGGACGCCGTCGCCGGCCGCCACCGGAACCAACTGAGGCGGGCTGTGGTGGGCGCGAGGAGTGCAGCGCAGCGGAGCTCCGCAGTCGCGAGCGAGGGGCACGCTGCGGTGAGCGCGTGCAGCGCAGCGCAGCGGAGCCCCGTAGTCGCGAGCGAGGGGTACTGACGTGCGGATCGGCATCGTGTGTCCGTACTCCTTCGACGTGCCGGGTGGGGTGCAGAACCACGTCACTGACCTGGCCGAGGCGTTGCTCGGGCTGGGCCACGAGGTGAGCGTGCTCGCCCCCGCCGACGAGGAGTCGACGCTCCCGCCGTACGTGGTGTCGGCGGGGCGGGCGGTGCCGCTGCCGTACAACGGCTCGGTGGCCCGGATCGCGTTCGGGCCGGTCTCCACCGCCCGGGTGCGGCGGTGGATCGTCCGGGGCGACTTCGACGTGCTGCACGTGCACGAGCCGTTGACGCCCAGCCTGTCGATGCTCGCCGTGCTCTGCTCGCGGGGTCCGGTGGTGGCGACCTTCCACACCGCGATGACCCGGTCCCGGGTGCTGTCGGCCGCGCAGGGGCTGCTGCAGATCCTGCTGGAGCGGATCACCGCCCGGATCGCGGTCAGCGCGCTGGCCCGCAAGGTGCAGGTCGAGCACATGGACGGCGGGGCGGTGGAGATCCCGAACGGGGTGACCGTGGCGAAGTTCGCCGGGGTGGCGCCGCTGCCCGACTGGCCGGGGGAGTGCGGGCCGGGCGTCGGCGGCACCCTCGGCTTCCTGGGCCGGTTCACCGAGCCGCGCAAGGGCTTCCCGATCCTGCGGGACGCGTTCGTCGCGCTCGCCCCGCACCGGCCGGGCCTGCGGCTGCTGGTCGCCGGCCCCGGCGACCGGGACGACCTGTACGACCGGTTCCCGGCCGAACTGCGGGACCGGGTCACCTTCCTCGGCCTGGTCTCCGAGGCGGACAAGGCGCGCATGCTGCGCAGCGCGCACCTCTATGTGGCACCGAACACCGGCGGCGAGTCCTTCGGGATGATCCTCACCGAGGCGCTCGCCGCCGGCACCACCGTGGTGGCGAGCGACCTCGACGCGTTCCGCCGGGTGCTCGACGGGGGACGGGCCGGCCGGCTCTTCCCGACCGGGGACCCGGTCGCGCTGGGCGCCGTGCTGACCGAGTTGCTCGACGACGCCGACCAGCGGGCCGCGCTGACCGCCTGCGGCGACCAGGTGGTGGCGAATTTCGACTGGCCCGTGGTGGCCCGGCGGGTCGTGGAGGTGTACGCAGCGGCGATCGAGGCCACCGACGGCCGGGTCATCGACCAGGAATGGGTGGGGCTGGGCTGAGCGCCCGGGGCGGATGGGACCGCGGTGACGGGTGCGTCCCGCGGCGGGTGTGACCGGGCGGGAACGGAGCAGCACTACGATGCCGGGCATGTGGTGGGTGGTGGTCGCGATCGTGGTCGTCGGGCTCGTCTCGACGTACCTGATCTGGACGGCCGGCCGGGTCCAGCGGCTGCAGGCCCGGGCGGAGGCGGCGGCCCGGGCGCTCGACGCGCACCTGCTGCGCCGTGCGGCGGCCGCCGCGGTCCTGGCCGAGCAGCGGTTCGGCGTCGAGCTGTACGCGGCGGCGCGGGTCGCGCTGGACGCCGAGCCGCAGGAGCGCGAGGTGGCCGAGAACGACCTGACCCGGCAGCTGCGGGCGGTGGTGCTGGACCCGGCCGACCCGGTCTGTGAGGCGGTGATCGCGGCCAGCCGGCGGCTCGCCCTGGCCCGGCAGGTGCACACCGATCTGGTCCGGGACGCCCGCTCGGCGCGCAGCCGCCCGCTGGTGCGGCTGTTGCGGATGGGGCGCGGACGCGAGTGGCCGCGCTATTTCGACATCGACGACCCCACGCTGGCCGTGCCGGCCGACGTCCCCACCGGCTGACCGTCGGCCGCCGCCGGCCCGGCGGAGCGGCCGTGACCCGGGCCACAGAGCAGGCCACCCGGGGTCTGATTGGCTGTCGGAGCGGCGTTGCGCCCGTCGTAGCATTTTTCCCGCAGCCACCCGCAGCCCGTCCAAGGAGCGATGACCCGTGCCCGAATCCACCTCCCCGAACTCCGACGCCACGCCCGTGATCGGCACCGCCCGCGTCAAGCGGGGCATGGCCGAGATGCTCAAGGGCGGCGTGATCATGGACGTGGTCACCCCCGAGCAGGCGAAGATCGCCGAGGACGCCGGCGCGGTCGCCGTCATGGCGCTGGAGCGGGTGCCCGCCGACATCCGCGCCCAGGGCGGGGTGTCCCGGATGAGCGACCCCGACATGATCGACGGCATCATCGAGGCGGTCTCCATCCCGGTGATGGCCAAGGCCCGGATCGGCCACTTCGTCGAGGCGCAGGTCCTCCAGTCGCTCGGCGTGGACTACGTCGACGAGTCCGAGGTGCTGACCCCGGCCGACTACGCCAACCACATCGACAAGTGGCAGTTCACCGTCCCCTTCGTCTGCGGCGCGACCAACCTGGGTGAGGCGTTGCGCCGGATCACCGAGGGCGCGGCCATGATCCGCTCCAAGGGCGAGGCCGGCACCGGTGACGTCTCCAACGCCACCATGCACATGCGGAAGATCCGGCAGGAGATCGCCCGGCTGGCCTCGCTGCCGGCCGACGAGCTCTTCGTCGCCGCGAAGGAGCTCCAGGCGCCGTACGAGCTGGTCAAGGAGGTCGCCGAGACCGGCAAGCTGCCGGTGGTGCTCTTCACCGCCGGTGGCATCGCCACCCCGGCCGATGCGGCGATGATGATGCAGCTCGGCGCCGAGGGCGTCTTCGTCGGCTCCGGCATCTTCAAGTCCGGCAACCCGGCCCAGCGCGCCGCCGCGATCGTCAAGGCCACCACCTTCCACGACGACCCGGACGTGCTGGCGAAGGTCTCCCGTGGCCTGGGCGAGGCGATGGTCGGCATCAACGTCGACGAGATCCCCCAGCCCCACCGTCTGGCCGAGCGCGGCTGGTGACGTGAAAGGAGGGGCCCCTTCTTAACGCCTCAGGTATAGAAGGGGCCTCTTCTCACCCCGCACGAGAGGAGTGGCGAGTGACGACACCCGTCATCGGTGTGCTCGCCCTGCAGGGCGACGTCCGCGAGCACGTGGCCGCCCTGGCCGGCGCCGGCGCGGACGCCCGCCCGGTCCGCCGCCCGGTCGAGCTGGACGCCGTCGACGGCCTGGTCATTCCCGGGGGCGAGTCCACCACGATCAGCAAGCTCGCCGACATCTTCGAGATGCGGGAGCCGATCGACAAGCGGATCGCCGCCGGCATGCCCGTCTACGGCTCCTGCGCCGGCATGATCATGCTGGCCGACGAGGTGCTCGACGGCCGTCCGGACCAGCGCGGCTTCGCCGGCATCGGGATGACCGTCCGGCGCAACGCGTTCGGGCGGCAGGTCGACTCGTTCGAGGCCCCGGTGGAGATCACCGGCGTCGAGGGCGAGCCGTTCCACGCCGTCTTCATCCGCGCCCCCTGGGTCGAGCGGGTGGGGCCGGGTGTCGAGGTGCTGGGTCGGGTCACCGACGGACCCGCCACCGACCGGATCGTCGCGGTCCGGCAGGGCAACCTGCTGGCCACCTCGTTCCACCCGGAACTCACCGGCGACCTGCGGCTGCACCGGCTCTTCGTGGACCTGGTGCGGGCCGCGTCCTGACCCGCCGGGGCGGCCCGGCAGCGCTCGCGCCGACACCCCACCTCGGGCGGGTGTGACACCGCTGGATCCCGCCTCGGTAGGATTGCCCCCGGTTCGGCTGGGCTCACCGCCCGCCGCAGCCCTCCATCCGACCGGCCGCCGGTCGCGGCGTGGAGTTGGCGCGGGCAGTCGACGCAGGCGTGGGTCAACAGACGGAGGTATGAGATGTCCGGCCACTCAAAGTGGGCGACCACCAAGCACAAGAAGGCCGTGATCGACGCCAAGCGCGGCAAGATGTTCGCCAAGCTGATCAAGAACGTCGAGGTCGCGGCGCGGACCGGCGGTGGTGACCCGGCGGGCAACCCGACGCTCTACGACGCCATCCAGAAGGCCAAGAAGAACTCCGTCCCGAACGACAACATCGACCGGGCGGTCAAGCGCGGCTCCGGCCTGGAGGCCGGCGGCGCCGACTGGCAGACCATCATGTACGAGGGCTACGGCCCGAACGGTGTGGCCATGCTCATCGAGTGCCTCACCGACAACCGTAACCGGGCGGCGACCGAGGTCCGCACCGCGCTGACCCGCAACGGCGGCTCGCTCGCCGACGCCGGCTCGGTGTCGTACATGTTCTCCCGCAAGGGCGTGGTGATCGTCCCCAAGGCGGGCACCAGCGAGGACGACGTGATGATGGCGGTCCTCGACGCCGGCGCCGAGGAGGTCAACGACCTCGGTGAGGCGTACGAGGTGGTCTCCGAGCCGACCGACCTGATCGCGGTCCGCACCGCCCTGCAGGACGCCGGCATCGAGTACGAGTCGGCCGAGTCCTCCCTCATCCCCAGCATGAACGTGCCGCTGGACGAGGAGGGTGCCCGCAAGGTATTCAAGCTGATCGACGTCCTGGAGGACTGCGACGACGTGCAGAACGTCTACGCGAACTTCGACGTCTCGGACGAGGTGATGGCGGCCGTCGACGCCTGATCCGGCCGACGCGCACCGACCGGCCCCCGTACGTCGCGACCCGCGGCGTACGGGGGCCGGTTCCGTTCCCGGGTCCCGATCCGTCCGGGGCCGCCCTGCCCCGTGCCGGGACGGCCCCCGGACGGATCGGCTCCGGTCACCCGGCGGCGTAGCGCCGGGCGACCGCGTGGAAGGCCGCCTTGCGGCGTCGCGCGCTGTCGGGCAGCACCGCGACCAGGCCGTAGCCGGCGGCGTCCAGGTCGTACGCGGGTTCCGTGTGGTGCGGGTAGCTGAACGCCGCGTACGTGAAGACGAAGGTGCCCTCGACGCCGGCGGCGTCCGCCGCGTCGAGCAGCGCGCCCACCTCGCCGGCCTGCCCGTCCTCGTCCCGGGTCACCGGCTCGCGCAGCCGGGGCGGGTCGACGCCCCGGTCGACCACCGTCCACGCCGTGGTGCCCCGCCGCGCGGCTCCGGCGTAGGTGGCGCAGCCCAGCTCGGTCAGCACCACGGGTAGCCCGTGCCGACGCCGTTCGGTGATCGCCCGGGCCCACTCGTCCAGCGGCTCGCCGCTGCGGTAGTGGTCGAGGCCCACCTGGTCGAACGGTCGCCAGTCGACGGTCTCGAAGTCGGCCGCCGCGTAGGTCACCGGGCCGGCGAAGTGCTGCCGGGCGGTCCGGGCGGCCCGGCGCAGGCGTCGGTTGAGCGCCCAGGGGAAGGGCCCGTGCCGCAGCGTGCTCGCCAGCAGCCGGGCCGGGCTGCCCATGGTGGCCATCCGGTCGGCGGCGGTCGCCCCGCTCACCGTGCCGCGCTGGAAGAGCGTGGCCTCCCAGCCGGCCACCAGCACCACGTCGGCGCCCTCGGCCCGCAGCCGTTCGGCGTCGGCCGCGCAGGCCGCCAGGTGGGCCAGCGCGGCGGCCGGCCCGGGGTCGCCCAGCGCGGGGGAGAGCCAGACCGCGAGGCCGGCCTCGGCCGCGGCCCGGGCGGCCAGGCGGAGCCGGTCGAGGTCCTGCCCGACCAGGCGTACGGCGGTGGCGTGCAGCCCGGTGGCGATCTCCCGGAGGTCGGCCCGGACCTCGTCGGGGTCGAAGTCCGGTCGGGAGGGTCGGCCCCGCAGCACCTCGACGCCGGTGTCGTAGACGACGCCCCGGATCCGCATGCCCGCTCCCTGCCCCCATGATGGTGAAAAACGCCCCGCCGACGCTATCGATACGCCGTATCGGTAGGGATACACTGTATCCCCATGAGCGTCATCTGGGAACGCCCCGAGCCGATCCGACGGCACCAGCCCCCGCTGGACCGCCCGGCGATCGTCGCCGCGGCCTGCGCGCTCGCCGACGCGGGCGGCCTGGAGGCGGTCACCCTGCGCGGCGTGGCGACCCGGTTGGACGTGCTCCCGATGCGGCTCTACCGGCACCTCGACTCGCGGGACGACCTGCTCGACCTGATGGCCGACGCGGTCTGCGGCGAGATCGCGCTGCCCGACCCGGCGGTGGGGGACTGGCGGGCGCGGCTGCGCGCCCTCGCCGCCGCGACGGTCGTGGTGGCCCGCCGCCACCCCTGGTACGTCTCCCTGCTCGGCAGCCGCGCCCAGGACGGGCCGCACGGCCTGGCGTACTCCGAATGGCTCTTCTCGGCGCTGGACCGGCCCGGCCTGCCGGCGGAGACGCTGATGCACGCCACCAACACCTTCCTCGGCTATCTGGTCGGCCAGGTGCACCTGGAACTGCTCCAGGTGCCGGTCGGCGCGGTGGCGCACGTGCCGTCGCCGGAGCGGCTGCGGTACCTGGCCCGGGCGGTCGGCGACGGCCGGCACCCGACCCTGGCGCGGCTCTTCGCCGAAGGCTGCCAGCTCGACGCGATCGAGGCGTTCGACGCCGGGCTGGAGATCGTCCTCGACGGCATCGCGGCGAAGCTGGGCTGAGTGGCCCGGCGCCCCCGGGCGCGCCGGGCCGGTCGCGGCTCAGCGGCTGGCGCGGTAGGTCTTGATCCCGGCCTCGACGATGCCCCAGATCAGCACCAGGACCACCCCGGCGGTGACGATGTCGACCAGGGTGTCGACGTTGCCGGCGTCGCGGAACCACTCGACCTGCCGGATCAGTGCCGGGTTGAGCAGCCGGTCGGTCCGCAGCAGCCACAGCACCGGCAGCCAGAAGGCCACGTCGAGGGCGACCCGCGCGCCGAACAGCGGCCAGGTCCAGCGCCCGACCCGGTACTTGACGATCTCGAAGGCGGCGCCGAGCAGCAACACCCCGATCAGCGCGGGCAGCCAGCCGCTCCACAGTGCCGGGTCGAGCAGGGGGATGTCCCGCCCGTCCGGCCCGGCGACCCAGGAGCGGAAGTGCTGCCCCACCAGGAACCCGCCGAGCAGCACGAGCATCACCACCGCGGCGCAGGTCTCGGGGAGCCGCGCGTCCCGCTCGACCGGCACCTCGGCGAGTCGGTCCGGGGTCCAGGCGGGCAGCTCCAGCGGGGTGCGGGTGCGCTCCAGCACGGCGAAGACCAGGGTCGTCCAGAAGCCGATCTGCGCCGCCGTCTGGATGGCGGCGCTGATCCCGGTGCCGACCGCGCCACCGGGCGCGTCGGAGGTCGCCGCGTGGACCGTCCCGGCCACCACGCCCACCGCGGCCGGGATCCAGGTGAGCAGCCGGCGCAGCAGGTTCCACCAGATCAGGTAGTAGGTGGGGCCGATCAGGTGCAGCACCCGGTCGGTGTAGCGGGCGGCGAGCAGGTCGGGCGGCCCCAGCTCGGTGAGCACCGCGCGCTCGGCCGTCGCCGGGTCCTGCCCGGTGCCGACCCGGTCGTCGACCATGTCCCGGATGGAGGCGCGCAGCTCACCGGCGATGTCGTCGCGCCGCTGCGGCGGCACGGTGCGCAGGGTCGCGGCGAGATAGCGGTCGGTCAGCGAGGTCATCGGTCCGCTCCTTCGATCAGTCCGGTCACGGAGGTCTGCACGGCGGCGAGGTCGTCGAGGAGGTGGCGCAGCACCTGCTCGCCGTCGGCGCTGGTGCGGTAGAACTTGCGCGGCCGGCTCTCCTCGGTGTTCCACTCGCTGGTCAGCAGGCCCTGCTCCGCCAGCCGCCGCAGCAGCGGATAGAGGGTGTTCGCGTCCACCGGGAACCCGTGCGCCGTGAGGCGTTGCAGCAGCGCATAGCCGTAGTCGGGGCGGCGGAGGGCGACCAGGCACGCCACCACCACGGTGCCGCGGCGCAATTCCTGCAGGTGGGTACGGAGGAGTTCCTCACTGACCATGCGTCACACCATACTGTGTGCCACACACTAATGTCGAGGGCGCAGGCTCCGCCCCGCCGGACGGGCCCGGGACGGCGGTCGAAGGAGACTCGGACCACCCTCGGCGCGGGCGGTGGAGGCGCCGAGATCACCTCGGTAGGGTGGGACCCGGTCGACTCCGACCACCCAAGATCCACACCGCCGGGGGGCGCCACGCATGGCTGATTCGTTCGCGCATCTGCACGTGCACACGGAGTACTCGATGCTCGACGGGGCGGCCCGGCTCAAGGACCTCTTCGCCGAGGCCAACCGGCTCGGCATGCCGGCGGTGGCGATCACCGACCACGGCAACATGCACGGCGCGAACGACTTCTACAAGCAGGCCATGGCCGCCGGCATCACCCCGATCCTGGGCGTCGAGGCGTACGTGGCGCCGGAGTCGCGGTATCACAAGGCCCGGGTCAAGTGGGGTCGGCCGGAGCAGAAGAGCGACGACGTCTCCGGCAACGGCGCGATCACCCACAAGACCATGTGGGCGCGGAACGCGCAGGGCCTGAAGAACCTCTTCACGCTGAACTCGCGCGCCTCCATGGAGGGCCACTACGTCAAGTGGCCCCGGATGGACATGGAGCTGATCGCCGAGCACGCCGAGGGGATCATGGCCACCACCGGCTGCCCGTCCGGCGCGGTGCAGACCCGGCTGCGGCTCGGCCAGTTCGACGAGGCGCTCAAGGTCGCCGCCAGCTACCAGGACATCTTCGGCAAGGAGAACTACTTCCTGGAGATCATGGACCACGGGCTCGACATCGAGCGCCGGGTCCGCGACGGCCTCACCGAGATCGCCCGCAAGCTGGACATCCCGCCGGTGGTCACCAACGACTCGCACTACACCCACGAGGCGCAGGCCACCGCGCACGACGTGCTGCTCTGCGTGCAGACCGGCAGCAACATCGACGACCCGAACCGGTTCCGGTTCGAGGGCGGCGGCTACTTCATCAAGTCCGCCGAGCAGATGCGGGCGGTCGACTCGTCGGAGCTGTGGCAGCAGGGCTGCCGCAACACCCTGCTGGTCGCCGAGAAGGTCGACCCGACCGGGATGTTCGAGTTCCACAACCTGATGCCCCGCTTCCCGGTGCCCGACGGGGAGACCGAGGAGTCGTGGTTCCGCAAGGAGACCTTCGCCGGGCTGGCCCGCCGCTACCCCGGTGGCATCCCGGAGGGGCACCTGGTCCAGGCGGAGTACGAGCTGGGCGTCATCAACCAGATGGGCTTCCCGTCGTACTTCCTCGTGGTGGCGGACTTCATCCAGTGGGCGAAGAGCCAGGGCATCGCGGTGGGTCCGGGCCGTGGTTCGGCCGCCGGTTCCCTGGTCGCGTACGCCCTGGGCATCACGGACCTGGACCCGATCCCGCACGGGCTGATCTTCGAGCGGTTCCTCAACCCGGAGCGCGTCTCGATGCCCGATGTCGACATCGACTTCGACGAGCGTCGGCGCGGTGAGGTGATCAAGTACGTCACCGACAAGTGGGGCGAGGACAAGGTCGCGCAGATCGCGACGTTCGGCACGATCAAGGCGAAGGCCGCGATCAAGGACTCGGCCCGGGTGCTGGGCTACCCGTACGCGGTGGGGGACCGGATCACCAAGGCGATGCCGCCGGCGGTGATGGGCAAGGACATCCCGCTGACCGGCATCTTCGACCCGAAGCACCCGCGCTACGCCGAGGCCGGCGAGATCCGGGGCCTGTACGAGTCGGACCCGGACGTGCGGAAGGTGATCGACACCGCGAAGGGGATCGAGGGGCTGATCCGACAGACCGGTGTGCACGCCGCCGGGGTCATCATGTCCGCCGAGCCGATCATCGAGCACATCCCGTTGATGCGGCGGGACGCCGACGGGGCGATCATCACCCAGTTCGACTACCCGACGTGCGAGTCGCTCGGGTTGTTGAAGATGGACTTCCTCGGCCTGCGCAACCTGACCATCATCGACGACGCGGTCAAGAACATCGAGCTCAACCACGGCAAGCAGCTCGACCTGCTGGCCCTGCCGCTGGACGACAAGGCGGCCTACGAGCTGCTGGCCCGGGGCGACACGCTGGGGGTGTTCCAGCTCGACGGCGGGCCGATGCGGTCACTGCTGCGGCTGATGAAGCCGGACAACTTCGAGGACATCTCCGCCGTGCTGGCGCTCTACCGGCCCGGCCCGATGGGTGTCGACTCGCACACCAACTACGCGCTGCGCAAGAACGGCCAGCAGGAGATCACCCCGATCCACCCGAAGCTGGAGGAGCCGCTGCGGGAGATCCTGGAGCCGACCTACGGCCTGATCGTCTACCAGGAGCAGGTGCAGCGCGCCGCGCAGATCCTCGCCGGTTACACCCTCGGTCAGGCGGACCTGCTGCGCCGGGCGATGGGTAAGAAGAAGAAGGAGATCCTCGACAAGGAGTTCATCCCGTTCCGGGACGGCTGCCGGGAGCGCGGCTACCCCGACGACGCGATCCAGGCGGTGTGGGACGTCCTGGTGCCGTTCGCCGGGTACGCCTTCAACAAGGCGCACTCCGCCGCGTACGGGCTGGTGTCGTACTGGACCGCGTACCTCAAGGCGCACTACCCGGCCGAGTACATGGCCGGGCTGCTCACCTCGGTCGGTGACGACAAGGACAAGATGGCGCTCTATCTGTCCGAGTGTCGCCGGATGCGGATCCAGGTGCTCCCGCCGGACGTGAACACCTCGGCCGGGCCGTTCACCCCGGTCGGCAAGGACATCCGCTTCGGCCTGGCGGCGGTGCGCAACGTCGGCGCGAACGTGGTCGCCTCGATCATGCGCTGCCGCGAGGAGAAGGGCGAATACGCCGACTTCTACGACTTCCTGTCCAAGGTCGACGCGGTGGTCTGCAACAAGAAGACCATCGAATCGCTGATCAAGGCCGGCGCGTTCGACTCGCTGGGACACCCCCGCAAGGGGCTGCTCGCCGTGCATGCCGACGCCATCGACGCGTACGCCGACGTCAAGCGCAAGGAGGCCGTCGGCCAGTACGACCTCTTCGGCGCCGGCTTCGGTGACGCGGACACCGGCAGCACCACCGTCATGCCGGTCATCGGTGAGAGCGAGTGGGACAAGCGCGACAAGCTCGCCTTCGAACGCGAGATGCTCGGCCTCTACGTCTCCGACCACCCGCTCTTCGGGCTGGAGCACGTCCTGGGTGCGGCGGCGGACTGCACCATCGCCTCCCTGTCGGAGGAGGGCACCGTGCCCGACGGGGCGGTGGTCACCCTGGCCGGCATCCTCTCCGGTGTGCAGCGCCGGGTCACCAAGCAGGGCCGGGCCTGGGCGTCGGCGACCCTGGAGGACCTGGCCGGCGGGGTGGAGACGCTGTTCTTCCCGAACACCTACGAGGTGATCGGGCAGTACATCGCCGAGGACGCGATCGTGGTGGTCAAGGGGCGTGTCGACCGCCGCGACGACACTCCGCGGATCATGGCGATGGACATGTCCATGCCGGACGTCACCAGCAACCCGGGGACCAAGCCGGTCACCCTCACCATCCCGGTGCACCGCTGCACGCCACCCCTGGTGGAGCGCCTCAAGGAGACCCTGGTCCTGCACCCCGGCGACACCGAGGTGCACGTCAAGCTCCTCAACGGCGGCAAGACCACCACCCTGCGCCTCGGCCCGTTCCGGGTCGCCGCCACCACCGCCCTCATGGGCGACCTGAAGAGCGTCCTCGGCCCCGCCAACGTCAGCTGACCCATCGGCACGACCACGGTCGGCGTACGGGATTGTCAACCGACGAACGTGTTCGTTACGATCGCGTTCATGAGTCCTCGTCGGGTGCCCGTGAGTCGGCGCGACCGTCCGGCCAAGCCGCCGCTGAGCCGCGACGGCCTGGTCGCCGTCGCGCTGCGGATCATGCGCGAGGAGGGCCTGGAGCGGGTCACCATGCGCCGACTGGCGAGCGAACTCGACACCGGGCCCGCCTCGCTCTACGTCTATGTGGAGAACATGGCGGAGTTGCACGGCGCCCTGCTGGACGAGCTGGTCGCCGACCTCGCCGTGCCGGACGGCGGTGCCCCCGGGCGCTGGCGCGACGACCTGATCGATCTGCTGGCGGCGTACACCGTGCTGCTGATGCGGCAGCCGAGCCTGGCGCGGTCGGTGCTGACGCTGCGCCCGTCGGGGCCGCACTACCTGCGGCTGCTCGACGCGCTGCTCGGTCTGCTGCACGCCGGCGGGGTGCCGGCGCGGCAGGCCGGGTGGGGCGTCGACCTGCTCCTGCAGCACGCCACCGCCACGGCGGCCGAGCAGGGCGCCCGGGACTCCTCGACGGCCACCGCGAGCGAGGAGCGGCACCTGGCGGTGGCGGTACGGGAGGCCGCCGCCGCCGACTACCCGCACCTGCACCGCGCCCGCGACGAGCTCTTCTCCGGCACCGGGGAGCAGCGGCTGCACTGGTCGTTCGCGGTGCTGGTCGGCGGCATCGCCGCCACCCGCACCCCGTAGTCGGCGGCATCGCCGCCACCCGCACCCATGGTCGGCGACATCCACGGCTCACCGGCGAGCCGGCACCCTTACGCACCTATCGCGAACATGTTCGTCCCGAACATGTTCAACCAGGAGGAACCATGACCACACCGTCGATCACCATCGTGGGCGCCGGGCTGGGCGGGCTGATGCTGGCCCGCGTCCTGCACCTGCACGGCATCGCCGTCACCGTCCACGAGCGGGACGAGTCGCCGACCAGCCGCACCCAGGGCGGCATGCTCGACATCCACCACGACAGCGGCCAGGTCGCCCTGCGCGCCGCCGGCCTGACCGACCGGTTCCGCGACATCGTCCACCCCGGCGGCGAGGCGGTGCGCGTCCTGGCCGGCAACGGCACCGTGTACGTCAACGAGGTCGACGACGGCGACGGCGGCCGCCCGGAGGTCGAGCGGGGGCAGCTGCGCCGCCTGCTGCTCGACTCGCTGCCGGCCGGCACAGTCCGTTGGGGCAGTCGGGTCACCGGGGTCCGGGCGCTGGGTGGCGGCCGGCACGAACTGGCCCTCGCCGATGGCGGCACCGTCACCACCGGCCTGCTGGTCGGCGCCGACGGGGCCTGGTCCCGGATCCGGCCGCTGCTCTCCGCCGCCGAACCGGCGTACGCCGGGGTGTCCTTCGTCGAGCTGGAGCTGACCGACGCGGACCGTCGGCAGCCCGGCTGCGCCGCCGTGGTCGGCACCGGGATGCTCTTCGCCCTCGGCCCCGGGCGGGGCCTGCTGGCCCACCGGGAGACCGACGGCAGCCTGCACGTCTACGCCGCGCTCACCGGCCCGGCCGACTGGCTCGCCGGTCTCGACGGCGCCGACCCGGCCGAGGTCCGGGCCCTGCTGGCCGGACGGTTCGCCGACTGGGCGCCCGAACTCCGGGCCCTGGTCACCGAGGCCGACGGGCCGGTCGTGCCGCGCCGCATCCACGCCCTGCCGGTCGCGCACCGCTGGGACCGGGTGCCGGGGGTCACCCTGCTCGGTGACGCCGCGCACCTGATGTCCCCGTTCGCCGGGGAGGGCGCCAACCTCGCCATGCTCGACGGCGCCGAGCTGGGCCGGGCGGTCGCCGCCCACCCGGGCGACCTCGAGACCGCCCTCGCCGAGTACGAGCGGGCACTCTTCCCGCGCAGCGCGCGGGCCGCCGCCGAGGCCGCCGCGAACCTGGAACTCTGCTTCCGCGACGACGCCCCGCACGGCCTCGTCGACCGGTTCGCCGGCTACGCGCAGGCCGCCCCGCCCCGGGCGGAGGCCACCACCGCCTGATTGGCGCTGACCGCAGCGGCGGGGCCGTCGCTAGCGTCGAGGCATGGAACTGGAACAGGCGCAGAAGCTCTGGCAGCCCGAGCCGGGCTGGCTCAACACGGCCACCTACGGGCTGCCGCCCGAGCCGGCGTGGGTGGCGCTGCAGGACGCACTCGCGGGCTGGCGGGTGGGACGGATGTCCTGGGAGGGCTGGTCGGAGTCGGCCGGCCGCGCCCGGGTGGCCTTCGCCGGTCTGGTCGGGGTGGCACCGGACGACGTGGCGGTCGGCAGCACCGCCTCCCAGCTGCTCGCCCCGGTCGCCGCCGCGCTGCCGGCGGACGCCACGGTGGTGGTGCCCGAGGTGGAGTTCACCTCGAACCTGTTCCCGTGGCTGGTGCAGCAGGAACGCGGGGTGCTGGTGCGTACGGTGCCGCTGGCCGGGCTGGTCGACGCGATCGACGACGCCACCGACCTGGTCGCGTTCAGCCTGGTGCAGTCCGCCGACGGCGCCGTTGCCCCGTACGAGAAGATCGTCGCGGCGGCCCGCGCGCACGGCGCCCTGGTCGCGGTGGACGCCACCCAGGCCTGCGGCTGGCTGCCCTTCGACGCCGGGCTGGCCGACGCGGTGGTGGTGTCGGCCTACAAGTGGCTGATGTCGCCGCGCGGCACGGCCTTCGCCTACCTGGCCCCGGCGCTGCGCGAGCGGATGCGCCCGGACGCCGCCTGCTGGTTCGCCGGGGCGGACCCGTACGCCTCCTACTACGGCCCGCCGCTGCGGCTGGCCGGCGACGCCCGCCGCTTCGACATCTCCCCGGCCTGGTTCTGCTACGTCGGGGCGGCGCCCGCCCTGGAGCTGCTGGCGCAGATCGGGCTGCCGGCGGTCCGGGACCACGACGTGGCGCTGGCCAACCGGTTCCTCGCCGGGCTGGGCCGGCCGCCGGGCGAGAGCGCGATCGTGGCGGTCGAGGTGCCCGACGCGCAGGAGAAACTGGCCCGGGCCGGGGTACGCGCGGCGGTCCGCGCCGGCCGCGTCCGGGCCGCCTTCCACCTCTACACCACCGAGGCGGACGTCGACCTGGCGCTGGACGCGCTGACGAGCTGAGCGCCGCGGTGCCCGCCCCGGTGCCGGGACGGGCACCCGGCTCAGGCCAGGTGGCCGCCGATCCTCGTGTAACCGCGCAGCAGGTCACGGGCGATGATCAGCCGCTGCATCTCGTCGGTGCCCTCGAAGATCCGATAGAGTCGCACCTGCCGGTACCAGCGCTCGATCGGCAGCTCCCGGGTGTAACCCATGCCGCCGTGGATCTGGAGCACCCGGTCCACCACCCGGTTGACCATGCCGGCGCCGTAGAGCTTCGCCATCGAGGAGGCGTGCCGGGGGTCGAGGCCCTGGTCGACCGTCCAGGCGGCGCGCAGCACCAGCCAGCGCGCGGCCTCCAGCTCGACCTCGGAGTCGGCGATCATCCACTGGATCGCCTGGTTGGTGCCGATCTTCGCGCCGAACGTCTCCCGGGTGTTGGCCTGGTCGATCGCCATCTGCAGGGCCCGTTCGGCGATGCCGAGGGCGTGCGACGGGATGGTGTAGCGGCCCTTGCCGATCCACTCCATGCCGAGCGCGAAGCCCTGGCCGACCTCGCCGAGGATGTTGCGGTGCGGCACCCGTACGCCGTCGAAGATCAGCGCCGCCGGGCCGCCCTCACCCATGGTCTGGATGAACTCGGACCGCCAGCCCATCGCCCGGTCCACCAGGAACGCCGTCGCGCCGCCGTTGCGGGCGCCCTTCTCCGGGTCGGTGACCGCGATGACGATGGCGAAGTCGGCGTCGTTTCCTCCTGTGATGAAGGTCTTCTCGCCGTCCAGCACCCAGTCGTCGCCGTCGCGGCGGGCGCGCAGCCGGATGTTCGCCGCGTCCGAGCCGGCGCCCGGCTCGGTGATCGCGAAGCAGGAGATCCGTTCGCCCTCGATGGTGGGCAGCAGGAACTCGCGCTGCTGCGCCGGGGTGGCGTGGAAGAGGATGTTGTCGGCCTCGCCGCCGAAGCGGAACGGCAGGAAGGTCCGGCCCAGCTCCGTCCAGATCAGCGACTGGGTGACCGCGGGCAGGGCCATCCCGCCGTACTCCTCGGGGGTGGCCAGGCCCCAGAAGCCGAACTTTCGCGCCCGGCGCTGCAGCTCGCGCAGCTCGGCGCGCTCCAGGCCGGGCCGGTGCGCGCGCTCGCGGCGCAGCGCCTCCTGCTCCAGCGGCATCACCTCGCGGGTGACGAAGGAGCGAACGGTGTCCCGGACCGCGCGTTGCTCGTCGGTGGGTGCGAAATCCATGGTGGTTCCCTCCCGGTGCGGCGACGCCGTCGCGCCCTAAACTAGCGGCGCAAGTTTTGCCGCGTCCATACCCCCGAGGAGACCACGTGCCGCGACCCCGGCAGCCGCTGCTCGACCGGCAGCGGATCGTCGACACGGCCCGGGCGGTCATCGACGCCGAAGGGCTGCCCGCGCTCTCCACCCGCCGGCTCGCCGCCGAGCTGGGCGTGCAGGGGCCGTCGCTCTACCACTACTTCGCCACCAAGCAGGCCATCCTCGACGCCGTCGCCGACAGCGTCACCGCGACCGTGGACACCTCCGCCTTCGCCACCTGCGACTGGCGGGAGGCGCTGCGCCGGTGGGCGGTGTCCTACCGGCGGGCGCTGCGCGCGCACCCGAACATCGTGCCGCACCTGGCGCAGGGGCCGGGGCGGCGACCGGCCGCCCTGGCGATGGCCGACGCGGTCTACGGCGGCCTGGTACGCGCCGGCTGGCCACCGGCCCGGGCCACCCACATCGGCGCCGCGCTGCGCTACTTCGTGGCCGGGTCGGCGCTCGGCTCGTTCGCCCGGGGCTTCGTCGAGGACCCGGAGCTCTACGCCGCCCACTACCCGCACCTGACCCAGGCGCACCGGCTCGCCGCCCACCAGCGCCAGGTCGACGAGGGCGCCTTCACCCTCGGCCTGGACGCGCTGCTGCGCGGCCTGGCGGCCGAGTACGAACGGACCGTCGGACCGCTGGAGCCGGCGGGCCGCCCGGAGTAGCGTCCCACCTCGCAGTGCCAGTTTCCGGCCTCCCCGAAGGACGACATGGATCTCGCCGCCGCGCCCCCCGCCCTCCTTCACCGCCGCCATCTGCACGTCGCAGGTGACTGGGTCGACCCCGCCGAGGGGGAGACCGTCCCGGTCGAGAACCCGGCGACCGGTGACATCATCGGGCAGGTCCCGGCCGGCACCCCGGCCGACGTCGACCGGGCCGTGGCCGCCGCCCGGGCCGCCTTCCCCGACTGGGCCGCCACCGATCCGGCCGAGCGCGCCGCCCACCTCGGCCGGCTGCACACCGCTCTCGCCCTGCGGGCCCGCGAGATCACCCGCACCATCGCCCTGGAGCTGGGCGCCCCGCTCAAGCTCGCCGGCCGGGTGCAGACCGGCCTGCCGCTGACCGTGCTCCGCTCGATGGTGGAGCTGGCCGCCGACCCGCCGGCCGAGGAGACGATCGGCAACTCCCTGGTGGTCCGCGAACCGGTCGGCGTGGTCGGCGCGATCACCCCGTGGAACTACCCGCTGCACCAGGTGGTGGCCAAGGTGGCCCCCGCCCTCGCGGCCGGCTGCACCGTGGTGCTCAAACCCAGCGAGCTGACCCCGCTCACGGCGTACCTGCTCTTCGACGCGATCACCGAGGCCGGGCTGCCGGCCGGCGTGGTCAACCTGGTCCCCGGGACCGGGCCGGTGGTCGGCGAGGCGCTCGCCGGCCACCCGGACGTCGACCTCGTCTCGTTCACCGGCTCCACCGCCACCGGCCGCCGGATCGCCCACCTCGCCGCCGACCGGATCGCCCGGGTCGCCCTCGAACTCGGCGGCAAGTCGGCCAACCTGATCCTCGCCGACGCCGACCTGGCCACCGCGGTCAAGGCCGGCGTGGGCAACGCCCTGCTCAACTCCGGGCAGACCTGCACCGCCTGGACCCGGATGCTGGTGCACCGGGACCGCTACGCCGAGGCGCTCGACCTGATCGCCGCGGCCGTCGCGGCGTACCGGTTGGGGGACCCGTTCGACCCGGACACCCGGCTGGGCCCGCTGGTCTCCGCCGCCCAGGCCGAGCGGGTGCGCGGGCACGTCGACCGGGCCCTGGCCGACGGGGCGCGGCTGGTCGCCGGTGGTCCCGGCGCGCCGCTGCCACCACGTGGCCACTTCGTCGCGCCGACCGTCCTGGCCGACGTGCACCCGGACAGCGCCCTCGCCCAGGAGGAGGTCTTCGGTCCGGTGCTCGCCGTCATCCCGTTCGCCGACACCGACGAGGCGGTCGCCATCGCCAACAACTCCCGCTACGGCCTGGCCGGCGCGGTCTGGTCCGCCGACGAGGAACGGGCCCTCGCCGTCGCCCGCCGGCTGCGGACCGGCCAGGTGGACGTCAACGGCGGCGCGTTCAACCCGCTCGCCCCGTTCGGCGGCTACCGGCAGTCCGGCCTCGGCCGGGAGCTGGGCCGGTACGGGGTCGAGGAGTTCACCGAGGTCAAGGCGATCCAGCGATGAGGGCGCTGGTGTCCAGGGGGCCCGGCCAGCCGCTGGCCGTCGAGGAGATCCGGCTGCCCGCGCCCGGGCCCGGCGAGTTGCGGGTGCGGATCCGCGCCGCCGGCATCTGCCACTCCGATCTGTCCATGGTGGACGGCACGCTGGCCGCCGCGTACCCGCTGGTGCTCGGGCACGAGGCCACCGGGGTGGTCGTCGAGACCGGCCCCGGTGCCGGGCCGGCCGTCGGCACGCCCGTGGTGCTCAACTGGGCGCCCGCCTGCCGGGCCTGCTGGTTCTGCCGGCACGACGAGCCGTGGCTCTGCGCCGCCAACACCGCGCCCGCCGTGGCCCGGGGCGAGACCGCCGACGGCACCCCGCTGCACGTCACCCTCGGCCTCGGCGCGCTCGCCGAGGAGGTGGTGATCCCGGCGCACGCCGCCGTGGCCGTACCCGCCGGGCTGCCGCCCGAGCAGGCGGCGCTGCTCGGCTGCGCGGTGCTCACCGGCACCGGCGCGGTCCGCAACACCGCGCGGGTGGCCGCCGGCGAGTCGGTCGCGGTGATCGGCCTCGGCGGGGTCGGGCTCGCCGTGCTCGGCGCCGCCCGGGCCGCCGGTGCGACGCCGATCCTCGCGGTCGACGTCGCCGAGGCGAAGCGCGAGCCGGCCCTGGCGGCCGGCGCGACCGAGTTCCTCCGCTCGGACCACCGACTCGCCAAGGAAATACGGGCCCGCACCGAGGGACGGGGCGTCGACCACGCCTTCGAGTGCGTCGGCCGGTCCGCCACCATCCGCGCCGCCTGGCGGGCCACCCGGCGCGGGGGAGCGGTCACCGTGGTCGGCATGGGCGGCAAGGAGGACCTGGTCAGCCTCTCCGCGCTGGACATCTTCCACTCCGCGCGCACGTTGCGCTCCTCGGTGTACGGCTCGGCCGATCCGGATCGGGAGGTGCCCGAGCTGGCCCGGTCGCTCGGCGCCGGCAGCCTGGACCTGCGTCCGCTGGTCAGCGGCACGATCCCGCTGGACGAGGCGCCCGCCGCGGTGGACCGGCTGGCCCGGGGCGAGGGCGCCCGCTGGGTGGTCACCTTCCCGGAGTGACCCCCGGGACCGGACCGGTCGCCGCCGGCCCGACCAGCGCGGCGCACCCGTCGAGGAACCGGTGCAGGCCGAACTCGAAGACGCTGTCCAGGTCGAGGTCCACGTCGCCCTCGGCGGTCAGCGCCGCCATGGTGGTGTAGCCCCCGGCGACGATCACCCGTCGGAAGGTGTCCTCCTGGCGGTCCACCCACTGGTCGTCGGTGAGGCCGGTGTCCTGCTCGGCCTGCGCCCGCATCTCCAGGTTCGTGGCGATCCCCCGCACGTACGCCACCAGGGTGATCGCGATGTGCCAGCGCAGCTGCCGGTCCAGGCCCAGGCCGTCGGTGGCGCGCAACGCCCACTCGGTGTGCGCCATGCCGTGCGGCATCAGCTGCGGGCGGGGGATCGAGATGACGTGCGGCAGCCAGCGGTGCCGCCGGTAGGCTGCCCAGTGCGCCCGGGCGAGCAGCTCCAGGCGGGCCCGCCAGCCCGTCGGCTGCCGGGCCGGCAGCGGCGCGTCGCCGAGCACCGTGTCGGCCATCGCCAGGACCAGCTCGTCGCGTCCGCGTACGTGCCGGTAGAGCGACATGGTGGCGACGCCCAGCTCGGCGGCGAGCTGCCGCATGGAGACGGCGGCCAGACCACCGGCGTCGGCGAGGGCGATGGCGGTCCGCACCACCCGGTCCCGGGTCAGCTCCGGCTCGGACCGTCCCGTCCGGGTCGCCGGGCCGGGCCCGGGGGCGACGACGGTGCCCGCACCGGGCCGGGTCAGCACCAGCCCCTCGTCGCGCAGCAGGGCGAGCACCTTGGTGGCGGTGGCGATGGCCACCCCGTGCTCGCGGGTGATCCGCCTGGCCGACGGGACCGGGTCGCCGGCGCGCAGCTCGCCGAGCGCGATCCGGCGGCGGATCTCCGCGGCGATCCGACGGTACGGCGGCTCGGCGGGGGACATGGGCGACACCTCCGCCGCGAAGCGTACTAGTACGAGTGGCCGCCGGGGGTGCCGCGACCGGGAGCGTACTAGGTCGTCCCGAGCGACGACTGCTGCGCGGGGCCTAGCGTCCACCGCAGCAGGGCACCGTCCCGGCGACCCGCCGGCTGACGGTGTACGCACAACCGTGAGGAGCGTCCGGTGGACGACAGGACCGTGCTCATCTCCGGCGCCGGCATCGCCGGCCCGGCCCTCGCCTTCTGGCTGCGCCGGCACGGCTTCCGCCCGACCGTGGTGGAGCGCGCGCCCGGCCTGCGCCCCGGCGGGCAGGCGGTCGACGTGCGCGGCACCGCCCGTACGGTGCTCGACCGGATGGGGCTGACCGCCCGGGTCCGCGCCGAGTGCGTGGCCGAGCGGGGGATGGCCTACGTGGACGCCCGGGGCGCGGTGACCTGCCGGATGCCGGTGCACGCCTTCGCCGGTGAGGGCATCGTCGCGGACCTCGAGATCGAGCGCGGTGACCTGGCCCGGCTGCTGTACGAGGAGACCCACGCCGAGGTGGAGTACGTCTTCGACGACTCGATCGAGGCGCTGACCGACACCGGTGACGGGGTGCGGGTCACCTTCGCGCGTTCCGCCCCGCGCACCGTGGACCTGGTGGTGGGGGCCGACGGGATGCACTCGCGGACCCGGGAGCTGGCGTTCGGGCCCGAGGCGGGGTACGTCCGGCCGCTCGGCGCGTACCTGGCCTACTTCGGCACCCCGTACCCGGACACCGACGGCTGGTTCCTGATGCACAACGCGCCCGGCGGTCGGGTGGTCGGCACCCGCCCCACCCGGCACGGCCGGACCAGCGCGCTGTTCAGTTTCACCTCCCCGCCGCTGGCGATCGACCGGCGGGACGTGGCCGGCCAGCAGCGCCTGCTCGCCGAGCGCTTCGCCGACGTGGGCTGGCGGACCCGGGAACTGCTCGCCGTGCTGGCCGACGCCCCCGACTTCTACTTCGACGCCTACGGGCAGGTGCGCGCGCAGCGGTGGAGCGCCGGCCGGGTGGCGCTGCTCGGCGACGCCGCCTGGTGCCCGTCCCCGCTGACCGGCCAGGGCACCAGCCTCTCCCTGGTCGGCGCGTACGTCCTCGCGGGCGAGCTGGCCGCCGCCGGTGGCGACCACATCCGGGCCTTTCCGCGCTACGAGGCGGCGCTGCGGGCGCACGTCGCCAAGGGTCAGCAGCTGCCCGGGGGCGGGATCTCCGGGTTCCTGCCGGCCAGCCGTACCGCGATCCGGCTGCGGGACGCGTCGATGCGGGCGATGACCTGCCGCCCGCTGCGGCGGCTCACCACCCGGCTCTTCTTCAGCCAGGCCGACGGCCTCGCCCTGCCGGAGTACGCCGCCACCCGCTGACGCCCGGTGGGGTCCCCACATGTCGCCGCCTATCGGCGGTCACCGATCCCTTCCGATGCCCGTCGACGGGGGTCGGTGGGCCCGCCGCTATGGAGGGTGGGCCCGCCCGACCCGGGGCGAATGTGTGGGACATCGACATGGCTCGACCCGGACGGTGCCCCGTAGGTTTCCCCCACGCGACGACCCTGTGACCGCCGTCACCGACCCGGTCGCCGCGTGCGGACTGCGGAGGATGTGGCGATGGCCGGGCAAGTGCTCCTGTCGGCCCGTGGGCTGACCCGCGACTTCCGGGGCTTCCGGGCGGTCGACGGCGTCGACCTGGACGTGGCACCGGACACCGTGCACGCCCTCGTCGGCCCGAACGGCGCCGGCAAGACCACCCTGTTCAACCTGCTCACCGGCTTCCTGCCGCCCACCGCCGGGCGGATCGAGCTGGCCGGCCGGGACGTCACCGGGCTGCCCCCGGAGCGGGTCGCCCGGCTCGGGGTGGCCCGCTCGTTCCAGATCACCAGCCTCTTCCCGCAGCTGGGTGCCCGCGAGCACGTCGAACTGGCGTTGCAGTCGCCCAGCGGGCTGGGCTGGCGGTTCTGGCGCTCGGCGAAGCTGATGCGCCGCTACCGCGAACGCGCCGACGAACTGCTCGCCATGGTCGGCCTCGCCGAACTGGCCGAGGCGCCCGCCGAGGCGCTGGCGTACGGGCGCAAGCGGGCGCTGGAGCTGGCGATCGCCCTCGCCCTGGACCCGAAGGTGCTGCTGCTCGACGAGCCCACCGCCGGGATGGGGCTGGAGGACGTCGACCGCACCGTCGACCTGATCTCGACCGTCCGGCGGGGCCGCACGGTGGTGATGGTCGAGCACAACATGAGCGTCGTCGGCCGGCTCGCCGACACCGTCACCGTGCTCCAGGCCGGCAAGGTCCTGGTCGAGGGGGCGTACGAGCAGGTCCGGGCCGACGAGCGGGTCATCACCGCCTACCTGGGAGCCGCGGATGCTGCGCATTGACAACCTCTCCGCCGCCTACGGTGAGGCGCAGGTGCTGCGGGAGGTGAGCCTGGAGGTGGCCGCCGGTGAGGTGGTCACCCTGGTCGGCCGCAACGGCGCCGGCAAGTCCACCCTGCTGCGCTGCGTGATGGGGCTGCACCCCGGGCAGCGGGGCACGATCAGCCTCGACGGGCGCGACCTGACCAGGCTGCCGGCGTACAAGCGGGCGCGGCTCGGGCTCGGCTGGGTGCCCGACGACCGGGGCGCGTACGCCACCCTCACCGTCACCGAGAACCTGACCCTGCCGCCCCGGGTCGGCCCCGACCCGTGGTCGCTGGAGCGGGTCTACGAGGCGTTCCCCGCGCTGTGGACCCGGCGGGACTCGGCGGCCACCATGCTCTCCGGCGGCGAGCAGCAGATGCTCGCCCTGGCTCGGGTGCTGCGGATGGGCGCCCGGCTGCTGCTCTGCGACGAGCCCACCGAAGGGCTCTCCCCACTGCTCGTGCAGCAGGTCGCCGACCTGCTGCGGGAGGCCAAGCGGCACGGGGTGACCGTGCTGCTGGTCGAGCAGAACCTGCACTTCGCCACCGGCGTCGCCGACCGGCACTACCTGCTGGCCGAGGGACGGATCGCGGAGGCGATGGAGAACTCCGAGGTGCGCTCGCGGGAGCGCGAGCTGTTGGCGTACCTCGGCATCTGACCGACGGCTGACCCGCGCGGACCGCGCGGTACGAAAGGGATGGACATGCGTAGGAGCGTGGGTGTGGCCGCCGCCTCGGCGGCGGTGGTGCTGGTCGCCGGCTGCGGCGGGGGTGGTCCGGCCTCCGGCGGCGACCAGAAGCTGACCGGCGACAAGATCGTGCTCGGCGTGCTGAACGACCAGTCCGGGGCCTACTCGGAGCTGTCCGGCAAGAACTCGGTCAAGGCCGTGGAGCTGGCCATCGCCGACTTCAAGGCCAAGTACGGCGACAAGGCCGTCACGAAGAACATCAGCGTGGAGACCGCCGACCACCAGAACAAGCCGGACATCGCCAACAGCAAGGCCGCCGAGATGTACGACCGCAAGGGCGTCGACATCATCCTGGACGTGCCCACCTCGTCGGCCGCCCTGAAGGTCGCCGACGTGGCGAAGGAGAAGAAGAAGCTCTATTTCAACATCGGTGCGGCGACCACCGACCTGACCGGCAAGAGCTGCAACAAGTACACGTTCCACTACGCGTACGACACGTACATGCTGGCCAACGGCACCGGGAGGACCACTACCGAGCAGGTCGGCAAGAACTGGTACATCCTCTACCCGAACTACGCCTTCGGCCAGGACATGGAGAAGAACTTCTCCGCCGCCATCGCGCAGGCCGGCGGAAAGGTGGTCGGCAAGGACGGCGCACCCTTCCCGAACACCAGCGGCGACTACTCGTCGTTCCTGCTCAAGGCGGCCGGGATGAACCCGAAGCCGCAGGTGCTGGGGACCATGCAGGCCGGCGCGGAGCTGGTGAACGTGGTCAAGCAGTACAACGAGTTCAAGCTCCGGGAGAAGGGCATCGGGCTGGCCGTGGGCCTGATGTTCATCTCGGACATCCACTCGCTCACCCCGGCGGCGCTCGCCGGCACCACCTACACCGACGCCTGGTACTGGAACTTCGACCAGCAGAACCGCCAGTGGGCGGACCGGTTCCAGTCCGAGACCGGCACCCGGCCGTCGTTCGCGCACGCGGCCAACTACTCCGCCGCCATGCAGTACCTGGAGGCCGTGCAGGCCGCCGGCACCGACGACGCGGACGCGGTGGTGAAGAAGCTGGAGGGCAAGGAGGTCAACGACCTCTTCCTGCGGAACGGCAAGATCCGCGCGGAGGACCACCGGGTGATCCACGACGCGTACCTGGCCCAGGTGAAGCCGCAGGCCGAGGTGACCGAGCCCTGGGACTACGTGAAGATCCTCAAGACCATCCCCGCCGCGGAGGCGTTCCGCGCCCCCTCGCCGGACTGCAAGCTGTGAGTACGTTTCTGCAGAACACGTTCAACGGGTTGGTGAGCGGGGCGTTCTACGCCCTGCTCGCCCTCGGGCTGGCGGTCATCTTCGGCATGCTGCGGGTGGTGAACTTCGCCCACGGCGCGTTCTACATGCTCGGCGCGTTCGGGGCGTACGTGCTGCTCACCGAGGCGGGCGTGCCGTTCTGGGTGGCGCTGGTGGTGATGCCGGTCGGCCTGGCGGTGCTGGGCATGGCGCTGGAACGGGCCGTCATCCACCGACTCACCCGGCTCGACCCGCTCTACAACTTCCTGCTCACCTTCGGACTCACGCTGATCCTCCAGGACCTGGTGAAGTCCCGCTACGGCAGCCAGTCCAGCCCGTACGCGACGCCGTCCGCGCTGCGCGGCTCGGTCGACTTCGGGCTCTTCGACTTCCCGACGTACCGGGTCTTCATCCTCGGCTTCACCGTGCTGCTCTGCGTTGCGGTGTGGTGGGTGCTGGGCCGGACCCGGATCGGCATGGTGGTCCGGGCCGCCACCGAGCGGCCGGAGCTGACCCGTGCGCTCGGCATCGACGTGGGTCGGTGGGTCACCCCGGTCTTCGGCTTCGGCATCGGCCTGGCCGGGCTGGCCGGCGTGCTCGCCGCGCCGATGCGGGCGGTGCACCCGCTGATGGGCGCCGACCTGATCATCGTGGTCTTCGCGGTGGTGGTGATCGGCGGGCTCGGCTCGATCTTCGGCTCGGTCGCGGCCGGCTTCGGCATCGGCCTGGTCCAGGCGTGGGGCGAGGCATACCTGTCGGACTTCCCGATCGTCTCCCAGACGATCGTCTTCGTGGTGATGGCCGTCGTGCTGCTCTGGCGCCCGGCCGGCCTGTTCGGCCGTGAGGAGGCCCCGGCATGACCAGTGCCGTCGACAGCCCCGCCGAGGCGAAGGCCACCGGGTCGGGGCTGCTCACCGTGGCGCGGGCCCCCGGCTGGGTCCGGTACGCCCTGCTCGCCGTCGGTCTGGTGGTGGCGCTCTGGCTGCCCAACGGCCTCTATCCGGCGGTCGCGGTGGACATCCTCTGCTGGGCGCTCTTCGCCGTCTCGGTGGACCTGCTGCTCGGCTTCACCGGGCTGATGTCCTTCGGGCACGCCGCCTTCTGGGGCACCTCGGCGTACCTGACGGGTCTCGTCGCGATCCACGCCGGCCTGCCCTTCCCGGTGGCCGTGCTGGCCGGTGCGCTCGGCGCGGCGCTGCTGGCGCTGCCGATCGGCTACCTGGCGGTGAGGCGGACCGGCATCTACTTCGCGATGGTCACCCTGGCCTTCGCCCAGCTGGTCTACTACGTCGCCAACGAGTGGCGGTCGGTCACCCGGGGCGAGAACGGCCTGCAGGGCGTGCCCCGGGAGTTCTTCGGCGTGGACCTCACCGACGACTACTACTTCTACTACGCGATCCTGCCGATCGTGCTGCTCGGGCTGGCCGCCGCCTGGCGGATCGTGCACTCGCCGTTCGGTCGGGTGCTGGTCGGCATCCGCGACAACCCGGCCCGCGCCCGGGCGCTCGGCTATCCGGTGCACCGCTACAAGCTGACCGCGTTCGTGCTCTCCGGGTTCATCGCCGGGCTCGGCGGCGGGCTCTTCGCCGTCGGTCACCGCTTCGTATCGCTCGACGTGCTGCACTGGACCACCTCCGGCAAGGCGGTCATCGTCGTGGTGCTCGGCGGGATCGGCACCCTGTGGGGCGGGGTGCTCGGCGCGGCGCTGGTGGTGCGGTTGGAGGACTGGCTGTCGTTCTCCGGGTTCGAGGCGATCGGCCTGGTCACCGGCGGCATCTTCGTCCTGGTCGTGCTGCTGTTCCGCCGCGGTCTCTGGGGCACGGTGGCCGGCCTCGCGCTGCGCCGGGGGGCCGCCCGCCGCAGATGACCCGGCCGGCGGCGCATCCGGACGGCGCCGTCCCGACGAATCCCCTGGTAGGGATCGCCTACCAGGGGGTTACGTCGTGTCGTCAGATCCGATCCGGGCCGGGGCCGTGGAGTCGGCCCGCAAGCAGCTCGCCACCGCCGCCGAGGACCTGGACGGCAACCGGGTCGCCGGCCAGGTCGTGGAGTCCGCCCGGGACCTGGGCGTGGTGCCGGTCTGGGAGCAGGTCTGCGTCCCGCTGCTGGCCACGCTGCGCGGCCACACCGCCGCTGAGATCGCCGTCGAGCACGCCCTGGCCGAGGGGGTCCGGGTCGGCCTGGACGTGCTGCACCGTGAGCCCGGCCGACAGTTGCCGACCGGCGGGGTGCTGATCGCGGGTGCCGAGCAGGAGCACCACTGCCTGGGCCTGCACGCGCTCGCCGCCGCGCTGCGCGAGCAGGGTCGCGGTTGCCTGCACCTCGGACCGGCGCTGCCCTGGGCGGCCCTGGCCAGCGCGGTGGTGCGGACCAGGCCGCACACGGTGGTGGTCTGGTCGCAGACCCCGGTCACCGCCCGCGCACACCGCCTGGTCCGTCTCGGCCGGGACTTCCCCGGGGTACGCGTGCACGGCGCCGGCCCCGGCTGGATCGAACCGGCCGCGCCGCCCTCGATCCGCCTGACCTCCCTCTCCGCCGCCCTCGCCGCCTGTCTCACCCCGCCCGGAGCGGCGTCCCGACCCACCCGGTGAGGCGCGGTGGCGTGACCTCGACCACAAACGATACGGATCGGTTCCGTATCGAAACCCTCTCACCTAGGCTCAGGCCCGTTACGAGTCTGCCCCGTTTCGTATCTGCGACACGGGTGAGCCGGGGGGAGCACCGGACATGGAACCGCACGAGAACACCGGACATCCGAGGAGGTGGGCGATCCTCGGGGTGCTGGTGATCAGCCTCCTCGTCGTCGTCCTCGACAACACCATCCTCAACGTGGCGCTGCGTACGCTCGCCGACCCGGTGCACGGCCTCGGGGCCAGCCAGGGGGAGCTGGAATGGGCGATCAACTCCTACACCCTGGTCTTCGCCGGGCTGCTGTTCACCTTCGGCGTGCTCGGTGACCGGGTCGGCCGCAAGCGCTTCCTGGTGATCGGCCTGGTCCTCTTCGGCCTGGCGTCGCTGCTGTCGGCGTACGCGCAGAGCCCCGCGCAGCTGGTCGGTGCCCGCGCCCTGATGGGCATCGGTGGCGCGGCCATCATGCCGGTCACCCTGTCGATCATCTCCAACGTCTTCGACCCGCGCGAGCGCGGCCGGGCGATCGGCGTCTGGGCCGGGGCGGTGGGGCTCGCCGTCGCGATCGGTCCGATCCTCGGTGGCGCCCTGCTGGAGCACTACTGGTGGGGTTCGGTCTTCCTGATCAACGTGCCGGTGGTCGTGGCCGGCGTGGTGCTGGTCGCCCTGCTGGTGCCGGAGTCCCGCGACCCGCAGCCGGGCCGGGTGGACCTGCTCGGCGTGCTGCTGTCGGTGGTCGGCCTGGTGGCGCTCACCTACGGCATCATCGACGGCGGTGAGCACGGCTTCGACCGGCCCGTCGTCTGGGCCGCGATCCTCGGCGGCCTCGCGGTGCTCGGCTGGTTCGTCGTGCACGAGCTGCGCAGCGACCACCCGTCGCTGGACGTCCGGCTGTTCCGGGTGCCCCGGTTCGCCGCGCCGGTGGCGATGGTCGGCCTGATCTTCTTCGCCGCGATGGGGGTGATGTTCTTCAGCTCGTTCTACCTCCAGCTGGTCCGGGGCTACCGCCCGCTGGAGACCGGCCTGCTCTTCCTCCCGTTCGCCGCCGCTCAGCTGATCTTCGCCCCGCGCAGCGCCGCGATGGTCCGCCGGTACGGCGGCCGGGCGGTCTCGGCGGTCGGGCTGGCGCTGACCGTGGTGGCGCTGGGCGCGTTCGCGTTCGTCGACGCGACCACCCCGATCTGGGTGGTGCTGGTCTTCTTCTTCCTCCAGGGCGCCGGCATGGCCAACATCATGCCGCCGGCCACCGAGTCGATCATGTCGGCGCTGCCCCGGGAGAAGGCCGGCGTCGGCTCGGCGGTCAGCAACACCGTCCGCCAGGTGGCCGGTGCGCTCGGGGTCGCGGTGCTCGGCTCGGTGCTCTCCGCGGTCTACCGCAACGACGTCGCCTCGGCGCTCGCCGGCCTGCCCGCCCCGGCCCGGGAGGCCGCCGACGAGTCCCTCTCCGGCGCGTACGCGGCGGCGGCCCGGCTCGGGCCGGCCGGCCCGAAGCTGATCGCGGCGGCCAACGACTCGTTCGTCTCGGCGATGCACTGGGCGGCGGCGCTCTCCGCCGTGGTGGCCGCCCTGGGCATCCTCATCGTGCTGCGCTGGATGCCCGGCCGCCCGGCGGTCCCGTCGACCCCCGCGCGACCGGGCCCCGAGCGGGAGTTGGCCGCAACCGCCTAGGTTGGGCGACAATGTCTGACATGACTTCCACCGCCGATGCTCCGCGGTCGCCCGGGCGACCGCGGAGCGTCCGCGCGGACGAGGCGATCGTCCAGGCCACCCTCGACCTGCTCGCCGAGGGCAGCACCATCGAGGCGCTCTCCATCGAGGCGATCGCCGCCCGGGCCGGGGTCGGCAAGGCCACCATCTACCGGCGCTGGTCCGGCAAGGACGCGCTGCTGCTGGACGCGCTGCGCCGGCTCAAGGGCGTCATGCCGCAGCCGGCCGGTCACTCCGTCCGCGACGACCTGGTCGTGCTGGTCGGCGCCGTGGGGCTCAACCTCGACCCGCGCGCCGCCAAGATCATGCCGTGCCTGGTGCCCGAGGTGAACCGCAGCCCGGACCACTTCCAGCTCTACCAGAACATCATCGAGCCCCGCCGGAAGCTGATGCGCGAGGTGCTCCAGCGCGGCGTGACCAGCGGCGAACTGCGCGCCGACCTCGACATCGAGCTGGTGATGGCGCTGCTCACCGGGCCCATGCTGATCCAGCGGATGCTGCGCTGGCACCCCGAGCTGGACGACCGGGTCCTGCCCGACCGGATCGTCGACGCCGTCCTGGAGGGCATCCGCGCCCGCTGACCGGGCCCGGGCGGAGGCCCGTGGTGGTCGTCCAGCGGTGGGCGGCGTCGCTCACCCCGGTACACCCACGGAGGCGGCAGCCCGACTAGGATCCAGCTCACTATGCTCATCCAGCGCATCCGCCGGATCGCCGCCGACGCGTCGGCCGATCACACCGCGCGTCCCCGAGTCACCCTGCCGAACTGGCTCCTCATCCCCGGCCTGGCCCTGCTGGTCCTCTCGGTCGCGGCATACGTCGCCTTCGTGCGCGACCACCCGTTCCGGGGGACGGACTTCAACATGTACCTCGGGGCCGCCCACGCGTTCCTCGACGGGGAGCCCGTCTACCAGCTCGGCTACACCAGGCTGCAGCTGCCCTACACCTACCCGCCGATCACCCTGCCGTTCCTGGTCCCGCTGACCTGGTTCGACGACCGGACCGCGCTCAACCTGATGAACGCGGTGGGTGTCGTGGCGATGCTCGCGGCGCTCTGGTTCACCACCCGGATCCTCGGGTACGAGGGCACCCGCGGCCGGCTCGGTCTGGTGGCCGCCGCCGGCGCGGTGGTGCTCTGGACCGAGCCGCTGCAGCGCAACCTCGACCTGGGGCAGATCAACATCTTCGTCATGCTGCTCGTCGTGGCGGACCTGGCGCTGCCCGACCGCAGCCGGTTCAAGGGCGTACTCATCGGCGCGGCGACCGCGACCAAGCTGCTGCCCGGCCTCTTCGTGGTCTATCTGCTGCTCACCCGGCGGTTCCGCGCCGCGGTCGTGGCGGCCGGCACCTTCGTCGGGCTCACGCTGCTGGGCGCCGTCATCCAGCCCGGCGGGTCCTACGACTACTGGCTGACCGGGCGGGCGTTCGACTCGCACCGGGTGCTGATGACCTCCGGCCCCCGGTACGGCGGCAACCAGTCCCTGCAGGGCTTCACCGCGCGCCTGCTGCAGACCGACGAGCAGAACACCATCTGGTGGATGGCGTCGGTGGTCGTGGTGCTGGTCGCCGGGCTCGCCCTGGCGACCGCGCTCCAGCGGCACGGCGAGGAGGCCATGGCGCTGGTCGTCGTCGGCTTCACCATGCTGCTCATCTCGCCGGTGAGCTGGTCGCACTACTGGCTCTGGATCGGCCCGATGGCCATCGTGCTCGTCGACGTCGTCCGCCGCTCGGCCGGCGTGGCCCGGGTGGTCGCCGGCGTCGTGGCGGTCGCTGCGATCCTGCCCTTCCTCATGTGGCCGATCACCTACCGGGGCGGGCTCCTCCCGAGGGGCCTGATCTGGTCGGCGGGTCGCCTGCAGGGGCCGGCGCAGCGCTTCGCGGTCGACCCGTACGTGCCGACGGTGCTGGTGCTCTTCGTGCTCGCCGCGCTGTGGCTGTACCGTCGGGCACGGGCGGAACAGCCGGTCGTGCCGGCCGTCGGCACCACCGGTGCCTGATCAAGTCCGATGGCCGACGGCGGCTCGCGACCGCCTCGAAGACCAGGAGAAGACGTCGATGACGCAGGCGATGGACGAGCGCGCGGTCGCCGGGCCGACGACCGAGCCGACGCAGCCGAGCCCCCGTGCCGGCCTGCCCCGGCAGACCGTCGCGGAGCCGGCGACCGCCGAACGGCCGCCGGCCGCGCGGCGGCCGCGGCTGCTGGTCCTGGACGGGCTGCGCCTCGGTGCGGCGCTCATGGTCGTCGCGTACCACCTCGTCGGGGACAAGATCGGCGTGTGGCAACCCTCCGCCGCGAGCTCCTTCGGCCCGGTGCACTCCGCCGCGAAGTACGGCTTCCTCGGCGTGCAGTTGTTCTTCGTCATCAGCGGCTTCGTCATCTGCATGAGCGCCTGGGGCCGCTCGGTCGGTGACTTCTTCGTCTCCCGCGTCGTGCGGCTCTACCCCGCCTACTGGTTCGCCGTCCTGCTCTCCACCGGCGTGCTGGTGGCCGTGCCGAGGGGCCCCGAGCTCACGGTGCGCGACGTGGTGGGCAACCTGACGATGATGCAGGAGTTCCTCGGCATCCGGCACCTCGACATGTCGTACTGGACGCTCACCGTCGAGCTGGTCTTCTACGTCCTCTTCGCCGTGCTGGTGGCGCGTGGCCTGACCTACCGCGGCGTGGTCGCCTTCTGCGCCGTCTGGACGGTCGCCTCCCTGTTCGTGCCAAAGTTCGGCAACGCCGGGCTCACCAGCGTCGTGGGCGCCGCCTACTCCAGCTACTTCATCGCGGGTATCGCGCTCTATCTCATCCACCGGTTCGGCTCGACGCTGCTGCTGTGGTCGATCGTCGGCCTCTCCTGGCTGATCGCGCTCACCCGGCTGCCCAGCCTCGCCCACGCCCGCGACGTCGCCTTCGTGCCGACGGCCGTCATCGTGACGGGCTTCTTCCTGGTGATGGCGGCGGTCGCCCTCAACCACTTCCGCTGGGTGACCTGGGGCTGGGTCGCGACGGCCGGAGCGCTGACGTACCCGCTCTATCTCATCCACCAGACGGTCGGGCTCGCCGTCATCGAGCGGGCCCAGGGCCACCTCTCGCCGTGGCTGCTGATCACCGCTGTGGTGGCGGGACTGCTGCTCGCCGCGTGGCTGATCCACCGGGTCGTCGAGCGGCCCGCCGCCCGCTGGATGAAACGGCAACTCGGCGAGTCGCTGCGCCAGGTGCGGACGGCCCGCTGACCGCTGCCGGCGACGCCCGGCCGGCAATGAGGAATTGACAAATAATGTCCGGGTGCGGGACGAAAAAAAGAATGCGGGAACAGGCCATCCCTGATACCGGGATGGCCTGTTCCCACTTCAGTTGATCAGAGGTTTACCTCGCGGCAGTGTCCGCGGAATTCCGACGGCATGGAAAGGGGACCGCAGGAATGTGTCATCCGACGGACACTTCCCTGCCTCAGAGGGTGTAGGTCCGGCAGGACGGGTTGCCGATGGGCTGCTTCTCGCAGATCGAGAACCCGAGGACGTCGCCGCCGAACGTCTTGTTGCCGCAGCCGGCGGCCGAGCCGTTGCCGTCGCTGACGGTGTTGCCACCCGTGCTGCCCCGGACGGTGAACGTGGCGTACACGCCGTTGCCGTCCTGCTCCATGTCGCAGACCTCGACCCACCGACGGTCAGCGCCCACCCCCGCGTAGTCGCTGCCCTCGTAGCCCCGGAAGTACGAGGCGGCCTGAGCCGGCGTGGAGGCCAGGAGCGCAATTGCCCCAGCCCCGGCAAGCACCGAGGCGACCCGGCCGGCAGTTACCTTGATCTTCATTTGTCTCTCCCCGTCTGCTACGTCCTCGCGACGCAGCGTGGCGATCATAACCATCACTTTCCCGGGAGATCAATCGTCAATTCCTGACCGATGTCCTCAGTGGATACGCGGCGTCGGCTGATGTGCGGCACAAAGTGCCGCTCCGCGCGTCTGACAGCGAGTGGGAGTTGTCGTGCCGGTATTTGCCGTCGACCACCCCCGATGACCGACCGCGGACCGGGGACCGGCCGAGGGATCACGTCCGGTGCGCGGCGGGGGCGGTTCAGCCGGTGGGCGTACGCAACCGGTGCAGGCGCAGCGCGAGCTGCACCTCCAGCGCCCGCTCCGGCTTCTGCCAGTCCGTGCCGAGCAGCTGACCGACCCGCTCCAACCGCTGGGTCACCGTGTTGACGTGCACGTGCAGCAGCTCCGCCGCCCGGGCCAGACTGCCGCCCACCCCGAAGTACGCCTCCAGCGTCCGCACCAGGGCGGTGCCCCGCCGCGCGTCGTAGTCGACCACCGGCCCCACGGTGCCGGTGAGGAATTGCTCCACGTCCCGGTCGCCCGAGTCGCCCACCGCCCCCAGCAGCAGCCCCACGAAGCCCAGCTCGGCGGTGCTCGCCCCCTGCCCGGACCGGCCCAGCGCGCCCAGCGCGGTCAGGCAGCGTTCCGCCTCGGCGAAGGTGGCGGCCAGCGACGCCGGACCACGGGACGGGCCACTCGCCCCGGCGGTCACCGGGCGGCCGGTCACCTGGGACAGGTCGCGGGCCACCGCCCGCGCGCTGCCGCCGGCGTCCTGGCCGGGCAGCATCAGCACCACCCGGCCGTCCGGGCCGCCGCCAGGCCGCCCCGGGTCGAGGCGTACGTGGTGGCCCAGGAGAGCACCCGCTGCCGGGCCGACCCGGTCGCCGCGATCGCGTCGTCGCCCACCGCCACGAGTACACACGGGGCGTCCAGGTCCACGCCGAGCCGGCGGGCCCGGCTGCGCAGCGCGTCGGTGTCCCGCAGCGGCCGGGCGATCAGGTCGTCCAGCAGCTCGCCCCGGACCCGCCCCTCCGCCTCGGCGACGGTCCGGCGGAACAGCAGCAGCAGCGCGGTGACCAGCGCCGCCCGCTCCAGGATCCGCTGGTCGGCGTCGACCAGCTCGCCGTCCGGGCGCAACACCAGGGCGCCCAGGTTCTCCGCCCCGGCGACCACCGCCGCGTACCAGAGCGGACCCCGCGCCACGCTGCGCCCCTCTGTACGCGACGCGGCCACCGCCTCCACCATGTCGGCCCGGTCCGGCTCCTCGATCTGCCCGACCCGGGCCAGCTGGCGCCCCTCGGCGTCCAGCGCCAGCAGCGCCCCGCCCAGCACGTCGGTCACCGCCGACGCGACGTCCTCCACCCCGCCGCCGCGCAGCACCAGCGCGGTCATCCGGTCGTGCGCCGCCGCGGCCCGCTCCACCGAGCTGCTGTGCGCCCGGATGGTGGTGTTCGCCGCGGAGAGCTCGGCCAGCGCCGAGCGGGTCTCGGCCAGCAGCCGGGCGGTGTCGATCGCCACCGCGGCGTGCGCCGCCAGCGACACCAGCAGCGACACCTCCTCGCGGGCGAACGGCCGGGCCGACCGGTTCGCCGCGTACAGCACGCCGATCACGCTGGAGCCGAGCCGCAGCGGTACGCCCAGGATGGCCACCAGGCCCTCCTCGCCGACCCCGCCGTCGATCTCCCCGGTGTGCCGGAACCGCTCGTCCTCCTGATAGTTCGAGGTCACGTACGGGGTGCCGGTCTGGGCGACCAGGCCACCGAGGCCGTCCCCCATCTCCAGCCGCAACCGCTGGAACCGGGCCGAGATCGAACCGTCGGTCACCCGCATGTAGGTGTCGCCGCGCTCCTCGTCGTTGAGCGTCATGTAGGCCACGTCGGTGCCGAGCAGGTTGCGGGCCCGGTGCACGATCGCCCGGAGCACGTCGTCCAGGTCACGTAGCCCGGCCAGGTCGCTGGCCGTGTCGTACAGGCCGGAGAGCTCGATCTCGCGGCGGCGCCGGCGCTCCAGCAGCGCGCGGACCCGCAGCGCCACCACCTTCGCCTGCTCCAGCTCGGCCAGCCGGTCGGCCGGCAGGCCGGCGGCCCGGGCGGCCACCAGCGGCCCTTCGAACTCGACCGCAGCGGCCTCCCGGGCCAGCAGTTCCAGGAACTCCACCGGCGACGACATGAGCGACATTGTGCGCGCGGCCACTAGTTGGCCGTCCAGCCCCCGTCGAGGGCGATCGAGGCGCCGGTGATGAAGGCCGCCGGCGGGGAGCAGAGGTACGCCAGCAGTTCCGCCACCTCCTCCGGCTCGATCAGCCGCTTGATCGCCGCCCGGGCCAGCATGATCTTCTCGACCACCTCGTCCTCGCCGATGCCGTGGGTGGCGGCCTGGTCGGCGATCTGGCTCTCCACCAGCGCCGTCCGCACGTACGCCGGATTGATGCAGTTGGCGGTCACCCCGTGCGCGGCGCCCTCCAGCGCGACCACCTTCGACAGCCCCTCCAGGGCGTGCTTGGCCGCCACGTACGCCGCCTTGTACGGCGAGGCGCGCAGCCCGTGCACCGAGGAGATGTTGACCACGCGCCCCCAGCCCTGCGCGTACATGTGCGGCAGCGCCCGCCGGACCAGCCGGAACGGCGCCTCCACCATCACCCGCTGGATGTACGCGAAACGCTCGGTGGGGAAGTCCTGCACCGGCGCGACGTGCTGGAGCCCGGCGTTGTTGACCACGATGTCCACGTCGGCGTCGAGCCGGTCCACCGCGGCCGGGTCGGCCAGGTCGACGCCCTCCGCCCGACCGCCCGCCTCGGCGGCGACCGCCTTCGCGGCCTCGGTGTTGCGGTCCACCACCAGCACCGCCGCGCCGGCCGCCGCCAGCCGCAGGGCGCACGCCCGGCCGATGCCGCTGCCACCACCGGTCACCAGGGCGCTGCGACCGGAGAGGTCGAGGCGTACGACGTGGGGGACCGCCACGGGTTCTGCCGTCATGGCGCAAGAAGTTACGAGCTGTGTGGCCGGCGGCACATGGGGCGGCGACACATACTCCGGCCCCGGAGTGTGTGGCACACGCGGCGGCCGACGGGGGTCGGCGTGTCCGCCCGGGACGGCGTCGGGGCGGACCAGTAGGGTATCGAACACACGTACTGCTGGCGGCTGGGGGAGGAGGCGGCGTGCGCGTGCTCGGCGTCGACCCGGGGCTGACCCGGTGCGGGGTCGGCGTGGTCGAGGGGGTGCCGGGCCGGCCCTGCACGCTGATCGCCTACTACGTCGTCTACACCGATCCGTCCGACGAGCTGCCGCTGCGCCTGCTGCACCTGGACCGGTCGCTGACCGAGCTGGTCGCCGAGCACCGGCCCGACGCGGTGGCCGTGGAGCGGGTGTTCAGCCAGCACAACGTCCGCACGGTGATGGGCACCGCCCAGGCCAGCGGCATCGCCGTGCTCGCCGGGGCACGCGCCGGGCTGCCCGTGCAGACGTACACGCCGAGTGAGGTGAAGGCGGCGGTGACCGGTTCCGGTCAGGCCGACAAGAAGCAGATGACCACCATGGTGACCCGGCTGCTGCGGCTGGCGGAGCCGCCCAAGCCGGCCGACGCCGCCGACGCCCTGGCCCTGGCCATCTGCCACGTGTGGCGCGGCGGCACCCGGTCCAAGCTGGCCGTGGCCGCCGAGCGGGCCCGACGAGGAGGAGCAGCACGATGATCGCCAGCGTGCGCGGCACGGTGACCGCGACCGGTCCGGACCACGCGGTGGTGGAGGTGGGCGGGATCGGCCTGGCGGTGCAGTGCGCCCCCGGCACCCTCGCCGACCTGCGGGTCGGCCAGCCGGCCCGGCTCGCCACCAGCCTGGTGGTCCGGGAGGACTCGCTCACCCTCTACGGCTTCGCCGACGACGACGCCAAGCAGCTGTTCGAGCTGCTCCAGACCGCCAGCGGGGTCGGCCCCCGGCTGGCCCAGGCGGTGCTCGCCGTGCACACCCCGGACGCGGTCCGCAAGGCCATCGCCAACGCCGACACCGCCGCGCTGACCCGGGTGCCGGGAATCGGCAAGAAGGGCGCCGAACGCCTGGTCCTGGAGCTGCGCGACCGGATCGGCCCGGTGCCGATCGGCCCGGACGGGGCGGCCGGGGTGACCGGTGGCGCCTGGCCGGAGCAGGTCCGCCAGGCCCTGGTCGGGCTCGGCTGGAGCGGCGCCCAGGCCGAGCAGGCCGTGGCCGCCGTCGCGGAGACCGTCGACGGCGAGACCCCGCCCGTGCCGGTCCTGCTCAAGCAGGCCATCCGCCTCCTGGGCCGCACCCGATGACGAGCGCGAGGAGTGAGCCGGGTTTGCGAGCCCCGCAGTCGCGAGTGAAGGTCAGCGCATGACGGGGGAGAACCTGGTCTCGGCGTACGTCAACGACGCGGAACTGGACGCGGAGGCCAGCGTCCGGCCGAAGCGGCTCGAGGAGTTCATCGCCCAGCACCGGGTCCGCGACCAGCTCGACCTGCTGCTCAAGGGCGCGATGCGGCGCGGCTCCCCGCCCGACCACATTCTCCTCTCCGGGCCACCTGGCTTAGGTAAGACCACCCTGGCCAACATCGTGGCCGCCGAGCTGGGTTCCGGGATCCGGGTGACCAGCGGTCCGGCGATCGAGCGTTCCGGTGACCTGGCGGCCATCCTGACCAGCCTCGCCGAGGGTGACGTGCTGTTCATCGACGAGATCCACCGGATCGCCAAGCCGGCGGAGGAGTTGCTCTACAGCGCGATGGAGGACTTCCGGGTCGACGTGATCGTCGGCAAGGGGCCGGGCGCCACCGCGATCCCGCTGGACGTCGAGCCGTTCACGCTGGTCGGCGCGACCACCCGGTCCGGGCTGCTGACCGGGCCGATGCGCGACCGCTTCGGCTTCGTCGCCCATCTCGACTTCTATTCCCCGGCCGACCTGGAGGCGTTGCTGCGCCGCTCGGCCCGGATCCTCGGGGTGCCGATCACCGACGAGGGGGCGGTGGAAATCGCCGGTCGGTCGCGGGGGACGCCGCGGATCGCCAACCGGCTGCTGCGCCGGGTCCGCGACTACGCCGAGGTCCGGGCCGACGGGGTGGTCACCCTGGAGACCGCCCGCGCCGCCCTCACCGTGTACGACGTCGACGCCCTCGGTCTGGACCGGCTGGACCGGGCGGTGCTGACCGCCCTGGTCGACTCGTTCCGGGGTGGCCCGGTCGGGCTCTCCACCCTGGCGGTGGCGGTGGGGGAGCAGCCGGACACGGTCGAGGAGGTCTGCGAGCCGTTCCTGGTCCGGGCGGGGCTGCTCGCGCGGACGCCGCGGGGCCGGGTGGCGACCGAGGCGGCCTGGCGCCATCTGGGGCGTACCCCACCGAATGGTACATTTGGCACCGGCACCCCTCCGGTGCCCGATCTGTTCTCCGCACCGCCCGATCAGCCGTGATCCGAACGTGATCTGGGTCGCATTCGGTCTTCTCAGGTGCAGGGATTAGACTTCGCCGCGGTCTGTACAGGATGTGAGAATTCGCCTCCGCTCCGATGCCCTCGGGTCAGGTGCGGCGGCCAACGGGAAGGTCGACAACCGTGCATAACCTTGCAGCGGGCGGCGGAGGAGCCGGCGGCCTGACGCCGATCCTGATGATCGCTCTGCTCTTCGGCGTCATGTACTTCATGATGATCCGCCCCCAGCAGAAGCGCCGCCGTGAGGCCGAGCAGATGCAGTCCACCCTCTCCCCGGGTGACGAGGTCGTCACCATCGGCGGCCTCTACGGCACCGTCACGGGCGTGGACGACGACACGGTCCTGCTCGAGGTCGCCCCGGGCGTGCAGACCCGGTACGCCCGTCCGGCCATCGCCCGGGTGGTCAACCAGGCCGAGCGCCCGGAGTCGACCGAGCCCGTCACCGAGGACGCCGAGGTCGTCAAGGACTGATTGCCGGCCCGGACGGGGCAGCGGATCGATCCGGATAAGTGGATAGTTTGGGTCGGCGCCGGACGCCGACACGTGCCACCTCCCTGCGACGCCGCCGCGTCGTGACCCGGAGGGCGTGTCGGTCGGGGCGTCGACCCACCAGAGCGGTCGGCCGGAGATCCCCGGCCCGACCTTCGCCGCCGCTGGCAGCAGCGGCGCGACCGTACAGGGAGACAGGACAGCCGTGGCACCACCTCAGGGACAGATGCGCCCCGGACGGCAGCTCGCCGTGCTCGGGTTCATCTTCGTCGTCCTCTATCTTTTGGTGTTCTTCTCGGGCGGCGCCAGCGGCAGCTGGAAGGACCGGCTGGAGCCGCGGCTCGGCCTGGACCTGATCGGCGGCACCCGGCTGACGCTCGAGGCCACCAACAGCGTGGACGGCAAGCCGCCGACGGCCGCCAACCTCGAGGAGGCGCGCCAGATCATCGAGAACCGGGTCAACGGCTACGGCGTGGCCGAGGCCGAGGTGGTCACCGAGGGCAACCGCAACATCGTCATCTCCCTGCCCGGTCAGAACCGGGCCCTGACCGACGTCGGCAGCGCCGCCGAGCTGCGCTTCCGCAAGGTGCTCAAGGCGACCGACGGCAGTGGCGGGGTCGCCGCCCCGCCGCCCGCCGCCACCCCGGCGCCGTCCGGCAGTGCCGCGCCGAAGCCGTCGGGCAGCGCGGTGCCGAAGCCGTCGACCAGCGCGTCGGCGAAGCCCGGTGCGAAGGTCACGGCGTCGCCGAGCGCCGGCGGTCAGGGCGGCATGGCCCCGACGCCGAGCGCCCGCCGCGGCGACCCCGTCCGCCTCCCCGAGCGCCGCGGCACCCTCGCCGAGCGCCAGCGCCGCCCCGGTGCCGCAGAGCATCGAGGAGCAGCGCAAGGCCGTCCAGCAGAAGGTCGGTCCCGCCGTCTGGGCCGCCGCGAGCGCCCTTCAGGCGCCCCCGGCCGACCCCGCGCAGGCCGCGCAGCTGAAGCCGTTCGGCACGCTCTCCCCCGAGGAGGTCGCGGTGCTGACGCCGGAGATGCAGTTCAACGTGCCGACCATCAGCTGCGCCCAGCTCGACAAGCGCCCGCCGGCGTCGATCAAGGACGAGAAGCAGAAGGCCGTCGCCTGCGAGAGCGGCGCGAAATACCTGCTCGACGTCGCGAAGGTCGCCGGCACCGACATCAAGAACGCCTCCGCCCAGCTCGACCAGACCAGCTCCTGGGTGGTCAGCCTGCAGTTCAAGAGCGACGGCCAGGAGAAGTGGACCGCGCTCACCCGCGAGGCGTTCACCAACGAGGGCCAGGCCTGTGACCAGACCGCCCTCGGGCAGGGCGGCAAGTGCCGGGTCGCGGTGGTCCTGGACAACGAGATCGTCTCGTCCCCGGAGATCCAGGGCGTGCTGACCGGCGACTCGCAGATCACCGGCAACTTCGACAACAAGAGCGCGAACGCGCTGGCCAGCCAGCTGCGCTACGGCGCCCTGCCGGTGACCTTCAAGCAGCAGGACAAGCAGGACGTGACGGCCACGCTGGGCGACAGCCAGCTGCGGGCCGGTCTGCTCGCCGCCGGCATCGGCATGCTGCTGGTCATCATCTACTCGTTCTTCTACTACCGGCTGCTCGGCTCGGTGATCTTCCTGAGCCTGGTGCTCTCCGGGCTCCTGGTCTTCGGTGCGCTGGTGGTGCTCGGCCGGCAGATCGGCTTCACCCTCACCCTCGCCGGCATCGCCGGCATGATCGTCTCACTCGGTGTGGCGGCGGACTCGTTCGTCATCTACTTCGAGCGGCTCAAGGACGAGATCCGAGAGGGCCGCAGCCCGCGCAGCGCGGTGCCGCGGGCCTGGGTCCGGGCCCGCCGGACGATCATCTCGGCGAACGCGATCACCCTGATGTCGGCCGTGGTGCTCTACATCGTCTCGGTCGGCACGGTGAAGGGCTTCGCCTTCGCCCTCGGCCTGGCGACGGTGCTCGACCTGGTGGTCGTCTTCCTGTTCCGGCACCCGATCATGACGATGTTCGCCAGTACCCGGGCGTTCCTGTCCCCCCGGGTGAGCGGTCTGGGCCGGGCGCTGCCGGCCCGGTCGACCGAGCAGGTCACCGCCCGCAACCCGCGCGTCGTCAAGGAGGCCTGAGATGGCTAAGAGTGGTCTGGCGTCCCGGCTCTACCGGGGCGAGGCCGATCTCAACATCGTCGGCCGGCGCAAGGTCTGGTTCGGCGTCGCGGCCCTGCTGGCGCTGATCGCGGTGCTCAGCTTCGCGGTGCGGGGCTTCCACCTCGGCATCGAGTTCGCCGGCGGCAACTCGCTCGTCGTGCCGGCCACCGTCGGCACCCTGGACGACACCGAGCGGCAGGTCAACGACATCCTGGCGACCAAGGGTGGCGGTGTCCAGGTGGCCACCGCGCAGAAGGTCGGCGGCACCAACGGCGACTCCTACGAGATGCGTACGCCGGAGCTGACGCCCACCCAGGCGGACGACGTGAAGGTCGCGATGGCCGACAAGTTCGGCATCCCGGTCGACCAGGTCGGTGGCAACCAGGTCAGCGCGTCCTTCGGTGGACAGGTCACCGAGCGCGCGCTGCTCGGTCTGCTGATCTTCCTCGCGGTGGTGGCGATCTATCTGATCCTGCGCTTCGAGTGGCGGATGGCCGCCGCCGCCATCACCTCGCTCTTCATGAACCTGGTCCTGACCGCCGGCATCTACTCGCTGGTCGGCTTCGAGGTCACCCCGTCGACGATCATCGGTTTCCTCACCATCCTGGGCTTCGCCCTCTATGACGTGGTGGTGGTCTTCGACAAGGTCCAGGAGAACACCCGGGGCATCACCGCGAACAACAACCAGACCTACGGCGAGGCGGCCAACCTGGCGCTGAACCAGAGCCTGATGCGGTCGCTGAACACCTCGGTGGTCGCCCTGCTCCCGGTGGGTGGTCTGCTCTTCATCGGTGCCGGCCTGCTCGGCGCGGGCACCCTGAAGGACCTCGGCCTGGTGCTCTTCGTCGGTATGGCGACGGCCTTCCTGACCTCGATCCTGCTCGCCACGCCGCTGCTGGTGCTGTTGAAGAACCAGGACCCGCGGATCAGCGCGCACAACAAGCGGGTGCTGGCCCGCCGGGGTGCGATCGCCCGCGGCGAGCTGACCCCGAAGGGGGCACCGCGGGCCACCGCGGTCGCCGACGAGCCCGTCGACCCGGAGGCGGCGGCGCTGGCCGGCGCGCGCGCCGAAGGTGGGTTCCCGGCCGGCCGGGAAGCGCCCGACCGCGGGCCGGGGCAGGCGCCCGAGCGGCGGCGGAAACCGGCCGGGCGGCGCGAAACGGCGCTGAGCAGGGCCGGGGCGACCCGGTCGTGAGCAACGTGACGGCGTCCTTCATGCTGTGCGAGCAGCATGAAGGACGCCGTCGTCGTACGAAGGGGAACGGAAGCGCCGTGACGGAGACCCACAGCACCGGGGTACGCGGGGACAGCGGCATCGAGATGGCCCGGTTGGTGGCCAGCCGGGTGCTGGACGTGCCGGACTTCCCGAAGCCCGGAGTCATGTTCAAGGACCTGATGCCGCTCTTCGCCGACGGCGAGGTGTTCCGCCAGGTGATCGACGGGATCGTCGCCCACCACGGGCGGGAGTCCTTCGACGCGGTGGTCGGCATCGAGGCCCGGGGCTTCGTGATCGCCGCCGCCATCGCGTACGCCACCGGCGTCGGTGTGGTGCCGGTGCGCAAGGCCGGCAAGCTGCCCCGCCCGGCCTACTCGGCCTCCTACGCCCTGGAGTACGGCGAGGCGACGCTGGAGGTGCACCAGGACGCGTTCACCGCCGGGCACCGGGTGCTGGTCGTCGACGACGTGCTGGCCACCGGAGGCACCGCCGAGGCGACGCTCGACCTGGTGGAACGGGCCGGCGGCACGGTGTCCGGCTTCACCGTGCTGCTGGAGCTGGGTTTCCTCGCCGGCCGCGAGCGGCTCGCCCCGCGCCCGGTCCATGCCCTGCTGACCGTTTGATGCCCGGGCCCGTCGGGCGGACCCCGCGAGGGCCGTCCGGCGGAGCGGCAGGGCACCCTGCGTACGGGTAGCATTGCCCTTTGCTGACCGGGCGACCTCTGCCCGGCGGCGCGGAACAGGCCGGCCCCCGGGCCGGTTGCAGAGAACGTCGACCAGACGGTCGACGCGTTCCCGGCGAGCGGTGAGGAGGCCGGTGTCCCACGATGTCGTCCCTCCGGTGGAGGGCACGGTGCACCCGACAGGCGACGCGGACGGCTCGGTGACCGAGCGGAGCGGCAACCCGCCGGCCCGGGTGACGGGCGCCGGCAACGGCGCCGCCCCCGAGACGACGGCGGACGGCGGCTCGTCGGCCGGTGAGACGGTCGTGGTGCCGTTCCCGACCGATCCGGCCGTGGACCCCTCGCCCAGCGGTGGCTTCGCGTTGTCCAACGCGCCCACCGGCCGGCGGGTGCGGGCCCGGTTGGCGCGGTTCAACGCCCCGTGGCAGACCTCGCAGGTCAGCGAGGTGCTGGAGCCGCTGATCGCCACGCACCGGGAGAACCACCCGAAGGCCGACGCCAAGCTGCTGCAGCGGGCGTTCGACACCGCCGCGCGCTGGCACTCCGGTCAGTACCGCAAGTCCGGTGACCCGTACATCACCCACCCGCTGGCGGTGGCCACCATCCTGGGCAACCTGGGCATGGACACCACCACCCTGGTCGCCGCGCTGCTGCACGACACCATCGAGGACACCGAATACACGCTCGACCAGATGCGGGCGGACTTCGGCCCGGAGGTGACCCTCCTGGTCGACGGCGTGACGAAGCTGGACAAGGTCAAGCTGGGTGACGCGGCCAAGGCGGAGACGATCCGCAAGATGGTCGTGGCGATGGCCAAGGACCCCCGGGTGCTGGTGATCAAGCTGGCGGACCGGCTGCACAACATGCGTACCCTCACCTTCCTGCCCCGCCCCAAGCAGGAGCAGAAGGCCAAGGAGACGCTGGAGATCCTGGCTCCCCTCGCCCACCGTCTGGGCATGAACACGATCAAGTGGGAGCTGGAGGACCTCGCCTTCGGGACCCTGTTCCCGAAGCGGTACGAGGAGATCAACCGGCTGATCGGGGAGCACCAGCCGCAGCGGGAGGCGCTGCTGCGGCAGGTGACCCAGAAGGTGTCCACCGACCTGAAGGCCGCCAAGATCAAGGCGGAGACCACCGGCCGGCCCAAGCACCTCTACTCGATCTACCAGAAGATGATCGTGCGGGGTCGCGACTTCAACGACATCTACGACCTGGTCGGGGTGCGGATCCTGGTCGACACGGTGCGGGACTGCTATGCGGCGCTGGGCGTCATCCACGCCAACTGGCAGCCGGTACCGGGCCGGTTCAAGGACTACATCGCGATGCCCAAGTTCAACATGTACCAGTCGTTGCACACGACGGTCATCGGGCCCACCGGCAAGCCGGTGGAGATGCAGATCCGCACGTACGCGATGCACCGCACCGCCGAGTTCGGCATCGCCGCCCACTGGAAGTACAAGGAGCACAAGGGCACCCAGATCGTCGGCCCGCCCGCGCACATCGACGAGATGACCTGGCTGCGGCAGCTGCTGGACTGGCAGCGGGAGGCGGCCGACCCGAGCGAGTTCCTCGACGCGCTGCGCTTCGACCTGTCCAGCCAGGAGGTGTACGTCTTCACCCCGAAGGGTGACGTCATCCCGCTGCCGACCGGGTCGACGCCGGTGGACTTCGCGTACGCGGTGCACACCGAGGTCGGGCACAAGTGCATCGGCGCGCGGGTCAACGGCAAGCTGGTGCCGCTGGAGTCGACGCTCTCCAACGGCGACGTGATCGAGATCTTCACCTCGAAGTCCGACACGGCCGGCCCCACCCAGGACTGGCTGGGCTTCGTCAAGAGCCCGCGCGCCCGCACCAAGATCCGCCAGTACTTCAACAAGGAGCGGCGCGAGGAGGCGATCGAGGCCGGCAAGGACGCGATCGTCAAGGCCATGCGCAAGCAGGGCATGCCGCTGCAGCGGATGCTCACCTCCGACAACCTGATGGCGATCGCCCGGGACCTGCACCTGGCCGACGTGGCCTCGCTCTATGCCGCGGTCGGCGACAGCCAGGTCTCCGCCCAGTCGGTGGTGCAGAAGCTGATGGCCACCTACGGGGGCGAGGAGGGCGCGGCGGAGGACATCGCCGAGACCGCCGTCGCCACCCGGCCGCCGCGCAGCCGGCAGAACAGCAGCGATCCCGGCGTGGTGGTCCGGGGCGTCAGCGACGTCTGGATCAAACTGGCCCGCTGCTGCACCCCCGTGCCACCGGACAGCGTCTTCGGCTTCGTCACCCGCTCCGGCGGGGTGAGCGTGCACCGGGACGACTGCGCCAACGCCGAGGACCTGCGGGCGCAGGCCGAGCGGGTGGTGGAGGTCAGCTGGAAGCTCACCTCCGCGTCGACGTTCCTGGTCGCCATCCAGGTCGAGGCGTTGGACCGGCACAAGCTGCTGGCGGACGTGACCCGGGTGCTGTCGGAGGAGCGGGTGAACATCCTCTCCGCCACCGTCACCACCACCCGGGACCGGGTGGCGGTGAGCCGGTTCAGCTTCGAGATGGCCGACCCGAAGCACCTCGGGCACCTGCTCGCGGCCGTGCGCAAGGTCGACGGGGTGTTCGACGCGTACCGGGTGACCTCGGGCGCCTGAGGCAGGGACAACGGAAGCGCCCGCCGGCTGGAGCCGGCGGGCGCTTCGTCGTACGGGGTGGATCAGCCCTGGATGTCGCTCATCGTCAGCTTGTTGATGACGACTTCCTTCTTCGGGTGACCATCGCCCTTCTGGTTCACGTTGTCGCTACCGACCGCAGCGACCTGCTTCACCAGGTCCAGTCCACCGGTGATCTTGCCGAGCACGGTGTAGTTCGGGTCGAGCTGCGAGTCGCCGTAGACGATGAAGAACTGGCTGCCGGTAGTGCCCGGATCCTGCGTCTTGGCCATCGCGATCACGCCCTCCGGATAGGCGGGGCGCTGGTCGGTGGGCAGGTTCTCCTCGGCCATCCGGTAGCTCGGGCCGCCGGTGCCGTCGGTCTGCCGCCAGCCCTTACCAGTGACACTCGGGTCGCCGCACTGCAGCACCTTGATGCCCTCGGTGACGAGCCGATGGCACTTGGTGTTGTCGAAGAAGCCCTTGCTGGCCAGGTGGGTGAAGCTGCCGGCGGTGCAGGGCACCTTGCTGCGGTCGATCTTCGCGGTGATCGGGCCCAGGTTGGTGTCGATCGTCATGGTCTGGGTGCCGGTGTTGCGCTGCTGGGTCTCCGGCAGCCCGACGTCCTTGATCTGCTTGCTGAGCGCCTCCTTCGGGAGTTCGGGGTAGGCGCACTGCGCCGCCCCGCCCGAAGCGGCGGTGTTCTGCTTCTTGTCGTCGTCGCCACCGAGGGCGGTGGCCAGCCAGACGGTGCCGGCGACCACGAGCAGCAGGACCGCGCCGGCCCCGACGATCGCCTGGGTCTGCCGGCGCTTGCGGGCCTTGGCCGCGCGTTCGGCCATCTCCCGCTCGAGGCGGGCCCGCGCCGCCGCGCGCTGCCGCTCTCTCGTGGACGTCACGTCGCTCCTCCTGGACTGTCTCGCCGCGCGGACGCTGCGGTGGTGTGGTGGGCCGGATCAGCCGGCGCTGGGGGTGGCCGACGGCGTCGTGGTGGAGGCGCCGGTGGCGGCCGGGGTGTCGGCCACCTCGCCGACGGTGAGGCTCTTGATCACCACGTCGGTCTTCGGCTTGACCTTGGCCCCACTCCCATTGTCCACGGTCGGCAGGGCACCGATCTTCGTCAGCACGTCCAGGCCGGCGGTGACCTTGCCGATCACCGGGTAGACCGGCTTGGCCGGGTTGTAGTCCTTGAAGAAGAGCAGGAACTGGCTGCCGTTGGCGCCCGGTGGGTTGGCGACCAGCGCCACCGTGCCCTTCGGGTACGCCGGCTTGCCGGACCCGCTCGGCACCGGCACGGGGACGTTCTCGTCGTAGAACGTGTAGGTGGGGCCGCCGATGCCGGTGCCGCTCGGGTCGCCGCAGTGCAGCGCCCCCTCGGCGGTGATCTCGTGGCACTTGGTGTTGTCGAAGAACGAGCGACCGGCCAGGTGGGCGAAACTCGCCCCGGCGCACGGGGCGGCGGTCAGGTTCAGCGCGGCGGTGATCGGGCCGCCCTGGTTGGTGGTGACGGTCATCGGGCGGGTGCCGGCGGTGGGCAGACCGGTGGTGGCCGGGGTGCCGACGTCCTTGAGGTTGGTGTTGCCGCCGCCGTCCTGTGGGGTCCACACGCAGACGTCCTGGGCCGCCTTCTTCTTCTCCGGGTCGGAGTCGAACGCGCCCAGCGCCCACGCCGAGCCGACCACGATCAGTGCCAGCACGAGGGCGGCGCCCACGCCGGCCTGGATCTGCCGGCGCCGCTTCGCGGCGGCGGCCCGCCGGGCGAGCTGCCGGTCGAGCTTGGCACGCGCCAGTTTGCGCGCCCGGTCCCTGCTGGAAGCCACCCGTGCTCCCCTTCCTCTACCCTGGTCGTCGGCGGCGCTCGGGCGTGGTCCGCCCGTCGGGCGGCAGGTGCGCCACGCCACACGCCCGCCAGAGTGTACGGGTAGCGGCTGGGAAAGTCGTGTACGAGGTGCGGCCTGGCTTTATCGGGCTGCGTCACTGTGCCGGTGGGGCGGGCGGGACGGCTGGGTCGGCGGAATCCGTTCGGCGGGGCGGCTAGGCTGACCGGGGACGACTCGACGGAAGGGGAGCGGACGTGCTCGTGGCCGGCTTTCCCGCGGACGCCTTCGGCACCAACTGTTACGTGGTGGCGACCGCGCCGGGGGAGCAGTGCGTGGTGGTCGATCCCGGCATCGGGGTGCTCGACCGGCTCGACGCCGTGCTGGCCGAACACCGCCTGCACCCGGCCGCGGTGCTGCTCACCCACGGCCACCTCGACCACACGTTCTCCGTCGCCCCGGTCTGCGGCGCGCGCGGCATCCCGGCGTACGTCCACCCGGACGACCGGGAGCTGCTGGCCGATCCGGCCAAGGCGCTCTCGATGGACCTCACCCAGCTCTTCGGCGGGCGGCTGCCCTACACCGAGCCGGACGACGTGGCCGAGCTGACCGACGGCGCCACCCTGGCCCTGGCCGGCCTGGAGATCACCGTCGACCACGCGCCGGGCCATACCGGCGGGTCGGTGCTGTTCCGACTGCCCGGCGCGGGCTCGCCCTGGGAGGCCGAGCAGGTCTGCCTCTCCGGGGACGTGCTCTTCGCCGGCTCGATCGGCCGCACCGACCTGCCGGGCGGCAGCATGCCCCGGATGCTGTCCAGCCTGCGGGAGAAGGTCCTCCCGCTGGCCGACGACACGGTCGTCCTGCCCGGCCACGGCCCCGCGACCACCATCGGCCGCGAGCGCGCGACCAACCCGTACCTCCGAGAGGTGGCGGGGACCGGCGGCGCGCGCCCGGCGCCCACCCGCGGCCTGTAGACCGCCGCGATCACGACGGCCCGCGCGGACCGCGCGGGATCAAGGAGTACGCCATGAGCAAGCCCACGCCCATCTCCGGCTTCCCGGAGTGGACGCCCGCCCAGCGGATGATCGAGCAGTTCGTCCTCGACCGGATCCGCGGCACCTTCGAGCTGTACGGGTTCGCCCCGCTGGAGACCCGCTCGGTCGAGCCCCTCGACCAGCTGCTGCGCAAGGGGGAGACCTCGAAGGAGGTCTACCTGCTGCGCCGGTTGCAGGCCGACGCCGACGGTCCGGCCGGCGACGACTCGCTGGGGCTGCACTTCGACCTGACCGTGCCGTTCGCCCGGTACGTGCTGGAGAACGCCGGCAAGCTGCAGTTCCCGTTCCGCCGCTATCAGATCCAGAAGGTGTGGCGGGGTGAGCGCCCGCAGGAGGGGCGCTACCGGGAGTTCCTCCAGGCCGACATCGACATCGTCGACCGGGACACGCTGCCGGCGCACTACGAGGCGGAGATGCCGCTGGTGATCGGCGACGCGCTGCGGTCGCTGCCGATCCCGCCGGTGCGGATCCAGGTGAACAACCGCAAGATCTGCGAGGGCTTCTACCGGGGCGTCGGGATCGACGACCCGGCGGCGGCGCTGCGCGCGGTGGACAAGCTCGACAAGATCGGCCCGGCGAAGGTGGCCGAGCTGCTCGGCGAGACGGCCGGGGCGACGGAGGCGCAGGCCAAGGCGGCCCTGGCGTTGGCCGAGATCTCCGCGCCGGACGCCTCCTTCGCCGACGCGGTACGCGCCCTCGGGGTGAGCGACCCGCTGCTCGACGAAGGGCTCGCCGAGTTGGTCGCGGTGATGGAGACGGCGGTCGCGCACTCGCCCGGGCTCTGCGTCGCCGACCTGCGGATCGCCCGCGGCCTGGACTACTACACCGGCACCGTCTACGAGACGCAGATGGTGGGTTACGAGCGGTTCGGCTCGATCTGCTCCGGCGGCCGGTACGACAACCTGGCCAGCTCCGGCACCGTCTCGTTCCCCGGGGTGGGCATCTCGATCGGGGTGACCCGCCTGCTCGGCCTGCTCTTCGGGGCCGAGGCGCTGACGGTGTCGCGGAGCGTGCCGACCTGCGTGCTGGTCGCCGTCACCAACGAGGACGAGCGTGCGGCGAGCAACCGGGTCGCGGAGGCGCTGCGCTCGCGCGGCGTACCCACCGAGGTGTCGCCGAGCGCGGCGAAGTTCGGCAAGCAGATCCGGTACGCCGAGCGGCGCGGCATCCCGTACGTCTGGTTCCCGGGCGCCGACGGCGACCAGGTGAAGGACATCCGATCCGGGGAGCAGGTCGCCGCGGCGGCGGGGGAGTGGATGCCGCCCCGGGCGGACCTGAAGCCGCTGGTCAGCTGAGCTATTACTCGCGCGTACGGCCGCGGGGCCCTACGGTGGCGTAAGTTACGCCACCGTAGGGAGGCCCCGTTGACCGCACTCAGCCAGACCGCGCTGCTGCGCGAACTCGAACCCGTCGTCGCCACCAACCTCGACCGGCACCTGACCATGACCAAGGAGTGGTTCCCGCACGAGTACGTCCCGTGGAGCGAGGGCCGCACCTTCGACGGCCCACTCGGCGGCGAGCCGTGGTCTCCGCAGGACAGCGGCATCTCCGACGTGGCCCGCACGGCGCTGATCGTCAACCTGCTCACCGAGGACAACCTGCCCTCGTACCACCACGAGATCGCGACGCTCTTCGGGCGCGACGGGGCGTGGGGGACCTGGGTGCACCGGTGGACCGCCGAGGAGGGGCGGCACGGCACGGCGATCCGCGACTACCTGACCGTGACCCGGGCCGTCGACCCGGTGGCCCTGGAGCGGGCCCGGATGGTCCACATGTCCGAGGGCTACCAGAACGCCCACGGGGACGAGGTGCTGCACTCGCTGGCGTACGTCTCCTTCCAGGAGCTGGCCACCCGGATCTCGCACCGCAACACCGGTCGGGCGACCGGCGACCCGGCGTGCGAGGCGCTGCTGGCCCGGGTGGCCGCCGACGAGAACCTGCACATGGTCTTCTACCGCAACCTGCTCGGCGCGGCGTTCGAGCTGGCCCCGAGCCAGGCGATGCGGGCGGTCGCCGACGTGCTCGCCGACTTCCAGATGCCCGGCGTCGGCATCGAGGGCTTCGCCCGCAAGTCCGTGGCGATCGCCCTGGCCGGCATCTACGACCTGCGTCAGCACCGCGACGAGGTGGTCGTGCCGGTGCTGCGCCAGTGGGACGTCTTCGATGTGACGGGCCTGGACGCCGACGGCGAGACCGCCCGCGACCAGATCGCCGCCCACCTGGACGACCTGGAGCGCGGCGCGTCCCGCTTCGAGGAGAAGCGCGCCGCCCGCGCCGCCCGCCTCGCCACCACCCGCGCCTGACCACGCCGACTCCGGCCTTCCGCGCCGACTCCGGCCCTCCGCGCCGGCTCCGGCCCTCCGCGCCCGCTCTGGGCTCCGCGCCCGACGCGGAATGGCCACTTTTTCCAGGAAAGAGTGGCCATTCCGCGTCCCGATGCCACTTTTTCCGGGAAATAGGCCCCTCGTGCGGGCGGCGCGGCGCGGTCGTGCGGGCGGGCGGGACGGTCGTGCGGGCGGGCGGGACGGTCGTGCGGGTGGAGGGGGGTCAGGCGGGGGTGTCGAGGGGGAAGAGGAGGCAGGTGGAGGTGGCGTGGGCGACGAGGCGGCCCCGGCCGTCGGTGAGGCGGGCCTCGGCCAGCGCGGTGCGGCGGCCCCGCTGCAGGACGGTGCCCTCGCAGCGCAGGAGGCCGCTGGCGACCGTCACCGGGCGGAGGAACTTCACGTTCAGGTCCAGCGAGGTGTAGCCGACGCCGGCCGGCAGGGTGGTGTGCACCGAGCAGGCGGCGGCGGTGTCGAGCAGCGTGGAGATGACGCCGCCGTGGACGGTGCCGAGCGGGTTGTAGTGGAACTCCTGGGGGACCAGTTCCACGGCGACCCGGCCCTCCTCGGCCTCCATCCGGGCCATGTCGATCAGGTGCATGATCGGCGGTGCGGCGAGTTCGCCGGCGATCATGGCGTGCAGCAGCTCCAGACCGCTGCGCCGGCCGACGTGGGCCGCGCCGGCCGCCGGGTCGGCCCAGGTGAAGGTGCGGCTACGGTCCTGCGTCTGTGTCATGGACTCAGCCTGCAACGCGTTGCTGGGTCTGTCAATCAGACCTAGCCTGGTCGGCATGAGACCCGCGGCACTGGACTGGTCGGTGGAGAACTGCACCATCGCCCGCGCGATGGAGATCCTCGGCGAGCGCTGGACCCTCGTGGTGCTCCGCGAGGTCTTCAACGGCATCCGCCGCTTCGACGACATGCGGGTCCGCACCGGCATCCCTCGGCAGGTGCTCACCAACCGGCTCGCCATGCTGGTCGAGCAGGGCGTGCTGCGCCGGGAGCCGTACCGGGAGCCGGGCAGCCGGGAGCGGCACGAGTACCGGCTCACCGACAAGGGCCTCGACCTGTGGCCGGTGCTGGTGGCCGTCCTCGGCTGGGGGGACCGCTACCTCGCCGATCCGGAGGGCTCGCCGCTGCGCGTGACGCACCGGGACTGCGGCGCCGAGGTCCGCGCCGAGTTGCGCTGCGCCGAGGGGCACGAGGTGGCCGACCCGCGCGAGGTGCTGCCCCGGCCGGCCCGGGAGCGCGCCGCCGGAGCTGACCCGGCGCGGTCGCCGCGCGGGCGGTCCGGCCGCCCGCGCGCCGCCCGGAGGGGCTACCAGCCGAAACCGCCGGCGTACGAGATGCTGGCCAGCACCGCCTGGCCGCTGGTGTTCGGGTGGAAGTAGTCCCAGGTGGAGACCTGGCCGAGCACGAACGGGTAGTTGAACACCGCGTTGTCGTCGAAGTCGCAGTTCGCGCCGTACGCGGCGCAGGCCTGGGCGAGCTGGGTGTTGAAGTCGATCACCCGCTGCCGGACCCGGGCCCGCCGGTCGACGTCGGCCTGCGCGGTGGAGGTCGGGTTGGCCAGCATCGACTGGCAGATGCCGAAGGCCGACCAGGTGCTGCGGGCGCTGCCGCTGTCCTTGCCGATGTACCAGAGGCGGTAGATGTCCGGCACGCTGATCACCTGGACCCGGGCGGCCGGCAGGCCCGCCTTGATCCGGTTGAGCGCGCTGTCGATGTTCGCCCGGTACGTCGACACCGGCGTCATCGTCGACTCGGAGCCGGTGCAGGCGTCGTTCGCGCCGATCAGCAGGGTGACGTACTCGACGCCCTGGCTGACCGCGGTGCCGGCCTGGCCGTACATGTCGGCGGACTTCGCGCCGCTGCGGGCGTCGTTGTGGTTGCGCCCCTGGATCGCGGCGTTGACCGCGCGGATGCGCAGGTACTGGCTGTTCACGCTCGCGTAGTCGCCGGTGCTGAACGACCGCGAGGTGCAGTCGACGTACCAGCCGCAGGCGTTGAAGCCCCGGGTGATCGAGTCGCCCAGGCTGGCCATCGAGTTGGGCGGTGGGGTGGCGGCTGCGGCGGCCGGGTCGGCGCCGAGCAGGACGAGGGCGGTGAGGCTGGCGAGGGTGGCCAGCAGGCGTCGGGGGATGGTCATCGTGGCCTCCGGTTCTCGGGTGCCGGGAATGCGACGGTGACCGGATCGTATAGATGACAGTCTGTGTCCACAATGTGGCGACGGTGTTACATGTGGCCGTTGGGTGAATTCGGACGTAGGCGACTCTTGTCAACGATCTTAAATATGTGAATACTTCACTCCAGCCCGACCGGTTCCCCCAGCTCGGCCGGGTTGGTCCAGGGCCCGCCACGTGCGGGGCCCCCATCCCCCATCCGGGAGGCTGTACATGCGACCCACGAGGTCATCGCTCCGTCGCGCCGTCACCGTCGCCGTCGCCGGAACCCTGGTTGCCGGCCGCGCTGCTCGGCGCGCCCGCCCAGGCCGCCCCTCCTCGCCCGCTTCGCCCGACGCCGCGGCCAGCCTGGCCCAGCGGCTCGGCGACCGCGCCGCCGGCACGTACGCCGACGCCAGCGGCACGATGGTCGTGGCCGTCACCGACGCCGCCGCCGCCCGCGCGGTCCGCGCCGCCGGCGCCACCCCGAAGCTGGTCACCCGGGGCGCCGCCGCCCTCAAGGCCGCCACCAGCGAACTCGAGCGGTCCGCCCGGATCCCCGGCACCGCGTGGTGGACCGACGCGGCCACCAACCAGGTCGTCGTCTCCGTCGACAGCACCGTCACCGGCGCCAAGCTGGACAAGGTGAAGGCCGCCGCCGCCCGCACCAACGGCGCGGTCCGGGTCGTCTCCGAGCCCGGCGTGCTGAGCAAGCGCCTCTCCGGTGGCCAGGCCATCTACACCGGTGGCTACCGCTGCTCGCTCGGCTTCAACGTCCGCAGCGGCACGACCTACTACTTCCTCACCGCCGGGCACTGCACCAACCTCGGCACGACCTGGTACTCCAACTCCAGCCAGACCACCGTGCTGGGCAGCCGGGCCGGCACCAGCTTCCCGGGCAACGACTACGGCATCGTGCGCTACACCAACGGCAGCACGCCGCCCGGCAACGTCTACCTCTACAACGGCAGCTACCAGGACATCACCAGCGCCGGCAACGCGTACGTCGGCCAGGCCGTCAAGCGCAGCGGCAGCACCACCGGCGTGCACAGCGGCTCCGTCCAGGCCACCGGCGCCACGGTGAACTACGCCGAGGGCTCCGTCTCCGGCCTGATCCGGACCAACGTCTGCGCCGAGGGTGGCGACAGCGGCGGCTCGCTCTTCGCCGGCACCACCGCCCTGGGCCTCACCTCCGGCGGCAGCGGCAACTGCTCCTCCGGCGGCACCACCTACTTCCAGCCGGTCACCGAGCCGCTGAGCGTCTACGGCGTCAGCGTCTACTGATCGACCTCTCGCGAGCGGGCCGCCGGGCGACCGGCGGCCCGCTCCGCGTCCGGGGTCGCTGCCCGACCCGCCGGGATCGTGGATCACCGGACTGAGCCGGCCCCGGCGGGGTACGTTCCGCCCGGTGAGCACCCCCGTGACACCGACCGCCGAGCATCCCGCGTCCGCCTGGGCCCCGCTGCGCGTCGCCGCGTTCCGCAGCCTCTGGCTCGCGGTGCTGGCCAGCAACATCGGCACCTGGATGCAGACCGTCGGCGCCCAGTGGCTGCTGGTGGACCAGCCCAACGCCCCGACCCTGGTCTCCCTGGTGCAGACCGCCAGCATGCTGCCCGTACTCCTGCTGGCGCTGCCGGCCGGGGCGCTCGCGGACACCCTGGACCGGCGCCGGCTGCTGATCGGGGTGCAGGGTTTCCTGGCCGCGGTCGGCGTGCTGCTCACCGCGCTCACCGCGGCCGACCGGATGCCGCCCGCCCTGCTGCTCACCCTCACCTTCGGCCTCGGGGTCGGGCAGGCGCTCACCCTGCCCGCCTGGCAGGCCGTGATCCCGGAGCTGGTACCCCGCGCCCAGCTCGTCTCCGCCGCCGCGCTCGGCTCGATCAGCGTCAACCTGGCCCGCTCCGTCGGCCCGGCGGTGGCCGGTCTGCTGGTGGCGCAGGCCGGCGTCGCGGTGGTCTTCGCCGTCAACGCCGCCTCGTTCGTGATCTTCGCGGTGGCCCTGCTGCGCTGGCGGCCCGAGCGGCCCGACACCGACCACCTGCCGGAACGGTTCACCGCCGCGCTCCGGGCCGGCGGCCGGTACGTCCGGCACTCCCCGGTGGTGCGCCGGATCCTGCTGCGCGCCGCGCTCTTCGTGGTGCCCGGCAGTGCGCTCTGGGCCCTGCTGCCGCTGGTCGCCAGCCGCCGCCTCGGTCTCGGCGCCGGCGGCTACGGCGTGCTGCTCGGCGCGCTCGGCGTCGGCGCGGTGGCCGGCGCCCTGGTGCTGCCCCGGATCCGCCGGGTGCTCACCAGCAACCACCTGCTGCTGCTCGCCGGCCTGCTCTATGCCGCCGTGCTGCTGGTGCTCGCCCTGGTGCCGGTGCCGCTGCTGGCGGTCGCCGCGCTGGTCCCGGCCGGGCTGGCCTGGATGACGGTGATGTCCAGCATCAACGCCGCCATGCAGCTCTTCCTCCCCGGCTGGGTGCGGGCCCGGGGCCTCTCCGTCTACCAGATGATCTTCGCCGGTGGACAGGCGCTCGGGGCGGTGGCCTGGGGCGCGCTCGGCGAGGTGACCAGCCTCGTCGTCGCGCTCGCCGTCGCCGGGGCGGTGATGGCGGTCGGCGCGCTGAGCGTGCTGCTCTGGCCGCTGCGGGAGACCGGCGGCGTCGACCGGAACCCGGCCGCCTACTGGCCGGAGCCGCACCTCGCCCTCGACGCCGAGCCGCGCGGCGGGCCGGTGCTGGTCACCGTCTCCTACACGGTCCCGCCGGAGCGGCAGCGGGCGTTCGTCGAGGCGATGCAGGCCGTGGGGCGGTCCCGCCGGCGTACCGGGGCGATGCGGTGGGGACTGTTCCGGGCCGGTGAGCGGCCGCACGGCTTCGTCGAGGTCTATCAGGTGCCGTCCTGGGAGGAGCATCTGCGCCAGCACGGCGGCCGGCTCACCGGCGCCGACCGGGCGGCCGAGGAACGCGCGCGGGCCCTCACCGAGGAGCCCGTCACCGTCCACCACCTGCTCCCCACCGACGAGGGGTAAGCACGGGCCCCCTGTTAACGCCTTCGGTAGAGCAGGGGCCCCCTGTTAACACCCGGCCTCCAGTGCCCGACGGGGGCGGTGGAGGGCGAGCACGACCAGGAGCGGGCAGATCGCCTCCGCACCGGCGGCCAACCGCTCGGCCAGCCCGACCCGGGGACCACCGGCGATCAGTTCCACCACGAACCAGCCGACCAGCGCCAGCAGCAGCACAGCTGCGGTCGTACCCCCGGACGCAGGGAGGCCGACGGCGCGGTCCGGCGTGCGGCGGCCGAGGACCGCGGCGGCCGGCCAGAGGGCCAGCGCGGTGAAGGCGACCGCGGCGGCGACGCCGTGGCGGTCGAGGAGCCGCCCCCGGCCGGCAGCGGGAACGCGGCGACGCCGACGGTGGCGACGCCGCCGAGCGAGCAGCAGCCGGCCGGCGCGGCGCAGCGGGCGCAGCCCGGCCGCGGTCACGCAGTGGCTCGGCAGACCGAGGCCGAGCAGGGCGGCCGTCCTGATCCAGCGATCGGCGGCGTCGCGCGCGGCGAGCGCGCTGATCGTCCCGGCGACCGGGTCGAAGCCGCCGGGCTGCCGGGCCGCCGCGATGGTCCAGCCGCCGATCAGCATGACCGGCGCGGCGGCGGCGGAGAGCAGGGCCCACGGCGGTACGACGCGCACCGACACACGGTACGGCGCGGTGTCGGTGTTAACAGGGGACCCCTGCTCTACCGGAGGCGTTAACAGGGGGCCCTTCCTTACCCCGCAACCGGGCGGGCGGGGCGGCTGACAGAATGCGGGAGGAAGACGTAGCAGCAGACGAGGAGACGCAAGCCGTGATCCGTACCCACAATGCCGGAAGCCTGCGCGCGGCGGACGCCGGCTCGACGGTGACCCTCGCCGGTTGGGTGGCCCGCCGGCGCGACCACGGCGGTGTCATCTTCGTCGACCTGCGCGACGCCTCCGGCGTGGTGCAGGTGGTCCTGCGCGAGGAGGACGCGCACGCGCTGCGCAACGAGTTCTGTGTGAAGGTCACCGGCGAGGTGACCCGCCGGCCGGCCGGCAACGAGAACCCGGAGCTGCCCACCGGCGAGGTCGAGGTGACCGCCAGCGAGCTGGAGGTGCTCTCCGAGGCGGCCCCGCTGCCGCTGCCGGTCGACGACCAGGTCGAGGCCGGCGACGACATCCGGCTCAAGTACCGCTACCTGGACCTGCGCCGGGGCGGCCCGGCGAAGGCGATGCGGCTGCGCTCGCGGGCCAACCAGCTCGCCCGGGGCGTGCTGCACGAGCGGGACTTCCTGGAGATCGAGACGCCGACGCTCACCCGGTCCACCCCGGAGGGTGCCCGCGACTTCCTGGTCCCGGTCCGCCTGCAGCCCGGCAGTTGGTACGCCCTGCCGCAGTCCCCGCAGCTGTTCAAGCAGCTGCTGATGGTCGGCGGCATGGAGCGGTACTACCAGATCGCCCGCTGCTACCGGGACGAGGACTTCCGCGCCGACCGGCAGCCGGAGTTCACCCAGCTCGACATCGAGATGTCCTTCGTCACCGAGGACGACGTGATCGACCTCGGCGAGGCGATCGTCTCGGCGCTCTGGAAGGACCTGGCCGGGCACGAGATCTCCCGGCCGATCCCGCGCATCACCTGGCACGACGCGATGGCCCGGTACGGCTCCGACAAGCCCGACCTGCGCTACGGCGTCGAGCTGACCGAGCTGACCGACTACCTGCGCGGCACCGAGTTCCGGGTCTTCGCCGGCGCGATCGACGCGGGCGGGTACGTCGGCGCGGTCGTCATGCCGGGCGGCGCGTCCCAGACCCGCAAGGAGCTGGACGGCTGGCAGGACTGGGCCAAGGCGCGTGGCGCGCGGGGCCTGGCGTACGTGGTGCTCGACGCGGAGACCGGCGAGGCGCGGGGACCGGTCGCGAAGAATCTCTCCGCCGAGCACCTGGCCGGGCTGGCCGACGCGGTCGGCGCGAAGCCGGGCGACGCGGTCTTCTTCGCCGCCGGCACCAACACCCGGGAGGCGCAGGAGCTGCTCGGCGCGGCCCGGATCGAGATCGCCAAGCGGGCCAAGCTGGTCGACGAGAGCGCCTGGGCGTTCTGCTGGGTGGTCGACGCGCCGATGTTCGAGCGCACCGACGAGGGCGGCTGGACGGCCGTGCACCACCCGTTCACCTCGCCGAACGCCGAGTGGATGGACCGCTTCGAGGAGGCCCCCGACCGGGCCCTGGCGTACGCGTACGACATCGTCTGCAACGGCAACGAGATCGGCGGCGGCTCCATCCGTATCCACCGGGGCGACGTGCAGCAGCGGGTCTTCGACCTGCTCGGCATCACCCCGGAGGAGGCGCAGGACAAGTTCGGCTTCCTGCTGGAGGCGTTCAAGTACGGCGCCCCGCCGCACGGCGGCATCGCCTTCGGCTGGGACCGGGTCTGCATGCTGCTCGCCGGCGCCGACTCGATCCGGGAGGTCATCGCCTTCCCGAAGACCCGCGGCGGCTTCGACCCGCTGACCGGTGCCCCCACCCCGATCACCGCCCAGCAGCGCACCGAGGCCGGCATCGACGCCAAGCCCAAGGCCGCCGCCGCCCCCCACACCGGCACCGCCGGCCCCGCCGCCCCGGTGGCCGACCCGGTCTAACCCCCACCCGGCCCCGGGCCCTCACCCTGTTGATCAAGAGGTTTGCGTCATGATTCGCCGGCAGGCGTGACGCAAACCTCTTGATCGTTTCTGGGGAGTCGGAGGGTCGGATGGGGACGGTGCTGGTGGTGGGGGCTAGTGGGTTTCTCGGGGCGGAGGTGTGTCGGCAGGCGGTGGGGGGCGGGTGGCGGGTGGTGGGGACGTACCACTCGGCGGCGGTCGCGGTGCCGGGGGTGGAGGCCCGGGGGCTCGACGTCACCGACCGGGCCGCCGTGCGTGCGCTGGTCACCCGGGTACGCCCCGACGCCGTGATCGGCACCCCCTACCGGTACGCCGACTGGGCGGTCACCGCCGACGGGGCGGCGCACGTCGCGTACGCCGCCGCCGAGGTGGGTGCCCGCCTGGTGCACCTGTCCAGCGACGCGCTGCACGCCGGCCGGGACACGCCCTACCTGGACGACGAGCCGCCCACGCCGGTCTTCCCGTACGGGGCGGCCAAGGCGGCGGCGGAGACCGCGGTACGGGCGATCGACCCGGCGGCGGTGCTGGTGCGGACCTCGCTGATCGTGGGGGAGGGGAGCAAGCAGATCCAGCTCTGCCGCGACGCGCTCGCGGGCCGGGCCACCCTCTTCACCGACGAGCTGCGCTGCCCGGTCGACGTGACGGACCTGGCCGCCGCCGTCCTGGAACTGGTGCCCGCCGATTACGCCGGCCCGCTCAACGTGGCCGGCCCGGACACGGTGAGCCGCGCCGAGCTGGGCCTGCTGGTGGCCCGCCGGGAGGGCGTCGACCCGGCCGGGATGAGGACCAGCACCGGCACCGCCGCAGGGGCGTCACGCCCCACCGAGGTACGCCTCGACTCCCGCCGCGCCGCCGGCCTGCTCCGCACCCGGCTGCGCGGCGTCCGCGAACTCCTCGCCCGCTGACCGGTCCACCCGCCGCTGTCGAATCTTGCACACTTCTTGTGCACACAAAGTGTGCACAGATATTGTGCATGGCATGGAGAGTTCCACACCGGAGAGCCGGCGGGCGCTGCGCGAGGTCCGCATCGACCACCGCCAGGTGCGGGTGCTGGCCCACCCGCTGCGCCTACGACTGGTCGGCGCGCTGCGGGTGCACGGGCCGGCCACCGCCACCACCCTCGCCCAGCTGCTCGACACCAACACCGGTGCCACCAGCTATCACCTCCGGCAGCTCGCCGACGTCGGCCTCGTCGTCGAGGACCCCGACCGGGGCACCGGCCGGCAGCGCTGGTGGCGGGCCGCCCACGACGTCACCAACTGGGAGCCGACCGACTTCGACGACGATCCCGACGCCCGGGCCGCCATCGAGTGGATCCAGGGCGACCAGGTACGCCTGCTCGTCGAACACGCCGAGCGCTGGTTCGCGGTCCAGCACGAGTGGTCACCCGCCTGGCGGGACGCCCTCGGCATGGGCGACGCCTTCCTGACCATCTCGCCGGCCCGGCTCGAGGCGCTCAAGGCGGAGCTGTGGCAGGTCCTGGAGCGCTACCGGGCCGAGCCGGATCCCGCCGCGTCGGACGCCACGTCGGTGCAGCTCTTCCTCGCCGCGTACCCACTGCTGAAGGGACGGCCGTGAGCGCCCTGTCCGGACGCCAGGTCCGGTTTCGCTACCTCACCCTGTACGGCCTGCGCTGGCTGCCCACCGGCCTGATGATCCCCGTGATGATCCTGCTGATGCAGGAGCGCGGCCTGTCGCTCACCCAGATCGGCCTGGTCAGCACCGCCCAGGGCCTGATCGTGCTGGCGCTGGAACTGCCGACCGGTGGCCTCGCCGACGCGCTCGGCCGCAAGCCGGTGCTGGTGACCGCCTGGATGGTGTGCCTCGTCTCGCTGGCCGTCTTCGCGGTGGCCGACTCGTTCTGGCTCTTCTTCCTGTCCTGGGCCCTGCAGGGCGTCTACCGCGCGCTGGACAGCGGCCCCCTGGAGTCCTGGTACGTCGACGCCACCCTCGCCGCCGACCCGGACGCCGGCTACGAGCGCGGCCTCGGCCACGCCGGCACCGTCATCGGCGTCGCCATCGGCGCGGGCGCCCTGCTCAGCGGTGGCCTGATCGCGCTCGGCCCGGTCGGACCGGTCAGCGCGCTCACCCTGCCCGTGCTGGTCGCCATCGCCCTCCAGGCGGTGGCCCTGGTCGCCGTGCTCGCCCTGCTGGTCGAGGTCCGGCCGGCCCGGGGCGCCGGTGCGCTGCGCGCCTCGGTCGCCGAGGCGCCCCGGATGGTCGGTCAGGCGGTCGGGCTGCTGCGCCGCAACCGGGTGCTGCTCGCCCTGGTCTGCGTCGAGCTGTTCTGGGGCTTCGGGATGGTCACCTTCGAGTCGCTGCTGCCGCTGCGGCTCGCCGAGGCGGTCGGCGACGCCGACCGGGCCGCGGTGCTGCTCGGGCCGGCCAGCTCGGTGGCCTGGCTGGCGAACGCGGCCGGCGCCGCCCTGACCCCGCTGCTGCTGCGCCGGGTCGGCGCGGCGCCCGCCGCCGCGCTGATGCGGATCCTGCAGGGTGCGACCGTGGTCGGGATGGGGCTCCTCGCCGGCCCGGTCGGCGTGCTGGTGGCCTACCTGGCCTGCTACGCCGTGCACGGCGCGTCCAACCCGCTGCACGCCGGGCTGCTGCACCGCCAGGTCGACGGGCCGTACCGGACCAGCGTGCTCTCGCTGAACTCGATGATGGCCCAGCCTGCCGGGGCGCTCGGCATGGTCGTGCTGGCCGCCGTGGCCGACCGCACCAGCGTCAGTGTCGCCATGGTCGTCGGCGCGGTGGTGCTCGCCCTGGCCGCCCCGCTCTACCTGCCGGCCTGGCGGGCGGGCCGGACCGCGACCGCCGACCGCAGCGGTACGCCCCCGGGCGCTCAGCCCAGCCGGACCGAGGTGCGCGGCTCGGTGCCGGTGAAGCCGAGCCCACGGTAGAGCCGGAGCGCGCCGACGTTGTCGGTGTAGACGCCGAGCGCCACGTGGTCGTACCGGGCGAACAGCGCCCGGGTCATCCCGGCGGTCAGCGCCGCGCCGAGGCCCCGGCCCCGCCGGTCGGTCGCCACGGTCAGGCCGGCCAGGAAGCCGATGTCGCCCCGGCTGCGGTCCGCCCCGCAGGCCACCAGGCGGTCGCCGTCGCGGATGCCGTACCAGTCGACGATCCCGGGATCGCCCGGCCGGGAGGTGCTGGTGGGGAACGACTCCTCGATCAGTGCGGCGAGGGCGGGGTGGTCGGCCGCACCGAGGCGGACCACCCGGTCCTCCTCCGGCGGTGGCGGCGGGGGTGCGGTCGTCCACCGGAACTCCCACTGGTCGAGCCGGTCGACGGTCAACCGGCCGGCCAGCTCCTCCGCCGAGGTGCCGGGCAGGTGCAGCCGTCGGCCCGGGCGGAGCGTCCCGTCCGCCAGGAGGGCGGCGAACAGGTCAACCGCCGGGCCGGCCGCACCCAGCGCCGCGCCCGCCGGTCCCTGATCCGGCGCGATCAGCCAGGCCACCGTCCCGTCCCGGCGCCAGCCGTGCGCCGCGCGGTCGCGCCGGAGCGCGTGCCGGGCGTACGGGTGGTGTCCGGTGGCCGCCAGCAGGGCCGCCGGTCCGGTGAGGACCTGGTCGACGGTGATCATGTCGTCAGCCTAGAACGGTCCGGACCTGGCCGGTGCGGCCGCCGGAACCTGCCGTTCCACGGTGGAGATTGACGAACAGACCGATTGGGTACATCAGCGCCGACCCACTGGTAACCCCCACCGGAGGATACGAAAATGCTCGCCATTCTCGCGGCCGTCGTGTTCGGCTTCGCGCTGCTCATCGACTTCCTCAACACCAACTTCGGCGCGCCGGATCTGTTCAACACGCACACCCTCATGCTGATCGGCTTCCTGCTGCTCTCGCTCTACCTGGCCGGCGTCGGCTCCGGCCCGCGCGGCGGTGGCGGCGGTGGCGGTGGCCGCTGGTACCGGGGCCGTCGTCCCGGTCGCGGCTGACCGGAAAAGACCATCCCGGGCCCGGCCCGCGGCGCGATTCCGGCGTCGCGGACCGGGCCCGGTACTGTCTTCGGTGATGGAATCCGACGCCCTCTTCACCCTCGGCGGACCCGCCGGCGCGCCCGGCGCCGCCGCGGGTCCCGCCGGTGTCGACGGCCTCACCGCCCCCGGCGAGGACTCCCCGCTGCCCGTCCGGATGCGGCCCGCCTCCCTCGACGAGCTGGTCGGGCAGGGCCACCTGCTCGCCCCCGGCGCGCCGCTGCGTCAGCTGGTCGGCGGCGACGCGCCCATGTCGGTGATCCTCTGGGGGCCGCCGGGCAGCGGCAAGACCACCATCGCGCACCTGGTCGCGCGGGCCACCGACCGCCGGTTCGTCGCCATGTCGGCGCTCTCCGCCGGGGTGAAGGACGTCCGGGCGGTGATCGACACCGCGCGGCGGCAGCGGCGCGCGGGCGGGCCGCCGACCGTGCTCTTCATCGACGAGGTGCACCGGTTCAGCAAGACCCAGCAGGACTCGCTGCTGGCCGCCGTCGAGGACCGGACCGTGACCCTGCTCGCGGCGACCACCGAGAACCCGTACTTCTCGGTCATCTCGCCGCTGCTGTCCCGGTGTGTGCTGCTCACCCTGCAGCCGCTGGACGACGACGCCGTCCGTGGCCTGCTGCGCCGGGCGGTCGCCGACGAACGCGGGCTGCGGGGCGCGCTCACCCTGGCCACCGACGCCGAGGACCACCTGGTCCGGCTGGCCGCCGGTGACGTCCGTAAGGCGCTGACCGCGCTGGAGGCCGCCGCGGCCACCGCGACGGCGCTCGGCACCGGCCGGATCGACCTGGCCACCGCCGAGCGGGCGGTCGACGTGGCCGCCGTGCGCTACGACCGGGACGGCGACGCGCACTACGACGTGACCAGCGCGTTCATCAAGAGCATGCGCGGCTCGGACGTCGACGCCGCGCTGCACTGGCTGGCCCGGATGCTGGTCGCCGGGGAGGACGCCCGGTTCATCGCCCGCCGGCTCGTGATCTTCGCCAGCGAGGACGTCGGGATGGCCGACCCGACCGCGCTCCAGGTCGCCACCGCCGCCGCCCACGCCGTGGAGTACGTCGGTCTGCCCGAGGTGCAGCTCAACCTCGCCCAGGCCGTGATCCACCTGGCCACCGCCCCGAAGTCCAACTCGGCCACCACCGCCATCGGCGCGGCCATCGCCGACGTACGGGCCGGACGGGGCGGGCCGGTGCCCCGTGGCCTGCGGGACGCGCACTACGCCGGCGCCCGGGGGCTCGGGCACGGCGCCGGCTATCGCTACCCGCACGACGACCACCGGGGTGTGGTCACCCAGCAGTACGCTCCGGACGACCTCGTCGGGACCGACTACTACGAGCCCAGCGGACACGGCGCCGAGCGGTCGGTGGCCACCCGCCTGCCGTTGCTGCGCCGTATCGTCCGGGGGCTGCCCACGCCGACCGTCCGCGCGGAGGCACCCGCGCCGGCCACCGTGAACGGTCGTCGCCCGGCAGGCACCGAACAGGTCAGCGCGGCGGATGAGGGCGGCAGCGACGCCGTCGAGGAGGGGCAGCAGTGATGGCGCGTGGTCCGGAGCGACCCGAGGACGGTGCCGACGAGCGGCGCGACTCCCGTGCCAAGGGCCGCCGGTGGGGGCGGGGCAAGGCGGACCCCGAACCCGGGGAAGCCGCCGTCGGCGAGGAGTTCGGCTGGATCGACGACCTCCGTACCGCCAAGCAGGAGCGCGCCGACCTCGGCCCCGGCGGAGCGCCAGGACCGGTCCCGCCCCGGGGCGCGGTCCCACCCGGCCCCGGGCCGCGCCCGGCGCCGACCCGGCACGGCCGCCGCGTCCGGGATCCGGGCCACCGCCCGGTGCCGTCCGCCCGGACGGCCCGCCCGTCCACCGGGACGCGCCCGCCGGCCCGGCCGTCCCACCGAACCGCCGGGGTACGGCGGAACCGATCGCCCGGCCCCGCCCCGTCGACGGGCCGTGGCCCGGCTCGCCCGAGGCGCCACCCGTCCGTCGTCCCCGGGACGGGCCACCCCAGCAGTCCCGTCCGCCCCGGCGCCCGGCTGACGGACCCACCGGCCAGCACGCTCCCGTCGCCCCTTCCCCGACCGGCCAGCACGGCCGGGCCGGCGCGCCGGAAGGACAGCCGCGGCCGGCACAGCCTGGTGTCGCGGCATCCGGTGACCGACCCGGAACGGCGCGACCCGCGGGCGGCTGGCCCGCGGCGCCGGCAGCCGGATCACGTCCCGGCCCGCAGCCCGGCCCGGCCGGCCGAGGCCACGCCGACGGACCCGGCGTGGCCGGTGCGGGGCGCCCCGGTTCCCGACGGCACCGATCCCGCCGGCCGCGCGGTCCCCGGAATGGGCCGGGGCGGCAGCGACACCGAGGGTCCCGCGCCGTCGCAGCGGCCCGGCCGACACCGCCCCCGACCCTCGTGCCACGCCGCCCGCCCCCGGTCCCCGCGCCACGCCGCCCGCCGCCGGTCGCCCGGGCGCCGACCCGAGAGCCGCGTCGCCGCGTGTCCCGGGCGGTGACCCGGAGCCGGGCCGCCGCCGGGGGCCGGCCGGGCCGCCGGACCCGGTGACCGGCACCGGAGCGGTACCGACGGTGCCCGGCCCGACCGGAGCCGGGCCCGTGCCGCCGCCTGCCGGTCGCCGCCGGGCCGGGGAGCCGGTCGTGCCCGTCGTGCCGAGGAGCGGCAACACCGGCTCGGTGCCGGTGAGCGGCAACGCGCCGCCGGTGCCCGGCGGTGGCGCCGCGGTACCCGTGCCGAGGAGCGGCAACGCGCCGCCGGTGCCCGGCAGCGCGCCGCCGCCGGTGGCGAACGGCAACCCCCCGCCCGCCCCGGAGGGCCGTGGCGTCCGGACGCCGAACGCGGACCCGTCCACCGGTCGTCGCCCCGGGCCGGGCCCGGACGCGCCGGTCGGCCGCCGCGCCGCCGCGCCGGCCACGCCGGAGACCACCGGCGGACGGCACGAGACCGGCGACACCAGGAGCAACCGACCGGAGCGGCCGGCGGACTGGCTGCGCCAGGCCGGCCGTGGTCACCACAGCGACCCCGCCCCGCCGGCGGCACCCGCCGGTCCGCCTCCCGGCGACCGACGCGCGACCCCGACCGGACCGGCCGGCGTTGCCGTGCCACCCGGATCGGCCGCCGGCGCCCGGGGTGCCGCCCGGCCCGGAGCCGCGCCGCCTCCGGGCCCCGGCGTGCCCCCCGCCGGCACCGGGACCGACCTGCCGCCCGTCCGCCGGGGCGCGTCCGCGCCCACCGGCCGGCCACCCGCCCCGGACCGACCCGGTGTCGACACGCCACGACCCGGCGCGGCCGGTGCGGCGCCCCGCCGGGCGTCGTACGGCGTGAGCCCGACGGGCCGGTGCGCGGCTCCGCCCGTCCCGGTCCCGCCCCGGGCGGACCCGGCGCGGGCGCCGGCCGGTCCGGTCTCGACGGCCCGGCGCGCGGCGCGGCCCGGCCGGCCCCCGACGGCCCGGGGCGAGGCGGGCGTCGGCCTCGGCGTCCCCCCGCCCGGCACCCCCGGCCCGGCCCCGACGGACCTCCGCGCGCAGCCCGGCCCGACGTCGACGGACCTCCGCGCGCAGCCCGGCCCGGCCCCGACGGACCTCCGCGCGCAGCCCGGCCCGACGTCGACGGGCCTCCGCGCGGCACGGCCCGACCCGGCCCCGACGGGCCCTCGCGCGGCACGACCGGACCCGACGTCGACGGACCTCCGCGTGGCGCGGTCCGACCCGGCCCGGACGGGGCTCCGCGCGCAGCCCGGTCCGAGAGCGACGCGCCTCCGCGCGGCACGGTCCGCCCCGGCGTCGACGGATCTCCGCGCCAGGCCGGCCCGTCGGGCCCCGACGGACCGGTGCCCGGCCCGGCCCGGCCCGGCCCGGACGGGCCGGCGCGGGGCGCGGCACACCCAGGGGTGCGGCCGGACGGCCCGCTGCCCGGCGGCCCGGGCGAGGGGCCCGGCGGCCCGGACGCCGACGCGCGTACCGGTGGGCGGCCGGGGTGGCCCGGGCCGCCGCCGCGGTCGCCCGTCCCGCCGTCGGACCCGACGAACGGGTCACCGGCCGGGTGACCCCGCAACGGGCCGAGGCGGACGGGCCGACACCCGCGCCCTGGTCGTCCGGCTGCGCCGGCGGTGGCGCGTGCGGCCGTCGTACCCCGCCGGAGCCGGCGGGGCCGCGGCCGAAACGGCCGACGGACCGGCGCTGCGCCGGGCCGAGCAGGAACCGGCGGAGCCCGCCGCCGGCGGTGGCCTGCGGGCGCCCGGTCGGAGCTGCGCCGGCAGATGCGTGCCCGGCGGCGGCTCCGGATGGGCATCCTCGCGCTGGTCAGCCTGGTGCTGCTCGGCGCGGTACCGCTCTACTTCGGCATCCGCACGCTCGCCCGGGATCCGGTCTTCGACAACCTCGACGCGCTCGACGTGCCGGGCTGGGCGGCGGTGAAGACCGTCGACAACGTCAGCGGCAGCCGCTGGTGCCTGCAGGACTGCCGGCTGCGGGAGCGCACCGTCGAGTCGGAGCGGTCCGCGAAGGAGACCGGCCCGGTGTACGAGCGGGCCCTCGTCGCCGACGGCTGGCGACGCTGGAAGGTGGGCCGCTGCCCGGAGCAGCCGGCCAAGGGCAGCTACACCTGCTGGCGGCGCGACGAGCTCACCCTCGACCTGTGGGTACGCGACCCGACCTGCGCCCTGCCGCCGGTGAACGGTCAACCGGCGCCCTCTCCCGCGCCGTCGCCCGCAGCGGGGAAGTGCACCGGGTCGTTGGTGTCGGTGAAGGTGCGCAACGCGATCGACGACGAGCGGACCCGACCACAGCCGAGCACCGACCCGTCACTCACCGGTGAGGATCCGTTCCCCACCCTCACCGATGATCCACTCGGCGAGTTGACACGCTCACCGTCGTGAGCCGCTTTCCATCACGGACGGTAGGGTCTGGGGCTGGTGGGCCGTCCGCGCCCGCCGACCGGTGGTGGGTCGGCGTGCGGCGCAGCGGACAGGACGGTCGCCGCATCACGGGGCGTCGGGCCCCGGGACACTGCTTGAGGAGGACATGGGCGTGAGTGGTGGAGAGATCGCTTGGCTGATCCTGGCCGGCGCGTTCCTGATGCTGGTGCTCGTGCTGGCGGTGCCGATCCTGCGGCTGCGGCACACCGTGGACGCGACGACCCGCATGATCAACGACCTGAACGACCGCACCACGCCGTTGCTCGGTGACGTCAACACGACGGTGAAGAACGTCAACGTCGCGCTGGAGCAGGTGCAGACCTCCCTGGACGGGGTGAACCTCCAGCTCGCCAAGGTTGACACCATGACCACCCACGCGCAGAACGTCACGGCCAACGTGGCCAACCTGGCCACCGTGGTCTCCGCCGCCGCGGCGAACCCGCTGGTGAAGGTGGCCGCCTTCGGCTACGGCGTACGCCGGGCCGCCTCGGCCCGCCGGCACGCCGAGACCGAGCGTGAGGTGCGCGACACCATCAAGTCCCAGCGCCGGGCCGCCAAGCGCGGCAACGGTTGAGCCGCGACGACCGGGAGGATCGATCATGAGGCGGTTGTTCTGGCTCGGCATCGGGCTGGCGGTGGGCGTGCTGGTGGTCCGCAAGGCGACCCGGACCGCGCAGGCGTACACGCCGGCCGGCATCGCCAGCGGGCTGTCGGAATCCGCTGGCGGCCTCGTCGAGTCGCTGCGTAGCTTCGTGGAGGACGTCCGGATCGGGATGGCCGAACGCGAGCAGGAGATCCACGAGGCCTTCGCCCGCGGCGAGGCGTTCGACGACCAGTTCGCCGAGCTGCGGGAGGACCCGCGTATCGGCGACCGAGAGATTTTCCCGGAGGAGCACCAGCGATGAAGACGGCGGAGATCAAGCGGCGGTACCTCGCGCACTTCGAGGCGAACGGCCATGCCGTGGTGCCGTCCGCTCCGCTGCCCGCCATCAGTGACCCGAACCTGCTCTTCGTCAACGCCGGCATGGTGCAGTTCGTGCCCTACTTCCTGGGTCAGCAGACCGCGCCGTACTCCCGCGCGGTCAGCGTCCAGAAGTGCATCCGCACCCCGGACATCGACGAGGTCGGCAAGACCAGCCGGCACGGCACGTTCTTCCAGATGAACGGCAACTTCTCCTTCGGCGACTACTTCAAGGACGGGGCGATCCCGCTCGCCTGGGACCTGGTCACCAAGCCGGTCGAGGCGGGCGGCTTCGGGCTGGACGCGGAGCGGATCTGGCCGACCGTCTACCACGACGACGACGAGGCGTTCCAGATCTGGCGGTCGGTGGGCGTACCGGCCGAGCGGATCGTGCGGCGGGGCAAGAAGGACAACTTCTGGTCGATGGGCATTCCCGGCCCGGCCGGCCCCTGCTCGGAGCTGTTCTACGACCGTGGCCCGGAGTACGGTCGCGCCGGTGGTCCGGAGGTCGACGAGGACCGCTACATGGAGTTCTGGAACCTCGTCTTCATGCAGTACGACATCGCCGACGTCCGCAGCAAGGAGGAGTTCCGGATCGTCGGTGAGCTGCCGGCGAAGAACATCGACACCGGCATGGGCCTGGAGCGGATGGCCTCCATCCTGCAGGGCGTCGACAACCTCTACGAGATCGACGAGGTCCGCCCGATCCTGGACCGGGCCGCCGAGCTGACCGGCAAGCGGTACGGCGCCCACTCCGGCCACGTGGCCAGCGAGTCGCACCCGGACGACGTCCGGCTGCGGGTGATCGCCGACCACGTGCGGACCGCGCTGATGCTGATCGGCGACGGGGTCACCCCGTCGAACGAGGGCCGGGGCTACGTGCTGCGCCGGATCATGCGCCGGGCGATCCGCGCGGTCCGGCTGCTGGGCTACCAGGACCGGGCGCTGCCCGAGCTGCTGCCGGTGGCCCGGGACTGCATGGCCCCGTCGTACCCGGAGCTGGCCGAGGAGTTCGGCCGGATCTCCCAGTACGCGTACGCGGAGGAGGACGCGTTCCTCGCCACCCTGCGGGCGGGCACCACGATCCTGGACACCGCGATCGCGGAGACCAAGTCGTCGGGTCGGCCGGCGATCTCCGGTGACAAGGCGTTCCAGCTGCACGACACGTACGGCTTCCCGATCGACCTGACCCTGGAGATCGCGGCCGAGCAGGGGCTCCAGGTCGACGCGGAGGGCTTCCGCCGGCTGATGGCCGACCAGCGCAGCCGGGCCAAGGCGGACGCGCGGGCGCGCAAGACGGGGCACACCGACGTGTCGGCGTACCGGTCGGTGCTGGAATCCGGCGGCGCGGTCGAGTTCACCGGCTACACCGAGCTGAACCGGGAGTCCCGGGTGCGGGCGCTGCTCTCCGGCGGCGCGACGGTCGGCGCGGCGGTCGAGGGCGACACCGTCGAGCTGGTGCTGGACACCACCCCGTTCTATGCCGAGGGCGGCGGCCAGCAGCCCGACCAGGGCCTGATCACGGTCGGCGGCGGCCAGGTCGAGGTCTTCGACGTGCAGCAGCCGGTGCCGGGGCTGATCGTGCACCGGGCCCGGGTGCTCCGGGGCGAGGTGCGTGCCGGCGAGACCGGGTACGCCGAGATCGACGTGTCCCGGCGGCGGGCGATCTCCCGCTCGCACACCGCCACCCACCTGGTGCACCAGACCATGCGCAACTTCCTCGGCGAGTCGGCGACCCAGGCGGGTTCGCTGAACGCGCCGGGCCGGCTGCGGTTCGACTTCAACACCCCGACCGGGGTGGCGCCGAGCGTGCTGCACGACGTGGAGCAGCAGGTCAACGAGGTGCTGCTGGCCGACATGGAGGTGCACGCCTTCATCACCACACAGGAGGAGGCCCGCCGGATCGGCGCGATGGCCCTGTTCGGCGAGAAGTACGGCGAGCGGGTCCGGGTCGTCGAGGTCGGCGACTACGCCCGCGAGCTGTGCGGCGGCACGCACGTGGCCCGGTCGGCGCAGCTCGGCCTGGTGAAGATCCTCTCCGAGGCGTCGGTCGGCTCGGGCGTACGCCGGATCGAGGCGCTGGTCGGCATGGACGCCTTCGGCTTCCTGGCCCGGGAGCACCTGCTGGTGTCCCGGCTGGCGGAGCTGTTCCGGGTGCCCGGCGAGCAGGTGGCCGACCGGGTGGAGCAGACCGTCACCCAGCTCCGCGACGCGGAGAAGGAGCTGGAGAAGCTCCGCGCCCAGCTGGTGCTGGGCGGTGCGGCGGCGCTCGCGGCGCAGGCGAAGGACGTGCACGGGGTCGCGTACGTCGGCACCGAGGCGCCCGAGGGCGCGGCCGGCAACGACGTGCGGACCCTCGCGCAGGAGATCCGGGGCCGGATCGACCCGGCGCGGCCGGCGGTGGTGGCCGTGGCGGCCCGGGCCAACGGGAAGGCCTCCCTGGTGGTGGCCGTCAACCAGGCGGCCCGGAGCCGGGGAGTGACCGCGAAGGACCTGGTCAAGGCGGCCTTCTCGGGCCGGGGTGGTGGCAGCGACGACCTGGCCCAGGGTGGTGGCCTGCCCGCGGCGGAAGCGCCGAAGCTGCTGCTCACCGTGGAGAAGGCGATCGCCGAGGCGTGATGACGCACCAGCAGGTGCCAGGGCGGACCGACCCGGTCCGCCCTGGCCCCGTTCACGGGAGATGTCCGACAGATGGTTGAGTTGTCCCGTGGTGTCCGGCTCGGCGTGGACGTCGGTCAGGTCCGGGTGGGCGTGGCCCGGTCCGATCCGCACGGCATCCTGGCCACCCCGCTGGTCACCCTGGCCCGGGACCTGACCGCCGAGCCCGACGCGGTGCCCGCCGACATGGCGCAGCTGGTGGACCTGATAGCGGAGCACGAAGCGGTGGAGGTCGTCCTCGGCCTTCCGGTCAACCTCGCCGGCAGACACGGGCCTGCGGCGGCACATGTGTCGGCGTACGCTGCCCGACTGGCCGATGTAATAGCGCCGGTTCCGGTGACGCTGACGGACGAGAGGATGTCGACCGTCGTGGCGAGTCGTAGGCTGGCCGAACGGGGCGTCCGGGGAAAGCGCCAACGGGCGGTGGTCGACCAGGCCGCCGCCGTGGAGATTCTGCAGAGCTGGCTGGACGCGCAGCGGAGGCGGACCTGATGATCGACGATCTGGATCTGGGATTCGACGAGCCGGAGAGGGGGGAGAAGGGCCGGCATCGCCGTGGCGCCGTCAACAAGCGCAACGGCAAGTCCGGCGGCCGGGGCAAGACGATCTTCGCCCTGCTGATGGCCCTGGTCCTGCTGGGCGGCATCGGTGGCGTCGGTTATGTCGGCTTCGACCGGATCCGCAACCACTTCGTCACCCCGGACTACGACGGTCCCGGCACCGGTGAGGCGATGGTCGAGGTGAAGGCCGGCGACACGCTCACCGACATCGGCAACTCCCTCTACGACGCCGGTGTGGTGAAGAGCACCAAGGCCTTCATCGAGGCCGCCGACGCGAACTCCCGCAGCAAGAACATCCAGGTCGGGCGGTACAAGGTCCGCAAGCAGATGAAGGCCGCGGACGTGATCCCGCTGATGCTCGACCCGAAGAGCCGGATCGTCAACGGGGTGACCATCCCCGAGGGCACGATCAGCCTGGCGATCTACGACATCCTCTCCAAGCAGACCAAGATCCCGGTGGCCGACTTCAAGGCCGCCGCGAAGGATCCGGTCGCGCTGGGGGTGCCGGAGTTCTGGTTCAAGCGCAACGACGGCAAGAAGAGCGCGAAGAGCGTCGAGGGCTTCCTCTTCCCGGCCACCTACGAGATCCCGCCGAAGGCCACCGCCGAGCAGATCCTGAAGATGATGGTGGCGCAGTTTCTCGCCGTCACCCAGCAGATGAACTTCGTCGACAAGGCGCAGCAGGAGCGGAAGATCTCCCCGTACGAGGCGCTGATCACCGCGTCCATCGCCCAGGCCGAGTCGGTCAACCACGAGGACATGCCGAAGGTCGCCCGGGTGATCTACAACCGGGTCTACACCGACAAGTACCACTGCAAGTGCCTGGAGATCGACAGCGCGATCAACTACTGGCTGCGGATCCAGGGCAAGGACCCCAAGGACTCGGATGTCATTAAGCAGTCCGAGATCAACGACCCGAAGAACCCGTACCGCACACACGGCGTCGATGGGCTGACCATTACCCCGATCAGCAACCCGGGTGAGGAAGCGCTCAAGGGCGCGGTGAACCCGCCGGCCGGGGACTGGATCTACTTCATGACCATCGACCAGAAGGGCACGATGGGCTACGGCAGTAACGATGCCGAGTACATCAAGCTCCGGAAGACGATGTGCACCAACAAGGTGTTGACCGGGGAGAACTGCCGATTTTGAGAGCCGCCGTCGTCGGTAAGCCGATCGCCCACTCGCTCTCCCCGGTGATCCACACCGCCGGCTATGCGGCGGCCGGGCTGACCGGGTGGTCGTACACCCGGATCGAGTGCGGGGAGTCGGAGCTCGCCGGCCTGGTCGCCGGCCTGGGCCCGGAGTGGGCCGGGCTGTCGGTGACCATGCCGGGCAAGGAGGCGGCGCTCGCGCTCGCCGACGAGGTCTCGCCGGTCGCCGCCGCCGTCGGGGCCGCCAACACGCTGGTACGCCGCCCCGACGGCACCTGGTACGCGGACAACACCGACGTCGCCGGCATGGTGGACGTGCTGAGCGCCGCCGGGGTGGCGACCGGGGCGACGGTCACCGTGCTCGGCGCGGGCGGCACCGCGCGGGCGGCGCTCGCGGCGGCGGCCCGGCTCGGTGCCGCCGAGGTGACCGTGGTGGCCCGCCGGCCGGAGGCGTGCGAGGAACTGTTGCCGGTGGCCCGCGCCGTCGGGGTGCCCCTCGCCCCGGCCGCCTGGGACGACGCTCCCGCGCACGCCCGGGCCGACGTGGTGATCTCCACCGTGCCGAAGGGCGTCGCCGACCCGCTCGCCGAGAACTTCGACTGGCGACCGGACACGGTCTTCTTCGACGCGCTCTACGACCCGTGGCCGACGCCGCTGGCCGCCGCGGCCCTCGCCGCCGGCTGCCGGGTGGTCTCCGGGCTGGACCTGCTGCTGGCCCAGGCGGTCGGGCAGTTCGCGCAGTTCACCGGAGTGGACCCGCCGGTGGAGGCGATGCGCGCCGCGCTGGTGGCCGCCCGTCGCACCGACTGACCGCGGTGCACCGGCATCCGCCCGGACTGTCCACCGCGTCCGCAGGGCGGGACGCGGCGGGCACGGCGTCGGGGCGGGCACCCGGCGTGACAGACTGACCGCTGTGTTGCGCTGGCTGACTGCAGGTGAATCGCACGGACCCGCCCTCGTCGCGATGCTGGAGGGGGTGCCCGCCGGGATCGAGGTGACCACCACCGAGATCGCCGACGAGCTGGCCCGCCGCCGGCTCGGCTACGGCCGGGGTGCCCGAATGTCGTTCGAGCGGGACGAGGTCGAGCTCATCGGCGGCCTCCGGCACGGCGTCACCCTGGGCAGCCCGGTCGCCATCCGGGTGGGCAACTCCGAGTGGCCCAAGTGGCAGACGGTGATGGCCGCCGACCCGGTGGACCCGCAGGAGCTGGCCGCGCAGGCCCGCAACGCGCCGCTGACCCGCCCCCGGCCGGGCCACGCCGACCTGGCCGGCATGCAGAAGTACGGCCACACCGACGCCCGCCCGATCCTGGAGCGGGCCAGCGCCCGGGAGACCGCCGCCCGGGTCGCCGTCGGCACCGTCGCCAAGGCGCTGCTGCGGCAGGCCCTCGGCGTCGAGATCGTCTCGCACGTGGTGGAGCTGGGCCCGGTGGCCGCCAAGCCGGGGCTGCGCCCCACCCCGGAGGACGCCGCGCGGATCGACGCCGACCCGCTGCGCTGCCTCGATCCGGAGGCCAGCGCCCGGATGGTCGCCGAGGTCGACGCCGCGAAGAAGGCCGCCGACACGCTCGGCGGCGTGGTCGAGGTGCTGGCGTACGGGGTGCCGCCAGGGCTGGGCAGCCACGTCCAGTGGGACCGCAAGCTCGACGCCCGGCTGGCGACCGCGCTGATGTCCATCCAGGCGATCAAGGGCGTGGAGATCGGCGACGGCTGGCAGCAGGCCCGCTCCCGGGGCTCCGAGGCGCACGACGAGATCATTCCCACCGTGACCGGCGTCCGCCGGGTCACCGACCGGGCCGGTGGCCTGGAGGGCGGCATCACCACCGGCGAGCCGCTGCGAGTGAAGGCGGCGATGAAGCCGATCTCGTCGCTGAACCGGGCCCTCTCGACGGTCGACGTGACCACCGGTGAGCCGGCCACCGCCATCAACCAGCGTTCCGACGTCTGCGCGGTGCCCGCCGCGGCGGTCGTCGCCGAGGCGATGGTGGCGCTGGTGCTGGCCGAGGCGGCGGTGGAGAAGTTCGGCGGCGACTCGGTCGCGGAGATCCGCCGCAACCTGACCGGCTACCTCGACGCGCTGGTGATCCGGTGACCGGCCTCGACGGGGAGCACGTGCCGCTGACCCGGCCGGTCTGCGTGCTGGTCGGAGCGCCCGGCTCCGGCAAGACCACCGTCGGGCAGGCACTCGCCGACGCGTTGGGCGTCGAGTTCCGGGACACCGACGCCGACATCGAGCAGTTGGCCGGCAAGCCGATCCCGGAGATCTTCGTGGACGAGGGGGAGGAGCACTTCCGTACCCTCGAACGGGCGGCGGTGGCGGCGGCGCTGGCGTCGCACGGTGGCGTGCTCGCCCTCGGCGGCGGCGCGATCCTCGCCGAGGAGAACCGGGCCGCGCTGATCGGACACACGGTGGTGCACCTGTCGGTGGAGCTGCCCGACGCGGTGCAGCGGGTCGGGTTGGGCGCGGGTCGGCCGCTGCTGGCGATCAACCCACGGGCCACGCTGAAGCACCTGATGGAGCAGCGCCGCCCGCTCTACGCGGAGGTGGCCACCGCCACCGTGATCACCGACGGGCGCACCCCGGAGGAGCTGGCCGCCGAGGTCGCCGCCCTGCTCAAGCCCTGAGCGCCGCCTGCCGCACCCGCGTCGACTCCGGGCGCCAGGTGACGAGCAGGGTGAGGGCGAGCAGGATCTCGGCGAGGTCACCGCCGTAGTACATGAGCGTCGCCGCGGCGCGCAGCTCGCCCACCGTCGCCGGGACGTCGACCAGCAGGCCGGCGTAGAGCAGCTGGGCGATCGTGGCGTGCGCCGCCACCGCGAGGCCGAGCACCACCAGCCGGACCGGCACCCGGGGCCGGTGCGGGCCCGGGTCGGGGCCGGCGATCGACCACGCGAAGAGGTATCCGCTGAGCGCGAAGTGCAGGTGCACCAGACCGTGCAGCGGCGGACTCTCCAGGGTGGCCCGGTAGAGCGGCGTCAGTAGGAGCAGCCAGAGACCTCCGGCGGTGAGCAGCAGCCCGGTCACCGGGTGGGCGAGGACCCGGGCGAGGGGGTGCCGCAGCAGGCGGAGTGCCGCCCGACCGACCCGCCGGTCCACCGTGCGCAACACCAACGTGCCCGGTGCGCCGAGCACCAGGGCCAGCGGGGCCAGCATGCCGAGCAGCAGGTGCTGCCACATGTGTCCGGGCAGGCCGCGCACCGGCCAGGCCAGGCCGGCGACGATCAGCGCCGCGCCGAGGCCGAAGCTCACCGTCCGCCGGTGGTCCCAGCCGCGCCCGCCGTCGTCCCGCAGCGCAGCGGCCAGATAGGCCCAGAACAGCACCAGGGGTACGAGCGCCACGAGCGGGAAGCCGCCGTCCGGGTGCCCGGGGTGGGCGGGTGTCACGGCCGCTCGGCGCAGAGGTCGACCGCCGTGGCCCGGCGCTGGACGGCCCAGCCGACCCCGACCAGCAGCGCGCCGAGGACGAGGAAGCCGAGGTCCCAGGCGAGCTGGTGCGGCCCGCCGTGGACGTGGTGGATACCGAGGATCTGGTGGTCGACAATCCCCTCGACCAGGTTGAACAGCCCCCAGCCGACCAGCGCCCAGCCCCACAGGGCGGGGGAGCGCCACAGCCGGCCCCGGGAGCGGGTGACCCGGGAATAGAGCAGGGCCAGCCCGGTCAGTACCGCCACCCAGGTCACCACGTGGAACAGCCCGTCCCACAGGGTGTTCATCTGCAACCCGGGCACGGTGTCCACCGGATACGCCTTGATCCCGATCCGGTCCGTGGCGGTGCTGCTGAGCATGTGGTGCCACTGGAGGAGCTGGTGCAGGACGATGCCGTCGGCGAACCCGCCGAGGCCGACGCCGAGGATCGTCGCCGGCACCCTGATGTCCGCTCCGTCGATGGTCGTTCGGTTCATGCCCGTACCTCCGCCGCTGGTGGTCGGCCCCCAGGATCACTCCCCGTGCTCGTCAGGTCAACCGTCCGCGACGGTCCGGGGTGGCCACGAAGTGGGCAGTGCCCGCCCGGCGGCCGTCCACTCGACTAGGCTGCCCGCGATGGACGAGGTGACCCGGATTCCGGTCGGCGGCGAGCGGCCGTACGACGTGCTGGTGGGACGCGACCTGCTCGACCCGCCACCCCTGCTGCTGCCCGACGCGGAACGGGTGGCCTTCCTGCACGCGCCCCCGCTGAAGGCCCTGGCCGAAGGGCTCGCCGAACGGGTCCGCGCGACCGGGGTGACGCCCCTGCTGATCGAGGTGCCGGACGCCGAGGCGGGCAAGCAGATCGACGTCGCCGCCGACTGCTGGGACCGGCTCGGCGCGGCCGGGTTCACCCGTACCGATGCGGTGGTGGGGGTGGGTGGCGGCGCCGTCACCGACCTGGCCGGCTTCGTGGCGGCCTGCTGGCTGCGCGGGGTGCGCTGGGTGCCGGTGGCGACCTCGCTGCTCGGCATGGTCGACGCGGCGGTCGGCGGCAAGACCGGCGTCAACACGGCGGCCGGCAAGAACCTGGTCGGCGCCTTCCACCCGCCGGCCGGGGTGATCTGCGACCTCGCCACGCTGGACAGCCTGCCCCCGGCCGACCTGGCCGCCGGGATGGCCGAGGTGGTCAAGTGCGGCTTCATCGCCGACCCGGTCATCCTCGACCTGGTCGAGCGGGACCCGGCCGCCGCGCTCGACCCGACCGGCCCGGTGGCCCGGGAGCTGATCGAACGCGCGATCCGGGTCAAGGCCGAGGTGGTCTCCGGTGACCTGCGCGAGTCCGGGGTGCGCGAGGTGCTGAACTACGGGCACACCCTGGCCCACGCGATCGAGAAGGTGGAGGGCTACCGCTGGCGGCACGGGCACGCGGTCGCGGTGGGTCTCGTCTACGCCGCCACGCTGGCCCGGCTGGCCGGCCGGCTGGACGCGGCGACCGCCGAGCGGCACCGCACCGCGGTGGCCGCGCTGGGCCTGCCGACCAGTTATCCCGCCGACGCCTGGCCGCAGCTGCTGGCGGCGATGCGGGTCGACAAGAAGGCCCGCGGCAGCACGCTGCGGTTCGTGGTCCTCGACGGGCCGGCCCGCCCGGCGATCCTGGCCGGTCCGGACGACGACCTGCTGCACGCCGCCTACCGGGAGATCGCGTCTTGAGGGTGTACGTGCTCAACGGCCCCAACCTGGGTCGGCTCGGCACCCGGCAGGTCGACGTCTACGGCGTGACCAGCTATGCCGACCTGGTGGACCGCTGCGTGCGGACCGGCCGCGAGCTGGGCCTGGACGTGGTCGTCCGGCAGACCGACGCGGAGCACGAACTGCTCGGCTGGCTGCACGCGGCGGCCGACGAGCAGGCGGCGGTGGTGCTCAATCCGGCGGCCTGGTCGCACTACTCGATCGCGGTCCGGGACGCCTGCGCCATGCTGCGCGGGCCGCTGGTCGAGGTGCACATCTCCAACATCCACGCCCGCGAGGAGTTCCGGCACCACTCGGTGGTCTCGGCCGTGGCGACCGGGGTGATCTGCGGGCTGGGCGTGGACGGCTACCGTCTCGCCCTGCACCACCTGGCCGCCCGCCGCGACGCCGACGCCTGACTCGCGCCCGATCGGCCCTCGGGCGGTCCCTCAGCCATGGTCAGTCACGGTGACTCTCCGTGCCGGGTCGCTGCGTTGCGCTGCGTGACGGGCAGCGTGCCCGGTCGGCACCCCTCGTTGCGGCTCCTTTGCTCTGCATACATATCCGCAGCACCCCGTTGAGCTGGTCCTTTGTCCGTCCGCCGAGCTGGGCAGTGTCGTGACAATGGTCACCTCGGGTGACTGCTGCGTCCGTGGCTGCAGAGCAGAGGGCCGACGGGGGCGGTGTGGTCGGTGACGGGGAAATGGCGGTGCGTGACAGACCTCGCGGCGACCGGGGCGGCGGGCGGCGCAGCGCGGAGCCCCGGTTCGACACAGCTAGTAGACTTTGCAGGTCTGTCCGCCAATTGATGATCAAGGCAGGAAATGGCCACCACCAACGAGCTCAAGAACGGCCTCGTACTCAACCTCGACGGAGATCTCTGGGCCGTCGTCGAGTTCCAGCACGTCAAGCCCGGTAAGGGTGGCGCCTTCGTGCGTACCACGCTGAAGAACGTGCTGTCCGGCAAGGTCGTCGACAAGACCTTCAACGCGGGCACCAAGGTCGAGACCGCCACCGTCGACAAGCGCACCATGCAATACCTCTACGCCGACGGCGAGGACTACGTCTTCATGGATCTGGAGACGTTCGACCAGATCACCGTCCCCGGCGGCACCGTCGGCGAGGCCGCCAACTACCTCCTCCCCGAGGCCGAGGCGACCGTCGCCACCCACGAGAGCGTGCCCCTCTACATCGAGCTGCCGACCTCCGTCGTGCTCGAGGTCACCTACACCGAGCCGGGCCTGCAGGGCGACCGCTCGACCGGCGGCAACAAGCCGGCCACCGTCGAGACCGGCGCGACCGTGCAGGTGCCGCTCTTCATCACCACCGGCGAGAAGATCAAGGTCGACACCCGCGACGGCCGTTACCTCGGCCGCGCCTGATGGCTGAGGGTCCCAAGCAGCAGATGCCGGCGCGCCGCAAGGCGCGCAAGCGGGCGCTGGACGTGCTCTTCGAGGCCGACCTGCGGGACCGGCCCCCGGTCGAGGTGCTCGCCGGTTACGTCGAGCGGATCGAGAAGCCCCGGCCGGAGCACCTGGGCTACGCGGTCAGCCTGGTCGAGGGCGTCGCCGCGCACCTCGACCGGATCGACGAGCTGATCGCCAGCTATGCCGAGGGCTGGACGCTGGACCGGATGCCGGTGGTCGACCGCAACCTCGCCCGGATCGCCGTCTACGAACTGCTCTACGTCGACGAGATCGACGACGCGGTGGCGATCAGTGAGGCCGTCGAGCTGGCCCGGCAGATGTCGACCGACGACTCGCCGCGCTTCCTCAACGGGGTGCTCGGCCGGATCGCGGAGTACGCCACCCGCTGACCCGCGCCACGTACGACGAGAAGGGCCCGTGCCGACCGGCACGGGCCCTTCTCGGTGACGACGGGTCAGGAGGCGAAGAACGCCCGCGGGTCGGCGACCAGCACCCCGTGCTCGGTGAGCCGCTCGATCAGGCCCGACGGCGAGGCGTCGTAGACGATCGCGAGAGCGCGCAGGTCGTCGGCGCGGATGGAGAGCACCCGGCCGTTGTAGTCGCCGCGCTGCTGCTGGATGGCGCGGGCGTACCGGGCGACGTAGGCGAGGTCCTCGGAGGCCTCGTCGTAGAGCCGCTCCAGGTCCAGCACGATCTTGCTGGTGGGCTCGTGGCGCACCCCGCTGCCGTCGGGCAGGAGCTCCGAGACGGGAACGCGGTAGAAGTCGGCCAGCTCCGCCAGGCGGGACACGGTGACGGCGCGGTCGCCGCGCTCGTACGAGCCGACCACCACGGCCTTCCACCGCCCGTTCGACTTCTCCTCCACCCCCTGCAGGGACAGGCCCTGCTGCTGGCGGATGGAGCGCAGGCGGGCGCCCAGCGACTTGGCGTATTCAGAGGGCATTCGGACACTCCCAGTGCTGCTTTGGGGTTCTCCCAGCGATCGCTACGGAGCGTGACGGTACGGGGATTGCGACACCTGGTCAAGTGGTCGTGACATTCCCGTTGGTGTGCACCGGGGGAGTTATCCGTATTTCTCCACCCTGATCCAGGGGTCAGGACCGGCCGCGATCTGCCTGGTGACCGCTGGTAACGTGGCACGAAGCCCCGGTCCGCGCCCCGCGCGGTCCGACCGGTGAAGTCAGACGTCCTTTAACGACCCGTCCCGTGAGGCGGGGAAGGAGGTCCGCCGTGGCCTACCCACCGGCTGCCCGGACGACGCCGCCACCGCAACCCTCGGTAAAGGTGATCCTCGCCGCCGCCGACGTGTCGCGGGTGGTCGACCGCATCGCCCACCAGATCCTGGAGAAGACCCAGGGTGCCGCCGACACCGTGCTGCTCGGCATCCCCACCCGAGGCGCCCCGCTCGCGAACCGCCTCGCCGCCCGGATCGGCACCTTCGAGGACGTGACCGTCCCGGTCGGCGTGCTCGACATCACGCTCTACCGCGACGACCTGCGCCGGCACGCCACCCGCGCGGTCGGACCGACCCAGCTCCCGGTCGGCGGGATCGACGGCAAGCGGGTCATCCTCGTCGACGACGTGCTCTTCTCCGGCCGTACGGTCCGCGCCGCGCTCGACGCGCTCAACGACGTCGGCCGCCCCGCGTCGGTGCAGCTCGCGGTCCTGGTCGACCGGGGACACCGGCAGCTGCCCATCCGCGCCGACTACGTGGGCAAGAACATCCCCACCGCGCTCGCCGAGAACGTCAGGGTCACCCTCGCCGAGGTCGACGGCGCCGACGAGGTCCGGCTCTTCGGCGCGCAGGAGAGGCCGGTCCAGTGATCAGACACCTGCTCTCCGGCGGCGACCTGGACGCCGACGACGCCACGCTGATCCTCGACACCGCCGCCGAGATGGCCACGGTCGCCGGCCGGGAGGTCAAGAAACTGCCCGCGCTGCGCGGGCGGACCGTGGTCAACCTCTTCTACGAGGACTCCACCCGGACCCGGATCTCCTTCGAGGCGGCCGCCAAGCGGCTCAGCGCCGACGTGATCAACTTTTCCGCCAAGGGCTCCAGCGTCACCAAGGGGGAGAGCCTCAAGGACACCGCGCTCACCCTCCAGGCGATGGGCGCCGACGCGGTGGTCGTCCGGCACCCGGCCTCCGGGGCCCCGCACCGGCTGGCGAACTGGGTGGACGGCTCGGTGGTCAACGCCGGCGACGGCACCCACGAGCACCCGACGCAGGCGCTGCTCGACGCGTACACCATGCGCTCCCGGCTGGGTCGGCTCGCCGGCCTGCACGTCGCGATCGTCGGGGACGTGCTGCACTCCCGGGTGGCCCGCTCCAACGTGCTGCTGCTGTCCACCCTCGGCGCCAAGGTCACCCTGGTCGGCCCGCCCACCCTCATCCCGGTCGACATCTCGCCCGCCCTCGCGCCCGGCACCGACGTCTCCTACGACCTCGACAGCGTGCTGGGAGGCGTCGACGTGGTGATGATGCTGCGGGTGCAGCGGGAGCGGATGAACGACTCCTACTTCCCCTCCGCCCGCGAGTACACCCGCCGGTACGGCCTCGACGGCGCACGGATGCGCCGGCTCCCCGAGCACGGGATCGTCATGCACCCCGGTCCGATGAACCGGGGCATGGAGATCACGCCCGAGGTCGCCGACTCACCCCGCTCCACCATCGTCGAACAGGTCGCCAACGGGGTCTCCGTGCGGATGGCCGTCCTCTACCTGCTGCTCGGAGGGAACAACCGGTGACCTCGTACCTCATCACAGGAGTGAGCGTCGTCGGCGCCGCGCCGACCGACCTGCTGATCCGCGACGGCGTCGTCGCGGAGACCGGCACCGGGCTCGCCGCGCCGGACGCCACCGTGCTCGACGGCACCGGGCTGGTCGCCCTGCCCGGGCTCGTCGACCTGCACACCCACCTGCGCGAACCCGGCCGCGAGGACGCCGAGACGGTGGAGACCGGCTCCCGGGCGGCGGCACTCGGCGGCTACACCGCGGTCTGCGCGATGGCCAACACCTCCCCGGTCGCCGACACCGCCGGCGTGGTCGAGCAGGTGTGGCGGCTCGGCCGGGAGGCCGGGCTGGTCGACGTGCAGCCGATCGGCGCGGTCACCGTGGGCCTGGCCGGCGAGCGGCTCGCCGAACTGGGCGCGATGGCCGACTCCGCGGCCCGGGTGCGGATCTTCTCCGACGACGGGTACTGCGTCGCCGACCCGAAGCTGATGCGCCGGGCCCTGGAATACGTCAAGGCGTTCGACGGGATCATCGCCCAGCACGCCGAGGAGCCCCGGCTCACCGAGGGCGCGCAGATGCACGAGGGCGAGGTCTCCACCCGACTCGGGCTGACCGGCTGGCCGGCGGTCGCCGAGGAGGCGATCATCGCCCGGGACGTGCTGCTCACCGAGCACGTCGGCGGCCGGCTGCACGTCTGCCACGTCTCCACCGCCGGCAGCGTCGAGGTGCTGCGCCAGGCCAAGGCGCGCGGGGTGAAGGTCACCGCCGAGGTCACCCCGCACCACCTGCTGCTCACCGACACCAAGGCCGAGACGTACGACCCGGTCTACAAGGTCAACCCGCCGCTGCGCACCACCACCGACATCGCCGCGCTGCGGGCCGCCCTCGCCGAGGGTGTGATCGACGTCATCGCCACCGACCACGCCCCGCACGCCGTGGAGGACAAGGAGTGCGAGTGGGCGTACGCCCGGCCGGGCATGCTCGGCCTGGAGACGGCGCTCTCCATCGCGCTCGACGTGCTCGGCCCGCAGTGGGACCTGATCGCCGAGCGGATGTCCCGGGCCCCGGCCCGGATCGCCGGCCTGACCGGGCACGGCCTCGACCCCGCCCCCGGGGTGCCGGCCAACCTGACCCTGGTCGACCCGGCCGCCCGGCGCGTCATCGAACCGGCCGAGCTGGCCAGCCGCAGTCGCAACACCCCGTACGCCCGCATGACGCTGCCGGGTCGCATCGTGGCGACCTTCCTGCGCGGCGAGCCGACGGTCCTGGACGGAAAGGCAGTTCGATGACCAAGAGAAGGCCCGCGATCCTCGTACTCGAGGACGGGCGCACGTTCCACGGCGAGGCGTACGGCAGTGTCGGGGAGACCTTCGGCGAGGCGGTCTTCAACACCGGCATGACCGGCTACCAGGAGACCCTCACCGACCCGTCCTACCACCGCCAGGTGGTGGTGCAGACCGCCCCGCACATCGGCAACACCGGCGTCAACGGCGAGGACGACGAGTCCACCCGGATCTGGGTCGCCGGGTACGTGGTCCGCGACCCCGCCCGGATCGGCTCGAACTGGCGGGCCACCGGTGGGCTGGAGGACCGGCTCGCCGCCGAGGGTGTGGTCGGCATCAGCGGCGTCGACACCCGCGCGCTCACCCGGCACCTGCGCGAACGCGGTGCGATGCGGGTCGGCATCTCCAGCGTCGACGACGATCCGCGCGCCCTGCTGGAGCGGGTCCGCCGGTCGCCGCAGATGGTCGGCGCGGACCTCTCCGCCGAGGTGACCACCGAGCAGCCGTACGTGGTGGCGGCCGAGGGGGAGCACCGGTTCACCGTCGCCGCCCTGGACCTGGGCATCAAGCGGAACGTGCCGCGCCGGCTCGCCGCCCGCGGGGTGACCACCCACGTGCTGCCCGCCGGGTCGAGCATCGACGACCTGGTCGCCACCGGCGCCGACGCGGTCTTCTTCTCACCCGGCCCGGGCGACCCGGCCACCGCCGACGGCCCGGTCTCGCTGGCCCGGGAGGTGCTGACCCGGCGGATCCCGCTCTTCGGCATCTGCTTCGGCAGCCAGATCCTCGGCCGGGCGCTCGGCTTCGGCACCTACAAGCTGGGCTACGGTCACCGCGGCATCAACCAGCCGGTGCTCGACCGGGTCACCGGCAAGGTCGAGGTGACCAGCCACAACCACGGCTTCGCGGTCGACGTGTCGGGCCGCGAACCGGAGCTCAGCGCCGTGCAGGTGCCAGGCCGTAGGCCTGGCGCGGTGGTCCCCGACCAGGTGATCGACACCGGGTTCGGTGGCGTCCAGGTGTCACACGTCTGCCTCAATGACAACGTGGTCGAGGGGCTGCGGGCGCTGGACGTGCCCGCCTTCACCGTCCAGTACCACCCGGAGGCGGCGGCCGGCCCGCACGACGCGGACTACCTCTTCGACCGCTTCGCCGAGCTCATCGAAGGCGGTAAGAATGCCTAAGCGCACCGACCTCAAGCACATCATGGTGATCGGCTCCGGGCCGATCGTCATCGGTCAGGCCTGCGAGTTCGACTACTCCGGCACCCAGGCGTGCCGGGTGCTGCGCAGCGAGGGGATCCGGGTCAGCCTGGTCAACTCCAACCCGGCCACCATCATGACCGACCCGGAGTTCGCCGACGCCACCTACGTCGAGCCGATCACCCCGGAGTTCGTCGAGCTGGTCATCGCCAAGGAGCGCCCCGACGCGCTGCTGCCCACCCTGGGCGGGCAGACCGCGCTGAACACCGCGGTCGCCCTGCACTCCTCGGGCGTGCTGGAGAAGTACGGCGTCGAGCTGATCGGCGCCAACATCGAGGCGATCAACCGCGGCGAGGACCGGCAGCTGTTCAAGGACATCGTCGCGAAGGCCGGCGTACGGCTCGGCGTCGAGGACCCGGCCACGCTGACCCCGCGCTCCCGGGTCTGCCACTCGATGGACGAGGTCCGGGAGACCGTTGCCGAGCTGGGCCTGCCGGTGGTGATCCGGCCGTCGTTCACCATGGGCGGCCTGGGCTCCGGCATGGCGCACACCGACGAGGACCTGGAGCGCATCGCCGGCGCCGGCCTGGCCGCCAGCCCGGTGCACGAGGTGCTCATCGAGGAGAGCGTGCTCGGCTGGAAGGAGTACGAGCTCGAACTGATGCGCGACCGGCACGACAACGTGGTGGTGGTCTGCTCGATCGAGAACCTCGACCCGATGGGCGTGCACACCGGCGACAGCGTCACCGTGGCCCCGGCCATGACGCTGACCGACCGGGAGTACCAGCACCTGCGGGACCTGGGTATCGCGGTGCTGCGCGAGGTCGGGGTCGACACCGGTGGCTGCAACATCCAGTTCGCGGTGAACCCGGCGGACGGCCGGATCGTCGTGATCGAGATGAACCCGCGGGTGTCCCGGTCGTCGGCGCTGGCGTCGAAGGCCACCGGCTTCCCGATCGCCAAGATCGCCGCGAAGCTGGCCATCGGTTACACCCTGGACGAGATCCCCAACGACATCACCCTCAAGACGCCGGCCGCGTTCGAGCCGACCCTCGACTACGTGGTGGTGAAGATCCCCCGGTTCGCGTTCGAGAAGTTCCCCGGCGCGGACCCGGAGCTGACCACCACCATGAAGTCGGTCGGCGAGGCGATGAGCCTGGGCCGTAACTTCACCGAGGCGCTGAACAAGGCGATGCGCTCGATGGAAACCAAGTCATCTGGTTTCTGGACCGTCCCCGACCCGGCGGACGCGACGAAGGAGAACACCCTCGCCGCGCTGCGGATGCCGCACGACGGCCGGCTCTACACCGTCGAGCGGGCGCTGCGGCTGGGTGCCTCCATCGCCGAGGTGACCGAGGCGTCCGGCGGGATCGACCCGTGGTTCCTGGACCAGATCACCGCGCTGGTCGAGCTGCGCGCGGAGATCGTCGCCGCCCCGGTGCTGGACGCGGACCTGCTGCGCCGGGCCAAGCGGGCCGGCCTGTCCGACCGGCAGCTGGCCGCGCTCCGGCCCGAGCTGGCCGCCGAGGACGGCGTGCGTACGCTGCGGCACCGGCTCGGCATCCGGCCGGTCTACAAGACGGTGGACACCTGCGCCGCCGAGTTCGAGGCCACCACGCCCTACCACTACTCCAGCTACGACTCGGAGACCGAGGTCGCGCCCTCGGACCGCCCGAAGGTGCTCATCCTCGGCTCCGGGCCGAACCGGATCGGTCAGGGCATCGAGTTCGACTACTCCTGCGTGCACGCGGTCCAGGCGTTGCGGGCGGTCGGCTACGAGACGGTGATGGTCAACTGCAACCCGGAGACCGTCTCCACCGACTACGACACCGCCGACCGGCTCTACTTCGAGCCGCTGACCTTCGAGGACGTGCTGGAGGTCTGGCAGTCCGAGGACTCCTCCGGCCGGGCCGCCGGTGGTCCGGGCGTGGTCGGGGTGGTCGTGCAGCTCGGCGGGCAGACCCCGCTCGGCCTGGCCCAGCGGCTCAAGAACGCCGGGGTGCCGATCGTCGGCACCTCGCCAGAGTCGATCCACCTGGCCGAGGAGCGGGGTGCGTTCGGGGCGGTGCTGGCCCGGGCCGGGCTGCGCGCCCCCGCGCACGGCATGGCCACCTCGTACGACGAGGCGAAGGCGATCGCCGACGAGATCGGTTACCCGGTGCTGGTCCGGCCGTCGTACGTGCTCGGCGGTCGGGGCATGGAGATCGTGTACGACGACGCCACGCTGCGCGACTACATCGGCCGGGCCACCGACATCTCCCCGGACCACCCGGTGCTGGTGGACCGCTTCCTCGACGACGCCATCGAGATCGACGTGGACGCGCTGGTCGACGCCGACGGTGACGTCTACCTCGGTGGCGTCATGGAGCACATCGAGGAGGCCGGCATCCACTCCGGCGACTCGTCCTGCGCGCTGCCCCCGATCACCCTGGCCGGCTCGCACCTGGCGCAGGTGCGCCGCTACACCGAGGCGATCGCCCGGGGCGTCGGCGTGAAGGGCCTGCTGAACGTCCAGTACGCCCTCAAGGACGACATGCTCTACGTGCTGGAGGCGAACCCGCGGGCGTCCCGGACGGTGCCGTTCGTCTCCAAGGCGACGGCGGTGCCGCTGGCCAAGGCGGCGGCCCGGATCGCGCTCGGCGCCACCATCGCCGAGCTGCGTGCGGAGGGGCTGCTCCCGGCGACCGGGGACGGCGGCACGATGCCGGCGGACGCCCCGATCGCGGTGAAGGAGGCGGTGCTGCCGTTCAAGCGGTTCCGCACCCCGTCCGGCAAGGGCATCGACTCGCTGCTCGGCCCGGAGATGAAGTCCACCGGCGAGGTGATGGGCATCGACACCAACTTCGGGCACGCCTTCGCCAAGTCCCAGTCCGCCGCGTACGGGTCGCTGCCGACCGCCGGGAAGATCTTCGTCTCGGTGGCCAACCGGGACAAGCGGGGCATGATCTTCCCGATCAAGCGCCTCGCGGACCTGGGCTTCGAGATCGTCGCCACCACCGGCACGGCCGAGGTGCTGCGCCGGCACGGCATCGCCTGCGAGCAGATCCGCAAGCACTACGAGGCGGGCGAGGGCGAGGACGCGGTGTCGCTGATCCTCGGCGGCGACGTGGCGCTGGTGGTGAACACCCCGCAGGGCTCGGGCGCGAGCGCCCGCTCCGACGGGTACGAGATCCGCAGCGCCGCCGTCACCGCGGACATCCCGTGCATCACCACGGTGCCGGGTGCGGCGGCGGCGGTGATGGGCATCGAGGCGCGGATCCGCGGTGACATGCGGGTCCGCCCGCTCCAGGAACTGCACGCCGCGCTGCGGGCCGCCCAGTGATCTTCGAGCGGCTGGTACGCCCGCAGCTGTTCCGGATCGGGGGCGGCGACGCCGAGCGGGCGCACGAGTGGACGCTGCACCGGCTGGCGGGCGTGTCCCGCCGGCCGGTGGCCCTCGCGGCGCTGCGCGCCCGGTACGCGGTCGACGCCCCGCGCACGGTCTTCGGCGTCCGGTTCCCGAACCCGGTGGGGCTGGCGGCCGGGATGGACAAGGACGGCATGGCGCTGCCGGCCTGGCCGGCGCTGGGCTTCGGCTTCGTCGAGGTCGGCACGGTCACCGCGCACGCCCAGCCGGGCAACCCCCGACCACGGCTGTTCCGGCTGCGCGACAGCGAGGCCGTGGTCAACCGGATGGGGTTCAACAACGCCGGCGCGGCGGCCCTCGCCACCCGGCTCGCGGCGTTGCCGCGACCGATCGGCGTGCCGCTGGGCATCTCGCTCGGCAAGTCCAAGGTGACCCCGCTGGACCAGGCGGTCGAGGACTACCTGGCCTCCTACCGGGCGCTGAAGGGGCACGGGGACTACTTCGCGGTCAACGTCTCCTCGCCGAACACGCCGGGGCTGCGGTCCCTGCAGGACCGGTCGCACCTGGACGCGCTGCTCACGGCGCTGGTGGGGGAGAAGCCGGTGCTGGTGAAGATCGCCCCGGACCTGACCGAGCCGGCCATCGCCGAGTTGCTGGAGGTCTGCCTCGACCGGGGCGCGGCCGGGGTGATCGCGACCAACACCACGCTGTCCCGGAACGGTCTGGCGCCGGCCGACCGGGAGCGGGGCGGGGAGGCCGGCGGCCTCTCCGGGCGTCCGCTGACCGGACGCGCCCGCGAGGTGGTCTCCTTCGTGCACCGGGAGACCGGGGGGCGACTGCCCGTCGTCGGGGTGGGCGGACTCCTCGACCCGGACGACGCGGCGCGGATGTTCGACGCCGGCGCCAGCCTGGTCCAGCTCTACACCGGGTTCATCTACCGGGGTCCGGCGCTGGTCCGGGCCATCGCCCGCGCGGCGACGGACGCGCCGGCGGTGCCGGCCGGCCGACGGTGAGCCGCCGCCGGCCGGCGGCGGGTGCGGTCCGGCCGGCGGTGGCTCCGGGTCGGGCGAGGTGGCGCGGCGTGCCTCTGCTCTGACCCACCGACGCAGCACCTGACGTCCGGATGTCGGACGACGGCCGCCGCGTCGGTGTCAGCAGAGCAAAGGCGGCGCGCCGGGGCCGGCCGACCCCGCCGGCTCGCCACCCGGCAGGCCGGGACAGTCCGGCCTCGCCGGCCGCCGGCCGGTCGGCCTCACCGTCCGAGCGGGCCGGCGGCCGCCGGCCCGCGCGAGGGTACGAGGGGGAGTGCATGACGCCCGAGGAGATCCTGGCCGCCGACCGGGCGCACGTCTGGCACCCGTACGCGGCGCTGCCGCCGGCCGCCCCGCCGTACGTGGTGGAGAGCGCCGAGGGCGTACGGCTGCGGCTGGCCGACGGTCGGGAGCTGGTGGACGGGATGTCGTCCTGGTGGGCGGCGATCCACGGCTACCGCCACCCGGTGCTGGACGCGGCCGTCACCGACCAACTCGGCCGGATGAGCCATGTGATGTTCGGCGGGTTGACCCACGAGCCGGCGGTCCGGCTGGCCCACACCCTGGTCGAGCTGGCCCCCGACGGCCTGGAGCACGTCTTCCTCGCCGACTCCGGCTCGGTGGGCGTCGAGGTCGCGGTGAAGATGTGCCTGCAGTACCAGCGGGCCACCGGCCGTCCGGAGCGCCGCCGGCTGGGCACCTGGCGGGGTGGCTACCACGGCGACACCTTCCACCCGATGAGCGTCTGCGACCCCGAGGGCGGCATGCACCACCTCTGGGGTGACGTGCTGCCCCGGCAGGTCTTCGCCCCGGTGCCCCCGGCCGGCGTCGACACCCCGCCCGACCCGGCGTACGAGCGGGCCCTGGTGGACGCGGTGGAGCGGCACGCCGACGAGTTGGCCGCGGTGATCGTGGAACCGGTGGTGCAGGGCGCGGGCGGGATGCGGTTCCACCACCCGCACTACCTGCGGGTGCTGCGCGAGGTGACCCGGGCGCACGGCGTGCTGCTGGTCTTCGACGAGATCGCCACCGGGTTCGGCCGGACCGGCGCGATGTTCGCCGCCGAGCACGCCGGGGTCGCCCCCGACGTGCTCTGTGTGGGCAAGGCACTGACCGGTGGCTACCTGACCCTGGCCGCGACGCTCTGCACGGCGGAGATCGCCCGCGGCATCTCCGCCGCCGGGGTGCTGGCGCACGGCCCCACCTTCATGGGCAACCCGCTGGCCTGCGCGGTCGCCAACGCCTCCCTCGGGCTGCTCACCGGCGGCGACTGGGCCGGGCGGGTGGCGACGATCGCGCACGGACTGCGGGCCGGCCTGGAGCCGCTGCGGGGCGCGCCGGGGGTGGCCGACGTGCGGGTGCTCGGGGCGATCGGCGTGGTGCAGCTCGACCACGAGGTCGACCTCGCCCGGGCCACCGCCGCCGCGGCGGCGCGGGGCGTCTGGCTGCGCCCCTTCCGGGACCTGATCTACACCATGCCGCCGTACGTGACCGACGAGGACGACGTGGCCCGGATCGCCACCGGGATCGCGGCGGCGGTCGAGGCCGGCTGAGGCGGTCCCGCCGGTCCGGTGCCGGCGCGACCATGACGAGCGGCGGCGTCCACCGCCGTACGACCACCGCGGCGGGGTGCCGCGGGACGGAAGAGGGAGAGTCGCGATGGAGAGCTTCGGCGTCCGCCTGCACCGGGCCGTGGCCGAGCGGGGTCCGCTCTGCGTGGGGATCGACCCGCATCCGGGCCTGCTGGCCCGCTGGGGGCTCTCCGACGACGTACGGGGGCTCGACCGGTTCAGCCGGACCGTGGTGGAGGCGCTGGGTGACCGGGTGGCGGTCGTCAAGCCCCAGTCGGCCTTTTTCGAGCGCTTCGGGTCGCGCGGTGTCGGAATTTTAGAGTCAACTATCCGACAGTTGCGGGATGCCGGCTCGATCGTTCTGCTGGACGTCAAGCGGGGCGACATCGGTTCGACGGTCGCCGCGTACGCCTCCGCGTACCTCGATCCATCCAGCCCGCTGTATGTGGACGCGGTGACCGCCAGCCCCTACCTGGGAGTAGGTTCGCTGGCCCCGATGTTCGAGTTGGCCGCCGCGCACGGCGGCGGTGTCTTCGTGCTGGCCCTCACCTCGAACCCCGAGGGCGCGGCCGTGCAGCGCGCCGTCACGGCCGACGGGCGGACCGTCGCGCAGACCGTGATCGACGAGATTGCCCAGCTCAACAGGGGTGCGGAGCCGCTCGGCAGCTTCGGGCTGGTGGTCGGCGCGACGATCGGTGACACCGGTCACGACCTCTCCGCGGTGAACGGACCGCTGCTCGCTCCGGGCCTCGGCGCACAGGGCGGGACGGCCGCCGGGCTGCGGACGGTCTTCGGCTCCAGCCTTCCGTCGGTGCTGCCGTCGTACTCCCGGGAGGTGCTCCACGCGGGCCCGGACGCCGCCGCCCTGCGGGCCGCCGCGGAGCGGGTCCTGGCGGACTGCCGGGCGGCCCTGGCCGGCGCGTGACTGACTGAAGGATCGGTCACTTTCCGTTGATCATCGCGTGCCCACGTTGCCGAAAGCGCCGTCGACCGCTAGTTTTCCCCGCGCTGGGAACCACTGACCCCTTTGGTTGTCAGCGATACCACGTTGCACAGAAGCGGCGGTGCGTCCCGCCCGCCGCGTTAGGGACCTGAGGAGAACTGGTGCCGCTCCCGTCACTGACCCCCGAACAGCGTGCTGCCGCGCTGGAGAAGGCCGCGGAGATCCGCAAGGCCCGTGCTGAGCTGAAGGAGCAGCTCAAGCAGGGCAAGACCACCCTCGCCACCGTCCTCGAGCGGGCCGAGTCCGACGACGTCGTCGGCAAGCTGAAGGTTTCGGCCGTCCTCCAGGCGATGCCGGGCATCGGCAAGATCCGGGCCACCCAGATCATGGAGAAGCTCAAGATCGCTGACAGCCGTCGGCTGCGTGGTCTGGGCGAGCAGCAGCGCAAGGCTCTGCTTGGAGAGTTCGCCGCCAACTGACCGCGGCAGCGTGTAGAAACAAGCAGTGAGCACGGATGACGAGGCGCGCCCGGCGGCTCGGCTCACTGTCCTGGGGGGACCTTCGGGTGCCGGTCGGGAGAGTGTCGTCGAGCTGGTCCGGGCGCGTTTCGCACGTGCCTGGGTGCCCGTACCGGCCATCACCCGGCCGCCCCGGCCGGGCGAGGTCGACGGGGTCCACCGGTGCTTCCTCGACGACGCCGCGTTCGACCGGATGGTCGCCGCCGGCGCGCTGCTGGAGTGGAGCCGGGCCGGACCGGTGCGGCGCGGCACGCCGCGCGCCGGGGTGCGGGACCGGCTGGCCGCCGGGGTGCCGGTGCTGCTGCCGCTCGACGTGCCCGGTGCGCTCGCCGTCAAGACTGTGGCGCCCGATGCCCAGCTGGTGCTCCTCGCCCCGCCGACGTACCGGCCGGACCCGGCGGTCGCGGCCGCCTTCGCGCACACCGTGCGGCACGACCGTGCCGAGCGGGCGGCCGATGAGCTGGTAGGCTTGCTCGGTTCTTCCTTCCTGGCTCCGGCCCAACCGCGCGGACGCGGTTGAGAGACCACCGCGCTCGCGCGGTGAAGAGACGCAGAGGTTATTTCGTGGGATCCATCGCCAACCCCGAAGGCATCACCAACCCGCCGATCGACGAGCTGCTCGAGAAGACCACCTCGAAGTACGCGCTCGTGATCTTCGCGGCCAAGCGTGCGCGCCAGGTCAACGCCTACTACAGCCAGCTCGGCGAGGGCCTGCTGGAATACGTCGGCCCGCTCGTGGAGACCACCCCGCAGGAGAAGCCGCTCTCGATCGCCATGCGTGAGATCAACGCGGGCCTGCTCACCGCCGAGCCGACCGACCAGCCGTAAGCCCGTCCGCGTCGATGTCCGCCGAGATCGTCCTCGGGGTCGGCGGTGGCATCGCCGCCTACAAGGCGTGTGAGCTGCTGCGGCTCTTCACCGAGTCGGGCCACCGGGTCCGTGTCGTGCCGACCGCGTCGGCGCTCCGGTTCGTCGGGGCGCCGACCTGGGCGGCACTCTCGGGCCGGCCGGTCGCCGACGACGTCTGGTCCGACGTGCACGAGGTGCCGCACGTCCGGCTCGGCCAGCACGCCGACCTGGTGGTGGTCGCGCCCGCCACGGCCGACCTGCTCGCCAAGGCCGCCCACGGTCTCGCCGACGACCTGCTCACCAATACGCTGCTGACCGCGCGCTGCCCCGTCCTGCTCGCCCCGGCGATGCACACCGAGATGTGGGAGCACCCGGCCACCGTCGCCAACGTCGCGACCCTGCGGTCCCGGGGCGTGCGGGTGATCGAACCGGCCGTCGGCCGGCTCACCGGCGCCGACACCGGCAAGGGCCGGCTGCCCGACCCGGCGGAGATCTTCGCGGTCGCCCGCCGGGCCCTCGCCCGGGGCGTCGCCGCCCCGGCCGACCTCGCCGGCCGGCACGTGGTGGTCACCGCAGGCGGCACCCGCGAGCCGCTCGACCCGGTCCGGTTCCTCGGCAACCGCTCCTCCGGCAAGCAGGGGTACGCCTTCGCCCGCGCCGCCGTCGCCCGTGGCGCCCGGGTCACCCTGGTCTCGGCCAACGTGTCGCTGGCCGACCCGGCCGGGGTCGACGTGGTCCGGGTCGGCACCACCGAGGAGCTGCGCAAGGCCACCCTGGCGGCGGCCGCCGACGCCGACGCCGTGGTGATGGCGGCGGCTCCCGCCGATTTCCGCCCGGCGACGTACGCCACTGGCAAAATCAAGAAGGCGGACGACGGCAGCGCACCGACGATCGCCCTGGTCACCAACCCGGACATCGCCGCCGAGCTGGGCCGGTGCCGCCGGCCCGAGCAGGTGCTGGTGGTGTTCGCCGCGGAGACCGGCGACGCCGAGGCCAACGGCCGGGCCAAGCTCGCCCGCAAGCGGGCGGACCTCGTCGTCATCAACGAGGTGGGCGTGGACAAGGTCTTCGGCGCCGACACCAACGCGGCGACCGTGATCGGCTCCGACGGGTCCGTGCACCGGCTGCCCGAGCGGTCCAAGGAGGACCTCGCCGACGGCGTCTGGGACCTCGTGGTGACCCGACTGACAGAGCAATCCTGAACGCTGGTCACATTCGTATTCGGTAAGTCACCCTAGAAGACGGTGACTAAACTGCCGCGGAGCGACCGTTCAAGAGTATTCACACGCTTAGGAGTGCCGTGACACGTCTCTTCACGTCCGAATCGGTCACGGAAGGCCACCCGGACAAGATCGCCGACCAGATCAGCGACGGCATTCTCGACGCGCTGCTCGCCCAGGACCCGCACAGCCGGGTCGCGGTCGAGACCCTGATCACCACCGGTCAGGTGCATGTCGCGGGTGAGGTGACCACCAAGGCGTACGCGGACATCCCGACCATCGTCCGGGAGACCATCCTGGGGATCGGGTACGACTCGTCGAAGAAGGGCTTCGACGGCGCGTCCTGCGGCGTCAGCGTCTCGATCGGCGCGCAGTCCCCGGACATCGCCCAGGGTGTCGACAACGCCTTCGAGCTGCGTACCGGGTCGTCGGAGAGCGCGCTCGACGCGCAGGGCGCCGGCGACCAGGGCATGATGTTCGGCTTCGCCTGCTCGGAGACGCCCGAGCTGATGCCGCTGCCGATCGCGTTGGCGCACCGGCTGGCCCGGCGGCTCTCCGCGGTCCGCAAGGACGGCACCATCCCCTACCTGCGGCCGGACGGCAAGACCCAGGTCACCATCTCCTACGACGGGCTGCGCCCGGTCCGCCTCGACACGGTCGTGGTCTCCAGCCAGCACGCCGCGGACATCTCGCTGGAGTCGCTGCTCACCCCGGACGTGCGCGAGCACGTCATCGCCCCCGAGCTGGAGAGCCTCGGCCTGGACACCGAGGGCTACCGGCTGCTGGTCAACCCGACCGGGCGCTTCGAGATCGGTGGCCCGATGGGCGACGCCGGCCTGACCGGCCGCAAGATCATCGTCGACACCTACGGCGGCTACGCCCGCCACGGCGGCGGCGCCTTCTCCGGCAAGGACCCGTCCAAGGTCGACCGCTCCGCCGCGTACGCGATGCGCTGGGTGGCCAAGAACGTGGTCGCCGCCGGCCTGGCCGAGCGCTGCGAGGCGCAGGTCGCGTACGCGATCGGCAAGGCCCACCCGGTGAGCCTGTTCATCGAGACGTTCGGCACCGAGACCGTCCCGGTCGCCTCGATCGAGAAGGCCGTCACCGAGGTCTTCGACCTGCGCCCGGCCGCGATCATCCGGGACCTCAACCTGCTCCGCCCGATCTACCAGCAGACCGCCGCCTACGGCCACTTCGGCCGGGAGCTGCCGGACCTGACCTGGGAGGGCACCGACCGGGCCGCCGACCTCAAGTCGGCCGCGGGAGCCTGACCGCCACCAGGCGCAGCGACCGGCGACCCGCTGACGGGTCGCCGGTCGCTCGTGTCTGCGTGGACGTGCCCCTGCCGCACCTGGACCGCCCCTTCGACTACCTGGTGCCGGCCGAGCTCGACGCCGAGGCCGTCCCCGGGGTGCGGGTGAAGGTGCGCTTCGCCGGGCAGTTGGTGGACGGCTGGCTGCTGGCGCGGGCCGAGCGGTCCGACCACCCCCGGCTGGCGTACCTGGAGAAGGTGGTGTCGCCGGAGCCGGTCCTGGCCCCGGAGGTGGCCCGGCTGGCCCGGGCCGTCGCCGACCGGTACGCCGGCAGCCTCGCCGACGTCCTCCGCCTCGCCGTCCCGCCCCGGCACGCCCGGGTGGAGAAAGACCTCGCCGCCCGCCCCGCCGCCACCCCGCCGGCTTTCGACGCTCCGCCGGCACCCGACGCGCGGTCGGGCTGGACGGCCCCGGCGAGGCGTCGCCGGTGACCGTGCCGACCGTTGCGGCGCTGCCGACCGTCGGCTCCGCGCCCGGCGGCGACCCGTGGACCCGCGCGGTTGGCGGGACTACCCGGCCGGGCCGGCGCTGCTGCGCGCACTGGCCGACGGGCGCGCGCCTGGGCCGTCTGGTCCGCCCTCGCCGGAGAGGACTGGGCCGACCGGTACGCCGACGCCGTCGCCGCCACCGTGCCGGTGGCCGGGGCGCGGTCGTCGTGGTGGCCGACGCCCGCGACCTGGACCGGCTCGACGCCGCGCTCACCGCCACCCTCGGACCGGACCGGCACGTCTGCCTCTCCGCCGCGCTCGGCCCGGCCCGTCGCTACCGCGCCTTCCTCGCCGCCCGGCGCGGCGACGTGCCGGTGGTGATCGGCACCCGGGCCGCCATGTTCGCCCCCGTCGACCGGCTCGGCCTGGTGGCGATCTGGGACGACGGCGACGACCTGCATGCCGAACCCCGGTCGCCCTATCCGCACGCCCGGGAGGTGCTGCTCACCCGGGCCCAGCTCGCCGACGCGGCCGCCCTGGTCGGCGGCTACGCCCGCACCGCCGAGGCGCAGCTGCTGGTGGAGACCGGCTGGGCGCGGAGGTGGTGGCCGACCGGGCGACCGTGCGGGCGCGCACCCCGGCGATCGCCCCGACCGGCGACGACCCGCAGCTGGCCCGCGACCCGGGCGCGGCGACTGCCCGGCTGCCCAGCCTGGCCTGGACGACCGCGCGGACACCCTGCGTGCCGACGCCCCGGTGCTGGTGCAGGTGCCCCGCCGCGGCTACCTGCCCTCGGTGGCCTGCGCGGACTGCCGGACCCCGGCCCGCTGCCCGCACTGCGCGGGCCCGCTCGCGTTGCCGTCGGCCGCGGCACGCCGGCCTGTCGCTGGTGCGGCCGGGTCGCCGCCGCGTACGCCTGCCCGGAGTGCGGTGGGCGGCGGCTGCGCGCCTCGGTCACCGGTGCCCGGCGGACCGCCGAGGAACTGGGGCGGCCTTCCTCGGCGTGCCGGTCCGCACGTCCGGCCGGGAGGAGGTGCTCGCCTCGGTGCCCGAGGGCGCCGGCCTGGTGATCGCCACCCCGGGCGCGGAGCCGGTGGCCGAGGGGGGCTACGGCGCGGTGCTGCTGCTCGACTCCTGGGCCCTGCTCACCCGGGCCGACCTGCGGGCCGGGGAGGAGGCGCTGCGCCGGTGGCTGACCGCCGCCGCGCTGGCCCGGCCGGCCGGCGCCGGTGGCCGGGTGGTGGTGGTCGCCGACGGCGCGCTCGCGCCGGTGCAGGCGCTGCTGCGCTGGGACGCGGCCTGGTTCGCCGCCCGGGAGCTGGCCGAACGACGGGAGCTGGGTTTCCCGCCGGCGGTGAAGATGGCCAGCGTCACCGGCATGGCCGAGGCGGTGGCCGACCTGCTCGCCGGCGCGGCTGCCCGACGACGCCGAGGTGCTCGGCCGGTGCCGGCCGACGAGGGGAAGGAACGGATGCTGGTCCGGGTGCCCCGGGCGCGGGCCGCCGCCCTGGCCGAGGCGCTGCACGCCGCCGCCGGTCAGCGCAGCGCCCGCAAGGCCGCCGACCCGGTCCGCCTCCAGGTCGACCCACTGAGCCTCTTCTGACCGTCCGCCGTCCGTCCGGCAGCGACCGGTTCCCCGGTGACGGGGCGCACCGGGGCCGTCGCCAACCGTGGTGAGCTGGGGTTTGACGGACACGTCGTCCGGCAATTGGGTGGAAGCTGCGTGATAGCATCGCCCGTCATGCCCGGGCGTACGACGGCTCCCGTCACGGCACGGCGTCAGACGCGCCGCGCCGGCGGAGGACTCCGAACGCGTCGAGCCGAAGCCACATCGATGATGTCAACCAGCCGGTGATCAGGGGTGGACCAGTCGTGACCGTTCGTCAATCGATCGTCTTCAACGGTGACCTCGGCAGCGGCAAGAGCACCGTCTCCGTCGAGATCGCCGAGCGGCTGGGGCTGCGCCGGGTCAGCGTCGGCGACCTCTACCGGCAGATGGCGCAGGACCGGCAGATGACCGCGCTCCAGCTCAACCTGCACGCCGAGCTGGACCAGGCGGTCGACGGCTATGTCGACCAGCTCCAGCGCGACATCGCCGCCTCCGGGGAGAGCCTCGTCATGGACTCCCGGCTGGCCTGGCACTTCTTCACCAACGCGCTCAAGGTGCACATGATCACCGAGCCGACCGAGGCGGCCCGGCGGGTGCTCGCCCGCCCGTCCGGTCCGGCCGAGAGCTACACCTCCCTGGAGGAGGCGAAGGCCAAGCTCCGGGAGCGCAGCGAGAGCGAGCGCAACCGGTTCATCCTCCGCTACGGCGTGGACAAGGCCCGGCTGCGCAACTACGACCTGATCTGCGACACCACCCGGGCGAACCCCGAGCAGGTGATCACGCACATCGTCGACGCGTACGAGGGGCGCCTCGGCGCGGACGTGCTGCGGGACGGCCCGCCGCTGCTGCTGCTCGACCCGCGCCGGGTCTATCCGACCGAGGACATCGCCACCCTGCGTGGCCTCGGGGACTCCGAGTTCGTCGACGAGGTCGCCGGGGCCGGCGACGAGGCCCTGGAGCCGCTGACCATCGGCTACACGGGGGAGTACTTCTTCGTCGTCGACGGGCACCGCCGGCTCAGCGCGGCGATCTCCAGCGGCTTCCCGATGGTCCCGGCCCGGCTGGTCGCCGAGGTCGACGAGCCGGTCGTCGGCGGGCTGAGCGCGGTCGACTACTTCGCCGCCCAGGCCCGGCCCGGCCTCATCCACGACTGGGAGGCCGCGCACGGGATCACCCTCCCGCTGCCCGAGCACGCCCTGCTCGGCGGGGCCGCGGTGCTCGCCGGGGAGCCGGGCACCGGCGCCTGACCGCGACCCGGCGGCGGTCCGGGATCGCGGGAACCGGACGTACGGGCGCATGATGGAGGCTTCCGACGCCCGGGGAGGCCGATCGTGGACGCCGCCGACGCTCTCGCCCTGCTGATGTCGCCGCAGGGCCGGATCGACCCCTATCCGACGTACGAGCGGCTGCGCGCGCACGGCCCGGTGGCGCAGGCCGGTCCGGTCTTCTACGCGGTCACCGGCTATGCCGAGGCCGACGAGATCCTGCGCGACCCCCGGTTCGGGGTGATGGACGACGACCTGCGCGACCAGTTCCTGCCCGGTTGGCGGGACAGCCCGGCGGTGCTGTCGATCTCCCGCTCCATGCTGCGCACCAACCCGCCGGACCACAGCCGGATGCGGCGACTCGCGGCCGGCGCGTTCACGCCCCGCCGGATCGCCGGCCTGCGGGACGTGGCGGTGGCGCAGGCCGACGAGCTGATCGACCGGATGCGGGACCGGGGCCGCGCCGGGGAGCCGGTCGACTTCATGGCCGACTTCGCGTACCCGCTGCCGGTCGGCGTGATCTGCGCGCTGCTCGGCGTGCCGGCGGCGGACCGGCCGCTGTTCCGCCGGTGGGCGTCCGACCTGACCGGCGTGCTGGAGCCGGAGATCACGTCCGAGGAGCTGGCGGTCGCCGACCGCGGTGCCGTCGAGCTGCGCGACTACTTCGTCGAGCTGGTCGAGGCGCGCCGGCGCGCCCCGGCCGACGACCTGACCACCGCCCTGGTGCAGGTGCACGACGCCGACGGCGAGCGGCTCTCCGGAGACGAGCTGCTGGCCAACCTGGTGGTGCTGCTGGTGGCCGGTTTCGAGACGACCACCAACCTGCTCGGCAACGGCCTGGTGGTGCTGCTGGAGCATCCCCGGGCGGCCGCCGCGCTGCGCGGTCATCCCGAGTTCGCCCCCGACTACGTCGACGAGCTGCTGCGCTACGACTCACCCGTCCAGCTCACCTCGCGGATGAGCACCGCCCCGACCCGGTACGGCGGGCTCGACCTGCCCGCCGGCAGCTGGCTGATCCTCATGCTCGGGGCCGCCAACCGGGATCCCCGGCGCTATCCGGAGCCGCACCGGTTCGACCCGTGGCGGCCGCAGATCCACCCGCTCTCCTTCGGCGCCGGCCCGCACTACTGCCTCGGCGCGGGGCTGGCCCGACTGGAGGCGCAGGTGGCCTTCCCGCAGCTGCTGCGTCGGCTGCCCGGCCTGGCCCTGGCCGGCGAGCCGGAGCGCCGGGTCCGGCTGACCCTGCGCGGCTACGCCACCCTGCCGGTCACCGTGGGTGAGGAGCCCCCGGTCACCGATCGCGGTACGCCGGCCGGGGCGGCTCCGGGGACTCCGTAGACTGGTACGGCACCACCCGTCCCAGTTAAGGAGCCACCCCGCGTGACCGTTCAGCCCATCCGTCTGTTCGGGGATCCGGTGCTGCGCACGCCGGCCGATCCGGTGGTCGACTTCGACGTCGAGCTGCGCACGTTGATCGCCGATCTCACCGACACGATGCACGAGCAGGGCGGGGCCGGCCTGGCCGCGCCGCAGCTCGGGGTGGGCCTGCGGGTCTTCACCTTCGACGTCGACGACGTCGTCGGTCACCTGGTCAACCCGGTGCTGGAGTTCCCGGACGCCGAGGAGCAGGACGGCCCGGAGGGGTGCCTCTCCATCCCGGGCCTCTACTTCGACACCAAGCGCCGGCAGAACGTGATCGCCAAGGGCTTCAACGGCTACGGCGACCCGATGCAGATCGTCGGCACCGGGCTGATGGCCCGCTGCGTGCAGCACGAGACCGACCACCTCGACGGGGTGCTCTTCGTCGACCGGCTGGACCCGGCCGGCCGCAAGGCCGCGATGAAGGCGATCCGCCAGGCCGAGTGGTACGACCCGGCCACGCCGCCCACGGTCAAGCTGAACCCGCACGCCGCGGGGAACCCCTTCGGTCTGGGGCGGTGACCGGTATGCGTCTGGTCTTCGCCGGCACGCCGGCCGTCGCCGTTCCCGCTCTCGAGGCCGTCGCCGCGTCCGGCCACGAGCTGCTGGCCGTGGTCACCCGCCCCGACGCCCCGGCCGGGCGCGGTCGGGGTCTGGCCCGCTCGCCCGTCGGCGCCTGGGCCGACGCGCACGGCGTCGAGGTGCTCACCCCGGCGAAGCCCCGGGAGCCGGAGTTCCTGGACCGGCTCCGCGCGCTCGCCCCGGACTGCGTGCCGGTGGTCGCGTACGGGGCGCTGGTGCCGCCGGTGGCGCTGGAGATCCCCCGGCACGGCTGGGTCAACCTGCACTTCTCGCTGCTGCCGGCCTGGCGGGGCGCCGCGCCCGTGCAGCACGCCGTCCTGCACGGCGACGAGCTGACCGGGGCCAGCGTGTTCCAGCTGGAGGCCGGGCTGGACACCGGCCCGGTGTACGGCACGCTGACCGACGAGATCCGCCCGACCGACACCTCCGGTGACCTGCTGGAGCGGCTCGCCCACTCCGGGGCGGGGCTGCTGGTGGCCGTCCTCGACGCGATCGGGGCGGGCACCGCCCGCGCCGAGCCGCAGCCCGCCGACGGGGTGTCCCTGGCGCCGAAGCTGACCGTGGAGGACGCCCGGGTGCGCTGGGGTGATCCGGCCTTCGCCGTCGACCGGCGGATCCGTGCCTGCACCCCGGCCCCCGGGCCGTGGACGACCTTCCGGGGCGACCGGGTGAAGCTGGGTCCGGTGACCCCGGTGGCGAACGGCCCCGACCTGAAGCCCGGTGAGCTGCAGGTCGAGAAGTCCCGGGTGCTGGCGGGTACCGCCACCGTTCCGGTGCAGCTCGGCGAGGTGCGGGCGGCCGGCAAGAAGGCCATGTCGGCGAGCGACTGGGCGCGCGGCGTCCGCGTCGCCACCGGCGAGGAACCTCGCGTGACGGGGCCGTCGAGCCGCGGCGTGAACGCGTCGCCGACGAGGGGCCGGCGTGGCCCGGCGCGATCGTCCGACGGGCCGCGGGACGCCGGCCGCGGCGAGCGGTCGCCGAACGCGGCGACCAGTACCCGCGCGGGGACCGCCCGCGCGGCGGGCGGACCGGCGGGGACCGCGCGCGCGGCGGGGACCGCCAGGGGTTCGACCGGCGGCCGGTCCGACCGGCTGTCGACCTGCCCCGGCACGTCGCGTACCAGGCCGTCGCGGCGGTCCACCGGGACGACGCGTACGCCAACCTGGTGCTGCCGGCGATGCTGCGCGAGGAGGGGCTGGCCGGTCGGGACGCCGCCTTCGCCACCGAGCTGACCTACGGCACGCTGCGGCACACCGGCACCCTGGACGCGATCATCACCGACGCGGCCGGCCGGGACGTGCAGCGGATCGACCCGCCGGTACGCGACGCGCTGCGGATCGGGGCGTACCAGCTCCTGCACACCCGGGTGCCGGCGCACGCCGCGGTCTCCTCCACCGTCGACCTGGTCCGCTCGGTGGCCCCGGGGGCGACCGGGTTCGCCAACGCGGTGCTGCGGGAGATCACCACCCGGGACCACGACGGCTGGGTGGCGAAGCTCGCCCCGGACCGCCAGACCGACCCGGTCGGCCACCTGGCGCTGGCGTACAGCCACCCACAGTGGATCGTGCGGGCCTTCGCCGAGGCGCTCGGTGGGGACCTCGCCGAGACGGAACGGCTGCTCATCGAGGACAACGAGCGGCCACCGGTGCACCTGTGCGCGCGGCCCGGCCTGGCCGACCCGGTCGAGCTGGCCGACGAGGTGGGCGGCGCCCCGGGGGCGTTCTCCCCGTACGCCGTCTATCTGCCCGGCGGCGCGCCGGGCGACCTGCGCGCGGTCGTCGAGGGGCGGGCGCACGTCCAGGACGAGGGCTCCCAGCTGGTGGCGAACGCCCTGGCGAGCGCGCCACTGGACGGCCCGGACGGCCGCTGGCTGGACCTGTGCGCCGGCCCGGGCGGCAAGGCCGGTCTGCTCGGTGCGATCGCCGCACAACGGGGTGCCCGGCTGACCGCGGTGGAGGTGGCCGAGCACCGGGCCCGGCTGGTCGAGCAGGCCACCCGGGGACTGCCGGTGGCCGTGCTGGCCACCGACGGGCGGACGGTGGGCGCGGACCCGAAGCTGCCCGAGGGGCACTTCGACCGGGTCCTGGTCGACGCCCCCTGCACCGGGCTGGGTTCGCTGCGCCGCCGGCCGGAGTCGCGCTGGCGGCGGCAGCCGTCCGACCTGCCGCCGCTGACCCGGTTGCAGCGGGAGCTGCTGACCGCGGCGCTGAAGGCGGTCCGCCCGGGTGGTCTGGTCGCCTACGTCACCTGCTCCCCGCACACGGTGGAGACGCACGTGACGGTGACCGAGGCGGCCCGCCGGTGCGGCCTGCCGGTCGACTTCGTCGACGCCCGTCCGCTGCTGCCGGCCGGCATGCCGGGGCTGGGTGACGGGCCGACGGTGCAGCTCTGGCCGCACCGGCACGGCACGGACGCGATGTTCCTGGCGGTGCTGCGCCGGGGCTGACCCGGCGTCGCTGACCGCCCGCGCGGCCGGTGGTGCATACCGGCACCACCGGTCGCGCGGGCGCGCGCCCGGGCGTCGAGACCTGGTGCCCCTGTCCTGCGGCTGCCGAGCCGCCATGCCGGCCGGCGGGAGCGGGCGGTCACCGGCGGAACGGCGATGACCGACCTTGCCGGAGATGGTCGTGCGGCTCCTCGGGTTAGACTGGACACATGTCCGGTTACGATGTCGAGCCCAGCGGACACGTGTCTGCTTCGGCCCGGGGCGCCGCGGTGGCGCGTGCCGACGCGCGGCGCAACCGCGAACGGATCCTGCAGGCGGCCCGCGAACTGGTGCACGAGCCCGGTGAGCTGAAGCTCAACGCCGTCGCGAAGGCCTGCGGCATCGGGCAGGGCACGCTGTACCGGCACTTCCCCACCCGGGAGGACCTTCTCGTCGAGGTGTACCGCCGCGAGGTGGACGACCTGGTCGACGCGGCCGGCCACCTGCTGGCCGCTCGCCCGCCGTTGGCGGCGCTGGCGGCATGGTTCGACCGGGTGGCCGCCTACGCTCGCGTCAAACGCGACGTGTTCGCCGCCGTCGAGGCGGCGACGGGGCGCGACCTCGCCGCCCACAGCCTCGGTCCGATCGGTGCGGCGGTGGAGATGCTGCTGGCCGCGGGCCGCGCGGACGGCAGCATCCGCGCTGATGCCGAAGCCCGGGACGTCATCGTGCTCATCGGTTGGCTGACGCGCGTGGACGACGCCGAACTCGACGCCCGAGGGCCGCGACTGCTGTCGATCCTCGTCGACGGCCTGCGCGTACACCGTCCCTGACGTGAGCGCGCCCGGCGGGCGCTCGCGACGTCACCGACCGGGCGGTACCGGCCTCCGGGTGGCACCGGATCCGGGCGAAGGAGCATCGCCCGGCCATTCACCATCCGCTGCCCGTACCGGCGAATCTGTTACACCACCGTTGACTCCGCGATCGATACATGTAACTGTTCCGATCACCGGAATCGACGCCGGGGCTCCCACCCCCGGAGCCCACGGGTCGGGCCGCCCCGAAGGCACCCCCGCCGACCCCACGAGGAGTCCCCATGAGACGGAGAACGCCGGCCGCCGGCCTCGCGCTCGCCCTCTTCGCCGCCATGACGGCGACCCTGGCCGTCCCGGCCGCCGCCACCGCCCGCCCGGCCGCCGCCCCCGCCCTGCTCGCCGCCGCCCCGGACGTCTCGGTGACCAACGTCCAGGCGCACCTGACCCAGCTCAACACGATCGCCACCAACAACGGCGGCACCCGGCGGGCCGGCTCCGCCGGCTACACCGCCTCGGTCAGCTACGTGAAGAGCAAGCTCCAGGCCGCCGGCTACACCGTCACCGAGCAGACCTGCACCACCTGCACCTACCCGGCCAGCAACCTGATCGCCGAGTGGCCCCAGGGCCCCGCCGACCAGGTGGTCATGTTCGGCGCCCACCTGGACAGCGTCTCCGCCGGCCCGGGCATCAACGACAACGGCTCCGGCTCGGCCACCCTGCTGGAGAACGCGCTGGTGCTGGCGAGCCAGAACCCGACGATGACCAAGCGGGTCCGGTTCGCCTGGTGGAACGGCGAGGAGCAGGGCCTGCAGGGCTCGAAGTTCTACGTCAGCCAGCTCAGCGCCACCCAGAAGAGCTACATCAAGGGCTACTACAACTTCGACATGGTGGCCTCGCCCAACGGCGGGTACTTCATCAACCGGGTCACCTCCGCCACCGCCGCGCCGCTGAAGGAGTACTGGGACAGCTTCGGCATCCAGCCCGAGGAGAACGTCGAGGGGCAGGGCCGCTCCGACGACTACTCGTTCGCCAACGCCGGCATCCAGACCTCCGGCTACGCCGCGGGCGCCAGCGCCACCAAGACCTCCGCGCAGGCCAGCAAGTGGGGCGGCACCGCCGGCGCGGCGTACGACGGCTGCTACCACCGCTCCTGCGACACCACCAGCAACATCAACGCGACCATCCTCAACCGCAGCGCGGACGGGGTCGCGTACGCCATCTGGCAGCTCGCGGTCGGCGGCACCTCGACCAACGACTTCTCGGTGGCGGTCAGCCCCACCTCCGGCAGCGTGGCCCGGGGCGGCTCCACCACCGCGACGGTCAGCACCACGACCACCAGCGGCACCGCCCAGACCGTCAACCTCTCCGCCTCCGGCGCGCCGAGCGGCGTGACCGTGTCGTTCAGCCCGTCGTCGGTGACCTCCGGCGGCTCCGCCACCATGACGGTCAGCGCCTCGTCGACCGCCACCACCGGCACCTTCACCATCACGGTCACCGGCACCGGCGCGGTCACCCGCACCGCCACCTACAGCCTCACCGTGACCGGTACGGGTGGCTGCGCGGGCGGCCAACTGATCGGCAACAGCGGCTTCGAGTCGGGCAGCACGCCGTGGACGGCCTCCTCCGGCGTGATCACCAACTCGACCAGCCAGGCGGCGCACGGCGGGTCGTACAAGGCGTGGCTGGACGGGTACGGCAGCAGCCACACCGACACGCTGTCGCAGTCGGTGAGCGTCCCGGCCGGGTGCTCCAGCTACACCCTGGCGTTCTGGCTGCACATCGACACCGCCGAGACCGGCTCCACGGCGTACGACAAGCTGACCGTCCAGGTCGGCACGACCACCCTGGCGACGTACTCGAACGTCAACGCCGCCAGCGGCTACACCCAGCGCACCTTCAACCTGGGCGCGTACGCCGGCCAGACGGTGACGCTGAAGTTCACCGGCGTCGAGGACGCCTCGCTGCAGACCAGCTTCGTCATCGACGACGTGACGCTGCAGGTCGGCTGAGTCGCGCAGGGGCGGGGTGGGCCGGCCGGCCCACCCCGCTCACTGCACCGGCAGGGCCTTGCTGCCGCCGCCGGCGACCGAGCGGGTCAGGGTGCGGTCGTCCAGCCACAGGAAGCACTGCACGCCGTGGTTGCCGTTGTTCCACTCCTCCTCGTAGGGGTGGTACATGATCGTGCCGGCCCGGTACTGCATGTCGCTGTTGTCGGGCACCTTCACGTACTTGGCGATCAGCGACCGGCAGGCCTGGTGGGTGCGCTGCCGGGACTTGGCGAAGGTGGCGTACGGGACGTCCGGGGCCTGCCAGACGCCGACGAACTCGGCGTGGTGCTTCGCGGTGCAGGCGGCCGGGCGCATCTCGTCGATGTCCTCCTTGACCACCTTCGGGTTGAAGCAGCCGTACGCCAGCGGGGACCCGGCGGCCAGCGCGTTGCGCAGGCTGGTGGTACGCGGGCTGACGCCGAAGTCGTCCAGGCTGACGGTCTCGGAGACGTCGCACCGGAACCAGCGGGCGCCTCCCGACCAGGCCTGCGTCGACGGGAAGATGACGGTGACGTGCAGCCGCCCGGTGCGCCAGTCCGCCCCGACCGCCCGGCTGACCTGCCGGTCGCACTCGGCCGCGGCCTTCCGCATGCCGGTGGAGGCGGGCCGCGGGGGAGCGCCACGATTGGCGTCCATGCCGGTCAACGTGCCGACGTGCAGGGTCTCCGCGCGGTGCGGCCCGGTGCAGTCGACCGGGTTGTAACCGGTCAGGTAGCCGATGTCCTGGACGGTCGAGTGGCAGACGCCGTTCGCCGGCAGGAAGCTCTTCGCCGGGCCGAGGGCCGGCCAGTCGTCGGCCACGTCCCGGTCCACACCGGTCGGTGTGCCGCAGCCGGCGAGCGCCAGCGCCGCCGTCGTACCCAGGACGACCGCCGTCCACCAGCGCCGCATCGCCTCGACCTCCCCGTCCGCCGTGGGCCCGGCTCCGACCGCCGGGGTACGCCACGGCGGTGCAGCATACGGCACCGGGGCTCAGATCGCGGGGAGTCCCTTCGGCCCCACGCCGCGCATCGAGCGGGTCAGCCGCCGGTCGTCGCTCCACAGGAAACAGCGCACCCCGCGGTCGCCCTCCTCCCACTCCCGCTGCGACGGCGGATAGAAGATCGAGCCGGCCCGGTACGGCAGGTCGCTGTTGTTCGGCACGTCGGCGAAGGCGGCGATCAGTCCCATGCACCGCCGGTGCACCTGCTGGCTGGAGCGGGTGAAGACCGCCCAGCTCATGTCGCGTTCGACATAGACACCGACGAACTCGGCCCGGTGCGGCTCGGTGCAGAGCACCGGGGCCATGTAGTTGAGGTTGTTGCCGATCAGCTTCGGGTCGAAGCAGCGGTGCACCAGCGGGTTGTCGCTGACCAGCGCGCCGCGCAGGCTGCCCACCCGGTTCACCGGGCGGGTGTTGTCGATGCTGTCGGTCTCGCTCAGGTCGCAGCGGTACCAGCGGGCGCCGCTGAGCCAGCCGGTCACCGACGGGAGCGCGATGTTGAGGGTGAGCCGGGCGGCGTGCCAGTCGCCGCCGATCGCCTCGCGGGCCCGCTGGTCGCACTCGGCCCGGGCGGTCCGCAGCGCGGGGGAGCCCGGCTCGGGGCGGGTGCCGCCGGCGGTGGCCCCGGTGAACATGCCGACGTGCACGGCCTCGGCGAGGTGGCTGCGCGCGCACTCCACCGTCTCGTACGTGCCGGCCTGCACGACCGGCGTGATCCGGGGCAGGCAGGCGTCCGTGGCGGGGACGAACAGGCGGGGCGCCGACAGTGGGGGCCAGTCGTCGATCAGGTCACCGTCCGCCCGGTGCGGCTGGACGCAACCGCCCAGCGCCACCGTCGCCGTGCCGGCCAGCGCCAGCGCCACGAGCCACCGTCGCATCGTCCGCCCTTCCCGGGAGCTGACAGTCGCCTCGCCGCGCACCCGGTGCGGCGTCTTCCCGCCACGGGGCGTGCGGCACATGTGACCGTCCCTGTTGGAGTGTCGCCGTGTTTCCGTCGTTCGGCCAGTCGCAGGTGGCTATTCGTTCGGAATTTCGGCCCGGAGGGTCCGATTCTGCACCACTGGTCACGGCTGGGTCACAGCGAGTCTCCGTCGGTGCCGCGCTGCGGGCGGCGGGTGGCCGCGTTCGTACACTGGCCCCGTGACCGTACCGCCGCCGATCGTCGCCCCCAGCATCCTGGCCGCCGATTTCGCCCGTCTCGCCGAAGAGGTCCGCGCCGTCGAGGGCGCCGCCGACTGGCTGCACGTGGACGTGATGGACAACCACTTCGTGCCGAACCTGACCATCGGGCTGCCCGTGGTGCAGAGCCTGCGCGCGGTGACCGAGATCCCGTTCGACGTGCACCTGATGATCACCGATCCGCGCCGCTGGGCGCCCGGGTACGCGGACGCCGGGGCGTACAACGTCACCTTCCACGCCGAGGCGTGCGACGACCCGGTGGCGCTGGCCAAGGACCTGCGCTCGGCCGGGGCGAAGGCCGGGCTGGCCATCGACCGGGACACCCCGATCGAGCCGTACCTGGAGCTGCTGCCCAGCTTCGACACCCTGCTGATCATGACGATCAAGGCCGGGTTCGGCGGGCAGCGGTTCATCCCGCAGCTGCTGGAGAAGGTGCGCGCCGCCCGGCGGCACGTCGACAGCGGCCACCTGGAGCTGCGCATCGAGGTCGACGGCGGGATCGCCGCCGACACCATCGAGCAGGCCGCCGCGGCCGGTGCGGACGCCTTCGTGGCCGGCACCGCGGTCTACGGCGCCGACGATCCGGCCGAGGCGGTACGCCGCCTGCGGGCCCTGGCGGAGCGCGCGGCCACCGGGGCCTGAGGTGGAGCCGGCCGGCGAGCGACCCGACGTCATCCTGGTCGTCGACGACGACGAGGACATCGCCCGTTTCGTCGAGTTCAACCTCCGGCTGCACGGCTTCGAGGTGCTGCACGCCGGTGACGGCCAGGAGGCGCTGGAGGTCATCGAGCGGCAGCGCCCCGACCTGGCCGTGGTCGACCTGATGATGCCCCGGGTCGACGGGCTGGAGCTGACCCGCCGGCTGCGCGCCGACCCGATGACCTCCGCGCTGCCGGTGATCATGCTGACCGCCAAGGGGATGACCGTCGACAAGGTCAACGGCCTCAGCGTCGGCGCGGACGACTACCTGGTCAAACCCTTCGACACCCTGGAGCTGATCGCCCGGGTGCACTCCACCCTGCGCCGCAACAAGGAGTTCCGCGAGGTCTCCCCGCTGACCGGGCTGCCCGGCAACAGCCGGATCCGCCGCGAGATCAGCGACCGGGTCCGCAACGGCGTCGACTACGCCGTCGGCTACATCGACATCGACCGGTTCAAGAGCGTCAACGACCGGTACGGCTTCGTCCGCGGCGACGAGTTCATCTCCGCGCTGGCCCGCAGCCTGCACCGGGCGGTGGTCTCGATCGGCCTGCCGCCGGCCTTCCTCGGCCACGTCGGCGGCGACGACTTCGTCATCGTCTGCACGCCCGGCCAGGTGCGCCCGCTGACCAGCCGGGCGGTGGTCGACTTCGAGCAGGCCGCCGACGCGCTCTACGACCCGACCGACGCCGAGCGCGGGTTCGTCGAGCTGAAGGACCGCCGGGGCAACATCCGGCGGGCCGCCCTGGTCACCCTCTCCATCGGCGTCTCGCTCTCCGACGCGAGCAAGCGGTTCACCGACCCGCTGGAGGCGATCGCGGTCGCCTCCGAGATGAAGACGGTCGCCAAGAGCCAACCCGGGTCGTACGTGGCGGTCGACCGCCGCCGCGGCGTTACGTGATCGTGCGGACTTCCCTGTGAGGTAGCTCGCCTCTCTGGCGCGACCCCCCGCCCGGCGTGTAAGACTTCCCGTGTACCCACCACGCGCTGGCGGGGCTCGGTGAAATTCCGAACCGGCGGTGATCCACGGTCCGACCGTGGTAAGCCCGCGACCCGGACGGCTTCGGCCGCCCGGTGGACCTGGTGAGAATCCGGGGCCGACGGTTGGGGACGGCTGGTCCGTTCCCAGAAAGTCCGGATGGGAGACAGCGCGCGGGACGGGGAGGCCCCTGTCGGCCGGCTGACACCCTCGGCCGCCGCGTGGGCCCCTCGGGGTCGGCTCCGCCGTCCCCGGATCTCCGCCGCCGCCCGCCCGCGGCATCCTGCCGTCCCTCCCCGCCGCGCGTGCACCGGCGAGCGAGAGGGCAGGGGCAGGCGATGGCGAGCGTCTCCGTCGACGAGGCGATGCGTCGCGCGATCGCGCTGGCCGCCCGGGGGCTCGGCACCACCAGCCCCAACCCGGTCGTCGGCTGCGTCCTGCTCGACCCGGACGGCGAGGTCGTCGGCGAGGGCTTCCACGCGTACGCCGGCGGACCGCACGCCGAGATCGTCGCACTCGCCCAGGCCGGCCGGCGGGCCCGTGGCGGCACCGCCGTGGTCACCCTCGAACCCTGCGACCACACCGGCCGTACCGGGCCGTGCAGCCACGCGCTGATCGCCGCCGGCGTCGCCCGCGTGGTGGTCGCCGTGCCCGACCCCAACCCGGTCGCCTCCGGGGGCGCGGCCACCCTGCGCGCCGCCGGGGTCCAGGTCGAGTTCGGGGTACGCGGGCCGGAGGCCGAGGCCGGAAACGTCGCCTGGCTCACCTCGATGCGCCGCGGCTGGCCGTACGTGATCTGGAAGTACGCCGCCACCCTCGACGGGCGGTCCGCCGCGGCCGACGGCAGCAGCATGTGGATCACCTCCGAGGCCGCCCGGATCGACGTGCACGCCCTGCGCGGCACCGTCGACGCGGTCATCGCCGGGGTCGGCACCGTGCTCGCCGACGATCCCCGGCTCACCGCCCGCAACCTGCGCGACGGCACCCTGGCCATCCGGCAGCCGCTGCGCGTGGTGGTGGACAGCTCGGGGCGTACCCCGGCCGACGCCCGGTCCGCGACGGCGCCGCCCGGACCTGGATCGCCACCGCCGCGGAGGTCGGCGCCGGCCCGGACGGCCGGGTCGACCTGCCGGCGCTGCTCGCGGAGCTGCACCACCGCGGCGTGCGGGCCGCGCTGCTGGAGGGCGGCCCCCGGCTGGCCGGCGCGTTCCTCGCCGCCGGCTTGGTCGACAAGGTCGTCGGCTACGTCGCCCCGAAGCTGCTCGGCGCCGGCCCGACCGCGCTGCTGGACGCCGGCGTGGGCACCATCGCCGACGCCATCGACCTGGAACTCACCGACGTCACGCAGGTCGGCCCCGACCTGCGGATCACCGCGCTGCCCCGCAAGAGGGAGGCCTGACATGTTCACCGGCATCATCGAGGAGCTGGGCGAGGTCGTCCGCACCACCGAGACCGGGGGTGACTCCGCGCTGGTCGCCATCCGGGGCCCGCTGGTCACCTCCGACGCCCGGCACGGCGACTCCATCGCGGTCAACGGCGTCTGCCTGACCGTGGTGGACGTCGACGGCGGGACCTTCACCGCCGACGTGATGGGGGAGACGCTCCGCCGTTCCGCGCTCGGCGGGCTGCGCCCCGGCGACCCGGTCAACCTGGAGCGGGCCGCCGCGCTCGGCAGCCGGCTCGGCGGGCACCTGGTGCAGGGGCACGTCGACGGGGTCGGCGAGCTGATCTCCCGGGAGCCGGCCGCGCAGTGGGAGACGGTCCGCTTCCGGCTCCCCGCCGGGCTGGCCCGGTACGTGGTGGAGAAGGGCTCGATCACCATCGACGGGGTCTCGCTGACCGTCGCCGAGGTGGGCGACGACTGGTTCGCCGTCGGGCTGATCCCGACCACCCTGAAGCTCACCACGCTCGGCGCGAAGCGCCCCGGCGACCCGGTCAACCTGGAGGTCGACGTGCTGGCCAAGTACGTCGAGCGGCTGCTCGGCGACCGGCTCGCCGGCGGTGGCCGCTGATGGGCCCGCTCGGGTGGCTGCTCGACGCCCAGGTCCAGGTCGCCGGTTCGCCGGTGCTGGTCCGGGAGATCGTCGGCAACGTCTTCGGGCTGGCCTCCGCGCTGTTCGGGCTGCGCCGGCTGGTCTGGGCCTGGCCGGTCGGCATGATCGGCAACGCCCTGCTGTTCACCGTCTTCCTCGGCGGGGTCTTCACCACCCCGCAGGCGCACGACCTCTACGGTCAGGCCGGCCGGCAGGTCTTCTTCTTCGCGGTCAGCGTCTACGGCTGGTGGCGCTGGTCGCGCAACCGCCGCTCCGGCGGCGGCGAGCAGCCGGCGGTGCTGCCGCGCTGGGCCACCGGCCGGGAACGGCTCGTCCTGCTCGCGGTGGCGGTGGCCGGCACCGCCGCGGCCTACCCGGTGCTGGCCGCGCTCGGCTCCTGGGGGCCGCTGCCGGACGCCTGGATCCTGGTGGGCAGCCTGCTCGCCACCTATGGCATGGCCCGCGGCTGGGTGGAGTTCTGGCTGGTCTGGATCGCCGTCGACGCGGTCGGCGTGCCGCTGCTGCTGGACGGCGGCTTCTACCCGTCGGCCGCCATGTACCTGGTCTACGGCGCCTTCTGCGCCTGGGGCTTCGCCGCCTGGTGGCGTACCTCGCGGGCCAACCCGCCCGCCCGCACCCCCATCCCCCCGACGTACTCGGAGGCTGTGGCATGACCAGTTTCGGCAGCATTGAGCAGGCGGTGGCGGACATCGCCGCCGGCCGGCCCGTCGTCGTGGTCGACGACGAGGACCGGGAGAACGAGGGTGACCTGATCTTCGCGGCCGAGCTGGCCACCCCGGAACTGGTCGCGTTCATGGTCCGCTACACCTCCGGCTACATCTGCGTGCCGCTGACCGAGAGCGAGTGCGACCGGCTGGACCTGCCGCCGATGCACCACACCAACCAGGACCGGCGCGGCACCGCCTACACGGTGACCGTGGACGCCCGGGAGGGGATCAGCACCGGCATCTCGGCGGCCGACCGGGCGCACACCATCCGGTTGCTCGCCAGTGCCGACACCGATCCGACCGACCTGGCCCGCCCCGGGCACGTGGTGCCGCTGCGGGCCCGCGAGGGCGGGGTGCTGCGCCGGTCCGGGCACACCGAGGCGGCCGTCGACCTGACCCGGATGGCGGGCCTGCGGCCGGCCGGCGTGCTCTGCGAGATGGTCAACGACGACGGCACCATGATGCGCCTGCCGGACCTGGAGAAGTTCTGCGCCGAGCACGGGCTGACGCTGATCACCATCGCCGACCTGATCGCGCACCGGCGGCGTACCGAGAAGCAGGTCGAGCAGGTCGCCGACGCGCGGATGCCCACCCCGTACGGGGTGTTCCGGGCGCTGGGCTACCGCAGCGAGCACGACTCGGCCGAGCACGTCGCGCTGGTCATGGGCGACCTCGGGGACGGGCGGGACGTGCTGGTCCGGGTGCACTCCGAGTGCCTCACCGGGGACGTGTTCGGCTCGCTGCGCTGCGACTGCGGGCCGCAGTTGCAGGCCGCCCTGGCCCGGGTGGCGCAGGAGGGGCGCGGCGTGGTGCTCTACGTACGCGGCCACGAGGGGCGCGGGATCGGCCTGCTGCACAAGCTCCGGGCGTATCAGCTCCAGGACCAGGGCCGGGACACCGTCGACGCGAACCTCGACCTGGGGCTGCCCGCCGACGCCCGGGACTACGGCACCGGTGCCCAGATCCTCTACGACCTCGGTGTCCGGTCGATGCGGCTGCTCACCAACAACCCGGCCAAGCGGGCCGGGCTGGAGGGCTACGGCCTGACCGTGAGCGGCCGGGAGGGCCTGCCCATCCGGTCGAACCCGGAGAACGTGCGCTACCTGCGCACCAAGCGGGACCGGATGGGGCACCTGCTGGACGAGTTCGACGAGGTGACCGAGGCGCCGATGGGCCGCCCGGTCGACGGCGACGAGATCGGAGCGTAGACATGGCGGGTTTCGGCGAACCGGGCGTGGACGCCGTCGACGCGGCGGGCCTCACCGTCGGCGTGGTGGCCGCCCGCTGGCACGGTGACCTCACCGACCACATGGTCGACCGGGCGGTCGCGGCGGCCGAGGCGTGCGGCGCGCGGGCGGTGGTGGCCCGGGTGGCCGGCTCGGTCGAGCTGCCCGTGGTGGCCCAGGCGATGGCCCGCCGGTACGACGTGGTGGTCGCCCTCGGCGTGGTGGTCCGGGGCGCCACCGCCCACTTCGACTACGTCTGCCGTTCGGTGACCGACGGGCTGACCCGGGTCGCGCTGGACGAGGGGAAGCCCGTCGCGCACGGGGTGCTCACCGTGGAGACGATCGAGCAGGCCCGCGACCGGGCCGGGCTGCCCGGCTCCGCCGAGGACAAGGGCTGGGCGGCGACCGTGGCCGCCCTGGACGCCGCGCTGGCGGTCCGCGCCCTCGCCACGAACGCCGCCCAGCGCGTCGGCTTCGCCTGAGCACGTTCACCGGGCGCGGGAGTGAGCGGGCGGGTGGGTGTCGCGCGGGGCGGCCCGCGGACGTGCGGTCACCGGACGGGTGGCCGGTGCGGCGCGTGAGGAAGGCGACGGGGGTGGACCCGGTGGGCGGGGTGACCCCGGGTGGCTGGAAGAATCGCGGCGTGAAGACGTTCGAGGAGTTGTTCGCCGAGCTGCAGGCCAAGGCCGCCGCCGGCACCCCGGGCTCCGGCACGGTCGCCGCGCTGGAGAAGGGCGTGCACTTCATCGGCAAGAAGGTCGTCGAGGAGGCGGCCGAGTCGTGGATGGCCGCCGAGCACGAGGGCCCGGAGCGGGCCGCCGAGGAGATCTCCCAGCTGCTCTACCAGGCCCAGGTGCTGATGCTCGCCACCGGTCTCGAGCTCAAGGACGTCTACCGACATCTGTGAGTGCCTCCACCCGTTGATCAGACCCGATCGAAGGAGCACTCCGTCATGCTGCGTGTCGCCGTACCCAACAAGGGCGCCCTGGCCGAGAAGGCCGCCGAGATGCTGCGCGAGGCGGGCTACCGCCAGCGCACCGACCCGAAGGACCTGGTCTGCCGGGACGAGCCCAACGACATCGAGTTCTTCTACCTGCGCCCCAAGGACATCGCCACCTATGTCGGCTCCGGTGACCTCGACGTCGGGATCACCGGCCGGGACCTGCTGATCGACTCCGGCGCGCCGGCCGAGGAGGTGGTGGACCTGGCCTTCGGCCGGGCCACCTTCCGGTTCGCCGCCCGCCCCGACGACGTGCACTCGGTGCAGGAGCTCGGCGGGCACCGGATCGCCACCGCGTACCCCGGACTGGTCCAGCGCTACCTCGCCGAGGTGGGCGTCGAGGCCGACGTGATCCGGCTGGACGGCGCGGTGGAGAACGCCATCCGGCTGGGCGTCGCCGACGTGGTCGCGGACGTGGTGGAGACCGGCGCCACGCTCCGCCAGGCCGGTCTGGTGGTCTTCGGTGAGCCGCTGCTGCGCTCGGCGGCGGTGCTGGTCCGTCGGGCCGGCGCGCCCGCCTGCGCCCAGGCCGAGCAGCTGCTGCGCCGGCTGCACGGGGTGCTGGTCGCCCGCCGGTACGTGATGCTCGCCTACGACGTGCCGGCCGGCCTGCTGGAGCGGGCCAGCTCGCTGACCCCGGGCATCGAGTCGCCGACCGTCTCCCCGCTGCACCGGGAGGGCTGGGTCGCGGTGCAGGCGATGGTGAAGCGCGACGACGTGCACCGGATCATGGACGAGCTCTACGAGCTGGGCGCCCGGGCGATCCTGGTCACCAACATCCACGCCTGCCGGCTGTGAGACCGCTGCCGCCGTCGGCCGCCCTCGCCCTGGTCGTGCTGGGCGGGGCGGCCTCGGCGGCGCAGGGTGTGGTCAACGCCGGGCTGGGCGAGCGGGCCGGCAACCCGGTGCTCGGCGCGGTGGTCAACAACCTCGGCGGCAGCCTGCTGGTGGCGGTGGGGCTGCTCGCCGTACCGTCGATGCGCGTCGGGCTGGGCGCGCTGCGCCGCTCCGGACTGCCCTGGTGGTCCTACCTGGGCGGGCTCGGGGGCGCGGCGATCGTGGTGATCGCCACCTACGTCGTGCCGGTGCTCGGGGTGGCCGTCTTCACCATCGCCCAGGTTGCCGGCGGTAGCCTCGGCGGGCTGGCCGCCGACCGGGTCGGGCTGGCCCCGGTGGGGCGGCTGCCGCTCACCGTGCCCCGGGTGGCCGGGGCGCTGCTCGGCATCGCGGCGGTCACCCTGGCCCAGTTCGGCCGGCCGGTCGGTGAGCTGGCGGTCGGCACGGTCCTGATCGCGGTGGCCGGCGGGCTGGCGGTCGCCCTCCAGTCCGCGCTGAACGGGCGGGTCTCCGCCGCCGGCACCACCGCCGCCGGGATCGCGGTCAACTTCGCCGTCGGCACCCCGGTGATCCTGGCGGTCGCCGCGCTGGTCGGGGCGTTCGCCGCCCGCCCGAGCTGGCCCGCCCAGTGGTGGTGGTACGGCGGTGGCCTGCTCGGCGTCGGCATCGTGCTCTCCCTGCTGGTCGGCGTGCGCGCGGTCGGCGTGCTGCGGACCGGCCTGGCGCTGGTCGCCGGGCAGCTCGGCGGGGCCCTGCTGCTGGACGTGCTGCTGCCCGACGGGGCCGGCGTACGGCTGCCGGTGCTGGCCGGCGCGGCGCTCACCCTGGTCGCGGTCCTGGTGGCCGGCGTCCGGCGGCGGCCGGCGATCCGTGTGGCGCCGGACCGCAGCGCCGAGCCGGATGGCAGACTGGTCGGGTGAGCGAAGCACAGGTGACCGTGCGGCCGCGCCGGACCCGGCTGGTCTGCTGGGTGTCGGCGGCCGCCCTGCTGGTGGTGTTCAGCCTGGTGGCGACGTCGCTGACCGGGCGCACCGGGGACGGCTACGGCACCTTCCAGCGCGGCGACCAGCTGGCCATGGTCGGCCTGGGGGTCTTCGGCGCGCTCGGCATCCTGCTCTTCACCCGGCCCCGCGTGGTGGCCGACGCGCGGGGCGTCCGGGTGCGCAACGTGCTCGGCTCGTACGACCTGCCCTGGGAGGTCGTGCGCGGGGTGCGGTTCGACCGGGGTGCCCCGTGGGCCAGCCTGGAGCTGCACGACGACGACCTGCTGCCGATGGTCGCCCTGCAGGCGGCCGACAAGGAGCTGGCCGTCGAGGGGGTCCAGGCGCTGCGCCGGCTGCACGCGGCGCACCTGGCCGCGCTCGCCGGCGACGCCGCCACCCGCTGAACCCGGGCCCGGCCCGACCCGGGCCGCCCACGGCCCCCGCCGAGCCCCGCCCGGTCCGCCTCGGCCGCCCGTGGCCACTGCTGCCGCCGCGCCGACCGGCGGCCCTGGTTTGGGGCTGGTCGGGCGAGGGGTGTAGTGTTGCGGAGTCGACCAGACTGCCCCCGTTCCGACGTGCGGGCGGTCTTGAAGCGGAGCGCCTGCTCCCACCCGAGTCGCCCTGACGGCGGCCGGGTCCGGTCCCCGGTTCCGGGCACGTCCCGGTCCCGGATGCGCGATCATGTGATCGTGCCGACCGGTCGAGCGGGCCCTGGCATGCGCCGGGGCCTTCTGCTTTCCGGGTTGGCTCCCGCCCGGGAGTCCGCGGAGTCGGCACCGCAGGAGACTCGACTCGAGGAGGCCACATCAGCGTCGAACCACGCGTGAACGAGCAGATCCGGGCACGTGAGGTCCGACTGGTCGGCCCTGAGGGTGAGCAGGTGGGCATCGTCCCGCTGGAGCGCGCCCTGCAGCTGGCCGCGGACGTCGACCTGGACCTGGTCGAGGTTGCGCCGATGGCGCGCCCGCCGGTGTGCAAGCTCATGGACTTCGGCAAGTTCAAGTACGAGAGCGCACTCAAGGCGCGCGAAGCGCGGCGTAACCAGCAGCAGACCGTCATCAAGGAGATGAAGCTCCGGCCGAAGATCGACCCGCACGACTACGAGACCAAGAAGGGTCACGTGGTGCGGTTCCTCAAGGCGGGCGACAAGGTCAAGGTGACGATCATGTTCCGCGGTCGCGAGCAGAGCCGCCCGGAGTTGGGTTACCGGCTCCTGCGCCGGCTCGAGTCGGAGATCACGGACCTGGGATACGTCGAGGCCGCTCCGAAGCAGGACGGTCGAAACATGATCATGGTGCTCGCTCCGCACCGGGCCGTGAAGGCCTCCGCGGTCGCCGCGACGGCGTCCCGTGGTGGGCCTCGGGAACGGGCGGAGGAGACCGGTGCTCCGGAGGCCGGCGAGACCCCGGCGGCCGGTGAGACCGCAGCAGCCGGCGAGACCGGCCCGACCGCTGACACCAGCGGCCAGTAACAGGGAGAAGACGTTCCACATGCCGAAGATGAAGAGCCACACGGGTATGGGCAAGCGGGTCAAGGTGACCGGCAAGGGCAAGATCGTCGCCCAGCAGGCCGGCCTTCGCCACAACCTGGAGAAGAAGGCGTCCACCCAGACCCGGCGGCTGACCGGCACGGTCGAGCTGGCCAAGGTCGACACCAAGCGCATCAAGAAGCTGCTCGGCCGCTGACGCGCGCCACCTGAACCGAAGAAGGAGTTGAGATGGCACGCGTCAAGCGGGCTGTTAACGCCCAGAAGAAGCGTCGTACCCTGCTGGAGACCGCGAGCGGTTACCGCGGTCAGCGCTCCCGCCTGTACCGCAAGGCCAAGGAGCAGGTGCTGCACTCGATGCAGTACGCCTACCGGGACCGTCGCGACCGCAAGGGCGACTTCCGGCAGCTCTGGATCCAGCGCATCAATGCTGGCGCCCGGGCCAACGGCATGACCTACAACCGGCTGATCCAGGGCCTGCGCCTGGCCGGCATCGAGGTCGACCGCAAGATCCTGGCCGACCTGGCCGTCAACGACGCCGCGGCGTTCGCCGCGATCGTCGAGCTGGCCCGCGCCGCCGTGGCGGCCGAGGGCACCGGTGGCGCCGCGGCCCAGGCCGCCTGATCCACCCGCAGCAGCAGATCGAGGCGTCTCCCATGCAGTCACCATCGCCCGGGAGGCGCCTCGACGCTGTCTCCGGCCCGTTCACCCCGCGTACCCCGAGAGTGGTCGCCGCCCGTCGGCTGCAGCGCCGCCGGGACCGCGAGGCCGCCGGCCGGTTCCTGGCCGAGGGCCCACAGGCGGTCCGCGAGGCCCTGGCCCGCGCCGGGACCGTCACCGAACTGTTCGGTACGCCGGCCGCCCTCGACCGGTACGCCGACCTCGCGGCGCAGGCCGCCCACGCCGACGTACCCGTCTCCGAGGTGACCGACGAGGGCCTCGCGGCACTCGCCGAGACCGTCGCCCCGCAGGGCCTGGTCGCCGTCTGCCGGCACCTCGACGTGCCGCTGGTCGAGGCGCTGGCCCACGGGCCGCGCCTGGTCGCCGTGCTCGCCGAGATCCGTGACCCGGGCAACGCCGGCACCGTGCTGCGCACCGCCGACGCGGCCGGCGCGGGCGCGGTGGTCTTCGCCGGCGAGGCGGTCGACCCGTACAACGGCAAGTGCGTGCGGGCGTCGGCCGGCAGCCTCTTCCACGTCGACGTGGTCCGGGCACCGGATCCGCTGGACGTGGTCGCCGCGCTGCGCGCCGCCGGGCTCACCGTGCTCGCCACGACCGGGTACGGCGACAGCGACCTCGACGACCTGATCGACTACGGCCGGCTCGCCGCCCCGACCGCCTGGCTCTTCGGCTCGGAGGCGCACGGGTTGCCCGAGGAACTGACCGCCGCCGCCGACGCCCGGGTCCGGGTGCCGCTGCACGGGCGCGCCGAGAGCCTGAACCTGGCTGCGGCCGCCGCCGTCTGCCTGTACGCTTCAGCCAGAGCGCTGCGCTGACCGGCACCCGGTCGCGCGGTCCACACAGCAGGGGAGTCGGCCACGTGATGAACGCGTCTCGGCGTTCGTTTATCCAGCCCGCCGGTGTCGGCGGGCGGCGGGCCTGATCCTTCCTCCTGCGCGTAACTCCCACCGGCGGGCAGCGGCGCAGCCGCGCGTCCGTAGACTCGCCTAGCCACCCGTGAGGGTCGGCGCCGCCGTGAGGGAGTGCCCGTACGCCATGAGCTACCGCAACGATCCGTACGACCCGAAGCAGGTCGCCCTGCTCGACCCGGACGCCCTGGCCGGGGCCGTGGCCGACGCCGAGCAGGCGTTCGCCGCCGCCGCCGACCCGGACGCGTTGACCGCGCTGCGTCCCGCGCACCTCGGTGACCGGTCCCCGGTCTCCCTGGCCCGCCGGGAGATCGGCGCGTTGCCGCCGGCCGCGAAGTCCGACGCCGGCAAGCGGGTCAACGAGGCCCGGCGCGCCATCGAGGCCGCGTACGCCGCCCGGCAGGAGACGGTGGAGCGCGAGCAGGCCGAGCGGGTGCTGGTCACCGAGCGGGTCGACGTGACCCTGCCGTACGACCGCCGCCCGCGCGGCGCCCGGCACCCGCTGTCCACCCTGATGGAGCAGATCAGCGACCTGTTCGTCGGGATGGGCTACGAGGTGGCCGAGGGGCCCGAGGTCGAGCTGGAGTGGACCAACTTCGACGCGCTGAACATCCCCGCCGACCACCCGGCCCGCGGCCTGATGGACACCTTCCACATCGCACCGCCGGCCGGCGCCGAGCATTCGGGTCTCGTGCTGCGCACCCACACGTCGCCGGTGCAGGCGCGCACCATGTTGACCCGCAAGCCGCCGATCTACGTGATCGTGCCCGGCCGGGTCTATCGCACCGACGAGCTGGACGCCACCCACGCGCCGGTCTTCCACCAGGTCGAGGGCCTGGTGGTGGACAAGGGCATCACCATGGCGCACCTGCGCGGCACGCTGGACCACTTCGCCCGGGCCATGTTCGGCGAGGGGGCGAAGACCCGCTTCCGCCCGCACTACTTCCCGTTCACCGAGCCGTCCGCCGAGTTCGACGTCTGGTTCCCGGAGCACCGGGACGGGCCGCGCTGGGTCGAGTGGGGCGGCTGCGGCATGGTCAACCCGCGGGTGCTGCGCGCCTGCGGCATCGACCCGGAGGTCTACTCCGGATTCGCCTTCGGCATGGGCATCGACCGGACGGTGATGTTCCGGCACGGGGTCAGCGACATGCGGGACATGGCCGAGGGCGACGTGCGGTTCACCCGCGCGTTCGGGGCCTGAGCGGCGCCACGAGCTACGGAGACGGTGGTAAAGAGTCATGCGAGTTTCTGTCAGTTGGCTGCGGGAGTACGTCGACCTCCCCGCCGACCTGCCCACCGGCGACCTGGAGCAGGCGCTGGTCGACCTCGGCATCGAGGTCGAGTCGATGGTGGACCTGCGGGAGACCGTCACCGGTCCGCTGGTCGTCGGTGAGGTCCTGGAGATCGAGGAGCTGACCGGCTTCAAGAAGCCGATCCGGTTCTGCCGGGTCGACGTGGGCGCCGCCAACGGCACCGGCGAGCCGCAGGAGATCGTCTGCGGGGCGCGCAACTTCGCCCCCGGCGACCGGGTGGTGGTGATCCTCCCCGGCGGCGTGCTGCCCGGTGACTTCCGCATCGGTGCGCGCAAGACGTACGGGCGCAACTCCCACGGCATGATCTGCTCCGCGAAGGAGCTGGGCCTGGGCGACGACCACTCGGGCATCATCGTGCTGCCGGCGGACACCACAGCCAAGCCCGGCGACGACGCGCGGCCCGTGGTGGGGCTCGACGACGTGGTGGTCGAGCTGGAGATCACCCCGGACCGGGGGTACGCGCTGAGCCTGCGCGGCCTGGCCCGGGAACTGGCCCACGCCCTGGCCGTCGAGTTCCGCGACCCGGGTCTGGTCGCCGCGCCGGGCGGCACCGCCGAGCCGGCGTACCCGGTCGAGGTGCGCGACACCGTGGGGTGCGACCGGTTCTCGGCCCGGCTGGTGCGCGGCGTGGACCCGACCGCGCCGACCCCCGGCTGGATGGCCCGGCGGCTCACCGTGGCCGGGATCCGCAGCATCTCCCTGCCGGTCGACATCACCAACTACGTGATGCTCGAACTCGGTCAGCCGATGCACGCCTTCGACGCCGACCGGATCAGCGGGCCGCTGGTGGTCCGCCGCGCCGAGCCGGGGGAGAAGCTGACCACCCTGGACGGCGTGAAGCGCACCCTGGCCGCCGAGGACATGGTCATCTGCGACGACACCGGGCCCATCTCGCTCGCCGCGGTGATGGGCGGCGAGACCAGTGAGGTCGTCGCGTCCACCACCGACGTGCTCTTCGAGGCGGCGCACTGGGATCCGGCCATGGTGGGCCGGACCGCGCGCCGGCACAAGCTGTTCAGCGAGGCGGCGAAGCGCTGGGAGCGGGGCGTCGACCCGGCCCTGTCGCTGGTCGCCCTGGAGCGGGCGGTGCGGCTGCTCACCGAGCACGCCGGGGGCACGGTCGCCGACGAGATCCTCGACCTCGACCACGTCCGGCCGCGTACCCCGGTGGTGCTGCCGGCCGACCTGCCGTCCCGGCGGGTCGGGGTCGGCTATTCGCCGCAGCGGGTGGTCGAGCTGCTGGAGCTGGTCGGCTGCACGGTCACCCGGGGCGCCGACCGGCTCGGCGAGGACCCGGGCGAGGTCGGCGTGCCCGCCGGCACCGGCGACGTGCTCACCGTGACCCCGCCGACCTGGCGGCCCGACCTGACCGACCCGGCCGACCTGGTCGAGGAGGTGGTCCGCCTCGACGGGTACGACCGGGTGCCGTCGGTGCTGCCGACCGCGCCCGCCGGCCGTGGCCTGACCTGGCAGCAGCAGCGCCGCCGGGCGGTGGCCCGGTCGCTGGCCGAGCGCGGGTACGTCGAGGTGCTCGCGCACCCGTTCGTCGCCGCCGGCCTCGCCGACCAGCTCGGCCTGCCGGCCGACGACCCGCGCCGCCCGGCGGTGCGGGTGGCGAACCCGCTGTCGGAGGAGGAGCCGCTGCTGCGGACCACGCTGCTCGGCCCGCTGCTCGGCATCGCGAAGCGCAACATCGGCCGGGGCCTGCGCGACGTGGCGATCTACGAGATCGGTGCGGTCTTCCACCCGCGCGCCGGTGTCGGCGCCCCGCCCGCCATGGGCGTGGACCGGCGACCCACCGACGCCGAGTTCGCCGCCGCCGACGCGGTGGTGCCGGACCAGCCCCGGCACGTCGCCGCGGTGCTAGCCGGGGAGCTCGAGCCGGCCGGCTGGTGGGGCGCGGGTCGCGCCGCCGGCTGGGCGGACGCGGTCGAGGCCGCCCGGACGGTGCTCGCCGCCGCCGGCATCCCCGCCGACCGGGTCACCGTCCGGTCCGCCGAGCACGCCCCCTGGCACCCCGGCCGCTGCGCCGAGCTGCTGGTGGACGACGCGGTGGTCGGGTACGCCGGTGAGCTGCACCCGACCGTGGTGGCGACGCTGGAGCTGCCCCGCCGCACCAGCGCCATGGAGCTGAACCTGGACGCGGTGCCCGCCGCGCCGACGGTGACCGGGCCGGCCATCTCCACCTTCCCGCCGGCGCTGATCGACGTGGCGCTGGTGGTGGACGAGTCGGTCCCGGCCGCCGAGGTGCAGCGTGCCCTCACCGAGGGCGCCGGTGACCTGCTGGAAGCCGTCCGGCTCTTCGACGTGTACGCCTCCGACCAGCTCGGCGCGGGGCGCAAGTCGCTCGCGTACAAGCTGACCTTCCGGGCCCCGGACCGGACGCTGACCGTCGAGGAGGCGGTGGCGGCCCGCGACGCCGCCGTCGCCGAGGCCGCCCGCCGCGTCGACGCCACCCTCCGCGGCGCCTGAGCGGGGCCGGCAGGGGCCCGGTCAGGGCCCCTGCCGGCCGGTCAGGCCGTGTACGGCAGGGCGATGCTGGACTGGTCGCCAACGGCAAGGCTGGTCGACGCCGACCCGATGGCGTTCCAGACCTCCACCTGCACGAGGCCACCTCGCAGGTTGCCGAGGGTGCCGGTGGCCGACATGTGGCCCTGGTTCTGGGTGTAGGTCTCCCAGCCGACGACCGGGTCGGTGGCGTAGTAGTTGTAGGTCTCCACCCGGTCCCAGGTGCCGTCGCCGGTCAGGTCGTACGACACCCGCACCTGGGTGCCGTTGCCGACCGCAGTGCCGGCGTCCAGGAGTAGGCGGAACGAGGTCGTGCCCCCGGTGTACGTCGCGGTCAGGTTGCCCGACCGGTAGACCCGGGGCGTGTGCGGGGTGCCCACCCAGCTGCCGTTGGCCGCCGCGATCGTGGCCTGCGCGGTGCCCGCCGGGCGCTGCCAGAGCAGGTTCGGCTCCTCCAGGTAGAGCTGCGGCCCGAACGGGCTCATCGTCGGGTCCGGCGACGGGCTGTCGGACACCGACACCGACGCCGACGGAGTGGGGCTCGGCGGGGGCGGGGTGTCACCGCTGTGCGGCAGGGTGATGGTCGAGCCGTTGCCGACGCCGAGGGTGGTCGCCGTGCCGCCGATGGCGTTCCAGACCTCGACGCGTACGGTGCCGTTGCGCAGGTCGCCGAGGGTCCCGGTGGCGGAGGCCAGGCCCTGCGTCTGGCGGTAGTGCTCCACGCCCGTGACCGGGTCGGTGGCGAAGTAGCGGTAGGTCTCCACCCGGTCGAACGTGCCGTCGCCGGTCAGGTCGTACGAGACCCGGGCCTGGACCCCGTCGCCGGCCGCGGTGCCGGCGTCGACGAGCAGGTCGAAGCCGGTGCTTCCGCCGGCGTACCGGCCGTTGAGGCCGCAGGCGGTGAAGACCTCGGCGTTGGTGGGGGTGCCGTCGTGGTTGCCGGCGGCGGCCGGCAGCGACACGGTGGTGGCCGGTCGGGGCAGGAACGTCAGCGAGCCGTTGGCCTGCAGCATCCGGCTCATGGCGCCGCTGCCGTCGTCGCAGGCCGGTGGCGGGCTGCTGGTCACGGTCGGCGAGGGGCTGGCGCTGGTCGGGGTGGGGCTCGGCGGCGGGCTGGTCGGTCCACCGCCGGGGCCGAACGGGCTGAGCGTGATGCCGGCGGCGCGCGGGTCGCCGTCGTGCACCAGGGACTCCTGGTTCTGCACGTCGTCGAAGGCGAACCCGTACGCCTTTCCGTCGACCATGTTGGCGTGCACGATCCGGGAGTAGTGGTTGGTGAGCGTGCCCTGGTAGAAGTCGGCCGGCCCGCCGGAGGGCTGCACGTCCCGGCCGGCGAGGGTGGAGCGGTGCAGCGCGGCGCAGAGGGTACGGGCGATCGGTCCGACCACGAGGTCGTTGGGGGCGGCGAGCGCCCCGTCGCAGTCCCACACGTCGGAGCTGGACGGCTTGGTGAACGAGGCGACCCGCTGGCCGGCGCCGTCGGTGAAGGTCATGGTGTCGCCGCTGGTGCGCCCGAAGTACTTCACGGTCGGCTGTTCGGCGAAGGGCGCCACGGTCAGCGTCCTCGTCGCGTAGGTGTTCCAGGCGGCCGTGACGTACGGGTCGAGGTAGGTGGCGCTGAACAGGCCGGCGTCGGCGGCCTTGCCGGGGGAGAGCACCCGCAGCACGGTGCCGTCGGCGCGGGTCTGCACCGAGTTGCCCCAGCCGGGCTGGGCCCGGACCGCGTCGATCACCTTGTTCCGGCCGTCGTCGACGAGGGCGCCGGTGCTCCGGGTGGCGCCGTCGGCGCCGGTCACGCTCACCACGTGGGGTACGGCGAACATGTCCACCTGTGAGCTGTTGAGCCAGAGCCCGGAGTCGTTGTAGGTGAACTCCGACCAGTCGAAGAGGATGTCCCGGTTGGGGTCACCGGCCGCCCAGGGGGCGGGCTGGACCAGGCCGTCCGGGGTGAGGAAGAACTTCAGCTTCTCGCCGAAGGAGAAGTAGACCCGGCCGGACAGGTTGCGCGGGATCTTCAACACGGTGCTCGCACCGAGGGCCGGGCCGGGGATGGACACGTCCGGGGCGGGGGTGGGCGGCAGGCCGCCGGCCGGCCACGGCGTGAAGGCGCCGTCGGAGTTGACGTAGCCCAGGCGGCCGGAGGTGAGGTCGACGCCGAGCACGTAGAGGTGCACGGCGTCGGCGCGTCCGGTGCTGTTGGTGACGGTGAAGGGCAGCAGGTTCGGGCCGACGGCCCGGGCCAGCGTGGCCGCTCCGATGGATGTGGCGGTGGCCAGGACGAGCGCCGCCAGGATTCCGACGAATCTCCTCGTGATGCGCAACGACGACTCCTTCGACGCGGTCGGGTCGACCGCGGAGCGGGTGGGGAAACGGGTGTGGTTGGTGGGGTACGTCCTCACTTGTCATCTGTGAGAGCGCTCTCTGAGCATCCCGGTCCGCATCCCGTTCTGTCAATGTGGTGACCGCCGTCACCGCCACATTTCCATGCAGTGGAGTGCATGAACTTGCAGTGGCAGCCGAGGCGGCACTACGCTTCACTGCATAGTCATGCGGAGGTGGGTATGGGCATCCGAGTAGCGGTCGCCGGAGCGAGCGGTTACGCCGGCGGCGAACTGCTGCGCCTGGTCGCCGGCCACCCGGAGTTCGACCTGGTCGCCGCCACCGCGCACAGCCAGGCCGGCCAGCCCGTCACCGCCGTACACCCGCAGCTCGCCGGGCTGGACCTGGTGCTCACCGCGACCGACCCGACCACCCTGGCCGACGCGGACCTGGTCTTCCTGGCGCTGCCGCACGGTGAGTCGGCGGCCCTGGCCGCGGCCCTGCCCGAGACGGTCCGGGTGGTCGACCTCGGCGCCGACCACCGGCTGCACGACGCCGACGCCTGGGCCGGCTGGTACGGCGGCCCGCACGCCGGCGCCTGGACCTACGGCCTGCCGGAGCTGCCCGGTCAGCGCGCCGCCATCGCCGCCGCGAACCGGGTCGCCAGCACCGGCTGCTATGCCGTCGCCACCACCCTGGCCCTCGCGCCGCTGATCGCCGCCGGCGCGGTCTTCCCCGCCGACGTGGTGGTGGTCGCCGCGTCCGGCACCTCCGGCGCCGGCCGGTCCGCCAAGGCGCACCTGCTCGGCAGCGAGGTGATGGGCGACCTGTCGCCCTACAAGGTCGGCGCCCACCAGCACGTACCGGAGATCAAGCAGGCCACCGGCGCGACCAGCCTCTCCTTCACCCCGGTGCTGGCACCCATGCCGCGCGGCATCCTCGCCACCGTCACCGCCGTCCCGACCGGCGACGGCGACCCGCGTGAGGTGCTGGCGCAGGCGTACGCGGACGAGCCGTTCGTGCAAGTCCTGCCCGCCGGGGCCTGGCCGCACACCGCCGCCACCGCCGGCTCCAACTCCTGCCACCTCCAGGCCACGGTCGACGTCGACTCCGGCCGGGTGATCGTGGTCAGCGCCGTCGACAACCTCGGCAAGGGCGCGGCCGGCCAGGCCGTGCAGAACGCCAACATCATGCTCGGCCTCCCCGAGACCACCGGGCTTTCCGTGTTCGGAGTAGCACCATGACCGTCACCACCCCCCGCGGCTTCCGGGCCGCCGGCGTCGCCGCCGGGCTCAAGGCCGGCGGCGCGGCCGACATCGCCCTCGTCGTCAACGACGGCCCCGACGCCACCGTCGCCGGCGTCTTCACCGCCAACCGGGTCAAGGCCGCACCGGTGCTCTGGACCCAGCAGGTCGTCCGGGGCGGCGTGGTGCGCGCCGTGGTGCTCAACTCCGGCGGCGCGAACGCCTGCACCGGCCCGGCCGGTTTCCAGGACACCCACGCCACCGCCGAGCACACCGCCGCGGCGCTCACCGCCAGCAGCCCCCGGCGGCGGCTCGGCGCCGGCGAGGTGGCGGTCTGCTCCACCGGGCTGATCGGTGAGCGGCTGCCGATGCAGAAGCTGCTGCCCGGGGTGCGCGGGGCGATCCGCGAGCTGGCCCGGGACGGTGGGGCCGCGGCGGCCGAGGCGATCATGACCACCGACACCCGGCCCAAGACCACCGTCGCGAAGGGCAGCGGCTGGACCGTGGGCGGCATGGCCAAGGGCGCCGGCATGCTCGCCCCCGCCATGGCCACCATGCTCTGCGTCCTCACCACCGACGCGGTGGCCGGGCCGGACACCCTGGACGCCGCGCTGCGCGCCGCCACCCGGGTCACCTTCGACCGGATCGACTCCGACGGCTGCATGTCCACCAACGACACGGTGCTGCTGCTGGCCAGCGGCGCGTCCGGCGTCGAGCCGACCGAGGCCGAGCTGACCGCCACGGTCACCGCGGCCTGTCACGACCTGGCCCAGCAGTTGATCGCCGACGCCGAGGGTGCCACCAAGCAGATCGCCATCGAGGTGGCCGGCGCGGCCACCGAGGACGACGCGGTCGAGGTCGGTCGGTCGATCGCCCGCAACAACCTGGTCAAGACCGCGCTGTTCGGCAACGACCCGAACTGGGGTCGGATCCTCGCCGCCGTCGGCACCACGTCGGCCGCGTTCGAGCCGGACGGCGTGGACGTCGCGGTCAACGGGGTCTGGGTGTGCCGGGGCGGCGCCGCCGCCGAGGACCGGTCCAAGGTCGACCTGAGCGGGCGGGACGTCACCATCCGGGTCGACCTGCACGCCGGTGGCACCGCGGCCACCGTCTGGACCAACGACCTGTCGCACGCGTACGTCCACGAGAACTCGGCGTACTCATCGTGAGCGCGAGGAACGCAGCGCAGCGGAGTCCCGTAGTCGCGAACGGAAGGCCAGCACCGGTGAGCGCGAGGAACGCAGCGCAGCGGAGTCCCGCAGTCGCGAACGGAAGGCCAGCACAGTGAGTCTCTCCGCGGACCTCACCCGGGCGCAGGCCAAGGCCGAGACGCTGATCGAGGCGCTGCCCTGGCTGGCCGACTTCTCCGGTGCGACCGTCGTCGTCAAGTACGGCGGCAACGCGATGGTCGACCCCGAGCTCCAGCGGGCCTTCACCGCCGACATGGTCTTCCTGCGCTACGCCGGCCTCAAGCCGGTCGTGGTGCACGGCGGCGGGCCGCAGATCTCCGCCATGCTGGGCCGGCTCGGCATCGCCAGCGAGTTCAAGGGCGGCCTGCGGGTCACCACCCCCGAGGCGATGGACGTCGTCCGGATGGTGCTGGTCGGCCAGGTCGGGCGGGAACTGGTCGGGCTGATCAACGCGTACGGCCCGTTCGCCGTCGGCCTCTCCGGCGAGGACGGCGGGCTGTTCACCGCGGTGCGCCGCCCGGCGTACGTGGACGGGGAGCCGGTCGACGTCGGTCAGGTGGGCGACGTCGAGTCGGTCGACGTCTCCGCGGTGGCGGACCTCATCGCGGCGGGCCGGATCCCGGTGATCTCCACGGTCGCGCCGGACGTCGACGGGGTGCTGCACAACCTCAACGCGGACACCGCCGCCGCCGCGCTGGCGGTCGCCCTCGACGCCCGCAAGCTGGTCGTCCTCACCGACGTGCCCGGCCTCTACGCGGACTGGCCGGACACGTCCAGCCTGGTCAGCGAGATCACCACCGACGACCTGGCGAAGCTGCTGCCCTCCCTGGAGTCCGGGATGGTCCCCAAGATGGAGGCCTGCCTGCGGGCGGTGCGTCAGGGAGTGCCCGCCGCGCACGTCGTCGACGGCCGGGTCGCCCACTCCACCCTGCTCGAAGTGTTCACCTCGGAAGGATTCGGCACGATGGTCGTGAGCGCGAGGAGTGAGCCTGCGAGCCCCGCAGCCGCGAACAACGAAGGCTCGGTCGGGTCATGAGCACGCTGGTGGAACGCTGGGGCCAGGCCATGATGGACAACTACGGCACCCCGCCGCTCGCGCTGGTCGCCGGCGCCGGCGCGGTGGTCACCGACGAGACCGGCCGGGAGTACGTCGACCTGCTCGGCGGTATCGCGGTGAACGCGCTCGGCCACGCCCACCCGGCCGTGGTGGCGGCCGTGTCGAAGCAGGTCGCCACCCTCGGCCACGTGTCGAACCTCTTCGTCGCCGAGCCGCCGGTGGCCCTCGCCGAGCTGCTGCTGGCGCTCGCCGGCCGCCCCGGCCGGGTCTTCCTCGCCAACTCCGGCGCGGAGGCCAACGAGGCGGCGTTCAAGCTGTCCCGGCTCACCGGCCGGTCCCACGTGGTCGCCGCGACGGGTGGCTTCCACGGCCGGACCATGGGTGCGCTCGCGCTCACCGGCCAGCCGGCGAAGGCCGACCCGTTCCGTCCCCTCCCCGGCGACGTCACCCACGTCCCGTACGGCGACACCGCCGCCCTCGACGCGGCCGTCACCGACGCCACCGCGATGGTGATCCTGGAGCCGATCCAGGGCGAGAACGGTGTCGTCGTGCCGCCCGCCGGCTATCTCGCCGAGGCCCGCCGGATCACCGGCCGGCACGGCGCGCTGCTGGTCCTCGACGAGGTGCAGACCGGCGTCGGCCGGACCGGGCACTGGTTCGCCCACCAGGCCGAGGGCGTGGAGCCGGACGTCGTCACCCTGGCCAAGGGGCTCGGCGGCGGTCTGCCGATCGGCGCCTGCCTGGCCTTCGGACCGGCCGCCGAGCTGCTCGGCCCCGGCTCGCACGGCACCACCTTCGGCGGCAACCCGGTCAGCTGCGCGGCGGCCCTCGCGGTCATCTCCACCATCGCCAGCGAGGGTCTGCTCGACCACGTCAAGCGGGTCGGTGAGCGGCTGCGGCGGGGCGTCGAGGCGCTCGGCCACCCGCTGGTGGCGCAGGTGCGCGGGGCCGGGCTGCTGCTCGGCATCGTGCTCACCGCGCCGGTCTCCGGTCCGGTGACCGCCGCCCTGCGCGACGCGGGCTTCCTGGTCAACCCGGTGCAGCCGGACGTGGTCCGGCTCGCCCCGCCGCTGATCCTCACCGCCGACCAGGTCGACGCCTTCCTGGCCGCCCTCCCGGCCGCCCTCGACACCGCGTCACCGGCCAGCACTCCCATCACCACCGAGGTGGACGCGTGATCCGGCACTTCCTGCGGGACGACGACCTGACGCCGGCCGAGCAGGCGGAGGTGCTCGACCTGGCCGTCCGGATGAAGGCCGACCGGTTCGGCCACCAGCCGCTGGCCGGGCCGCGGTCGGTGGCGGTGCTCTTCGACAAGCAGAGCCTGCGGACCCGGATCTCCTTCGACGTGGGCATCGCCGAGCTGGGCGGCCATCCCCTCGTGGTGGACACCCAGGTCACCCACTTCGGGCGCGGCGAGACCCTGGCCGACGCCGGGCGGGTGCTGTCGCGTTACGTCGCGGCGATCGTCCTGCGCACCCACGGCGACGACCGGATCGCCGAGGTCGCCTCGCACGCGACCGTCCCGGTGGTCAACGCGCTCACCGACGACTATCACCCCTGCCAGTTGCTGGCCGACCTGGTCACCGTCCGCGAGCGGTTCGGCGGCACCGCCGGGCGGGCCCTGGCGTACGTGGGGGACGCGGCGAACAACATGGCGCAGTCGTACCTGCTGGCCGGGGCGACCGCCGGGATGCACGTCCGGGTCGCCGGGCCGGCCGGCTTCCAGCCCGACCCGGAGGTGGTGACCCGGGCCGCGAAGATCGCGGCGGGCACCGGCGGATCGGTCCGGGTGCTCACCGACCCGGTCGAGGCGGTCCGCGACGCCGACGTGGTGGCCACCGACACCTGGACCTCGATGGGCCAGGAGTCCGACGGGCTCGACCGGATCACCCCGTTCCGGCCGTACCAGGTCAACGACGCGCTGCTCGACGCGGCCGGACCGGACGTGATCGTGCTGCACTGCCTGCCCGCCCACCGGGGCGAGGAGATCACCGACGAGGTGCTCGACGGGCCGCGCAGCGCGGTCTTCGACCAGGCGGAGAATCGCCTGCACGCCCAGAAGGCGCTGCTGACGTTTCTCCTGGAGGCCTCCTCATGACCGCCCCACTGACCCGCGCCGCCCGGCACGCCCGGATCGTCGAGCTGATCCGCGACACGGCGATCCACTCGCAGCCGGAGCTGGCCGACCTGCTCGCCGCCGACGGCATCCAGGTCACCCAGGCCACCCTGTCCCGGGACCTGAAGGAACTGGGGGCGGTGACCGCGCGCGGCGGTGACGGGCGGGGTGTCTATCTCATCCCCGAGGACGGCCACCGGCCGCTGCGGGACGCCGAGGCGGCGCCGGCCCGGCTCGTCCGGCTGCTGCACGAGCTGCTCAACGGGGTCGACGCGAGCGGCAACATCGCCGTGCTGCGCACCCCGCCGGGCGCCGCCCACTACCTGGCCAGCGCGTTGGACCGAGCGGGCCTGCCCGAGATCGTCGGCACCATCGCCGGCGACGACACCATCCTCGTCGTGGCCCGCGAGGCCCTCGGCGGGGCCGCGCTCGGCGACAAGCTCGCCGGCTGGGCCCGCCGGGAAGACAACGCTGAAGGGAACGCCACATCATGACCGAGCGGGTCGTCCTTGCCTACTCCGGAGGTCTCGACACCTCCGTCGCCATTCCCTACCTCGCCGAGCAGACCGGCGCCGAGGTGATCGCGGTCGCGGTCGACGTCGGGCAGGGCGGCGAGGACCTGAACGCCATCCGGCAACGCGCCCTGGACTGCGGTGCCGTCGAGTCCGAGGTGGTCGACGCGCGCGACGAGTTCGCCGCCGAGTACTGCCTGCCGGCGATCCGGGCCAACGCCCTCTACATGGACCGCTACCCGCTGGTCTCCGCGCTGTCCCGGCCGCTGATCGTCAAGCACCTGGTCGCGGCGGCCCGCAAGCACCACGGCACCATCGTGTCGCACGGCTGCACCGGCAAGGGCAACGACCAGGTCCGCTTCGAGGTCGGCCTGGGTGCGCTCGCCCCCGACCTGAAGATCGTCGCGCCGGCCCGGGACTTCGCCTGGACCCGGGACAAGGCCATCGCCTTCGCCGAGGAGAAGGGCCTGCCGATCGACGTGTCGGCCAAGTCGCCGTACTCCATCGACCAGAACCTGTGGGGTCGCGCGGTGGAGACCGGCTTCCTGGAGGACATCTGGAACGGCCCGATCGAGGACCTGTACTCGTACACCTCGGACCCGGCCCAGGAGCGCGACGCCGACGAGGTCGTGATCACCTTCGACGCCGGCGTACCGGTCGCGGTGGACGGCGAGACCGTCACCCCGTACCAGGCGATCCTGGAATTGAATCGTCGCGCAGGACAGCAGGGTGTTGGCCGGCTCGACATGGTCGAGGACCGCCTCGTCGGCATCAAGAGCCGTGAGGTGTACGAGGCTCCCGGCGCGATCGCCCTGATCACCGCCCATCAGGAGCTGGAGGCGGTCACCGTCGAGCGGGACCTGGCCCGGTTCAAGCGCGGCGTCGACCAGCGCTGGGGCGAGCTGGTCTACGACGGCCTCTGGTTCTCGCCGCTGAAGGACAGCCTGGACGCGTTCATCGACGACGCCCAGCGGCACGTCTCCGGCGAGGTGCGCCTCACCCTGCACGGCGGCCGGGCCACCGTCACCGGCCGGCGCTCCGAGGCCAGCCTGTACGACTTCGGCATGGCCACCTACGACACCGGAGACACCTTCGACCAGTCGCTGGCCAAGGGCTTCGTGCAGCTGTGGGGCCTGCCCAGCAAGATGGCCGCCGCTCGGGACGCCCGGTTGGGTGGCCACTGACCATGGGCACCACAATGGGCGGGGTGGACGACAAGAGCCTGACCGAGAACAGTGCCGCCGCCAACCGGACGAGCCTCTGGGGCGGCCGGTTCGCCGGCGGCCCCGCCGAGGCCCTCGCGCGGCTGTCGGTGAGCGTGCAGTTCGACTGGCGCCTCGCCCCGTACGACATCGCCGGCTCCCGGGCGCACGCCCGGGTGCTCGCGGGCGCCGGCCTGCTCGACCCCGAGGAGTTGGGGCGGATCCTGGCCGCGCTGGACGACCTGGAGGCGGCCTGCGCCTCCGGGCAGTTCCGGCCGACCATCGACGACGAGGACGTGCACACCGCCCTGGAGCGGGGCCTGCTGGAGCGGCTCGGCAGCCTCGGCGGCAAGCTGCGCGCCGGCCGGTCCCGCAACGACCAGGTCGCCACCGACCTGCGGCTCTATCTGCGGGACCACGCCCGGGGGGTGGCCGTCCGGCTGGTCGAGCTGGCCGAGGCGCTGGTCGAGCAGGCCGAACGGCACGTGGACACCGCCGCGCCCGGCATGACCCACCTGCAGCACGCCCAGCCGGTCACCTTCGGGCACTGGCTGCTGGCCCACGTGCAGCCGTTGCTGCGTGACCTGGAGCGGCTGCGGGACTGGGACGAGCGGGCGGCGGTCAGCCCGCTCGGTGCGGGCGCGCTGGCCGGTTCCGGGCTGCCGCTCGACCCGGTGGCGGTGGCCCGGGAGCTGGGCTTCCGCACCTCCTTCGCCAACTCGATGGACGCGGTGGCCGACCGGGACTTCGTCGCGGAGTTCCTCTTCGCCACCGCGCTGATCGGGGTGCACCTGTCCCGCCTCGGCGAGGAGGTGGTGCTCTGGACGTCGCACGAGTTCGGCTGGGTCGAGCTGGACGACGCCTTCGCCACCGGCTCGTCGATCATGCCGCAGAAGAAGAACGCGGACATCGCCGAGCTGGCCCGGGGCAAGTCCGGCCGCCTCGTGGGCGGACTGATGAGCGTGCTCACCATGCTCAAGGGCCTGCCGATGACCTACGACCGGGACATGCAGGAGGACAAGGAGCCGGCCTTCGACGCGGTCGACACCCTGGAGCTGCTGCTGCCGGCCCTGGCCGGGATGATCTCCACGATGACCGTCCGGGTGGACCGGCTCGTCGCCGCCGCGCCGGTCGGCTTCTCGCTCGCCACCGAGGTCGCCGACTGGCTGGTCCGCCGGGGGGTGCCGTTCCGCGACGCGCACGAGATCACCGGCAAGCTGGTCGCGCTCTGCGTGGCCCGCGACTGCGCCCTGGACGAGGTCTCCGACGCCGACCTGGCCACGGTGAGCGAGCACCTCGACCCGTCGGTGCGGGACGTGCTCTCGGTCCGCTCGGCGCTCGCCGCCCGGACCACGCCCGGCTCCACCGGGCCCGGCCCGGTCGCCGACCAGCTCGCGGCCGCCGCGGACCGGCTGGCCGGCTGGCGGGACTGGGCCACCGAGCGGGTCGTCCCGCGCTGAGCGCGTCGGGCCGGCGCGGGGGAGAGCCATCCGCGCCGGCCCTCAGGCCGTCGGCCGCTCGCGTTTCGGCAGCTTCGCCACCACCGCGTCGTACGACCCGTCGACGGCGTCGATCAGCTCGTCGTCGTCGATCGCGCCGTCGAGCCGCAGCGAGTTCCAGCCGGACCGGCCGAGGTACGCCAACGGCTTCGCGTCGGCCGGGAACCGGTGCAGCCACTCGTCGGCGACGTCCCGGTTCGGGCCGCACTTGACGCCCACCCGTGGCTCACCGTCGAGGGAGCCGAGGAACGCGAAGATCCGGCTGCCCACCTTCACCACCTCGTCGCCCTCCCAGGGCCGGTCCAGCCACGCCCCCGGCTTGTCCAGGCAGTACGCCCGCACCTCCGCCCGCCGCACAACCGCCTCCCCACCCCGCCGGCAGCCCCACGGCCTCGCCGATCTTGGACTTGTGGTGCCAGTTTCGTCAGTGATGTCCGCTTCGCGCGGCACCGCAACTCCTTGATCGCCGCGGGCTCGAGGGTCGCGGGGTCGCGGGGTCGCGGGGTCGCGCGGTCAGTCGGCGGTGCCGGTGCGGACGGCGAGGCGTTCGTAGCGCTGGCGGGCCGCCTGGGCGCTGCCCAGGCCCAGGCCGAAGGCGATCGCCTGCCAGGTCATGCCGCGCCCCCGTGCCGCCTGCAGCAGCCCCGCCTCCAGCGCGTCCACCTCGGCGCGGACGTGCGGGATCAGGGTCAGTGCGGCCATCAGGTCCGCCTGGTCGACCGGCTCCTCGCCGGGCGCCAGCTCCGCGCCGCCGGCCAGCGCCATCACCAGCGTCGCCGACTCGTACGCGTCCGGCACGTCCGGGTGCGCGTAACGGCGGCGTCGGGCGTCGCTGCCCGCGTGCCGTTCGGCGATCCGCAGCAGCGCCGCGTAGTTGCGGTGCGCCCGCGCCTGGGCAGCATCCGGAGCGGTGAACGGGTCGTTGTCCAAGGTGACCATGCGCTCCATCAGAACGCTTTGAACGACATTTTGTCAACACCCCGTTGAAAGCAAATCCTGCTCGTGCTCCGGCCGCCGGTTAGGGTCGGACCATGACCACCGTCGACCCGGCCACCGACGCCGAACTGGCCGACCTGCTCGCCGGCCAGGTGGTGCCCGCCGCGCGGGGCCTGCTCGGCTGCACCCTGACCGCCAACGACGTGACCGTCCGGATCACCGAGACCGAGGCGTACGCGGGCACGGCCGGTGACCCGGCCTCGCACGCCCACCGGGGGCGCACGCCCCGCAACGCGGTGATGTTCGGGCCGGCCGGGCACGCCTACGTCTACTTCACCTACGGCATGCACTGGTGCGTGAACGTGGTGACCGGCCCCGACGGCGAGGCGTCGGCGGTGCTGCTGCGCGCCGGTGCGGTGGTCGACGGGCTCGACGTCGCGCGGGCCCGGCGCCCGCCGTACGCCGGGACGTGGACCTGGCGCGCGGCCCGGCCCGGCTCTGCGCCACGCTCGGCATCGACCGCGCGGCCTACGGTGCCGACCTGCTGGCGGACGGTCCGGTACGGCTGCGCCCCGCTCCCGCCCCGGTGCCCAACCCGGCGGTCGAGGCCGGCCCCCGGGTGGGCGTGACCGGCGCGCACGACGTGCCGTGGCGGTTCTGGATCGCCGGCGACCCCACGGTGAGCGCCTACCGCCGGCACGTGCCCCGCACCCGGCGCCGACCGACCGCCCCGACGGAATAGTTGACTCGTCAAGTATGTTGTGGCGGGCGACCCGGACGCACCGGTCCGGGGAGTCACCCGAGGAGCGCGTCATGCAGTTCGGAGTCTTCACCGTCGGCGACGTCACGGTCGACCCGACCACCGGTCGGGCACCGACCGAGCATGAGCGGATCAAGGCCACGGTGGCCATCGCGCTCAAGGCCGAGGAGGTCGGCCTCGACGTGTTCGCCACCGGCGAGCACCACAACCCGCCCTTCGTGCCCTCGTCGCCCACCACGCTGCTCGGTCACCTCGCCGCGCGGACCGAGCGGCTGCTGCTGTCCACCTCGACCACGCTGATCACCACCAACGACCCGGTGAAGATCGCCGAGGACTACGCGACGCTCCAGCACCTGGCCGACGGCCGGGTCGACCTGATGCTGGGTCGCGGCAACACCGGGCCGGTCTACCCGTGGTTCGGCCAGGACATCCGCACCGGCATCCCGCTCGCCATCGAGAACTACGACCTGCTGCACCGGCTGTGGCGCGAGGACGTGGTGGACTGGAAGGGGCGCTTCCGCACCCCGCTGCAGTCGTTCACCTCGACGCCGCGACCGCTCGACGGCGTGCCCCCGTTCGTCTGGCACGGCTCCATCCGCAGCCCGGAGATCGCCGAGCAGGCCGCCTACTACGGCGACGGCTTCTTCGCCAACCACATCTTCTGGCCCAAGGAGCACACCGAGCGGATGGTCGGCCTCTACCGGGAGCGCTTCGCCCACTACGGGCACGGCACGCCGGAGCAGGCCATCGTCGGGCTCGGCGGGCAGGTCTTCGTCCGGCGCAACTCGCAGGACGCGGTCCGCGAGTTCCGGCCGTACTTCGACAACGCCCCGGTCTACGGGCACGGGCCGTCGCTGGAGGAGTTCAGCCGGGAGACCCCGCTGACCGTCGGCAGCCCGCAGCAGGTCATCGACCGCACGCTCGGCTTCCGCGAGTACGTCGGTGACTACCAGCGCCAGCTGTTCCTCGTGGACCACGCGGGCCTGCCGCTGAAGACCGTGCTGGAGCAGCTCGACCTGCTCGGCGAGGAGGTGATCCCGGTGCTGCGCAAGGAGTTCGACGCGAGACGACCGGCCGACGTGCCGGTGGCACCGACCCACGCGTCGCTGGTCGCCGCCCGGGAGGCGAGCCTGACCGGCGCGAAGGAGGAGCGATGACCCGCCGTACCCTCGCCGTGGTCTCGGCCGGTCTCGGCCAGCCCTCGTCGACCCGGCTGCTGGCCGACCGGCTCGCCGCGGCCACCCGCGACGAGCTGGTCCGGCGCGGCGCCGAGGTGGAGATCCGCCCGGTGGAGCTACGCGAGCACGCCCACGACGTGGTGAACCACCTGCTGACCGGATTCCCGTCGGCGGCGCTGCGGGAGGCGCTGGACACGGTGGCCGGCGCGGACGGCGTCATCGCCGTCACGCCGATCTTCAACGCCTCCTACAACGGCCTGTTCAAGTCCTTCTTCGACGTGCTGGACCCGGGTGCCCTCGGCGACCGGCCGGTGCTCATCGGCGCGACCGGCGGCACCGCCCGGCACTCCCTGGCGCTGGACCACGCGCTCCGGCCGATGTTCGGCTACCTGCGGGCGGTGGTCGTGCCCACGGCGGTGTTCGCCGCGCCGGAGGACTGGTCCGGCGAGGGCGCCGACGGCGCGCTGCGGGCCCGCATCCGCCGGGCCGGCGTCGAGCTGGCCGACCAGGTGGACCGGCGTCCGGCCGCCACCGGCCCGGCCGACCCGTTCGCCCTCACCACCACCTTCACCGACCTGCTCGCCGGTCGCGACCCGGCCTGACCGGGCCGCCCCGACACCCCGGCCCGCCGGCCGTTCCGCACCGGAGCGGCCGGCGGACCGCGCTCCGGCCCCGACCACCGATCCGGTACGCCCGGCGCCGCCGGCGGCCCGTGCTCGGTCGCCGGACGGTGCTCAGCCGGCCGGCTCGTGCGGGTGGGCGACCAGCACCGGGCAGTGCGCGTGCTGCACCACGGCCTGGCTGACCGAGCCGAGCAGCAGCCCGGCGAAGCCGCCCGGCCCCGCGAGCCGATCACCACCAGCGCCGCCTGCCCGCTCGCGGAGATCAGCTCCTGTTCCGGCTTCGCCGCCCGAGCCGTCCGTTCCTCGACGGCCAGCCCCGGGTGGTCGGAGCGGATCCGGGACGCCGTGCCGGCGAGCAGGTCGGCCGCCTCGGCGTGCCCGGCCGCCCCGGACTCGGCCACCTCGTCGGGCACCCCGTGCCCGTCCTCGGTGGGCAGGACGTGCACCAGCACCAGGGGAGTGCCGCGGCGGACCGCCTCGTCGGCGGCGAGCCGCGCGGCGAGCGCCGCCGACTCCGAACCGTCCACCCCGGCCAGCACCGGGCCGCCGACCGGGATCGGCTGCTCGGCGGGGCGGACCACCAGCGCCGGACAGTGCGCGTGCAGCGCCACCTGGGTGCTGACCGAGCCGAGCAGCAGCCCGGCGAAGCCGCCCACCCCCCGGCTGCCCACCACCACCAGGTCGGCCCGGCGGGACTCCTCCACCAGGGCGGCACCCGGGCCGCCGGCCACCTGACGCACCTGGACGGTCAGCCCGGGATGCCGCTCCACCAGGTCGGCGGCGGTCTGTTCGAGCATCTTCTGCGCCTCCTCGGTGGGCGCCGGCACCCCGAGGTCGTACGGGTTGAGCGGCACGCCGTAGCCGAGCGGGTGCAGGTAGCCGTGCACCAGGTGCAGCGGGCGGGAGCGCCGGTGCGCCGCCTGTGCCGCGTGCTCCGCGGCGACCAGGCTGGCCGGCGATCCGTCGACGCCCACCACGACAGGTCGGTTCATCAGACAACTCCCAGAGGTCGGTCAGGTCATTGTGGACGCCACCGCCGCCTCCGCCCCGCATTTGCGCCGCCACCGCCCGCCGGCCGCCTCCGCGAACTCCGGACACGGCCGTCCGCGTCGGCCTTCGGGCAGGTGGCCGACGCGGACGGGTGGGCAGGGGCAACGGTCAGGAGTCGCCGCCGTCCTTGCGGTGCCGGACGATGACCAGCGGGCTGCGGGCGTGGTGCAGGACCGCGTGGCTCACCGAGCCGAGCAGCAACCCGCCGAGGGCGCCCCGGCCGTGCGCGCCGACCACGGTCAGCTGCGCGTCGGTGGACTCCTCGACCAGCACCCGGGCCGGCGCGCCGGGCACCAGCCGGTGCCGTACGGGTACCTCGGGGTAGCGCTCGGACCAGCCGGAGAGGGACTCGACGAGCACCCGCTCCTCCTCGCCGCGCAGTTCCGCCACGTCGTACACCAGGGGCACGATGTCGCCGGGGCCGACCGGCGCCGGATAGAGCCAGGCGTGCACCGCGACCAGGGTGGTGCCGCGCTGTGCGGCCTCGGCGAAGGCGAACCCGATCGCCTCGTGCGACAGTGGCGAGCCGTCCACGCCCACCACCACCGGGCCGTCGGCGCGTGCCTCACCGCGTACCACCAGCACCGGGCAGTCGGCCCGGGCGGTCACCTGGATCGCCACCGAACCCACCAGCAGGTCGGCGAAGCCACCCAGTCCCCGGTGCCCGAGCACCAGCAGGGCGGCGTCCCGGCTCTCCCGGCGCAGCACGGCGGCCGGGGCGCCGTCGACCAGCTCACCGGTCACCGCCAGCTCGGCGGAGACCTTGCGGGCCTCGTCGACCGCCTCGTCGAGCAGGCTCTCGGCCTGCGGCCGGAGGCCGGAGTCGGGCAGGCCGCCGGGCACCGGCCCGAGCGGCGTGCCGAGCAACGGCCAGCTGAAGGCGTGCACCACCCGCAGCGGCCGGTGCCGGGCCGCCGCCTCCGCGCGGCCACCCGCACCGCGTCCAGAGCTGAGGGGGAACCGTCCACGCCCACCACGACGGGGCACCGGATCTGCTGGTCATGACGTCCTCCTTCTGGTTCCGTCTCCAGCCTGCGCCGGGGCCGCCGAACCGGGCAGGGCCGGCGGTCCCGGCGGTGCCGGGACCATCGTCCCGTCCTCAGCGCCACCGCCGGGTCAGTCGCAGCACGAGCCCGGGCAGCGCCGCGACGACCGCGCAGGCCAGCAGCTCCACCGCGCCGAGCGGGGCGGTGCCGAGCAGTGCCCGCAGCGGGCCGACGAGCACCCCGCCGACCTGGAGCAGCGCGGAGAGCGCCACCGCCACCAGCAGACCGGGGTTGCCCCGGCAGGCGTTCGCGGGGCGGCGGGCGCGGACCGCCAGGGCCACCCCGAGCTGGGCCAGCCCGAGCACCAGGAAGACCACCGACTGCCACGGCCGGTCGGCGTGCGCGGCGACCACCCCGGCGCCGAGCGTCACCGCGGCGATCAGGCCGCCGGTGAGCAGCACGTCCCGCCCCAGACCCGCGCCGAGCACCGACTCCTGCGGGGAGCGGGGCGGGCGGCGCAACGTGCCCGGCTCCGCCGGTTCCGCGCCGAGTGCCACCCCGGGCACTCCGTGGGTGAGCAGGTTGATCCAGAGGATCTGCGCCGGCAGCAGCGGCAGCGCCAGCCCGAACAGCGGGCCGGCCAGCATCACCACGATCTCCGCGACCCCACCGGCCAGGGCGTAACGCAGGAACCGGCGGATGTTGTCGTAGATCCGCCGCCCCTCGCCGATCGCGGCGGCCACCACGGCCAGGTCGTCGTCGACCAGCACCAGGTCGGCGGCCTGCCGGGCCACCTCGGTGCCGCCGCCCATCGCCACCCCGATGTCGGCGCGGCGCAGGGCCGGGGCGTCGTTGACGCCGTCGCCGGTCATCGCCACCACGTGCCCCCGGGCCTGGAGCCCGGCGACGATGTCCAGCTTCTGGTCCGGCTGGGTGCGGGCGAACACCCGGGCCGCCGGGTCCGCGCCGGCCGGGTCGCCGTCGTCGCCCCGGACCACCGGGTCGCCGTCGCGCCACAGGCCGAGCTGGCCGCCGATCGCGGCGGCGGTGGCCAGGTGGTCACCGGTGACCAGGAGCAGGCGTACGCCGGCCCGGTCGAAGCTGTCGGCGAGCTCGGCGGCCCCGGCGCGCAGCGGGTCGCCCACCGCGACCAGGCCCACCGGGCGCAGCCCCACCGGCGCGGCCGGGTCGGGTGCGGTGCCCACCAGCCCACCGGCCACGGCGAGCACCCGCAGCCCTTCCGCCGCCAGCCAGTGCGCCGGCTCGGTCAGCTCCGCCAGTTCCACGGCGGGCGCGTCGACCAGCGGTGCGACCAGCACGTTCTCCGGCGCGCCCTTGCAGACCACCAGCCAGCCCTGGTCGCAGCCGCGGTGCACCGTGGTCATCCGTCGGGTGTCCTGGTCGAACAGGGTGCTCGGCGACCCGGGGCCAGGCCGCGCGGGTGGCGTCCGGGTCCAGGCCGCACCGGGCCGCGAAGGCCACCAACGCCGCCTCCAGCGGGTCGCCGACGGCGGTCCACTCCGGCCGCCGGTCGTCCGGCGGCGCCAGCGCGGCGTCGTTGCAGAGCAGTCCGGCCCGCGCCAGGCGGCGCAGCTCGTCGGGTACGACGACCCGCTCGCCCCGCTGCCGCACCACGCCCTCGGGGGCGTAGCCGGTGCCGGTGACCGTGTAGCCGGCGCCGTCGACGGTGACCGCCCGCTGCACCGCCATCCGCCCCTGGGTGAGGGTGCCGGTCTTGTCCGACGCGATCACCGTCACCGAGCCGAGCGTCTCCACCGCGTGCAGCCGGCGGGGGATGGCCCGGGACCGGGCCATCCGCCGGGCGCCCAGCGCCAGGGCCAGGGTCACCACGGCGGGCAGCGACTCGGGCACCGCCGCCACCACCAGGCTGACCGCGGTGACCGCCATCTGCACCACCGGCCGCCCGCCGGCCACCCCGACGACGAAGACCAGCCCGGACAGCAGCACCGCCGCCAGCCCGAGGACCCGACCGAGGCCGGCCAGCCGGCGCTGCAGCGGGGTGGGGCCGGGCCGGGTCCCGGCGACCAGGCCGCTGATCCGGCCCAGCGCGCTGGCCGGACCGGTGCGCAGCACCACCCCGGTGCCCCGGCCGATGGCGACCACCGTGCCGGCGGAGAGTTCCTCGCCGGCGTCCCCTGCCACCGGCACCGCCTCGCCGGTCAGCGCCGACTCGTCCAGCCGCAGCCGGTTGGCCTCCGTCAGCAGCAGGTCCGCCGGTACGACGTCGCCCGCCTCGACCCGGACCAGGTCGTCGCGGACCACCTCGGCGGCGGGCAGGATCACGTCCTGTCCGTCGCGGACCACCCGGGCGGTCGGCGCGGCGAGCTGGTCCAGCGCCGCGATCGCCCGGTCGGCGCGCAGCTCCTGCACCACCCCGATGGCGGTGTTCACGGCGACCACCAGCAGGATCACCGCGGTGTCCGGATGGTCGCCGAGCACCGTGGTGACCACGGCGGCGGCGAGCAGCAGCGCGACCAGCGGGTCGGTGAGCTGGTGCAGGACCCGGACGGCCAGGTGCCGGCGGGGCGGCGCGGCGACCTGGTTCGGCCCCTCGGTACGCAGGCGCGCCTGCGCGGTGGCCGTGCTGAGGCCGGTCGCCGGTACCTCGACCACCCGGTCGGCGGTGTCCCCGGGGCGGCCGATCGTCGTACCGACTGTGCCCACCGCTGGCCTCCGTCCTGCGGGCGCGCGCCCGACGCGCACCGTCCCGCTCCACCGTCGTCCCCGGGAAGGCCAGGTGGCAGAGGCGTTGCGCCCGCGCGGCCCGGGACCATCGGCCCTGACGCCGGCGGCGGATCGGGAGTCGGATGGGACTCAGGACGATCGACAAGGAGGTCGGAGATGTCCACTTCCACCAAGTTCCGCGGCGGTGCCCTGGCGCCGTTCGACTGGACGAACCTGTCCTGGCTGCCGATGCTGGCGCCCACCATCCGGGTCGAGGACTACCTCGACGGCGACCGGTACGTCGTCCGCGCCGAACTGCCCGGCATCGACCCGACGAAGGACGTGCGGATCACCCGTACCGGCGACACCCTGCGGCTGGACGTGGTCCGCCGGGAGAGCCACACCGACAAGGTCCACTCCGAGTTCCACTACGGCTCCTTCTCCCGGCTGGTCCCGCTGCCGGCGGGAGTCCGGGAGGAGACCATCACCGCCCGGTACGCGAACGGCATCCTCGAGATCACCGCGACCGTCGGCCAGACCGAGCCGACCGCCCGCGAGATCCCGATCACCGTCGCGCCCGCCGTCAAGCCGGAACCGACTGCCAAGCCGGAACCGACTGCCAAGCCGGAACCGGCCGCCAAGCCGGAACCGACCGTCAAGGCGGCGCACGCCGGCCGGCGGTGACCCGACCCGAGGGGCCCGGCGGTACGCCGGGTCCCTCACCCGAGCACGGAGGCGCGAGTGCGATGACCCCGCTGGAGATGCTCCGCGTACATCCCTTCCTCGCCGGCCTGCCGCAGGAGTGGCTGCCCCGGCTGACCGGCTACGCCCGCCCGGTGGTCTGGCACCCCGGGCACCGGTTGTTCCGGGCCGGGCAGCCCGCGGAACGGTTCTGGCTGGTCCGCGGTGGCCAGGTGGCCCTCGATTTCCCGGTGCCCGGCCGGGGCGACGTGGGGATCGAGACGATCGGTGCGGGCGGCGTGCTCGGCTGGTCCTGGCTCTTCCCGCCGTACCGCTGGCAGTTCGGGGCGGTGGCCGTGCAGCGCAGCACCGCGGTGGAGTTCACCGCCGAGGGCGTACGCCGGATGATGGAGGCCGACGACCGGCTCGGCCGGCAGCTCACCACCCGGTTCATGAGCGTGGTGGTGGACCGGCTCCAGTCCTCCCGGGTCCGCCTGCTCGACCTGTACGGCTACCCGACCGCGCTGCCGCCGACCGGCTGACCGCCCGCCGCACCGCCGCCGGAGACCACCCCGGTCACCGGCGGCGGTTCAGTAGACGGTCAGTCCCCGTGCGGCGAACTGCCCGCGGACCCGGTCCAGCAGCTCGGCGCCCGGCGGCTCGGTCTCCGCCAGCGGGAACGTGATGCCCAACTCGGCGTACTTGTGTGCGCCCAACCGGTGGAACGGCAGCACCTCCACCCGTTGGACGGTGGCCAGCTCGGCGGCGAAGTCCGCCACCCCGGCCACGTTCGCCGCGTCGTCGGTGAGCCCGGGCACCAGCACGAACCGGATCCAGATCGGGACGCCCCGGTCGGCCAGCCGCCGGCCGAAGCGCAGCGTCGGGGCGACCTCGCCGGTCCGGGTCACCCGCCGGTACGTCGCCGGGTCCCGCGACTTGACGTCCAGCAGCACCAGGTCGGTGGCGTCCAGCAGCGCGTCGTCGGCGCGGACGCCGAGGAAGCCGGACGTGTCCAGCGCGGTGTGCAGCCCGAGGTCGTGGCAGCGGCGCAGCACCTCGCCGGTGAAGCGCGGTTGCAGCAGCGGTTCGCCCCCGCTGATCGTGACCCCGCCGCCGGCCACCGTGATGAACCGGCGGTACTTCGCCACCTCCGCCATCAGCTCGTCCACCGTACGGTGCCGGCCGCTGCGCCGGTACCAGGTGTCCGGGCTGTGGCAGAAGCGGCAGCGCAGCGGGCAGCCGGCGAGGAACGCCACGAACCGGGTGCCGGGCCCGTCCACCCCGACCGACAGGTCGTACGAGTGGACGGCCCCGGTCAGCGGCGTGCCGGTGCGCCCGGGCCGGACCGGCCCGGGCGTCGGCGTGTTCACAGCGACCCGTGGAACGTCCGGGACACCACGTCCCGCTGCTGTTCCGGGGTGAGGCGGACGAAGTTCACCGCGTACCCGGAGACCCGGACGGTGAGCTGCGGGTAGCGCTCCGGGTGGGCCATCGCGTCGACCAGGGTGGCCCGGTCGAGCACGTTGACGTTGAGGTGGAAACCGCCGGCGTCGGTGTAGCCGTCGAGCACCCCGGCCAGGTTGTCGATCCGCTCCTGCCGGGTGCGCCCCAGCCCGTCGGGGGTGACCGTGCCGGTCAGCGAGATGCCGTCCCGGGCGGCGGCGTACGGCAGCTTCGCCACCGACAGCGCGGCGGCGACCAGCCCGTGGGTGTCCCGGCCGTTCATCGGGTTCGCCCCGGGCGCGAAGGGCTCGCCGGCCCGCCGGCCGTCCGGGGTGTTGCCGGTGTGCCGGCCGTAGACCACGTTGGAGGTGATGGTCAGCACCGACATGGTCAGCTCGGCGCCGCGGTAGGTGGGCTGCCGGCGCAGCTTCGCGGCGAACGTCCCGGTCAGCCACACCGCGATCTCATCGGCCCGGTCGTCGTTGTTGCCGTACCTCGGAGGTTCCCCGTCGACCAGGTAGTCCACCGCCAGCCCGGTCTCGTCGCGCAGCACCTTGACGGTGCCGTAGCGGATCGCGGCGAGGCTGTCCACGGCGACGGAGAGCCCGGCGACGCCGGTGGCCATGAACCGGTGCACCGGGTGGTCGTGCAGCGCCATCTCCAGCCGCTCGTACGCGTACCGGTCGTGCTGGTGGTGGATCACGTTCAGCGCGTCCACGTACGTCTCGGCCAACCAGTCCAGCGTCCGGTCGTACGCGGCCAGCACCTGGTCGTAGTCGAGGACCTCGCCGTCGACGGGCGGGGTCGCCGGGGCGACCTGCTCGCCGGTCAGCTCGTCCCGTCCGCCGTTGACGGCGTAGAGCAGCGCCTTGGCCAGGTTCGCCCGCGCCCCGAAGAACTGCATGTCCTTGCCGACCCGCATGGCCGACACGCAGCAGGCGATCGCGGTGTCGTCGTCGTACGCGGGGCGGATCAGGTCGTCGTTCTCGTACTGGATGGCGCTGGTGTCCAGGGACACCTGGGCGCAGAACTTCTTGAACCCGTCGGGCAGCCGCGGCGACCAGAGCACGGTCAGGTTCGGCTCCGGCGCGGGGCCGAGGTTGTAGAGGGTCTGCAGGTAGCGGAAGCTGGTCCGGGTGACCAGCGGCCGGCCGTCCGCGCCGATGCCGCCGAGCGCCTCGGTGACCCAGGTCGGGTCGCCGGAGAAGAGCTGGTCGTACTCGGGGGTGCGGAGGAACCGGATGATCCGCAGCTTGATCACGAAGTCGTCGACCAGTTCCTGGGCGGTCATCTCGGTCAGCCGTCCCTCGGCGAGGTCCCGCCGCAGATAGACGTCGACGAAGTTCGCGGTGCGGCCGAGCGACATGGCCGCGCCGTTCTGTTCCTTGGTGGCGGCCAGGTAGGCGAAGTAGAGCCACTGGATGGCCTGCTGGCCGGTGGCGGCGGGGCGGGAGATGTCGTACCCGTACGAGGCGGCCATCTGCTTAAGCTCGCCCAGCGCGCGGATCTGCTCGGCCAACTCCTCCCGGTCCCGGATCACGTCGTCGGTGGACGGCCGGTCGTTTAGCGCGGCCTTGTGCGCCTTCCGCTCGGCGACCAGCCGGTCCACGCCGTAGAGCGCGACCCGCCGGTAGTCGCCGATGATCCGGCCCCGCCCGTACGCGTCGGGCAGCCCGGTGATGACGTGCGAGCGCCGCGCGGCGAGCACGTCGGCCGGGTACGCGTCGAAGACCGCGTCGTTGTGCGTCTTCCGGTAGCTGGTGAAGATCCGGTGCACGGTCGGGTCGGGGGTGTAGCCGTACGCCGCGAGCGAGGTCTCCACCATCCGCAGCCCGCCGGCCGGCATGATCGCCCGGCGCAGCGGCGCGTCGGTCTGCAGGCCGACGATCAGCTCCCGCTCCCGGTCGAGGTAGCCGGGGGCGTGCACGGTGATGGTGGACGGGGTGGCCGCGTCCACGTCGTACACGCCCTTGCGGCGTTCCTCGACGAACATCGCCCCCAACCGCCCCCACACCTCGAGGGTGCGGCAGGTCGGCCCGGTCAGGAACGCGGCGTCGCCGGTGTACGGCTCGTGGTGGCGCCGCAGGAAGTCGGCCACGTCGATCGTCTCGCGCCAGGGACCGTCGGTGAAGCCTCGCCACGGGTCCAGGACGTGCTGGTTGCCGGTCATGATCTGCTCCTGTCGAGCCGGTTCACCTTCCACCCCGAGCCTTCCGCGCCGCCGGGTGGCCGGGCAGAGCCGCAGGGACCGACGGGGCCGGGACTTCCGCCCCTGTCGACGGGCCGGTCGGCCCGCGCCCAGGACGGCTACCGGGCGCCGACCCCGGTGCAGGGGTCGACGCCCGGGGCGCGGCGGGTCAGCGTGCGGCGACCAGCCGCCGGGCCCGCAGCAGCCGCGCCCACCAGGGCCGGTCGGCGGGCCGCAGGGTCGGCGGGCGTACGCCGCGCAGGCTCACCCAGCCGCCCGGTCCCATGGTCACCGCGCCGATCGCCGGCGGCCGGCGGCGGGCCGTCACCGCGACGGCGGCGGTGAGCACGGCCACCGCGAACGCCCCGGCGGCCGCCGCGACGAGCTGGTCGGGGTCGACCACCCGCCGGTAGCGGACCCCCCTGCGAGAGGACGAACGCGCCGATCGGCCGGCCGGCGTGGGTCACCGGCACCAGCGCGGCGGGTGGCGTGCCGGGCAGTTCCAGCACCGGTCCGATCGGGGCGACCGGCTCGGCTGCGGTCGGGGCGGGGGCCGGCGCGGACGCCGGTCGGGGCAGGGGTGGGCCGACCGGGGCGAGTCCGGTGGGGTTGAAGATCGCGGTCATCGCAACTGCCCTCCTAACGGGAGTCGGACGTGCCGGTGGTGGAAGCGACGGCGGCCCGCCCGGCGGCCAGCCGGGCGATCGGCACCCGGTACGGCGAGCAGGAGACGTAGTCCAGGCCGGCATCGGCGAAGAACGCCACCGAGTCCGGGTCGCCGCCGTGTTCCCCGCACACCCCGACGGTCAGCCCGGGGCGGGTGGCCCGGCCCTCCTGGACGGCCAGCCGGATCAACCGGCCGACGCCCCGCGCGTCGATCGTCTCGAACGGCGACACCGGGAAGATGCCGCGCTCCAGGTAGGTGCTGAAGAACGAGCCCTCCACGTCGTCGCGGGAGAACGCCCACGCGGTCTGGGTGAGGTCGTTGGTGCCGAACGAGAAGAAGTGCGCCTCGGCGGCGATCTCCCCGGCGGTCAGCGCCGCCCGGGGCACCTCGATCATCGTGCCGATCGGGATCTCCGGCGCCCCGTCGACGGTGGCGAGGACGCGTTCCGCCTCGTCCCGCACCGCAACCAGTTCCCGCACGTCACCGACGAGCGGGACCATGATCTCCGGTCGGGGGTCGCCGCCGGCCCGGATCCGCTGCGCCGCCGCCTCGGCGACCGCCCGGACCTGCATGGCGAACAGTCCGGGCACCACCAGGCCGAGCCGCACCCCGCGCAGCCCCAGCATCGGGTTGGCCTCGTGCATCCGGCGCACCGCCGCCAGCAGCGTCGCGTCCCGGCCGGGGTCCTGACCGAGCGCCTCGGCGCGGGCCACCCGGGCGGTCAGCTCCTCAAGCGGCGGCAGGAACTCGTGCAGCGGCGGGTCGAGCAGCCGAATCGTCACCGGCAGCCCGTCCATCGCGGCGAGGATGCCGACGAAGTCGGTCCGCTGCAACGGCAGCAGCGCGTCCAGCGCGGCGGTCAGCTCGTCCGGACCGTCGGCCAGGATCAGCCGCTCCACCAGCTCCCGCCGTTCGCCGAGGAACATGTGCTCGGTGCGGCACAGCCCGATGCCGGTGGCACCGAACCGGTACGCCCGCCGGGCGTCGTCGGGGGTGTCCGCGTTCGCCCGGACCCCCAGCTTGCGCACCTGGTCGGCGTGACCGAGCAGCCGGTGCACGGCGGCGACCAGCGGGTCCGCCTCTCCGCTCAGCTCGCCGGCCAGGTAGCGGGCCACCGGGGAGGGCTGCACCGGCACCTCGCCGGGATAGATCCGGCCGGTGGTCCCGTCGATCGAGATGACGTCGCCGGCCCGGACCACCCGGTCGCCGACGGTGAACTCGCCGCGGTCGGGGTCGATGTCGAGCGCGTCCGCGCCGCAGACGCAGGTCCGGCCCATGCCCCGGGCCACCACGGCGGCGTGCGAGGTCTTCCCGCCGCGCGAGGTGAGCACCCCCTGCGCGGCGATCATGCCGGGCAGGTCGTCCGGGTTGGTCTCCCGGCGGACCAGGATCACCGGGTCGGTGGCCGCCGCGGCGGCGGCCGAGTCGAAGACCACCCGCCCGACGGCGGCACCCGGCGAGGCGGCGACCCCGACCGCGAGCGGCGCCGGCGCGGCGGCCGGGTCGAAGGCGGGGAACATCAGCTGCGCGAGCTGCCCGCCGGTGACCCGCAGCAGCGCCTCGTCGAGCGTGATCAGTCCCTCGTCGACCAGCTGCGCGGCGATCACGAACGCCGCCGCGGCGGTGCGCTTGCCGACCCGGGTCTGCAGCATCCACAGCTTCCCGCGTTCGATGGTGAACTCGATGTCGCACAGGTCGCGGTAGTGCCGCTCCAGGATGGCCATGATCTCCAGCAGCCGGCGGAAGCTGGCCGGGTCGAGGTGTTCCAGCTCGGGCAGCGGGACGGTGTTGCGGATGCCGGCCACCACGTCCTCGCCCTGGGCGTCGGCCAGGTAGTCGCCGTACACGCCGGGCACGCCGGTGGCCGGGTCGCGGGTGAAGGCGACCCCGGTGCCGGAGTCCGGGCCCAGGTTGCCGAAGACCATCGCCATCACGTTCACCGCGGTGCCCAGGTCGTCCGGGATGTGCTCCTGCCGCCGGTACAGCCGGGCCCGCTCGGAGTTCCACGACTCGAAGACCGCCCGCACCGCCAGGAAGAGCTGTTCGTGCGGGGCCTGCGGGAAGTCGTGCCCGACGTGCCGGGCAAAGATCTTCTTGTACGTCTCGACCAGGTCCCGCAGCTGCCCGGCGCTCGGCCCGCCGGCCCCCGCCGTGGCCCGCAGGGCGGCCAGTTCCCGCTCGAACTCGTCGCTCGGCATCCCGTACACCGTCCGGCCGAACATCTGGATCAGCCGCCGGTACGAGTCCCAGGCGAACCGCTCGTCGCCGAGACGCGCGGCCAGCCCGCCGACGGTGGCGTCGTTGAGCCCGATGTCGAGGATCGTCTCCATCATCCCCGGCATCGAGTAGCGCCCGCCGGAGCGGACCGCCAGCAGCAGCGGGTCGTACGGGTCGCCGAGCCGCCGGTCCAGCCGGACCTCGACCTCCCGCAGGTGCGCGTTCACCTCCTCGAAGAGCCCGGCCGGCGGTGACCCGGTGGCCAGGAACGCCCGGCAGGCGTCTGTGCTGACGGTGAAGCCGGGCGGGACGGGCAGCCCCAGCCGGGTCATCTCGGCCAGGTTCGCACCCTTGCCGCCGAGCAGGTCCGCCCTGCTCCGGTCACCCTCGATGAAGTCGTAGACGTACCTGGGCATGGTCCCGGCCCTCCACTGTCGCTACCGCTCGACCCCCCGTCCCCTTGTTGGTAGCAACCGGCGGGCACCGACCGGCAGGGCCGGACGGGACACCGCCCGGGCCAGAGGTCCCGATCGTGTCGGTGCCGCCGCGTATCCTCCCGCCGTGACCAGTGAGCTGCGGCTGCGCCCGGTACGCGACGACGACCTGCCCGCCTTCTTCGCCCACCAGCAGGACCCGGAGGCGAACTGGATGGCCGCCTTCGGTCCCGCCGACCCGGCCGACCGGGCCGCCTTCGACGCGCACTGGGCGCGGATCCGCGCCGACCCGCGCATCGTCAACCGCACCGCCGAGGTCGACGGCGCGGCGGTCGGTTACGTAGCGGCCTTCCCGGTCGACGACCAGACCGAGGTCAGCTACTGGATCGACCCGCGCCGTTGGGGGCGCGGCCACGCCACCGCCGCCCTGGCCGCGCTGCTGCGCGAGCTGCCGCCCGGGCCGGTGCACGCCCGCGCCGCCAAGGACAACCGCGCCTCCCTCGCCGTGCTGCGCAAGTGTGGCTTCGTCGTGGTCGGCGAGGACTCCGGATACGCCGCCGGCCGCGGCACCGAGGTGCAGGAGTGGGTGCTCCGGCGGCCCGCCGAGCCGGCTGACCAGCGCGACCACTAGTCTCCCCGGGGTGAACTGGCTGGAACTCGTCGGCTGGGCCGGCTCCGCGCTGCTGGTCTGGTCCCTGCTGCAGACGCGCATCCTGCGGCTGCGCGCGCTCAACCTGGTCGGCTGCCTGATCCTGATCGGCTACAACGCCGCCGTGCACGTCTGGCCGATGGTCGGGCTCAACGTGGTGCTCGCCGTGATCAACGTCTGGTACCTGCGCGGCATGCTGGCCACCCGGCACGACGAGGAGACCTACCAGGTCGTCGAGGTGGGCACCGACGACGCCTTCCTCGCCCACACCCTGCGGGTGCACGCGGCCGACATCGCCCGCTTCAACCCGGACTTCCGCTGGGAGCCCGCCGACGGGCACCGGTCGGCGTTCCTGGTGGTCCGCGCCGACGAGGTGGTGGGGGTGGTGGTGTCGCACGCCGAGGCCGGCGGCATCGCCCAGATCGACCTGGACTACGTCACCCAGCGGTTCCGCGACTTCACCCCCGGCGAGTTCGTCTACCGGCGCAGCAGCCTCTTCACCGACCGCGGATTCCGCCGGGTGGTGAGCCCGCCCGGCATGGTCGCCCCCTACTACCACCGGCTGGGTTTCCGCCCGGAGGGCGACGCGTACGTGCTCGACCTGCCCGCGTCGGCCTGACACTCGGGGAGGATTGCGCGACCCGTCGACGGGGCACAGAGGGGCCTACGCCGACCGGGTCCCCCGGTCGGCGCGTCAGCCGGTCAGCCGGTCGGCCGGCGCGGGTCGCGTGAGGGAGAGAACCGGGCGTGCAGAGCTACTGGAGCCAACTGGCCCTGGTCGGAGTCCTGGTCATCGTCAACGCGGTCTTCGCGGGCAGCGAGATGGCGCTGGTCTCGTTGCGGGACAGCCAACTGCAGCGGCTGGAACGCACCAGCCGGGCCGGCCGCACCCTCGCCCGGCTCGCCAAGGACCCGAACCGGTTCCTCGCCACCATCCAGATCGGCATCACCCTCGCCGGCTTCCTCGCCTCCGCCGCGGCGGCGGTGTCGCTGGCCAAGCCGCTGGTCCCGCTGCTCGGGTTCTTCGGCGAAGCCGCCGAGACGGTCGCCATCGTGGCGGTGACCCTGGTGCTGACCTTCGTCACGCTGGTCTTCGGCGAGCTGGCCCCGAAGCGGATCGCCATGCAGTCCGCCGAGCGGTGGGCGCTCATGGTGGCCAAGCCGCTGGACCTGCTGGCCACCTTCACCCGACCCGCCGTCTGGGCCCTGGGCGCCACCAGCGACCTGGTGGTACGCCTGGTCGGGCTCAACCCGAAGCACGAGCCGGAGGAGATCGGCCCGGACGAGCTGCGCGACATCGTCGCCGGCAACCACGGCTTCACCAAGGAACAGCGGACCATCATCGCCGGCGCAGTGGAGATCGCCGACCGGCAGCTGCGGGCGGTGCTCGTACCCCGGTTGCAGGTCTTCACGCTCGACAGCGGGACCACCGCGGAGGCCGCCCGGCTGGTGCTGGCCGCCACCGGCCACTCCCGGGCCCCGGTGGTCCGGCACGGCGGCCTGGACGAGGCGGTCGGCGTGATCCACCTGCGTGACCTGGTCGGCGTGCCCGACGACCGGCCGGTCGACGAGATCGCCCGCCCGCCCATGCTGCTGCCCGACTCGCTGCCGGTGGTCGACGCGCTGCGCCAGTTCAAGGCCGAGCGGCAGCACATCGCCCTGGTGGTCGACGAGCGCGGCGCGGTCGACGGGATCGTCACCCTGGAGGACATCCTGGAGGAGATCGTCGGCGAGATCTACGACGAGACCGACCGGGACCTCAGCTCGGTACGCACCGACCCCGACGGCACGCTGGTGCTGCCGGGCACCTTCCCCGTGCACGACCTGCCGAACCTGCGGATGGAGCTGCCCGGCCGGCCGACCGGCGACTACACCACCATCGCCGGGCTGGTGCTCACCTGCCTCGGGCACATCCCCACGGTGCCGGGGGAGAGCGTCACCGTCGACGGCTGGGAGCTGGCCGTGGCCGGCATCGACCACCACGCCATCACCGAGGTACGGGCCCGCCGCGCCGCCACGGCCGAGGAGACCGCCGACACCGACCTGCCGGTGCTGGACGAGGCCCGCAGCTGACCGCAGCCCGGACGCGACCGATCGCGCTCCGGGCTCAGTCCCGGTCCGGGCGCGGCGTGCCGAACGGGAACCCCGGCACCGGGGGATGCAGCCGCACCTGGTCGGCGGGGAGCTGATGGGTGCTGCGCCCCAGCAGCCGCGCCGTCGCCCGCAGCAGCCACGGTCCCGCCGGGTGCAGCTCGGGGCCGATCAGCCGGCCGGTGGCCCGGGTCCACCAGTGACCGGCGACGATCACGTCGGTCAGCCGGAACCGCTGCGGCGGGTAACCGCCCCGCACCACCACGTCCACGACCCGGCCGAGTCGCCGGCCGTGCAGGTCGTACGCGGTCTTCCCGAGCAGCTCACCCGCTCGCACGGTCGGCCCCCGGTATCCGGTCGATCAGGTGCCGGCGCAGCCACGACTCCACCGGCGACGGCGGCAGCTCGGCCGTACCCACCCGCAGCCGCACCACGCTGTCCACCCGGTCGACGAGGGCGAGCGGGATCCGTACCGGCGGCAGGGGCGGGTCGTCGACGAACCGGTCGGCGACGGCGACCAGCAGCCGCCCGAGCCGGCCACCGATCCGCTGGCCGAGCGCCCCCTGCCCGGTGAGCAGGCAGGCCACGTACGGGAAACCCGCGGCGTCGACGGCGAACTCGATGTCGTCGACCCGGCCGACCAGCCGACCGTCCCGGTCGATGATCTGCCGGTCGAGCAGCCGCCTGCCGAGCTGGACCCTCACCGCCCCATCCCCGTCACGATCGCCAGCGGGATCGCGGCCACCGAGGCGGCCACGATGAACAGCAGGAACACCGCCCCGAGCAGGTTGTTCCACCGCCCGTTCACCCGGTCGCCCAGATAGGTGCGGTCGTTCGCCACCACCAGGATCGGCAGGTACGTCAGCGGCAGCACCACCGCGCTGAGCACCAGCATGTACTCGGTGAGCGCCACCGGGTCGATGGTGGTCATCAGCAGCAGCACCCCGGCCAGCACGCTGACCAGCAGGACGCTGTGGAACCGGGCCGCCTCCCGCGGGCTGACCCGCTTGCCCCACTGCCAGCCGAAGTACTGCGCCGCCGCGTACGCCGCCGAGAGGCCGGTCTCCAGCGCGGCGCCGAAGGTCACCGCGAAGAACGCCAGCACCGCCACCACCAGCCCGACCCCGCCGAAGGCCAGCACCACCGGCCGCGCGACCTGGTCGAGGGTCTGCAGCGACGTCCCGCCCGGGTGGTAGACCACCGCCGCGGTGGCGATCAGCGACAGCGCCAGGAACCCGCCCACCGGGAAACCGATCAGCACGTTGGACCGCGCGTCGGCGAGGTCGGCGGCGCTCCAGTTCTCCTCCACCCCACCGGAGGAGAAGAAGAACACCTCGTACGGGCTGACGGTCGAGGCGAAGAGCGCCACCGCGACGAACCAGTAGGCCCCCCAGCCGTGCCCGGCGGTGCTGACCAGCAGCGCCTGCTGCCCGAGCCGCCCCCAGTCGGTGGGCAGCGCGAACAGCGCGACCGCGAAGACCAGCAGCGCCAGCCCGGCCAGGCCGAAGACCCGTTCCATCAGCTCGAAGCGCATCCGCCACAGCACCAGCCAGACCGCGAGCGCGGCGACGGGCACCCAGAGCAGATAGCTCACCCCCGACGCGAGCTGCAGCGCCAGCGCCACCCCGCCCAGCTCCGCGGCCAGGGTGATCACCGTGACCAGGTAGGAGGCGACCAGGTTGAGCAGCGCCAGCCGTGGCCCCAGCCGCTCCCGGACCAGGTCGAACACCGCCCGGCCGCTCACCGCCGCGATCCGTCCGGCCATTTCCGCGTACGCGCAGATGCCGAGCACCCCGACCAGCAGCACCCAGGCGTGGGCCATCCCGAAGCGGGCCCCGGCCTGGCTCGCCGCCACCAGGTCGCCGATGTCGACGAAGCCACCGATGGCGGAGAGCACGCCCAGCGTGACGGCGAGCAGCTTCCTCACGTCGGCGGCGGCGGATCGGGCGGTGTCATCGACGCGACGATATCGGCGCGGACGTACCCTTTTCTGGCGAATCTCGTCTCTGGCCGGCCGGGCGGTCCGCGGACCCGGCGGTCCGCCCGGCCGGCCCGTCACGCGGCCCCGGCCGTCACCTCGCGGCGTACCGGCTGCCAGCCGGCGACCGGGCCGGCGGACTCAGGCGTCGGTGAGGTTCTGCAACCGGACCTGGCCGCGCGCGACCAGCCGGCCGGCCTCGTCCGTGATCTCCACCTGCCAGAGCTGCTGGCTGCGCCCCTGGTGCACCGGCGTGCCCACCGCGGTCAGCTCGCCCTCGCGGACCGCCCGCAGGAAGTCCGTCTGGTTGGCCACGCCGACCACCTGGCCCTTGTCGCCCAGCCACAGCGCGCCACCGACGCTGGCCGCCGTCTCCACCACCGAGCAGTAGACCCCGCCGTGCTGGATGCCGAACGGCTGGTGCAGCTCCGGGCGGACCCGCCAGCGGATGACCACCTTCTCCCCGCTGACCTCGTCGAACTCCAGGCCGAGCAGGGCGACGAAGCCCCCGGTCAGATCCGGCTTCTGCACGGCAGTCCCTCCTCGCGGTGTGCGGAGCGCCAGCCTAGTCGCCCCGCCGTCGGCAAACCCGGTACGGTGCCGGCCCCGCCATGGGGGACAATCGGTGACCGTGACCGACAGCAACCTCCCGCACGGGCGGGACTCCCTGACCGACGACCTGCGGTGGCGGGGCCTGATCCAGGACTCGACCGGCTTCGACGAGCTGCGTGAGCTGCTCGACGGCGGGAGCGCCACCTTCTATGTGGGCTTCGACCCGACCGCGCCCAGCCTGCACGTCGGCCACCTCATGCAGGTCACCACGGCCCGCCGGCTCCAGCTCGCCGGGCACCGGCCGCTGCTGCTGGTCGGCGGGGCCACCGGCCAGATCGGCGACCCGAAGGAGAGCGCCGAGCGGACCCTCAACCCGCCCGAGGTGGTCGCGGGCTGGGTCCAGCGGATCCGGGAGCAGCTCTCGCCGTTCGTGTCGTACACCGGGGAGCACGCGGCCCGCCTGGTCAACAACCTGGACTGGACCGGCGAGATGTCGGTGGTGGAGTTCCTGCGCGACGTCGGCAAGCACTTCCCGGTCAACAAGATGCTGGCCCGTGAAGTGGTCAAGGCGCGGCTGGAGACCGGGATCAGCTTCACCGAGTTCAGCTACCAGCTGCTCCAGGCCAACGACTTCTTCGAGCTGCACCGCCGGCACGGCTGCCAGCTCCAGTACGGCGGCTCCGACCAGTGGGGCAACATCACCGCCGGCGTGGACTATGTCCGCCGCCGGGGCGCGGGGCCCGTCCAGGCGTTCGTGACGCCGCTGGTCACCAAGGCCGACGGTACGAAGTTCGGCAAGACCGAGGGGGGCGCGGTCTGGCTCGACCCCGAGATGACCAGCCCGTACGCCTTCTACCAGTTCTGGGTCAACGCCGACGATCGGGACGTCAGCCGCTACCTGCGCTACTTCAGCTTCCGGTCGCGCGAGGAACTGGAGGCGCTGGAGAAGGAGACCGCGGAGCGCCCGGCCGCCCGGTCCGCCCAGCGGGCCCTCGCTGAGGAGCTGACCACGCTGGTGCACGGGGAGCGGGAGATGGCCCAGGCGGTCGCCGCCAGCCAGGCCCTTTTCGGTCGGGGTTCGCTGGACGAGCTGGCGCCGGCGACCCTGCGGGCCGCGCTCACCGAGGCGGGCCTGGTCCACCTGACCGAGCTGCCCGATGTCGCCGGGCTGCTCAAGGAGTCGGGACTGGTGCCGAGCATGAAGGAGGCCCGCCGGGTGATCGCCGAGGGCGGTGCCTACGTGAACAACACCCGGGTCACCGAGGCCGACGCGACCGTCGCGCCGGCGGACCTGCTGCACGGCCGCTACCTGGTGTTGCGTCGGGGCAAGCGCTCCTTCGCCGGCGTCGAGCTGCAGGGCTGACCCGGCAGGAGCCGGTGTGACGCGGGACGCCCCCGGGGAATTTGACGATCAACTCCCCGGGGGCGTAACTTTCTCTCTGCCAGCGCGGAACGGACGAAACAGGGCGAAAGTCCTGCCAGGCCGGAGCGCAGGGAATGATCCTCGGGTCCGATGGTGTCGACTGTCGGACTCGGACCGGGCGGTGCCCCGGATCCGCCGGAAGGGCGGATTTGGTGAGGCGGAGCCGACCGGGTATGGTTCATCGCCGGTAGGGAACCGGGCGAGCCTGCGGGAAACCGCAGCGGCCGGCCTGCCGGAAGCCACGAGGGAGAGCGGCGGGAGCCGGTCGAATTGTGGTGCCTGGAATTGGGTGGAAGTGGTGCGGATCGCTGCAGAGCGGTTTGACTCGGCGGAAACCTCCGGGTAACGTAGTAAAAGTGCCCGGCGCGAGAGCGGCGGACGCGGATGGACGAAATGCCCCGGGTGTTGGGCTCCACGGTGTGGGGTTCGCGGCGGTGTGTGGTTGTTCTTTGAGAACTCAACAGGGTGCTTGATAAGCCAGTGCCAATTGTTTTATACCCCGCACTGGTCAGGCTTTGGTCTGGCTGGTGGGGATTCCTTTGGCAACACTTTTGTTGTCGGGACAGTTTTTCAACAAGTTTTTGTTGGAGAGTTTGATCCTGGCTCAGGACGAACGCTGGCGGCGTGCTTAACACATGCAAGTCGAGCGGAAAGGCCCTTCGGGGTACTCGAGCGGCGAACGGGTGAGTAACACGTGAGCAACCTGCCCTAGGCTTTGGGATAACCCTCGGAAACGGGGGCTAATACCGAATACGACCTTTGGACGCATGTCTTTTGGTGGAAAGTTTTTCGGCCTGGGATGGGCTCGCGGCCTATCAGCTTGTTGGTGGGGTGATGGCCTACCAAGGCGACGACGGGTAGCCGGCCTGAGAGGGCGACCGGCCACACTGGGACTGAGACACGGCCCAGACTCCTACGGGAGGCAGCAGTGGGGAATATTGCACAATGGGCGGAAGCCTGATGCAGCGACGCCGCGTGAGGGATGACGGCCTTCGGGTTGTAAACCTCTTTCAGCAGGGACGAAGCGTAAGTGACGGTACCTGCAGAAGAAGCGCCGGCCAACTACGTGCCAGCAGCCGCGGTAAGACGTAGGGCGCGAGCGTTGTCCGGATTTATTGGGCGTAAAGAGCTCGTAGGCGGCTTGTCGCGTCGACTGTGAAAACCCGCGGCTCAACCGCGGGCCTGCAGTCGATACGGGCAGGCTAGAGTTCGGTAGGGGAGACTGGAATTCCTGGTGTAGCGGTGAAATGCGCAGATATCAGGAGGAACACCGGTGGCGAAGGCGGGTCTCTGGGCCGATACTGACGCTGAGGAGCGAAAGCGTGGGGAGCGAACAGGATTAGATACCCTGGTAGTCCACGCTGTAAACGTTGGGCGCTAGGTGTGGGGGGCCTCTCCGGTTCCCTGTGCCGCAGCTAACGCATTAAGCGCCCCGCCTGGGGAGTACGGCCGCAAGGCTAAAACTCAAAGGAATTGACGGGGGCCCGCACAAGCGGCGGAGCATGCGGATTAATTCGATGCAACGCGAAGAACCTTACCTGGGTTTGACATGGCCGCAAAACCTCCAGAGATGGGGGGTCCTTCGGGGGCGGTCACAGGTGGTGCATGGCTGTCGTCAGCTCGTGTCGTGAGATGTTGGGTTAAGTCCCGCAACGAGCGCAACCCTCGTTCGATGTTGCCAGCGCGTTATGGCGGGGACTCATCGAAGACTGCCGGGGTCAACTCGGAGGAAGGTGGGGATGACGTCAAGTCATCATGCCCCTTATGTCCAGGGCTTCACGCATGCTACAATGGCCGGTACAATGGGCTGCGATACCGTGAGGTGGAGCGAATCCCAAAAAGCCGGTCTCAGTTCGGATCGGGGTCTGCAACTCGACCCCGTGAAGTCGGAGTCGCTAGTAATCGCAGATCAGCAACGCTGCGGTGAATACGTTCCCGGGCCTTGTACACACCGCCCGTCACGTCACGAAAGTCGGCAACACCCGAAGCCGGTGGCCCAACCCTTGTGGAGGGAGCCGTCGAAGGTGGGGCTGGCGATTGGGACGAAGTCGTAACAAGGTAGCCGTACCGGAAGGTGCGGCTGGATCACCTCCTTTCTAAGGAGCACCATCCGTCGAAAGACGGCATGGAGCCCGCACCGTCCGAATGCGATGGTGGGGTGCTCGAATGGCGGAGACACTGGTCAGTCAGGCGCCGGCAACGGCCGGGACTTCCTAGTACAGCTGCTCTTCGGGGTGGTGGGAACGGGTTGGTCCTGGTGCGGCTGGTGACTGGCGTAGAGCACCCTGTTGGGTCCTGAAAGAACAACTTTTGGTTGTTTCTTTCGGAGACTGCTGCGGAGCCCGATGGTGGGTTTCGGGAGTCTGCCAGGCATGGCCTGGTTTCTCATACCGCCGGCGGTGACGTCGGGCTGGTGGGAGACTGTCGGGTTGTGGGTTGGTCGTTTGTTGAGAATTGCACAGTGGACGCGAGCATCTTTGTGGTCAAGTTGTCAAGGGCGAACGGTGGATGCCTTGGCACCAGGAGCCGATGAAGGACGTGGGAGGCCGCGATAGGCCTGGGGGAGCTGTCAACCAAGCTGTGATCCCAGGGTGTCCGAATGGGGGAACCCGGCACCAGTCATGTGGTGTCACCTGCACCTGAACACATAGGGTGTATGGGGGGAACGCGGGGAAGTGAAACATCTCAGTACCCGTAGGAAGAGAAAACAAATAGTGATTCCGTGAGTAGTGGCGAGCGAAAGCGGATTGAGGCTAAACCGGCTGCGTGTGATACCTGTCAGGGGTTGCGTGGTCGGGGTTGTGGGACCCTGCGAAACGAGCTGACACTCGTTTGAGGAGTTACAAAGTCAGTGGCTAGCGGAACAGTCTGGAATGGCTGACCGTAGACGGTGAGAGTCCGGTACGTGAAAGTTGCTGATCTTCTGTGGGTGTTCCCGAGTAGCGGCGGACCCCTGAAATCTGCCGTGAATCTGCCAGGACCACCTGGTAAGCCTAAATACTTCCTGGTGACCGATAGCGGACGAGTACCGTGAGGGAATGGTGAAAAGTACCCCGGGAGGGGAGTGAAATAGTACCTGAAACCGTTCGCCTACAATCCGTCGGAGCCTTGCGGGGTGACGGCGTGCCTTTTGAAGAATGAGCCTGCGAGTTAGTGGCATGTGGCGAGGTTAACCCGTGTGGGGGAGCCGTAGCGAAAGCGAGTCTGAATAGGGCGCTCTGTAGTCGCATGCTCTAGACCCGAAGCGGAGTGATCTAGCCATGGGCAGGCTGAAGCGCGGGTAAGACCGCGTGGAGGGCCGAACCCACCAACGTTGAAAAGTTGGGGGATGACCTGTGGTTAGGGGTGAAAGGCCAATCAAACTCCGTGATAGCTGGTTCTCCCCGAAATGCATTTAGGTGCAGCGTCGCGTGTTTCTTGCCGGAGGTAGAGCACTGGATGGTCTAGGGGGCCCACAAGCTTACCGAAATCAGCCAAACTCCGAATGCCGGTAAGTGAGAGCGCGGCAGTGAGACTGCGGGGGATAAGCTTCGTAGTCGAGAGGGAAACAGCCCAGATCACCAGCTAAGGCCCCTAAGCGTGTGCTAAGTGGAAAAGGATGTGGGGTCGCATAGACAACCAGGAGGTTGGCTTAGAAGCAGCCACCCTTTAAAGAGTGCGTAATAGCTCACTGGTCAAGTGGTTCCGCGCCGACAATGTAGCGGGGCTCAAGCACACCGCCGAAGCTGTGGCATTCACATTTCAACCTCGCGGCGCCTTGATGTGCCGTGCAGGTGTGTGGATGGGTAGGGGAGCGTCGTGCCGGGGGTGAAGCAACGGGGTGACCTAGTTGTGGACGCGGCACGAGTGAGAATGCAGGCATGAGTAGCGAAAGAAGGGTGAGAAACCCTTCCGCCGGATGACCAAGGGTTCCAGGGCCAGGCTAATCCGCCCTGGGTGAGTCGGGACCTAAGGCGAGGCCGAGAGGCGTAGTCGATGGACAACGGGTTGATATTCCCGTACCCGCGAAAGAGCGTCCCTGATGAACCTCGTTGTGCTAACCACCCGAACCGCCGGCGGTCTTCGGACCAAAGGTGGGGAGCGTGGGAACCTGGCGGGTAGTAGTCAAGCGATGGGGTGACGCAGGAAGGTAGCTGAGCCCGGCCGGTGGTTGTGCCGGGGTAAGCGTGTAGGCCGTACCGTAGGCAAATCCGCGGTGCATGTAGGCTGAGACGTGATGCCGAGCCGATTCAGGTGAAGTCAGTGATCCTATGCTGCCGAGAAAAGCCTCTAGCGAGTTCTTAGCGGCCCGTACCCCAAACCGACACAGGTGGTCAGGTAGAGAATACCGAGGCGATCGGGCGAACTGTGGTTAAGGAACTCGGCAAATTGCCCCCGTAACTTAGGGAGAAGGGGGGCCGGAGACGTGAAGCCCCGCGCGGGTGGAGCGTTGTATGGCCGCAGAGAGCAGGGGGAAGCGACTGTTTACTAAAAACACAGGTCCATGCGAAGAAGTAATTCGATGTATATGGACTGACGCCTGCCCGGTGCTGGAACGTTAAGGGGACCTGTTAGCTCTCACGAGCGAAGCGGAGAACTTAAGCGCCAGTAAACGGCGGTGGTAACTATAACCATCCTAAGGTAGCGAAATTCCTTGTCGGGTAAGTTCCGACCTGCACGAATGGCGTAACGACTTCCCCACTGTCTCAACCACAGGCCCGGCGAAATTGCATTACGAGTAAAGATGCTCGTTACGCGCGGCAGGACGGAAAGACCCCGGGACCTTTACTATAGCTTGACATTGGTATCCGAATTAGCTTGTGTAGGATAGGTGGGAGCCGGTGAAGTCCATACGCCAGTATGGGTGGAGGCAATCTTGAAATACCACTCTGGTTGATTTGGGTATCTAACTTCGGACCGTTATCCGGTTCAGGGACAGTGTCTGGTGGGTAGTTTAACTGGGGCGGTTGCCTCCTAAAGGGTAACGGAGGCGCCCAAAGGTTCCCTCAGCCTGGTTGGCAATCAGGTGTTGAGTGCAAGTACACAAGGGAGCTTGACTGTGAGACTGACAGGTCGAGCAGGGACGAAAGTCGGGACTAGTGATCCGGCACTTGCGAGTGGAAGCGGTGTCGCTCAACGGATAAAAGGTACCCCGGGGATAACAGGCTGATCTTCCCCAAGAGTCCATATCGACGGGATGGTTTGGCACCTCGATGTCGGCTCGTCGCATCCTGGGGCTGTAGCAGGTCCCAAGGGTTGGGCTGTTCGCCCATTAAAGCGGTACGCGAGCTGGGTTTAGAACGTCGTGAGACAGTTCGGTCCCTATCCGCCGTGCGCGTAGGATACTTGAGAAGGGCTGTCCCTAGTACGAGAGGACCGGGACGGACGAACCTCTGGTGTGCCAGTTGTCCCGCCAGGGGCACGGCTGGTTAGCTACGTTCGGAAGGGATAACCGCTGAAAGCATCTAAGCGGGAAGCTCGCTTCAAGATGAGGTATCCCACCCACTTTGGTGGGGTAAGGCCCCCAGCTAGACGACTGGGTTGATAGGCCGGAAATGTAAGCCCGGTAACGGGTTCAGTTGACCGGTACTAATAGGCCGAGGACTTGACTACGAAGCTGCTACGCGTCCACTGTGCAACTCTGAACAAGCGAACACCCGTGAGTCAGCCCGGTGTGTTTTGACATGTTCATAGAGTTACGGCGGTCATGGCGGAGGGGAAACGCCCGGTTACATTCCGAACCCGGAAGCTAAGCCCTCCAGCGCCGATGGTACTGCACTCGGGAGGGTGTGGGAGAGTAGGACACCGCCGGACAATCTTCCAGTCGAGGGCCGCCCCATTTGGGTCGGCCCTCGACTGCGTTAGCGTCTTAGGGACGCAATCAGGAAGGATGTACCTGTGAGTTCAGAACCGCAGGGCGGAGATCGTCCGCGCCGTTACGAGGATCGGGCCGACCGTCAGCAGGGGCGCGGTGACGCCCGCCGGGACGACCGTCCCCCGTACCGTGGCAGCCGCGACGACCGCTCCGGTGGTGAGCGCGGCGGCTCCGCCGGCGACCGCCGCGAGGGCGGGTTCCGCCCCGGCGGTGCCCGCGAGGGTGGTTTCCGCGGCGGTGACCGCCGCGAGGGTGGTTTCCGGTCCGGACCCCGTGAGGGCGGCTTCCGCCGGGACGACCGCGACAGCGGGTCCCGGGGCGGCGAGCGCCGCGAGGGCGGCTTCCGGTCCGGCCCGCGCGACGGCGGCGCCGGTGGCGACCGCCGTGAGGGTGGTTTCCGGTCCGGTCCGCGTGAGGGTGGCTTCCGCGGTGGTGACAACCGCGAGGGTGGCTTCCGGGGCGGCGACCGCCGCGAGGGTGGTTTCCGGGGTGGGGACAGCCGTGAGGGTGGTTTCCGGTCGGGCCCGCGTGAGGGTGGCTTCCGCGGTGGGGACAACCGCGAGGGCGGTTTCCGGGGCGGCGAGCGCCGTGAGGGCGGCTTCCGCTCCGGTCCCCGCGAGGGCGGTGCGCCCGGCGCTGACCGCCGTGAGGGTGGCTTCCGGGGCGGCGACCGTCGCGAGGGTGGTTTCCGGTCGGGCCCGCGTGAGGGCGGTTTCCGTCGTGACGGTGACGCGCCCCGTGAGGGCGGCTACCGGGGCGGCGACCGTCGCGAAGGCGGCTTCCAGGGCGGCGACCGTCGTGAGGGTGGCTACCGCGGTGGCCAGGACCGGCCGCGTACCGAGCGGGACGGCGAGCGGCGCGGCTACGGCGACCGGCAGGGCTCCGACGACCGTGGTCGCCAGGGCGGCTACGGTGCCGGCCCGCGCGGGAACGACCGACGGGACCGGCCCGAGGGCGGCGAGGGTGACCGCCCGACCGGTCCGGTGCTGCCGGACGAGATCGTCGCGACCGACCTGGACACGGCCGTCCGGGCCGAGCTGCTCTCGCTGAACAAGCCGGTGGCCGAGAAGGTCGCCCGGCACCTGGTCGCCACCGGTCAGCTGATCGACGAGGACCCGGAGCTGGCGCTGGAGCACGCGCTGGCGGCTCGCCGGCTGGCCTCGCGGATCGCGGCGGTGCGGGAGGCGGTCGGACTGGCCGCGTACCACGCGGGCGAGTGGCAGCAGGCGATCGCCGAGCTGCGCACGTACCACCGGATGACCGGGTTGCAGAGCCACCTGGCGGTGCTGGCCGACTGCGAGCGCGCGCTGGGCCGTCCGGAGCGGGCGATCGACCTGTTCCGCGGCGCCGACCGGGCGAAGCTCGACAAGGCCGTGGCGATCGAGCTGTTGATCGTCGCCGCCGGCGCCCGGGGTGACCTCGGCCAGAAGGACGCGGCCGTGGCGATGCTCCAGGTTCCCGAGCTGACCAACGACTCGTCCGAGCCGTGGGCCGCGCGGCTGCGCTACGCGTACGCCGACGCGCTGCTGGCGGTGGGCCGGCGCGAGGAGGCGCGGGAGTGGTTCTCCCGGGCCGCCGACGTGGACGCCGAGGGTGAGACGGACGCGCCCGAGCGGCTGCTCGAACTCGACGGCGTCGTTATCGAGGGCGACGACGAGGACGAGGAACTCCCGGTGGAGGAGGCGACCGCGGGACCGGGCACGCCCGGCGCGGTGCCGGCCCACCCGGACGCCGCGCGCACCGGCGGTGACAGCGACCTTGACGACACCGACTCCGACCTCGACGACGAGGACGACGACCAGGACGTTGACGACGACGACCTCGACGACGAGGAAGACGACCTCGATGACGAGGAAGACGACCTCGATGACGACGACGACCTCGACACGGACGCCCGTGCCGACGACGTCGACGACGTCAACGAGGACGACGACCTGGCCGACGAGGACGAGCGGGACGACGTCGACGGCGACGAGCCCGGCGACCGGGACGGCGACGACCTCGCCGACGACGAGCTGACCGACGACCGGGCGGTGTCGCCGGCCGAGGCCACCGACGGGTCGGGTCGGGACGGGGCGACGGCTGCCGACCACGGCGACCGGTCGGCTCCCGAGGCGGAGGCCGGACAGCGGTGAGCGCGCGCGCCGGGGAACGGCTGGTCGACGGGTACACCCTGGTCGTCTTCGACCTGGACGGGGTGATCTATCTGATCGACCGGCCGATCCCCGGCGCGGTCGAGGCGGTCGGCCGGCTGCACGCGGAGGGCCGGGCGGTGGCGTACGCCACCAACAACGCCTCGCGCCGCTCCAGCGAGGTCGCCGAGCTGCTCACCGGCATGGGTGTGCCGGCCCGGCCGGAGGAGGTGCTCACCTCGGCCGCTGCCGCCGCGCAGCTGCTGCGCGACGCGCTTCCCGCGGGTGCCCCGGTGCTCGTGGTCGGCGCGGAGGCGCTGCGCGCCGAGATCAGCGCCGTCGGGCTGCGCCCGGTCACCCTGGCCGACGAGGAACCGGCCGCGGTGGTCCAGGGGTACGGGCCGCAGGTCGGCTGGGTCGACCTGGCCGAGGCGTCGGTGGCGGTCCGCGCCGGTGCGCCCTGGTACGCCACGAACACCGACCGGACCCTGCCCAGTGGCCGGGGACCGCTGCCCGGCAACGGGTCCCTGGTGGCGGTGCTGCGTACCGCCCTTGACCGGGAGCCGGACGTGGTGGTCGGCAAGCCGGAACCGGCGCTCTTCGCCACCGCCGCCCGTCGGGCCGACGGGGGACGCACCCTGGTGGTCGGTGACCGACTGGACACCGACATCGAGGGCGCCCGGCGGGCCGGACTGGACAGCCTGCTCGTGCTCACCGGCGTCAGCGACGTACCCGAGCTGCTGGCCGCGCCGCAGGCCCGCCGCCCCACGTACGTCGCGCTGGACCTGGCGGGGCTCTTCGACCCGGCGGCCGTCGTCGCGGTGCCCGGTGACCCCGACCGCGACGGTTGGTCGGTCACGGTGACCGACGGCGAGCTGGTGCTCGACGGCGCCGGCCGGCCGCTGGACGCCCTGGCCGCGCTCTGCGCGGTGGCCTGGGCGGCGTCGGCCGGCCCGGTGGTGCGGGCGGTGTCGCCGCAGGCGGCGGAGGCGCTCACGGCGCTGGGCCTGCCGGCCTGACGCCGGCTCAGAGCAGCTTGCGGAGCTTCATCAGGTCGAACGGGTTGGCCTTGATGGCGACCCGGCGCGAGGTGACCGCCCGGCCGACGTCGAGCTGACCGTGCACCAGGGCGACCAGGTCGTCGCTGGTGGTGCTCAGCGCGATCTTCGCCTTCGGGTCGTCGCCGTCGGTCAGGTCGACCAGTCGCCCGCCGGCGATCCGGCCGTGGAACGCGGTGTCCAGGTCGGTGATCCGGCAGGCCAGCGTCCGGTCGAGATCGATCTTGCCCTGCATCTCGGCGTGCCGGTCCAGCCGGGCGGCCAGATCCCGCAACGCCTGCCGGCACTCGTCCACGCTGGCCACATCGTCTCCTCGTCGCACGCCACGCCGTTCCCCGGCACCGTACCGCAATGGGCCGTCGGGGGCGCCCGGTAGCGTGAGACCCGCAACCACCGCCCCGCGGAAGGACTCAGGCATGCAGGACGCGTGGCGCGCCTACCTGGAGCTGGCCATGGGCCTGACGGAGGCGCCCCGGAAGAAGGCACAGGACGCCGTGCGCCGCGTGGTGGGCCAGGGCGGCGTGACCGCCGCCCAGCTCCAGGCGTTGGCCGAGGAGCTGCTCTCCACCGGCGCGGCGAACCGGGAGGCGCTGACCAAGCTGGTCCGGTTCGAGGTGGACCGGGCCCTCGGCGCGGTCGGGCTGGCCACCGCCGACGAGGTGGCCGAGCTGACCCGCCGGGTGCACGAGCTGGAACGGCAGCTGCGCGAGGCCAAGTCGGCCGGCACGACCGCGCTGGCCACCGGGCCGGTCTCCGCCGCGCGGGCGACCCCGTCGACGGGTCGGGCGTCGGCCACCGGGCCGGTCTCCGCGGCGCCCACGGTGCCGGCGCCGGCCCCCACCGCCGCGGTGGCGAAGAAAGCCGTGGCCAAGAAGACCGTGGCGAAGAAGGCGATCGCGAAGAAGCCGCCGGCCACCGTGTCCCGCACCCCGACCGAGGGGTCCCCGGCCACGCCGTCCCGGCCGGTGAAGAAGGCGGCGCCGCGCCGGCAGTCGCCCGGTGGTGACGGGTGAGCACGCCGTTCCGTCCCGGCCCGCCGCCCGGCGCGCGTCCCGGCCCGCCCGTCGGTCCGCGCCCCGGTCCGCCGTCGGGCGCCCGGCCCGGCCCGCCGCCGTCAATCGAGGACGTCGAGGACGCCCGGCACCCCGCGGTGGACGCCGCCGTCCAAGCCATGATCAACGCCGCCGCGCTGTCGCCGGCGGACCAGATCGCCCAGTACGAGGCGGCGTACGACACGCTGCGCGAGACCCTGGCCACCATCGACCAGGCCTGACCGAGTCGGAGAACCACCCATGGCACGTCGCAACCGGCTGGACGCCGAACTCGTCCGCCGCGGTCTGGCCCGCTCCCGTGAGCAGGCCGCCGCGCTGGTGGAGGCCGGCCGGGTCCAGCTGCGCGGGGTGCCGGCCCGCAAGTCCGCCGCGATGGTCGACCCCGCGGACCCACTCCTGGTCACCGGCGAGGACCCGGTCTCCGAGTACGTCTCCCGGGGCGGCCACAAGCTGGCCGGCGCGCTCGCCGCGTTCGCCCCGGACGGCCTCACCGTCGCCGGCCGGCGCTGCCTCGACGCGGGCGCCTCCACCGGCGGCTTCACCGACGTGCTGCTGCGGGCCGACGCGGCGGAGGTGGTGGCCGTCGACGTCGGCTACGGGCAGCTGGCCTGGCCGTTGCGCACCGACGAGCGGGTCCGGGTCTTCGAGCGCACCAACGTGCGTACCCTCACCCCCGAGGTCATCGGCGGCGAGGTCGACCTGACCGTGGCCGATCTCTCCTTCATCTCGCTGCGGCTGGTGCTGTCGGCCCTGGCCGGCTGCACCCGGGCCGACGGCGACCTGGCGCTGATGGTCAAGCCCCAGTTCGAGGTGGGCAAGGAGCGGGTCGGCGCGGGCGGGGTGGTCCGCGACCCGGCGCTGCGGGCCGAGGCGGTGCTCGACGTGGCCGCCGCCGCGGCGGGGCTCGGTCTGGGCCTGGCCGACGTCGCGGCCAGTCCGCTGCCGGGGCCCAGCGGCAACGTCGAGTTCTTCGTATGGTTACGCCGGGACGCGCCGGCGGCGGACCCGGAGCGGGTACGCGCCGTGGTGGCCGCCGGACCGGCCGGCTTCCCGCCCCCGGCCGACGCGCCGGACACCCCGACGTCCACGAGTGAGGAGGCCGCCCGGTGAGCGCGAGGAGTGCAGCGGAGCGGAGCCCCGCAGTCGCGAACGGAAGGTCGGTCCGGTGAGCGCGAGGAGTGCAGCGGAGCGGACTGCCCTGCTGGTGACGCACACGGGTCGTCGCCGCAGCACCGAGCACGCCCGGGCGGTGGCGGCGGACCTGATCGCCGCCGGCTTCGAGGTGCGGGTGGTGGCCGAGGAGGCCGACGATTTGGACCTGCCCGGCGTGGTGCCGGTGACCGGCCCGCAGGCCGCCGAGGGCGCGGAGATCGTCTTCGCGCTGGGCGGCGACGGCACGTTCCTGCGCGCCGCCGAGCTGGCCCGGCCGGCGAAGGCCCCACTGCTCGGCATCAACCTGGGCAAGGTCGGTTTCCTCGCCGAGGCGGAGATCGACGACCTGGACGTGGCGGTGCGCGACGTGGTGCACCGTAACTACACGGTGGACGAACGGCTCACCCTCGACGTGACCGCCGAGTTCGACGGTGGTCCGACCATCGAGTCGTGGGCGCTCAACGAGATCAGCGTCGAGAAGGGCGAGCGGGCCCAGATGCTGGAGCTCCTCGTCGACGTCGACGGCCGCCCGCTGTCCCGGTACGGCTGCGACGGCGTGGTCTGCGCCACCCCGACCGGCTCCACCGCGTATGCGTTCTCCGGCGGGGGACCGGTGGTCTGGCCGGAGGTGGAGGCGCTGCTGCTGGTGCCGATCAGCGCCCACGCGTTGTTCAGCCGGCCGCTGGTCACGGCGCCGACCTCGACCTTCGTCATCACCGTCGACCCGTTCACCACGCTGGCGGTGCTCTGCTGCGACGGTCGGCGGGTCTACGACCTGCCGCCGGGCGCCAAGGTCACGGTGCGTCGGGGGACGCTGCCGGTGCGGATCGTCCGGCTGCGGGCCCGGCCGTTCACCGACCGGTTGGTGGCCAAGTTCGACCTGCCGGTGCAGGGCTGGCGGGGCAGCCGCAGGTGAGCGGCGTCTCGCCGGCCGCCCGGCGCGGCTGATCAGCGGGGCCGACGGCGGCGAGGTCACCGCACCCCGGCCGCGCCGGCTGGTCAACTGTCGGGGGCCGCGTCTACTGTCGGGTGCTGTGCTGGAAGAGCTGCGCATCACCGGACTGGGCGTCATCGAGGACACCACGCTGCCGTTGGCCGGCGGGATGAACGTCATCACCGGCGAGACCGGTGCGGGCAAGACGATGGTGGTGACCGGCCTGGGCCTGCTCTTCGGCGGCCGGGCCGACGCCGGCCGGGTGCGCGCCCAGCCGGGCCGCGCGATGGTGGAGGGGCGGTTGCGCCTCACCGGCCGGGTGGCCGACACGGTGCACGCCCGAATCACCGACGCCGGCGGCGAGCCCGACGAGGACGGCTCGCTGCTGCTGAGCCGCACGGTGACGGTGGAGGGCCGCTCCCGGGCGCACCTGGGCGGTCGGAGCATGCCGGTGTCGATGCTCGGCGAGGTGGGCGAGCAGGCGGTGGCCGTGCACGGCCAGTCCGACCAGCTGCGGCTGCTGCGCCCGGCGGAGCAGCGGGCCGCGCTGGACCGGTTCGCCGGTCCGACGCACGAGAAGCTGCTCGACGCGCTGCGCGAGGCGTACACCCGGTGGCGGACGGTGGTCGACGACCTGGCCGACCGGCGGCGCAACGCCCGCGAGCGCAACCAGGAGGCCGACCTGCTCCGGCTGGGCCTCGACGAGATCACCCGGGTCGACCCGCAGCCCGGTGAGGACGACGAGCTGAAGGCCGAGGCGCAGCGCCTGGAGCACGCCGAGGGGCTGCGCACGGCGGCGCAGCTGGCCCAGCAGTGCGTGGCCGGCGGGGTGGAGGCGGCCGACGAGACCCCCGACGCGACGGTGCTGCTGGGCACGGCCCGCCGCACCCTGGAGGCGCAGGCCGGCACCGACCCGGCGCTGGGCGAGCTGGCTGGCCGGCTGGAGGAGGCGGCGACGCTGGTCGCCGACGTCTCCGCCGAGCTGTCGACCTATCTGGCCGCGCTGGACGCCGACCCGGCCCGGTTGCAGGTCATCTACGAGCGGCGGGCCGCGCTGCGCGCGTTGACCCGCAAGTACGCCGACGACGTGGACGGCGTGATCGCCTGGGGCGAGCGGGCCCGCACCCGACTGTCCGACCTGGACACGTCCGACGAGCTGCTGGACGAGCTGGACCGGGAGGCGTCCCGGCTGGCCGGCGAGGTGGCGGAGCTGGCCGGGCGGGTGTCGGCGTCCCGGCGGGAGGCGGCGGTCCGCTTCGCCGAGCAGGTCACCGTCGAGCTGGCCGGGCTGGCCATGCCGCACGCCCGGATCGAGGTGGCGGTGCTGCCCCGCCCGGTCGGCCGGACCGAGCCGAGCCTGTCGGTCAACGGGGTCGAGTCGGGCGTCGGACCGGACGGCGCCGACGAGGTGGAGCTGCGGCTGCTGGCGCATCCGGGCGCACCGTCGCTGCCGCTGCAGCGGGGCGCCTCCGGCGGTGAGCTGTCCCGGGTGATGCTCGCCATCGAGGTGGTCTTCGCCGGCTCCGGCGGCCCGCCCACCCTGGTCTTCGACGAGGTCGACGCGGGCGTCGGCGGGCAGGCCGCGGTGGAGATCGGCCGCCGGCTGGCCCGGCTGGCCCGCAGCCACCAGGTGCTCGTCGTCACGCACCTGCCGCAGGTGGCCGCCTTCGCCGACCGGCACCTGGTGGTGGCGAAGGACACCGGGGGAGCGGTGACCACCAGCGGGGTGCGGGTGGTGGAGGACACCGAGCGGGCCCGGGAGCTGGCCCGGATGCTCGCGGGTTTGCCGGACTCCGATCTGGGTATCGCCCATGCCGAAGAACTCCTGGCCGTTGCGGCCAAGGAAAGGCGACCGTGACGTCGGGTTTGTGAGCGCAAGCACACCGGCATGCGCTCCGGTGTGCTTCCCTGGGTAGGCGGCCCTGCTCAGGCATGTCGCGACAGCAAAACCTGCCTCACATGCCAGGATGGTCACGATGCGTCTACCCACCTTGCGCCGGAACCGGAGCGCGGAACCGGGCTCAGTCCTCGGCACCGCGCGTCTCGACCGCCGGACGAAACGGCTGGTCGGCCGGCTCCGGCCCGGCGACATCGCGATCATCGACCACGTCGACCTGGACCGGGTGGCGGCCGATTCGCTGGTGGCCGTCGGGGTCGCCGCGGTGCTCAACGCCAAGCCGTCGGTCTCCGGGCGTTACCCGAACCTCGGGCCGGAGGTGTTGATCGCGGCGGGCATTCCGCTCCTGGACGACCTCGGTGAGGGGGTCTTCGAGCAGATCCGTGAGGGCGACCTGATCCGGATCGAGGGCAACACCGTCTTCGTCGGCGAGGAGCCGGTGGCGCACGGCGCGCTGCAGGACGCCGAGACGGTGGCGAAGTCGATGGCCGACGCCCGGGAGGGGCTGTCGGTCCAGTTGGAGGCGTTCGCCGCCAACACCATGGACTACCTCAAGCAGGAGCGGGAGCTGCTGCTCGACGGCGTCGGCGTGCCCGAGATCGAGACCCAGGTCCAGGGCCGGCACTGCCTGATCGTCGTCCGGGGTTACGACTACAAGGCCGACCTGGACGTGCTGCGCCCGTACATCCGGGAGTTCAAGCCGGTGCTGATCGGCGTGGACGGCGGCGCGGACGCCCTGGTCGAGGCGGGTTACACCCCTGACATGATCATCGGTGACATGGATTCGGTCACCGACGACGTGCTGCGCTGCGGTGCTGAGGTGATCGTCCACGCCTATCCGGACGGGCGGGCGCCCGGGCTGGCCCGGGTCAACGGCCTCGGCGTGCCGGCCATCACCTTCCCGGCTGCGGCGACCAGCGAGGACCTGGCCATGCTGCTGGCCGACGAGAAGGGCGCCTCGCTCCTGGTGGCCGTCGGCACCCACGCCACCCTGGTCGAGTTCCTCGACAAGGGGCGCGGCGGCATGGCGTCGACGTTCCTCACCCGGCTGAAGGTGGGCGGCAAGCTGGTCGACGCCAAGGGCGTGAGCCGGCTCTACCGGCAGAGCATCTCCGGTTCGTCGCTGCTGCTGCTGGTCCTCTCGGCGGTGGCCGCGATGGCCTCCGCGGTGGCGGTCTCCACCGTCGGGAAGGCGTATTTGGGCGTGGTCTCCGAATGGTGGGACAATTTCGTGTTCCAGCTCGGCCAGCTCTTCTAGCTCCCCGACGATCAAGAGGCTGCAAGCGTGATCAACTTCCGCTACCACGTGGTGTCCCTCACCGCGGTCTTCCTGGCGTTGGCGATCGGCCTGGTGGTCGGCACCGCCGCCCTCAACGGGCCCGTCGCCGACTCGCTCAAGGAGAACGTCAACGCGCTGCGCAAGGACAACCAGCAGATGCGCCAGTCGGTCAACAGCATGCAGAAGGAACTCGAACTGGAGGAGGACTTCGCGGCCGAGATGGCGCAGGTCGTCCTCCCCGGCAAGCTCGCCGGCCGGCGGGTGCTGGTGCTCGACCTGCCCAGCGGTCGCAAGCACACCGAGGGCGTGGTGAAGATGCTGGAGCAGGCCGGGGCGAACATCACCGGCCAGGTCGACCTCCAGGACAAGTTCATCAACCCGGACAGCAACAACAACCTGCTCGAGCTGGCCGTCACCGCCGCCCGCCCGAGCAGCGCGCCCCCCTCCGGCCTGCCCGGCAACGGCCACGGGGTGGAGACCTCCAGCGCCCTGCTCGCCAGCGTCCTGCTCGACCGGGCCGCAGGCAGCCCTCCGGTCACCGACGCCGACCGCAAGGCGGTGCTGTCGGCGTACACGAGCTCCGGTTATCTGAGCGCGGAGGGCAAGGTCAGCGGCGCGGCCGAGGCGGTCGTCCTGGTCAGCGGGCAGCCGTACGTCGACAAGGACTCCGCGAAGGAGGACGAGTCGGTGGTCAAGGTCGCCGAGCAGTTCGACCGGGCCGGGGCGATCGTGGTGGCCGGCAACGGCTCGTCCGGCGGCAACGTGGTCGCCGTCGTCCGGGGCGACCCGGTGCTCTCGCAGACCATCTCCACCGTCGACAACGCCAACACCGTGCAGGGCCAGCTCGTCACCGCGCTCGCCCTGGTGCAGCAGCTCACCGAGAAGAAGGCCGGCCAGTACGGTGTCGGCGACAACGCCGCGGCGCTGCTGCCTAAACTGCCCCAGTGAGCGCCGGACCGCTGTCCGGTCTGCGCCGCACCGCGTACGGCATCCGGATCGGAGGGGTCGCGTGACCAGGTGGGGTCGACTGCTGGCCGTCGGCGCGGGGGCGGTCGCCGCCCGCTACGTGCTGCGGGAGGTGCGTACCTCCCCGTTCGCACCGGCGCTGGAACGCACCAACTTCCGCGGCCGGACGGTGACCCTCGCGGCCGGCCCGGCGCTGGCGGTCGGCGCCACGGCGGGTGCGCTCGGCGCGGCAGCGCCCTCGGCCGGGGCCGCCGCCCTGGTGGCCGGGGTCGGCGCGGGCGCGGTCGGACTGTACGACGACGTGGTCGGCGCTCGACCCGAACAGAAGACCGCCAAGGGCTTCGCCGGGCACCTCGCCGCGCTGCGCGAGGGTCGGGTCACCGCCGGGCTGGTGAAGATCGTCGGCGTGGGGGCGGCCGGGCTGTGCGGCGGCGCTGCTCGCCGCCGACCCCGTCGCCGCCCACCCCCGCCGGCAGCGGTACGGGGTCCTCGGCCGCGGGGTCGACGTGCTGCTCGGTGCCGGCGTGGTCGCCGGCACGGCGAACCTGCTCAACCTCCTCGACCTGCGCCCCGGCCGGGCGCTGAAGTCCGGCATGCTGCTCGGCGCGCCGCTGGCCGCCGGTCCGTGCGGGGGAGTGGCGGTCGGGGCGGTCGGCGCCGCCGCCGGGCTGATCGGCGAGGACCTCGGTGAGCGGGTGATGGTGGGGGACAGCGGTGCCAACGCCCTCGGCGCGCTGCTGGGGGTGAGCCTCGCCGCCCGTACCGGTCCGCTGGGCCGGGCCGGTGTCCTCGCCGTGCTCGCCGCGCTCACCGCGGCCAGCGAGAAGGTCAGCTTCACCCAGGTCATCCAGCGGACCCCGGGGCTGCGGGAACTCGACGCGCTGGGTCGGCTCGCCGACTGACGTGACGAAGGCACCCCTCGCCGGAACCGGCCGCGTGGCCGGAGCGGCCGCGCTCATCGCCGTGCTCACCGTGGTCAGCCGGCTCGCCGGGTTCGGCCGTACCGCCGTCTTCACCTGGACGCTCGCCGAAACCGACCTCGGCGGCACGTACGTGGTGGCGAACAACCTGCCGAACTTCGTCTTCGAGATCGTGGCCGGCGGGGCGCTGGCCAGCCTCGTCGTACCGCTGCTGGCCGGTGCGGTGGAGGCCGGTGACCGGCGGAGCGTGGCCGCCACGACCGGCGCGCTGCTGACCTGGACGCTGAGCCTGCTGATCCCCCTCGCGGTGCTGGTGGCGGTGCTCGCCGACCCGCTGATCGGGCTGCTCGGTGGCGGCCTCACCGACGTCCAGCAGCAGGTCGGGGCCCGGATGCTGCGGCTGTTCGCGCCGCAGCTGCCGCTCTACGGGGTGGGCATCGTGCTGACCGGGGTGCTCCAGGCGCACCGCCGTTTCGCCTGGCCGGTGATCGCCCCGCTGCTGTCCAGCGTCACGGTGATCGTGGTCTACCTGGCCTTCACCGCGACGGAGGGGAAACTGGCCACCGTCGGCCGGGTGAGCCCCGCCGGTGAGCTGCTGCTGTCGGGCGGCACCACCCTCGGCGTGGTGGTGCTGTCGCTCTCGCTGTTGATCCCGCTGCGCCGGCTGCGGTTACGGCTGCGGCCCGGCTACCGGTTCCCCGCCGACGCCCGCGCCCGGGTCGGCGCCCTCGCCGTCGCCGGGGTGGTGACGGTCACCGCCCAGCAGATCGCCCTGATCGTCCTCCTGCAGCAGGTCACCTTCGGTTCCCGGTCCAACCCGGGTGTCTACAACCTGGCCCAGACGATCTACTTCCTGCCGTGGTCGGTGCTGGCGGTGCCGCTGGCCGTGGCCGCGTACCCGACCCTCGCCGCGGCGCACGCGGGCGGCGACGAACGCGCCTACCGGGACACCCTCGCCCCGGCCGTGCGCGGGGTGGTGCTGTTCAGCCTGCTCGGTGCCGCCGCGCTGGTCGGCGTCGCCATCCCGGTCGGGCACTTCTTCTTCGCCCCTGCGGTGGCCGGCAGTGCCGCCGCAGCCATCGCGGGTTTCGCGCCCGGCCTGCTCGGCTACGGCCTGTTCGCCGTGCTCACCCGCGCCCTGTACGCCCGGGGGGAGACCCGGGCGGCCACCGGCGCCACGGCGGTCGGCTGGCTCACCGTGCCCGCGGCGGCGGTGCTGCTGGGACAGGTGCTGCCGCTCACCGACCGGGTGTTCGCGGTCGCCCTCGCCACCTCCCTCGGCATGCTGGTGCTGTGTCCTGCTGCTCGCCGCGGTGCGGCGGTCGGCGGGGGCCTGCCGCGCTGGCCGGGGTCGGCCGGGCCGGGGGCCGCCGGTCTGCTCGCCGCCGTCGTCGCCGGGTCCGGCGGGGCGGTCACGTCGTGGTGGCTGGTCGCGCTGGGCGACGGGACCCCGACGACAGCGCAGGCCCTGCAGGGCATGCTGTCCGGGGCCGTGGTGGGCGTCCTGTTCCTCGCCGTCGCCTGGCTGGCGGACGCGCGGGACCTCCGCCCGCCGTCGCCGCCGTCGCGTCGCCGGCTCGGCCGCCCGCGCCCGCCCGCGCCGACCGACGGCCCAGCAGGACCACCGCCCCCCGGACCGGTGACGGCAAGGAGACGGTGTCTCCGTGAGGGTGAGGAGTGAGCCGGGTTTGCGAGCCCCGCAGTCCCGAACGAGGGTCGGCTTTGTGAGGGTGAGGAGTGAGCCGGGTTTGCGAGCCCCGCAGTCCCGAACGAGGGTCGGCTTTGTGAGGGTGAGGAGTGAGCCGGGTTTGCGAGCCCCGCAGTCCCGAACGGAAGGTGAGTCCCGATGACGACGGCATGGCCGGGCCCCGTGGCCCTGGTGCTCGCCTCCAGCACCGGCGGGGTGGGGCAGCACGTCCGCTCGCTGGTCCGGGGTCTCACCGCCGCCGGCACGGCGGTGCTGGTCTGCGGCCCGGCGGCCACCGAGGAACAGTTCGACTTCACCGGCGTCGGTGCGCGTTTCGTCCCGGTGGAGATCCCGGCCAGCCCCACCCCGGCCGACGCGCGGGCCGTGACCGCGCTGCGTCGGACGCTCGCCGAGCACCCGGTCCGGGTGGTCCACGCGCACGGGCTGCGCGCCGGCCTGGTCGCCGTGCTCGCCGCCCGGCCGCCCCGCTCGTGGTCACCTGGCACAACGCGGTGCTCGCCGGCGGGCTGCGCGGTCAGGTCTCCCGGCTGGTCGAGCGGGTCGTCGCCCGCAACGTCCGGGTCGCCCGGGTGCCTGCCGACCTGGTGCAGCGGGCCGCCGAGTTGGGCGCTGCCGACGCCCGGCTGGCGCCGGTCGCCGCGCCGGTGCTGCCCGCGCCGCGCCGCCGCCGGGCCGCCGTCCGCGCCGAGCAGGCGTCGCCGCCGACCGGCCGCTGATCCTCTCGGTGGGCCGGCTGCACCCCCAGAAGAGGTACGACGTGCTGGTCGACGCCGCCGCCCGGTGGCGTACCCGGAGCCCGGCCTGTCGTGGTGATCGCCGGCAGCGGGCCCGCGTACCTGCAACTGGCTGCCCGATCTCGGCCGCGCGGGCGCCGGTGACCCTGCTGGGGCACCGCACCGACGTGGCGGACCTGCTGGCCGGCGCCGACCTGGCGGTGGTGACCAGCGACTGGGAGGCCCGGCAGCTGTTCGCGCAGGAGGCGCTGCTGCGGGCCGGCGTACCGCCATGGTGGCGACCGCGGTGGGTGGCTGCCGGAGCTGGTCGACGACGCCGCGGTGCTGGTGCCGCCGGGTGACGTCGACGCGGTCGACGCGGCGGTGCGGGGCCTGCTGGACGACGAGAGGCCCGCCGGCCGACCTGGCCCGGCGGGCGATCGCCCCGGCCGCGACCTGGCCCACCGAGACGGACACGGTCGCCACCCTGGCCGCGCTCTACGCCGAGCTGGCCCCGACCTCGGTCACCGCCGCACCGGACACGACCGCCACCGGGCCCGACGCCGCCGACCCGGAACCGGGACGTCCCTGATGCTGCGCAGACTGACCCCCGTCCTGCTGACGCTGGTCGTGGTGGTGCTCGGCATCACCGCGCTGGCGGCCCGACCCGACCGCGGGCCGGCCGGGCGCAGCGCCGACTTCGTGGTGCTCGCCGGGGTGGCCGGGCTGCGCTGGGAGGACGTCGACCCGCAGGGCACACCCACGCTGTGGCGGATGGCCGGACAGGGGTCGATCGGCTCGCTCTCGGTACGGTCGGCGCACCGGCCGACCTGCCCGGTGGACGGCTGGCTGACCCTCGGCGCGGGCAACTTCGCCGCCTGGAACGGCAGCCGCCGCAGCGGCTGCCCACCCACCGCGGTCACCGTGGAACAGCCGGACGGCATCGGCGCGAACCTGCCCGACCAGGAGGGTGTGGTCCGCTACAACCAGGACCGGCTCTCCTGGGGGACGATGCCCGGCTCGTTGTCGGAGTCGGTGCGCTGCTCGGTGGCCGTGGGCCCCAACGCGGCGGTCGCCGCCGCCCGCCCGTTCGGCCGGGTCGACCGGTACGCGCCGGTCCTGCCCACCGACCCGGCGCCGCTGCTCGGCTCCTGCGTGCTGAGCATCGTCGACCTGGGCACCGTCGACGGGACGGACCCGGCGACCTGGGCGCCCAGGCGCGGCGGGCCGACGCCCAGCTCGCCCGGGTGCTCGCCGCCCGGCCACCCCGCTCGCTGGTGCTGGTCGCGGGTGTCTCCGACACCGACCCGTCGTCCCGGCTGCACGTGGCGATCGCCGACGGTCCCGGCTGGGAGCGGGGTTGGCTCACCTCGCCGAGCACCGGTCGGGAGGGCTACCTGCAACTGGTCGACCTCGCGCCGACCCGCCCTGGCGGCGCTCGGCCGGCCGATGCCCGAGCGGCTCTTCCCTGGCCGGCCCGCGCTCTCGGTCGACGGCCGGCCGGCGGACTTGCGGACCGCCATCGACGAGCCGGCCGGCGCGGACCGAGGCGGGGGCGCAGCGGCGGGTGGCCGGCTGGTTCTTCGCGCTTGCTCGCGGCCGCCCAGGTGGCGCTCTCGATCGCGGTGCTGCCGCTGCTGCGCCGGGCCCGCCGGCACGCCGGTCCGCACGGTCCCGAGCCGGTCTCCCGCCGGATCGTGGCGAGCGTGGAGCTGCTGCTGGTCGCCGCCGCCCTGGCGGTGCCGGCCGCCCTGCTGGCCGATGCCGTGCCGTGGTGGCGGTGGCCCCACGCGGGGTGGTGGTTCGCCGCGGTGACGGCCCTGCTGGTGGCCGGCGGCACGGCGGTGGTGCGGTTCGCCCCCGGCCACGAGCGGACCCTGGGGCCGCTCGGCGTGGTCGCCGGGCTGGCCGCCCTGGTGGTCGGTGCGGACGTGCTCACCGGGGCGCGGTTGCAGCTCAACGGCGTGGTCGGCTACTCGGCCCTCGAGGGCGGCCGGTACGCCGGGCTCGGCACGGTCGGCCTCGGCGTGTTCATCGCCGGAGCGTTGCTGTGCGCCGGCTGGCTGGCCCAGCGGGTCCGGCGGGGCTGGCGACCGGCGGTGATGGTGGCCGTCGGCGGTGCGGCCGTGGTGGTGGTCGGCAGCCCCTATCTGGGCGCGGACTCGATCGGCGCGATCGCGTTGACCGCCGGGGTGAGCGTCGCCGCGGCGATCAGCACCGGCGGCTGGCTCACCGTGAGCCGGCTGGCCTGGGCGACCATGGCCGGGCTGGCGGTCACCGTCGGCTTCGCCGTGGTGGATCTGCGGCGACCGGCCACCGAGCGGGGCAGCCTCGGCCGGTTCCTCGCCGCCGTCGGGGACGGCACCGGCGGGCTCACCGTGCACCGCTCCAGCACCGCCAACGTGGAGACCCTGGTCAACAGCCCGCTCACCTTGCTGCCCTGGCCGGCGCGGCCCTGGTCTGGTTCGCCCTGCTGCAGCCGTGGGGCGGGCTGTTGCGGCTCTTCGGCATCTACCCGGCGATCCGGGCGGCGATGGCGGGCACCGTGGTCGCCGCCGCCGTCGGCGGGTTGCTCGGCGGGTCGGCGCTGGACGTGGCCGGCGCGGCCGGCTCTGGTGGTGCCGATGGCGCGCGGCCGCGCTGCGGGTGCTCGATCCACCGACCGCACCCTGCCTGGTGCGGGACGGCCCGGTGACGAGGGCACGGCCGGCGCGGCGGGCGGGCCCACCGACGGTGACGGTCCCGGGGGCGGCCGTGCGCCGGTCGACGGACGCACCGGGCCGCCCGACGCCGGACGACCCGAGCCGGGAAGGCCGACGCCGGACGGGCCGACGGCGGACGGGACTCGGCCCGGCCCGACGGCCCCGACGGTCTGCGCACCCGGCGGCGCCGGGGCCGCCGACCGTCGGCGCGGGCCTGGTCCGGTGCCGGCCCAGCCCGGCCCGGCATCGACCGACGTCGTCACCGGCTGATCCGGCACCCGACCCGACGTGCGCCGACGGTGGTGCGCTCGGCGGGGCCGGTGATGGTGTTACCGTGGAATCCCGTGGATCGCGTGATCACTTGGCTGATCGGCACGGCGGTTCGCACGACCGCTACGGACGACACGGGAGCAGGCGTTGGCCCCTTCAGCACGGACGACCAGGCACATTTTCGTCACCGGGGGCGTCGCCTCCTCGCTGGGCAAGGGCCTCACCGCCTCCAGCCTCGGCAACCTGCTGACCGCGCGCGGGCTGCGCGTGGTGATGCAGAAGCTCGACCCGTACCTCAACGTCGACCCGGGGACGATGAACCCGTTCCAGCACGGTGAGGTCTTCGTCACCGAGGACGGCGCCGAGACCGACCTCGACGTCGGGCACTACGAGCGGTTCCTCGACCGGGCGCTCTCCGGCAAGGCCAACGTCACCACCGGCCAGATCTACTCCGACGTGATCGCCAAGGAGCGGCGCGGCGAATACCTGGGCGACACCGTCCAGGTCATCCCGCACATCACCAACGAGATCAAGGCCCGGATCCTGGGCATGGCCGACCCGGACACCGAGGGCCAGGTGCCGGACGTGGTGATCACCGAGGTCGGCGGCACGGTCGGCGACATCGAGTCGCTGCCGTTCCTGGAGGCGATCCGCCAGGTCCGTCACGACCTGGGCCGGGACAACTGCTTCTATCTGCACGTCTCGCTGGTGCCCTACCTCGCGCCGTCGGGTGAGCTGAAGACCAAGCCCACCCAGCACTCGGTGGCGCAGCTGCGCAACATCGGAATCCAGCCCGACGCGATCGTGCTGCGCTGCGACCGGGAGATCCCGGAGAAGCTCAAGGAGAAGCTCTCGCTCTACTGCGACGTGGACCGGGAGGCCGTGGTGGCCGCCCCGGACGCGCCGAGCATCTACGACATCCCGAAGGTGCTGCACCGCGAGGGCCTCGACGCGTACGTGGTGCGCCGGCTCGGCCTGTCGTTCCGGGACGTCGACTGGACCAGCTGGGACGACCTGCTGGAGCGGGTGCACCAGCCGCACCACACCGTCACCGTCGCGGTGGTCGGCAAGTACGTCGACCTGCCCGACGCGTACCTGTCGGTCAGTGAGGCGATCCGGGCGGCCGGGTTCGGCCACCGGGCCCGGGTGCAGCTCAAGTGGGTGCCCAGCGACGACTGCGTCACCCCGGCCGGGGCGGCGAACGCCCTGGCCGGCGTGGACGGCATCCTCATCCCGGGCGGCTTCGGCGTCCGCGGCATCGAGGGCAAGATCGGCACCGCCCGGTACGCCCGGGAGAACGGCATCCCGCTGCTCGGCCTCTGCCTCGGCCTGCAGTGCATGACCATCGAGGTGGCCCGCCACCTCGCCGGCCTCGACGGGGCGAACTCGCTGGAGTTCGACGAGGAGGCCACCCACCCGGTCATCGCCACCATGGCCGACCAGGAGGACATCGTCGCCGGCAAGGGCGACCTGGGCGGCACCATGCGGCTCGGGGCGTACCCGGCGAAGCTGGCCGAGGGCTCGATCGTCGCCGAGGCGTACGGCAGCACCGAGGTCAGCGAGCGGCACCGGCACCGGTACGAGGTGAACAACGCCTACCGGGACCAGCTCACCAAGGCCGGCCTGCACATCTCCGGCACCTCCCCGGACGGTCGGCTGGTCGAGTTCATCGAGCTGGACCGCGAGCTGCACCCGTTCTTCGTGGCCACCCAGGCGCACCCGGAGCTGAAGAGCCGGCCGACCCGGCCGCACCCGCTCTTCGCCGGCTTCGTCAAGGCCGCCATCGCGTACTCCGAGGCCGACCAGCTCCCGGTCGACCTGGACGCGGCGCAGGCCCCGGCGGCGAAGAAGGCCGGCCGCAACGGCGGCACCCCGGCGGCGAAGGCGGCCTCCGGCTCGTGAGCGCGAGGAGTGAGCCGGTCCTGCGAGCCCCGCAGTCGCGAACGAAGGAGGCCCTGTGAGCGCCGTCGAGCACCGGTACGAGGTGACCGCCCACCGCGAGGTCTGGACCGGCCGGATCTTCTCGGTGGTCAGCGACGACGTGACCATGCCCGGCGGCGGCACCGCGCCCCGCGACTACGTGAAGCACGTGGGCGCGGTGGCCGTGGTGGCGCTGGACGACGCCGGTCAGGTGGTGCTGATCCGTCAGTACCGGCATCCGGTGGGCCGGCACCTGTGGGAGCTGCCGGCCGGGTTGATGGACGTCAGCGGCGAGGACCTGGCCGAGGCGGCGGCCCGGGAGTTGGCCGAGGAGGCCGATCTGACCGCCGGCAGCGTCGACGTGCTGGTCGACCTGCACAGCTCGCCCGGCTTCTCCGACGAGGTGGTCCGGGTCTTCCTCGCCCGGGACCTGGCGGACGTGCCGGCGGAGCAGCGGCACGAGCGGCACGAGGAAGAGGCCGACCTGCAGGTCGTCCGGGTCGACCTCGACGAGGCGGTCCGGATGGTCCTGGCGGGCGAGATCACCAACGCCTCCTGCGTGGCCGGGCTGCTCGCCGCCGCCCGGGCCCGCGACACCGGCTTCACCGAGCTGCGCCGCCCGGCCGCGCCGCTGCCGCGCTGAGCACACGTACTGGACAGGACAGGGCCGCGCGGTCTGCACCGCGCGGCCCTGGTCGTTCCCGGGCGGAGGTCAGTCCCGCAGCGGGCGGCCCTGCCCGTCGACCCCGCCGTTGACGAGGATCAGGATGCCGTCGATGGTGCCCCAGATGGCGCCGATGCCGCAGGTCACCAGGGTCACCACGAGCTGGATCACGCCGGTCTTGGTGTCGCCCATGTAGAACCGGCCGACGCCGAAGCCGCCGAGGAGGATCTGGAGGATGCCCGCGACGACCTTGCTCTTGTCCGAGACGCCGCCGGGGTACTGCTGGTAAGGGTTGGTCATGGGGCGACACCCTAGTGATCCACTCGCGTCCTGTCCGCACCGCCTCGCGGACGGTGGGACGATGGGTGGCGAACACTGTCCTGACGGCTGAGGCGGTCTCCACCGCCGACCCGGTTCACGCCTGACACTTCGTCAGGACCGCCGGGCACCGGGTGGCACTGTGCTGGCTCCCGGCGGATGCGCGCGCGCCTAGACTGCCGCCGGCGGGACCGGTGGACCGCGCCGGCAATGGGGCCGGTGCGGCACCGAGAAGTCGGGGGTGGGCAGCCCCGAAGAGAGGTGTCTGCATCGTGAAGGTCGGAATCCCACGCGAGGTCAAGAACCACGAGTACCGCGTGGCGATCACGCCCGCGGGCGTCAACGAGTTCACCCGCCACGGCCACGAGGTCTTCGTCGAGGCCGGCGCGGGGGTCGGCTCCAGCATCACCGACGAGGAGTTCGCCGCCGCCGGCGCGAAGATCCTGGGCACCGCCGACGAGGTGTGGGACACCGCCGACCTGGTGCTCAAGGTCAAGGAGCCGATCGCCGAGGAGTACCACCGGATGCGCGAGGGGCAGGTGCTCTTCACCTACCTGCACCTGGCCGCCTCGAAGGAGTGCACCGACGCGCTGATCGACCGCAAGGTCACCGGCATCGCGTACGAGACGGTCGAGCTGCCCGACCGGTCGCTGCCGCTGCTCGCCCCGATGTCCGAGGTGGCCGGCCGGCTCGCCCCGCAGGTGGGCGCCTTCTACATGATGCGTACCGGCGGTGGCCGGGGCGTGCTGCCGGGCGGGGTGTCCGGCGTGTACGCGGCGAAGACCGTGGTGATCGGCGCGGGCGTGTCCGGCCTGAACGCCGCCGCCATCGCGCTGGGCCTGCAGTCCGAGGTGCTGCTGCTGGACAAGAACGTGGCCCGGCTGCGGCAGGCCGACGCGATCTACCGGGGCCACCTGCAGACGGTCGCCTCCAACGCGTACGAGATCGAGCGGGCCGTGCTGGACGCGGACCTGGTCATCGGCGCGGTGCTGGTGCCCGGCGCGAAGGCCCCGACGCTGATCTCCAACGAGCTGGTCTCCCGGATGAAGCCGGGCAGCGTGCTCGTCGACATCGCCATCGACCAGGGCGGCTGCTTCGAGGACTCGCGTCCCACCACGCACGCCGACCCGGTCTACAAGGTCCACGACTCGATCTTCTACTGCGTGGCGAACATGCCCGGCGCGGTGCCGAACACCAGCACCTACGCCCTGACCAACGTCACCCTGCCGTACGCCCTGGAGCTGGCCAACAACGGCTGGCAGGAGGCGCTGCGCCGCGACCCGGCGCTCGCCCTGGGTCTGAACACCCACGCCGGCCAGGTCGTCTACGGCCCGGTCGCCGAGGCGCACGGCATGGCCACCCTGCCGCTGGACGAGGTCCTGGGCTGAGGAACGACAGCCCGAAGGGGAACAGCCTGACCGCTGCTGCGCGCAGGGCCGGCGCGGGCGAACAGCCCGCGCCGGCCCTGCGTCGTGCCGTCCGCGGCTACCTCGACCACCTCACCGTCGAACGGGGACTGTCGGCGAACACGCTCGTCTCGTACCGCCGCGACCTGGACCGCTACCTGACCACCCTGGCCGCCGCCGGCGTGGATGACCTGGCCGCCGTCGACGCGGGCACGGTGGAGTCGCACCTGGCCCGGCTGCGGGCCGGCGACGCCGACCATCCGCCGCTGGCGGTGTCGTCGGCGGCCCGCGCGGCGAGCGCGGTGCGCGGGCTGCACCGCTTCGCGCTGCGCGAGGGACTGGCCGGCGTCGACCCCAGCCGCGACGTCCGCCCGCCCACCCCGCCGCGCCGGCTGCCCCGGGCGCTGCCGGTCTCCGACGTGGTCCGGCTGCTCGACACGGCCGGCGCGGTGACCGCGACCGGCGAGGGCGCGCCCCTCGCGCTGCGCGACCGGGCGCTGCTGGAGTTCCTGTACGGCACCGGCGCGCGGATCTCCGAGGCGGTCGGTCTCGCCGTCGACGACCTGGACACCGACGCCGGCGCGGTGCTGCTGCGCGGTAGGGCGGCCGGACCCGCCTGGTGCCGATCGGCGGGTACGGGGTGGACGCGCTGCGCGCCTGGCTGGTGCGGGGCCGCCCCGGCCTGGTGGCGGCCGGCCGGGGCACCCCGGCGGTCTTCGTGAACGCCCGGGGCGGGGCGCTGACCCGGCAGGGCGCATGGACCATCCTGCGCCGGGCCGCCGAACGGGCCGGCCTGCCGGTGCACGGGGCGGGGGCGGTCTCCCCGCACACCCTGCGTCACTCGTACGCCACCCACCTGCTCGACGGTGGTGCGGACGTGCGGGTGGTGCAGGAACTGCTCGGCCACGCCTCGGTGACCACCACCCAGGTGTACACGTTGGTCACCGTGGAGCGGCTGCGCGAGGTGTACGCCACCGCCCACCCGAGGGCCCGTGGCTGACCCCGTCGTCCCGCGCTGACCGGCCGGGACGCCCGACACGCCGACCGGCTACCGAACGCGCTGCTGGCGCGTGGCGTACAGTCGGCATCGGCGCGGACCTCCTGGGGCGACGAACCGGGGTGCGGTGTCGACGGCGGTGACGGTGGGAGCGCAGCGGCGCCGCGAGGGACGTCGGACGGCTCCGGCGCCGGGTGGTCGTCGGGAGGGGGCAGACGAGGACATGGCTGGCAACGGTGACCGTGCCGACGCCTGGACGTCGGAGCTCCGCGAGCAGCAGGCGTCGCTCGGCGCCGACCTGGGTCCGGCCGACCCGGCCGCGTACACGATGCGCAAGCCGATCCCCGAGCCGATGCCGACCGACCGGCACGGCCCCGCGCGGATCATCGCGATGGCCAACCAGAAGGGCGGCGTCGGCAAGACCACCACGACCATCAACCTGGGTGCCGCGCTCGCCGAGTACGGCCGCAAGGTGCTGCTGGTCGACTTCGACCCGCAGGGCGCGCTCTCGGTCGGGCTGGGCGTCAACCCGCACAACCTCGACCTGTCGGTCTACAACCTGCTCATGCAGGACGACGTCACCGCCGAGGACGTCCTGATCAAGACCGACGTGGCCGGGCTGCACCTGCTGCCGGCCAACATCGACCTCTCCGCCGCCGAGATCCAGCTGGTCAACGAGGTCGCCCGCGAGATGGCCCTCGCCCGGGTGCTGCGCACCATCCGCAAGGAGTACGACTACATCCTCATCGACTGCCAGCCGTCGCTCGGCCTGCTGGCGATCAACGCGCTGACCGTCGCGCACGGCGTGCTCATCCCGCTGGAGTGCGAGTTCTTCAGCCTGCGCGGCGTGGCCCTGCTGCTGGACACCATCGACAAGGTCCGCGAGCGGCTCAACTTCGACCTCGAACTCGAAGGCATCCTCGCCACCATGTACGACAGCCGCACCACGCACTGCCGGCAGGTGCTCCAGCGGGTGGTGGAGGCGTTCGGCGACAAGGTCTACCAGACGGTGATCACCAAGACCGTCAAGTTCCCCGAGTCGACCGTCGCGGGCGCCCCGATCACCACGCTCGACCCGGCCTCCTCCGGGGCGCGCAACTACCGCCAGCTCGCCCGTGAGGTGATCGCCGCCCAGGCGGAGCGGTAGGTCGCACGCCGCATGTCCGCAGCGTGGACTACGGTTTCCCGGTGACCGCGCCGCCCCTCGACCCGCCCGCCGCCGATCCGGGGGTCGCCGCCGAGCTGGCCGCCGAGGTCGACGGGGTGCTGCCCGCCACGGAGCCCACCGAGACCGGTGGCTTCACCGTCCGGCTGGCGAACTTCACCGGCCCGTTCGACCTGTTGCTCCAGCTCATCAGCAAGCACAAGCTCGACGTCACCGAGGTGGCCCTGCACAAGGTCACCGACGAGTTCATCGCGTACATCCGGGCCATGGGCGACCAGTGGGACCTGGACGAGACGAGCGAGTTCCTGCTGATCGCCGCCACCCTGCTCGACCTGAAGGCGGCCCGGCTGCTGCCCGCCGCCGAGGTGGAGGACGAGGAGGACCTGGCCCTGCTGGAGGCGCGGGACCTGCTCTTCGCCCGGCTGTTGCAGTACAAGGCGTACAAGGAGGCGGCGGCGCACCTGGCCGAGCTGGAGGCGGTCGGCGGCCGGCGCTATCCCCGAATGGTCGCCCTGGAACCCCGGTACGCCGAGGCGCTGCCCGACCTGGTCCTCGGCATCGGCCCGGAGCGGCTGCTCAAGCTGGCGCTGCGGGCGATGACCCCGAAGCCGGTGCCCGAGGTCTCCATCGCGCACGTGCACATGGTCCGGGTCAGCGTCCGCGAGCACGCCGCCATCCTCACCGAGCGGCTGCGCCGCGCCGGCACCGCCACCTTCTCGCTGCTCTGCGCCGACTGCGAGATCACCCTGGAGGTGGTGGCGCGCTTCCTCGCCCTGCTGGAGCTCTACCGGGAGGGTCTGGTCGCCTTCCTCCAGGAGCAGGCGCTGGAGGAGCTGACCGTACGCTGGACCGGCCCCGCCGAGGGCGACACCGACCTGCACGTCGACGAGTACGCCGGCTCCCCGGAACCCACCGACCCCACCCCGGCTGATCCCACGCCGCGCCCGCTGGCGGACGAGCCCGCACCGACACAGGAGTGACCCCGATGAGCGACGAGGAGCGCCGCGACTCGCTGGCCGACCAGGCCGCCGCCTGGGTCCCGCCGTGGGAGCGCCCCGCCCCACCGAAGCCCGCGCCGATTCCGGCCGACGCCCCACCCGACCCCGACCCCGACCCCGAGCCGACGCCGGCCGACGCCGCCCCGACGCCCGCCGAGCAGTCCCGGCCGGAGATCTTGGACACCTCCCGTCCGCAGGGAACGGGAACTCTCCAAGATCGCGACATGGCGGGAGGTCTCGGGGCCGGAGCAACCGCGGGAGGGCCGGCAGCTTCCACGATCTCCGGGGAGAACGGGGCGGGGGGCGTGACCGGGAAGCGGGGGAGGCGGCGGGTGGCTCCCGCGCCGGAGCCGGCGCCGGAGCTGGACGACGCGGAGCTGCGCGGCGCGCTGGAGGCCATCCTGCTGGTGGTGGACGAGCCGGTCAGCGAGCTGACCCTGGCCCAGGTCCTCGAGCAGCGGCCCGAGCGGGTCGGTCCGATGCTGGACGAGATCGCCGCCGGCTACACCGCCGCCGGGCACGGTTTCGAGCTGCGCCGGGCGGCGGGTGGCTGGCGTCTCTACACCCGGCCGGAATACGCCGGCTACGTCGAGCGGTTCGTGTTGGACGGGCAGTCCGTACGACTGACCCAGGCCGCGCTGGAGACCCTCGCGGTGATCGCCTACAAGCAGCCGGTGACCCGATCGCGGATCTCCGCCATCCGGGGTGTCAACTGCGACGGGGTGATCCGTACCCTGGTCCTCCGCGGCTTGGTGGAGGAGTGCGGCGCCGAACCGGACAGCGGGGCGTTCCTCTACCGGACCACCACCATGTTCCTGGAGAAGCTGGGCCTGAACTCGGTGGCCGACCTGCCGCCGCTCGCCCCGTTCCTCCCCGACGACGTAGAAGAGCTTGCCGATGCCACGCGATGACCGCACCGTCTCCACCGAAGCGCCCGAGGGTGAACGCCTGCAGAAGGTGATGGCCGCCGCCGGCGTCGGCTCCCGCCGCGCCTGCGAGGACCTGATCTTCCGCCGCCGGGTGACCGTGAACGGCCGGGTCGCCAAGCTGGGCGACAAGGTCGACCCCACCACCGCCGTGATCCACGTGGACGGGGAACGGCTCCAGGTCGACACCCGCCTGGTCTACCTGGCGATGAACAAGCCCCGCGGGGTGGTCTCCACGATGGCCGACGAGAAGGGCCGCACCGCGCTCGCGGACTTCCTGGGCAACCGGGTCGAGCAGCGGGTCTATCACGTCGGGCGGCTCGACGCGGACAGCGAGGGGCTGCTGCTGCTCACCAACGACGGCACCCTCGCCCACCGGCTCATGCACCCGTCGTACGAGGTGCTGAAGACCTACCTGTGCGAGGTGGCCGGGCCGATCCCGCGCAACCTCGGCAAGCGGCTGGCGGCCGGGGTGGAGCTGGAGGACGGCCCGGTGAAGGTCGACTCCTTCAAGGTGGTGGACACCCTGGGCAAGACCGCCCAGGTGGAGCTGAGCCTGCACGAAGGGCGCAAGCACATCGTCCGGCGGCTGCTGGCCGAGGTGGGGCACCCGGTGTCCCGGCTGGTGCGTACCTCGATCGGGCCGATCCGGCTGGGCGACCTGCGCGCCGGGCGCACCCGGCGGCTGACCAACGCGGAGGTCGCCGCCCTGTTCGCGGCGGTCGAAGACTGACCGGCGTCGTTCCGGGTACCGCTGACGGTAGGCTTCCACGCGGCCGGTGACGGCTCTCCGGTCGTGGCGCGGGTCGCGCCCGGCCACGCCCCGCGCCGCCGGAGAGGGCGGGCGCGGGCATCATTGACGAGGAACATCCGCTCAACGGCGCCGCAGGAAACGGCGACCCGCGAGATACGGGCTGAGGAGGCACACGGTGGGGCAGAACGAACGGACCGGGCGGTGCGTGGTGGCAGTGGACGGGCCATCCGGTTCGGGTAAGTCCACCGTCTCGCGGCGGCTCGCCGGCAGCCTGGACGCCCGCTACCTGGACACCGGCGCGATGTACCGGGCCATCACCTGGGCGGTGCTGCGCTCCGGCGTCGATCTCACCGACGCCGCGTCGGTGGCCAAGGTCGCCGGCGAGGTCGACCTGCGCATCGGCACCGACCCCCAGGGGTACGGCGTGACCGCCGACGGCGTGAACGTCGACCGGGAGATCCGGGGTCCCGAGGTGACCGGTGCGGTCTCCGCCGTGGCCGCCGTACCGGCGGTCCGGGAGCTGCTCGTCGCCCGGCAGCGGGAGATGATCGCGCACGCCGGCCGGATCGTGGTCGAGGGCCGCGACATCGGTTCGGTGGTGGCGCCCGACGCCGACCTGAAGGTCTATCTGACCGCCTCCGAGGCGGCCCGCGCCCGGCGGCGCAGCGCCGAGGACGCGGCCGACGTGTCGGCCACCGCCGCCGACCTGGCGCGGCGGGACAAGCTGGACTCGACCCGGAAGGTCAACCCGTTGCAGCAGGCCCCCGACGCCGTCGAGCTGGACACCACCGAGCTCGGCATCGACGAGGTCGTCGCCCGGCTCCGTGAGCTGCTCACCGAGCGGGGCGTGGCATGAGCGAGCAGAGCGGCTGGGTGGAGCTGCGGGACCCGGACCTCGACGTCGAGGAGCAGTCCGGTCCGCAGCCGGTGGTAGCCGTGGTCGGCCGTCCCAACGTCGGCAAGTCGACCCTGGTCAACCGGATCATCGGCCGCCGGCAGGCGGTCGTCGAGGACGTCCCCGGCGTGACCCGGGACCGCGTCCCGTACGACGCGCAGTGGAACGGCCGTGCGTTCACGGTGGTCGACACCGGCGGTTGGGAGCCCGACGCCAAGGACCGGGCCGCCGCCATCGCGGCGCAGGCCGAGGCGGCGGTGGCGACGGCCGACGTGGTGCTCTTCGTGGTCGACGCGATGGTCGGTTCGACCGATGTGGACGAAGCCGCGGTGAAGATGCTGCGACGCAGCGCCAAGCCGGTGATCCTGGTGGCGAACAAGACCGACAACACCTCCATCGAGATGGAGGCGACCGCGCTCTGGTCGCTCGGCCTCGGCGAGCCGTACCCGGTCTCCGCCCTGCACGGCCGGGGCTCCGGCGAGCTGCTCGACGCCATCCTGGACGCGCTGCCCGAGGCGCCGAAGATCGTGGAGAACCGACCGCGCGGCCCGCGCCGGGTGGCCCTGGTGGGCCGCCCCAACGTCGGCAAGTCCAGCCTGCTCAACCGGTTCTCCGGCGAGGAGCGGGCGGTCGTCGACTCGGTCGCCGGCACCACCGTCGACCCGGTGGACAGCCTGGTGCAGATCGGCGGGGAGACCTGGCAGCTGGTGGACACCGCCGGTCTGCGCAAGCGGGTCGGCAAGGCCAGCGGCACCGAGTACTACGCCAGCCTGCGGACCGCCGCGGCGATCGAGGCGGCCGAGGTGGCGGTGGTGCTGCTCGACTCCAGCGAGGTGATCAGCGAGCAGGACCAGCGGATCCTGACCATGGTCGTCGAGGCCGGCCGGGCCCTGGTCATCGCCTTCAACAAGTGGGACCTGGTCGACGCCGACCGCCGGTACTACCTGGACAAGGAGATCGACCGGGAGCTGCGCCGCATCCCGTGGGCGATCCGGCTGAACCTCTCCGCGCAGACCGGCCGGGCCGTGGACAAGCTCGCCCCGGCGTTGCGCAAGGCCCTGGCCAGCTGGGAGACCCGCATCCCGACCGCGCAGCTCAACCAGTGGCTGACCGCGCTGGTCCAGGCCACCCCGCACCCGGTGCGGGGCGGTCGGGCCCCGAAGATCCTCTTCGCCACCCAGGCGGGCGTCGCCCCGCCGCGCTTCGTGCTCTTCACCACCGCGCCGCTGGACGCCGGCTACCAGCGCTTCGTCGAGCGCAAGCTGCGCGAGGAGTTCGGCTTCGAGGGCACCCCGATCGACATTTCGGTACGCCCCCGCAAGAAGCTCGGCCCGGGCGGTCGGGGCAAGGCCCACGGCTGACCCCTGCTTCTCCTCCGGAATGCCGGGTGGCCTCGACGGCCGCCCGGCGTTCCTCGTACCCCACCCTCCTAGGACGCTTTAGGGGGTGTGGCGGGTGCGGCACCACCTAATGGATGAAGGTTGATGCGATGGGAGCGCTCCCGTAACATCCCTGACGCGGCTGTTAACGTTCACAAAACATCTGTGCCCAGCGAATGTGCCGGCCGCCATCACAGGAGGAGGGTGCTTTATGGGTAGATCCAGAGCGGCCGGTGTCGCCCTGGCGGCGACCGGTGTCGCGGTGCTGGCGTCGGCGACGCTCGCCGTAGCGTTGCCCGCCGGTGCGGCGACCGCCGGCTGTTCCGTGTCCTATGCCGTGTCGTCGCAGTGGCAGGGCGGATTCGGCGCGAACGTGTCGATCACCAACCTGGGCGATCCGTTGACCGGTTGGACGTTGACCTGGTCGTTCGCTGCCGGGCAGAAGGTGACGGAGTCGTGGAACACGTCGCTGACGCAGAGCGGCTCGGCGGTGACCGCGAAGAACGTGAGTTACAACGGTGCCGTCGCGACCAACGGAACGGTGTCGTTCGGCTTCAACGGGTCGTGGTCGGGCAGCAACCCGGCACCGACGAGCTTCGCCGTGAACGGGGTGTCGTGCACGGGTAGTCCCACCTCCCCGACCCCGCCCCCCAGCTCGTCCCCGCCCCCCACCTCGTCCCCCACGCCGACCCCCACGCCGACCGGCACGTGCGCGCTGCCGTCGAGCTACCGGTGGACCTCCACGGGCCCGCTGGCACAGCCGAAGTCGGGCTGGGTGTCGCTCAAGGACTTCACCCACGTCGTCTACAACGGCAAGCATCTGGTGTACGCGACCACCCACGACTTCGGATCGGCCTGGGGCTCGATGGCCTTCAGCCCCTTCACGAACTGGTCGGACATGGCGTCGGCCACCCAGACCGGAATGAGCTCCGGCACCGTCGCGCCCACGCTGTTCTACTTCGCCCCGAAGAACATCTGGGTGCTGACCTACCAGTGGGGTTCGGCCGCCTTCATGTACAGGACGTCCAACGATCCGACCAACCCCAACGGCTGGTCGGCGCCGCAGGCGCTGTTCACCGGGAGCCTCTCCGGCGCCGCCCCGATCGACCAGACGGTCATCGGGGACGGGACCAACATGTACCTCTTCTTCGCCGGGGACAACGGCAAGATCTACCGGGCCGGCATGCCGATCGGGAACTTCCCGGGCAACTTCGGCTCGAGCTACACCACGATCATGAGTGACACGACCGCCAACCTGTTCGAGGCGGTCCAGGTCTACAAGGTCCAGGGCCAGAACCAGTACCTGATGCTCGTCGAGGCGATGGGCGCGCAGGGCCGCTACTTCCGGTCCTTCACGGCCACCAGCCTGGGTGGTTCGTGGACACCGCAGGCCGCGACCGAGAGCAACCCGTTCGCGGGCAAGGCCAACAGCGGCGCGACGTGGACCAACGACATCAGCCACGGTGACCTGATCCGCAGCAATCCCGACCAGACCATGACGATCGACCCCTGCAACCTGCAGCTGCTCTACCAGGGCCGGGCCACCAACTCCGGCGGCGACTACGGCCTCCTGCCCTACCGGCCGGGCCTGTTGACGCTGCAGCGCTAGTGGCGTGCTGCGGGTGGGCCCGGCGTCGTGACGGCCGGGTCCTCCTGCGGCTCGCCATCTCCCGATCAGCCCTGCGAGTCGAGAAGAGGTCTCGTGAGAAAACGCAAGGTGAGCACCGCCGCCATGGTGACCGCCGGCACGATGCTGCTGGCATCGGCCGCGGTCGCCGTGGCGCTGCCCGCCGGGGCCGCAGCCGCCGGCTGTGCGGCGAACTATGCCGTGTCGTCGCAGTGGCAGGGTGGCTTCGGCGCCAACGTGACCGTCACCAATCTCGGTGACCCGATCACGAACTGGACGCTGACCTGGTCCTACGGCGCGGGACAGACCGTGACGGAAGCCTGGAACGCCACGGTGGCCCAGAGCGGCGCCGCGGTCACCGCCAGGAACGTCAGCTACAACGGCGCCATCGCCACCAACGGTTCGACGTCGTTCGGCTTCAACGGTACGTGGAACGGCAGCAACCCGGCTCCGGCCGGCTTCGCGCTGAACGGGGTCGCCTGCACCGGCGGCACGGTGCCGACGACCTCGCCGAGCACGTCACCCACCACGTCACCGACCACGTCACCGACCACGTCACCCCCGACCGGGCCGGCGGACATCTCGGTGAACAGCGCCACCAGATACCAGACGATCGACGGGTTCGGGGCGGCCGTGTCGATCTGGGGCGGCGCCTGGTCGACCGCCGAGACGCAGACGCTGGTCGGGTTGGGTCCCAACCAGCTTGGTCTGTCCATCGTGCGTACCGGCATCTCGCCGGTGTCCAGCGAGTGGTCGACCCAGGTGAACGCCCTGAAGACGGCGAAGTCGTACGGGTCGGGGGTGAAGATCCTGGCGACACCGTGGACCGCTCCGGCGGCGTGGAAGACGAACAACAGCCGGACCAGCGGCGGCAAGCTGAAGCCCGAGTACTACGACGACTACGCCAACCATCTGAACAGCTACGTCCAGTACATGCGTAACCAGGGCGTGCCGATCGACGTCACCTCGGTGCAGAACGAGCCGGACTGGCACCCGGACTACGACTCGATGGACTGGAGCGGCACGGAGCTGGAGACGTTCGTCCGGGACCAGGGCGCGAAGGTGCAGAACACCAAGCTCATGGTCGCCGAGGCGGTGAACATGAACTACAGCTACACCGACCCGACCCTCAACGACGCGAGCGCCCGGAACAACCTCGGCTACGTCGGCGGTCACCTGTACGGCACCGAGGCCGCCGGGCGGCTGAAGCCGTACTCCCTGGCCGACCAGTACCACAAGCCGGTCTGGATGACCGAGTGGAACCTGCACGCGGCCGACGGCAGCGGCTCCAACATCTGGGGCGACCCCGGTAACCAGGCGGTCTGGAACGAGACGCTCGACGACATCATGCGTACGGTGCACAAGTCGATGGAGTCGAACTGGGCGGCCTACGTCTGGTGGTACGGCAAGCGCTACTACTCCTTCATCGGGGACGGGGACGCGGCCTACGGCACGGTCGCCGGTGCTCCGCTGAAGCGCGGGTACGCCTTCTCGCAGTACGCCAAGTACGTCCGCCCCGGCTACCAGCGGGTCGCCCTGACCAAGAGCGCCAAGGCCTCGCCGCTGGAGGTGACCGCCTATCAGGGCGGCGGCAAGATCACGCTGGTGATCCTCAACCGGTCGACCAGCGCGGTCAACAACGCCGTCATCCAGGTGCCGCAGAACGTCACCAAGGCCGAGTACTACCTGACCTCGCAGACCGCCAACGCGGCCAGCCAGCCGGTCGGTGTGAACGGTGGGCAGGTGAGCGTCAACGTCGGCGCACGCAGCATCTCCACCGTCGTGTTGACCCTCTGATCGCTCTCCCGGTCCGGTCGAGACGAACCGCCCCGGTCGCCACGCAGGGCGACCGGGGCGGTTCCGTGGATCGGGCTGGTGCCTGGACTCGGCAGCCGCACCTCGGTTCGGTGCGCGACACCGACGGCGCCGCACCAGCACCGTCGGCGTGGCGAAGGGGAGCGGCTGTCGGCGTCGTACCCGCTCACCGGTGACCGCCGCGGCAAGGCCGGTCCCGGGACGGCAACCCCCGCGGGGTCGGGGGCGGCGGCTGCGTCAGCTCAGCGGTAGCCGGCGGCCACCACGTTGGCCTGGACGGCGTTCTCGGTCGCGTCCGAGGGATAGCCGGCCACCATGGCCCCCTCGTAGAAGGTGCCGACGCTCTGGTTCTTGTTGTCGATGCAGCAGTCGCCGCCGCTGCCCAGGATGATCGCTCCCTGCTTCTTCATCGGGCTGTAGCCGTTGGGCAGCGATCCGTCGTAGAGCGTGTAGAGGCTGCCGGACTGGGCGTTGCTGCCCTTGATGGCGAACCGGGAGGTGCCGTTGTTCTTCAGCGTGGCCGTCACGAACTTGCTGGTGAAGGCCCGCTGGTTCGGGTTCCACGAGGAGCTGCCGCCGGGGAAGAGACCCCACTCGAGGTCGGCCTGCACCCAAGGGCCCGTGCCGGAGCAGCCACCGAACCAGCAGCTCGTACTGAAGTTGATCGCGTCCATCGCGCCGGCCCCGTCGGCCCGGCGGGTGGTCTCGCTGTTGCCGTAGTCGAAGCAGCAACCGCTGTTGACGTGGGTGCCGCTGGTCACCATGTACATGCCCTCGGGGGCGCTGCCGGTCGGGACGCCGGTGGTGTGCCCGTCCCGCCAGTAGCTGCTGTTGCCGGGAATGTAGAGCGAGTACGCCTTGGCGCCGCCGACCGTGACCGCCTCGCGGTTCGCGACGGCCGGCGCAACCGCGCCCCCGATGCCGCCGGCTCCCTGGTAGCCGAGGTTGTTGCCCCGACCGGACTGGTCGTAGATCCAGGTGATGACGCAGGTGGTGTTGGCGCAGAAGGTGTCCTGCGCGGCGGCGTCGGCGGGACCGCCGGCCGTGCGGGTGGTGACGTCGCGGGTGGCGTTGTCGGAGGAGCGGCGGACCTGGTAGAGGCGCCCACTGTAGGTGCGGAAGAGGGCGCGGGTGGTGCTGTGCGCGGCGACGCAGGGGGTGCCGCCGGCGGCGTAGATGTCGCAGGGGCCGTTGGTGGTCGGCGGCGGGGTGCTGGGCGACGGGGGTGGCGTGGTCGGCGTCGGGGTGGTGGGTGGTGGTGGGGTGCTGGTGGCGCCGGTGCAGGTGACGCCGTTGAGGGTGAAGCTGGTGGGGACGGTGCCGGTGCCGGTGGCGTTGAAGCCGAAGCTGGTGGTGCCGCCGGTGGCGATGGCGCCGTTGTAGGAGACGTTGGTGGCGGTGGCGGTGGTGCCGGTCTGGGTGAGGGTGGTGTTCCAGTACTGGGTGACGGTTTCGCCGGCGGTGAAGTTCCAGCTGAGTCGCCAGTTGGTGATCGGGTCGCCGAGGTTGGTGATGACGACGTTGGTGCCGAAGCCGCCGGGCCAGGAGGAGGGGACGGTGTAGGTGACGGCGCAGCCGGTGGTGGCGGCGGAGGCGAACTGGGTGCCGGTGAGTCCGGCACCGGTGAGGGTGAGCGCGGTGGCGGTGGCGATCAACGCCCACCGCCGGCGGGAACGGCTGGTGAGTCGCAAGGGGACCTCCCGGTCCGTGAGTGGTGCGGGGATGGCGCCCGGCCGATGACGTCCGGGTCGGGTACGGCGGCGCTTCTGCACGGCGATTGGCGCGCGAATGAGCGGTCACCTGGACCGCTGGTCGGCGTGCCGCGTCGACATTGGACCGTGGTCGGCGGGGCGGCACCCACCCCGTCCGGAGTGGTCCGCCTCGCCGATCGGCCGTGGCGTGCCGGCCTCAGCCGGCTGCCCGGGTCAGTTGCGCAGGCTCCACTGCTGGTTGGCGCCGCCCTGGCAGGTCCACAGAACGACCTTGGTGCCGTTCGCGGTGCCCCAGTTGTACGCGTCGAGACAGAGTCCCGACTGGACACCGCTGATGGTGCCGTTGGAGTTGAGGTTCCACTGCTGGTTGGCTTGGCCGTTGCAGTCCCAGATGATGGCGCGGGTGCCGGCCGACGTGCCGGCCGCCTCCGCGTCGAGGCACTTGTTGCCGTACACCTGTAGTTGCTTGGTGGCGGTGTAGGTCCAGCGCTGCATGGCCCCGCCCCAGCAGTCCCAGAGCTGCACCTGGGTGCCGCTGGTGGTGCTGCCGTTCGGTACGTCGATGCAGCGGCCGGACTGGTTGCCGACGATCTCGATGTTCTGCTGGCCGCCGCCGGTGGTGGCGGCGTAGCCGGCGGCGGTGATGTTGGCCTGGACCGCGTTCTCGGTGGTGTCGGTGGGGTAGCCGGAGGTCATGACGCCTTCATAGAAGGTGCCGGCGGCGCCGTGGCTGTTGTCGCCGCCGATGCCGAGGATGATGGCGCCTTCTTTCTTCATCGGGTTGTAGCCGGAGGCGTTGGGGCGTTTGCCGTCGTAGAAGGTGGAGAGGCCGCCGGTCTGGGCGTTGCCGCCGCGGATCGCCCAGTGGTTGGGTTCGCCCTTGACGATGGCGGTGAGGAAGCGGTGGTTGATGGTGGGGTCGTTGGCGTTGTAGCCCGGGTTCACACCGGAGAAGAGGCCGTTTTCGAGGTCGGCCATGATCCAGGGACCGGTGCCGGTGCCGGTGCCCCAGATCTTGTTGTTGCTGAAGTAGATGGCTTCCATGGTGCCGTTGCCGTTGTCGCGGCTGTTGGTTTCGGCGTTGCCGTAGTCGAAGCAGCAGCCGCCGTTGTAGTGGGTGCCGTCGAGAATGGCGTACATGCCTTCGGGTTGGTCGCCCTTGGCGATGCCGTTGGTGGTGTTGTTGCGGTAGCCGGTGCCAGGGGCGACGAACACCCCGTACGCCTTGCGGCCGTTGACGGTGACCGGGGCGAGGGTGGCGTCGGCGAGGTTGTCGTAGCCACCCGCCGCAGGGCCGGAGAAGCCACCGGGAGGCGCCTGGGTGAGGTGGTTGCCCCGGCCGGACTGGTCGTAGATGACCGTGATCAGGCACGAGGTGCCGGCGCAGAAGGAGTCCTGCGTGCCGGCGTTGGCGACGTCGCCGGGGGTGAGCGGAGCGATGTCGCGGGTGGTGTTGTCGGACGCGCGCCGTACCTGGTACAGCGGTCCGTTGTAGGCGCCGTAGAGGGCGCGGGTGGTGCTGTGCGCGGCCACGCAGGGGGTGCCGCCGGCGGCGTAGATGTCGCACGGCCCGGTGCCGGCCGCGAGAGCCGGTGACCCGGCGGAGCCGACCACGGTCCCGGCCACGGCGACGAGCAGCGCCAGTGGGGCCAGGGCCGCCGCCAGCCGCCGCCGGCCGAGGGTTCTCTGATCCATCGATCTCCTCCTGAGAATGACGTGTGTGTGAGCGCTAACATTGACGCTTATCGTGTCCTTGACATTCGGGTCTGTCAACGGCTTCGCGGTTGATCGCCGGGAAGCGCCGGCTTTGGCATGGAATCCGTCCGGACGGCGCGTCGGCTGTTGACAGGCGAGCTCATCCGCCTGTTACATGGGCTGACCGGGCAGTTGTTAGCGATAACAGGCTGGTGTCGGGTCGGCGACCGGCCCTACCGGCGTGGGCTACCGGTGCACCGGCTGTGCGGCGGCGAGTGCACGGTGGCCGCAGGGGCGTCAGCCGGCGGGCGTCGAATCGCGGGTGTTCCACCGTCGAGCCGTCCGACGGCGCGAGAACCGATCCGCCCCGCCCTGACCGGCTGACGAACCTCGGCAGCAACAAGTGCCTCGGCGTCGTCGGTGCCTCTACCGGTCCGGGTGTCGTGCTGGAGCAGCGGACCCGTGCCGCCTGGTGCTGGACAGCGGGGGGGGGAGTGTGGCGTCGGGTCCGGTGGTGAAGCAGTGGACCGGCGTGAGCAGCACCAACCTGCAGTGGCAGCTGGTGGACGTGGGTGGTGGCTACAACCGGATCGTGAACCGGGCCAACGGCATGGTGATCGACAGTTGGGGCGACGCGAGCAACGGGGCGAGTGGGTCGCAGGCGCCGTGGAATGGTGGGAACAACCAGCAGTGGCGGTTGGTGAGCGTGGGTAGCGGGCGGTATCAGATCGTCAACCGGGGTACGGGTACCGCGTTGGACGGGATGGGCAGCACGACCGCGGGATCGATGGTGTGCCGGTGGGCGCCGAACACCAACACCAACAACCAGTGGACCGTCACGGCCCTCTGACGACCGCGCCGTACGCGGCCCCGCTCCCGCCCGGGAGCGGGGCCGTTCGTCGAGCAGCGGTGCCGGGGCCCGGGTCGGCGCGGATCAGGAAGAGCGTCTTCTCCGGGTCGGCGCGGCGACCCTCCGCCGGCTGGCCGTCCGGGTGCCGCGTGGGCCCGGCCCTGCCGTGTCGCGGGCGCTGTGGGGGCGTTCCATCGTTAGCGCTAACAGATCATCTTTGCTGGCTGCGGCGCAGTGCAAGGGCTGTGGATGCGAGTCGAGGCATCGATACATGTTAACGTTCACATGTGGCCGACGGCGCACCTTCGGGCGGGTCGGTCGCCCTTGTGGCCACCCCGCTGCGAGTCTGTTGCGGCAACATCTTGACCGACGCCGATGTGAGCGCTAACAATGTGAGCCACGGCACGCGGAGGTGGACATGATGGATGTGGACGGGCCGGGGGACCGGTACGTCGTCGGGGTCGACTACGGGACCCTGTCGGGCCGGGCGCTGGTGGTCCGGGTCGGGGACGGGGCCGAGCTGGGCACCGCGGTCCACGAGTACCGGCACGGAGTGATCGACTCCGCGCTCCCCGGCGCGGCGGTGCCGCTGCCGCCCGACTGGGCGCTGCAGGACCCGGAGGACTACCGGGACGTGCTGCGGCACGCGGTGCCGGCCGCCGTGGCCGCCGCCGGGATCGACCCGGCCCGGGTGATCGGCATCGCCACCGACTTCACCGCCTGCACCGTCCTGCCCACCCTCGCCGACGGCACCCCGCTCTGCGAGGTGCCGGAGCTGCGCGACCGGCCGCATGCCTGGGTGAAGCTGTGGAAGCACCACGCCGGGCAGCCGCAGGCCGACCGGATCAACGCGCTGGCGCACGAGCGCGGCGAGCCGTGGACCGGCCGGTACGGCGGCAAGATCTCCGCCGAGTGGCAGTTCGCCAAGGGCCTGCAACTCCTCGACGAGGACCCGGAGACCTACCGCCGCGCCGAGCGGTTCATCGAGGCGGCCGACTGGATCGTCTGGCAGCTCTGCGGCGTCGAGACCCGCAACATCTGCACCGCCGGCTACAAGGGCATCCGCCAGGACGGCCGGTACCCGTCGCGGGAGTTCCTGACCGCCCTGGACGTCGACTTCGTCGACTTCGTCGGCAAGCTCGACGGGCCGCTGCTGCCGATGGGCGCCTGTGCCGGCACGCTGACCGCGCAGGCCGCGGCGTGGACCGGGCTCCCGGCGGGGATCGCGGTCGCGGCCGGCAACGTCGACGCCCACGTCACCGCCGCCTCCGCCCGGGCGCTGCTCCCCGGCCACCTGGTGGCGATCATGGGCACCTCGACCTGTCACGTGGTCAACGGCGCCGACCTGGTGGAGGTGCCCGGCATGTGCGGCGTCGTCGACGGTGGGCTCAGTCCCGGTCACTGGGGCTACGAGGCGGGCCAGAGCGGGGTCGGCGACATCTTCGGCTGGTTCGTCGAGCACGCCGCGCCGGCCGGCGTCGACTCGCACGAGCGCCTTTCCGAGCTGGCCGGGGCGCAACCCGTCGGCGCGCACGGGCTGGTCGCTCTGGACTGGTGGAACGGCAACCGGTCCCTGCTGGTCAACCACGACCTGAGCGGTCTCGTGGTGGGGCTGACCCTGGCCACCCGGCCGGCGGACGTCTACCGCGCGCTGCTGGAGTCGACGGCGTACGGCACCCGGATGATCATCGACGCGTTCGTCGAGGCGGGGGTGCCGATCCACGAGCTGGTGGTGGCCGGCGGCCTCACCTCGAACCGGTTGCTGATGCAGATCTACGCCGACGTCACCAACCGGCCGTTGAGCCTGATCGGATCGGCGCAGGGGCCCGCGCTGGGCTCCGCGATCCACGCCGCGGTGGCCGCCGGGGCGTACCCGGACGTCTACGCGGCCTCCGAGGCGATGAGCCGGGTGGACCGTGACGTCTACCGGCCCGACCCGGACCGGGCCCGCGCCTACGACGCCCTGTACGCCGAGTACCGCGCGCTGCACGACCACTTCGGCCGGGGCGGGAGCGAGGTCATGTCCCGGCTGCGGGCCATCCGCAACGCCGCCGTCGGTCCGGCGGCGGCCGAGGTCACGGCCGCACTGGAGGTGGTCGCGTGAACACCGGTCCGCAGATCCGGCGGCTGCGGGAGAGCGTCGCCCGGTTGCACACCGAACTGACCCGCTACCGGCTGGTCGCCTGGACGGCGGGGAACGTCTCGGCGCGGGTGCCCGGCCAGGACCTGATGGTGATCAAGCCGAGCGGCGTCGACTACGACGACCTCGCGCCGGAGAACATGGTGGTCTGCGACCTGGCCGGCATCGTCGTCGAGGGTGACCTCGCGCCGTCCAGCGACACCGCCGCGCACGCCTACGTCTACCGCGCGATGCCGCAGGTGGGCGGCGTGGTCCACACCCACAGCACGTACGCGACCGCCTGGGCGGCCCGTGGCGAACCGATCCCGTGCCACCTCACCGCCCAGGCCGACGAGTTCGGCGGGGAGATCCCGGTCGGCCCGTTCGCGCTGATCGGCGGCGACGACATCGGCAAGGGCATCGTGGAGACCCTCACCGGGCACCGCTCGCCCGCCGTGCTGATGCGCAACCACGGCGTGTTCACCATCGGCCGGGACGCCCGCGCCGCGGTGAAGGCGGCGGTGATGTGCGAAGACGTCGCCCGTACCGCGCATCTCACCCGGGCGCTCGGCGAGCCGGCGCCGATGGCGGCGGCCGACGTGGACGCCCTGCACGACCGCTACCAGAACGTTTACGGACAGCGTCCCGCGTCACCGGCGAGCCCGTGACGGCCGCCTCCGATCGCGCGGACCCGCCCTGCGGGGCGGGCCGCGGAGCACCACCTCCACCCACCACACCACCTGCGACAGCACCACCACCAGAACGGCGTAACCCCTTACCCCGAGGAGACATGCGGTGAAGAGAACGAGAGCCCTCCTGCCGTCCCGCAAGGTCATCGCGGTGCTCACCGCGGCGCTGCTGGCCACCGGCATGGCGGCCTGCGGCAACAGCGACACGGGCGCCGGCGGCGGCAAGGACGACGGGAAGATCACCCTGGGCTTCTCCCAGGTCGGCGCGGAGAGCGGCTGGCGGACGGCGAACACCACGTCGATCAAGGAATCCGCCGCGGCGGCCGGCATCGACCTGAAGTTCGACGACGCGCAGCAGAAGCAGGAGAACCAGATCAAGGCCATCCGCAACTTCATCCAGCAGAAGGTCGACGTGATCGCCTTCTCGCCGGTGGTGGAGTCCGGGTGGGACACCGTGCTCAAGGAGGCCAAGGACGCCAAGATCCCGGTCATCCTCACCGACCGGTCCGTCGACTCGGCCGACAAGTCCCTCTACAAGACCTTCCTCGGGTCGGACTTCGTCAAGGAGGGGCGGCTCGCGGGCGAGTGGCTGGTGGAGCAGAAGAAGGCCGCCACCGGCCCGGTGAACATCGTCGAGCTGCAGGGGACGACGGGTTCCGCGCCGGCGAACGACCGGAAGAAGGGTTTCGCCGAGGCCATCTCCGCCAACCCGAACCTGAAGATCATCGCTTCGCAGTCCGGTGACTTCACCCGCGCGGGCGGCAAGCAGGTGATGGAGCAGTTCCTCAAGGCCAACCCGAAGATCGACGTGCTCTTCGCGCACAACGACGACATGGGCCTGGGCGCGCTGGAGGCGATCACCGCGGCCGGGAAGGTGCCCGGCAAGGACATCACCATCATCACGGTCGACGCGGTCAAGGACGGCATGCAGGCCCTCGCCGACGGCAAGTTCAACTTCATCGCCGAGTGCAGCCCGCTGCTCGGTCCGCAGCTGATGGACCTGGCGAAGAAGGTGCACAACGGCGAGGAGGTCCCGGCCCGGATCGAGACCCAGGAGACCACCTTCACCCAGGAGCAGGCCAAGGCGGCCCTGCCCGACCGCAAGTACTGACGCCGACGACCGGGGCGACGCCCCCGGCAGCAGCGGCCGGGCCCCGGGGCCCGGCCGCCGCGCAGGCCCGACCGGCCTGCGGAGTTGACGGACCGGGCGGGCCGCGTACGCCGCGCGCCTTCCTCACGAACCTCACCGAAAGGTCCGGTGGCATGGCAGGGAGCCATCCAGTCCTGACAATGACGGGGATCAGCAAGTCGTTCCCCGGGGTACGCGCGCTCGACAACGTGGACTTCCGCCTCTTCGCCGGCGAGGTGCACGCGCTGATGGGGGAGAACGGCGCGGGCAAGTCGACCCTGATCAAGGTGCTCACCGGCGTCTACGGCATCGACTCCGGCACCGTCACGCTCGACGGCGCGCCGGTGTCGTTCACCGGCCCCATGCAGGCCGCCGCCGCCGGGGTGAGCACCGTCTACCAGGAGGTCAACCTCTGCACCAACCTCTCGGTGGCGGAGAACATCTTCATCGGCCGGGAACCGCGCCGGCTCGGCGCGGTCCGGTGGGGCGAGATGCGCCGGCGGGCCCGCGCCCTGCTCGCCCGGCTCGACCTGGACATCGACGTCAACGCGCAGCTCGGCAGCTATTCGCTGGCGGTGCAACAGATGGTGGCGATCGCCCGCGCGATCGACGTCGAGGCCCGGGTGCTGGTCCTCGACGAGCCGACCTCCAGCCTCGACGCCGGGGAGGTGGCGCAGCTGTTCCGGGTGATGCGCCAGCTGCGCGACGAGGGGATCGCGATCCTCTTCGTCACCCACTTCCTCGACCAGGTGTACGGCATCGCCGACCGGATCACGGTGCTGCGCAACGGGCAGCTCGTCGGCGAGTACGCCACCCGCGACCTGCCCCAGCTCACCCTGGTGGAGAAGATGATCGGCAAGGAGCTGCGGGTCCTGGAACGCCTCGACGAGGCGCCCCGACGCGACGTCGCGGCCCTGGCGGCAGGCACGCCGTTGCTCGACGCCCGCGCACTCGGACGCCGCTCGGCGGTGGCGCCGTTCAGCCTGACCATCCACGAGGGTGAGGTGGTCGGCCTGGCCGGCCTGCTCGGCTCGGGCCGTACCGAGGTGGCGCGGCTGCTCTTCGGCGCCGACCGCGCCGACCAGGGTGACGTCCGGGTGCGGGGCACCCCCACCGCGCTGCGGACGCCGGTGGCCGCCATCGACCACGGCATCGGTTTCTGCTCGGAGAACCGGCGGGCCGAGGGCATCGTCCCGGAGCTGTCCGTACGCGAGAACATGATCCTCGCCCTGCAGGCCGCCCGGGGTTGGCTGCGCCCGATCCCGCGCCGCCGGCAGGACGAGCTGGTCGAGCGGTACGTGAAGGCGCTGAGCATCCGTCCCGCCGACCCCGACATCCCGGTGGCGAACCTGTCGGGCGGCAACCAGCAGAAGGTGCTGCTCGCCCGCTGGCTCATCACCGAGCCCCGGCTGCTGATCCTGGACGAGCCGACCCGGGGCATCGACATCGGGGCGAAGACCGAGATCCAGCGGTTGGTGGCGGAACTCTCCGACGGGGGCACCGCCGTGCTGTTCATCTCCGCCGAGCTGGAGGAGGTGCTGCGGCTCAGCCACCGGATCGCCGTGATGCGGGACCGCGAGATGGTCACGCAGCTCACCAACGACGACAGCGTCGACGCCGACCGGATCATGCAGGTCATCGCCGCCGGCGCCGGGCAGGGGAGGGTGCCGTCATGACCGGGACACGGTCCGGTTTCCGGGCGCTGACCACACATCGGCTCTTCTGGCCGGTCGCGGTGCTCGTCGTCCTGCTGGCCGCCAACACGATCCACCGGCCGGGCTTCCTGTCGGTGCAACTGCGCGACGGCCACCTGTACGGCAGTCTCGTCGACATCGTCCGGCTCAGCGCGCCGCTGATCCTCGTCGCGCTCGGCATGACGCTGGTCATCGCCACCGGCGGCATCGACCTGTCGGTCGGCTCGCTCTGCGCGATCAGCGGCGCCATCGCCTGCCTCTACATCAGCCGTCAACCCGACCAGAACAGCCTCGGTGGGGTGCTGACCGCGCTGGCCCTGGGACTGGGCGTGGCCCTGGTCCTCGGTGCCTGGAACGGTGTGCTGGTCGCGGTCATCGGCATCCAACCGATCATCGCGACGCTGATCCTGATGGTCGCCGGTCGGGGCCTCGCCCAGCTGATCACCGAGGGGCAGATCCTCACGATCAACTCCGACCCGTACAAGGCGATCGGCGTCGGCCACCTGCTCACCCTGCCGCTGGCCATCTTCATCGCCCTCGCGGCGGCCCTGCTCATCGCCGCGGTGACCCGCCGTACCGCCCTGGGCCTGATCGTCGAGTCGGTCGGCGGCAACGCCCGGGCCAGCCGCCTGGCCGGCATCCGGTCCGGGCGGGTCACCTTCCTGGTGTACGTCATCAGCGCGGCCTGCGCCGCGGTCGCCGGATTCATGATGACGGCCAACGTGTCCAGCGCCGACGGCAACGCGGCCGGCCTCTGGGTCGAGCTCGACGCGATCCTCGCGGTGGTGATCGGTGGCACCTCGCTCGCGGGTGGCCGGTTCTCCCTCGGCGGCACGATCCTCGGCGCGCTGCTCATCCAGACCCTCACCACCACGGTGTACGCCATGAACATCTCGCCCCAGACGTCCCTGCTGTTCAAGGCCGTCGTGGTCATCGCGGTCTGCCTCATCCAGGCCCCCGGCTTCCGGGCCCGGTTCGCCCGGCGGCGGCCCGCCGCGGTGCCCGTCGTCACCGCCCCGGAACAGCCGAAGGAGCAGGTGCCCGCATGACCACCCTCTCCCTGACCGCCGCCCGTACCTGGGCCCGGCTGCCCCGGCGGCACGTCCCGGTCCTGGCCACCGGGTTCCTGCTGCTGGTCCTCTACGGCGTCGGCGTCTCGCAGTACCGGGCCTTCTCCGGCGTCCAGGTCGTCTTCAACGTCTTCATCGACAACGGGTTCCTGCTCGTCGTCGCGGTCGGCATGACCTTCGTGATCCTGACCGGTGGGATCGACCTGTCGGTCGGCTCGGTCGTCGCGATGACCGCGATGGTCTCGGCGTTCCTGCTGGAGAAGGGGACACCGGCGGCGCTGGTGCTGCTGGTCGCGCTGCTCATCGGGCCGACGCTGGGCTTCCTGATGGGCTGCGTGATCCACTTCTTCGACATCCAGCCGTTCATCGTCACCCTGGCCGGGATGTTCTTCGCGCGGGGCATGTGCACCTTCATCAGCGGCTCGTCCATCCCGATCACCGACGGGTTCTGGACCCGCATGTCCCAGGCCCGGATCGGGAACCCGAGCGGCAACTTCGTGTCGGTCAGCGTGCTGATCGCCTTCGCGGTGGTGGTCGTCGCCGGCTACGTCCTCGCGTACACCCGGCTGGGCCGCAACGTGTACGCGATCGGCGGCAACGCCCAGTCGGCCCTGCTGATGGGCCTGCCGGTCGGCCGTACCCGGATCGCCGTCTACACCATCAGCGGCCTCTGCGCCGCGGTCGGCGGCATCCTGCTCTCCTTCTACACCCTCTCCGGCGCCCCGCTGATCGCCGTCGGCATGGAACTCGACGTGATCGCGGCGGTGGTCATCGGTGGGACCGTGCTCACCGGTGGCTCCGGCTACGTCTTCGGCACCGTGCTCGGGGTGCTGGTCCTCGGGGTGATCCAGACCCTGATCACCTTCGACGGCAGCCTCAACTCCTGGTGGACCAAGATCGTGATCGGCGGCCTGCTCTTCGCGTTCATCCTGCTCCAACGTCTGATCGGAATTCGCTACAAGTGACCGACCATCTCGCGGAAGGCAACCCCATGGCAACGCACCCCGCGCCGGAGATCTGGTTCCTCACCGGCAGCCAGGCCCTGTACGGCGAGGACATCCTCCGTCAGGTGGCCGAGCAGTCCCGGCGGATCGCCGCGGTGCTCGACGACTCGCCGCACATCCCCGCCCGGGTCGTCTGGAAACCGGTGCTCACCACGAGCGCCGACATCCTGCGGGTCTGCCGGGACGCCGCCGCGCAGGGGGCGATCGGGATCATCGCGTGGATGCACACCTTCTCGCCGGCGAAGATGTGGATCTCCGGGCTGGACGCGTTGCGGACGCCGCTGCTGCACCTGCACACCCAGGCGAACGTCCGGCTCCCGTGGGACGACATCGACATGGACTTCATGAACCTCAACCAGGCCGCCCACGGCGACCGGGAGTTCGGGTTCGTCCAGACCCGACTCGGGGTGGCGCGCAAGACCGTCGCCGGGCACGTCAGTGACCCCCGGGTGATCTCCCGGGTCGGGGCCTGGACCCGGGCGGCACTGGGCTGGTCGGCGATGCGGTCGCTGCGGCTGGCGCGCTTCGGCGACAACATGCGCGACGTGGCGGTGACCGAGGGCGACAAGGTGGAGGCGGAGCTGCGATTCGGCGTCTCGGTGAACACCTACGGCGTCAACGACCTCGTCCGGCAGGTCGACGAGGTCACCGACGCGCAGGTCGACGACCTGGTCAAGGAGTACGACGACAGCTACCGGGTGACGCCCGAGCTGCGTCCCGGTGGCGACCGGCACGAGTCCCTGCGCTACGCCGCCCGCCTGGAACTGGGTCTGCGCACCTTCCTCGAAGCCGGCGGCTTCCGCGCCTTCACCACGAACTTCGAGGACCTGGGCGGGCTGCGTCAACTGCCGGGCATCGCCGTGCAGCGGTTGATGGCCGACGGTTACGGCTTCGGCGGCGAGGGCGACTGGAAGACCTCCGTCCTGGTCCACACCCTCAAGGCGATGGCGGTCGGGGTGGACGGTGGCACCTCGTTCATGGAGGACTACACCTACGACCTCACGCCGGGCCGGGAACTGGTGCTCGGCGCGCACATGCTGGAGGTGTGCCCGAGCATCTCCGCCGACGTGCCGACCGCGGAGATCCATCCGCTGAGCATCGGTGGCCGGGAGGACCCGGTCCGGCTGGTCTTCGACGCCGCGCCCGGTCCCGCCGTGGTGCTCGGCCTGGCCGACATGGGGGAGCGGTTCCGGCTGGTCGCCAACGAGATCGACGTGGTGCCACCACCCCAGCCGCTGCGGCGGCTGCCGGTGGCCCGGGCGGTCTGGCGTCCCCGCCCGCACCTGGCCGGCTCCGCCGAGGCGTGGATCACCGCCGGCGCCCCGCACCACACGGTCCTGTCGCAGGCGGTGGGGGTCGAGGAGCTGCACGACCTGGCCGAGATGAGCCGTACCGAGCTGGTCGTCATCGACGCCGACACCGACCCGCGCCGGTTTGCCGACCAGATCCGCTGGAGCCAGGCCTACTACCGGCTGGCCAAGGGGTTCTGAGCGGCCGGCGACGGAACGCGGCGGACGCGCCCGCCCACCCTCGGGCGCGTCCGCCGTCGCCGTGCCCGCACCGCGCCGACCGGACCGCCGGACGTTACGCCTTGACGTCCTCCGTGTTATCGCTCACAGTCGATGGATCAGCTCATGTTAGCGCTAACACAAATTCGGTGCTGGCGGCGCCGGGCCGTCCACCGTCCGTCTCCTGAGGAGGAACATGGCAGTCATCGGTCAGGTGGGACCGGGCGTGCGCAGGCGCGGTCGGCTGTCCCGGCTCGTCGCCGCCGCGGCGGCGATGCTGCTCGGCGCCGGGACCGTCGCGGTGCTCCCGGCCACGGCGCAGGCCGCGACCGTGGACACCGGCGCGTGGTACGTGCTGGTGAACCGGAACAGCGGCAAGGCGCTGGACGTCTACAACCAGGCCACCACCGACGGGGCGCGGGTCACCCAGTGGACCCGCAGCGACGGCGCCAACCAGCAGTGGCAGTTCGTCGACTCTGGCGGCGGCTGGTACCGGCTGCGCTCCCGCAACTCCGGCAAGGTGCTGGACGTCTCCGGCGCGTCGACGGCCGACGGCGCCGGGCTGATCCAGTGGTCGGACGCCAACGCGATGAACCAGCAGTTCCAGCTGGCGGACTCGGCCGGCGGGTACGTCCGGCTGATCGCCCGGCACTCCGGCAAGGCCGTCGAGGTGCAGAACGCCTCGACCGCCGACGGCGCCAACGTGGTGCAGTACACCGACTGGGGTGGCAACAACCAGCAGTGGCAACTGGTCCGTCTCGGCGACACCGGCACCCCGAACGGCACCACGTACACCAACCCGGTGCTGTGGCAGGACTTCGCCGACGTGGACGTCATCCGGGTCGGGGACACCTACTACCTCTCCTCGTCGACCATGCACTACTCGCCGGGCGCGCCCGTGCTGCGCTCGTACGACCTGGTCAACTGGGAGTTCGCCGGGCACTCGGTGCCCCGGCTGGACTTCGGCACCAAGTACGACCTGACCGGCGGCGGGCGGGCGTACGTCAACGGCATCTGGGCGTCGGCGCTCAACTACCGCGCCAGCAACGGCACGTTCTACTGGATCGGCTGCATCGACTTCAACAGGTCGTACGTGTACACGTCGACCTCGGTCAGCGGCACCTGGCAGAAGCGCGCCGAGATCAACAACTGCTACTACGACGCGGGACTGCTGGTCGACGACAACGACACGATGTACGTCGCGTACGGCAACAGCACGCTGCACGTGGCGCAGCTGTCGCCGGACGGGCTGAGCCAGGTGCGTACCCAGCAGGTGTTCACCACGCCGTCGAGCATCGGCACGCTGGAGGGCTCGCGGTTCTACAAGCGCAACGGCTACTACTACATCTTCGTCACCAAGCCGGCCAACGGGCAGTACATCCTCCGGTCCACCAGCCCGTGGGGCCCGTACGAGTCGCGCCAGGTGCTGCTCAACATGGCCGGCCCGATCGCCGGCGGGGGCGTACCGCACCAGGGCGGCCTGGTGCAGACCCAGAACGGCCAGTGGTACTACATGGCGTTCGTCGACGCGTACCCGGGTGGCCGGGTGCCGGCGCTGGCGCCGATCACCTGGACGGCCGACGGCTGGCCGCAGGTCCAGACCGTCAACGGCGCCTGGGGCAGCAGCTACCCGTCCCCGTTGCCGCCCCGGCCGGTGGCACCGATGACCGGCGCGGACACCTTCACCGGCACGACGCTGAGCCCGCAGTGGGAGTGGAACCACAACCCGGACGACACGAAGTGGTCGACCGGCAGCGGGCTGCGGTTGCAGACCGCCACCGTCACCGGTGACCTCTACAGCGCCCGCAACACGGTGACCCGGCGCATCCAGGGGCCCACCTCCACCGCCACCGTCGAGCTGGACTACTCGACCATGCGAGACGGCGACCGCACCGGCCTGGCCGTGCTGCGCGACTCGTCGGCCTGGATCGGCGTACGCCGGGACAACGGCGCCACCCGGGTGGTGATGACCAACGGCCTGACCATGGACAGCAGTTGGCGGACCACCGGCACCGGCGCCGAGATCGCCGGCGCGCCGGTCAGCGGCGGCCGGATCTGGCTGCGGGCCAAGGCCGACATCAGGCCGGGCAGCGGACGGCAGGCGTCCTTCTCCTACAGCACCGACGGGGTGACCTTCGTGCCCCTGGGCAACGTGTTGACGTTGAACAACGCCTGGCAGTTCTTCATGGGCTACCGCTTCGCGATCTTCAACTACGCCACGCAGGCCCTCGGCGGGGCGGTCACCGCCCGCCGGTTCGACCTGACGACGCCGTGACGGCGCCGGCCCGGCGCCGTCGCCGCCGACGTGCCCGGCGGTGACATGACCCGGCCCGGCCCCGCGTCCCCGAGGAAGGGGTACGGGACCGGGCCGGTTCCGTTCGGTCAGCCGACGGTGCAGGTGGGGGTGCCGGACGGGCCGACCCCGTTGCCCTGGAAGCCGAAGTCGGTGCTGCCACCGGCCGCGATGTGGGCGTTGTAGTCGACGTTGCGGAAGTCCACCGTGCCGCTGGTGCCGCCGGCCTGCGCGCTCCAGGTGCCGGTGACCACCGTGCCGGCGGGTAGGGCGATCCGGACGGTCCAGCCGTTGACGGGTGCGGAGCCGGCGGTGACGTGCACGTTGGTGACGAAGCCACCGGTCCACGACTGCACCGACAGGGTCGCGGTGCAGCCGCTGCCCGCGGGCGGCGGGGTGCTCGGCGGCGGGCTGGACGGCGGCGGGGTGGTGGGCGGCGCGGTGGTGGTCGGCGGCGTGGTGGTGCCGCCGGCGTTCAGCGCGTTCAGCACGGCGGTGTACGCCGGCTTCTTGTTGCCGCTGTTGTCGAACAGCAGCGGGTTCTGCCCGGTACGCCAGGAGTCGCTGTCCCGGATGCCCCAGACCGTGATGCCGGTGCACCGGGACACGGCGAGGCAGGCCTTGGTGACGTTGCCGTAGAGGGTGGCCTGGTTGCTGCCCTGCTCGATGTCCAGCTCGGTGATCTGGACGTCGACGCCGAGGTCGGCGAAGCGTTGCAGGTTGGCCTGGTAGTCGCTGGGCATGCCGGTGCCCAGGTGGGACTGGAAGCCGACGCAGTCGATCGGGACGCCGCGGGCCTTGAAGTCGCGGACCATGTTGTAGACGCCGGTCGACTTCGCGTTGACGCCGTCGGTGTTGTAGTCGTTGTAGCAGAGCTTGGCGCCCGGGTCGGCGGCCCGCGCGGTGCGGAACGCCACCTCGATCCAGTCGTTGCCGGTGCGCTGGAGGTTGGAGTCGCGGCGGGCGCCGGTGCCGCCGTCGGCGAACGCCTCGTTGACCACGTCCCAGGCGTAGATCTTGCCCTTGTAGTGGGTGGCGACCTGGGTGACGTGGTTCATCATGGCCGAGCGCAGGGCGCTGCTGGAGAGGTTCTGCGCCCAGCCCGGCTCCTGCGAGTGCCAGAGCAGGGTGTGGCCGCGTACCCGCATGTTGTGGGCCTGGGCGTGGGAGACGATCTGGTCGCCGCCGGTGTAGCGGAACTGCCCCTGGGTGGGTTCGGTGGCGTCCCACTTCATCTCGTTCTCGGGAGTGATCGCGTTGAACTCCCGGTCGAGGATCCCGACGTACTGGCTGTCGGAGAGCTTGTACGCGGCGACCGCCGCGCCGAAGTAGCGGCCCTTCTCCGCGGCGGACGCGCCGAGGGTGGTGCCCGCGCTCGCCGTGGTGGCGGCCGCGACGACGGCGACGACCGCGATGGCGCTCGCGGCGGCCGGCGCCAGGAGCCGCAGCCGGGAGCGGGTCCGCGGCTCGCGGTGGTCCGGTAGGTGTTCCATGATGCTGCCTTTCGCAGGTGGTGGCCCCGGAGGGCGCGAGGGCCCGCCGGGTGAGCGGTTGGTGACGGGTGCGTCAGGGAGCCGGTCCGGTGAGCAGGCCGGGGCGCCAGGAGAGGTGGTCGTGGCCGCCGTCGGGGACCGGCCCGTCGGCGCGTGGCGTCAGCGTGGTGGTGGTCGAGGCAGCTGGTGCCCCTGACCGGCGGTGTCCTCACCCGTCACCGCACGTCGACCGGTGCCGGACCGGTGCCCTTCGAGCGGGCGGCGACTGCACAAGGGGAGGAGTTCCGCGGCTCCTGCGCGCCGAACATAGCATGTTATCGATAACAGGTACAGCCGCTGTCGACGACGCTCCGATGGGGACGATGGGGCGTACGTGCGGCTCGGCGGTTGCGATGTTAACGCTCACACGTTAGGTTGCGGTAACCCGGAGCGCAGGGCACGCTCCGACACCCGGACGGGGTGTCGACCGGTGCGGCGGCGGTCCCATCGGCGCCCGCGACGGGCCGCCGCGCCCCGCGCGTGGCCGGTCCCGGTGGGTCGTGGGCCGGGAACGGCGGCCGACTTCCGGTCCGATGGGGTCCCGGCCGGGCCGCGGTCGTCCGGGCGCCTGCCACCTGCGGGCCGGGCTGCGGTCTCCCCGACTCCCCACCACCGAGCTACGCCGCCATCCGTGCGGCAGAGGGAGTTCCATCATGCTCAGACATCGATCAGTGCTCGGGGCCCTCGCGGCCTCGGCGATGCTCGTCGCCACGGCGGCCACCGTGTGGAGCGGCAGCCTCGGCGCGAGCGCGGCGGCCGCCGAGGTCGGCGCCGCCGCGGCGACCGCCGGGTGCGGCAAGGCACCCACCCTGGCGAGCGGCACGCGCACGATCACCAGCAGCGGCAAGACCCGCACCTACATCCTCCGGGTGCCGGACAACTACGACAGCAACCACCCCTACCGGGTGGTCTTCGGCTTCCACTGGCTCGGCGGCACCGCCACCGACGTGGCCACCGGGCAGACCGTCACGCGGGACGTCTGGTCCTACTACGGCCTGCAGCGGCTGGCGAACAACAGCACCATCTTCGTGGCGCCGCAGGGCTTCAACAACGGCTGGGCCAACAGCAACGGCGAGGACATCACCTTCGTCGACGACATGGTCCGTCAGCTCGACGCCGGTCTCTGTGTCGACACGACGCAGCGCTTCGCGGTGGGCTTCAGCTACGGCGGGGCGATGAGCTACTCGATCGCCTGTTCCCGGCCCACCATGTTCCGGGCGGTCGCGGTCCAGTCGGGCGGGGTGCTGAGCGGCTGCAGCGGCGGCACCCAGCCGATCGCGTACCTGGGGGTGCACGGCATCCGGGACGGGGTGCTCAACATCTCCGGCGGGCGGGCGCTGCGCGACCGGTTCGTCCGCAACAACGGCTGCACCGCGCAGAACCCACCCGAGCCGACCCAGGGCAGTCTGACGCACCGGGTCACCACCTACTCGGGCTGCTCGGCCGGGCACCCGGTGGCGTGGGCGGCGTTCGACGAGGGCCACATCGCGGCCCCCCAGGACGGGGCCACCGGCGACAGCGGTTACCGGACGTGGGTACCGGGCGTGGTCTGGTCCTTCTTCACCCAGTTCGAGGGCAGCACGCCGACGCCCACCCCCACCACCACCCCCACGCCGACCCCGACCACGCCCACCCCGACCCCGGGCGGCGCCGCCTGCCGGGTGAGCGCGACGGTCAACGCGTGGGGCAACGGCCTGACCGAGGACATCACGGTCACCAACACCGGCACCAGCACGATCAACGGGTGGTCCCTGGTCTTCACCCTGCCCGGCGGCCAGAGCATCGTCTCCGGCTGGAACGCCACCTACTCGCCCAACTCCGGGCAGGTGACGGCGCGCAACGTCGACTACAACGGGACCATCGCCCCGAACGCCTCGGTGAACCTGGGCTTCCAGGCCAACCACACGGGCAGCACCGCGAAGCCGAGTTCGTTCACCCTCAACGGGGCGACCTGCTCGGTGGCCTGATCGCCGGAGCCCGGGGACTCGGCGCCGAGCCGTATCCGGGAAGGCCGGACGTGGTCCGGCGCGGGCATCCGCGCCGGACCACGTCCGTTCGTCCGGACGGTGGGACGACCCGTGGGCCGCGAGCCGGCCCCGGCCGGTCGTCCGGCCCCGGACGACGGAACGGGCGTTCGCCCCCGTCGGTGCGAACGCCCGTTCCCGGCTGGTCAGGCGGAGGTCAGCGAGAAGCTGGAGCACGTCGATGGTCGCCGAGGTGGTGCCGCTGGTGCGGACGAAGGAGAAGACCGCGTTGCTGCCGTTGGAGCCGGGTGGACGTTCCAGGTGTGCCCGCCCACCCTGCCGTTACGGGCGTTCGGCGCCGCCCCGTTGCTGTCGTAGGAGCCGGCGAAGTCCCGTCCGAGGGCACCGCCCGGCTGGGGCCGAAGACTGGAAGCGTGACGTACGTCGATGTTAACGTTCTCGAAATCGCTGTGGAACCCGGGTCGGACGGGCTGCCCCCGGGATTGTGATCGATAACAGGGCCGGTGCCGATCACGCCTTCACGGCGGAGGGCTGACCGGTTCCGCGTCCGCCGACGTGCCCCCGGCCGGCCCGGCACCGCCATCACCCGCCGTCCCGTCGACGGCCACCGAGGCCCGTCGGCGGACGCCCACCTGCCGCGGCGTACGCCGTCGCGGGAAGGAGAACTCATGAGACGTACCGCCTCGCGCTGGGGCAGCGCCCTCGCCGCCGCGCTGCTGCTGACCGGTGCCGCGCTCGGACTGCGCCCCACCGCCTCGCTCGCCCTGGACAACGGGGTGGCCCGTACGCCGCCGATGGGCTGGAACAGTTGGAACTCGTTCGGCTGCAACATCAACGAGTCGCTCATCCGGCAGTCGGCCGACGCCATCGTCACCAGCGGCATGCGCGACGCCGGCTACCAGTACGTGGTCGTCGACGACTGCTGGTTCAACCCCAACCGCGACTCCGCCGGCAACCTCCAGGGTGACCCGGGCCGTTTCCCCAGCGGCATGAAGGCGCTCGGCGACTACCTGCACAGCAAGGGCCTGAAGTTCGGCCTCTACCAGGTGCCGGTCGACAAGACCTGCGCGCAGTACTTCGGCGGCTATCCCGGCGCCACCGGCAGCCAGGGACACGAGGCGCAGGACGCCCGGCAGTTCGCCGCCTGGGGCGTGGACTTCCTCAAGTACGACTGGTGCTCGCCCAACGGCACCATCGACCAGCAGGTGGCCACCTTCGCCAGGATGCGCGACGCCCTCGCCGCCACCGGCCGGCCGATCGTCTACAGCATCAACCCGAACAGCATCCACGCCAAGACCGGGCCGCAGCGCAACTGGGGCGACGTGGCCAACATGTGGCGGACCACGGAGGACATCACAGGAGCCTGGGACACCGGCCAGACCAACGGCTACCCGATGGGCATCCAGAACATCATCAACGTCACCGTGCCGCTGGCCGGCTACGCGCGCCCGGGCGGTTTCAATGACCCGGACATGATGGAGGTCGGCCGGGGTGGCCTGACCGACACCGAGACGCGCAGCCACTTCGCGATGTGGGCGGTGCTCGCGTCGCCGCTGATCGCCGGCAACGACGTCCGCTCGATGTCCTCGGCCATCCAGCAGATCCTGACCAACCGCAACCTCGTCGCGATCAACCAGGACACCCTCGGGCTGCAGGCCACCCAGGTCTCCTTCGACGGTACCCGCCGCGTGCTGGCCAAGAAGCTGGCCAACGGCGACGTCGCGGTGGCCCTGTTCAACCAGGGCGGCACTACCACCACGATCTCCACCACCGCGGCCGCGATCGGCAAGAGCGGCAGCAGTTTCACCCTGCTCGACGCGTGGACCAACGCCACTGGCACCACCGGCGGCGCCATCTCCGCCAGCGTCCCCGGCCACGGCACGGTCGTCTACCGGGTCAGCGGCGGCGGCACCACGACCCCGCCGCCGACCACCGCCGGCGCCCTGGTCAGCGCCGCCTCGGGCCGCTGCCTGGACGACCCGCAGAGCAACACCACCAACGGCACCCAGCCGGTGATCTGGGACTGCAACGGCGGCGCCAACCAGCAGTGGACCGCCAGCGGTGACACCCTCCAGGTCCTCGGCAAGTGCCTCGACGCGCCCGCCAACGCCACCGCCGGCACCAAGGCGCAGCTCTGGGACTGCACGGGCGGCACCAACCAGCGCTGGACCCGCAACACCGACGGCACCATCCGGTCCCAGCAGAACGGCCTCTGCCTGGACGTCAACGGCGCCGCCACCGCCAACGGCACCACCGTCATCCTCTGGACCTGCACAGCCGCCGCGAACCAGCGCTGGACGCTGCGATGACCGTCCCCCCGACCGAGAGCGAGCCCCGATGAGAAAGACACTCCGCGCGGCACTCGCCGCCGCCCTGCTGCCGCTGGTCGCCGCCGTGGCGGTGCTGACGGCGCAGCCGGCCTCCGCCGCGACCCTCACCCAGGTGACCAACTTCGGCACCAACCCCACCAACCTCAACATGTACGTCTACGCGCCGACCACCGTCGCGCCGAGGCCGGCGCTGCTGGTCCTCGTGCACTACTGCACCGGCTCGGCGAGCGGGATCTTCAGCGGCAACGGTCACGACTACGTCACCGCGGCCGACCGCTACGGCTACGTCATCGTCCTGCCCGAGGCCACCCGCAGCGGGCACTGCTTCGACGTCTCCTCACCGGCCGCGCTGCGCCGCAACGGTGGCAGCGACTCGACCGGCATCATGTCGATGGTCAACTGGGCCCGGCAGAAGTACGACGTGGACCCGGGCCGGATCGTGGTCAGCGGGTTCTCCTCCGGCGCGATGATGACCAACGTGCTGGCCGCCGAGTACCCCGACGTCTTCGCCGCGGCGTCGGCGTTCTCCGGGGTGCCGGCCGGGTGCTTCGCCACCTCGGACGGCTCCCTGTGGAACAGCCAGTGCTCCGGCGGGAACGTCATCCGGACCGCCCAGCAGTGGGGGGACACCGCCCGCGCCATGTACCCGGGCTGGACCGGCGGCTACCCCCGGATGCAGGTCTGGCACGGCACCACGGACGCCACCCTCGCATACCCGAACCTCGGCGAGGAGATCAAGCAGTGGACCAACCTCCACGGCCTGGGCCAGACGCCGGCGTACACCGATCATCCGCAGTCGAGCTGGACCCGCACCCGCTACGGCGCCACCGGCACGCGGGCCACCGTCGAGGGCGTCAGCATCTCGGGCACCGGGCACACCCTGCCGCAGGCCGGCATGCTCGCGTACGCGATCTCCTTCCTCGGCCTGGACGCCGCACCCACCACCCCCTCGCCGACCACGAGCCCGTCGCCGACCACCTCGCCGTCGGGCAGCCCGTCGCCGAGCGGTCCGCCGCCCACCGGCGGGACGGGCACCTGCCGGGTGGCCGCCACGGTGAGCGCCTGGGACACCGGACTCACCGAGAGCATCACCGTCACCAACACCGGCGGCGCTCCGGTCAACGGCTGGTCCCTGTCGTTCGCCCTGCCCGCCGGCCAGACGATCACCAACGGCTGGAACGCGACCTACGGTCCGAGCGTCGGGCTGGTCACCGCCCGGGACGTCGGCTACAACGCCGGCATCCCGCCGGGTGGCTCGCAGACCATCGGGTTCCAGGCCACCCACACCGGCAACAGCGCTCCGGCGTCGGCGTTCACGCTCAACGGGGTCGCCTGCTCGCGGGGCTGACCACATCGCCCCGCCCGGCCGGCCGACCCGCGGCCGGTCGGGCCGGGCGCACGCCACCGGACGAAGCGGTGCCCCAGGACCCGCGAGGGTGCGCCGGGGCCTCGTCGCGCGCGTACCCCTGGGTGCGGATCGTGGCCCGCGCGGGCCTGACTCGTTGATCTCGTGGGCGGGGACACGCCGTCGGCAAAAACTTGAACCATTCCAAAAGAGTGGGCTATGTTCGTGGCATGACGGGCGACTTCGAGGCGCGACTACGGGCGGCCTCGCTGCGCGTGACGCGACCCCGGTTGGCCGTGCTCGCCGCGCTGCGCGACCGTCCGCACGCCGACACCGACACGGTGATCACCCTGGTGCGGGCGGACTGCCCCACCGTGTCCCACCAGGCGGTGTACGACGTGCTGCGGGCACTCACCCACGCCGGCCTGGTCCGCCGCATCCAGCCCGCCCGGGCGACCGCCCGGTACGAGTTGCGGGTGGGGGACAACCACCACCACGTCGTGTGCCGCTCCTGCGGCGCGATCGCCGACGTCGACTGCGCCGTCGGCCCCGCACCCTGTCTCACCGCCTCCGACGACCACGGCTTCGTGGTCGACGAGGCGGAGGTCGTCTACTGGGGCACCTGCCCCGGCTGCGCGACCGAACGCACCGCCCAGTGACCCGCCAGTCCGGAAGGAAGCAGATGAGCGACACCCAGGACAACCCCACCGCCAGCGCGCAGGGCGTGGACCAGAAGGCGGCGGCCGGATGCCCCGTCGCGCACGACTCGGTGACCGCGCAGGGCAGTGAGAGCGAGAACCCGGCGATCGACTCGCCGACCCCGAAGACCGGTGGCCGGCCGCGTACCAACCGGGACTGGTGGCCCAACCAGATCGACCTGTCGGTCCTGCACACCCACTCGGCGAAGAGCAACCCGCTGGGCGAGAACTTCAGCTATGCCAAGGCGTTCGCCGGGCTCGACGTCGAGGCCCTGAAGCGGGACATCACCCAGGTCCTCACCACCTCGCAGGACTGGTGGCCGGCCGACTTCGGCCACTACGGCGGCCTGATGATCCGGCTGAGCTGGCACGCCGCCGGCACCTACCGCATCCACGACGGTCGCGGCGGCGCCGGCGACGGCAGCCAGCGGTTCGCGCCGCTCAACAGCTGGCCGGACAACGCCAACCTGGACAAGGCCCGCCGGCTGCTCTGGCCGGTCAAGCAGAAGTACGGCCAGCAGCTCTCCTGGGCCGACCTGCTGGTGCTCGCCGGCAACGTCGCCCTGGAGTCGATGGGCTTCAAGACCTTCGGCTTCGGCTTCGGCCGCCAGGACATCTGGGAGCCCGAGGAGATCTTCTGGGGCCCGGAGGACACCTGGCTCGGTGACGAGCGTTACCTCGGCGACCAGAAGATGGCCGACGAGGTCGGCGCGACCGAGATGGGCCTCATCTACGTCAACCCGGAGGGCCCCAACGGCAACGCCGACCCGCAGGCGGCGGCGTACTTCATCCGTGAGACCTTCGCCCGGATGGCGATGGACGACGAGGAGACCGTCGCCCTCATCGCCGGCGGCCACACCTTCGGCAAGACCCACGGCGCCGGTGCCGCCGACGGCCACGTCGGCCCCGAGCCCGAGGGCGCCCCGCTGGAGGCGCAGGGCCTGGGCTGGCTGAGCACCTACGGCAGCGGCAAGGGCGGGGACACGATCACCAGCGGTCTCGAGGTGACCTGGACCGACCGGCCGACGCAGTGGAGCAACCGCTTCTTCGAGATCCTCTTCGGCCACGAGTGGGAGCTGACCACCAGCCCCGGCGGCGCGAAGCAGTGGGTCGCCAAGGACGCCGAGGCGATCATCCCGGACGCCCACGACCCGGCGAAGAAGCACAAGCCGACGATGCTCACCACCGACCTGGCGCTCCGCGTCGACCCGACGTACGAGCGGATCTCGCGCCGCTTCCTGGAGCACCCGGACGAGTTCGCCCTGGCGTTCGCCAAGGCCTGGTACAAGCTGCTGCACCGCGACATGGGTCCGGTCAGCCGCTTCCTCGGGCCGTGGGTGCCGGAGGCCCAGCTGTGGCAGGACCCGGTGCCGGCCGTCGACCACGAGCTGGTGACCGACGCCGACGTCGCCGCCCTCAAGGCCAAGGTGCTGGAGTCGGGCCTCACCGTCGCCCAGCTGGTCTCCACCGCCTGGGCGTCGGCCGCCAGCTTCCGCTCCACCGACAAGCGGGGCGGCGCCAACGGCGCGCGGATCCGCCTCGAGCCGCAGCGCAGCTGGGAGGTCAACCAGCCCGAGCAGCTCGCGACGGTCCTGAAGACCCTCGAGGGCATCCAGCAGGAGTTCAACGCCGCCGGCGGCGCGAAGATCTCCCTCGCCGACCTGATCGTGCTGGCCGGCTCGGCCGCCGTCGAGAAGGCGGCGCGGGACGCCGGCGTCGAGGTGACCGTGCCGTTCCACCCGGGCCGTACCGACGCCGGCCAGGAGCAGACCGACGTCGAGTCGTTCCGGGTCCTGGAGCCGCGGGCCGACGGGTTCCGCAACTACCTGCGGGCCGGCGAGAAGACCCAGCCGGAGGTGCTGCTCGTCGACCGGGCGTACATGCTCGGCCTGACCGCGCCCGAGATGACGGTCCTCGTCGGCGGTCTGCGGGCCCTCGGCAACAACGTCGGCGGCACCTCGCACGGCGTCCTCACCGACCGGCCGGGCGTGCTCAGCACCGACTTCTTCCGCAACCTGCTCTCCCCGGGCACCCGGTGGAAGGCGTCGGAGACCGACGAGCACGTGTACGAGATCCGTGACGCGTCCACCGACGAGCTGAAGTGGACCGCCACCGCGGTCGACCTCGTCTTCGGCGCCAACTCGCAGCTGCGGGCCCTCGCCGAGGTCTACGCCAGCGACGACGCGCGGGAGAAGTTCGTGGCCGACTTCGTCGCCGCCTGGACCAAGGTGATGGAGCTCGACCGGTTCGACCTGGCCTGACCAGGCTCGGCCGACCGGCACGGCCCGCCCGCGCAGGTCCCCTGCGCGGGCGGGCCGTGCCGCCTTCCGGCTGCGGCTATCGCCAGCTGTCGGTGTTGCTACGGGTGCCGGTGGCCGGGGTGGTGAAGGTCCGGTTCGCGCCGGACTCCCAGGTCACCGAGCCGTCCGGGTTCTTCTTGACGTACTTGTACTCGACGGCGGTGTTCGGCGGCAGGTTCACCGTCGCCCGCCACACCGGGTAGTCGGCCGGGGAGAGCGCGACGGCGTTCGCCGGATTCCACCCGCCCAGGGCCGCGACGTTGCCGACCACGAAGACGTTCTGGCCGTAGGAGGTGGTGACGGTGGCGTTGAAGGAGGTGGCGATCGTCGTGCTGACGGTGTCACCGCGGAACGTCTCGGTCACCGGGTAGCTGCCGCCGGCCGGGGTGGTGAAGGTGCGGTTCGCGCCGGACTCCCAGGTGACCGCGCCGCCGGCGGTCACCTTGATGAACTTGTACTCCACCGCCGTGGAGGTGGGCAGGTCGACCGTGGCGCGGAAGGTGTCACCACCCTGCGGGGCGAGCCTGACGGCGTTGGCCGGCGCCCACGAGCCCAGCTCGGGAATGCTGCCGACCACGTAGACGTCCTGGCCGGCGGCCGGGGTCGCGGTGACGGTGAAGGTCGTCGCGACCCGGTCGGTCGGGGTGCCGGTGGGGCTGGCCGTCGGCGACGCGGTCGGGGACGCGGTCGGCGAGGGGCTCGTGCCGGGGCGGGCGTTGACGTGGACGGCGACGGCGTTGTCGGCCGGGATGGTCACCGTGGCCCGGCCGCCGGAGACGGTCACCGTGCCGCCGGTGCAGCCGGTGCCGGTGGCGGTGCCGGAGATGACGTCGCAGTACTGCCCGTCGGCGAGGCCGGTGGTGAAGGTGGCGGTGGTGGCGGTGCCGGAGTCGTTGATGCCGATCCAGGCCCGGTCACCCCGGTGGAAGCCGATCACGTTGCTGTTGACCGTGGTGAAGTCGGCGACCGTGGTGACCGGTCGGGCCGCGTTGGCCCAGCCGACCATGCCCTTGATGCCGGTGCTGCGGGTCAGGCAGTTCCACGCGCCGCCGCAGACCGTGTCGGTGACGTGCCCGGTGCCGTCGTGCGGCGGCGACTGGTTCCGGTCCGACCAGGTGAAACTGTCGTAGACCGACGGCTTGCCGTGCGGGTAGGCCAGCGCGAAGTAGTTGGCCAGGACGTAGTCGCTGCCGTTCTTGTACGACAGCACCACGCCGTCCCGCTCCAGGTCGTGGTTGGTGACCATGGCGAAGACGTTGGCGCTGGGCGCGTCGAGGTTCCAGTTCGGCACGTTCGCCAGCGCCGAGATGGAGCCCTGGAACGCCGACCGGAGGCCCTTGGCGTACCCGAAGTCCAGCACGTCGCCGTTGCCGGTGTACGCCCGGGCCTGCAGCGCGGGGTTGCTGGCGCCGTCGAAGATCTCCTGCGCGACGTACGGGCGCCGGCCCTCGGCGAGGGTGTTGTTCAGCTTGCCGAGGATCGCTGCGAAGTCGTCCTTGCGGATGTGCTTGACCGCGTCCACCCGGAAACCGTCGACCCCGAGTCCGATCAGGTCGTTCAGGTAGCCGGCGATCCTGCTGCGGACGGCGTCCTTCTCGGTGTAGAGGTCCGACAGGGACAGCAGTTCGCAGCTGGTCACCTGGGACTCGTTGTTCCAGTCGGTGATCGCCCCGCTGGTCGGGCAGTTGTCGCCCGGGTGGTGGAAGTCCCCGTTGCCGTAGGGCACCGCGGGATAGCTGTAGCCGGAGAACTCGGTGCCGGCGTAGCCACGGGTGCCGGCGGGGTTGTTGGTCCCGGCCATGTGGTTGACCACCGCGTCGACGTAGACCCGGACGCCGGCCTGGTGGCAGGCGCCGACCATGGCGGCGAACTGCTGCCGGCTGCCGAACCGGCTCTCCAGCCGGTACGACACCGGCTGATACACCTCGTACCAGGGGTGCACGCCGTCGGGGCTGGTGGGCAGGCTCACCGACTCCTGCGGCGGCGCGACCTGCACGGCGCCGTACCCGGCGGGGCCGAGGTGGTCGGTGCAGGCGGCGGCGACCGAGTTCCAGTTCCATTCCCACAGGTTGGCGGTGACGTCGCTGGCGTTGAGGACGACGGCGGCGTTGGCGGGGGTGGGGGTGGCCGCGGCGGTGACCGCTGTCCCACCGGCCGCGACCAGCGCGGCGGCGAGGAACAGGCGACGGACGCGACCACGCGGGTGTGGCCTGGCGGATTCCATGGCAGGGGGACCTCTTCCGTGCTCGAAGGGGTGCGCGGGGCGAGAATGGACGGCCGTCCGGGTAGCGACCACCATGCGCGATTCATGAAAGTCTTTGCAAGACCTTGCGGCAAAGTTTTCGAAACCGGACGGCAACACGGATCCACTAGGTACGCTCTTCGCCCAGCTCGGAGACGTGCCGGCCGGCCGGTCCCGTGGCACGCGCGTCTCGCCCAGCGGGAAAACATGGAGTCCGCGAGCGGCTTCGTTGTGCGGCGGCAAGAAATTTCAGGTCTTGCGGTCGTCGGCGTGCACCGTCCACACTGGCCCGGGCGACGTCCGGCCCGGGACGGCGCCGTCCGGGTCGCGCCCCGCGCGTCAGGGTTCCGGGTCCCCGGCAGCCGGGTCCGCGTCCGGGTGCCGCCCGTCGGCCCCGGCCGGCCGTTGGAAGGCCCGGTGGGTCAACCACAGCGTGGCGACCGCCGCCACCGCCGAGACGACGTTCGCCAGCTTGTCCGCCTCGGAGAGGTAGTTGACGAAGAGCAGCGCGGCGGCCACCAGGACGGCCGCGCCGAAACCGAGGGCCCGGGCCAGCCGCCAGTCCACCCGCAGCGGCCACCGGCGCAACACCGCGCCCACCGCCCACTCGGCGAGGGCCACCACCGCCATGGCCAGCAGCGGCACCTGCCACAGCTCGATCCGCCCGCTCTCCACGCGCTACCTCCCTGCGTGCCACCACCCGTGCGCGGCGGTCATCTCCGGCCCGGATCGAGCGTGTTCGTGATCTCGTCGGTGAACGCGCCGGTCAGCCTGCCGTCCGGCTGGCCGAGGAAGGGCAGCACGTGTCGCCGGACCGCGCCGGCGAAGGCCCGGTACCGCCGGTGCGTGGGTCGGGGCACGGCCTGCTCCAGGGCGCGCTGGACCCGGCCCAGGTGGGGCATCGCCTGCAGCAGCAACGGGTCGTCGTAGGCGTGCGTGAGCGCGGGGGCCAGGCCGTGGGCGGCCGTGACCCGCTGCGCCGCCTCGCTGGTCGCGAACCTGATGAACTCGAGCGACGTCTCGACGTTGGCGGCGTTGGCCACCAGGGCCAGGCTCTGCCCGCCGAGGATGCCGGCCGGCAACGGCAGCAGGTCGACCTGGTGCCGCAGCCCCCGGTACCGGGCGGGCCAGTTGCGCATATGGGTCAGGCCGGCCTCGAACAGGTTCCGGGTGTCCTCCTCGTTGCGTGCCCGCACCACGTCGTTGTGCAGGACCGCGTTCCGCAGCGGGGCCAGCGCGTCCTGCCAGCGGCCCGGATCGTCCGACACCGTGCCGTCCGCGGCCAGGATGCCCGCGTCGGTGGAGAGCGCGTGTTCCAGGACGTTGACCACGAACGCCTCGGTGTCGTTCTCGGTGTCCGGCAGGAGCTGCCCGACGAACCGGGCGACGCCCCGCGCGTCCCGGCGGATCACCTGGGGCAGCAGCGGGCGCCGCAGCTCCAGCCCCGCCGTCACCCGGCTGAACAGCATGCCGACGTCGCTGTTGAACGGCACCGCCCAGTACCGCTCGGCGTCGGGGGCGACCCGGTGGACCTGCTCCACCGCCGGGAAATACGTCCGGGTCGGCAGGCGCACCTGCTGGAGGTAACCCTCTTTCGCGAACTCCCGGATGTCGACGATGTCGAGATTGACGATGTCGACCGCGCCGTTGCGTATCCGTTCGACCATGGCGTCGCGCTCGGCGCGGGAGCCGCCGGGCACCTCGTGCAGATCCACCGTGGCGTCCGGGTGGGCCTCGTTCCACATGCCGATGACGGCGGCCCGCGCCCCGGTCAGGTCCGTGCCGGTGCAGAGCCGGGGCCGACCGTCGAGGGACTTCGACCGGGTGCGCCCGCCGGGCAGGAGGAAGGTGGCCCCGGCGGAGACGAGACCGGTGGCCACCACCCCGGTGAGAAAGGAGCGACGAGAGTACGGCGTGGTCATGTCGCACCCTCTCTCGAACATGTAATCAGCGCATGTCCAAGATTAAATGCATTGTCAAGCGACTATGCAATTCCCATTCTCGGCACATTCATCCCAATCGGGCCTCGATGGCCTCGATGATGCGCGGACGCAGTTCCGCGGCGCGGATGACGGCGTCCACCGACCCCACCTCGACCGCGCGCCGGATGTCGTGCACGCGGTCGAACTCCGCGGCCACCTCGCCGAGTTTCTCCGCGCGTACCGAGGAGCGCAGCTCGTCCAGCTCCGCGGTCAGCGCGGCCCGGTCGGCGCCGGACGCGGCCGAGACGCGGGCCGCCAGGTCCCGCACCCGGGGGTCGGCCGCGGTACGGGCGTCCACCTCACCGGAGAACACCACCGCCGCGGCGGGCGCGCCGCCGAGCACCGAGGCGTACGAGCCCTCCAGGGCCAGCACCGTCATGCCGGGGTTCAGCGCCTTGGAGAAGACCACGAACGCGCCGCCGTGGTAGCGCGAGATCACGCAGAACACGATCGGCCCGCGGAAGTTCACGATGGCCCGGCCGATCTCCGCGCCGTACTCCAGTTGCAGCTTGCGCATCGACTCCGGTGAGCCGTCGAAGCCGGAGAGGTTGGCCAGCACGACCAGCGGCCGGTTGCCGCTGGCCGCGTTGATCGCCCGCGCGGCCTTCTTCGACGAGCGGGGGAAGAGCGTGCCGGCGGTGTAGGTGTCCGGCCCGTCGGTGGGCGGGAAGCCCCGCCGGGGCACCGACCGGGACTCGATGCCGAGCAGGCAGACCGGGATGCCGCCGAGGTGCACGTCCTGCACCACCGCGGTCTCCGCGTCCGCCATGCCCGCCCAGCGTTCCAGCACCGGGTGGTCCTGGTCGGCGAGCGCCCGCATCACGGTACGGATGTCGAACGGCTTCTTCCGGTCCGGGTTGGCCGTCGCGGAGAAGATCTCCCCGACGGTGCTGAAGTCGCTGCCCGCGACCGTGTGCGGGAAGGTGGAGACGTCCCGGTCGACCGGGTCGGTGGTGGTGGCCCGGCGCGGCGCGTCCTCGCCCGGCGCGACGTACGTGTGGTCGTAGTGCGCCATCAGCACGTCCCGGGCGGCCGGCAGGTCCGGCGCCCAGTACTGCGCCTGCCCGTTCGGACCCATCACCCGGTCGTAGCCGCCGATGCCGAAGTTGTCCTCGGCGGACACCCCACCGGAGAAGTCCAGCGACTGCTTGCCGGTGAGCACCATCGCCGAGTCCGGCGTCATCACCAGCACGCCCTTGGTGTGCATGAGCATCGTCGCCTCGGCGTTCCAGTACGGCTGCGCGCCGACGTTGATGCCCGCCACCACGATGTTGATCTCGCCGCCGTCCTGGGTGAACTCCACGATCCGCTTGAGCGCCGCGGCCACCCAGTCCATGTTCTCGGTGCCCGAGGTCATGGAGATCCGGGCGCCGGCGGAGAGCGCGTACCACTCCAGCGGCACCCGCAACCGCTCGGCCAGGTCCAGCGCGGCGATCACCCGCCGGCACTCCGGCTCCGACAGCGCGCCCAGCGACTTGGTGGGGTCACCGAGCAGCACGACCCGGGTGACGCCCTCCGGGTGTCGCGGGGTGGGCGTGGTGACCACCCCGGCGACGATGGCCGCGCTGTTGCGCCCCTTGGGCCGGTCCACCGGCACCAGCGCGTGGTCGTCGTCGAGGTCGTGCTCGACGAACTCGCCGAGCAGGCCGGTCAGCTCGTACGGGTAGACCGTGTTGCGGCTGCTGGCGCGGAGCACCTTCAGCCGGTAGTCGTCGAGCGGCTCGACCGGCTCGACCGGCGGCTCACCGACGGTCAGCGTCGCGCCGCCGGTGGCGTCGAAGGTGATCCGGACGGCCATCTTGGTCAGCTCACCGGTCCGGTGGTCGCGCTGCCGCGCGATGAACAGGATCTCCTCCAGCCCGGCGCCCGCGGTGGTCGGGCGGACCCGCTCGGCGATCATCTCCATCTCCCGCCGGGTGAGGTCGCTCGGCGGCCAGACGTAGATGACGATCCGGTTGGTGTGGAAGCGGACCTTCGACGACCGCTGGGACCGGGCGCTGCGGATCGAGTCGAGGCAGGCCGCGACGGCGTCCTCGATCGTCGGCAGCGCGACCAGCCGCCCGTCCCGCTCCCGCAGCGGGGTCAGGTCGCGCACCTGCGCGAACGCGACGAGACGCTGGTCCGACGGGTTCTCGCGGGCCACGCACTGGAAGAGATAGACCTCCTCGTCCAGCGACGGCAGCCGGGTGAGGTCGAACTTGTGCAGCCGCTCCAACTGCATCCGCCGCGCGATGTACGGGTGCAGGCCCCGGATCAGCCGTTCCTCGGCCATCCCGGTCTCCGACGGGCGGAAGGTGAAGTGGTGGTGCATCACCGCGGCGGCCCGGCCGGCGACGGTGGTGGTGAGCCGGCGGACCTGCGGCGGCAGCGGGTGCGCGGCGATCACCTGGAGCAGCGCGGCGGCCATCGCCTCGTGGTCCTGCGGCTGGTTCTCCCAGGACAGGTAGACGTCGGCGTCGAGGGCGTCCTCGTCCCGGGCGAGCGCGGCGAGGCCGTCCAGCGCGCCACCCAGCGCGTCGAAGGTCACCGCCGTCGAGACCACGGACGAGTCGGCGCGTTCGGCGACCACGAAGGTACAGCCGGCGACCTCGCGGGTGCGGACGGCGGTCAGGGCCTTGTTGCCGTAGTAGCGCCGGGTCAGCACCTCCAGCATGACCGCGTTGTCCAGGTGGTGGCGGACGAGTCGCTGGCCGAGGACCCGCACCAGTGGTTCGGTGCTGCGGACCATCTCGGCGACCCGCTCGGCGCGGTCCGGCGCGTCCGGCTGCTCGTCGAGGTGCCGCAGGTGCGCGCGGGTGCGGGCGTAGACGCGGGCGCGGTTGCGCCGCAGCAGCGGCTGGGCGAACCAGGCGAACACCACGCCGCGGGCCAGGTCGGCGATCACCGGGAAGCGGACCTGCGTCGCGGCGATCAGCCGCTCCATCGTCAGGCCGGCCGGCTCGCGCAGGGCCCCGTCCGGGGCCGGCTCCCGCAGCCAGGCGCGCAGCAGGGCCGCGACGACCGCGGCGTCGGCGGACGCGCGCTGCTGGGCGAGGAAGATCCGGAACACGGCGGCTTCGAGGTCGGGGCACCGGTCCAGCTCGGTCACGCCGTAGTGCCCGAGCGCCTTGGCGAGCCTGGCCTGGAACGAGGCCGGCAGCCCGGCCCGCTCCACGTCGAGGCTCTGCAGGTAGGTGTGGAAGTACTCGCGGGCACTGTGCAGCGGGCCGTCGCCGCCCTCCTCGCCGGTCGGCCGGTTGCGGCTCAACTCGGCGAGGTCGGCGAAGACGGTGACCAGGTCGATCTCCTCGGCCAGCGGCCGGTGTCCGTCCTCGATGGCCGCCTGCCGCGCGACGAGGTAGTCGTCGAGCACCCGCCGGTCGTCGTGCGGGTCGACGTCGAAGCCGAGCAGCAGACCGCGCAGGTCCTCCTGGCCACGTCGGCTGCGGGTCGCCGCCGGCACGTCCACGGGTACGGCGGGCAGGTCCAGCTCGACCGACGGGGCCGGGTCGGCCGCGCTCTCGGCGGTCCCGTCGCCGATCGGCTCCAGCCGCAGCAGCGGCGCGCCGGCCTCCACCTGGCTGCCGACGGAGACGCCGCACTCCTTGAGCCGGGCCGGGAACGGTGCCCGCAGCACCGTCTCCATCTTCATGGCCTCCAGCACCAGCACCGGTGCGCCGGCCTCGACCTCGGCGCCGACCTCCACCGGGGTGGCGACGACCAGGGCCGGCATGGGGGAGCGGAGCACGCCGCCCTCGTCGCGGCTGATCCGGTGCGTCACGCCGTCCACCTCGACCAGGTGGACCGGGCCGTGCGTGCCGGTGGACAGGCGGTGCCGGGCGCCGTTGACGACGATCTGCCCGGTGTGCCGGTCGAACCGGTCCAGCTCCACGTCGGCGGTACGCACCTCGCCGCCCACCTCGACGCCGACCCGGAACCGGTGCGCGCCGACCCGCGCCACGCGCAGCCGGTAGCCGACGCCGCGCAGCTTGAGGTCCAGCGGCCGGCCGCTGGCGTGCTGCACCTGGGGGCGCCCGCCGGCCGCCGTCGACAGCAGCCGCTGCCGCTCGGCCCGCTCCTCCTCCTCGTACGCCTCGATGGCGGCGGCGGCGAGCGCGATCGCCGAGTGCCGGTGCGAGACGAGCCGGCCCTCGCCCCGGACCCGGTCGATCCAGCCGGTGTCCGCGCTGGCGTCGATCACCTCGGGCTGGTCGAGCAGGTCGAGCACGAAGCTCTTGTTGGTCGCGCCGCCCTCGATGATCACGGTGGTGTTGGCCATGGCGCGGCGCAGCCGGCCGAGTGCCTCGTCCCGGTCCCGCCCGTACGCGATGATCTTGGCGATCATCGAGTCGAAGTCGGCGGGGATGGTGTCCCCCTCGCTGACGCCGGTGTCCACCCGGATGCCCGGCCCGGCGGGCAGGTCCAGCCGGGCGATCCGCCCCGGCGAGGGCGCGAAGTCCCGGTCGGGGTCCTCGGCGTTCAGCCGGGCCTCGACGGCGTGCCCGCGCTCGACCGGCGGCTCGCCCTCCAGCCGCCCGCCCGAGGCCACGTGAAGCTGCGCCTTGACCAGGTCGAACCCGGTGGTCGACTCGGTGATCGGGTGCTCGACCTGCAGCCGGGTGTTCACCTCGAGGAACGCGAAGAGCCGGTCGCCGGGGTGGTAGAGGAACTCGACGGTGGCCGCGCCCCGGTAGCCGACCGCGACGGCGAGCCGCTCCGCGGACGCCTTGAGTTCCGCCGTCTGCGCCGGGCCGAGCACCGGCGACGCCGACTCCTCGATCACCTTCTGGTTGCGCCGCTGCACCGAGCAGTCGCGCACGCCGAGCGCCCACGCGGTGCCCTGGCCGTCGGCGATCACCTGGACCTCGACGTGTCGGGCGCCGGTGACCAGGCGCTCCAGGAAGACCACGCCGCTGCCGAACGCCCGCGCCGCCTCCTGGCTGGTCCGCTCGTACGCGTCGGCGAGCTCGGCGGCGTCGCGGACCACCCGGATGCCGCGCCCACCGCCGCCGGCGGTCGCCTTCAGCATCAGCGGGTAGCCGATCCCGTCCGCCGCCGCCAGGGCCGCGTCCAGGGTCTCCACCGCGCCGCGGCTCCACGGCGCCACCGGGACGCCGACCTCCTCGGCGAGGAGCTTCGCGCCGATCTTGTCACCGAGCTGGCGCATGGCGTCCGCGCTCGGCCCGACGAAGGTGACGCCGATCTTCTCGCACAGCTCCGCGAACGCGGGGTCCTCGGCGACGAAGCCCCAGCCGACCCACGCGGCGTCGGCCCCGGTCGCCACCAGGGCCTGCTCCAGCCTCGTCAGGTCGAGGTACGGCCGGGCCGACGCCGGACCGAGCTCGTACGCCATGTCGGCCTCGCGCACGAAGGTGGCGGTACGGTCGACGTCGGTGTAGAGGGCGACGGTCTCGATGCGGGCCCCGGTCTCCGCGGCCAGCTCCCGGACCGCGTGGATGAGCCGCATCGCGGCCTCTCCACGGTTGACGATGGCGACACGGCTGAACACCCGATCGACCCCTCCGGTAGACCTACGATCTGCATGCCGGACGACGGTGCCCAGCAGAGATCACTTTTCCGCCTCCGGGCGGGTGGCGCCATGTCGTTATCGCCGAACCGACACGCCACCGTTTGTAGGAACCCGACAAAACTTTTTGGCCGCCCGCGCGTGCGCGCGGGTGCGGCCGCGGGCCGCGACGCCGGCGGGCCGGGCCGGTACGGATGTCGTACCGGCCCGGCCCGTGGGTGCGGGAGTGGGGGCTAGAGCGTCACCACCCGGCCGCCGATGGTCACCACGAGGCGGCCGTCGGCGGCGAAGGACCAGCCGAGGGCACCGGCGTAGGTGGCGCACCGGGAGCCGTTCGTGCCGGTCCAGAACTGGTTGGAGCCGTCCACGTTGCCGACGGTCTTGTCGTTCGTGCCGCTGCTGGTGCTGCGGCAGGAGGTGTTGTTGCGGAACACCGAGGTGCCCGCGTCGAACGAGAAGTTGCGCTGGGTGTTGTCGATGCCGAGGTTGTTCGAGATGGTCATCGAGCCCGGGTTGCTGTTGTAGGTGAACCCGTGCTTGCCGTTGCGGTACGCGATGCTGCGGCGGACCACGTGGTTGACCGGGATGCTCTCCCCGCCGAGCTTGTAGCCGTTGCGGTCACCGTTGCTGTTGACCGTGCCGTTGCTCAGCGTGCCGTTGTTGTAGGAGAGCGAGTCCTCGATGGTGACCGGCCCGATCGGCCCGGTGTCGGTCTTGGTGTAGAGGTCCCAGCCGTCGTCGATGTTGTGGTGCGAGACGGCGTAACGGAAGACGTTGCCGGTGCCGACGGTGAGTTTCGCGGCGAAGCCGTCGGCGTCCTCCCCGTCGGAGTCGGCGTTGTCGTGCGACTCGGCGCTGAGGATGAGGTTGTTGGCCGGCCACTGGTCGCGGGGGGTGTCGGAGGCGATCCGGGAGATCTGCAGGCCGCTGTCGCGGTTGAAGCGGGTGATCGTCCGTTCGATGACGTTGTTGCTGCCGCCGACGAAGATGCCGTTGTCGCCGGCGCGCTCGACCACGATGCCGTAGACCCGCCAGTACGAGCCGTTCACCGCGAGGCCCCGGTTGGCCGGGTCCTCGGTCATCGCGGAGAAGTTCAGCATCGGGATCTCACCCGGGTACGCCGACAGCGTCTTGCGGGCGCCGGAGGTGCCGTTGTTGCCCGCCGCGATGGTCACCGTCTGCGCCAGGTTGTAGGTCCCCCCGCGCAGATAGACGGTGCCACCGGCGGCGACCCGGGTGATCGCCGCGGCGAGCGTGGTCGGGTTCGACTGGGTGCCCGACGCGCTCGCGCTGCCGGTCGGCGACGCGTAGATCGCCCCGGCCTGCGGCGGGGTGGTCGTCGGGGGCGGGCTCGTGGGCGGCGGGGTGGTCGGCGGCGTGCCGGTGGGGGGCGGCGTGGTCGGCGGTGCGCTGGTCGGGGGAGTGCCGGTGGTCGGGGTGACGCCGCCGGTGCAGGTGACGCCGTTGACCGCGAAGGTCGTCGGCGCCGGGTTGCTGCTGTTGTTCCAGCTGCCGTTGAAGCCGAAGGAGGTGGTGGCGTTGGTGGCGAGGCTGCCGTTGTAGTCGACGTTCGACGCCCGTACCGTGCTGCCGCTCTGGGCGAAGGTGGCGCTCCAGCCCTGGCCGACGGTCTGCCCGGCGCCGAACGACCAGCTGACGGTCCAGCCGCTGAGCGGGTCGCCCAGGTTGGTCAGGTTGACGTTGGCGGTGAAGCCACCGGGCCACTGCGAGGTCACCGAGTAGTCCACTCGGCAGCCGGCCGCCGCCTGGGCGGCGTTCGCGGTGGCCACGACGCCGGCCCCGGCGAGTGCCGTCGCGGCGGCGGCGGAGATCCACAACGCGCTGCGGCGCTGTCGGTTGAGCATGATCATTCTCCTCTGGGTGGGTGCGTCGCAGCCCGCGCGGGGGTCGACACCGGTGCCCGGTCGGTGTCGGCGCGGGCTCTGCTGCCCGGACGCCCATCCTGGACGGACCGCTCACGCCGGCCGGCTCGGTTGCTCCGGAGCGACGTCGTGGTCCAGGGGCGATCGGGACCGCCCCGGGATGTGGCCAGTGGTGATCATGGTGAGGTAAGCGCTTTCCAGGTTACTGACACATGTCGATGCGGTCAATCGTGCCCGGCCGGACCGGGGCCGGTCGCCGCCGACAGAAGGCGTCGCGGGGCCGGTTGCCGCCGACAGAAGGCGTCGCGGAGCCGGTTGCCGCCGTCAGAACAGCGTCGCGGGGCCGACCGGGGCCGGCTCGGGCAGCGGCGCCAGCTCGGGCAGTCGGGCCCGGACCGCGTCGTGGAACCGGCGGGCGAGCTCCGGCGCGTCCGCGTTGTCCGGGGTGTGCACGAAGAAGGTGGGCGAGCGGCCCTGCCGCAGCCAGTCGGTGACCTGGTCGAGCCACGGCTGCCAGCCCGCCACCGTCCGCGCCGGATCGTCCCGACCGAGGTAACGGACGATCGGCCGGTCGGTCAGCGCGCGGGTGCGCAGCGGGGTGCGGGGCTTCCGCTCCCACGCCTCCCGCTCGGCGTCACTGGTCGGCGGCGTACGGAAGAACGCGGTGGTGTCGAACGGGACCCACTCCGCGCCGACCGCGCCGAGCGCCTGCTCCAGCGTCCGGGCCGCCCCGCCGTCGGCGAAGAACGCGGGGTGGCGGACCTCCACGGCGTACCGGTGGGCGGTGGGTAGCCCGCGCAGGAAGCGGGTGAGCGCGGGCACGTCGGTGGGGCCGAACGAGCCGGGCACCTGGACCCACAGCGCGTGGATCCGCGGGCCGAGGGGCTCGATCGCGGACAGGAAGGCGCGCAGTTCGTCCTCGGCGCCGGTGAGCCGGCGTTCGTGCGTCACCACCTTCGGCAGCTTGAGCACGAACCGGAAGTCGGGGTCCGTCTGCCGGGCCCAGGACGCCACCGTCTCCCGGGCGGGGGTCGCATAGAAGGTGGTGTTCCCCTCGACGGCCGTGCACCAGCCGGCGTAGGCGCGCAGCCGCTCGTGGGGCGGCAGCGGGTGCGGCAGGAAGCGCCCCGACCAGGACCGGTGCGTCCACATCGCGCACCCCACGTGCAGCCGCACCGGACCTCCCGCCGCTCGACGCCCCGCCGTACGGTAGCCGGCCGGCCATTCCCTCGTTCCCGCCGGCCGCTCCCGCCGGCCGCTCCCGCCGGCCGCTCCCGCCGGCTGTGAGCCGCCCCACGATCGGCGTGGGGGGGAATGCGGCGACCACCCGGGGGATTTGCTGCCAGGTGTGACCGTTGCAGTGTCTCCCGCCCCCGTCCGGCCGGACGAAGCCCGATGACCGCCGCCGAGCCGATCGGGACGCCCGGTGACCGGATGACCACGCGGCAACGGCTGCGCCTGGTCCTCGTCCTCGGCTCGCTGATCGCGATCGGGCCGCTGACCATCGACATGTACCTGCCGGCGCTGCCGGCCATCGCCGAGGAGCTGCACACCACCTCGGCAGGCGTCCAGCTCACCCTGACCGGCACCCTCGCCGGCCTGGCCCTGGGCCAGTTGCTGATCGGCCCGCTCTCCGACGCGGTGGGCCGGCGCCGGCCGCTGCTCGCCGGTATCGGCCTGCACGTCGTGGCGTCCGTGCTCTGCGTGGTGGCCCCGAACATCGCGGTGGTCGGCGCGCTGCGGGTGCTCCAGGGGCTGGGCGTCGCGGCCGCCTCGGTGGTGGCGACCGCGATCGTCCGGGACCTGTTCAGCGGCGCCTCCTTCGCTCGGCTCTTCTCCCGCCTGATGCTGGTGATGGGGGCGGCCCCGATCCTCGCCCCGACCCTCGGCAGCGGTCTGCTGCGCTGGTCGGACTGGCGGGGCGTGTTCGTCGCCCTCGCGGTGTTCGGCGTCCTGCTGGTCACGGTCGCGGCGTTCGGCATCCAGGAGACCCTGCCGCCGGCCCGCCGCCGTCACGGCGGGATCGCCGGCACCGCGCGGGACTACGCCGCGCTGCTGCGCGACCGGACGTTCGTCGGCCTGGTCCTGGTTGCCGGGCTCTCCATGGCGGCGCTCTTCGCGTACGTGGCCGGCTCGTCGTTCGTCTTCCAGGAGGGGTACGGGCTGGACGAGCAGGAGTTCGGCCTCGCCTTCGGCGCCGGCGCCGTCGGCCTGATCACCGCCACCCAGCTGAACGTACGGCTGTTGCGCCGGTACTCGCCGCAGCGGATCCTCGTCACCGCGCTCGGCGCCGGCAGCGTCGCCGGGCTCGTGCTGCTCGGCTTCGCGGTGACCGGCGTCGGCGGCCTGGCGACGATCCTCGCGTCCCTGTGGGTGGTGCTCGCCGCCGCAGGGCTCGCCCTGCCGAACGCCCCCGCGCTGGCGCTGTCCCGGCACGGTGAGGCGGCCGGCACCGCCGCGGCGCTGCTCGGCGCGGTGCAGTTCGGCGTCGGGGCGTTGGCCGCACCGCTGGTCGGCGTCCTCGGCACCGGTAGCGCGGCGATGGCCTCGGTGGTGGCCGGCGGCATGGTCACCGCGACGGCCGTGCTGCTCGTCGTCGTCCGGCCGGCGCGACTGGCCGAGATGGATCCGGTCCCGGTGCCCGTCCCCGCGCACTGACCTGCGCGCGGAGTGAGCACCGTCCACCGAAAGTCGCACCCGTCCGCCCCGGTGACTACCTTCGTCGGTCGGGCGGACGACGTTCCACCCTGCCCCGGCCACCCGCCGTCGACTTGGATGGCAGTGCGGGCGCGCTTCCTCGCGCACCCGACCGGGACGGCCCCTCGGCCCGTCCCGACCCCGGTCGCTGGGAGGTTCACCGATGTCCGCAGCAGCGCAGCCGACGACGGTCCGGTCCGCCGGCGTCCCGGTCCGGCGCACCCGGCCGCCGGCCGTGCTCGCGACGGCGGGCGGGCCGGTGCCGTCCGGGCACCGGGGGCGGGCACCCGGTCGGCGGAGGGGCGATGAGCGGCGTGGTGGACGTCGACCGGCCGGACGGCCGCGCCTACGCGGACATGTCCACCTACTTCCGGGCCAAGGACTCGCTGCTGGGCGCCCTCTCCGGCCGGGTGCTGGAGATCGGTGCGGGTGCCGGGGCCAACTTCGGGCGCTTCCCGGCCGGTATCGAGTGGGTGGGGCTGGAGCCGGACCCGCGTCGCCGACGCCGACTGGCCCGTACCGCGGCCGAGCACGGCCACCATCACCGCATCATCCCGACCGGCGCCGAGCACGTTCCCCTGCCGGACGACAGCGTCGACGCCGTCGTGGCGACGATCGTGCTCTGCTCGGTCGCCGATCCGCGACGGGTGCTGTCGGAGGTGCGCCGGGTCTTGCGCCCCGGCGGCACCTTCGTGTACTTCGAGCACGTCGCCGCGCCGGCGGACACCTGGAGCGGCCGGCTGCAGCGCGCGGTCGCGCCGCTCACCCGGCGGTGGGACGGCGGGTGCCGCCCCGATCGCCAGACCTGGCGAGACATCCGGGCGGCCGGCTTCCGCGAGGTCGACCTGCGCTGGTTCGCCTGGGGGAAGGGCTTGCGGGTGTACGACCCCTACATCGCCGGTACGGCTCGCGGCTAGCCCCTGTCGCGCCGGGCCCGGCGCCCCCGGCGCGGCTGCGGCGGCGGTGCCCACCACCGTCAGCGAGGATGTCGCCAAATCGATCTTTGTTCGGTGGCCCGGCCGGCTGTCGGGCCGGCGCGTCGACCGGTAGTGTAAACGAGAGTCAACGCAGCGATGTCAAGGGAACCTTGGTATCCGAGAGGTAACGCTGGGGCCAGCCGAAGGGAGCGCACGTGGTGAATCCGGACGGATCACCTCAACGGCGATCGCTGGCGCAAAAGCTGAACTATCTGTTCCAGACCTTCCACCCAGGACAGAGCGAGCCCTACAGCTCCCGGTACGTCGCGAGTGCGATCACCGCTGCGGCACACGAGCGCGGCGACACCAAGTACGAGATCACCCACAGCTACATCTCCCTGCTGCGCAGCGGTGAGCGGGACAACCCGACGATGAAGCACCTCGAGGCGTTGGCCGGGTTCTTCGGCGTTCCGGTCTCCTACTTCTTCACCGACGACGAGGCCGCCGGTCGGATCGAGCAGCAGCGGGAACTGCTGGCCGCGATGGCCGACGCCGGCGTCCGCGAGGTCGCCTTCCGGGCGGCGGGCCTCTCCCCGGAGAGCCTCGAGACCATCGCCGAGGTGCTGCGTCAGGTGCGTAGGCTCGAAGGACTGGACCAGGACCCACCGAGCGTCCGTTCCTGACGTCCGGAGCCGTGCCGCAGCTGCCCGACGTCCGGGCGGCCGGTCGTCGGCGTGCACCCCGTCCGACCTGGTGAGACCGTACGCGGCCGGTGTTCCTGTAGACAATAGTTGACGCGAATAATTCTGCCGCGCTCTCCTCAGATCGCGCTCTCCCCGTTTACCCCGCTTCGCAGGCGTTCATACCTGCCGAGTGTGTCGACTGGTATTGACACTAGGAGAATCGGCTGCCTACGCTGCGGAGGTGTCAACAATAGTCGACAGCCACCCGGCCCGACGCTCCCGAGGGCCTGCGGCCAGCCGGTACGCCACCCGGACCGGCCGGCCGCCCAGGTTCTCCGCAGGGCCTGCGCGGGCCGCCCGGCCGGCAGCCCCGCCGGGCTGAGCGCCGGGACGAGCAGCGGGACGGCGGCCCCGACCGAGCATCGAGCCGCACCGCCGGCGGTGGACCAGCACCACACGCCGACCACCGGCCCCGGTGACGGGCCGAGCCTCTTGCCCCCGCCGCCACCCGGCGGCCCCGGTGGGCGTCCACAGTCCACCCTTCCCGCCCACGCCCGGCGCCCCCGCCGTCCCGACCCAGGGACGGGCGAGGCCGGGCGGGGCCCCACCGGTCCGGCACCGCCCCGACCGGTCCACCCCGGTACGGCCAGCGCCCGACGCTGCCGAGCACCTTGACGACAACAAGGAGACGTACCAGTGAGTACCACCGCCGCCGTCGCTTATCCGCTCGCCGACGAGGGCGCCGACTGCCCGATGCTGTCCGGTGCCGAGTACCGCGACATCTTCCTGTCGATCACCGAGCGGAACGGGTCCGGCTTCGCCGTCCTCGACCGGCACCTGCGGGTCCGGGAGAGCAACGCGGCCTTCGCGCGGCAGTGCGGCGACCCGTTGGTCCACCTGCGCGGGCGGCCCTTCGGTGAGCTGCTGCACCCGCAGGCCAAGCTGCACGTGCTGCACCAGTTGGAGCGCCTGCTCCAGGGGCGCAGCGAGCGGTTCGTCGAACGGCTCGCCGTGCTGCGGCACAGCGCTGCCCCGAGCACCGCGACCCTCACCGCCATGGCGGTCGCGCCGGCGGACGGGCAGTCCCGGACCGTCCTGCTCATGGTCAGCCCGGACCGCGCGGCGGACGAGCGGCGGGCCTGGCCGGGCCGGAAGAAGAACCTCAGCGCGATCAACGCCCGCATCCTCGAGGGGATCGCCACCGGCGCCACCACCGTGCAGCTCGCCGCCCGCCTCTATCTGAGCCGGCAGGGCGTCGAATACCACGTCAGCAGCATGATGCGGGAATTCAAGGTGCCCAACCGGGTCGCCCTGGTCTCCAAGGCGTACTCCATGGGACTGCTGGGTGTTGACTCTTGGCCGCCGAAAGTGAACGCCAATCACATCGACCGATAGGCGCCGGAAACCTGCCGGTAGCAGACGAGCAACCTTCCGTGCACGTCAGCTTCTTACTGATGATCGACTCAAAGAGGGGAGTGTTGGACTCAGTAGGGTCGATGTAGGGTGGGCGCGAGCAGGTGACATCAGCGATGCAGGTTTCGTGAGCGTTACGTTGTCGCAGGATGTCGACGCATGACTAGCCTGGGGGGGCATGTGAGTAGGCTGCGGCAGCGCTGTGAGCGGAGACTGGACGACATCCCCGTTCCGCGACCGTTCAACCTCGAACGCTGGTCGGAGGCGGTGGCCCGGTACCGGGGGCGGAAGCTCTGCCTGCGACCCATGCCCGGCCTCAGTCGGACGGCTCCGTGTGGCATGTGGATTTCGATGGCCTCGACGGACTATGTCTTCTTTGAAGTCAACACGTCCCGTCTCCATTCCGAGCACATCATCCTGCACGAACTCGCCCACATCATCAGCGGCCACACCCTCGGCGTCGACATCGCGGATTCGGTGCTCGGTGGCCTGCTACCAGACCTGGACCCGACGTCGATTCGTCGGGTCCTCGGTCGTGTCGGCTATACCAGCGAGCAGGAGCGGGAGGCCGAAATGCTCGCCTCCCTGGTGCATGCCAGAGCCAGGTGCCCGCAAGCGGGCGGACAGGACCAGGAACTGGCCCAGATGGCCGAGGCACTGCACTTCCCCTCGTAGTCCGGAACGATACACGTGAGGGTTCAGGTCTATTGCTAGACGCTGTCGTTCTCGCCCTGTTATGGCTGACCGTCGTCCTGCGTACCCCGTCCCTGGCGCGAGGGCCGGTGCACCGCGTGGTGTGGCTGGTGTTCCTGAGCCTCGCCCTGGCCAAGACGATTGTCTTCCCGCCGGTCGCCGAACTCATCAACGACGTATCGGGGCGGCCTGACCTCATCACCCTGATCCACCATCTGCTGGGTGTCGTGTGTGCGGTCGCCGTGCTCCGGTTCGTGGCCCTGGTGACCGACATGGACGCCGTGCGACCCCGTGCGCCCCGGCGGGTGAAGGTCACCGGACTCGTCGTGTCCGGCGTCCTCACGCTGCTGTTCTGCCTCTCCGACCAGGGCATCGAGGTCGACCTCGACCGGCTGCTCGCCGCACCGCGGATGTCGCTGTCCACGGTGGCCTACTGGCTGGTGCTGGAGGTCTATCTCGGCGCGGCCCTCGCCGTGGCGACTCTGCTGTTCTGGCGGATCGCCAAGAAGTCGACGGCGAAGCTGCTCCGGATCGGCCTGCGGATCATCGCCCTGGGCACCCTGCTCAACACCGGGTACGCCGCCGTCAAGATCGTGTTCATCCTGCTGCACACGGCGGGTGAGGAGGTGCCGCTCGGGTCGGCGGCCGGGGTGCTCGACACGGTGCTGGCCGTGGTCGCCGCGCTGATCGTGGTCGGCGGCGCCCTGCCGGCGTCCGCGCTCGTGTGGCGGATCGTCCGGGCGCACCGCGCCATCTCCGCGCTGTCCCCGCTGTGGCGGCTGATGCGCTCGCTCTTCCCCGACGTCGTCCTGCCCTACCGACAGGACCGCCGGCGGGCCCTGGTCGACCACGGCGAGATCCGGCTGCTGCTCTACCGCCGGATCATCGAGATCCGGGACGGCATCCTGCAGCTGAGCGCCTTCGTCCCGGTCGGCGCCGCCGAGGACGCGCTGCGCTTCGTGCGTGCCGCCGAGGTCGACGAGGCAGAGGAGTCGGCGCTGGCCGAGGCGTGTCGGATCGAACTCGGCGTCCGACGGATGCGGGCCGGCACCCCGGCCCGCGCCGGACGCGACGAACTTGTCGCCGGTGGCGCCAGCATCGAGGAGGAGTCGGAGTGGCTGTCCCGGGTGAGCCGGGCCATCGCCCACTCGCCCCTGCCGGCCCGGTTCGCCGAGCGGTGGGAACAGGAACACCGCCGAGCCACGACCGCGGCGAGCGGCGGATGAACCCGGCGACCCTGGCCGAGGGACACGACGACCGACGCACGACCGCCGGCCTGACCGGGCACCTGCGGGCCCAGGCCCGGCGGTACGGAGTGGACCGGTCGTACACCTTCCTCACCGAGGGGGCCGACGGCCTGGTGGGGGAGCGCCGCGACTACCGCGACCTCGACGCGGCGGCGCTGCGCACCGCGTACCTCCTCGACGAGCTGGCCGGGCCCGACCGGCTGGCGCTGCTGCTCTTCCCGGCCGGCTTCGACTTCCTCCGGTCCTTCGTGGCCTGCCTGTACGCCGGCGTGACGGCCGTGCCCGCGCCGCTGCCCGGCAACGACGCGGGCGCCCGGCGGGTCGCCGCGATCGTCCGCGACTGCGGCCTCGACCTGGTGCTCACCACGGCCGAGCGGCGGGCCGACGTGACCCGGCAGCTGCGCGACGCCGGCCTGCCGGCGAGCGTACGGGTGGTCGCCTACGACGGTCCGGCCGCCGCACCGCGACCCCTGCCGCCGCCGGCGGAGGACGCGGTGGCGCTGCTGCAGTACACCTCCGGTTCCACCAGCGACCCGAAGGGCGTCATGGTCACCCATGGCAATCTCGGGCACAACCTGGCGGAGATCCAGGCCCGGCTCGGCTCCGGTGCCGACACGGTGGGCGCGCTCTGGCTGCCGCACTTCCACGACATGGGGCTGATCAGCCTGCTCGGTTGCTGGTACTGCGGCGGCGACGGCGTCTTCATGGACCCGATGACGTTCCTGCGGCGTCCGGTGCGGTGGTTGCAGGCGATCGGCCGCTGGCGGGCCACGATGACCGTCGCCCCCGACTTCGCCTACGAGCTGTGCGCCCGGGCGGTGCCCCCGGCCCAGGTCGCCGACCTGGACCTGTCCTCGCTGCGGGTCGCGCTGACCGGTGCCGAGCCGGTACGCGCCCGCACGCTCGCCGCCTTCGGCGAACGGTTCGCCCCCGCCGGGTTCCGCCCGGAGGCCTTCTCGCCCTGCTACGGGCTCGCCGAGAACACCCTGCTGGTCACCTCGGTCGGCGCCGGGACGGCACCGACGGTGCGCTGGGCCGAGCCGCGCGCGTGGGAACGCGACGAGTTCCGCCCGGCACCCGCCGGGCAGGGGATCGCCCTGGTCGGCTGCGGCACCCCGGCCACCCAGGAGGTCCGCGTCGTCGACCCGACCACCCGCGAGCCGGTGCCCGCCGGGCGGAGCGGGGAGATCTGGGTGCGGGGTGCCAGCGTGGCGGCCGGCTACCACCACCGCCCGGCGGACACCGCAACCACGTTCCGGGCCCGCACCCGCGACGGCGACGGGCCCTACCTGCGCACCGGGGACCTGGGCGCGCTGATCGACGGCGAGCTGCACGTCACCGGCCGGCTCACCGACATGCTGGTGGTCCGGGGGCGCAACCTCTGCCCGCAGGACATCGAGCACGCCGCCCGGGACCTGCACCCGGCACTGGCCGGCGGGTTCGGCGTCGCCTTCGCCGTCACCGCCGACCGGGAGTACGTCGTGCTGGTGCACGAGGTCCGCCGGACGCTGCTGGACGGCACCGAGCCGGCCGACCTCGCCGACGCCGTCCGCACCCGGCTCGCCCGCGACTTCGACATGCCGCCGCCCGGTGTCGTCCTGGTCAACCGGGGCGCGATCCGGCGTACCACCAGCGGCAAGGTCCAGCGACGGCTGATGCGTGAGCTGTTCCGGTCCGGGGCCCTGCGCCCGCTGCACGCCACCCTCCCGCCCGCGCTGCGCGAACCGGCCGCCGCCGGTCACCCCGACGGCCCGGTGGACCCGACCGGCGCGAAGGAACACTGACGTGCCGACGGGACGCAGCGTCCACGAGCGGGCAGAGCCGACGGGGCGGGGTGCCGCGCCGTGGGCCGAGCCCGCCGGCCGGGCCGTGGAGCGCCTGGAGGCCCACCTCGGTGACCCGACCGACCCGGCGGTCACCTTCTCCTTCGCCCGCTGCGCAGAACTCGACCGGACCGAGGAGTTCCCCGCCGACATCTGCCGGTCGCTCGACGAGTGGGGACTGCCACGCTGGTACGTCCCCCGCCCGCTCGGCGGCGCGCTCGACGACCACACCGAGGCGGTCGAGCTGGTCCGGGCGGTCGCCCGACGCGACCTCACGGTGGCCGTCGCGCACGGCAAGACGTACCTCGGCGGGGTGGCCGCGTGGATCACCCCGCCGACGCCCGCGACCGGACGACTCGCCCGGCAGGTCCTCGCCGGGCAGCCGGTCTCGCTGGCCCTCACCGAGCCGGACCGGGGCAGCGACCTGCTCGCCGGTGAGCTGCGCGCCGACCCGGTGCCGCAGGGACACCGGCTGACCGGGACGAAGTGGCTGGTGAACAACGCCACCCGGGGGCGGCTGCTGACCGTGCTGGCCCGGTCCCGGCCCGAGGGCGGCCCGCGCGGGTTCGACCTGTTCCTGGTGGACAAGGACGAGCTGGCCCCGGACACCTACGCGTACCTGCCGAAGGTGCGGACGTACGGCATCCGGGGCGCCGACATCAGCGGCATCCGCCTCACCGGCGCGCAGGTGCCGCCCGACGCGCGGCTCGGCCCGGCCGGCACCGGCCTGGAGACCCTGCTCAAGGCCCTGCAACTGACCCGGACGATGTGCGCGGCGCTCTCCCTCGGCGCCGGCGAGCACGCGCTGGGTCTGGCCGTCGACTTCGCCGGGCAGCGGTTCCCCCAGGGCCGGCCGCTGCTCGGGCTGCCGGCGGCCCGCGCGGTCCTCGCCGACGCGTACGCCGACCACCTGCTGGCCGAGGCGCTCACCCTGACCGCCGCCCGCGCGGTGCACGTCCTGCCCGACGAGTTGAGTGTGCTCTCCGCGGTGGTGAAGTACCTGCTGCCCACCCGGACCGACACGACGATCGGCGCGCTGGGCCGGTTCCTCGGGGCCCGCTCGCTGCTCGACGGGGTCTTCGCCGACGGACGGTTCCAGAAGCTGCAGCGCGACCACCGGATCGTCGGCATCTTCGACGGCAACACGCTGGTCAACCTCAACGGCCTGATCAACGAGTTCCCCACGCTGGTCCGGCGGGCCCGCCGGGAACCGGACGCCGCCGCGCTGGCGGTGCTCCTCGACGTGGGTCGGCCCGTGCCGGCGTTCGACCCGGCCCGGCTCACCCTGGTCTCGCGGCACGGCAGCAGCCTGCTGGCCGCCCTGCCGGCGCTGGTCGGGCGGCTGGCGGAGATCGGCGGGCGGGCGCCGGAACTCACCCCGGTGGTCGAGCTGGCGCGGCAGCTCCAGGACCGCACCGAGGAGCTGGTGGCCGCGCTGGCCGACCACCGGCCGGTCCGGGTGACCGTCCCCCGGTCGGCCTTCCGGCTCGCCGAGCGGTTCGCACTGCACGTCGCGGGCGCCGCCGCCGTCGGCGTCTGGCTGCACAGCCACCACCGGTACGACCACGGCCCGGCCGCTGCGCTGTGGCGGGACGGGCGCTGGCTGCAGGCGGTGCTGCGGCGCGTCCTGGCCGTCGACCGGTGCCCGGCGACCGACGAGGTGCTGCTCGACGTGCTGACCGCGCAACGCCGGCAGGGCTGGTCGCTGTCCCTGCTGCCGTACCGCACCGCGGAGGGCGCCCGCCGATGACCCCGCCGTACGCGCCCGAACGGGAGCTCGAGCGGTTGCTCGGTGATCCGTTCGACGAGACGAACCCGCTGGGCTTCGGTCCGCTGCTCGCCGCCGACGAGCGGGCCGAACTGCTCGCCGCCGGTGAGGCCGCCCTGGACCGGTGGGGCGGCAACGCCTGGTTCGTGCCGGCCGCCCTCGGTGGCCGGTGGACCGACACCGACGCGGTGGGCCGGGCGCTGCGGCCGGTGTTCCGGCGCGACGGCGCGCTCGGCCTCGGGTACGGCGTCACGTCGCTGATGGCCGCCGTACCGGTCTGGGTGGCCGGGGACCCCGGGCAGCGCCGTCGGGTGGCCGACGACCTGCTGGCCGGGGACCGGCTCGCGGTGGCCTTCCACGAGCTGGCGCACGGCAACGACCTGCTCCGCAACGAGCTGCGGGCCCGGCCGGCGGGGGACCGGTGGGTGCTCGACGGCCGCAAGGAGGTCATCAACAACGTCGCCCGGGCCCGGTCGCTGGTGCTCTTCGCCCGGACCCGGGACGACGCCGGGCCGCGCAGCCACTCGATCTTCACGGTCGACCCCGCCGAACTGCCCGCCGGCACCGTGCGCCAGCTGCCCCGGTACGCCTCCTCCGGGGTACGCGGCTGCCGGCTGGGCGGCGTCGAGCTGACCGGCTGCCCGGTCCCGGCGGGCAGCCTGGTCGGCGCAGAGGGCACCGGCGGCGAGACGGCGCTGCGCGCGTTCCAGCTGACCCGGGTGCTGCTTCCCTCGATGGCGCTCGGGGTGCTCGACACCGCCCTGCACACCACGGTCCGCTTCGCCGTCGACCGCCGACTGTACGGCCACCGGGTCAGCGACCTGCCGCACGCGCGCGGCACCCTGGCGGCGGCCTTCGTCGACCTGCTGGTGGCCGACTGCCTGGTCACCGCCGTCGCCCGGGGGCTGCACCTGGCGCCCCGGCACGCCGCCGCGCCGGCCGCCGCGACGAAGTACCTGGTGCCCCGGCTGCTCGGCGAGGCGATGGACGAGCTGTCGGTGATCCTCGGTGCCAGCTTCTATCTGCGCGAGGGCCCGTACGCCGCCTTCGGCAAGTTCCACCGGGACCTGCCGGCGGTGAGCATCGGCCACGCCGGACCGACCGCCTGCCTGCTTACCGTCGTGCCGCAGCTGCCGGTGCTCGCCGCCCGCGCCTGGCGGCCGGCCCCCGCGCCCCGGGAGCTGTTCGACCCGGCGGCGGCCCTGCCGGACCTGGACGTCACCGCGCTCTCCGTGGCTGGCACCGGACGCGACCTGCTGATCTCCGCGCTGCTCGCCGCCGCCGAGGACCTGCCGACCGCCGCGCCCCGGGTGACCGACCGGATCCGCGCCCTCGCCGACGAGGTGCACCGGCTCGCCCGCGACTGCACGGCGCTGCCGCCGGCCGAGCGCGGCCCGCTCGCCGGCCCGGCGACCTTCGACCTGGCCCGCCGGTACGCCCTGCTGCTGGCCGCGGCGGCCTGCGTCGGCACCTGGCGGGCGCACCGCGGTGACCCGGCCGCCGGCCTGCTCGGGGGCGACGTGTGGATCGAGGCGGCGCTGGCCCGGCTGGTTGCCCGCCACGGCGGTGACCCGGTGCTGCCCGAGGACGTCGCCGAGCCGCTCTTCGCCGAGCTGTCCCGGCGGGTCGACGGGCGGCTCTCCTGCGACCTGCGACCCATCCCGATCTTCGGCTGACCAGGCCGGCGACCCACCCGACGAGCGTCACCCACGGAGGACAGATGAGCGCCAACCCCGGGATCACCCCGGCGGAGGTCCGGCAGTGGTTGGTCGGCAGGATCTCCGACTACCTCAGCGTGCCGGCCGGTGAGCTGGACGTGCACGCGCCGCTGGCCGAACTGGGCCTCGACTCCGTCTACGCCCTGGCGCTCTCCGGTGACATCGAGGACGCCTTCGCCATCGCCGTGGAGCCGACCCTGGCCTGGGACTACCCGACGATCGACCGGCTCGCCGGTGGGATCGTCGAGGTGGTCCGGACCACGGCGGCGTCATGACCGGCGACATCGCCGTCGTGGGGCTCGACGGCCGGTTCCCCGGTGCCGCCGACCCGGCGGCGTTCTGGGACCTGCTCATGCGCGGCGGGCACGGCCTCACCGACGTACCCGCCGACCGCTGGGCCGGGGCCGACTTCCTCGACCCGGCGGGCGGGCCCGGCCGGACCAACACCACGGTCGGCGGGTTCCTCACCGACGCCGACGCGTTCGACCACGAGTTCTTCGGGATCTCGCCGCGCGAGGCGGCGGCGATGGACCCCCAGCAGCGGCTGATGCTGCAGGCCGCCTGGCGCGCGTTCGAGGACGCCGGACTCGACCCGCGTCGGCAGGCCGGCACGAACACCGGCGTCTTCGTCGGGGTGATGAGCAACGAGTGGGCGCAGCTCACCATGACCGACTACGACCGGGTCACCCCGCACCGGGGCACCGGCAACGGCTACTGCCTGGTCGCCAACCGGGTGTCCTACCACCTCGACCTGCGCGGGCCGAGCTGGGCCGTGGACAGTGCCTGCTCGTCCTCGCTGGTCGCCGCCCACCAGGCCTGCGTCGCGCTGCGGGCCGGCGAGTGCGACCAGGCCCTCGTCGGCGGCGTCAACGTGGTGCTGACCCCGGCGCTGAACATCTTCTACAGCCAGGCCGGGCTCTCCGCGCCCGACGGCGAGTGCCGCCCGTTCAGCCGGGACGCCCAGGGCATCGTGCGCGGCGAGGCCGTCGCCGCGCTGGTGCTGCGCCGGCTGGACGACGCGGTCGCCGCCGGCCTGCCGGTGTACGCGGTGATCCGCGGCAGCGCGGTCAACTCCGACGGCCGCAGCAACGGCCTCACAGCCCCCAACCGCTGGGCGCAGCAGGCGGTCATCGCCGAGGCGTACCGGCGGGCCGGGGTCGCGGCGGCGGACGTGGTCGCGGTGGAGGCGCACGGCACCGGCACGGTGCTCGGGGACCTGGTGGAGGCCAACGCGCTGGGCGGGGTGCACGGGGTGCCCCGGCCGGCGCCCTGCGCGATCGGCTCGGTCAAGGCCAACATCGGCCACGTCGAGGGGGCCGCCGGCGTCGCCGCCCTGGTGAAGATGGTGCTCGCGCTGCACCACGGCACGGTCCCGGCGAGCCGGCACGCCCGTACCGAGAACCCGGACCTGCGGCTGGCCGACAAGGGGCTGCGGTTGCTCACCACGCCGCTGCGGCTGCGCGGCCGGACCGCGACCGTCGGCGTGAGCAGCTTCGGCCTCGGTGGCACCAACGCCCACCTGGTCCTCGGCTCCGCCCCGGCCACCCCCGCCCGCCGACCCCGGCCGCCTCGACCCGGCCGCCTCCGCCCCGCCCCCGGCCGCCTCCGCCCCGCCCCCGGCCGCCTCCGGCTCGGCCCCGGGCGCCGACCGACCGCCCCGCACGCCGTCGGCCCGATGGCCCCGGGCACCTCGACGGCGCCGGGCGTGCCCGGGGTGCTGACCGTGTCGGCGGACGGGCCGGAGGGTTGCGGCGGGCCGCCGGCCTGCTCGCCCGGGACGTCGCCGGCACCCCGCCCCGGCTGCTGGGCCAGCTCTGCTGGACGAGCAACGCGGTGAAGTCCACCGGTCGGCACCGGTTGGCGTTCGTGCCCACCGACCACCACGACGCGGTGGAGCGGCTGCGCGCCGCCGCCGACGGGGACGAGACGCATGCCGGCCGCGCCCGGTCCACCCTTTCGCTCGGCTGGCTGGTCACCGGGCAGGGCGCGCAGCACCCGGGGATGACCGGCGCCCTCTACGCGGCCTGCGGCGCGTACCGCCGGGCGCTGCACGAGGCCGACGAGGTCCTCGCCCCGCTGCTCGGCGCGTCGGTGCTCGACACCGTACGGGACCGGACGGCGACCACGGTCCCGGCGGAAGTCGCCCAGCCGGCGCTCTTCGCGGTCGGCTACGCGCTCGGCCGGGTGCTGGACGACCTCGGCGCCCGGCCGGACTGGCTGCTCGGTCACAGCCTGGGCGAGTTCGCCGTCGCCGTGCACGCCGGGGCGCTGACCCTGGCCGACGCGGCCCACCTGGTCGCCCTCCGCTCCCGGCTGATGGCCCGGCTGCCGGCCGGCGGCGGGATGCTGGCCGCGCGCTGTCCGGTGGAGACCGTCGCGCCGCTGCTCGCCGACGAGCCGCTGGTCGACCTCGCCGCCGTCAACGGGCCGCGGGACGTGGTGTGCGCCGGCGACGAGGCGGGACTGGACCGCATCGCCGAGGCGCTGCGCGCGCAGCGGGTGGCCCTGCGCCGGCTCGACGTCCCGTACGCCTTCCACTCCCCGCTGATGGACCCGGTCCTGGCCGAGTTCGCCCGGGGCGCGGCGCCGGTCGAGGCCCGCCCGGCCCGCCGACCGGTCTACTCCGGACTGCGGGGCCGGCTGCTCGGGCCGGACGAGCTGATGGACGCCGACTACTGGACGGCGCACCTGCGCGAGCCGGTCCGCTTCGCCGACGCGGCGGCGGCGGCCCTGGCCGCCGGGCCCAGTCACCTGGTGGAGGTGGGGCCCCGGCGGGTCCTGTCGCCGCTGCTGCGCTCGATGCCGGCCGGTCGCACCGTGCCGACGCTCACCGCCTGCCCCGGCCCGGACGCCACCGGCGCGGAACTGTGGGAGCTGACCGCCCGGCTGCACCGCGACGGCCTCGACCCGGACTGGACGGCGCTGTACGAGCCGGAGCAGCGGGTGCTGCGGCGGCTGAGCCCGTACCCCTTCTCCACCGCGGCCCGGTTCTGGCTCGGCGCGCCCGCCGCGACCCCGGCGCACCCGGTGCCGGAGCCGGCCCACCTGCGGCCCCTGCCGGCGTCGCGGCCCGCCCCGCCCCCGGGCGACCACCTCGACGACGAGGTCCTCGACCTGGTCGCGGAGGTGTGCGGCTACCCCCGGCACCAGGTGGCGCGGGACGCCTCGCTGCACGAACAGCTCGGCTACGACTCGATCATGGTGGTCCAGCTCAAGGAGCGGATCGAGGCGCGCTGGGGCATCCGGATCGACGTGCGGGAACTGCTGTCCGAGGTGGGCACGCCCGGCCAACTGGTCGAGCACCTGCGCACCCGGGTCACGGTCGGGAAGGGACACCATGACTGAGCCGACCGTCTTCGTCACCGGGGTCGGCACGGCGTTGCCCGGCCCGCCGGTGGACAACCCGACCCTCGCCGCCCGGCTCGGCCTGGACGCCCGCTGGATCGACACCTTCATCGGCACCCGGAGCCGGCACTTCGCGGTGGACCTGCCCAGTGGCAAGCAGTTGGCCACCCTCGCCGACCTCGCCGAGGCGGCGGCCGCCGAGGCGATGCGGCGCGCCGACGTGGTCGCCACCGAGATCGACTTCGTGGTGCTGGCCACCGCCTCACCCGACGAGCTGATGCCGGCCACCGTGAACCGGGTCGCCGACCTGCTCGGGGTGGACCGGGTGCCCACCTACCAGCTCCAGTCCGGCTGCGCGGGCGCCGTGCAGGCCCTCGACGTGGGGCGGATGCTGCTCGGCCGGGCCGGACACCGCACCGGGCTGGTGATCGGCGGCGACGTGTGCGCCCGGCACATGCGGCTGGACCGCGACTTCCACCGGGCGCCCTCGGCCGAGCTGGTCAACTACGTGCTCTTCGGCGACGGCGCCGGCGCGGTGGTGCTCAGCACCGACGACCGGCCCGGCGCGCCGGTCCTGCGCGAGGTGCGGCACCAGGTCACCGGGCTGCGGCAGCCGCCGGGGCAGGTCATCCGCTGGTTCGGCGAGGCGGACCGGGACACCGACGTCCGGGGGTTCGAGGAGGACTACAAGGCCATCGAGGAGCGCGTGCCGGAGCTGGCCGAGCAGGCGCTGTGGGAGCTGCTGGACGCCACCGGCTGGCGGCCCGAGGAACTGGCCTACCTGCTGCCGCCGCAGTTGTCGGGGCGGATGACCCGGCTCATCACGCAGCGGTTGGGCGTACCGGGGGCCGAGGAGATCAGCTGCGTCACGACGACCGGCAACACCGGCAACGCCCTGCCGTTCCTGCAGCTGGACCGGCTGTCGACGCGGATCGGCAGCGGGGAGCGGGCGGTCGCGGTCTGCGTCGAGGCCAGCAAGTGGCTGACGGGTGGGTTCGCGGTGGAGGGACGGTGACCGCGCCACCCGCCGTCGCCGACCTCGCCCTGGCCGAGGACGCCTGGGCGCGGCTGCGCCGGATCCGGGACGCCGGCCGGCTGGTGGCCGACTTCCCGCAGGTCTGCGCCCTGGTCGGCGCCCTCGACGCCGACCATCGGGCCCGGGCCGGCCGGCTGCTGGCCGGCTGCGACCTGGCCGAGGTCGCCGCCACGCATGGGCAGATCCCGGCGGTGACCGTCGCGGTCACCGGCAACGGCACCTGCGCGCCGATCGTCGCGCCGCTGGTGGCCGAGTTCGCCCGGCACCGCCTCGCGGCCCGCGTCGTCGGCGCCGCCCACGGCCAGTACGTCGCCGACCTGGCCGACCCCCGGGGGGACCTGCTCGCCGCCCGGCCCGAGGTGACGCTCTGCCTGCTCGACGCCGGTGTGGTCGCCGACGAGCTGGGCGTCGGCTGGACCGCCGACGACTGCGCCCGGGTGCTGGACGCCGTCCTTGCGCGGGTCACCGGGCTGGCCCGGCGGCACGACGCGGACACCACCGCCACGCTGGTCCTGCACACCGTGCCGCTGCCGGCCTGGCTGGCCCGCCAACTCGTCGACCACCGGTCCCGGGCCCGGCTCGGCGTGGCCTGGCGGCAGTTCAACGCGGCCCTGCTCGGGCTCGCCGTCGAGTTGCGCCGCTGCGTGGTGGTGGACCTCGACACCTGCCTCACCGACGCCACCCCGCTGGACGACCCGCGGCTGCGCGCGTACGCCGGGGTCGGGTTCTCCGAGCCGCTGCTCGGCCGGCTCGCCGCCGAGGTGGGCCACGTCGCCAAGGCGTTGCGCGGGCACGGCCGCAAGTGCCTGGTGCTGGACCTCGACGGCACCCTCTGGGGCGGGGTGCTCGGCGACGACGGACCGGACGGCATCGAGGTCGGCGGCGCCGGGCGCGGTGCGGCGTTCCGCCGGCTCCAGCAGCTCGTCGCCCAGTGGGGCACGCAGGGCGTGCTGCTGGCGGTGTGCAGCAAGAACGACCCCGAGCAGGTACGCACGGTGCTGCGCGACCACCCGGACCTGGCCCTGCGCGCGACGGACCTGGTCGCGGTGACGGCCGGCTGGGGGCCGAAGAGCGAGGCGCTGGCGGAGCTGGCCCGCACCCTGAACCTCGGCACGGACAGCCTCGTCCTGGTCGACGACAGCGCGTTCGAGTGCGGGGAGGTCCGGCACGCGCTGCCCGAGGTCGCCGTGGTGCCGCTGGACGCCGAGCCGGCCCGGCACCCGGACCGGCTGCTGGCCGGCGACTGGTTCGCCACGCTGCGGCTGACCGACGACGACCACGCCCGGCGCGGCCACTACCGGGCCGAGGCCCGCCGGCAGGAGCTGCGCGACGGGCACGAAACGCTGCGGGACTACCTGCACGAGCTGGAGCTGCGCATCGAGCTCGCCCGCCCGGACGAGCGGGAGCTGAGCCGGGTCGCCCAGCTCACCCAGCGCACCAACCAGTTCCACCTGACCACCCGGCGGATGGACGACGCCGCCGTACGCGAGCACTGGCGCGACCCGGACGCCGTGCTCTGGGTGATCCGCGCGGCGGACCGGTTCGGCGACGCCGGCCTGGTCGGCGCGGTGTTCGGGCGGCACCGGCCGTCCGGCCCGCTGGTGCTGACGAACATGCTGCTCAGTTGCCGGGTCTTCGGCCGGGACATCGAGACCGCGGCGCTGCGGGCGGTGCTGGCCGACGCCCGGGAGAGCGGGCTGCCCGGCGTGCTGGGGCACTACCGGCCCAGCCCGCGCAACGGCCGCTTCGCGGACTTCTATCCGCGGCACGGCTTCGTCCCGGTGGAGCCGGACGGCGACGTCCTCCGGTTCCGGCACGACCTGACGGTGCTGCCGGAACCGGTCACCCACCTGCGGATCACTACGGACCTGGCGGGAGCATCATGATCACGCAAGCGGAGTTCCTCGTCCTGCTCGACGACGAACTCGGACTCGACTACACCCCGGCGGACCTCGACCGGGACGTCGACGAGCTGCCCGGGTGGGACTCGGTCTATCTGTGGCGGCTGCTCACCGTCCTGGAGGCGCGGACCGGCCGGCCGCTGCCCTTCGACGAGCTGCTGACCACCCGCACGCTGGACGGGGTGCGGAAGCTGGCGGTGGACGGTGCCTGAGTCCGGCCGGCTGGCCGCCCAGCGGCGGCACACCCTCTATTTCCTGCGCTGGAGCAGGGCCGTCGCCCCGGTCTTCCTCGACACCGAGGTGGACATGACCCGGGTGCTCGCCCACCGCGAGCGGTCCGCCGCCCACGGGCGGCGGATCTCCGTGCTGACGTACGTCGTCCGGTCGGCCACCGAGGTGCTGGCCCGCCACCCGGCGTGCAACGCGGTGGTCGGCGGGGGGCTGGTGCCGCGGGTCCGGCACGTCGACGAGGTACGCCCGAAGATCGCCATGGACCGGACCGTGGCCGGCCGGCGGGTGGTGCTCTCCGCCGTGCTGCCCGACCAGCGCGGCGCCGGCCTGGCCGAGATCCAGCACGCGCTGGACCGGTTCCGGGACACCCCGGTCGAGGACCTGCCCGAGCTGGGCGGCACCCTGCTGCTGCACCGGCTGCCCGCCGCGCTCGGCTGGCCGGCGTTCCGCGCGGCGGTGTCCCGGCTGTCCCGCCGGCCGGCGCTGCTCGGCACGGTCGCGGTCTCCTCGCTCGGCCACCGGGCGGTGGACGGCTTCCACGCCGTCGGCGGCACCACCTGCACCCTCAACCTCGGCCGGGTACGCCCCACCCCGGTCGTGCGGGACGGTGCGGTGGTGGTGGCCCCGGTGCTGCGGCTGAACCTGGCCTTCGACCACCGGGTCGTCGACGGCGCCGAGGCGGCGGACGTGCTGACCGAGATCAAGCAGAGCCTGGAGGAGGGCGATGACCGGTCACCGTTGCCCGGTGCTGTTGCCGCGGCATCGCGCTGACCACGGCGCTGCCCTGACGACGGCGCTGCGTCACGCCGACGCGGTCGTGGTGCACGCCCGGGTCGCGGACTGGCGACCGCGCCCCGGGGACGGGCACGACTGGGCGGCGGTGCTCGGCGACGACGCGGACCGGCGGGACCGGCTGCCCGACGCACCCGCCCGGAACCGGCTCGCCGCCGGCCGGCTGCTGCTCAAACACCTGGTCGCCACGGTGACCGGCCGGGCACCCGAGGAGATCCGGCTGGCCCGCGACCGGTTCCGTCGCCCGTACCCGGTGGGGCATCCGGTGGACGTCAACCTCAGCCACACCGGTGACGTCCTGCTCGCCGGGCTCTGCGTCCGGGGTCGGATCGGCGTCGACATCGAGCGCGCCGACCGGTGGCTCGGCGGTCGGGCGGTGGCCGGCCGGCTCTGCGCCGAACCGGAGTTGGCCGCCCTCGCCGACCTGCGCGGCGCGGCCCTCGACCGTCGCCTCGTCCGACTGTGGACGGTGAAGGAGGCGTGTGCCAAGGCGCTCGGCGGTGGCCTGGCCCACGACCTGCGGTCGCTGGCGTTCGACCTCGACGCGGCGACGGGCGTGTCGCCGTACGCCGACCTGCCCGGTGGCCCGGCCGCCTGGTCGGTCACCCCGCTGCCGGTGGGCCCGGCGCACGTCGCCGCCGTCGCCCACCGGCGCGTACCGCCGGACCGGCGGGCGGACCCATCCCGACACGGAAGGCTCACCTCATGACCGAGACCATCACGACGGACGTCTGCGTCGTGGGCGGCGGCCCGGCCGGGCTGACGTTCGCCCTCGCCCTGGCCGCCCGCGGCCACCAGGTGGTCGTGCTGGAGAAGAACCGCTCCTTCGAGCGGTCGTTCCGCGGTGAGTCGATCGCCCCCGACTCGGTGTGGCTGCTGGAGCGGCTGGGCGTCCTCGACGCGCTGCGGGCACAGCGCATCCTCGAGGTGCGGCGGATGGAGCTGCGGGACGCCGGCCGGACGGTGCTGGGGGTGGACTTCGCCACCCTGGCCCAGCCGGCCCGGCTGCCGGTCGAGGTGCCGCAGCCGATGCTGCTCGGCACGCTGACCGAGGCCGCCGAGCGGCACCCGGGCTTCACCCTGCTGCGGCAGACCGCCGCCACCGGGCTGGTGATGGAGGACGGCCGGGTGTGTGGGGTCGACGCGACGACCGAGCGGGGACCGCTGCGGGTCCGCGCCCGGCTCACCATCGGCGCGGACGGCCGCTACAGCCGGGTCCGCGACTGGGTCGGCCTGCCGTACCGGAAGATCCCGCTGGGCCGGGACTTCCTCTGGTTCGTCGCGCCCTGCCCACCGGTGTGGACCAACGACACCTACCGGATCCGGATCAGCGGCAGCCAGCACGCCATGTGCATCCCGACCTATCCCGACCTGGTCCGGGTCGGCTTCAACATCCCCAAGAACGGGCTGCGCCGGCTGCGGGCCCAGGGCATCGGCGCGTTGCACGCCCGGATCGACGAGCTGGCGCCGGAGCTGTCCGACGCGGTACGCGACGCCGTGCCGAGCTGGTCGGAGACCGCCCTGCTGGAGATCTTCACCGGCGTGGTGCCGCGCTGGGGCGCACCCGGCCTCGCGCTGCTCGGCGACGCCGCGCACACGCTGACCCCCGTGCTGGCCCAGGGCATCAACCACGCCATCATCGACGGCATCACCTTCGCCTCGATGGTCGGTCCCGCGCTCACCGGCGCCGGCGTGGAGCAGCGGCTCGACGAGGCGACCGCCGAGTTCCAGCGGATGCGGGCGCCGTCGGTCGAGCGGGCCCGGGGGCTGCAACTGCGGCAGGAAAAGCTCTTCGCCCTGTCCAGCCCGCCCGCGCAGGCGCTGCGCCGCACGCTGTACCGCCTCGTCGACCACACCCCACCGCTGAAGCGCCGGATCTGGACCGGCCTCTATCAGACGTCTATCGGGGAGACCGGCGACCGGGACGGGGCACCGGCGGGGCTGCACCCGGCCCGCTGACCGGGCCCGTGCCACCATCGCCATGGACCGGAACAACCTCGAACGGAGTGGACAGCTGGTGCGAACCATCGACACGTCGATCACGATCTCGTCGCCGCCGGAGCGGGTCTGGGAGATCCTCACCGACCTGCCCCGCTATCAGGAGTGGAACCCGTTCGTCCGGCGAGCGGCGGGCCGCCCGGCGGTGGGGGAGGCGCTGACCCTCTTCATCCAGCCGCCCGGCGAGAAGGGCATGACCCACCATCCCACCGTGACGGTCGCCGAGCCGGCCCGCCAGTTCCAGTGGCTCGGCAAGGTGGCCGTGCCGGGGCTGTTCGGCGCCCGGCACGAGTTCGTCCTCGAGGCGGCGGCCGGCGGCACGTTGGTGCGGCACCGCGAGACGTTCACCGGCCTGCTCGTCCCGTTCCTCAAGCGCACCCTGGACCGGACCGAACTCGGGTTCGACCAGCTCAACCGGGCGCTGAAGGAGCGGGCCGAGACCATCGTGGACTGATTCGGCCGGCCCGTCGGCAGGTGTGGAGAAATCCATAGAGCGCAGGGCGACGGCGGCGGACCCGCCCGGGGGCGGCGGCACAATGAGGCCGATCGCCGCGCTGGTCGCGACCGCGACGACAGCGCCCGCATGCGAAGGAGGCGGGACGTGTCCCGAGCGCCTGCTGTGTCCAGTTCCCGGGTCCGCGATCCCCGTCCGGCGGTGACCCGATGACCTCCGTGCTCGTCGACGAGGTGGTCGACGAGCGGCTGCCCGCCCGCCGGCTGGCCGCGCTCTGCGACCCCGACTCCACCGACACGGTGGGGGCCTGGACCGGTCCCGGCGTCGAGGTGGTGCGCGGCCGGATCGCCGACGCCCCGGTGGTGGCCTTCTGCACCGACGCGACCACCATGGCCGGCGCGATCGGCGCGGAGGACTCCCGGCGGATCGTCCACGCCATCGAGCTGGCGCTGGCCGAGGGGTGCCCGGTGATCGGCCTGTGGCACTCCGGCGGCGCACGCCTGGCCGACGGGGTCCGGTCGATGGACGGCGTCGGGCGGGTCTTCGCCGCGATCACCGAGGCCTCCGGGCGGATCCCGCAGATCTCGGTGGTGCTCGGTCCGGCGGCCGGGGCGGCGGCGTACGGGCCGGCGCTGACCGACGTGGTGGTGATGTCCTCGGCCGGCCGGGTCTTCGTGACCGGGCCGGACGTGGTGCAGTCGGTGACCGGCGAGCGGGTCGACATGGCCGGGCTCGGCGGCCCCGACGTGCACAGCCGATCCGGCGTGGTGCACGTGGTGACCGCCACCGAGGCCGAGGCGCTGGACCGGGCCCGGGCGATCACCACGCTGCTGGCCCGTCAGGGCACGTTCGACGTGGCGGGGGTGCGTGCCGACGCCGACCCGCGGCGCCTGCTGCCGACCCGGGCCCGCCGCGCCTACGACGTACGCCCGCTGGTGCGGGACCTGCTCGACGCCGGGACCGGGTTCGAGGAGCTGCAGGCCCGCTGGGCGCCCAATCTGGTGGTGGGCTGGGGCCGGCTGGCCGGTCGTACGGTGGGGGTCGTCGCGAACAACCCGTTGCGCAAGGCGGGCTGCCTGGATTCGCTGAGCGCGGAGAAGGCGTCCCGCTTCGTGCGGATGTGCGACTCGTTCGGGGTGCCGTTGGTCGTCGTCGTCGACGTGCCCGGTTACCTGCCGGGCACCGGCCAGGAGTGGGAGGGCGTGGTACGCCGCGGCGCCAAGCTGCTGCACGCGTTCGCCGGCTCGGTGGTACCCCGGGTCACCCTCATCACCCGCAAGGCGTACGGCGGCGCGTACATCGCGATGAACTCGCGGTCGTTGCACGCGACGGCGGTGTTCGCCTGGCCGGAGGCCGAGGTGGCGGTGATGAGCGCGACCGCGGCGGTGGGCGTGCTGCACCGCCGGGCGCTGGCCGCCGCGCCGGACGCGGAGCGGGAGGCGCTGCGGGCCAGCCTGGTCACCGAGCACGAGCGGGTGGCCGGCGGGGTGGGTGTGGCGATGGAGATCGGGGTGGTCGACGAGGTGATCGAACCGCGCGACACCCGTCGCCGGCTCGCCGAGGCGCTGGCGGCGGCACCGCAGCGCCGGGGCCGGCACACCAACATCCCGCTGTAGCCGGCGGACGGCGCCGGATCCGGGGCCCGGGAGGGCGTTGGATCCGGCGCCGCCGCGCGTGTTCAGCGAGGGCTGTGCGAGATCGCGCCGACCACCGCCAGGGTGCGCAGGTTGTGCGCGCGGCGCATGCTCATCACCCCGAAGCAGGCGGCGAGCACGACCAGCTCCGGTCGGGGCCAGGCACCGGTCACCTCGGCCCGCACGTCCGCCCCCATCCGGGCCGACTGGTGGACCTCGATCCGGTTGCCGCCCGAACCGAGCACCGCGTGGTAGCCGCGGCGGCTGCCCTGCCGTTCCCAGGTGGCCGGCGCGTTCAGGCCGGCGATCCGGGCACCGCGGCCGTCCAGCACGACCAGCGGGGCCTCCTCGGTGCCGACGGTGACCCGTTGGTAGCCGCGGTCGGTCCAGATGCCGAACCGGCCCTCCGGCGTCTCGATCTCGCCGCCGCGCATGCTCCAGTGGGCGCGGAGCGCGGCGAGCTGGTTGCCGCCGGCGTCGGTGAGCCTGTGGGCTCCACCGCTCTTGCGGACCGTGAAGACAGTCACGTGGGCGTCCTTTCCGTTGCTGCGGGAGCCGTCCGGTCGGGGGAGGGAGGGATCAGCGCCGGCGGAAGGCCGGGATGATGACGGCCGCCGCCGCCAGGTGCATGACCGCGAGCGTCGCCTTGGCGCCCGTCGACACGCCACCCAGCGGCCCGAGCAGGGACACCAGGAGTACGAGCACCGCGACGATCGTCCAGATCGTCCGGCCGGCGGCGGTAAGCCGCTCCAGCAGGGCCAGCAGCGCCCAGCCGATCAGGCCGGCGACCACGGTGGCCGCGATCACGGCCCCCAGGGTGATCTCCTGGCGGTTGCCGCCGGTGTTCACGGCGAGGGTCACGTCCAGGGCCCGGGCGATGAACCACACCGCGACGGTGACCGCCGTGGCCACGGCGATGGCGAGCAGCCGCCGCTTGGCGGTGCCGCCCTGACGCGGGGGAGCTGGGGGGGCCTGCCTGGTGTTCGACATCCGTCTACCTCCGATTGCGGGCCGGGAGGGGATCCGGCCCGGCACCCGTGAGAACTGGTGGGTTTGGATCGTATCGGCGCATGTCCACCCCCCACTCCGGTCGACGAGTCGGTGCGATCAGGTATGAGGGAAACCCTTAGCTCTGTCTGGCGCGCCATTGTTTCCGGTGGTGCTGGCGCACGATGCTCGGTGCGCGGCACCCCCAGCGGACCGAGGGATCGGCGATGACGACGACCACAGACGCAGCTCCGGGCGTCCCAGATCGATGGATACCCTTCGATCTCGACGCCTGGACGCGGTACGTCGTGCGACGCCACTTCGACCCGGAGACCGGCAGCCCGTACTGGCTGAAGCGCACCACCGAGCTTCCCTTCGACCCGCGCGACATCACCGCGTACGACGAGCTTGCCGCCCTCGGCTGCACCGACCCGCGCGGCGTCGACCCGGTGGACCTGCTCCCGCAGGACCGACCGGTGGCCGGCCGGCTGTGGGAGTCCACCGGGACGCTCGGCGGGCACTGCCGGTTCGTCCATACCCCCTCGATGACCGTGCACCGGGACCACTGGCGGGCCCGGCACCTGGCCACGGCCGGTTTCGCGCCGGGACGTACCTGGTTGCGGGTCTGCCCCGGTGGCCCGCACGCCCTGGGCCGGGGCGCCGCCCAGCTCGCCCGGCACCACCGGTCACGCGTGCACACCATCGGCATGGACCAGCGCTGGATCCGGCGACTGCTGCGCGACGGCCGGGTCGGCGAGATCAACGCCTACGTCGACCACGTGGTCGGGCAGGTCGTCGACCTGCTCCGGGAACAGCCGGTGGACTACCTGGAGACCGCCCCCGCGATCCTCGCGGTGCTGCTGGCCGCCCGGCCGGACCTGGTCGCCCGGCTCGCCGGCGTCGACCTGACCGGCACCCACCTGACTCCGCAGACCTACCGGGACGTCGTGGCGGCGCTCGACGGAGGCGTCGTGGGACACCACTTCGTCGGCGCCGCCGGGTACGCCATCGGGCTCCCCGTGCACGATGGCGGCGCGCTGATGCCGTACCTGCCCGCGTACCCGCAGGTGACCATGGCCGTGGTGGACCCCGCCGACCCCGCGCGCGTCGTCGGGTACGGCGAACTCGGCCGGATCCGGCTGACCGTGCTGCACGAGGACCTCTTCCTGCCCAACGTGCTGCAACGCGACCAGGCGCTGCGGTACCGGACGCCGGCCGGCTGGCCCTGCGACGGGGTGGCCAACGTGGCCCCGCTGCAGGCGATGTTGACGCTCCCCACCGGCCTCTACTGAGACCACACCGACCACGACGATCGCAGCGGCCACCGGGGCCGGTCCCGGCCGCTGTCCGGCGGCACCAACCTGAGGAGAAGGTACGGATGGACGTAGGACTCAAGCGGGAACTCGAGCAGAAGGTCGCCGCGGGCGACCGGCTCAGCCGCGAGGACGGGATCGCGCTCTACGAGTGCGACGACCTGGCCTGGCTGGGTGGCCTGGCGCACCAGGTGCGGACGAAGAAGAACGGTGACGCCGTCTTCTTCAACATCAACCGGCACCTGAACATGACCAACGTCTGCACCGCGTCGTGCGCGTACTGCTCGTTCCAGCGCAAGCCGGGGGAGAAGGACGCCTACACGATGCGGATCGAGGAGGCGGTCCGGCTCGCCAAGGCGATGCAGAACGAGCAGCTCACCGAGCTGCACATCGTCAACGGCCTGCACCCGACGCTGCCCTGGCGCTATTACCCGCGGTCGATCCGGGCGCTCAAGGAGGCGCTGCCGGCGAACGTGGCGATCAAGGCGTTCACCGCCACCGAGATCCACTGGTTCGAGCGGATCTCCGGGCTGAGCGCCGACGAGATCCTCGACGAGCTCATCGACGCCGGCCTGGAGTCGCTGACCGGTGGGGGCGCGGAGATCTTCGACTGGGAGATCCGCCAGCACATCGTCGACCACCAGACCCACTGGGAGGACTGGTCGCGGATCCACCGGCTGGCCCACAGCAAGGGGCTCAAGACCCCGTGCACGATGCTCTACGGCCACATCGAGGAGCCCCGGCACCGGGTCGACCACGTGCTGCGGCTGCGCGAGCTGCAGGACGAGACCGGCGGGTTCCGGGTCTTCATCCCGCTGCGCTACCAGCACGACTTCCACGACTCGGCGGACGGCAAGATCCGTAACCGGATCCAGGCGCGGACCACGATGGCGTCGCCGGCCGAGTCGCTGAAGACTTTCGCGGTCTCCCGGCTGCTGTTCGACAACGTCCCGCACGTGAAGGTGTTCTGGGTCATGCACGGCCTGCAGACGGCGGGTCTCGCCCTGAACCACGGCGCGGACGACATCGACGGCTCGGTCGTCGAATACAAGATCACCCACGACGCCGACAACTACGGCACGCCGGACAAGATGTCCCGGGACGGACTGCTCGACCTCATCCGGGACGCCGGATTCCGGCCGGTGGAGCGGAACACCCGCTACGAGATCGTCCGTGAGTTCGACGGTCCGGACACGGCCGTCCGGGAGAGCCCGCAGCCGATGCGGGTCTGAGCCGCCATCCATCCGGATCCGACCAACGATCAGCAGGTGATGACATGACCGCAACCGAAACCGAAGAGGCCCTCGAGGTCTGGATCGACCAGGGGCTGTGCACCGGGGACGGGATCTGCGCGCAGTACGCGCCGGACGTCTTCGAGCTGGACGTCGACGGCCTCGCGTACGTCAAGGGCGCCGACGGCGAACTGCGCAAGGACGACGGCTCGGCGGTGCTGGTGCCGACGATCAGCCTCAAGGACGTGACCGACTCCGCCACCGAGTGCCCGGGCGAGTGCATCCACGTGCGCCGACGCAGCGACGGTGTCGAGGTGTACGGGCCCGACGCGGACCCGGTATGACGCGCCCGGCCGAACTGCTGGGTGCCGCCCCGGGGAGCGACCACCGGAGCCCGCTGCACGCCCCACGGCCGCGACCCCGGGTGGGCCACATCCAGTTCCTCAACTGCCTCCCGCTGTTCTGGGGGCTGGCCCGCACCGGCGGGCTGCTCGACCTGGACCTGACCCGGGACACCCCGGACGGCCTGAGTGACGCGCTGGTCGCCGGTGACCTCGACATCGGGCCGATCAGCGTGATGGAGTTCCTCCGGCACGCCGACGACCTGGTGGTGCTGCCGGACATCGCGGTCGGCGGCGACGGACCGATCATGTCCTGCCTGATCGTCAGCCGGTGCCCGCTGGAGGAGCTCGACGGCGCGCCGATCGCGCTCAGCTCGACCAGCCGCACCTCGGTCCGCCTGGCGGAGCTGCTGCTCACCGACTCGGTCGGGGTGAAGCCGGAGTTCGTCGTCCGGCCACCCGACCTGGCCACCATGCTGGCCGAGGCGCCGGCCGCCGTGGTCATCGGGGACACCGCCCTGCGGGCGGCGCTGCACGAGGCCCCGGCCCTCGGCCTGCAGGTGCACGACCTCGGGCAGATGTGGCGGGACTGGACCGGCCTGCCCTTTGTCTTCGCCGTGTTCGCGGCCCGCCGCGAGTTCGTCGAGCGGGAGCCGGAGCTCGTCCGGGAGGTGCACGCGAGCTTCCTCGCGTCCCGGGACCTGTTCCTGACCGAGATGGACGACATCTGCGCGCAGGCCGCCCGCTGGGAGGCGTTCGACGCCGACACCCTGCGCCGGTACTACCTGACCGCGCTGGACTTCCGCCTCGGTGACCGGCAACTCGCCGGCATCGCCGAGTTCGCCCGCCGGGTCGGCGGACCGGACGCCGGGTTCCCGCCGGACGTCCGGCTCCACCTGCTCGACGCCCACCGAACCGTGCTGCCCGGCGCAGCCGTCACCCCCTAGCTGGAAAGGCAGCAACCCGTGCCGACATCCACCAGTATCGACATCGCCGAGGTCCTGGATCGGGCCGCCGGTGGTGGCCGGATCACCCCGGCCGAGGCCCTGGACCTCTACCGGTACGCCCCCCTGCACGCCCTCGGACAGGCGGCCGACGCGGCCCGTCGACGCCGCTACGCCGGCACCGAGCACATCGCCACGTACATCATCGAGCGCAACATCAACTACACCAACGTCTGCGTCACGGCGTGCAAGTTCTGCGCGTTCTACGCGCCGCCGAAGAGCGAGGCGGGCTGGACCCGCGACCTCGACGACATGCTGCGCCGCTGCGCGGAGACCGTCGAGCTGGGCGGCACGCAGATCATGTTCCAGGGCGGGCACCACCCCGAGTTCGGGGTGGAGTACTACGAGCGGCTCTTCTCCACCGTGAAGCAGGCGTTCCCGCAGCTGGTCATCCACTCGCTCGGCGCCTCCGAGGTGGCCCACATGGCCAAGGTCTCCGGCGTGTCGGTGGAGGAGGCGATCGTCCGGATCCGCGACGCCGGCCTGGACTCGTTCGCCGGCGCCGGCGCCGAGCTGCTGCCGGCCCGCCCGCGTACGGTGATCGCCCCGCTCAAGGAGTCGGGCGAGCGCTGGCTGGAGATCATGGAGGTCGCGCACGGCCTCGGCGTGGAGTCCACCTGCACGATGCTGATGGGCACCGGCGAGACCAACGCGGAACGGATCGAGCACTTGGCGATGGTCCGGGACGTGCAGGACCGCACCGGCGGGTTCCGGGCGTTCATCCCGTACACCTACCAGCCGAACAACAACCACCTCAAGGGCCGCACCCAGGCCACGCCGCTGGAGTACCTGCGGCTGATCGCCATCGCCCGGCTGTTCCTGCACAACGTCGCGCACATCCAGGGCTCCTGGCTGACCACCGGCAAGGAGCTGGGGCAGCTCTCCCTGCACTACGGCGCGGACGACCTGGGCTCGATCATGCTGGAGGAGAACGTGGTCTCCTCGGCCGGTGCGAAGCACCGCTCCAACCTCGGCGAGCTGATCACGCTGATCCGGGGCGCCGACCGGGTGCCGGCCCAGCGCAGCACCACGTACGAGCACCTGCGGGTGCACGACGACCCGGCGGCCGACCCGGTGGACGACCGGGTGGTGTCGCACCTGTCGTCGATCGCGGACGACGCGCCGCGGCCGCGCAAGCAGCTGCCCGTGCTCTCCGGGGCGCGAGGCGAGGCATGAAGGTCCTGGTAACCGGCGGTGCCGGGTTCATCGGCTCGCACTACGTCCGGTCCATGCTCGACGGTCGCTACCCGGGTTACGAGGACGCGGCGGTGACCGTGCTCGACAGCCTGACCTATGCGGGCAACACCGCCAGCCTGCCGATGGAGCACGAGCGGCTGCGCTTCGTGACCGGCGACATCCGCGACGCGGATCTGCTGGCCGGGCTGCTGCCGGGGCACGACGCGGTGGTGCACTTCGCCGCCGAGTCGCACGTGGACCGGTCGCTGACCGGGGCCACCGCCTTCGTCTCCACCAACGTGGTCGGCACCCAGCAGCTGCTGGACAGCTGCCTGCGGGCGGACGTCGGCACGGTGCTCTGCGTCTCCACCGACGAGGTGTACGGCTCGATCTCCTCGGGTTCCTGGGACGAGGACGAGCCGCTGCTGCCGAACTCGCCGTACGCGGCGTCCAAGGCGGGCAGCGACCTGATCGCCCGGGCCTACCACCGCACCCACGGGCTGGACGTACGGACCACCCGGTGCTGCAACAACTACGGCCCCTACCAGCACATCGAGAAGCTGATCCCGCTCTTCGTCACCAACCTGCTGCAGGGCCTGCCGGTCCCGCTGTACGGCGACGGCCGCAACGTTCGCGAGTGGCTGCACGTGGACGACCACTGCGCGGGGATCCAGCTGGTGCTCACCAGGGGGGAGCCGGGCGGGATCTACAACATCGGCAGTGGGTTCGAGGCCAGCAACGCGGAAATCACCCGCCGGCTGGTCGAGCTCTGCGCCGCCGATCCGGGCCTGGTCCGGCAGGTCGGCGACCGCAAGGGCCACGACCTGCGCTACTCGGTCGACACCGGGAAGATCGAGAAGCTGGGCTACCGGCCGGCGGTCGACTTCGACGCCGGCCTGGCCGACACGGTCCAGTGGTACCGGGACAACCCCGGCTGGTGGAAGTCCTGACACCACCGGGGACAGCGGTGACGGGGGCCGCCGGGTGTCGACCCGGCGGCCCCCGTCGGCTCCGGCACCCGGGGTACGGCCGCGGCCCCCGACGGTCGGACCCCGGGTGCGCTCAGCCGAGGGCCAGCGCGGCGGCCCGTACCTCGTGGATCACCGTCTCGACCGCCTCGTCGGACAGGTGTGGACCCATGGGCAGGCTCAGCACCTCGTCGGCCAGCCGTTCCGCGCGCGGCAGCGCGCCCGCCGGCCAGCTCTGCTGCCCCGCGTACGCCGGGCTGAGGTGGTTGGCCACCGGATAGTGGATCATGGTTTGTACGCCCGCCTCGGCCAGCCGGTTCCGCAGCACCTCGCGGGCCGTCGAGCGCAGCACGTACTGGTGCCAGACCGGTTCCGCCCAGGGGCTGACGTCGGGCGTGACGACACCGGGCAGGCCGGCCAGTTCCCGGCTGTAACGCTCGGCGATGCCGCGCCGACGGCGGTTCCACTCGTCCAGGTGGGGCAGCTTGGCGGCGAGCACCGCGGCCTGGATCTCGTCCAGGCGCGAGTTGGTGCCGCGCAGCTCGTGCACGTACTTCTCCCGGGAACCGTAGTTGCGCAGCAGCCGCAGCCGGTCGGCGAGGGCGGCGTCGTGGGTGACGACCGCGCCGCCGTTGCCGAGCGCGCCGAGGTTCTTGCCCGGATAGAAGCTGAACGCCACCGCGGGCCCGGCACCGACCCGGCGGCCCCGGTGACGTGCGCCGTGGGCCTGCGCCGCGTCCTCGACCAGTGCGATGCCGTGCCGGTCGGCGACGGCCGCGATCGCGGTCAGATCGACCGGGTGCCCGTAGAGGTGGACCGGTAGCACCGCCCGGGTGCGGGGCGTCACCGCCGCCGCCAGCCGGTCCGGGTCGAGCAGGAAGGATCCGTCACCGGGCTCCACGGGTACCGGCCGGGCGCCGATGGCGGACACCGCCAGCCAGGTGCCGATGAACGTGTGCGAGGGGACGATCACCTCGTCGCCGGCGTCCACCCCGACGGCGCGCAGCGCCAGCTCCACGGCGGCCAGGCCGGAGCCGGTGGCCACGCAGTGGGTGTTCTCGCAGTACGCGGCGAAGGCCGCTTCGAAGGTCTCCAGCTCCGGTCCGAGCAGGTAGCGCCCCGAGCGGGACACCCGCAGCACCGCCGCGTCGATCTCGTCCTGCACGCCGGACGTGCGGTGCAGCGCGCGCAGGTCGAAGAACGGGACGCGGACCGGCCGGGTGGTCGCGACCGTACCCCTCATCGCCGGTCCCCGACCAGGGCACCGGCCGGCCGCGCCTCGGCCGGGTCCGGCGCCTGCGCCAGCCAGTCCTCGATCACCAGCGCGGCGCGGGCCGGACCGCCGGCGGCCAGCATGGCCGCGCGCATCCGGGTGACGCTCCGCCGCACGTCGCGGTCGGCGGCGACCTCCTCGACGAGCCCGCGCAGCCGGGCCGGCTCCAGTCCCTCGCCGGGCAGGGTCCGGCCCAGGCCGAGCGCTTCGGTACGGGCACCGTTGACCCGGTCCTCGGGGGTCCAGGTGACAACCACCAGTGGGGTGTTGAAGTAGAGGGCTTCCAGCATGGTGCTCATCCCGGCGTGGCAGACGACCGCCGCGGCGTGCGGCAGTACGGTCCGGAAGGCGATCCACTCGTGGATCTCGACGTGCGCGACGGGAGGCGGGCCGGCCGGGAGGTTGCCCGGGCCCACCGTCATCACCACGTGCCACCCGGCGTCGGCGAACGCGCTGCCGCAGGCCCGGAAGAAGTCGGGATGGTCGTTCACCTCGGTGCCCAGGGTGATCAGCACCACCGGGCGCCCGTCGGCCGGCGGCACCCACGAGCCGGTGTCGGGCTGGCCCGAGCCCAGGCTGTGCCCGACGAAGGTGAACCGCTCGTCGAAGGTCTCGCCCCGGGGTTGGAACTCCCGGGGCAGCAGGACGAGGTTGCGGTCGGAGAAGTTGGCCATGAAGGACCAGACGGCGTCCGGCTCCTCGCCCCGGGCGGTGAGGTGCTCGGTCAGCAGGTCGATGCAGCGTTGGACGTTCTCCGTGGCACCGTCGAAGACCTCCTGGGCCAGCGAGAAGTGCTCGTTCGACGCGACGTACGGGAACAGCTGCGCGGTGGGTCGGTGCCAGGCGCGGGCAGCCGTCCGGGCGGTGAAGAAGCTCTCCAGGTCGTGCAGGACGAGATCCGGCACGTCGTCCCGGAACGCCTCCATGGTGCGCGGCAGGATCACCTCCATCGACTCGCGCAGGAAGTGCAGCCCCAGCGCGCCGATGTCCTCGCCGGTGACGGCCCCGTCGCCCAGCCGGGTGCGCCGGGAGGCGTACACCACCGCTTCGGCGCCCACCGCGGCCACGGCGGCGGCGTGCCGCTCGTCGACGACGTGGGTGACCCGGTGGCCCAGCCCGACGAGGATCCGGCTGAACTCCAGCGTCGGGTTGACGTGCCCGTAGCCCGGGAACATGAAGATCGCAACGTGCCTCATCGCGGCAGACTCCTCACCATCTCGACTGCGGTAGGTCTCGCGGGGGCCGGCCACCGGTTGCGGTCGGCAAGGCGGTCACCGCGCGGGGTCAGCGTCTGTCGAGCTCCGCCCGGGCCAGCTGCATGACGTAGCTGCCGTAGCCCGACTTGGCGCTGCCCTGGGCGCGCCGCAGGCAGGTCTCGGCGTCGACGAAGCCCCGACGCAGCGCGATCTCCTCGAGGCAGGCGATCCGGACGCCCTGGCGGTGCTCCAGCACCTGCACGAACTGGCCCGCGTCCAGCAGCGACTCGTGCGTGCCGGTGTCCAGCCAGGCGAATCCACGGCCGAGGTCCACCACCCGGGCCTTGCCCTGCTGCTGGTAGAACCGGATCACGTCGGTGATCTCCAGTTCCCCGCGCGCCGACGGGACCAGGTTCTTGGCGATGTCGACGACCTTGTTGTCGAAGAAGTAGAGCCCGGTGATGGCCCGGTTGGTCCGGGGGTTCGCCGGCTTCTCCTCGATCCGGACCAGCCGGTTGTGCTCGTCGATCTCGCCGACGCCGTACCGCTCCGGATCGGAAACCTGGTAGCCGAAGAGGACACAGCCGTCGAGCAGCCGGGAACTCTCGTCGAGGAAACCCGACATGCCGGGGCCGTGGAAGATGTTGTCGCCGAGGATCAGCGCGACGCTGTCGTCACCGATGTGCTCGGCGCCGATGAGGAACGCCTCGGGCAGCCCGTTCGGCTCGGGCTGCACGGCGTAGCTCATCCGCAGGCCCAGGTCGCTGCCGTCGCCGAAGAGCCGGCGGAACAGGGGCTGGTCCTCGGGCGTGGAGATGATCAGGATGTCCCGGATGCCGGCGAGCATGAGCACCGAGAGCGGATAGTAGATCATCGGTTTGTCGTAGACGGGAAGCAGTTGCTTCGACACGGCAACCGTCACCGGATGCAGTCGGGTGCCGGCTCCGCCGGCCAGGATGATGCCCTTCACGTGACCGTCACTCCCGTTGTCGTCGCTGACTCGCTGACTCGATGGCTCGGTGCGTCGTCGTCCGGCCGGTCGGACTGCGGTGCGGATGCCGCGATGAGGTCCGCGTCCCGGGGCGGGTCGGCCGCCGGAGCGGTCCGGACGGGACGGGCGACGGGCGGATCCGTCCGATGGCCGCCCGATCCTCTCGGCCGCCGGCCCAGTATTCGCCCGCCTGCGGCGCTTACCGCAGGGCCGCGATCCGAAGACTAGGGCCTTTGCTAATTCGGGGCCTGATTGACCGGTCAGAGGTTCACGCACCCCGCCCCGTCGTCCACCCTGATCCAGCAACCGGGGGTCACCCCAGGATCCTCTTGAGATGGCGGTTGAGTATGCGTGTACTTCCCACCACCCTGATTCGTAGCAAGAAAGGGCTGACCGGCGTCGTCGTCGCGGCGACGGTGGCAGTCGGCATGGTTGCCTCGATCGGCGCCGCCGCGCCGGCCGCCGAGGTGCGGCGGGCCGAGGTGTCGTTGAACCAGCTCGTCCCGGTCCCGGTCGAGGTGCGGGCAGCCGAGGGAGCGGCGTTCGAGCTGCGCTCCGGGGCCCAGATCCAGGTCACCGCCGGGGTGCCCGCCGCGACGGATGCCGGCACCTATCTGGCCACCCTGCTGAAGCCGGCCACCGGCTTCGCGCTGCCGGTGAAGTCGACCACGGCCGACCGTCCGGGCGACGGCATCTCGCTGCTGCTCGGCGGCGCCGACCCCCGCGTCGGCGCGCAGGGCTACGAGCTCGACGTCACCCGCCGGTCGGTGGTCATCCGGGCCAACGAGCCGGCCGGCCTGTTCAGCGGCGTGCAGACGTTGCGCCAGCTGCTGCCGGTGCGGATCGAGGCCGCGACCCGGCAGAGCGGCCCGTGGACGGTGCAGACCGGGCACATCCTGGACTACCCGCGCTACGCGTACCGGGGTGCGCTGCTCGACGTGGCACGGCACTTCTTCCCGGTGGAGACCGTCAAGACGTACATCGACAACGTCGCCCGCTACAAGGTCAACTACCTGCACCTGCACTTGACCGACGACGCGGGTTGGCGGATCGCCATCGACTCCTGGCCGAAGCTCGCCACCTTCGGCGGCAGCAGCGGCGTCGGCGGTCAGCTGCCCGGCCACTACAGCAAGACCGACTTCCGCGAGATCGTCGCGTACGCCGCCGCGCGCGGCATCACGGTGGTGCCGGAGATCGAGGGTCCGGGCCACTCGCAGGCCGCCCTCGCCTCGTACGCGAAGCTGAACTGCGACGGCAAGGCCAAGGAGCTCTACACCGGCTATGTGCCGAGCCCGGACGGCCTGCTCTGCGTCCGCAAGGCCATCACCTACAAGTTCCTCGATGACGTCATCCGGGAGATCGCCGCGCTGACCCCCGGCCCGTACCTGCACATCGGTTCGGACGAGGCGCACTCGATGGCGCCGGAGGACTTCGCCTACTACATCTCCAAGGTCACCCCGATCGTGCGCAAGTACGGCAAGAAGCTGATCGGCTGGCAGGAGATGGTCAACGGGCAGCCGGGCGAGGCCATCGGCCAGTACTGGATCAACGGCGTGAACAACGACGAGGTCGCGGCGGCCGCCGCTAAGGGCACGAAGTTCATCATGACGCCCGCCGACCACGCGTACCTGGATATGAAGTACAACGACGCGCAGCCGGCGTACCCGCTCGGCAACGTCTGGGCCGGCACCACCGAGGTCGACGACGCCTACAACTGGCAGCCGGACACCGAGCTGCCCGGCGTGGACGAGTCGGCCGTGGCCGGGGTCGAGGCGGCCCTGTGGACGGAGACGGTGTTCGCCCTGGAGCACATCGAGGCGCTCGCCTTCCCCCGGCTGCTGGCCACCGCCGAGATCGGCTGGTCGCCGAAGACCAGCCACAACTGGGACGCGTTCGCCGAGCGGCTGGCCGCTCAGGGCCCTCGACTGCGGACGGCCCGGGTGAACTACACCCGCGCCGGCGGCGTGTCGTGGGCGGGTTGCAGCTGAACCATCCGTCGCTGATGCCGCCCCGGCCGGTGGATCCTGACGGGTCCCCGGCCGGGGCGGCCCGGCAAAGGGGAGGCACCATGAGCAACGGCAGCCCGCGGGTCGCCGACCACATCATGTCCGCGCTCGCCGCGACCGGCGTCTCGCACGTCTTCGGCGTCGGCGGCGCGAACATCGAGGACCTGTACGACGCGGCCCACCGCACCGACGGGCGGATCCGCGCCGTGGTCGCCAAGCACGAGTTCGCCGCCGCCTGCATGGCCGAGGGGAGCGTCCGCGCCGCCGGTGGCCTCGGGGTCGTCATGGCCACCTCGGGTGCCGGGGCGATGAACCTGGTGCCCGGCGTCGCCGAGGCGTACGCCGCCCGGGTGCCGCTGCTCGCGCTGGTCGGCCAGCCGCCGCGCGACCTGGAGGGTCGGGGCGCGTTCCAGGACTCCAGCGGGCGGGGCGGCGCGTTCGACGCGACCGAACTCTTCGGCACCATCTCCCGCTTCTGCGCCCGGGTCGACGACCCGGCGGACACCGGCAAGCTGCTCGCCGCGGCGATCGACGCGGCCCGGTCCCCACGCGGCGGTCCGGCCGTGCTGCTGCTGCCCAAGGACGTGCAGCAGGCCACGGTGGCCAGCTTCGCGCCGGTCGACCTGCTGCCCACCTCGGCGAGCGGGCCCGCGCCCGGCCGCCGGGCCGCCGCCGACCTGCTGGCCCGACCGTCGCCGACGGGGAGAGATCCTCGTCGTCGCCGGGGACGGGGTCGGCCACGCCGACGCCCGCGCCGAGCTGGCCGCGCTGGTCGCGCGGCTGGACGCCTGGGTCGCGGTGACCCCGGAGGGCAAGGACGCCTTCCCCAACGACGACCCCCGGTTCGTCGGGGTGACCGGTGCGATCGGCCACCCCAGCGTCGGGCGCCGGCTCACCGCCGCCGCCCTCTGCGTGCTGGTGGGCACCCGGCTGCCGGTGATGGCCCGGCCGGGCTCGACGCGGCCCTGGCGACCGTCCCGCTGATCGGCTTCGACCCGGAGCCGCCCTTCGTCGCCCCCGCCGGCGGCGTGCCGCTGGTGCACGTCGACGGTGACCTGCGGGCGGAACTGCGGGCCGCCGTGGAGCTGCTGGCCGACGCTCCGCCGGCCCGGCCGGTGCGGCGGGATCCGGCCGGTCACCGTGAGTTCCTGGTCACCCCGACGCTGGACACCCCCGGCGTACGGCTGCCGGACGCGGTCCGGGCGATCGGGGACGCCGTGCCCGCCGACGCCACCGTGGTCTCGGACGCCGGCAACGCCAGCGCGGCGGCGGTGCACCACCTGCCCGTCCCGCCGCAAGGGCGATTCGTCATCGCGCTCGGCATGGGCGGGATGGGGCACAGCTTCGGCGCGGGCATCGGGGCGGCGTTCGCCACCGGCCGGCGCAGCTACGTGCTCTCCGGTGACGGCGGCTTCTATGCCCACGGCATGGAGCTGCACACCGCCGTCGAGTACGACGTGCCGGTGACCTTCGTCGTGTTCAACAACAACGCCCACGCCATGTGCGTGACCCGCGAGCAGCTGCTGCAGCACGCCGACTACTCGTACAACACGTTCAAGCCGGCGCAGCTCGCCGCCGGTGCGGCGGCCATGTTCCCGTCGCTGCCGGCGGTCCGGGCCGACACGGCCGACGAGCTGCGCGAGGCCCTGCTCGCCACCAACGACCGGCCGGGCCCGGCCCTGGTCTGTGTCGAGACCGACCCGGGGGAGACCCCGCCGTTCGTGCCCTTCCTCCGCCTGATCGGCGACCCAACCATCCGTCCAGGAGGCAACCGTGCCGAGCACGTCCCACCCGTTGGCTGACATCCCCGACCTGGTCCGCTGGGAGACCACCAGCCGCGACGCGCTGCTGGCGCAGGCCGCCGGGATGACCCACGCCGTCTACCCGCACGACGAGGTGTACGGCGACTTCTGCACCGTGCAGGACTACATCGACTGCCCGCCGGAGGAGGTGTTCGAGTACCTGTGCAACGTCCACAACCTGGACGAGTACACGTACAGCACGCGGGCGTTCGAGCCGACCGACACGCCGGGGCTCTATGTCGGCTGGGACACCCTGGCCGACGACACCCGGATCTACATGCGGCTGATCCCGAACCGGGAGGCGCTGACCCTGGACTACCACTGCGCGTGGGACCAGGGCGAGGACCTGTGGATGATCTACCTGTTCCGGGTGGTGCCGGCCCAGCAGGTGCTCGGCCGGCCGGGGTCGGTGGTGACCTGGACGAACTGCCACCACCCGAACTACGACAAGAACCCGTACCCGGAGCTGGCCCCGGACCCGGACCGGCCCTGGGTGGGTGACTTCTGGCCGCTCTTCTACGCCGGCCACAAGATCGAGCTGACCAACCTCAAGCGGATCCTGGAGCACCGGCACCGCACCGGCCAGCCGATCTCGGTCATGCCCACCCCCGAGGCCGCCCGGTGAGGCCGGTCAGCCTGGTCGACGTCGGCAGCTACCTGCCGGACCGCGCGGTCGACACCCGGTACTACTTCGGCGACGAGCAGGTCTCCGACAGCCTGATGTTCCGCGCGCCGGCCGAACGGCGGCACGTGTCGCCGGACGAGACCGCCGCGAGCATGGCGGAGAAGGCGGCCCGGCCGATGCTGGAGCGGCTGGCCGAGGCGGGCGAGACCCAGGTCGACGTGCTGCTGACCAACGTCGCGCTGCCGGACCGGGTCTTCACCGGCGCGGGCGCCGACATCGCCGGCCGGCTCGGGCTCGACCCGGCCCCGGAGTGGATCATCGACGTGCACAACAGCGGCTGCGCGTCGTTCGTCTACATGATGAAGGTGGCCCGGCAGCTCATCGGCAGCGGCGCGGCCCGCACGGCGCTGATCTGCGCGGTGCAGAACACCGCCGGCAACCTCTTCGTCCAGACCGACGTGCGCCGGCGCAAGCACGCGCCGGTGCCCGGCGACGGGTGCGGCGTCGGGTTCCTGCGCGCCGGTGACGAGTCGCCCATCCTCGACGTGGTGTCCTACCAGGGCATCGAGTACGCCAACGACATGGAGCTCAACGTCGACACCCGCCGTTACTGGGAGCCGGGCGAGGGACAGATCGACATCGGGTTCACCGACAGCAAGGTCGCGAAGATCATTGCGCGGGGCAACAAGCTGGTGCCGCAGGTGGCCACGCAGGTGTGCGACCGGATCGGCACCCCGACCCGGGACATCGACCTGCTGGTGACCAACCAGCCCAACCGGATGTTCCTGCGCAACTGGCGGGAGGCCCTGCAGGTCAAGCCCGAGCGGCACGTGGACACCTTCGACCGGTACGGCAACCTGTTCGGCGCGGGCATCCCGGTGACCCTGGACCACGCCCGTACCGAGGGGCTGGTCCGCAAGGGCGACCTGGTCGTGCTCTCCGCGTTCGCACACGCCGGGGACTTCGCCGCCGCAGCGGCCGTGCGGTGGTGACCCGGCTGCCCGGCCGGCCCCCGCGCGACCGGGTTACCACCGTCCGTCCACACCAGAGCAGGAGTTGTCGCCGATGACCGACACGTTCGCCGCACCCCGCGCCCACACCGCCGAGGAGCTGGCCGAGCTGGACCGCCGGCACCTGCTGCACCCGTTCACGCCGGTCGGCGTGAGCGAGCAGCTCGTGATCGTCTCCGGGCAGGGCTGCGAGGTCACCGACTCGCACGGCCGCCGCTACCTCGACGGCCGCAGCGGTCAGTACAACGCCACCCTCGGCTACGGCCACCCCCGGGTGCTCGCCGCGCTGCGCGAGCAGTCCGAAAAACTGATGACGTACGCCCTGCTCGGCGCCTCGAACGAGGCCGCGGTGCTGCTCGCGGCCAAGCTGGCCGAGCTGTACGGTGAACCGCTCACGCACAGCCTCTTCTGCAACTCCGGCTCGGAGGCGAACGAGGCGGCGGTCCGGATCGTGCGGATGTACCACGCGCTGCGCGGCCAGCCCGAACGCACCACCGTCCTGTCACTGGCCGAGGGCTACCACGGCACCACCCTCGCCATGTCGGCGATGACCGCGTCCCCGCTGCTGTGGGCCGGTTGCGGGCCGCAGCCCGCCGGGTTCGCGCACGTCCCGACCCCGCGCTGCGCGGCCTGTGCGGCCGGCGAGGCGCACGACGAGTGCGTGGTGCCCGGACCGGAGGCCCTGGAGGAGGCGATCCTCGCCCAGGGTGCGGAGACGGTGGCCGCCTTCATCGTGGAGCCGGTGCTCGGGGTGGGCGGCATCCGCCCGCTGCCCGACGGCTACCTGCGGGCGGTCCGGGAGATCTGCGACCGGCACGGGGTGCTGCTGATCCTCGACGAGATCACCACCGGGCTGGGCCGTACCGGCGCCTGGTTCGCCCACCAGCGGGAGGGGATCCGCCCCGACGTGATCACCACCGCCAAGGGCCTGACCGGCGGTTACGTCCCGTTCGCCGCGGTCACCATGACCTCGACGGTGGCCGAGGCGTTCGCCGGTGACCCGATGCTCGGCGGGCTGCGCCACGGCCACACCACCAGCGGGCATGCGCTCGGCGCGGCCGTCGCGCTGACCGTGCTCGACGTGCTCGACACCGACGGCGTGGTCGCCAACGCCGCCACCATGGGGGAGCGGCTCTGCGGCCGGCTCGCCGAGCGGCTCGGTGGGCTGCCGGGGGTGCGGGAGGTGCGCGGCGTCGGCCTGCTCGCCGCGGTGGAGTTCGACTCGTTCATGCGGGCCGCGCAGGTGGTCGGTGCGTGCCGGGCCGCCGGCGTGATCGTGCGCTGCGAGGGCACCGTGCTCTCCGTCGCGCCCCCGCTGGTGGTCACCGCCGAGCAGGTCGACCGGATCGTCGACGCGCTGCACGCCGGGGTGCTGGCCGCCGACTCGGCGCCGCCCGCGTAGGTCCGTGACGGGTGGCCGGCACGATCCGTGCGCCGGCCACCCGTCACCGCCGTTCGATCACGCCCTCACGCCGCAGCCGCCCGAGCCAGGCGTTCATGGTGTGCCGGGGCACCCCGTACTGCCGGGCGAGTTCGGTGACGCTCGCCGCCTCCCGGTACGCCTCGACCAGCTCGGCCACGTCCGGCATCCGCCGGTAGTTGCGGGTCGCCCGCTCGTCGCCGGCGACGGTGGGCGGTTCCGCCGGCGGTACCGGCCGAGGTCGCGGTACCGGCCTGGCGTTCGCTGCCCGCTCCGGCTCGTCCGTCCGGTGCGGACAGGCACCGCTGAAGGCCGCGGCGATCGCCGCCAGGTCGACCGGGGGCAGGGTGGTCGAGGAGATCGCGCCGTCGTTGCCGGCCCGGACGTTGACCTCGACGATCCGGGGCTGCGGCGCGGTCTCGATCCGCAGCACCGTCGTCGATTCCCCCAGCTGTGACTCGATGGTCACCGTGTACTGCGTCATGGCGCGACTCCCGGCCAGGCTCTGACCGTCCTGACCGGTCGGCCGCAGGATACGAGATAGATCAATTCGGGAATTATGGCACGTCGACGGACGGACCGGGGGCCCTCGCGGCCGGTGTCGCCTCCTCGACCGTGGAGTCCACCGGACGGTCCCAGGTCACCGGCAGCTCGTGCACGCCGTAGTGCAGCATGTCGTCCCGCATCGGCACCTCGTCCGCCGGGCGGGCCAGCCGCAGCGACGGGAACCGGTCGAACAGTGCCGGGTACGCCACCCGCAGCACGGCCCGGGCCAGGTTCTGGCCGATGCACTGGTGCACGCCGTGCCCGAACGCCACGTGTCCCCGACGGTCCGCGGTGATGTCCAACCGGTCGGGGTCGACGAAGTGCGCGGGATCCCGATTCGCGGCCGGCAGCGCCACCACCACGGTGTCACCCGCCCGGATCCGTGCCCCGCCCAGCTCGACGTCCTCCAGCGCGGCCCGGCTCGCCCCCAGGTGCGAGATGGTCAGGTGGCGCAGCAGCTCCTCGACCGTGCTGTCGACCAGCTCGGGCCGGGCACGCAGCAACGCGAGCTGGTCCGGGTGGCGCAGCAGCGCGTACGTGCCGAGCGCGATCATGTTGGCGGTGGTGTCGAAGCCGCCGCCGAGCAGCGCCCAGGCCAGGTTCACCCGCTCGTCGTCGGTCAGCGCGTCGTCGCGGACCAGGTCGCTGAGCAGGTCCGCCCCCGGGGTCGCCCGCTTCGTCGCGATCAGGTCGCGGAGCACCACGTCGATCACCGTGCACGCGGCGATCAGCTCCTCGACCGTGTACGACATCCGGGACAGCACGGCGAAGTGCGCGGCCAGCGGCTGCTGCGCCTGCTCCGGCACGCCCACCAGCTCGCACATCACCCTCATCGGCACCGGCTCGGCGAACGCGGTGACCAGGTCCACCGGGCCGGTCGCGGCGGCCATCCGGTCCAGGTGCTCGTGCGTCACGCGAGTGATCATCGGTGTCAGTTCGGCCACCCCGCGGACGGTGAACCGCCGGTTGAGCAGCCGCCGGTAGCGGGTGTGCTCCGGCCGATCCATCTTGATGAACGCGCCCGGCGCGGCCGGTGGCGGCGTGTAGTCGTCGATCGGGAACGGCGGGGGGATCGGCAGGCCGATCAGCTCGTTGCGGTGGCTGAACCGGCTGTCGCTGAGCACCCGACGGGCGTCGGCGAGGCGGGTCACCAGCCAGCCGACGCCGTTCCCCGGCCCCACGGTGAGCGTCAGCGGCGCCACCGGACGGTCCGCCCGCAACGGCGCGTACCCGGCGGGCGGGTCGAACGGGCAGCCCCGGCGTACCGGCAGGGTGACCGGGTCGTCGGTGTCGGGCGCGGTGGGGCCGGCGGCCCGTACGGTGTCGGTCACGCCACCACCTCCGCGACGGTACGCAGCCGCTGCTCGACGGCGTCGGCCGCGAGGGCCGCGCCGCCGGCCGCCCGGACGTGCTCCCGCATCCGGTGCACCCGGTCGCGCATGCCGGTGTCGGCCGCCACCCGGTCGACCGCGTCGCGCAGCGCCTCGGCGGACGCCTCCTCCCGCTGCACCACCAGGGCCAGGCCCAGGTCGGTCAGCCGGCGCGCGTTGACGTGCTGCTCCGGGTGGTGCGGCACGACCACCATCGGCACCCCGGCGTGCAGGGACTCCATGATGCTGCCCATCCCCGACTGGCAGAGGAAGACCGAGGCGTGCGCCAGCACCGACCGCAGCGGCACCCAGCGGTGCGCCTCCACGTTGGGCGGCAGCTCACCCAGCTCCGCCGGGTCGACCCGGGCGCCGAGCGCGATCACCACGTGCCAGGGCAGGCCCGCGAAGGCGCGGACACAGTCGCGGAAGAAGTCCGGCCGGTTGTTGACCGTGGTGCCGAGCGAGACCAGCAGCACCGGCGTGCCGTCGGCCGGTGGCTGCCAGCCCGGCCCGTCGTCGGTCTGCCCGGTCGGGCCGACGAAGACGTGCCGCTCGTCGAAGGTGTCCCCGGCGAACTGGAACTCGCGCGGCAGGAAGGCGAGCGTGAACTCCTCCCGCCCGTGGAAGAGCTCCACCTGTTGCTGCTCGGGCAGCCCGCTGCCGGTGACCGCCTCGGTCAGCCGGGCGGCGAACTCGACCACCGCCGGGTGCGACCGGTCGACCTGCCCGGCGTAGTCCTGGTGGTGGTCGGAGAGGTTGAAGTGGTCGTTCGAGACGAACGTGGGGGAGAGCTGGATGCTCGGGCGTCCCCAGCGGGCGGCGAGCAACCGCCCGGTGAGCCAGAGCGTGGTGTCGTAGACCACCGCGTCCGGCGGGCCGTCGAGGCGGGCCTCGATCGTGGGCAGCACCGCCAGGCTCGCCTTCAGCAGCTTCAGCGGGGCCCGCGCGCACTCGTCGGCGTCGATCACGTCCGGCGGCGGGTCCGACGGCGGCGGCGGCTCGTACGGGTGCGCCTGCGCGCCCGTGGCGCGGACCCGGTCGGTGAAGTCGTCGGTGGCGAAGCAGGTCACCCGGTGTCCCCGGGTGACGAGCTCGGCCAGCACGGGCAGCACGGGCATCATGTGCCCGTACGCCGGATAGGGCAGGAAGAGCAGGTGCCGGCCGGTGGCGGTCATGCCCCGACCAGCCGGGCCTCGATGGTGTCCGCGGCCAGCGAGGGGCCCTTGCGGGCCGCGATGGCCGCCGCCAGGTCCGCCACCTTACGCCGGGCGACCGTGTCCTCGCGCAGGCCGAGCACGGCGTCGCGCAGCCGGTCGGCGGTCAGCTCGGTGGGCGTGAGGCAGCGGCCCAGTCCCAGCTCGACCACCCGGGCGGCGACCAGGTCCTGCTCGCCGGTGCGGGGCACCACCACCGGCGGCACCCCGAAGGAGAGCGACTCCATCGTGCTGCCCATGCCGGCGTGCGAGACGAAGGCCGAGGCGTGCTCCAGCACCGACAGCTGCGGGACCCACGGCCGGGCCTCCACGTGCGCCGGCAACGGGCCCAGGTCCGCAGGCGTGACCAGGCCGCCCAGCGACATCACCACGTGCCACGGCAGGTCGACCAGGGCGGCGAGGGCGTCGCGGTAGAAGGCGAGCTGGTTCTCGTACCCGAAGCTGCCGAGCGCGACCAGCACCACCGGCCGGCCGTCGCCCGGCGGGGTCCACGCGCCCTGGTGGGCGCGGTCGCCGATGCACGGTCCGACGAAGACGAACCGGTCGTCGAAGGTCTCGATGCCTGGCTGGAACTCCGGCGGCACGAAGACCAGCGTCTTCGCCTCCGGCGCGCCCGCGAAGTCCTCGTTGGACAGGTGGCCCAGGCCGTGCTCGTCCAGGGTGCGGCGCATCAGCTCCCGCTCCCGGCGCAGCGCCGGATGGTCCGGGTCCGGCGGGGTCATGGTGGCGGCGAGCGCGGCGTACGGGGAGAAGGTCTCGCTGGAGACGAAGGTGGTGGCGGTCAGCACCGACGGCAGGTCCCAGGCGCGGGCCAGCAGCCGGCCGGTGGCGTAGCCGAACGAGTCGTAGACCATGACGTCCGGCCGGTCGGCGTCCAGGCGGCGCTTCACCTCGGGCAGCGGGGTGAGCACCTCGGTCAGGTGCACCGCCGCCGCCTCGGCCATGTCGTCACCGGTGATGGTCGACGGGATGGCGACGGTGGCCCACGACTTCGGCACCACCGAGTCGTAGCCGATCACCTCCGCGCCGGTCGCCGCGACCACGTCCGCGAAGTGCGACGCGACCACGTACGTCACCCGGTGGCCCCGCCGCACCAGCTCGGCGACCACCGGCAGCGTCGGGTTGACGTGGCCGTGGGCCGGATAGTTGAAGAAGGCGATGTGGCGGCCGGTCATGAACGCTCCCTGTCGGTGTGGTGGGCGTGGTCGGCGATCAGCGACTCGACGGCGTCGGCGGCGCGCGCCGCGCCACCTGCGGCGTGCACGTGGTCGCGCATCCGCGCCACGGCCGCCCGGACCCGCGGGTCACCGGTGATCTCCTCGACCGCCGTGCGCAGCGCCTCCGGGCTGGTCTCCTCACGGCGCATGACCCGGCCGAGATCCAGCTCGGCGGTCCGGTCGGCGATCACCCGCTGGTCGATGTGGTAGGGCACCAGCACCATCGGCACGCCGAAGAAGAGGGACTCCATCACGCTGCCCATCCCGGCGTGCGTGACGAAGCCGGCGGCGTGCCGCAGCACCTGCGGATGCCGCAGCCACTGGTGCGCCTCGACGTTGTCGGGCAGCGGGCCGAAGTCCTCCCGCCGCACCCGGTGGCCGAGGGTCAGCACCACGTGCCACGGTCCGTCGGCGAGCGTGTCCACACAGAACCGCAGGAACTCCGCCTGGTCCGGGGTGTACGAGCTGCCCAGCGAGAGCAGCAGCACGTCCCGTCCGTCGGCCGGCGGGGTCCAGTCCCCGGCGGCCGGCTCGTCGGTCAGACACGGGCCGACGAAGGTGAACCGGTCGTCGAACGTCTCCGGGGCGGGCTGGAACTCCCGGGGCAGGAAGACGATGTTGTGGCCGTGCTCCGCGCCGAACCCGTCGATCGACACCCCGGCCAGGCCCCGGTCGGCCAGCAGCTTCTCCCGCCGGGCGGTGAACTCGGCGAACCGCGGGTCGGCCGGGTCGACCGGCTCCGGCGGCGGCCCGGTGACCTCGCGGCTCTGCCGCTCCGACATGGAGAACCCGGGGCTGGAGGCGACGGTGGGGCAGAGCTGCACCACCGGGACGTCCCAGGCGCGGGCCAGGATCCGGGCGGCCTCGGAGGCGGCCAGGTCGTGGGCGATGACGTCCGGCCGGTCGTCGGCGAGCCGGGACACCGCCGCCGGCAGCGGCGCGATCGCCTCCGCGAAGAAGGCGAGGATGTTCTCCACCGCCGACCCGGTCGGCCCGTCGGCCCAGGGGAAGTCGGAGGGATACTCCACCACCTCCGCCCCGCTGGCGCCGACCAGTTCGGCGAAGCGGGCCACCACGAAACAGGTCACCCGGTGGCCGCGCCGGACCAGTTCGGCGAGCATCGGCACCGCCGGGGCGATGTGCGCATACGCCGGGAAGGTGAACACGGCGACGTGTCGCGGTGCGTGGTCGGTCGGGCTACGGTCCGGGTCTGCGTCCACGCCGGCGATCATCTACCCGGCCCGTCGGCCGGCGGCAGGGCGCGGCCGGCAACACTAGGGCGTTCGCTAGATGTGCCGGCGGGGGTGGTCGCGCTCTAGGGGATCCCTCACTGCGTCCTCGCCGATACTGCCGGCATGTCGGTGAAGGCGAGCAAGGAAGAGCTGCAGGGGCTGACCGATGACTGGCTGGCCCGGGACCTCGACGCGTGGACGCGCCACGTCCTGCGCCGCCACTTCGATCCGGAGGGCGGGTCCGGCTACTGGCTGAAGCGCCGCGCCGAACTCGACTTCGATCCCCTGGAGATCACCCGGTACGACGAGCTGTCGGCGTTCGGCAACTTCGACCTCGCCGTACTGCGCGACCTGGACCCGGGCGAGTTCGTCCCGCAGAGCGTGCCCCGGCCGCTGGCCGGCCGGGTGTGGGAGTCGGCCGGCACCACCGGCAAGCCGTGCCGGGTGCACTACACCGACGCGATGTCGGTGCACTGGGCGGCCTGGCGGCTGCGCGGGCGGCAGATGGTCGGCTTCCGGCCCGGCGCCGTCTGGATCGACGCCTGCCCCAGCGGCCCGCACCTGGTCGGTGAGGAGGCCGACCAGCTCGCCGACATCGACGGCTCGATGGTCTACTCCGTCGACCTGGACCCCCGCTGGATCAAGACGCTCATCCGGGGCGGCCAGCTCGCCGAGATGAACCGGTACGTCGACCACGTCATCGAGCAGGTCACCGACATCCTGGAGAGCCGGCCGGTGGACTACCTGCGGACCACCCCCGCGGTGGTGCAGGCCCTGATCAACCGGCGTCCGGAGCTCACCGCGAAGCTCTCCGGCGTCTATCTCGGCGGCACCCAGCTCACCCCGGACGCCTGGCAGCGGTTCTCCGCCGCCATGCCCGACGGCGTCATCGGCGCCACCTACGGCAACACCTTCGGCAACGCCAACGGCCTGCCCTCGCCCGACGGCGGCGAGACGCTGCCGTACGTGCCGAACTTCCCGCACACCACCATGACCGTGGTGGACCGGGAGAACCCCGACCGGGTGGTGGAGTACGGCGAGGTGGGCCGGGTGCGGCTGATGGTGCTGCACGAGGACCTGTTCCTGCCGAACGTGCTGGAACGTGACCAGGCCATCCGGTTCCGTACCTCCGACGAGTGGCCCTGCGACGGCGTGGCCAACGTCGCGCCCCTGCAGATCAGCACCGACAAGCCCGAGGGCCTGTACTGAGCGACCCCCGTCGGGCACCGCCGGACCAACGACCCCCTGGTCCGGCGGTGCCCGACGGCGCGTCCGCGTCACTTCGACATCCCCCGAGGAGCGGCGGCATGTTGCGCACCGACTTGATCAGGCCGCTGCACGAACTGCTCGCGGAGCACGCCGACCGGCTCGGGGAGCGGACCGCCTTCTCCGACGGCCGACGCGCCGTCACCTGGCCCGAGCTGCGGCGGCGGACCGGCCGGCTCGCCGGGCACCTCGCCGCGCTCGGCGCGGACCGGGGTGACCGGGTCGCCCTGCTGCTCGGCAACCGGGTGGAGACGGTGGAGAGCTACGTCGCCGTCGCCCGGGCCGGCGCGGTGGGCGTACCGCTCAACCCGCACGCCACCGACGCCGAACTGGACCACCTGCTCACCGACAGCGGTGCGGTGGTGCTGGTCACCGACCCGGTCCACCTCGACCAGGTGCTCCGGCTGCGGCCCCGCTACCCGCGGCTGCGGCTGGTGCTCACCGGCGACGGCCCCGCCCCGGACGGCGTACGCGCCTTCGAGGAGCTGGCGACCGGCGAGCCGCCGCTGCCCGCCCGGGACGACGCGGACCTGGACGCTCCGGCCTGGATGCTCTACACCTCCGGCACCACCGGCCGCCCCAAGGGTGTGCTCTCCACCCACCGCCGGTCGATGTGGGGGGTGGCGGCCTGCTACGCGCCGATCCTCGGGCTCGACGGCTCCGACCGGGTGCTCTGGCCGCTGCCGCTGTCCCACACCGTCTCGCACAACCTGGGCGTCCTCGGCGTCATCGCGGTGGGCGCCACCGCGCGGATCATGGACGGGCTGGCGGTGGACGAGATCGTCACCGTGCTGCGCGAGGACCGGTCCACCTTCGTCTGCGGCGTCCCGACGCTCTACCAGCACGTGCTGGAGGCCGCGCGGGACACCGGCCTGGGCAGCTCCGCGCTGCGGGTCTGCATGGTCGCCGGCTCCGGCTGCTCGGCCGCCCTGCACCAGTCCTTCGAGGACACCCTCGGGGTCCGGCTGATCGACAGCTACGGCAGCACCGAGACCGGCGGCCCGATCACCACGAACTCGCCCACCGGTCCCCGGATCCCGGGCTCCTGCGGCCTGCCGGTGCCGGGCCTGACCCTCCGGCTGGCCGACCCGCGTACCGGGGACGAGGTGCCGGCCGGCGGCGAGGGTGAGGTCTGGGTGGACAGCCCGGCGGTCATGCTCGGCTACCACGGTCGTCCCGAGGAGACCGCGCAGGTGCTCTCCGACGGCTGGTACCGCACCGGTGACCTGGCCCGCCGCGACGAGGCCGGCTTCCTGACCATCACCGGTCGGGTCAAGGAGCTGATCATCCGGGGCGGGGAGAACATCCACCCCCGCGAGGTCGAGGACGTGGTGGCCGGGGTGCCCGGGGTGGCCGAGGCGGCGGTCGCCGGGCAGCGCCACGAGCTGCTGGGCGAGGTGCCCGTGGCGTTCGTGGTGCCGGGCCCGCAGGGCGTCGACCCGGACCTCGTGGTGGCCACCTGCCGCCGCGAGCTGTCCTACTTCAAGGTCCCCGAGCAGGTGTACGAGGTCGACCGGATCCCGCGCACCGCGATCGGCAAGGTGCTGCGCCCGGCGCTGTTCGACCTGCCGGCCCGGCTCCGGGTGGGCCCGGCGAGCTTCCACGACGCGCTGCTGCGGACCGAGTGGACGCCGGTGTCCCCGGTACGGGACGCCGCCCCCGCCCGCTGGACCCGGTACGGCGACGACGACGGCGGCCCGTACGACGTCGTGCTGCTGCCCTGCCTGTCGGACGCGGCCCGGGGCCCCCACCCGGCCCTGCGGCGGGTGGCGGACCTGGTGGAACGCTGGTTCGCCGAGGAGCCGCCGGCCGGCACCCGGCTGGTGGTCGTCACCCGTGGCGCGGTGGCCACCACGGGTGACGAGGAGGTCCGCGACGGGGCGCACGCCCCCGCGTGGGGACTGCTGCGGTCCGTGCAGGCGGCGCACCCGGACCGCCTCGTCCTGGTCGACCTGGACCCGCGGGTCTGTTTCGACCCGCTCCGGGTGGTCGAGGCGGCCGGGTCCGGTGAGCCGCAGCTGGCGCTGCGCGGCGACGACCTGCTCGCCCCCCGGCTGACCCGGGTGCCGGTCACCCCCGGGCGACCGGTCGAGCTGGACCCCGACGGCGTCGTCCTGGTCACCGGGGCCGCCACCGGGCCGGGACCGGACCTGGTCCGGCACCTCGCCACCCGGTACGCCGCCCGGCGGCTGCTGCTGCCCGTACCCGAGGGCGCCGCGCGGGTCCACCGCCGCGGCCCTCGTCGCCGAGCTGACCGGAAGTGGCGTCGAGGTGACCGTCGCGGACTGCGACCCGGCCGACCGGGACGCCCTCGCCGCGCTGCTCGCCGCCCTGGACCGGCCGCTGACCGCGGTGGTCGCCGTCGACGACCCGACGCGCCGCTGGCGGCGCGCCTGGACACCGCCGCGCACCTGCACGACCTGGTGGCCGACCACCCGCTGCGGCTGCTGGTGAGCTGCTCCCGGGCGACCGACGTGCCCGGCGTCGACGGCACGGGCGAGGACGCGGCCGTGACCGCCCACCTGGACGCGTTGGCCCGCAACCGCCGCGCGGGCGGCCGGCCCGCCACCTCGGTGGCGTGGGCGCCGTGGACCGACCGGGCCGCGCGGGGGACGCTCTCGCGCCAGCAGGGGACGGCCCTGTTCGACGTGGCGGTCGCCGGTGACCTGGACGCCCTGGTGGCGGCCGCCCCGAGCTGACCGCGCCGCTGCCCGGCCCGGTGCCGGGGCTGCTGCGCGCCCTCGTCGGCCCCGGGCCGCCGCCGGACCGGACGCGGTGCTGCTGGCCCGCCGGCTGGCCGCCGCCGACCCTGCGGGCCGGACCCGGATCCTGGTGGACCTGGTCCGCGCCGAGATCACCGCCGTGCTCGGCCTCGACGGGACCGACCGGGTGGGCACCGACGCCGCGTTCAAGGACCTGGGCTTCGACTCGATGACCGCCGTCCGGCTGCGCGACCGCCTCTCCGCCGCCGTCGGGGTACGGCTGCCGGCCACCCTCGCCTTCGATTACCCGACCCCCGACGCGGTGGTCGGTCACCTGCTCACCGAACTGTTCGGGGCGGGCACCGACGAGCCGGCCGCCGCGCCGGCCGCGACCACCGACGAACCGGTCGCCGTGGTGGCGGTCGGCTGCCGCTACCCGGGTGGGGTGACCTCCGCCGAGGACCTGTGGCGGCTGGTGGCCGACGAGAGCGACGTGCTGGGGCCGTTCCCCACCGACCGGGGCTGGGACCTGGGCAACCTCTTCGACGCCGACCCGGACAGCGCCGGCCGCAGCTATGCCGCCGAGGGCGGCTTCCTGTACGACGCCGACCTCTTCGACGCCGCCCACTTCGGCATCAGCCCTCGCGAGGCGGTGGCCACCGACCCGCAGCAGCGGCTGCTGCTGGAGTGCGCCTGGGAGGCGTTCGAACGGGCCGGCATCGACCCCACCTCGGTCAAGGGCAGCCGGACCGGCGTGTTCGCCGGGGTGATGTTCTCCGACTACGGCACCCGGGTGGGCGACCGGGTGCCCGACGGGGTCGAGGGCTACCTCGGCAACGGCAGCGCCGGCAGCGTCGCCTCCGGCCGGATCGCCTACAGCTTCGGCCTGGAGGGACCGGCGATCACCGTCGACACCGCCTGCTCGTCGTCGCTGGTGGCGCTGCACCTGGCCGCCGCGTCGCTGCGCGCGGGGGAGTGCACCCTCGCCCTGGCCGGCGGGGTCACCGTGATGTCCACCCCGGCGCCGTTCGTGGAGTTCAGCCGGCAGCGGGCGCTCTCCCCGGGCGGCCGGTGCCGGGCCTTCTCCGCCACCGCCGACGGCACCGCCTTCGCCGAGGGCGCCGGACTGGTCCTGCTGGAACGGCTGAGCGACGCCCGCCGCAACGGCCACCCGGTGCTGGCGGTGATCCGGGGCAGCGCGGTCAACTCCGACGGGGCCAGCAACGGGCTGACCGCGCCGAGCGGCCCCGCGCAGCAGCGGGTGATCCGCCAGGCGCTGGCCGCGGCGGGGCTCACCGCCGCCGACGTGGACGCGGTGGAGGCGCACGGCACCGGCACCACCCTCGGCGACCCGATCGAGGCCCAGGCCCTGCTGGCCACGTACGGCCGGGACCGGGACGCCACCCTGCCGCTCTGGCTCGGCTCGCTGAAGTCCAACATCGGCCACACCCAGGCCGCCGCCGGTGTCGGCGGAGTGATCAAGATGGTGATGGCGCTGCGGCACGGCCTGCTGCCACGCACGTTGCACGTCACCGAGCCCACCGGGCACGTCGACTGGTCCGCGGGCGCGGTCCGGCTGCTGACCGGGGCGCGTCCCTGGCCGGAGACCGGCCGGCCGCGCCGGGCCGGGGTGTCCTCGTTCGGGGTCAGCGGCACCAACGCCCACCTCGTCCTCGAACAGGCGCCGCCGGAGACCGACCCGCCGCCCGCGCCGCCCGCCGCCGACCCGACCGCCGTGCCGTGGCTGCTGTCGGCGAAGAGCGAGCCCGCGTTGCACGCCCAACTCGACCGGCTGGCCGGCGCGGCCACCGGACTCGACCCGGTGGACGTGGCGTACTCGCTGGCCACCGGGCGGGCCCGGCTGCCGCACCGGGCCGCCGTGGTGGGCGGCGACTTCGCCCGCGTCCGCACCGGCCGGGTCCGCGACGGGCGGCTCGCGGTGCTCTTCACCGGGCAGGGCGCGCAGCGTCCCGGCATGGGCGACGCGCTGGCCGCCGCCCACCCGGCCTTCGCCGAGGCGTACGACGAGGTCTGCGCCGCCCTCGACCGGCACCTGGACCGGCCGCTGCGCGAGGTGGTCCGGGACGAGCCGGACCTGCTGGACCGGACCGGCTGGACCCAGGCGGCGCTCTTCGCGTTCGAGGTGGCGCTGTTCCGGCTGCTCGCCTCCTGGGGGCTGCACCCGGACGCGGTCGGCGGGCACTCGGTCGGCGAACTCACCGCCGCCCACGTGGCGGGGGTGCTCAGCCTGGAGCACGCGGCGGAACTGGTGGCCGCCCGGGGGCGGCTCATGCAGGCCCTGCCCGACGACGGGGCGATGGTGTCGGTCCGGGCCGGTGAGGACGAGATCCGCGCGCTGCTCACCGACGACGTCGACATCGCCGCGGTGAACGGCCCGGAGGCGGTGGTGATCGCCGGTGACCGGGACGCCGTGCTGCGTCTCGCCGACCAGGTCGGACGGTCCGGCCGGCGGACCCGCCCGCTGCGCGTCTCGCACGCCTTCCACTCGGGCCTGATGGACCCGATGCTGGAGGACTTCCGCAAGGTCGCCGAGCGGGTCACCTTCGCCCCGCCGCGCATCCCGCTGGTGTCCAACCTGACCGGTGGCTTCGTCCGGCCCGAGGAGGTGTGCGGCGCCGACCACTGGGTGCGGCACGTCCGGCGGACGGTCCGGTTCGCCGACGGGGTGCGGGCCCTGTACGACGACGGTGTCCGGGTGTTCCTGGAGCTCGGCCCCGACGGCGTGCTGACCGCGCTGGCCCGGGACTGCCTGGCCGACGCCGACCCCGACGAGGTGGCGTTCGTCGCCGCCCAGCGGCGTGACCTGACCGAGCCGCGCGCCCTGGCCACCGCGCTGGGCGAGCTGTTCACCAGCGGCGTCGAGCTGGACTGGGCCGCCGTCTGCGCCGGCCCGGGTGCCCGCCGGGTCGACCTGCCGACGTACGCCTTCCAGCGCAAGCCGTACTGGCTGCGGGCCCGCGCCGGGGCCGACGACCCGGCGGCGCTCGGCCAGCGTCCGGTGGGGCACGCCCTGCTCGGCGCGGCCGTGCGTCCCGCCGACACCGACGGGCTGCTGCTCACCGGCCGGCTCTGCCGGCAGGCCCAGCCGTGGCTCGCCGACCACGCCATGAGCGGCACCGTGCTCTTCCCCGGCACCGGCTTCGTGGAACTGGCCGTCCGGGCCGGCGACGAGGTGGGCGCCACCGTCCTCGACGAACTGCTGGTCGAGGCGCCGCTGCTGCTGCCCGAGGGGGCGGCCGTCCGGATCCAGGTGCGGGTGGACGGGCCGGACGCCGCCGGCCGCCGTCCGGTCACCGTGCACTCCTGCCCCGAGGACGCCGGGGCGGAGGCGGACAGCGCGTGGACCCGGCACGCCAGCGGCCTGCTCGCCGCCGCGCCGACCGACCCGTCCGCCCCGGCCCCGGCTCCCGACCCGCTGACCGCCTGGCCACCGCCCGGCGTCGAGGCGGTGCCGCTCGACGGCGTCTACGACCGGCTGGCCGCCGGCGGGCACGGCTACGGCCCGGCGTTCCAGGGCTGCGCGCGCTGTGGCGGGGCGACGGGGAACTCTTCGCCGAGGTGGTCCTGCCCGGGACGGCGGAGGGCTTCGGCCTGCACCCGGCCCTGCTCGACGCCGCCCTGCACGCCGACATCGTGGCCGGGGAGCCCGACGCCGGTCCCCGGCTGCCGTTCGCCTGGCACGACGTACGGCTGCACGCCACCGGTGCGACCACGCTGCGGGTGCGGCTGCGGCCGCTCGGCGACGGCGCGGTGACCCTGCACGCCACCGACGCGGGTGGCGCGCCGGTGGTCACCGTGGGCGTGCTGCGTACCCGACCGGCCGCGTCGACGCCGGGCGGCGGCGTGCCGGCGGCGCTCCGCGACGCGCTGTTCCACCTCGACTGGCCGGCCGTGCCGGTGCCGCCGGCGACCACGACCGGCGCTGGGCGGTCGACGGGACCGCCGTCGCCGACCTGCCCGGCTGGCCCGGTCCGCGCGGCGACGACCCGCCGCCCGGGTTCGTCCTGCTGCCCTGCGGACCCGGGGTGACCGGGTCGGTCCCGTCGGCCGGCGCGGTGCACGCCGCGACGAGCCGCCGTGCTGGACCGGGTGCAGCGCTGGCTGGCCGACGGGCGCACCGGCGACGCAAGGCTGGTGGTCGCCACCCGCGGCGCGGTCCGGGTCCGACCCGACGCCGACGTACCCGACCTGACCCACGCCGCGGTGTGGGGGCTGGTCCGGTCCGCCCAGACCGAGAACCCGGGCCGGATCGTCCTGGTCGACCTCGACCCGGCCGCCGGTCCGGTCGCGGACCGGGCGGTGCGGCGCACCGTGGCCGCCGCCGTCGCCGCCGGCCACGAGCAGCTCGCCCTGCGCGCCGACACGGTACGGGTGCGCCGGTCGGCTGGCCCGCGCGGCCGGCGTGGTGTCCGGCCGGCCCGCCCCGCCGTTGGACCCGGACGGGGTGGTGCTGGTCACCGGCGGCCTCGGCCAGCTGGGCCGGATCTTCGCCCGGCACCTGGTGGACCGGGGTGCCCGCCGGCTGCTGCTGCTCGGCCGGCGGGGACCGGACGCCCCGGCGCGGCGGCTGGTGGCCGAGCTCGCCGAGGCGGGCGCCGGGTCGACGTCGCCGCCTGCGACACGGCCGACCGGGACGCCCTCGCCGCGCTCCTCGCCGGCCTGGACCGCCGCCGCTGACCGCGGTGGTGCACGCCGCCGGGCTGCTCGACGACGGGGTGATCGGGTCGCTGACCCCGGACCGGGTCGACCGGGTGCTGCGCCCGAAGGTCGACGCGGCGCTGCACCTGCACGAGCTGACCCGCGACACCGAACTGGCCGACTTCGTGGTGTTCTCCTCCGTCGCCGGCGTGCTGGGCGGCCCCGGCCAGGGCAACTACGCCGCCGGGAACGCGTTCCTCGACGCGCTGATGTGGCACCGGCACGCGCGGGGCCTGCCCGGTCGCGCGCTGGCCTGGGGCCTGTGGTCCGGGCCGGACGACGACGGCATGGCCGCCGCACTCTCCGCCGCCGACCGGGCCCGGATGGCCCGCGACGGCATGCGCGCGCTCAGCCCCGAGCAGGGACGGCGCTCTTCGACGCGGCGCGGGAACTGGACGAGGCGGTGCTGGTCGCGGCGGCGTTCGACCCGACCGCCCTGCCGGCCGAACCGGAGGCGGTGCCCGCTGCTGCGCGGCCTGCTGCGCCGGCCGACCCGTCGCACCGCCGCCACCGGTGCCACCGGTGCCACCGGTGCCGCCAGCGTGCCGGACCTGCGGCAGCGGTTGGCCGGGCGGCCCGGAGCGGAGCAGGAGGAGATCCTGGTTCGACCTGGTGTGCCGGGAGGTCGGCACGGTGCTGGGCGCGGAACCGGGCAGCGTCACCGCCGACCAGTTGCTCAGCGACGCCGGCTTCGACTCGCTGACCGCGGTGGAGCTGCGCAACCGCCTCGGTGCCGCGACCGCGCTGCGGCTGTCGCCCACGCTGGTCTTCGACCAGCCCACCCCGCGCCGGATCGTCGGCACCTGCGCGCGGCGCTCGCCGCCGACGGGCCGGCGCTCGGCGAGACCGCGACCACCGTGGGCGAGGTGGACCCGACCGAGACGGTCGGCGCGCTGTTCCGGGACGCCTGCCTCGCCGGCCGTACCGGGGCCGGTTTCGCGTTCCTGCGGGGCGCTGCCCGGCTGCGGCCGACGTCCGGCGCGGTCGCCGACCTCGCCCGTGGTCTCACCCCGGTACGACTCAGCTCCGGCGAGGACACCCCGCTGGTCTGTCTCAGCTCGTACGTGGCCCGGGGCGGGGTGCACGAGTACGTGCGTCTCGCCGCCGAGTTCCGGGGCGAACGGACGGTGTGGGCGCTGCCCAATCCCGGGTTCGCCCCGACCGACCCACTGCCGGCGGACCGGTCGACCGTCGTCGACGTGCAGTCCGCGCTGGTCGCCGCGTGCGTCGGCGACGGACCGTACGTCCTGGTCGGCGCCTCGTCCGGCGGGGTGCTCGCATACGACGTGGCGGCCCGGCAGGCGGCGGCGGGCCATCCCCCGGCGGCGCTGGTGCTGATCGACACCTACCCACCGACCGCGGTGGAGTCGCCGCTCAACCCGTTCCGCGACGCCCTGGTCGGCGGCATGTACGCCCGCGAGGACGCGCTGGCCCGGATGGACTTCCCCCGGCTGACCGCGATGACCTGGTACTTCGAGCTGTTCGAGGGGTGGGAGGCCGGCCCGCCGCCGGTGCCCACGCTGCTGGTGCGGGCCGCGTCGCCGCTGCCCTCGGTCGCGGCCGGCACGGACTGGCGCACCTCCTGGCCGGACGCCGCCGCCATGGTCGACGTGCCGGGGGACCACTTCACCATGCTGGAGACGCACGCCGACACCACCGCTCAGGCGGTACGGGGGTGGGTCGGGGCGCGCCCCGCCCGGTGACACCGGCGGGGCGGGCGGTCGGGGGAAACGGACCGCCCGCCCCGCCGGGCCGGTGACTCAGCCGACGGTCAGAGCGCGACCCCGTGCTCGAAGACGGCGGCGACAGCCTGCGGCAGCGCCGCCGGGGAATCCACGAACACGGCCGGGAACGGGTACCGCAGCGCGTTCATGACCGGGGACGGGCCCACCACCAGGGCGAGCTGCGCGCCGTGCCGCTTCATCTCCCGGCTCACGTGCACCACGCTGATGGGCTTTACCACGTTGTCCACGAACATCTCGCGGATCTCGCCGGCGGTGCGCAGGGTCCGCTGCTCCAGGCAGGAGCAGACCGGCAGGACCGGGTCGCTGAAGGTGAGCGCGTCGATGTGCGCGCGGCTCTGCTCCCGGGCCGCCTCCCGCAACGGACTGTGCACCGCGAGGTCGGCCCCCTCGGTGACGGTGACCATGCCGTCCGGCTGCTCGGCGGCGTACTTCTCCAGCGCGTCCCGGTAGCCGCTGAGCATCACGATCCGGATCCGGCCGCCCGCGTCGGTGCCGAAATCGGCGCTGACGTTGATCCCGTCGCAGCCGGCGACCTCGGCCTCCGGGTCGGCGTCCGGCGGCAGGTACGCCGAGGCGATGCCCTCGGCCCGGTCGGCGTCGTCCCGCTCCGGGCGGTGCTCGCCCCGGGCCAGCAGCTCCATCAGCTCCCGCCGGCCGATCGCACCGGCGACGCAGGCGGCCACCAGGCCGCCCAGGCTCAGCCCGCCGACGAGTGCCGGTCGCAGCCCCTTCTCGACGAGGACGTCCTGGATGCCGAGCTGCGCCGCGGCCAACCCGATCGACGCCACCCGGATCTGCTCCGACTGGTCGACGTGCTCGCCGTCCTGCCGCAGCAGGAGGTCCACGTCGATCCCGGTCCAGCCGGCGGCCTGGGCGAAGGACTCCCGCACCAGGGGGTACGCGGCATGGAAGTCGAGCACCCCGCCCGGCTCGTACCGGAACAGGTTCGTGCCGAACACGGACGCGAGGGCCACGACGCCACCTCAACTGGGAACGGATTTCGCTGTCCCGACCAGGCTAGGTACGACAGTCGAGGGACTCTCCCAGACTTCACGTCCCCCGGCCGCCGGATCCGCCGGCCGGCCCGGTGGGCCGGTTCGCTGCTGCCGGCGACGTGGCGCAGGCGTTGGTAGTGTCCCGCTCATGCCGATCGGTTACCTCGTGACGGTGGCGTTCGTCGCCTGGCTCACGTTCTTCGCGGTCGCCGGGCCGCGCCGCCCGTGGCCGGTCGGCCGGATGAGCTTCTACTTCGGACTGGCCGTCAACGAGCTGCCGTTCCTGGCGATCTACTGGTTGCTCGCGGCGACCGTGTTCACGTTCGTCGAGGGCGACGTCGACCCGCCGGGCGGCTACGCGGTGGTCGCGCTGGCCGGGCTGGTGACGACCGGGCTGGTGGTCGTCGCCGTTCGGGGCGCGCGCGCCGCGCGGACCGTCCGCGACGCGTTGGTCGACGGCCTCGGCGCAGGCTGGCGGGACACCGTGGGCGCCCCCGCCCTGCGCGGGCTGCGCCGGCACCGCCCGATCGTCCGGATCCTCCTGGCGCCGTTCGCGGTACGTCGACACGACGTGCAGCGGATCGCCGACCTGCGCTACGGCGACGCCGGCACCCGCAACCTGCTCGACGTCTACCGCCACCGGTCCCGGCCGGCCGACGGTCCGATCCTGATCCACCTGCACCGGGGCGGGTTCGTCAGCGGCCGGAAGAACCGGGAGGCACGCGCCCTGATCTACCGGCTGGCCAGCCGGGGATGGCTCTGCGTCAGCGCCAACTACCGCCTCCGTCCCGAGGTCGGGTTCCCGGACCACCTGGTGGACGCCAAGAAGGTGATCGCCTGGGCCCGCGCGCACGCCCACGAGTACGGCGGTGACCCGGATACCATCGTCGTCGCGGGCAGCTCCGCCGGCGCCCACCTCGCCGCGACGGCCGCGCTCACCCCGAACGACCCTGCCTTCCAGCCCGGCTTCGCCGACGCCGACACGTCGGTCGCCGCCGCGGTCTGCCTCTACGGCTACTACGGTCCGCTGGCCGCCGACCAGCGACTGCCCTCGGCGCCCGGGGCGTACGTCGGACCGGCCGCCCCACCGTTCTTCGTCGCCCACGGCGACCGGGACACCGTCGTGCTCGTCGAGGGGGTGCGCGAGTTCGTCGCCCGGCTGCGCGACCGCTCCGCGAACCCGGTGGTCTACGCCGAGCTGCCTGGCGCGCAGCACGCGTTCGACCTGTTCCACTCCCTGCGCTTCGACGCCGTCGTGGACGGGGTCGAAGCCTTCACCGCCTGGGTGCTGGCGTCCCGGGCCGGGCACCGCGAGAGCACCCACGAAGGGCAGGGCGACCGGACCGGGAAGGTCGGTCCGGTCGCCCGCACCGGTCACACGTCGCGCAGGAAGTCGTCGTAGTTCCGGTAGTAGTCGGCCTCGTCGTAGTGCTGGGACGCCAGCACCAGGCAGACGCCGTCGGCGGAGAAGCCGACCAGATCCCGCCAGACCATCGGCCCGACGTACAGCCCCGTCCCCGGGTCGTCCAGACGGTATTCGGCTTGCCGGAAGCCGTCGTCGAGGCGGACGGTGAAGCTGCCGTGGGCGGCGATCATCAGCTGCTCCAGCGCTCGGTGCGCGTGCCCGCCCCGCTCGGTGCCGCTACGCATGCCGTGCAGGTAGTACACCCGCCGGATCGGGAACCCGACGGTCGTCTCGCCCTCGACGACCGAGAGTTTTCCCCGGTCGTCGGCGTGCTGCTCGATGTCGATGAGTCGACAGGGTTTCGTCCTGCCGACCGCCGTCCCGGTGATGCTCGCCGCCATCGCCACCTCTCTCGTCAATGGTCCGTCCCACCCGTCCCGTGCAGGGCCGGGGACGTCTCGCCCGCCGTCACTCGCGGGCCACTCCTGTGGCGTCCGCGTGCCGCGCCACCACGGCGGGCGCGTGCCGCACCGCGGTACGGACGATTTCGCTGATCACCGCGACGTCGTCGGCGTCCACCTGCGGCCCGGTGGGCAGGGCGAGCAGCCGCCCGCAGAGCGACTCGGCGTGCGGCAGGGGCCGGGTGTCCGGGCCGAGGTACGGCTGCATCAGGTGCAGCGGCTGCGCGAAGTACGGCCGCGCCCCGACGTTCTCGGCCCGCAGGACGTCGAGCAGGACGTCCCGGTGCAGGCCGCTCTCCTGCGCCGTGACGGTGACCATCAGGTAGTGGTGGTTGTTGCGGTTCGCGCCGTCGAACTCCAGCACGCGCACGCCGGGGATCCCGGCGAGGGCCCGGCGGTACTCCTGGTAGGTGGCCCGGTTGCGGGCGACCAGCTCGTCGAGCGTCTCCAGCGAGGTCAGGCCCATCGCAGCCGACGCCTCGCTCAGCTTGCCGTTGGTGCCGACGAGGTGCACCGCGCCGTCCGCGCCGAAGCCGAAGTTGCGGGCGGCCTGCAGTCGGGCGGCCAGGGCGTCGTCGTCGGTGACCACCGCGCCGCCCTCGAAGCTGTGCACGATCTTCGTGGCGTGGAAGCTGAACACCTCGGCGTCACCGAGCCCACCGACCGGCGTGTCACCGGATGAGCAGCCCACCGCGGGCGCGGCGTCGAAGTACAGCCGTATCCCGTTACTCTCGGCGATCTTGCCGAGCCGGGTCGCGTCGCAGACCTGACCCCACAGGTGCACCCCGATGATCGCCCGGGTACGCGGCGTGATCAGCCGTTCCACGTGGTCCGGGTCGATCAGGCCGGTGACCGGGTCGACCTCGCAGAACACCGGGGTGAGACCGCGCCAGGACACCGCGTGGGCGGTGGCGGCGAAGGTCAACGCGGGAACGATGACCTCGTCGCCGGGACGGCCGCCGGTGGCGGAGTCGCCGATCAGCAGTTGCAGGCCGACGGTGGCGTTGCACACCGAGACGCAGTGCCGGACCCCGGCCAGTTCGGCCACCCGCGCCTCGAATTCGTACATCAGCGGGCCCATGTTGGACAGCCACTCGCGGTCCAGGGCCTGGTTCATCCGGCTCAGGAACCGCTCTCGGTCGACCGGATTGGGCCGCCCGACGACCCGACCCGCCGCGAAGGCGGGCGCAGCGCCGAACAGGGCAAGGTGCTCTATGCCATTCTTCATGCGAACGCTCTTTCTGCACGAGCGGGTATCTCACGTGAGCTCGTCAGCGAAGTCGGCGCGGCGCGCGGTGTTGCGGGCCCTGCGACGCACCGCCGCGTGGTCAGATCCGGCGTCGGTAGGCCCGGATCGCCAGCGGCGCGAACACCAGGGTGAGGCCGAGCGCCCACCCGAGTGTCCAGTACACGGAGTTGCCGACCCGACCCCCGGACATCAGCGCCCGCATCGCGCTGGCCTCGTGGGAGATGGGGTTGACGTCGGCCCATGCCGCGAGCCAGCCGGGCATGGTGTCGGTCTTGACGAAGACGTTGCTGCCGAACGTGAGCGGGAAGAGCAGCACGCTGCTGAACAGGTGCACCGTGGTGGCGGACTTGGCGAGCAGACCGATCAGCATCGACATCCAGGCCAGCCCCATCCCGAAGGCGCCGGCGAGGGCGAGCGCGGCGAGCGTCCGCAGCGGTCCGGTACGGATCTCGAAGCCCTGGAGCACTCCGCAGGTCAGCAGCATGACCAGGCCGCCGAAGAAGCGCACCAGGTCACCGACCAGGTGACCCACCAGCGGGGCGGAACGCGCGATCGGCAGGCTGCGCAACCGGTCGAACACCCCGTTCGTGATGTCCTGGTTGAGGCCGGCGCCGCTGCTGAGCACCGTCAGGACGGCGGACTGCGCGATCAGTCCCGGCAGCGCGTACTGCAGGTAGGTGTGCGAGTCGCCGGAGATCGCGCCCCCGAAGACGTACACCAGCAGCACGATCACCATCACCGGCTGCACCACGGCGAAACCGATGATCTCCACCGGGTTGGACCGCAGGTGCGTCAGGTTGCGCCAGGCCAGGGTCAGGCAGTTGCGGACCACCATTACCGGCCCGAGCGGGTGCCGTACCGGCGCCTCCGCGATCGCGCTCATGCCGCCGCACCTTCCGTCGAGTCGTGGACCGGCCGGGAGTCGTCCGGGTCCGGGGAGTCATCTGCCGGGCGGCGGTGACCGCCCGTCAGGGAGAGGAACACCTCGTCGAGGCTCGGCTGGCGCAGGGCCAACGAGGCCAGGCCGATGCCCGCCTCGTCCAGCCGGCGCAGCACGGCCGCCGGTAGTCCGGTGTCGTTGACCTGGAGGACCAGCCGGTCGCCCTCGCGGACCGGTCGGGCACCGGCGAGTTCCTCGACGATCGCCGAGGAACGATCCAGTGCCGTCGCGTCGGCGGGCACGATCTCCAGGGTCTGCTGGTCGATCTTCGACTTGAGCTCGGCGGAGGTGCCGGAGGCGATGGCCATCCCCTTGTCGATGACCACGATGTCGTCCGCGAGCCGGTCCACCTCGTCGAGGTACTGCGTGGTGAGCAGCACCGTCGACCCGGTGGCGACGAGGTCGCGCACGATGTCCCAGAGCTGGAAGCGGCTCTGCGGGTCCAGCCCGGTGGTCGGCTCGTCGAGAAAGAGGACCGCGGGGTCGCCGACCAGACTGACCGCCAGGTCCAGCCGGCGGCGCATGCCACCGGAGTACGTGCTCGCCTTACGCCCACCGGCGTCGGCCAGGTCGAACCGGTCGAGCAGGTCCGCCGCCTTGCGCCGGGCCTTGGCCCGGGACATCCCCAGCAGGCAGCCCACCATGACCAGGTTCTGGCTGCCGGTGAGTTCGGCGTCCACCGAGGCGTACTGGCCGGTGAGGCCGATGATGCGGCGCACCTCGTGCGGGTACCGCACCACGTCGTAGCCGCCGACCTGTGCGGTGCCCGAGTCCGGCCTGATCAGCGAGGCGAGGATGCGTACCGCCGTGGTCTTCCCGGCGCCGTTCGGGCCGAGCACCCCGAGCACGGTGCCGGGGCTCGCCCGCAGGTCCAGCCCGTCCAGCGCGGTGACCTTGCCGTAGCGCTTGACCAGGCCCTCGGTCTCGAACGCGTACTTCATCAGTGAACCCCTTCGACGCCATGGCCGGACCGCGCCCAGGCGGCGTCCGGTCGTTCCCGCAACCAGCCCTCGACCACCTCGGCGGCCCGGGCCGGGCCACCGGCGGCCAGCATGGCCTCGCGCATCCGGGCCACCCGGTCGCGGATCCGCGGATCGGTGGCGACCTCCTCCACGGTCGCCCGCAGTCGTTCCGCGCCGAACTCCGCGCGCGACAGCACCCGGCCGAGCCCGAGTTCGACGACGCGCGCGCCGTTCAACGTCTGCTCCGGCGTGTGCGGGACGATCACCAGCGGCCGGCCGAAGAAGAGCGCCTCCAGCACGCTGCCCATGCCGCCGTGGCACACGACGACCGCCGCGTGCGGCAGCACGGCGCGGAACGGCAGCCACTCGTGCACCTCGAGGTGCGCCAGGTCGGAGCCGGTGGCCGGTAGGTTCCCCGGCCCGACCGTCAGCACCACGTGCCAGCGCCCGTCCGCGAACGCGGTGCCGCAGGTACGGAAGAACTCCGGCCGGTCGTTCACCTCGGTGCCCAGCGTGATCAGTGCCACCGGTCCGGTGCCGGCCGGGCGGACCCACGAGCCGGTGCCCGGCTGGTCGGTGGCGAAGCTGTGACCGACGAACGTGTACCGGCTGTCGAACGTCTCGCCACGCGGCTGGAACTCGCGGGGCAGCAGTGCCAGGTTCCGTCGGTCGAAGTTGGCCAGCAGCGGCCAGACCTCGTCCGGCTCCCGGCCCTCGGCGGCGAGCTGCGCGGCCACCAGGTCGATGCACTGCTGTACGTGCTCACCGGCACCGTCGAAGACCGCCAGCGCCAGCGAGAAGTGTTCGTTGGTGGCCACGTACGGAAAGAGCTGTCCGGTCGGGCGGCCCCAGCGGCGGGCGGCCGTCCGGGCGGTGAAGAAGCTCTCCAGGTCGTAGAGGACCAGGTCCGGCACGTCGGTCTCGAACGCGGCCAGGGCACGTGGCAGGATCACCGCGATCGACTCGCGCAGAAAGGCCAGGCCCAGCGCGCCGATGTCCTCACCGGACACCGCGCCGTGCCCGCCGCCGTCCCGCCGCCAGGGGTAGTCGACCACCCGCGCGCCCACCGCCGTCACCGACGCGGTGTGCTGCTCCTCCACCACGTACGTCACCCGATGGCCCGCCGCGACCAGGTGCCGGCTCAGCTCCAGGGTCGGGTTCACGTGCCCGAAGCCGGGGAACATGAAGATCGCGACGTGGCTCATCGTGGCGACTCCCCTATCTGCTGGGCGGGTGGCCGGGCCACCGCGCGGGATGCGGACTGCGAACGCCGGTCAGCGCCGGGCGGCGACCGGGCCGCCCAGGCGGCCGTCGATCACCCGGATCACGTCCGCCGCGTGCTCCACCAGGTAGAAGTGCCCCCCGGGGTACGTCTTCAGCTCGAAGTCGCCGTCGGTGTGCGTCCGCCAGGCGGCCACCTCGTCGTGGGTGGCCTTCGGGTCGCGGTCGCCGGTCAGCGCGAGCACCGGGCAGCCCAGCCGTGGCCCGCCGGTGTGCCGGTACGTCTCCGCCGCCCGGTAGTCGTTGCGGATCGCCGGCAGCACCATGCGCAGCAGTTCGTCGTCGCCGAACACCCGCTGGTCGGTGCCGGCGAGGGTACGCAGCTCGGCGATCAGCCCGGCGTCGTCGCTCAGGTGCACCCGCTCGTCGCGGTGCGCCGACGGGGCCCGCCGGCCCGACACGAACAGCCGCTCGGGGCGGTGCCCGGTCGCCTCCAGCCGCACCCCCACCTCGTACGCCAGGGTCGCGCCCATGCTGTGCCCGAAGATCGCGAACGGCCGGTCGACGGCCGGGCGGACCGCCTCGGCGACCCGGTCGGCCAACTCGCCGATGCTGTCGATCATCGGCTCGTGGCGGCGGTCCTGCCGGCCCGGGTACTGCACGGCGAGCGCTTCCACGCGGGGGCTGAGCGCCTGCGCCACCGGGCGGTAGAACGGCGCCGAGCCTCCCGCGTGGGGCAGGCAGATCAGCTGGAACTCCGCCCGGGGGCTCGGGAAGAACCGCCGGATCCAGGAATCGGTGTCAATCATGCTGCCCTCTCTCGTCCGCGAGCACGGCCAGCATGTCGGCGCTGCGGCCCCGGCCGCCGCTACCGGCTCGGCAGTCTAGGGAAATTCGTCGTGTGTCCATCCCCGACGGCCTCACCTGCGGGTCTGAGTGAACCCCTAGAGTGCGCCCGCCCTGTCTAGGCCGGCCGCGCCGGTCGTGGTCACCTGGGACACCGCCCCGGGTCGCCAGCCGGTCGCCTCGACCGTGGAGACGACTCACGAACCGGAGAGGGACCTGATGTCGCGTACCACCGGAGCCGGCGTTCTCCGCCGCGACGCTTCTCACCTCCACCAGCGGTTGGCCTGGTCGGCGCAGGCGGTCGACGGGGTGGCCACCAGCAACGAGCAGTTCGAGAAGTGGTTCGCCGACCGGCAGGCCGCGCAGGTGCAGCAGGTCACCCGGATCCCCTTCGCCGAGCTGCGCGGCTGGTCGTTCGCCGATGGCACCGGCAACCTGGTGCACGACAGCGGTCGCTTCTTCTCCGTGGTGGGGCTGCACGTCCGGGTCGACGACGGCCCGGTACGGGAGTGGTGGCAGCCGATCATCCGGCAGGCCGAGATCGGTCTGCTCGGCATCGTGGTGCGCGAGATCGACGGCGTCCTGCACCTGCTGATGCAGGCCAAGGTCGAGCCGGGCAACCCGAGCGGGATCCAGCTCTCGCCGACGGTGCAGGCCACCAAGAGCAACTACACCGGTGTGCACCGGGGCCGGGGCGTGCCGTACGTCGAACTGTTCCGCGAGGTGGCCCCGGACCGGGTGCTCGCCGACGTGCTCCAGTCCGAGCAGGGCGCCTGGTTCTACCGCAAGCGCAACCGCAACATGATCATCGAGGTGGGCGCCGAGGTGGCGGCCGGCGAGGACTTCTGCTGGCTGACCCTCGGCCAGGTGCAGCGCCAGCTGCGGATCGACCACCGGGTCAACATGGACGCCCGGACCGTGCTGTCCTGCCTGCCGGGTCCCGCCCCGGACGCCGGCGTGCACACCGGCACCGAACTGCTGCACTGGATCACCACCCACCAGGCCCTGCACGACGTCGACACCCGGGTCGTGGGCCTCGCCGGCCTGCCCGCCTGGCACCGGTCGGACTGGGCCATCTCGCACGAGCGCGGCTGCTTCTTCCAGGTCATCGCCGTCGACGTCCGGGCCGACAGCCGCGAGGTGTCCGGCTGGACCCAGCCGCTGATCGAGCCGCACGGCGTGGGGGTGTCCGCCCTGCTGGTGAAGCGGATCGGCGGGGTGCTGCACGCGCTGCTGCGGGCTCGGATCGAACCCGGCTACGTCGACGCCATCGAACTCTCCCCGACCGTGCAGGGCACCCCGGAGAACCACGCCCACCTGCCCGGACTGATCCGGGACCAGCTGCGCGACCTGGACCGGGTCCGCGCCGCCGGCCGGGTGCTGTACGACGCGGAGCTGTCCGAGGAGGGCGGCCGGTTCCACCACTCCCGCAGCCGCTACCTGATCATCGAGGTCGGCGACGACTACCCGGAGCGGGAGCCGGACGGTTTCCGCTGGGCGACCCTGCCCCAGCTCAGCTGGCTGCTGCGGCACCGCCACTACCTCAACGTCCAGGCGCGCAGCCTGATCGCCTGCCTGCGCGCCTGTGTGGACTGACCGGCGCAGACGTGGGTGAGGGGAAAGGCAACACGATGACCGTGGACGTGCCAGCGGGCTCCCGGCCGGAGCCGATCGCGATCGTCGGGCTCTCCTGCCGGCTGCCCGGCGCACCCGACCCGGCGGCGTTCTGGCGACTGCTGGCCGACGGGACCGACGCCGTCACCGAGGTGCCCGCCGGCCGCGAGCCGGTCGGTGGCCGCTGGGGCGGCTTCCTCGACGACGTCGACCGGTTCGACGCCGGGTTCTTCGGCATCACCCCCCGGGCGGCGGCCGTCCTCGACCCGCAGCAGCGCCTCGCCCTCGAGCTGGCCTGGGAGGCGCTGGAGGACGCCCGGATCGTCCCCGACGACCTGCGGCACACCGCCACCGGCGTCTTCGTCGGCGCGATGCGCGACGACTACGCCACCCTGCTCAACCGGGGCGGCGCCACCGCCGCCAACCAGCACGCGATGCCCGGCGTGAGCCGGGGCGTCATCGCGAACCGGGTGTCGCACGTCCTCGGCCTGCACGGGCCGAGCCTGGTCATCGACGCGGGACAGGCGTCGTCCCTGGTCGCGGTGCACCACGCCGTGCACAGCCTGCGCCGCGGCGAGAGCAGCCTGGCCCTGGCCGGCGGCGTCAACCTCAACCTGGCCCGGGAGACCGGCGCCATCGCCGAGGAGTTCGGCGGGCTCTCCCCGGACGGTCGCTGCCACACCTTCGACGCCCGCGCCAACGGCTTCGTCCGGGGCGAGGGCGGCGCGGTGGTGGTGCTGAAGCTGCTCTCCGACGCGGTGGCGGCCGGCGACCGGGTGCACGCGGTGCTGCTCGGTGGGGCGGTCAACCACGACGGCACCACCGCAGGCATCGCGGTGCCCAGCCGGCAGGCGCAGACGGACCTGCTCCGGCAGGCGTACGCGTCGGCCGGCCTGCCACCGGACGCCGCCCAGTACGTCGAACTGCACGGCACCGGCACCCCGGTCGGCGACCCGATCGAGGCCGCCGCGCTCGGCGCCGCGCTCGGTGTCGTCCGCGACCCGTCCCGTCCGCTGCTGGTCGGCTCGGTCAAGACGAACCTCGGCCACCTGGAGGGCGCCGCCGGCATCACCGGCCTGGTCAAGGCGGTGCTGGCGCTGGCCCACCGGCGGATCCCGGCGACCCTGCACCACGAGCGGCCCCACCCCGACATTCCCCTGTCGGAGCTGAACCTGCGGGTGGTCCGCGAGCTGACCGAGTGGCCCGCCACCGACGGCCCCCGGGTCGCCGGGGTCAGCGCCTTCGGCATGGGCGGCACCAACTGCCACCTGGTCCTCGCCGAGCCACCCACCCGCACCGAGCCGACCCCGGCCGGGCCCGCCCCGGCGGTGCTGCCGTGGCTGCTCTCCGCCCGCTCCGCGCCCGCCCTGCGCGGTCAGGCGTCCGCGCTGCGTCCCCTGGTCGGCATCGCCGATCCGGCGGACGTGGCGTGGTCCCTGGCGTCGGCGCGGGCCCGGTTCGAGCAGCGTGCGGTGGTGGTCGGTGACCACGCGGCAGGTCTGGCGGCCCTTGCCCAGGGTGAGCCGGCGGCGAATGTGGTGTCGGGGGTGGCCGGTCCGGTGGGTCGGACGGTGTTCGTGTTCCCCGGTCAGGGCGCCCAGTGGCTCGGCATGGGCGGTGCGCTGCTCGACTCGTCGCCGGTCTTCGCGGAGTCGGTGGCCGAGTGCGCGGCGGTCCTGTCGGACCTGGTGGACTGGTCGGTCGTCGATGTGCTGCGCGGCAGTCCGGGCGCGGTGTCGTTGGACCGGGTGGACGTGGTGCAGCCGGCGTCGTTCGTGGTGATGGTGAGCCTGGCGGCGGTGTGGCGCTCCTACGGGGTGCGCCCGGCGGCGGTGGTCGGCCACTCGCAGGGTGAGGTCGCCGCTGCCTGCGTGGCCGGTGTCCTGTCGCTGTCGGACGGGCTGCGGATCGTGGTGGCCCGGTCCCGGGCCGTCGCCGAGCTGAGCGCCGGTAGCGGTGCGATGGCATCGCTGCGGATGCCCGTGGACCAGGTACGGACGCTGCTCACGACGCACGTTGAGCGGTCGGCGACGGAGGACCCCGCGAACCGGGCGGACCCGGTGGGCCGGATCGGGATCGCGGCGGTGAACAGCCCGTCCCAGGTGGTGATCTCCGGTGAGATCGCCGCCGTCGAGGAGGTCCTCGCCGAGTGCGAGCGGACCGGGGTGCGGGCCCGGCGGATCGCGGTGGACTACGCGTCGCACTCGGCGGCGATGGACACCCTCGCCGACCGGCTCGCCACCGAACTCGCCGACGTCACCCCGCGGGCACCCGAGGTGCCGCTGCTCTCCACCGTCACCGGCGAGTACGACACCACAATGGACGCCGGGTACTGGTTCCGGAACCTGCGTGAGCCCGTCCGCTTCGCCGACGCCGTCGCCCGGCTCGCCGACGAGGGTCACGGCGTCTTCGTCGAGGTCTCCGCCCATCCGGTGCTCACCAGCGCCATCGCCGAGACCGTCGAACCGGTCCGCGACGAGCCGGTCGTGGTCACCGGCACGCTGCGCCGCGACGACGGTGACCTCGACCGCCTGCTGGCCAACCTCGCCGAGGTGTGGGTCCACGGCGTCGACGTGGACTGGACCGCCGCCGTCGGCGGACCCCGCCCGGGTGTCGACCTGCCCACCTACGCCTTCCACCGGCAGCGGCACTGGTTCGACACGGTCGCCCCGGAACCCACCGCCGTCGAGGCGGACCCGGGCAGCGCCCGCGCCCGGCTCGCCGCCGCCGCACCGGCCGAACGCCGCCGGATCCTGCTCGACCTGGTCCGGGCCCACGCCGCGGCGATCCTCGGCCACGGCGACGCCACCGCCGTCCCGGCCCGCACCGCGCTGCGGGAACTCGGCGTCGACTCGCAGTCCGCGCTGCGGCTGCGCCACCGGCTCGGTACGGCCCTCGGCGTCACCCTGCCGGCCACCGTCCTCTTCGACCACCCCACCGCGGCCCGGCTCGCCGACCACCTGGACACCCTGGTCGACACCACACCGGTGACCCCCGTGCCGGCCCCGGTAGCGCCGGCCCAGCGGCCGGTGGCCGCCGACGAGCCGATCGCGATCGTCGGCATGGGCTGCCGGCTCCCCGGCGGGGTGCACTCACCCGACCAGCTCTGGGACCTGCTCGACGCCGGCACCGACGCCGTCTCGCCGTTCCCCACCGACCGGGGCTGGGACCTGTCGCGGCTGCTCGCCGACCCGGACCGCCCCGGCGGCTCCACCGTCGCCCAGGGCGGCTTCCTGCACGACGCCGGCGACTTCGACCCGGAGTTCTTCGGGATCAGCCCCCGCGAGGCGCTGGCCATGGACCCCCAGCAGCGGCTGCTGCTGGAGACCACCTGGGAGGCCCTGGAACGGGCCGGCATCGACCCGTCCCGGCTCGCCGGCAGCCGTACCGGGGTCTTCGTCGGCGCGATGGCGCAGGAGTACGGCCCGCGCATGCACGAGGCGTCCGACGGGCTGGAGGGCTACCTGCTCACCGGAACCACCGGCAGCACCATGTCCGGCCGGATCGCGTACGTGCTGGGGCTGGAGGGGCCGGCGCTGACCGTCGACACGGCCTGCTCCGCCGCGCTGGTCGCCGTCCACCTGGCGGTCCGCTCGCTGCGCTCGGGGGAGTGCGGGCTCGCCCTGGCCGGCGCGGCGACCGTGATGGCCCGCCCCGGCATCTTCGTCGAGTTCAGCCGGCAGCGCGGCCTCGCCCCCGACGGACGGGTCAAGGCGTTCTCCGACCAGGCCGACGGCACCGGCTGGGGCGAGGGCGTCGGCACCCTCGTGCTGGAACGGCTGAGCGACGCCCGCCGCAACGGGCACCCGGTACTCGCCGTCCTGGCCGGCACGGCGGTCAACTCCGACGGGGCCAGCAACGGGTTGACCGCCCCGAACGGGTTGTCCCAGCAGCGGGTGATCCGGCAGGCGCTGGCCGACGCCGCGCTGCGCCCCGCCGACGTGGACGCGGTCGAGGCGCACGGCACCGGCACCGTCCTCGGCGACCCGATCGAGGCCGGCGCGCTGATCGAGGTGTACGGCCGCGACCGCACCCCCGACCAGCCGCTCTGGCTCGGCTCCCTCAAGACCAACATCGGCCACACCCAGGCCGCCGCCGGCCTGGCCGGCGTCATCAAGATGGTCGAGTCGCTGCGCCGTGGCCTGCTGCCGCGCAGCCTGCACGCCGACCCGCCGTCGTCCCACGTGGACTGGTCGGCCGGGACCGTCCGGCTGCTCACCGAGGCCCGCCCCTGGCCGGCCGGGGCGCGACCCCGCCGGGCCGGGGTCTCCGCGTTCGGGGTGAGCGGCACCAACGCGCACGTCATCCTCGCCGAGGCCACCGGAGCCACCGGGGCCGACGCGGCCACCGCCGACCCGGGGACCGCCGGGGACGACCGGCCGCTGCCGTACCTGCTCTCCGCGCGTACCCCGGAGGCGCTGGCCGCGCAGGCCGGGCCGCTGCGCGCCCGGCTGCGCGACGACGACGTCCGGCCGGTCGACCTGGCGTACACCCTCGCGGTCGGCCGGGCCCGGTTCGACCGGCGGGCCGCGTTCCTCGCCGCCGGGCGGGACGACCTCGACCGCACCCTGGCCGTGCTCGCCGACGGCGGCGAGACGCCCGCACTGGCGTACGGGCGGGCCGCCGGCGACGACCGCGTCGTCTTCGTCTTCCCCGGCCAGGGCGGGCAGTGGCCGGGCATGGCCGGCGAGCTGCTCGACACCGAACCGGTCTTCGCCGACCGGATCGCCGACTGCGAACGTGCCCTGGCCGAGTTCGTCGACTGGTCGCTGACCGACGTGCTGCGCGGGGTGGCCGGCGCGCCCACCCTGGACCGGGTCGACGTGGTGCAGCCCGCGCTCTTCGCCACCATGGTCGCCCTCGCCGCGCTCTGGCAGTCGCACGGCGTCCGTCCCGCCGCCGTGCTCGGTCACTCCCAGGGCGAGATCGCCGCCGCCTGCGTGGCCGGCGCGCTCAGCCTGCGCGACGCCGCCCGGGTGGTGGCGCTGCGCAGCCGGGCGCTGCGGACCACGCTGGCCGGGCAGGGCACGATGGCCTCCGTCCTCGCCCCGGTCGGGACGGTCCGCGACCTCATCGCCCGCTGGGACGGTCGGATCTCGGTGGCGGCCACCAACGGGCCGCGCTCGGTGGTCGTCTCCGGCGACACCGACGCGGTGAACGGCCTGCTCGCCGAGTGCGCCGCCGCGGACCTGCACGCCCGCGCCGTACCGGTCGACTACGCCTCGCACTCCGCGCAGGTCGAGTCGCTCCGCGCGGACCTGGCCGAGCTGCTCGCCCCGGTCCGGCCGCGCCGGGCCGAGGTGCCCTTCTGGTCCACCGTCACCGCGGGCCCGCTCGACGGCACCGAGCTCGACGCCGACTACTGGTACCGCAACCTGCGCGGCACGGTCCGCTTCGACGAGACCACCGCGCTGCTCGCCGAGGCCGGACACCGGATCTTCGTCGAGGTCAGCCCGCACCCCACGCTCACCAGCGCAGTAGGGGAGACGCTGGAGCACGCCGACGCCCGCGACGGCGTCGCCGTCGGGTCGCTGCGCCGTGACGACGGCGGTCCCGGCCGCTTCCGGGCGTCCCTGGCCCAGGTGTACGCGCACGGCGTCGAACCGGACGACGCGTTCACCGGCCGCCACCCCCGCCTGGTGGCGCTGCCCACCTACCCGTTCCAGCGCCAGCGCTACTGGTGGACCCCGTCGCCCACCACCACCGCCGCCCCGACCGCCGTCACCCCTGACTGGCGGTACGACGTGGCCTGGCAGCCCGTCGCCACCGGCACCGGCCCGCTGCTGAACGGCGAGTGGCTGGTGCTGGCCGGCACCCGGACCGCCGCCTCGACCCGGTACGCCGACGTGCTCGCCGCGCTGCGCGAGCACGGCGCCGACGTGGTGCCGGTGCCCTGCCCGACGACGCGTCCGCGCCGCCGCGCTCGCCCCGCGCTGGCCGGACGTACCCCGCCGGGGTGCTCTCCCTGCTCGCCCTCGACGGGCCGGACGACCCGGTGGCGGCGGTCGCCGACCTGGCCGCGCTGCTGCGGGAACTCGACGCCGCGCGGATCACCGCCCCCGCTCTGGTGCGCCACCCGGCACGCCGTCCGGGTCGCCGCCGCCGAACCGGCCCCCGAGCTGGCACCGGCCGCGCTCTGGGCCGCCGGCCGAGCGGCGGCGGTGGAACAGCCGCGCGGCTGGGGCGGCCTGGTCGACCTGCCCGACGGCTGGGACAGGCGCACCGGGGAACGGCTCGTCGCCGTGCTCACCGGCACCGGCGGGGAGGACCAGGTCGCGGTCCGGCCGTCCGGCGCGTACGCCCGGCGGCTGCGCCGGACCACCCCGCACCGGCCGTACGGAGCTGGCGGGCGCGCGGCACCGTCCTGGTCACCGGCGGCACCGGCGCCCTCGGCGTACGGCTGGCCCGCTGGCTCGCCGACCACGGCGCGCAGCGGATCGTGCTGCTCAGCCGCCGCGGCGCCGACGTCCCCGAGGTGGCGCCGCTCGCGGCCGACCTCGCCGACCGGGGCGTCGACCTCGACGTCACCGCCGCCGACGTGACCGACCGGGCGGCGCTGCGGGACGTCCTCGCCGGCCTCGAACCGCCGCTGACGGCGGTGTTCCACGCGGCGGGCGTCTGCGAGCTGGACCCGGTGACCCGCACCGACGCCGGGCAGCTCACCCGCGTGCTGGCCGCCAAGGTCGACGGCGCGGTCCACCTCGACGAGCTGCTCGCCGACACCCCGCTGGACGCGTTCGTGCTCTTCTCGTCGATCTCGGCGACCTGGGGCGTGGCCGAGCACGCCGCGTACGGCGCCGCGAACGCCTGCCTGGACGCCCTCGCCGCGCGCCGCCGCGACCGGGGACTGGCCGCCACCTCCATCGCCTGGGGACCGTGGGGCGGCGGGGGGATGATCGATCCCGGTCGCTGGTCCGAGCTGGCCGCCACCGGCCTGCCCGTCCTCGACGCCGACCGCGCGCTCGACGCGCTCCAGGTGGTCCTCGACCACGACGAGACCACCCCGGTCGTCGCCGACGTCGACTGGGACCGGTTCGTGCCGGTCTATTCCTCGTCCCGGCCCAGCCCGCTGCTGGCCGACCTGGCCGCCGCCCCGGCGGTCACCGACACCGCCGCGCCCACCGGCAGCCTCGGCGCCCGGCTCGCCGCGCTGCCCGAGGCCGACCAGCGGGACCTCCTGCTCGACCTGGTACGCCGGCACACCGCCACGGTGCTCGGACACGCCGACCCCGGCGCGGTCGGCGCCGACCGGGCGTTCAAGGACCTCGGGTTCGACTCGCTCACCGCCGTCGAGCTGCGCAACCGGCTGGCTGCGGCCACCGACCTGCGGCTGCCCACCACGCTGGTGTTCGACCACCCCACCCCGGACCGGCTCGCCCGGCACCTCTGGCAGGAGGCGCACGGCCGGCTGCCGGCGGCCGAGCCGACCCGAATGGTGGCCGCCGACCCCGACGAACCGCTCGCCATCGTCGGCATGGCGTGCCGGCTCCCCGGCGACGTCGCCCGCCCCGACGACCTGTGGCGCCTGCTGCGCGACGGCGCCGACGCGGTCGGCGGGCTGCCCACCGACCGGGGCTGGGACGTCGACGCGCTCTTCGACCCCGACCCGGACCGGCCCGGCACCAGCTACACCCGGGCCGGCGGCTTCCTGGCCCGGGCCGCCGAGTTCGACCACGACTTCTTCGGCATCTCCGCCCGCGAGGCGCTCGCCATGGACCCGCAGCAGCGGCTGCTGCTGGAGGCCTCCTGGGAGGCCCTCGAGGACGCCGGACTCGTCCCGGCCGACCTGCGGGGCAGCGACACCGGTGTCTTCGCCGGCGTCCTCGCCGCCGACTACGGCCAACTGCACGGCATGCCGGGCGAGCTGGAGGGCTACCGGGTGACCGGCGCCGCCCCGAGCGTCGCCTCCGGCCGGCTCGCGTACACCTTCGGGTTCACCGGGCCGGCGCTCACCGTCGACACCGCCTGCTCGTCCTCGCTGGTGGCGCTCCACCTCGCCGGCCGGGCGCTGCGCGCCGGGGAGTGCGACCGGGCGGTCGTCGCCGGCGCCGCCGTGATGTCCACTCCCGACCCGATGATCAGCTTCAGTCGCCAGCGTGCCCTCTCCCCGGACGGCCGCTGCCGCTCCTTCGCCGAGGACGCCGACGGTTTCGGCATGGCCGAGGGCGTCGCCGTCCTCGTCGTCGAGCGGCTGTCGGACGCCCGCCGCGACGGCCACCGCGTCCTCGCCGTGGTCCGGGGGAGCGCGGTGAACCAGGACGGCGCGTCGAACGGGTTGACGGCGCCGAACGGTCCGTCGCAGCAGCGGGTGATCCGGCAGGCCCTGGCGAACGCCGGCCTGTCCGCCTCGGACGTGGACGCGGTGGAGGCGCACGGCACGGGCACGTCGTTGGGTGACCCGATCGAGGCGCAGGCGGTCATCGCGACGTACGGGCAGGACCGGCCCGCCGACCAGCCGCTCTGGCTGGGGTCGGTGAAGTCCAACATCGGCCACACCCAGACCGCCGCCGGACTGGTCGGGGTGCTGAAGATGGTCCTCGCCCTGCGGCACGGGGTGCTGCCCCGGACCCTGCACGCGGAGCGACCGTCGTCGCGGATCGACTGGACCGGCGGCACCGTACGGCTGCTGACAGAGGAACGGGAGTGGCCGCGTAGCGACGACGGGCCGCGCCGCGCCGGCGTCTCCGCCTTCGGCATCAGCGGGACGAACGCCCACGTCATCGTGGAGGAGGCCCCGGCCGAGCCGGCCCGGCCACGACCGGCGCCGGTCGTCGGGCCGGCGGTGCCGTGGCTGGTGTCCGCCCGTACCGCCGACGCCCTGCGCGGTCAGGCGTCCGCGTTGCGTCCCCTGGTCGGCATCGCCGATCCGGCGGATGTGGCGTGGTCGCTGGCGTCGTCGCGGGCGCGGTTCGAGCAGCGTGCGGTGGTGGTGGGTGACCACGCGGCCGGTCTGGCGGCGTTGGCCGGGGGTGTGCCGGCGGCGAACGTGGTGTCGGGTGTGGCCGGTGCTGCCGGTCGGACGGTGTTCGTGTTCCCGGGTCAGGGTGCGCAGTGGGTCGGCATGGGTGGTGCGCTCCTGGACTCGTCGCCGGTGTTCGCCGAGTCGGTGGCGGAGTGCGCGGCGGTGTTGTCCGGTCTGGTGGACTGGTCGGTGACCGATGTGCTGCGCGGTGGCCCGGGTGCGGTGTCGTTGGACCGGGTGGACGTGGTGCAGCCGGCGTCGTTCGTGGTGATGGTGAGCCTGGCGGCGGTGTGGCGCTCCTACGGGGTGCGCCCGGCCGCGGTGGTCGGCCACTCGCAGGGTGAGGTCGCCGCCGCGTGCGTGGCCGGGGTGCTGTCGTTGTCGGACGCGCTGCGGATCGTGGTGGCCCGGTCCCGGGCCGTCGCCGAGCTGAGCGCCGGTAGTGGCGCGATGGCGTCGCTGCGGATGCCGGTCGACCAGGCACAGCGGTTGCTGGCGGAGCTGGCCGCCCGGGCGGACCAGGCCACCCCGGCGGGCCAGACCGGTAAGACGGACCCGACGGTTCCGGCGGACCGGGCCGGAGTGGCGGACCCGGCGGACCGGATCGGGATCGCGGCGGTGAACAGCCCCTCGCAGGTGGTGATCTCCGGTGAGGTCGCCGCCGTCGAGGAGATGCTGGCCGAGTGCGAGCGGGCCGGGGTGCGGGCCCGGCGGATCGCGGTGGACTACGCGTCGCACTCGTCCGCGATGGATGCCCTCGCCGACCGGCTCGCCGCCGAACTGGCCGACGTGACCTGCCGGCCGGCGCAGGTGCCGTGGCTCTCCACGGTCACCGCCGACTGGGTCGACGGGCTGGACCGGAACTACTGGTTCCGGAACCTGCGCGAGCCGGTCCGCTTCGCCGACGCGATCGCCCGGCTCGCCGACGAGGGGCACGGCGTCTTCGTGGAGGTCTCCTCACACCCCGTGCTCGTCGCGGCCGTCGAGGAGACCACCGACCAGGCGGATCAGCCCGTCGTGGTCACCGGCACGCTGCGCCGCGACGACGGTGACCTCGACCGGTTCCTGCTCAGCGCCGGCACGCTCTGGACCCACGGCGTCGACGTGGACTGGACCGCCGCGCTCGGCGGACCCCGCCCGGCCGTCGACCTGCCCACCTACCCGTTCCGCCGGACCCGGCACTGGATCGAACCACCCGCCGCCGCGACCGCCCGCCACGAGGCCGCCCAGCTCGACGGCTGGCGCTACCGCCTCGACTGGCTGCCGGTGCCGACCACCGGCGACAGCCGGCTCGACGGCACCTGGCTGCTGGTGACGCCCCGCGCCGACGGCCACGCCGACCTGGTCGACACGATCGCCGACGGCCTCGCCGCGTACGGCGCCGAGGTGTGCCGGCGTACCGCCGCGCAGCTCGACACCGTGCCCGCCGACCTCGCCGGCGTGCTCAACCTGGCCGCCCTCGACGAGACCCCGCACCCGGCGCAGGCGGCCGTCAGCACCGGACTCGCCGACACCGTCGCCGTGGTCAAGGCCCTCGCCACCCTGAACCCGGACGCACCCCTGTGGACGGCGACCCGGCAGGCGGTCGGCACCGGCACCGACGACCCCGTCCGGCATCCCACCCAGGCCCAGCTCTGGGGCCTCGGCGTGGTGCTCGGCATCGACGAGCCGCACCGGCACACCGGCCAGGTCGACCTGCCCGCCGTCGTCGACCACACCACCGTCGCCCGGCTCGCCGCCGTCCTGTCCGGAGACACCGGGGAGAACGAGGTGGCCGTCCGCGGCGGGAGCGTGCTCGGCCGGCGGCTCGTCCCCGCGCCCGCCGGCACCGTCGACCCTGGCAACCCCGGGCACCGTGCTGGTCACCGGCGGCACCGGCGCGCTCGGCGCCCACGTGGCCCGCTGGGCCGCCGCCGGCGTGCGCGCGCACCTGGTGCTCACCAGCCGCGGGGGCGACGCGCCCGGCGCGAAGGACCTGCACCGGGAACTCGCCGAACTCGCGCCGGTCACCATCGCCGCCTGCGACGTCGCCGACGCCGACGACCTCGCCGCCGTACTCGCCGCGATCCCCGCCGACGAGCCGCTGACCGCCGTGGTGCACGCGGCCGGGATCACCCAACCGGAGATCCCCGTCGCTGACCTCACCCCGGACGTCCTCGCCCCGATCCTCCGGGTCAAGGTCGACGGCGCCCGCAACCTGGACGCGCTCACCGCCGACCTCCCGCTCGACGCCTTCGTCCTGTTCTCCTCCGGCGCCGGCACCTGGGGCGACAGCGGCAAGGGCGGGTACGCCGCCGCCAACGCCCACCTCGACGCGCTCGCCCACCAGCGGCGCAGCCAGGGCCGGACCGCCACCTCCGTCGCCTGGGGCGCCTGGGGCGGCGGCGGCATGGTCGAAGGAGAGGTGGCCGATCTGCTCACCCGCCGGGGCGTACGACTGATGCGCCCCGACGCGGCGGTACGGGCGCTCGCGGTCGCCGTCGGCGAGGAGCCTGCCGTCGCCGCGGCCTCCGTCGACCTGTCCCGCTTCCTGCCGCTCTACACGATGACCCGCCCCCGACGGCTGGTCGACCAGCTCTGGGCGGGCACGGCGGACCGCGACGGCGGCGCGGCACCGGAGGCCGGGCCGGCGACCGGGGAGAACCCCTCGCGGCGCGGCTGGCCGGCCAGTCCGCCGAGGAGCAGGAGGCGGCGCTGACCGCCGTCATCCGGCGCGAGGTCGCGGCCGTGCTCAAGGCCGACCGGCCGGAGGACGTCCCGCCCCGGCGGGCGTTCAAGGAACTGGGCTTCGACTCGCTCACCGCGCTGGAGTTCCGCAACCGGCTGGCCACCGCCACCGGGCTGCGGCTGCCCGCCACGCTGGTCTTCGACCACCCGACGCCGGCCACCCTGGCCCGGCACCTGCGCGGCGAGCTCACCGGCGGCACCCGGACCCTGCTGGCCGAACTGGACCGCTTCGAGGCGGACCTGTCGGCCCTGCCGGACGGCGACCCGACCCGCGCGGACGTGGTGGAACGCCTCCGCGCCCTGCTGCGGCGGGCCGAACCGGCCGCCGCCGTCGAGGAGTCCCACGACGACCTCAGCACGGCCACCGACGACGAGATCTTCGAACTGATCGACCGGGAGTTGGGCATCTGATGAGCGGCGGCGCGAACGAGGAACGGCTCCGGGAATACCTGAACCGGGTCACCGCGGACCTGCGGACCACCCGACGGCGGGTCCGGGAGCTGGAGGAGAAGACCCGCGAACCCATCGCGATCGTCTCGATGAGCTGCCGCTACCCGGGTGGGGTGCAGACCCCCGAGGCGTACTGGGAGCTGATCGCCGCCGGCGCCGACCTCGTCGGCGACCTGCCCACCGACCGGGGCTGGGACGTCGACGGGCTCTACCACCCCGACCCCGACCACCCGGGCACCAGCTACACCCGGCACGGCGCGTTCCTCCGCGACGCCGCCGCGTTCGACGCCGACTTCTTCGGCATCTCACCCCGCGAGGCCCTGGCCATGGACCCCCAGCAGCGGCTGCTGCTGGAGACCGCGTGGGAGGCGTTCGAACGCGCCGGCATCGACGTGGACACGCTGCGCGGGTCGCGCTCCGGCGTCTTCGTCGGCGCCAGCAACCAGGGGTACGCCTCGGCCGTCGGCACCGCCCCCGAGGGCGTCGAGGGGCACCTGCTCACCGGTGGCTCCGGCGCCGTGCTCTCCGGCCGCATCGCGTACGCCCTCGGCCTGGAGGGGCCCGCCGTCACCGTCGACACGATGTGCTCGTCCGCACTGGTGGCGGTGCACCTGGCCGTGCAGGCGCTGCGCGCCGACGAGTGCTCCCTGGCGGTGGCCGCCGGCGCGACCGTGATGGCCACCCCGCGCAACTTCGTCGAGTTCAGCCGGCAGGGCGGCCTGGCGGTCGACGGCCGGTGCAAGCCGTTCTCCGCGGACGCGGACGGCACCGGCTGGGGCGAGGGCGTCAACGTCCTGCTGCTGGAACGGCTCAGCGACGCCCAGCGCAACGGCCACCGGGTGCTCGCCGTCATCAAGGGCAGCGCGGTCAACCAGGACGGCGCGTCGAACGGCCTGACCGCGCCGAACGGCCCCGCCCAGCAGCGGGTCATCCGGGCCGCCCTGGCCAGCGCCGGCCTCGCCACCGCCGACGTCGACGTCGTGGAGGCGCACGGCACCGGCACCGCGCTCGGCGACCCGATCGAGGCACAGGCGCTGCTCGCCACGTACGGGCAGGGACGTGGCGACGGCGAGCCGCTGTGGCTCGGGTCGGTGAAGTCCAACATCGGCCACACCCAGGCCGCCGCCGGCATCGCCGGCATCATGAAGATGGTCCTCGCCATGCGGCACGGGGTGCTGCCCCGGTCGCTGCACGCCGACCGACCGTCCACCCTGGTCGACTGGTCGGCCGGCGCGGTGGCACTGCTCGCCGAGAACCGCGGCTGGCCGTCCGTCGACCGGCCCCGCCGGGCGGGCGTGTCCGCGTTTGGCGCCAGCGGCACCAACGCCCACGTGATCGTGGAGCAGGCCCCGGCCGCCGAACCCTCGGACGACCAGCCGGCCGCCGCGCCCGTACCGCTGCCGGTGGTGCCGTGGCCGCTGTCGGCGAAGTCGCCGGCCGCCCTCGCGGCGCGCAGGCCGACCGGCCGTCTGCCGGGCCGGGCTCGAGCCGGTCGACGTGGCGTTCTCGCTCGCCACGACCCGGTCGGCGTTGGCCCGTCGGGCGGTGGTGCTGGGCGCGGACACGGACGAGTTGCGGTCGGGTCTGGCGTCGCTGGTGGAGGGCGTGCCGAGCGCCGGGGTGCTGTCCGGGACGGCCCGGGACGGGTTGACCGCGTTCGTGTTCTCGGGCCAGGGTGGCCAGCGGCTCTGCATGGGCCGCGACCTGGCCGCCGCGTTCCCGGTCTTCGAGTCGGCGCTGTCCGAGGTGTGCGCGCAGTTCGACACTCTGCTGGACCGTCCGCTGCGTGAGGTGATCGATTCCGCCGCCGACGACCTGGGTCGGACCGGTTGGGCGCAGCCGGCGTTGTTCGCGGTCGAGGTGGCGCTGTTCCGGCTCCTGGAGTCGTGGGGTGTCACCCCGGACTATCTGATCGGTCACTCGATCGGTGAGCTGGCTGCCGCGCACGTGGCGGGCGTGTTGGATCTGGCGGACGCGTGTCGTCTGGTGGCGGCGCGGGCGTCGTTGATGCAGGCGTTGCCGTCGGGTGGTGCGATGTGGGCGGTCCGCGCGACCGTGGACGAGGTGACCCCGCTGCTGGTCGACGGCGCGTCGATCGCGGCGGTCAACGCACCCGGCCAGGTGGTCGTGTCCGGGACCCGGGAAGCCGTGGAGCAGGTCGCGGCCGGACTGGCCGACCGGCAGGGCCGCTGGTTGACGGTGAGTCACGCGTTCCACTCGGCGCTGATGGACCCGATGCTCGCCGAGTTCACCCGGATCGCCGGCACGGTGGAGCTGCGGAAGCCGCGCATCCCGATCGTCTCCACCCTCACCGGGGAACCGGTGCCGGAGTTCACCCCGGCCTACTGGGCGGACCAGGTACGCGGGACCGTCGCCTTCGGCGCGGCGGTCGGCACGGCACACGAGCTGGGCGTCGTCCGGTTCGTGGAACTCGGCCCCGACGCCGGTCTCGTCGGCGCGATCGAGGAGACCGCCGAGGACGCCCTCGCCGTACCGCTGCTGCACCGCCGGCAGGCCGAACCGACCACCGCCGTGACCGCCCTGGCCCGGCTCTGGGCCGACGGCGGCACCGTCGACTGGGCGGCGTTCTTCGCCCCCACCGGCGCACACGCCGTCGACCTGCCCACCTACCCGTTCCAGCGAAACCGGTACTGGCTGGCGGAAGCGGACCGGACCGACCCCGTCGACGCCGAGTTCTGGGCCGCCGCCGACGACCCGGCGATGCTCGCCGACGCGCTCCACGTCGACCAGGACACCCCGCTGCACGCCGTCGTGCCGGCCCTGCGCGAGTGGCGCCACCGGCGCCGCGCCCGGGCCACCCTCGACTCGTGGCGCTACCGCCTCGACTGGACGCCGGTCACCGACCGCACTCCGCGCCGCCTCACCGGACGATGGCTGCTGGTCACCGCCGCCGGCCCGGACCACGACCCCACCGCACCCGCCGCGCACGCCGACGACGACCCGACCGGAACCGTCGCGCCCGCCGACCACGACCTCGTCGGGACCCTCGCGGACGCGCTCACCGCCGCCGGCGCCGACGTCACCCGGATCGCGCTCACCGACGACCTGGACCGGGCCGGCGTCGCCGACCTCCTCGCCGGGTATCCCGACGCGGTCGGCGTGCTCTCCCTGCTGGCCCTCGACGAGCGCCCGCACCCCGCACAGCCCACGCTCACCACCGGCCTCGCCGCCACCCTCCTGCTCGCCCAGGCCGTCACCGACCACGACACGGCCGTCCCGCTCTGGGTCTGCACCCGCGGTGCCGTCGCCACCGGCGCCGGCGACCCCACCCACCCGGGACAGAGCCCCACCTGGGGCATCGGCCTCGGCATGAGCCTCGAACACCCCGACCGCTGGGGCGGAACGATCGACCTGCCGGTGACCGTCGGCCCCGCCGACGCCACCCGGGTCGCCGCCGCGCTGGCCGCCACCGACGGCGAGGACCGGTGCCGCGGTGCCGAGGCCGGCGGTACGCCGGTCGTGCGGTGCGGCGGCTCGTCGGCCCCTCTCACCGGCCGGTGCTGACCGGCCGTGGCGCTGGCCGGCGCTGATCACCGGCGCACGGGGCTGGGTGCGGGCACACCGCCCGCTGGCTGGCCACCGCCGGCGCGAGCACGGCGTGCTGACCAGCCGGCCGGCGCGGCGCGGCGACGCCGCGCCGGTCGCCGAACTCGGCGCGTCGGCCCCCGGGTCACCGTCGGCCGCGACGTCGCCCGACGCCCTCGCCCGGCTCGTCGCCGACGTCGAGGTCGACGGCCCGCCGATCCGGCGGTCGTGCACAGTCGCCGGGCCCGGGCTGCGGCCGGCGCGGTGCCGCTCGCCGGCGACCGACCTGGCCGGGTTCGCGGCCGGCGTACACGTGAAGCTGGCCGGGACGGCGAACCTGGACCGGCTCTTCGACCGCGCGGACCTCGACGCCTTCGTCCTCTACTCGTCCGTCGCCGCCGTCTGGGGCGCCGCCGACCACGCCGCGTACGCGGCCGGCAACGCCTACCTCGACGCGGTCACCCGCGCCCGACGGGCCCGCGGCCTGGCCGGCACCACCATCGCCTGGGGCATCTGGTCCGGCGGCGGCATGGGCCGGGACGTCGACGCCGCCGACCTCAAGTGGCGGGGCCTGCCCTTCATGGCGCCCGACGTGGCGATCGCCGGCCTGCGCGCCGCCCTCGCCGACGACGAGGAGTTCCTCACCGTCGCCGACGTCGACTGGGAGCGGTTCGTCCCGGTCTTCACCGCCGCCCGCCCGCGCCCGCTCCTCGACGACGTGCCGGAGGTCCGCGCCGTACTCGACCGGGAGGCGTCGCCCGCAGTCGCCGATCCGCTCGCCGACCGGCTCCGTACCCTCTCCGCGCCGGACCGCGACGCGGCCCTGCGGGACCTGGTGCGCCAGCAGGTCGCGGCCGTCCTCGGCCGGTCCGACGCGGACGGCATCGACGACACCCGGCCGTTCCGGGACCTCGGGTTCGACTCGCTGCTCGCCGTCGGGCTGCGCAACGCCCTCGGCGCGGCCACCGGCCTGAAGCTCGCCACCACCCTCGTCTTCGACTACCCGACCGTCGGCCGGCTGGCCGAGCACCTGCACACCACCCTCTTCGGCGCGGCGCAGCCCGCCGCCGCCGACCCCACCGCCCCCGCCACCGGTGACCCCGACGACCACGCCGTCGCCATCGTCGGCATGGGCTGCCGGTTCCCGGGTGACGTCGCCGGCCCCGAGGAACTGTGGCGACTGCTGCGCGCCGGGCAGGACGCCGTCGGCGAGTTCCCCGACGGGCGGGGCTGGCACCTCGACGAGCTCTACAGCCCCGACCCCGACGCCGAGGGAAAGGTGACCGTCCGCACCGGCGGCTTCGTCCACGACGCCGGCCACTTCGACCCCGCGTTCTTCGGCATCTCGCCCCGCGAGGCCGTCGCCATGGATCCGCAGCAGCGGCTGCTGCTGGAGACCTCCTGGGAGGCCATCGAGCACGGCCGGATCGACCCCGCCGACCTGCGCGGCAGCAGCTGCGGCGTCTTCGTCGGCGCCGCCCACAGCGGCTACGGCAGCGACCTGCGGCACCTGCCCGAGGGCACCGAGGGACACCTGGTCACCGGCACCGTCACCAGCATCGCCTCCGGCCGGATCGCCTACACCCTCGGCCTCGAAGGACCCGCCGTCACCCTCGACACCGGCTGCTCCTCCGCACTCGTCGCGCTGCACCTCGCCGTCCGGGCGCTGCGCTCCGGCGAGTGCGCGTACGCGCTGGCCGGGGCCGCCTCGGTGGTCTCCTCACCGCTCGGCTTCCTCGGCTTCAGCCGGCAGCGCGGACTGGCCGCCGACGGCCGGTGCAAGGCGTTCGCCGAGGACGCCGACGGGATGGGCTTCGCCGAGGGTGCCGGCATGCTGCTGCTGGAACGCCTGTCAGACGCCCGCCGCAACGGCCACCGCGTCCTTGCCGTCATCCGGGGCAGCGCGGTGAACCAGGACGGCGCGTCCAACGGCCTGACCGCCCCGAACGGGCCCGCGCAGCAGCGGGTGATCCGGGCCGCCCTGGCCGACGCCGGGCTGACCACGTCCGAGGTGGACGCGGTGGAGGCGCACGGCACCGGCACGCCGCTGGGCGACCCGATCGAGGCGCAGGCGCTGCTGGCCACGTACGGGCAGGACCGGGACGCCGACCGGCCGCTCTGGCTGGGGTCGGTGAAGTCCAACATCGGGCACACCCAGATCGCCGCCGGAGCCGCCGGCCTGATGAAGATCGTCCTCGCGCTGCGGCACCAGCTGCTGCCCCGCACCCTGCACGTGGCGCAGCCGTCGTCCCGGATCGACTGGTCGGCCGGTGCGGTACGGCTGCTGGCCGAGGAGCACGAGTGGCCGGCCATCCCGGGCCGGCCCCGCCGGGCGGGCGTCTCCTCGTTCGGGGTCAGCGGCACCAACGCCCACGTCATCGTGGAGGAGGCCCCGGCGCAGGAGCCGGCGCAGCCCGCTCCGGTGTCGACCGGGCCGGTGCCGTGGCTGCTCTCCGGCCGGTCCGTGGCGGCGCTGCGCGCCCGGGCCACCGAGTTGGTCGACCTGTCGGCCGATCCGGTGGACGTCGGGTGGTCGTTGTTGACGTCGCGGTCGTCGTTCGAGCACCGGGCCGTGGTGCTCGACGGTGACGCCGCCGGTTTGGCGGCGGTCGCCGACGGGGTGCCGGCCGACGGTGTGGTGTCGGGTGTGGTGTCCGGCTCCCCGGGTCGGGTGGTGCTGGTGTTCCCGGGGCAGGGGGCGCAGTGGGCCGGCATGGGCGTGGAGCTGGCGGCCGCGTCGCCGGTGTTCGCGGCGCGGTTGGCCGAGTGTGAGACGGCGCTGTCGGAGTTCGTGGACTGGTCGTTGACGGCGGTGCTGCGGGGGGACGCGGATGCGCCGTCGTTGGACCGGGTGGATGTGGTGCAGCCGGCGTCGTGGGCGGTGATGGTGTCCCTGGCGGCGGCGTGGGAGTCGTTCGGGGTGCGGCCGGCGGCGGTGGTGGGTCACTCGCAGGGTGAGATCGCGGCGGCCTGCGTCGCCGGGGCGCTCTCGCTGACCGACGGCGCCCGGGTGATCGCCCTGCGGTCGCGACTGCTGGCCGGCCTGGCCGGCAGTGGCGGCATGGCGGCGCTCGGACTGCCCCCGGCCGAGGCCGAGGAACTGCTGACCGGCTTCGACGGCGTGTACGTGGCGGCCGTGAACGGCCCCCGCTCCGTGGTGCTCTCCGGTGACCGGGCCGCCCTCGACCGGGTCGGCGCCGAGTGCGCGCGCCGGGAGATCCGGTTCCGCCTCGTCCCGGTGGACTACGCGTCGCACTCCCCGGCCGTCGACGACGTGCTGACCGAACTGCGCCGGGAGGTAGCCGCCGTCCGACCGCAGACCCCCCGGGTGCCGCTGCTCTCCACGGTCACCGGCGACTGGGTCCGGGACGCGAGCCTCGACGCCGACTACTGGTGCGCCAACCTGCGCCGGCCGGTCCGGTTCGCCGACGCCGTACGGACCCTCGCCGCCGAAGGCTTCGGCACGTACGTGGAGGCGTCCCCGCACCCGGTGCTGACCGCAGCCGTCGAGGAGACCCTGGACGGCCACGACGGCTGCGTGGTCGGGTCGCTGCGCCGCGACGACGGCGGCCCCCGGCGGTTCCTGCTCTCCCTGGCCGAGGCGTGGGTCCGCGGCGCGGCCGTGGACTGGACGGCGGCCTTCCCGGCCGTCGGCGCCCGCACCGTCGACCTGCCCACCTACCCGTTCCAACGCCAGCACTACTGGCTGACCGCGCCGGCCGGCACCGCCGAGGACCGCCCCGGCGACCCGGCCGACGCCGAGTTCTGGGCCGCCGTCGAACGCGACGACCCGGCGGCCCTGGCCGCCACCCTCGGCATCGACGCCGCCGACTCGCCGCTGCCGCAGGGTGCCGGTGCTCGCCGACTGGCGGCAGCGCCGCCGGCAGTCCGCCATGGCTCGTGGCGGTACGACGTCACCTGGCGACCGGTCCGTACCGCCGCCGCGCCGCGCCTCGACGACACCACGTGGCTGCTGCTCCTGCCGGAGGGCGACCCGGCCGGCGCACCCGACCCGTGGTCCACCCACCTGCGCCGGCAGCTCGAAGACCTCGGCGCCCGGGTGCACCAGCTGACCGTCACCGGGGACCGCGCCACCCTGGCCGAGCGGCTGCGGGCCGACGGGGTCCGACGGCTGTGCCGGCGTCCCAGTCCCTGCTGGCGCTCGGCGGGCGGCCCCACCTCGACCCGGCGGTGACCGTCGTCCAGGCCCTCGGCGACGCGGGGAGCACCGCGCCGCTGTGGTGCCTGACCCGAGGCGCGGTCACCGTCGGGCCCGCCGACGCCACCGTCGACCCCGACGGCCCAGCTCTGGGGCCGCCGATCGGCGATGGAGTACCCGCACCGGATCGGCGGCCTGGTCGACCTACCGGCCACCCCCGACGACCGGGCCGCGCAGCGCTGTCGCGGCCGTCACCGCCGGTGGCGAGGACCAGCTCGCGGTACGCCCCGCCGCGGCGACCGGTCGACGCCGGTCCGCCGGCCGGCGCGACACCCGGTCCGCGCTGGCGCCGCGCGGCACCGTGCTGGTCACCGGCGGCACCGGTGGCATCGGCGCGGGATGGCCCGCTGGCTGGCGACCGAGGGCGCCCAGCACCTCGTACTGACCGGCCGGCGCGGTGCGGACGCGCCCGGCGTACCGGAGCTGCGGGCCGAGCTGACCGCGTCGGGCGTGGACGTCACCGTCGCCGCCTGCGACGTGACCGACCGGGACGCCCTCGCCCGCCTGCTCGACACCATCGGGGAACGGCACCCGCTCACCGCCGTCGTGCACGCGGCCGGCGTGGGCCAGTACCAGCCGCTCACCGACACCGGCGTCGCCGACCTCGAGGACGTGCTCGCCGCGAAGGTGCTCGGCGCCGCCCACCTCGACGACCTGCTCGGCGATCGGCCGCTGGACGCGTTCGTGCTCTTCTCCTCCAGCGCCGGCGTGTGGGGCAGTGGCGGTCAGGCCGGCTACGCCGCCGCCAACGCCTGGCTCGACGCGCTCGCCGTCGCCCGCCGCGCCGAAGGGCTGCCCGCCACCTCGATCGCCTGGGGCGTGTGGGGCGACGTCGGGCTGGCCAGCGGCGAACTCGGCGAGCGGCTGCGCGGTACCGGCATGGGGCAGCTGCCGCCCCGGGCGGCGCTGGACGCGCTGCGCCAGGTCGTCGACCAGGACCTGGGCTACCTGGCGATCGCCGACATCGACTGGACCCGGTACGCGTCGACCTGCACCGAGGGCCGCTCCGGCCGGGTACTCGACGCGCTGCCCGAGGCGTCCGCCGCGCTCCGCCCGGCCACCGACGAGGCGACCGACGGCGGGTTCGCCGGCACCCTCGCCGGGCTCACCGCGGTCGAGCGGGAGCAGGCGCTGCTGACGTTGGTGCGTACCCAGGCGGCGGCGGTGCTCGGCCTGGCGGACCCGGCGGGGGTGGACCCCGACCGGGCGCTGCGCGACCTCGGGTTCGACTCGCTGACCGGCATGGACCTGCGCAACCGGCTCAACGCGGCGACCGGCCTGCGGCTGCCGGTCACCGTGGTCTTCGACCACGCCACCGCGAACCGGCTGGCCCGGCACCTGGCCGCCGAACTGTTCGGTGCCGCCGAGGCGCCGGCCGACCCGACGCCGGTCGCAGCGGCGGCGACGCCCGACGACGACCCGGTGGTGATCGTCGCGATGAGCTGCCGCCTGCCCGGCGGGATCAGCACCCCCGAGCAGTACTGGGAGCTGCTGGCCACCGGCGGGGACGCGGTCTCCGGCTTCCCGACCGACCGGGGCTGGGACGTCGACGGACTGTACGACCCCGACCCGGACCGGCCCGGCACCTTCTACACCCGGGGCGGCGGCTTCCTGCGCGACGTCGCCGACTTCGACCCGCCGTTCTTCGGCATCTCCCCGCGCGTCGCACCGGCCATCGACCCGCAGCACCGGCTGCTGCTGGAGACCTCGTGGGAGGCGTTCGAGCGGGCCGGCATCGACCCGGCGACGGTCAAGGGCACCCCGGTCGGGGTGTTCGTCGGCGCCAACTACAACGACTACGGCTCCCGGCTGAGCCACGCCCCCGGCGAGTACGAGGGGCAGCTCGCCACCGGCAGCGCGGCCAGCGTCGCCTCCGGACGGGTGGCGTACACCTTCGGTCTGGAGGGGCCGGCCGTCACCGTCGACACCGCCTGCTCGTCCTCGCTGGTCGCGCTGCACCTGGCCGTCCAGGCGGTCCGCAGCGGCGAGTGCGTGATGGCCCTCGCGGGCGGCGTCACCGTCATCTCCACCCCGGACACCTTCATCGAGTTCAGCCGGCAGGGTGCGCTCTCGCCGGACGGCCGGTGCAAGGCGTTCTCCGCCGACGCCGACGGTGCCGGCTGGGCCGAGGGGGTGGGCCTGCTGCTGCTGGAACGCCTCAGTGACGCCCGCCGCCACGGCCACCCCGTCCTCGGCGTGGTACGCGGCGCGGCGATCAACCAGGACGGCGCGTCGAACGGGCTGACCGCCCCCAGCGGCCCCGCCCAGCAGCGGGTGATCCGGGCCGCCCTGGCCGGCGCCGGGCTCAGCGCCGCCGACGTGGACCTGGTCGAGGCGCACGGCACCGGCACCACCCTCGGCGACCCGATCGAGGCGGAGGCGCTGCTGGCCACGTACGGCCGGGACCGGCCCGCCGACCGGCCGCTCTGGCTCGGCTCGGTGAAGTCGAACATCGGCCACACCCAGGCCGCCTCCGGCGTCGCCGGGGTGATCAAGGCGGTGCTGGCCATGCGGCACGGCGTCATGCCGCGCACCCTGCACGTCGGGGAACCCACCCGGCACGTCGACTGGTCCACCGGCGCGGTCCGGCTGCTCACCGAGGACCGCGCCTGGCCGGACGGCGACGCGCCGCGCCGGGTCGGGATCTCCTCGTTCGGGGTCAGCGGTACCAACGCCCACGTGATCGTCGAGCAGGCGCCCCCGGCGGTCCCGACGCCGGCCGCCCCGGCCCGTCCCGCCGGGGCGGGGTGGCTGCCGTGGACGCTCTCCGCGCGGACCGCCACCGCGCTCACCGCCCAGGTGCGTCACCTGCTCACCGCCCTCGACGACCGCACCGGCACCGACGCCGCCGACGTGGCCCGGACGCTCGCCGGGCGGGCCCGGCACGGACACCGCCTGGTCTGCTGGGGCACCGACGCGGACGCGCTGCGCCGGCAGCTCACCGGCTGGCTGGCCGGCCGACCGGTCACCCCCGGCGCGGCCGGGGCGGCCGACCACGGTCGTACCGCCTTCCTCTTCTCCGGGCAGGGCGCGCAGCGGCTCGGCGCCGGCCGGGAGCTGTACCGGACGTTCCCGGTCTATGCCGACGCGTTCGACGAGGTGTGCGCGCGGATGGACCTGGAGCTGGAGCGGCCGCTGCGCGAGGTGGTGTTCGCCGCCGAGGGCGACCCGGACGCCGGCCTGCTGGACCGGACCGACTACACCCAGCCGGCGCTCTTCGCCGTCGAGGTGGCGCTGTTCCGGCTCTTCGCCTCGTGGGGGATCACCCCCGACCACCTGCTCGGGCACTCGATCGGCGGGTTGACCGCCGCCCACCTGGCCGGGGTCTTCGGGCTCGACGACGCCTGCCGGCTGGTGGCCGCCCGGGGCCGGCTGATGCAGCGGCTGCCGGCCGGCGGGGCGATGGTCGCCCTGGCCGCCGCCGAGGACGAGGTCACGCCCCTGCTCGCCGGCCGCGAGGAGCGGATCGGCCTGGCCGCGGTGAACGGGCCGCACGCCACCGTGGTCTCCGGCGACGTCGCCGAGGTGGAGCGGGTCGCGGCCCACTTCGCCGAACTCGGCCGCAAGACTAGGCGTTTGCGGGTCAGCCATGCGTTTCACTCCCCTCATATGGACGCCATGCTTGCCGGATACGCGGAGACGGTCCGGGCTGTCCCGATGTCACCGCCGAGGATCCCGGTGGTGTCCGACGTGACCGGTGCGCCGGCCACCGCCGCGCAGCTCTGCGACCCCGACTACTGGGTGTCCCAGGTGCGCGAGCCGGTCCGGTTCGCCGACGGCGTCGCCGCCCTCACCCGCGCCGGGGTCACCCGCTTCCTGGAACTCGGCCCGGACGCCGTACTCGCCGCGATGACCGTCGACTGCCGCGCCGACGACGCCCCCGGCGTCGTGACGTCCGCCCTGCGCCGGGGCCGCGACGAGGTCGCCGGCGTGCTGACCGCGGCGGCCCAGGTGTACGCGCACGGCGGTACCGCCGACTGGGCGGCGTTCGCCCCGCACGGCCGGCTGGTCGACCTGCCCACCTATCCGTTCGAGCGGCAGCGGTACTGGCTGGACGCGCCGGCCACCGACACCGACGTGCGGGCGGCCGGCCTGGACCGGACCGACCATCCGCTGCTCGGCGCGGCCCTGCCGCTGGCCGGCGACGACGGTCACCTGTTCACCGCGCTGCTGTCCCGGCAGCGGCACCCGTGGCTCGGCGACCACGTCATCGACCGGACCGTGGTGCTGCCCGGCACCGCCTTCCTCGAACTGGCCGTCCGCGCCGGTGACCAGGTCGGCTGCGCCCGGGTCGACGAGCTGACCCTCGCCGCGCCGCTGGTCCTGCCCGAGCGGGGCGCGGTCCGGGTGCAGCTCCGGCTGGACCCGGCCGACGCGAACGGGCCCGGTCCCTGACCGTGCACTCCGCCCAGCCGACGCGACCGACGACGAGCCGTGGCAGCGGCACGCCGAGGCCGGCTCGCGCCCGGCGACCGCAGCGGCGAGGGGGGCCCGTGCCGTGGCCGCCCGCCGACGCCACCCCGGTCGACCTGACCGACTTCTACGCCCGACTGGCCGCGACCAGCGCCTGACTACAGGCCGGCGTTCCAGGGGCTGCGCGCCGCCTGGCGGCGCGGCGACGAGGTCTTCGCCGAGGTGGTGCTCCCCGACGGCGTCGACGCCGCCGGCTACGGCCTGCACCCGGCGCTGCTGGACGCCGCGGTGCAGACCGTCGGGCTGGGCGCGGCCGGCGAGCGGGGCCGCGGCGTGATGCCGTTCTCCTGGCAGGGCACCGTCCTGCACACCGCCGGGGCCACCCGGCTGCGGGTCCGGCTGACCGACGTCGCCGACGACACCGTGTCGCTGCGGGTCTGGGACACCGCCGGCAACCCGGTCGCCTCGGTCGACTCGCTCGCCATCCGGCCCACTGCGGGCGTCGGCGTCCGACGCACCGGCCACGACGCGCTGTTCCGTACCGAGTGGGTGCCGGTGGCGTCCGCGCCGCTGCCCGCGGCCGGCGCTGGGCCGTGGTCAGCAGCACCGAACTGCGGCCGGAACTGGCCAAGGCGTTGGCCGGCGCGGCGGCGCTGGAGGCGTACCCGAGTGTCGCGGCGCTGACCGAGGCGGTCGCCGCAGGCGCCCGTGCCGGACCGGGTGGTGGTCGTCGCGGCCGGCGCGGGACGGCACCGGCGACCTCGCCGACGCCGCCCAGTCCGCCGCCCACCGGGCGCTGGAGCTGGTCGGTCGTGGCTGGCCGACGAGCGGCTGGCCGCTCCCGGCTGGTCCTCATCACCCACGGCGCGGTGGCGGTCGACGCCGACACCGAGCCTGACCGACCTGCCGGCCGCCACCCTGCACGGCCTGGTCCGGACCGCCACCAGCGAGAACCCGGGCCGGTTCGGGCTGGTCGACCTCGACGCCAGCGACGCGTCCGCCGCCGCGCTGCCCGCCGCCGTCGACGGCGACGAACCGCAGACCGCGATCCGCGCCGGCGTGGTCCGCGCCGCCCGGCGGTCCGGGCCCCAGGGCAGCCCGCCGCGGCACCGGTCTGGGACCCGGACGGCACCACCCTGGTCACCGGCGCCACCGGCACCCTCGGCCGGCTCGTCGCCCGGCACCTGGTCACCGCGCGGCGTCCGCCGGCGCTGCTGCTGGTCAGCCGCCGGGGCCCGGCCGCCGACGGCGCGACCGAGCTGCGCGACGAGCTCACCGCGCTGGGCGCACGGGTCACCGTGGCCGCCTGCGACGTGGCGGACCGGGCGGCGGTGCGCGGACTGGTCGAGGAGATCCCCGGCCGGGCCCCGCGGCCGCCGTGGTGCACGCCGCCGGGGTGGTCGACGACGGGGTGGTCACCGCGCTGACCCCGGAGCGGATCGACCGGGTGCTCGCGCCCAAGGTGGACGCCGCGCTGCACCTGCACGAGGCGACCGCGTCGGCGCCGCTGACCGCGTTCGTGCTCTTCTCGTCGCTCGCCTCGACGTTCGGCGGCGCCGGGCAGGCCGGGTACGCCGCCGGCAACGCCTTCCTCGACGCGCTGGCCAGCCACCGGCGGGCCCAGGGGCGGCCGGCGGTCTCGCTCTGCTGGGGGCCGTGGGCGCAGGAGAGCGCGATGACCGGCAAGCTGACCGCCGCCGACCACGCCCGCTTCGCCCGCGGCGGGGTCGTGCCGCTCGCCTCGGCCAAGGGCTCGACCTGTTCGACCTGGCCTGCGCCCAGGACGAGGCGGTGCTGGTGCCGGTCCGGCTGGATCGCCGCGCTCACCGCCGCCGGTACCGTGCCGCCGCTGCTGCGCGGCCTGGTCCGCCCGCCGGCCCGGCCACCCCACCGCCCCCGCGCCGACCGCCCCGACCGACCGGTACGCGGCGTTGCCCGCCGCCGAGCGGGGCAGGCCCTGCGGGGAACTGGTCCGGGCCGAGGCGGCGCTGGTGCTGGCGTACCCGGGGCCGGAACTGGTGGACACCGACCGGGGCTTCCTGGAGCTGGGCTTCGACTCGCTCATCGCCGTCGAGCTGCGCAACCGGCTCGGCCGGCAGACCGGGCTGACCCTGCCCGCCACCCTGCTCTTCGACCACCCGACGCCCGCCGCGCTCGCCGCGCACCTCGCGGCGTCCTTCCCGTCCGACGCCGAACGCCTGCTCGACCCGATCCTCGCCGAGCTGGACCGGCTCGGCGCGCACCTGCCCGACGACGCGGCCGACGACGACCCGCTGCGCGACCGGGTGGCGAACCGGCTGCGCGAGCTGCTGGCCCGGGTGGGCGGCGGGGGCGCGTCGGTCGCCGGGACGGCGCCGACCGCGGTGCTCGACGGGTTCGACGAGGCGACCGACGACGAGATCTTCCAGTTCCTGGACAACGAGCTGGGCAGCTGAGGACGGCGGATGGACAGCACCGCCGTGCCAGAGGCGCCCCGGCCCGGACGATTGGCGGACCGATGAGCGAGCAGCGACTGCGCGAGTACCTGAAGCGGGCCAGCGCCGACCTCCAGCAGACGCGGCAGCGGCTGACCGACCTCCAGGCCCGCGACACCGAGCCGATCGCCATCGTCGGCATGAGCTGCCGGCTCCCCGGTGACGTCACGTCGCCGGAGGAGCTGTGGCGGTTGCTGGCCGACGGCACCGACGCGGTCGGCGGGTTCCCCACCGACCGGGGCTGGGACCTGGAGTCGCTCTACGACCCGGACCCCGACCAGCCGGGCACCACGTACGCCACCGAGGGTGGGTTCCTGCACGACGCCGGGGACTTCGACCCGGAGCTGTTCGGGCTCAGCCCGCGCGAGGCGCTGACCACCGACCCGCAGCAGCGGCTGCTGCTGGAGGCGTCCTGGGAGGCGCTGGAGCGGGCCGGGATCAGCCCCACCTCGTTGCGCGGCAGCCGCACCGGCGTCTACGTCGGCGTGATGTACAACGACTACGCCACCCGGGTGCGGCAGCCACCGAAGGGCCTGGAGGGGCACCTCGGCAACGGCAGCTCGCCGAGCATCGCCTCCGGGCGGGTGGCGTACACCCTCGGGCTGGAGGGGCCGGCGGTGACCGTGGACACCGCCTGCTCGTCGTCGCTGGTCTCCATCCACCTGGCCTGTCAGGCGCTGCGGTCGGGGGAGTGCACCCTGGCGCTGGCCGGTGGCGTGACGGTGATGTCCACCCCGGTGACGTTCGTGCAGTTCGCCCGGCACCGGGGGCTCGCCCCGGACGGCCGCTGCAAGTCCTTCGCCGACGGTGCGGACGGCACCGGCTGGGGTGAGGGCGTCGGCCTGCTCGCCCTGGAACGGCTCTCCGAGGCCCGCCGCCACGGGCACCGGGTGCTTGCCGTGATCCGGGGCACCGCGATCAACCAGGACGGGGCCAGCAGCGGCCTCACCGCCCCCAACGGACCCTCCCAGCAGCGGGTCATCCGGCAGGCGCTGACCAACGCCGGCCTCACCCCGTCCGACGTGGACGCCGTCGAGGCGCACGGCACCGGCACCCGGCTCGGCGACCCGATCGAGGCGCAGGCGCTGCTCGCCACGTACGGCCGGGACCGGCCGGCGGACCAGCCGCTCTGGCTCGGCTCGCTCAAGTCCAACCTGGGCCACACCCAGGCCGCCGCCGGGGTGGCCGGCGTGATCAAGATGGTCCTCGCGATGCGGCACGGCACGCTGCCCCGCACCCTGCACGTCGATCAGCCGTCCCGGCACGTCGACTGGTCCGCAGGCTCCGTCCGGCTGCTCACCGAACCCCGCCCCTGGCCCGGACGGGACCGGCCGCGCCGCGCGGCCGTCTCCGCGTTCGGCGTCAGCGGCACCAACGCGCACCTGATCGTCGAGGAGCCGCCGGCGCCGGCCGACCACACCGAACCCGTCGCGCCGGCGCCGGCCACCTCGCCCCGGTCGCTGGCCGTGCTGCCGTGGCCGGTGTCCGCATCGACCCGGACGGGCTCGCCGCCCAGGCCCGCCGGCTGCGCGCCGGCCTGCCGGCGCAGGCCCGCCCGCTCGACGTCGGCTTCTCGCTCGCCACCGGGCGCGCGTCGCTGGAGCACCGCGCGGTCGCGCTCGGCGGCGACCGGGACCGGCTGCTGGCCGCGCTGACCGCCGCCGCCGACGGCACCGACCACCCCGATCTGGTACGCGGACACGTCCTCGGCGGCCCGGTCGCGTTCCTGTTCAGCGGCCAGGGCGCCCAGCGGGTAGGGATGGGTCGGGAACTGTCGGAGGCGTTCCCGGCCTTCGCCGCTGCCCTGGACGAGGTCTGTGCGGCGCTGCCCGCCGGCTCGGGTCCCGGCGTCCGCGAGGTGATGTCCACCGACGGCGACCTGCTGGACCGCACCGAACACACCCAGCCGGCGCTCTTCGCCTTCGAGGTGGCGCTGTTCCGGCTGCTGGAGTCGTGGGGGATCCGCCCCGACCACGTGATCGGCCACTCCATCGGCGAGTTGGCCGCCGCGTACGTGGCCGGCGTGCTGTCGCTGCCCGACGCCGCCCGGCTGGTCGCCGCCCGGGGGCGGCTGATGCAGGCCCTGCCGGCCGGTGGCGCGATGGTGGCCGTCCGGGCGACCGAGGACGAGGTGACCCCGCTGCTCGGTGACGGCGTCTGCCTCGCCGCGGTCAACGCGACCGGTTCGGTGGTGCTCTCCGGCGACGAGGACGCGGTGCTGCGCGCCGCCGCGCCGTTCGCCGCCCGGGGCACCCGCCGGCTGGCGGTCAGCCACGCGTTCCACTCGCACCTGATGGATCCGATGCTGGCCGGGTTCCGCGCGGTGGCCGAGTCGGTGGAGTACCGTCGGCCCCGCATCCCGGTGGTGTCCAACCTGACCGGGCAGGTGGTCGACGAGTTCACCGCCGAGCACTGGGTGCGGCACGTCCGCGAGGCGGTCCGCTTCGCCGACGGGGTCCGCACCCTGCGTACCCTCGGCACCGCCCGCTTCGTCGAGCTGGGCCCGGACGCGCCGCTCTGCGCGGCCGTCGCCGACGACGTGCCGCAGGACTGCCTGATCCAGCCGCTGCTGCGTCGGGACGTACCCGAGGTCGCGGCGCTGACCTCGGCGGTCGCCCGGCTCTGGACGGCCGGGGTGCCCACCGACTGGGCGGCGTTCTTCGCCGGCACCGGGGCGACCCCCGCCGACCTGCCCACCTTCGCGTTCCAGCGGCGCCGGTTCTGGCTCGACGTGCCGCTGTCCCGGCCCGACCCGGCCGCCGACCACCCGGTCCTCGACGTCCGGCTGGAACGGGCCGACGCCGACGGCGTGGTCCTCGGCGGCCAGGTCTCCGTCCGCACCCACCCGTGGCTGGCCGACCACCGGGTCGCCGGCCGGATCCTGGTGCCCGGGACGGCCTTCCTCGACCTCGCGCTGCGCTCCGGCGCCCAGCTCGGCTGCCCCCGGGTGGACGAGCTGGTGCTGGCCGAGCCGTTGGCCCTCGCCGACACCGACCGGGTCCGCCTGCAGGTGGTGGTCGGCCCCGCCGACGCCGACGGCCGGCGCCCCGTCACCGGCTACGCCCGCCCCGTCGCCGACACCGGGGACTGGACGCGCCACTTCACCGGCACCCTCGCCCCCGAGGTCGAGCCCGAGCACCCCGCCGACACCGAGTGGCCGCCGGCCGGGGCGGAACCGGTCGACGTCGACCACGTCTATCCGGAGCTGGCCGAGGCCGGCCTGACCTACGGCCCGCTGTTCCGTGGGCTGCGCGCGGCCTGGCGGCGCGGCGACGAGATCCACGCCGAGGTGGACCTGCCCGAGACGGCGCAGGTCGAGGCGGAACGGTTCGAGCTGCACCCGGCGCTGCTGGACAGCGCCCCGCACGCCGCCGCGCTGGGCGACGCGGTCGGTGCGGCGGCGGTGCTGTTCGCCTGGTCCGGGGTGTCGCTGCGCACCCCGGCGCGACCGCGCTGCGGGTGACGCTGCGCCGCCTCGCCGAGCGGACGCTGGAGCTGACCGCGACCGACGCCGCCGGGGTGCCGGTGGTGTCGGTGGAGTCGCTGCCGCTGCGCCTGCTCGCCGACGGTCCGGCGCCGCCGACCGGCGCCACTGGGACATGGTGTTCGAGGTCCGCTGGCAGGAGCACCGGGCCGGGGAGTCGACTGCCACTCCGCCCGAGGTGCGCGACCTGCCCGGCGGTGGCCCGCTGCCCGACGAGCCGTACGAGGCCGTCCGGGTGGCCCTGCACCGCACCCTCGCCACCCTCCAGGACCTGCTCGCCGCGCCGGCCGGTGACGGCCGGCTGGTGCTGCGCACCCGCTGGGCCGCCCGGCTGCTCGACGACACCGGCGACGCCAACCTGGTCGCCGCCGCCGTGGCCGGCCTGGTCCGCTCCGCCCAGTCGGAGAACCCGGACCGGTTCGTGCTGGTCGACACCGTCGACGACGCGGAGCTGCCCGGCTGGCTGCGCGACACCGACGAACCGCAGCTCGCGCTCCGGGACGGCCGCTGGTACGTCCCCCGCCTGACCCGCGTCCCGGTCACCGACCCGGTCCCCGGCACCCCCTTCGACCCGGACGGCACGGTGCTGGTCACCGGCGCCACCGGCCGGCTCGGCCGGGCGCTCTGCCACCACCTGGTCGCCGCGCACGGGGTCCGTCGGCTGCTGCTGACCAGCCGCTCCGGCGCGGAGTCGGCCGACGCGGCCGAGCTGGCCGCCCTGCCCGCCGACGTCACCCTGGTCGCCTGCGACGTGGCCGACCGGGAGGCGCTGGCCCGGGTGATCGCCGCCGTGCCCGCCGCGCACCCGCTCACCGGGGTCGTCCACCTCGCCGGTGTCCTCGACGACGCCATCGTCGAGTCGCTCACCCCCGAGCGGATCGACGCCGTGCTGCGGCCGAAGGTCGCCGGGGCGCTGCACCTGGACGAGCTGACCCGCGACCTGGACCTGGCCGCCTTCGTGCTCTTCGCCTCCGCCGCCGGCACCTTCGGCGGCCCCGGGCAGGGCAACTATGCCGCCGCCAACGCCTGCCTCGACGCGATCGCCGACCGGCGCCGCCGGCAGGGACGGCCCGCCATCTCGCTCGCCTGGGGCCTGTGGGAGGGCGACGACGGGATGGTCGGCGGCCTGACCGAGGTGGACTTGGCCCGGGCCCGCAACATCGGGGTGCTCAGCCTGACCGGCCCCGACGGTCTGGCCCTGTTCGACCTCGCGCTGCGCCACGACGGGCCGGCTCTGGTGCCGCTCGCGCTCGACTTCGGCCGGCTGCGCGGGCAACTCGGCCGGCAGGCACTGCCCGCGCTGCTGCGCGGCCTGGTCCGGACGCCCGCCGCCCGCACCCGGACGGCCGCCCGACCGGCCCGCATGATCGACCTGGTCCGGGCCCGGGTGGCGGCCGTGCTGCGGCACCCCTCGCCGGCCGGCATCGACCCCGACCGGGCCTTCTCCGAGCTGGGCTTCGACTCGCTGATGGCGGTGGAGCTGCGTAACGAGCTCGGCCGGGCCACCGGCATCCGGCTGCCCGCCTCGCTGATCTTCGACCAGCCCACCCCGGCCGCGCTGGCCCGGCACCTGGAGTCCCTCACCGGCGACGCCGCCGCCGACGAGCGGCCCGCCGTCGCGCCGGCCCCGGTCGGCGCGACCGACGAGCCGATCGCGATCGTCAGCATGGCCTGCCGGCTGCCCGGCGGCGTGGAGACCCCGGAACAGCTGTGGGAGCTGGTGCTGCGGGGCGACGACGCGGTCGTGCCGATGCCCGACGACCGGGGCTGGGACGTCGACGCGCTCTACGACCCGGACCCCGATCGGCCCGGCACCAGCTATGTGCGGGAGGGCGGCTTCCTCACCGCCGCCGACCAGTTCGACCCCACCGTGTTCGGCATCTCGCCGCGCGAGGCGCTCGCCATGGACCCCCAGCAGCGGCTGCTGCTGGAGTGCTCCTGGGAGCTGTTCGAGCGGGCCGGCGTCCCGCCGCGCTCGCTCAAGGGCAGCCCCACCGGCGTCTTCGTCGGCCTGATGTACACCGACTACCCGGTGCTGCTGCACGGCCGCCGGCACGACCTCGAAGGGCACCTCGGCAACGGCAGCGCCGGCAGCGTCGCCTCCGGCCGGATCGCCTACACGTACGGGCTGGAGGGCCCCGCCGTCACCGTCGACACCGCCTGCTCGTCGTCCCTGGTGGCGATGCACTGGGCGGTCAACGCGCTGCGGTCGGGGGAGTGCAGCCTCGCCGTGGCCGGCGGTGCCACCGTGATGTCCACCCCGACGGTCTTCCTGGAGTTCAGCCGCCAGCGAGGGCTGGCCGCCGACGGCCGCTGCAAGCCGTTCGCCGAGGGCGGCGACGGCACCGGCTGGGGCGAGGGCGTCGGCCTGCTGCTGCTGGAACGGCTCAGCGACGCCCGCCGGCACGGCCACCAGGTGCTCGGCGTGATCCGCGGCTCGGCGGTCAACTCCGACGGCGCGTCCAACGGCCTGACCGCGCCGAACGGCCCCTCCCAGCAGCGGGTGATCCGCCAGGCGCTGGCCAACGCCGGGCTCGCCGCCGCGGACGTCGACGCGGTCGAGGCGCACGGCACGGGTACGCCGCTCGGCGACCCGATCGAGGCGCAGGCCCTGATCGCCACGTACGGGCAGGACCGGCCGGCCGACGCGCCGCTGCTGGTCGGCGCGCTCAAGGCCAACCTCGGGCACACCCAGGCCGCGGCCGGTGTGGCCGGCGTGATCAAGACGGTGCTGGCCATGCGGCACGGCGTGCTGCCCCGCATCCTGCACCTGGACGCGCCGTCGTCCCGGGTGGACTGGGACGCCGGGGCGGTGCGGCTGCTCACCGACAACCGGGACTGGCCGGAGACCGGCCGGCCCCGCCGCGCCGCCGTGTCCTCGTTCGGCATCAGCGGCACCAACGCCCACCTGGTGCTGGAGCAGGCCAGCGACACCCCCACCGCGCCGGCCCGCGGGGCGCGTCCCGCCGCGGTGGCCTGGACGCTCTCCGCGCCCGGCCTGCCGGCGCTGCGCACCCAGGCGGCCCGGCTGCTGCCCGCCGTCGCCAACCTGGACCCGGTCGACGTCGGACACTCCCTGGTCACCACCCGGTCGGCGTTCGAGCACCGGGCGGTGGTGGTCGGTGCCGACGCCGACGAACTGCGGGCCGGGCTGCGCGCCCTGGCCGACGGCGAACCCGCCGGAAACCTGGTCGAGGGCGTGGCCCGGCCGGCCAGCCGACCCGTCTTCGTCTTCCCCGGCCAGGGCTCCCAGTGGGCCGGCATGGCCGCCGACCTGATCGACAGCGCGCCGGTCTTCGCCGCCTCGATCGCCCGCTTCGAGACCGCGCTGGCCGAGTTCGTCGACTGGTCGCTCACCGACGTGCTGCGCCAGGCGCCGGGCGCCCCCGACCTGGCCGGCGACGACGTGGTCCAACCGGCCACCCTCGCGGTCACCGTCTCGCTGGCCGAGCTGTGGCGCTCGTACGGCGTCGAACCGGCCGCGGTCGTCGGGCACTCCCAGGGGGAGATGGCCGCCGCCTGCTTCGCCGGGGCCCTGTCCCTGCGCGACGCCGCCCGCGTGGTCTGCCTGCGCGGGCGCGAGGTCACCGCCCTCGCCGGGCGCGGCGGGCTGGTGTCGGTCGAGGTGTCCCCCGAGCGAATCGAGGAACTGCTGGCCCCGTACGCGGGCCGGGTGGTGGTGGGCGCGGTGAACAGTCCCCGTGCCGTCGTCGCCTCCGGCGACCGGGACGCGCTGGAGGCGCTCATCGCCGACTGCCGGGACCGGGGCGTCCGCACCAAGTGGGTGCCGATCAACTACGCCTCCCACTCTGCGCATGTCGACGAGCTGCGGGAACCCCTGGCCCGGGTGCTCGGCGGAATCGACCCCACCCCGCCGCGGGTGCCGTTCTTCTCCACCGTCACCGCCGACTGGGTCGACGAGGCGCCGCTGGACGCCGGGTACTGGTTCGAGAACCTGCGCCGGCCGGTGCGGTTCGCCGAATCCGTCCGGGCGCTGGCCGGGCAGGGCTTCGGGCCGCTGATCGAGGTCAGCGCCCACCCCGTGCTCACCGGCGCGATCGAGGAGACCCTCGCCGACACCGCGCACGAGGTGGCGGCCGTCGGCTCGCTGCGGCGCGGCGACGGCGGGCTGGCCCGGTTCCTCCGGTCGCTCGGCGAGGCGTACGTCGCCGGGGCGCCGGTCGACTTCACCCGCGCGTACGACGGCGTCGGCGCGCGCCGGGTGCCGCTGCCCACGTACGCCTTCGACCGCCGCCGGTTCTGGCCCGAGTTCGACGACCCCGCGCCGGAGGTGGCCGCCGACCCGCAGGAGGTCGAGTTCTGGCAGGCGGTGCAGCGGCAGGACAGCGACGCCGTGGCCGACCGGATCGGCCTGGACCGGCAGGCGGTGGAGACGGTGCTGCCCGCGCTGTCCCGCTGGCACACCGGCCGGCGCACCCGTTCCGTGCTGGACGGCTGGCGCTACCGCACCGACTGGGTGCCGGTACGGCTCGCCGAACCGCCCGCGCTCACCGGCCGCTGGCTGGTCGCCCGGCCCGCGGACCGGTCGGGTGTCGCCGAGCTGGTCGACGCGGTGACCGGCGCGCTGGCCGCCGCCGGTGCCGACGTGGTGGAGCTGCCCGTCGCCGCCACCGACCCGGACGACACCCTGCGCGACGCCGTCCGGGCCGCGACCGCCGAGCGGCCCCTCGCCGGGCTGCTCTGCCTCACCGGCCTCGACGAGACCCCGGACCGCCGGCACCCGGTGGTGCCGGTCGGGCTCGACCCTGACCCTGGCCGTGGTGCGCGCCCTCACCGCGCTGGAGGTCGACGCCCCGGTCTGGGTGGCGACCTGCGGCGTGGTCGGCACCGGCCCCGACGACCCGCCCCGCCACCCGGCGCAGGCGCTGCTCTGGGGCTGCGGGCACCGCCTCGGCCTCGAACTGCCGCGCCGCTGGGGCGGTCTGGTCGACCTGCCCGCCGTCCTCGACCGGGACGGCGCTGAGCGGCTCTGCGCGCTGCTCACCGGCACCACCGGCGAGGAACACCTCGCGGTACGCGACGGCGACGTGCTGGCCCGCCGGCTGGTCCGGGCCCTGGGCGAGGGCCGGCGGTGCCGTGGCAGCCCTGGACACGGTGCTGATCACCGGCGGCACCGAGCGCTCGGCGGGCACCTGGCCGCTGGGCGGCCCGCTCCGGCGCCGGCCGGATCGTGCTGGTCAGCCGCCGGGGCGTGGCCGCCGACGGAACGGCCGCCCTGCAGGACGAGCTGATCGGCCTCGGTGTCGAGGTGAGCGTCGTGGCCTGCGACCTCACCGACCCGGACGCCGTGGCGACGCTCTTCGCGAAGGTCGCCGTCGACGGTCCGCCGATCCGGGCGGTGCTGCACGCCGCCGGGGTCAGCGGCCGGGAGGTGCCGATCGACGAGCTCACCACGGCGGAGCTGGCGGGCGTGCTCGGCCCGAAGGTGGCCGGTGCCCGGCACCTCACCGAGCACGTGGCCGGGCTGGACCTGGACGCCTTCGTGCTCTTCTCCTCCGGCGCCGGCACCTGGGGCGACAGCGGGCGGGTCGGCTACGGCGCGGCCAACGCCTACCTCGACGCGTACGCCGCCGAACGGCGGGCCGCCGGGGTGCCGGTGGTCTGCGTCGCCTGGGGCGCCTGGGGTGGCGGCGGCATGGTCGACGAGGGCACCGCCGCCCGGCTGCGCCGGCTCGGCAACCGCCCGATGGACCCCGAGCTGGCCGTCGCCGCCCTCGCCGACGCGGTGGCCCGGGGCGACGGTGAGCTGATCGTCGCCGACATCGGCTGGAAGACCTTCGCGCCCGCGTACGCTGCCGCCCGGCACCGGCCGCTGATCCTCGGCGTCGCCGACGCCCGGCAGGCGCTGGCCGACGCCGACGCGGTCGAGGCCGAGGAGGTCGGCGAGCCGGAACTGGTCCGCGAGCTGGCCGGGCTGGCCGACGCGGACCGGCAGCGGGTGCTGCTCGACCGGGTACGCCGGGAGGCCGCCGTGGCCCTCGGCCACGCCTCGGTCGCGGAGATGCACGCCGACCGGCCCTTCCGCGAGCTGGGCTTCGACTCGCTGACCGTGGTGGCGCTGCGCAACCGGCTCTCCGCGGTCACCGGCCTGAAGCTGCCCACCACCCTGGTCTTCGACCACCCGACGTTCCCCGAGCTCACCCGCTATCTGGTGACCCGGCTCTTCGGCGCCGGCACGGAGGCCCCGCCGCAGAGCGCGGAGGAGGCGGCCACCTGGGCGACGCTGCGGACCATCCCGCTGAGCCGGCTGCGCGAGACCGGCCTGCTCGACGCGCTGCTCGAACTGGCCACCACGGGCGAGCAGCCGACCACCGCCGGGCCGGACGACGGCGCGGAGAGCATCGACGACATGAACGTGGCCGACCTCATCGAGCTGGCGCTCGGTGCCGGCACCGACGCACGGGAGAACTGACCATGACCACTGCTCCCGACAAGCTGGTCGAGGCCCTGCGGGCCGCGCTGCGCGACAACGAACGGCTCAAGCAGCGCAACCAGCGGCTGGAGCAGGTCGCGCACGAGCCGGTCGCGATCATCGGCATGGGCTGCCGGTTCCCCGGCGGGGTGACGAACCCCGAGCAGCTCTGGCAGGTGCTCACCGGCGGCGTCGACGCGGTCACCGAGTTCCCGGCCCGGCCCGGCTGGGAACTCGACACGCTGCTCGACCCCGACCCGGACAGCCGGGGCACCACGTACGTCGCCCAGGGCGGGTTCCTGCACGACGCCGACCAGTTCGACGCCGGCTTCTTCGGCATCTCGCCCCGCGAGGCGCTCGCCATGGACCCGCAGCAGCGGCTGCTGCTGGAGGTGGCCTGGGAGACCCTGGAACAGGCCCGGATCGCCCCGACGTCGCTGCGCGGCACCGCCACCGGCGTCTTCACCGGCGCTACCGGCGCGGACTACGGCCCGCTGATGGCCCAGTCCGGCATCGACACCGACGGCTATCTGGCGACCGGCAGCGCGGCCAGCGTGGCGTCCGGCCGGATCGCGTACGTGCTGGGGCTGGAGGGCCCCGCCGTCACCGTGGACACCGCCTGCTCGTCGTCGCTGGTGGCGCTGCACCTGGCCGTGCAGTCGCTGCGCTCGGGGGAGTGCTCCCTGGCGCTGGCCGGCGGCGCCACCCTGATGGCCAGCCCGTCCACCTTCCAGGAGTTCAGCCGGCAGCGCGGGCTGGCGCCGGACGGCCGGGTCAAGGCGTTCTCCGACGACGCCGACGGCACCAGTTGGAGCGAGGGCGTCGGGCTGCTGCTGGTGGAGCGGCTGTCCGACGCGCGGCGCAACGGGCACCGGATCCTCGCCGTGGTGCGGGGCAGCGCGGCCAACCAGGACGGCGCGTCGAACGGGTTGACCGCCCCGAACGGCAAGGCGCAGCAGCGGGTGATCCGGCAGGCCCTCGCCAACGCGGGCGTCGCCGGGGCCGAGGTCGACGTGGTGGAGGCGCACGGCACCGGCACCACCCTCGGCGACCCGATCGAGGCGCGCGCGCTGCTCGCCACGTACGGGCAGGAACGCACCGACGGCCGGCCGCTCTGGCTGGGGTCGGTGAAGTCCAACCTCGGCCACACCCAGGGCGCGGCGGGCGTCGCCGGGGTGATGAAGATGGTCCTGGCGATGCGGCACCAGCTGCTGCCCCGCACGCTGCACGTGACCACCCCCACCTCGCACGTGGACTGGTCGGCCGGCGCGGTACGGCTGCTGACCGAGGACCACCCGTGGCCGGCCACGGCGGACCGGCCGCGCCGCGCCGGTGTCTCGGCCTTCGGCATGAGCGGCACCAACGCCCACGTGATCGTGGAGGAGGCCCCGGTCGAGGAGCCGGCGACTCCGACGGCGGAGCCGGCGCGGGTGTTGTCGGCGTCGGCCGCGCCGTGGGTGCTCTCCGGGCGGTCCTCGGCGGCCCTGCGGGGCCAGGCCCTGGCCCTGGCCGGGCTGTCGGCCGATCCGGTGGACGTCGGGTGGTCGTTGTTGACGTCGCGGTCGTCGTTCGAGCACCGGGCCGTGGTGCTCGACGGTGACGCCGCCGGCCTGGCGGCGGTCGCCGACGGGCTCCCGGCCGACGGTGTGGTGTCGGGTGCGGTGTCCGGCTCCCCGGGTCGGGTGGTGCTGGTGTTCCCGGGTCAGGGGGCGCAGTGGGCCGGCATGGGCGTGGAGCTGGCCGAGGCGTCGCCGGTGTTCGCGGCGCGGTTGGCCGAGTGTGAGACGGCGCTGTCGGAGTTCGTGGACTGGTCGCTGACCGATGTGCTGCGGCAGGCTCCCGGTGCGCCGTCGTTGGACCGGGTGGATGTGGTGCAGCCGGCGTCGTGGGCGGTGATGGTGTCCCTGGCGGCACTCTGGGAGTCGTTCGGGGTGCGGCCGGCGGCGGTGGTGGGTCACTCGCAGGGGGAGATCGCGGCGGCGTGCGTCGCCGGTGCGCTCTCGCTGACCGACGGCGCCCGGGTGGTGTGCCTGCGCAGTCGGGCCGTGGCGAGTCTCGCCGGTGGCGGCGGCATGGCCGTGGTGGCCCTGCCGGTGGCCGCCGTCGACGAGCTGATCACCGGGTACGACGACGTCCACGTCGCGGCGGTGAACGGACCCGCCTCGGTGGTGCTCTCCGGTGACCGGGCCGCCCTCGACCGGGTCGGCGCCGAGTGCGAACGCCGGGAGGTGCGGTTCCGCCTCGTGCCGGTGGACTACGCGTCCCACTCGCCGGCCGTGGCGGACCTCCGCGACGACCTGCTCCGCGACCTGGCCCCCGTACGCCCGCTCGCCGGTCGGGTGCCGCTGGTGTCCACGGTGACCGGCGCCGTGGTCGACCCGTCCACGCTGGACGCGGGGTACTGGTTCCGGAACCTGCGGGAGCCGGTGCGCTTCGCCGACGCGATCCGCACCCTCGCCGCCGACGGCTACGGCACGTTCGTGGAGGCGTCGCCGCACCCGGTGCTGACCACCGCCGTCGAGGAGACCGTACGCGAGGCGACGCCGGGCGGCGACGACCCGTGCGTGGTCGGCTCGCTGCGCCGCGACGACGGCGGCGCGCACCGGTTCCTGCTCTCGCTCGGCGCGGCCTGGGTCCGCGGCGTGGCGGTCGACTGGACGGCGGCCTTCCCGGCTGGCGGGGCCCGGGTCGTCGACCTGCCCACCTACCCCTTCCAGCGGCAGAGCTACTGGCCCGAGTTCGACACCGACGAGCCGACCCCGGTCACCACCGACACCGGGGACCACGACTTCTGGGCGGCCGTCGACCGCGCCGACGCCACCGCGCTCGCCGCCACGCTGCACACCGACACCACCGTGCTCGACCCGGTGCTGCCCGCCCTGGCCCGCTGGCACCGCCAGCGGCGCGCGGAGCACACCGCCGACGCCTGGCGCTACCAGGTGACCTGGCGGCCCCGCGGCGGCGACCGCACCCGGCCCGCCCTGTCCGGCCGCTGGCTGCTGGTCCGCCCCGCAGCCGGCGGGGACGACGAGCTGGCCGCCGACGTGGTCGACGCCCTCACCGGGCACGGCGCGGATGCACACCCTGTCCTCCCCGACGGCGACACCGACCTGCGCCGCGCTGTCATCGACCTGCTCGCCGGCTCGACGCGGCACCCGTCGGCGTGCTCAGCCTCGCCGCCCTGGACGAGCGCCTGCACCCGGCGTACCTGGCCGTGCCGGTGGGGTTGGCCGCGACGGTCGCGCTGGTGCAGGCCCTCGCCGACACCGGCAGCACCGCCCGGGTGTGGATCGCCACCCGGACGCCGTCGCCATCGGACCTGCTGACCGGTCCTGCCGCTGCCGCAGGCCGCCGCCTGGGACTCCGGCCGGGTCGTCGGCCTCGAACACCCCGACCGCTGGGGCGGCCTGGTCGACCTGCCCGCCCGCCTCGACGCCCGCGGCCGGGAACGCCTCGCCGCGGCCCTCGCCGACGGCGGCGAGGACCAGCCTGCGCTGCGCGGCCTGGCACCTTCGTCCGGCGGCTCACCCACCTGCCGGCCGGGACCGCCCGGTCCGCCGCTGGCAGCCGCGCGCACCGTCCTGGTCACCGGCGGCACCGGCGGCATCGGTGCCGCCCTGGCCCGCTGGCTGGCGACCGAGGGCGCCCAGCACCTCGTACTGACCGGCCGGCGCGGTGCGGACGCGCCCGGCGTACCGGAGCTGCGGGCCGAGCTGACCGCGTCGGGCGTGGACGTCACCGTCGCCGCCTGCGACGTGACCGACCGGGACGCCCTCGCCCGCCTGCTCGACACCATCGGGGAACGGCACCCGCTCACCGCCGTCGTGCACGCGGCCGGCGTGGGCCAGTACCAGCCGCTCACCGACACCGGCGTCGCCGACCTCGAGGACGTGCTCGCCGCGAAGGTGCTCGGCGCCGCCCACCTCGACGACCTGCTCGGCGATCGGCCGCTGGACGCGTTCGTGCTCTTCTCCTCCAGCGCCGGCGTGTGGGGCAGTGGCGGTCAGGCCGGCTACGCCGCCGCCAACGCCTGGCTCGACGCGCTCGCCGAGGACCGGCGCTCCCGAGGTCGTACCGCCTTGGCGGTGGCCTGGGGCGCGTGGGCCGACGCGGGGATGGCCGCCGACGCCGGCATGGCCCGCCACCTGACCGGCCGGGGCGTCCGGGCGATGCCGCCTGCCCTGGCGCTGGACTGCGCCAGCGGGGCCGTGGAGGCGACGCGGCGACCACCGTGGTCGCCGACCTGGACTGGGACCGGTTCGCGCCGACCTTCACTGCCGCCCGGCCCCGGCCGCTGCTGGACGAACTGCCCGAGGTCCGCCGCGCCCTGGACAGCGCCGGCCCGGCCGCCGGTGCCGAGGCGGGCGACGACGGCCTGCGCCGGCGGCTCGCCGACCGTTCCGCCGCCGAGCAGACCCGCGAACTGCTCGACCTGGTCCGTACCCACGCCGCCGCCGTGCTCGGCCACGACGCCGCCGACGGCATCGACCCGGGCCGGGCGTTCCGGGAACTCGGGTTCGACTCGCTGACCGCGATCGAGCTGCGCAACCGGCTCGGCGCGGTGACCGGGCTGCGGCTGCCCGCCACCCTGGTCTTCGACCACGCCCAGCCGCGCCGGCTCGCCGCCCACCTGCGGGCCGAACTCTTCGGCGGACCCGACGGACCGGACCCCGCCGAGGCCGGCGGCACCGCCATCGACGAACCCATCGCGATCATCGGGATGAGCTGCCGCTACCCGGGCGACGTGCGGTCACCGGACGACCTGTGGCGGCTGCTGGCGGCGGGCACCGACGCGCTGTCGCCGCTGCCCCTCGACCGGGGCTGGCCGGCCAGCGTCGCCGGCGTGGCCGAGGGCGGCTTCGTCCCCGACGCCACCGGCTTCGACGCCGCGTTCTTCGAGATGAGCCCGCGCGAGGCGCTGGCCACCGACCCCCAGCAGCGGCTGCTGCTGGAGGCCGCCTGGGAGGCCGTCGAACGCGCCGGCATCGACCCGGGCGCGCTGCGCGGCACCCGCACCGGCGTCTTCATCGGCGGCAACAACATGGGGTACGGGGTGGGCCCGGAGATCCCCGAGGAGGTGCAGGGGCACCTGCTGGTCGGCAACGCCACCAGCGTCGTCTCCGGTCGGGTCGCCTACACGCTCGGCCTGGAGGGCCCGGCGGTCACCCTGGACACGGCCTGCTCGTCGTCGCTGGTGGCGCTGCACTGGGCCAGCCAGTCACTGCGCTCCGGCGAGTCGGAGCTGGCCCTGGCCGGCGGGGTGGCCGTGCTGGTCACCCCGGACAGCTTCACCGAGTTCAGTCGACAGGGCGGCCTGGCCGCCGACGGCCGGTGCAAGGCGTTCTCCGACGACGCGGACGGCACCGGCTGGGGCGAGGGCGTCGGCGTCCTGGTCCTGGAGCGCCTCAGCGACGCCCGCCGCAACGGCCACCGGATCCTCGCCGTGGTCCGGGGCAGCGCCACCAACTCCGACGGCGCGTCGAACGGCCTGAGCGCGCCGAGCGGCCCCGCCCAGCAGCGGGTGATCCGGCAGGCCCTCGCCAACGCCGGCCTGTCGACCGCCGACGTGGACGCCGTCGAGGCGCACGGCACCGGCACCCGGCTCGGCGACCCGATCGAGGCGCAGGCGCTGCTCGCCACGTACGGGCAGGACCGTCCCGCCGACCGGCCGGTGCTCCTCGGGTCGGTCAAGTCGAACCTGGGCCACACCCAGGCCGCCGCCGGTGTCGCCGGTGTGATCAAGATGGTGCTCGCGTTGCGGCACGAGGCGCTGCCCCGGACCCTGCACGTCGGTACGCCGTCGTCGCACGTGGACTGGTCGGCGGGTGCGGTGGAGCTGCTGACCGAGACGCGGCCGTGGCCGCGCGGCGCGGAACCCCGCCGGGCCGGCGTGTCCGCGTTCGGCATCAGCGGTACCAACGCGCACGTCATCATCGAGGAGGCCCCGGACGACCGCGTCGCCGCTCCCGTCGCCGACGTGGTCCTGCCGATGGTGCCGTGGGCGCTGTCGGCGAAGTCGCCGGCCGCCCTGGCGGCGCTGGCGGCCGAACTGGCGTCGGGGGTGCCGGGCTCGGCCGTCGACGTGGCGTTCTCGCTCGCCACGACGCGGTCGGCGTTGGTCCGTCGGGCGGTGGTGCTGGGCGCGGACACCGACGAGTTGCGGTCGGGTCTGGCGTCGCTGGTGGAGAGCGTGCCGAGCGCCGGGGTGGTCTCCGGGACGGCCCGGGAGGGGCTGACCGCGTTCGTGTTCTCCGGTCAGGGTGGTCAGCGGCTCGGCATGGGCCGCGACCTGGCGGCGGTGTTCCCGGTCTTCGACGCGGCCCTGTCGGAGGTGTGCGCGCAGTTCGACACCCTGCTGGACCGCCCGCTGCGTGAGGTGATCGACGGCGCGGCGGGGGAGCGGGACGAATCGCGCCCGGCGGCGGACCTGGCGCAGACCGGCTGGGCGCAGCCGGCGCTGTTCGCGGTCGAGGTGGCGCTGTTCCGGCTCCTCGAATCCTGGGGCGTCACGCCGGACTACCTGATCGGTCACTCGATCGGTGAACTCGCCGCCGCGCACGTCGCGGGGGTGCTGGACCTGCCGGACGCGTGCCGGCTGGTGGCGGCGCGGGCGTCGTTGATGCAGGCCCTGCCGTCGGGTGGGGCGATGTGGGCGGTCCGGGCCACCGTGGACGAGGTGACCCCGCTGCTGGTGGACGGCGCGTCGATCGCGGCCGTCAACGCGCCCGGCCAGGTGGTCGTCTCCGGGACCCGGGAGGCCGTGGAACAGGTCGCGGCAGGTCTGTCGGAGCGGCAGGGCCGGTGGTTGACGGTCAGTCACGCGTTCCACTCGGCGTTGATGGACCCGATGTTGGCCGGGTTCACCTCGGCCGCCGAGGCGGTCGAGTTGCGCAAGCCGCGCATCCCCATCGTCTCCACGCTCACCGGCGAGCCGGTCGAGGAGTTCACCGCCGGCTACTGGGCCGACCAGGTGCGTGGCACCGTCACCTTCGGGGCGGCGGTCGAGAAGGCCGCCGAACTCGGCGTCACCCGGTTCGTGGAACTCGGCCCCGACGCGAGCCTCGTCGCCGCGATCGAGGAGACCCGCACCGACGTGCTCGCCGTACCGGTGCTGCGGCGGGACCGGTCGGAGGCCGGCGTCGCCGTCACCGCCCTCGCCCGGCTCTGGGCCGACGGCGGCCCCGTCGACTGGGCGGCGTTCCACGCCCCCACCGGTGCGCGCGTCGTCGACCTGCCCACCTACCCGTTCCAGCACCAGCGCTACTGGCTGCAGGGCTGGAGCACCCCCGACCCCACCGGACGGTGGAGCTACCGCGTCGACTGGCGACCCGTCGCCGGCCCGACTGCCGCCCGGCTCACCGGCCGCTGGCTGCTGCTCACCCCCACCGACGCCGACCCCGACCTGGTCACCACGGTCACCGACCGGCTGCGCGCCGCCGGCGCCACCCCCGTGCCGCTCACCGTCGACCCCGACACCGACCGGACCGTCCTCGCCGCCCGGCTCGCCGGACACGCCGACGCGGCCGGCGTACTCCAGCTGGCCGGCGCGTCGGCCGGCGAAGGCCGGCGGTGCCCGGCACGCTCGCCGGGACGGCGCAGGCCTTCGGCGACGCCGCCGTCACCGCACCCTGTACGTCACCACCGGCGCCGTCCAGGCCGTCGACACCGACCCCGGAAGCGCCCCGCGCCGACCTCGCCGCGGCCTGGGGCCTCGGTCGGGTCGCCGCCCTCGAACACCCCGACCGCTGGGGTGGCCTGGTCGACCTGCCCCCTCGTCGCCCACGGCCTCGCGACGTCGACCGCCTCACCGCCCTCCTCACCGGCGCAGGCGGCGAGGACCAGCTCGCGGTCCGGCCCCGCCGGCACGTACGCCCGGCGGCTGGTCCGGCACACCCCGCCGGCCGCCGCGCCGCAGAGCTGGCCGCGCGGCGGCACGGTCCTGGTCACCGGCGGCATCAAGGTTGGCGGGCACGTCGCCCGCTGGCTGGCCGCCCGCGGCGCCGCCCACCTGGTGCTGACCAGCCGGCGCGGGCCCGGACGCGCCCGGCGCCGCCGCGCTGCGCGACGAACTCACCGCGACCGGCGCTCGGGTCACCGTCGCCGCCTGCGACGCCGCCGACCGCGCCGCCCTCGCCGCGCCTGCTCGACGGCCTGGACACCGACGGGGTACGCGTCGACGCGGTGGTGCATGCCGCCGGCGTCCTGCACGACGGGCTGCTGCACACCATGGACCCGGCGCAACTGGCCGACGTGCGGGCCGCCAAGGTGACCGCCGCGGTGAACCTGCACGACCTTGCTCGCCGACCGCGACCTCACCGCGTTCGTGCTCTTCTCCTCCCTGCTGTTCCTCGGCAGCGTCGGCCAGGCCGGGTACGCGGCGGCCAACGCCGCCCTGACCGCCCTCGCCGAGGCCCGGCACGCCGCCGGCCGACCGGCCCTCTCCGTCGCCTGGGATACCGTGGGCCGGCACCGGCATGGCCGCCACCGGACACCTCACCACCAGCTCCGGCGCAGCGGGCTGGCGCCGATGGACGCCGCACCCGCCCTCGCCGCGCTGGAACGGCACCTCGCCGGGGACGCCCCCTGCGTGGTCGTCTCCGACGTCGACTGGGCCCGGCTGACCGCCGCCGGTGCCCGGCCGCTGCTCGCCGAGCTGACCGACCCCACCGACCGCACCGCGCCGGCCGACGACGACGCCGCCCTGCGCCGCGAGGTGCTGGCCCTGCACCCCAGCAGCCGGCACGCCGCCGTGCTGGAGGCGGTCCGCACCCAGATCGCCGACGTGCTCGGTCACGCGTCCATCGCGCCGGTCGAGCCGGAGGCGCCCCTGTCGGCGCTCGGCTTCACCTCGCTGCTCGCCCTCGATCTGCGCGGCCGGCTCAACACGCTGACCGGCCTGGCGCTGCCGGCCACCCTGGTCTTCGACCACCCCACCGCCGACGCGCTCGCCCGGCACCTGCTGCACGAACTCGCCGGGACCCGGTCCACGGAGACCGTCGCGGCCACCGGCGGCGACCAATCCGACGACCCGATCGTCGTGGTGAGCATGAGCTGCCGCTTCGCCGGTGGCGTCTACACCCCCGAAGAGCTGTGGCGGCTGCTCTCCGACGGCGCCGACGCGATGTCCGCGTTCCCCACCGACCGGGGCTGGGACACCGACTCGCTCTATCACCCGGATCCCGACCACGAGGGCACCAGCTACGCCCGGGAGGGTGGCTTCCTGCCCGGCGTCGGCGCGTTCGACGCCGACCTGTTCGGCATCAACCCGCGTGAGGCGCTCGCCATGGACCCGCAGCAGCGGCTGCTGCTGGAGTGCTCCTGGGAGGCATTCGAACGGGCCGGCGTCGACCCCCGCTCGGTACGCGGCAGCCGGATCGGCGTCTTCGCCGGCACCAACGGCCAGGACTACCCGGCCGCCCTGCACAACTCGGCGGAGAACCTCGCCGGCTACGTCGCCACCGGCAGCGCCGCCAGCGTCTTCTCCGGGCGGCTGGCGTACGCGTTCGGGCTGGAGGGGCCGGCGCTGACCGTGGACACCGCCTGCTCCGCCTCCCTGGTCGCGCTGCACCTCGCCAGCCAGGCGCTGCGCGCCGGTGAGTGCAGCGCGGCGCTGGTCGCCGGGGCGACGGTGATGACCACCCCCGGGGTGTTCGTCGAGTTCAGCCGGCAGCGGGCGCTCTCCCCGGACGGTCGGTGCAAGGCGTTCTCCGACGACGCCGACGGCACCGGTTGGGGCGAGGGCGCCGCCGTCGTCCTGCTGGAACGCCTCTCCGAGGCCCGCCGGCACGGCCACCCCGTGCTGGCCGTGCTGCGCGGCAGCGCCGTCAACTCCGACGGCGCGTCCAACGGGCTCACCGCCCCGAACGGCGCCGCCCAGCAGCGGGTGATCCGGCAGGCCCTCGCCAACGCCGGCCTCGCCACCGGCGACGTCGACGCGGTGGAGGCGCACGGCACCGGCACCTCCCTCGGCGACCCGATCGAGGCGCACGCCCTGCTCGCCACGTACGGGCAGGACCGCCCCGCCGACCGGCCGCTCTGGCTGGGGTCGGTCAAGTCGAACATCGGCCACACCCAGGCCGCCGCCGGCCTCGCCGGGGTGCTGAAGATGGTGCTCGCGCTGCGCCACGGCACGCTCCCCGCCACCCTGCACGTCAGTGCCCCGTCCCGGCACGTCGACTGGGCCGCCGGCGACGTCCGGCTGCTCACCGAGGCGCAGCCGTGGCCGGCCGGGGACCGGCCCCGCCGGGCCGGGGTGTCCGCGTTCGGCGTGAGCGGCACCAACGCCCACGCCATCCTGGAACAGGCGCCGGAACCCGACGGGCCGACCGCGCCGGAACCTGACGGGCCGACTCCCCGACCGGGCGGCCGGCGGTCGTACCGTGGCTGCTGGCCGGGCGGACCGCGGCCGCGCTGACCGACCAGGCCGACCGGCTGCTGCCCGCCGTCACCGGCCCCGACGCCCTGCCGCTGCGCGACGTCGCCTGACCCTCGCGGTGTCCCGGGCGGCGCTGGAGCACCGCGCGGTCGTCGTCGGCGGCACCCGCGACGAGCTGGCCGCCGGGCTGGCCGCGCTCGCCGTCGGCCGGGACTCCTCGGCCGTCGTCACCGGCACCGCCGGCGCCCCCGGCCGCACCGTCTTCGTCTTCCCCGGCCAGGGCGCCCAGTGGATCGGCATGGCCACCGAACTGGCCGCCGCCGCACCCGTCTTCGCCGACCGGCTCGCCGAGTGCGAGCAGGCCCTCGCCGAGTTCGTCGACTGGACCCTCACCGACGTGCTGCGCGGCGCCCCCGACGCCCCCGGCCTGGACCGGGTCGACGTGGTGCAGCCGGCGCTCTGGGCGGTGATGGTCTCGCTCGCCGCGCTCTGGCAGCACCACGGGGTACGCCCGCACGCGGTGGTCGGCCACTCCCAGGGCGAGATCGCGGCGGCCTGCGTCGCCGGCGCGCTCACCCTGCGCGACGCCGCCCGGATCGTCGCCCTGCGCAGCCAGGCACTGACCGCGCTCGCCGGGCACGGCGGCATGGCCTCGGTGGCGCTGCCCGCCGACGCGGCCGGTGACCTGCTCGCCGACCTCGACGGCCGGGCCACGATCGCCGCGGTCAACGGCCCCGCCTCGGTGGTGGTCTCCGGCGACCCGGCCACCCTCGACGAGCTGCTGCGACGCTGCGACGACCGGCAGGTCCGGTCCCGCCGCATCCCGGTCGACTACGCCTCGCACGGCGCGCACGTCGACCGGATCCGCGACGAGCTGCACACCCTGCTCGCCCCCACCGCGCCCCGCCCGCCGCAGATCCCGATGCTCTCCACCGTCACCGGGGACTGGGTCGGACCGGACGAGCTGGACGGCGACTACTGGTTCCGCAACCTGCGGCAACCGGTCCTGCTGGACCCGGCCGTGCGGACCCTCGCCGCCGCCGGCCACCGCACCTTCGTCGAACTCAGCCCGCACCCGGTGCTCACCGTGCCGGTCCGGGAGACCCTCGACCACCTCGCCGTCACCGCCGGCCGGGTGTACGTCGGCGGCTCCCTGCGCCGCGACGACGGCGGCCCGCGCCGCTTCCTCACCTCGCTCGCCGAGGCGTACGTCTCCGGTGCCGACGTGGACTGGACCAGCGTGGTCGACGGTGACCTGGTGGCGCTGCCGACCTACCCGTTCCAGCGGCGGATGTTCTGGCCCCGCCCGGCGGTCGTGGACCCGGCGACCGGCTCCGGCGACGAGGTCGACGACGCGTTCTGGGCCGACGTGGAGCAGCGCAACCTCGACGGCCTCGCCACCACCCTCGGCGTCGACACCACCGCCCTCGCGGACGTCCTGCCGGCCCTGTCGGACTGGCGGCGGACCCGGCGCGAGGCGGCCACCCTCGACTCGTGGCGCTACCGGATCACCTGGCGGGCGCTCGCCGAGCGGCCCGGCGGGCCCACCGGCACGTGGCTGGTGCTCACCCCCGAGGGCGTCGACCCGTCCTGGTGCGCCGCGGTGACCGGTGCGCTGGCCGACGCCGACGTCCGGACCGTGGCCGTCGACCCGGGCACCGTCGGCCGCGACGGCCTCGCCGACCTGCTGACCGGCCCGCTCGACGGGGTGCTCTCCCTGCTCGCCCTCGACGAACGGCCGCACCCGGCGTACCCGGCGGTGCCCGCCGGACTGGCCGCCACCCTGCTGCTCGCCCAGGCCGCGGCCGACGCGGCCCTCGACGCGCCGCTCTGGCTCGCCACCCGGTCGGCGGTCGCCGCCGCACCCGGCGACACCCTCACCGGCACCGCCCAGCCGCAGGTCTGGGGCCTCGGCCGGGTCATGGCCTGGAACACGCCGACCGCTGGGGCGGCCTGGTCGACCTGCCGGCCACCGTCGACGAACCGGTCGCGCGCCGGCTGCGCCAGGTGCTCGCGGGCCGCCGCCGACGAGGACCTGGACCGTGACCGCCTTCATGGGTGGTCGGCCACCGTCTGCGCCTACCCTGCTCGGCGATCAACCTCGCCCGCCGGCAACGGCAAGCCGCCGGGCACGCCGGCGAGCTCGGCGGCACTGGCGGCATCGGCGCCTGGGTGGCCCGGTGGCTGGCCACTGCCGGCGCTGAACACCTGGTGCTCACCAGCCGGCGCGGCCCTGGACGCGCCGGGCGCCCGGGAGCTCGAGGCGACCTCACCGCGCTCGGCGCCCCGGGTCACCGTCGCCGCCTGCGACGTCGCCGACAAGGCCGCCCTGGCCGGGCTGCTCGACGGGCTGCGGGACGCCGGCGACGAGATCCGGACCGTCGTGCACGCCGCCGGGGTGGTCCAGGCGACCGCCCTGACCGAGATGAGCCTCGGCGAGTGCGCCGAGGTGCTCGCCGCCAAGACCCTCGGTGCGACCCACCTCGACGACCTCCTCGCCGACCAGCCGCTGGACGCGTTCGTGCTCTTCTCCTCCAACGCCGGCGTCTGGGGCAGCGGCGGGCAGGGCGCGCGGCCGCCGCCGCCAACGCCCACCTCGACGCCCTCGCCCAGGCCCGGCGCGACCGCGGCCGGACCGCCACCTCGGTCGCCTGGGCGCCCTGGGGCGGCGGCGGCATGGCCGCCGACCCGGCTGCCGAGGAGCACCTGGCGCCGACGCGGCGTGCTGGTGATGCCGCCGGAGCGGGCCCCGGGCGGCGCTGCGCCAGGCGCTGGAGCACGACGAGACCGTGCCGACCGTCGCCGGACGTCGACTGGGACCGCTTCAGCCCAGTCAGCCGCCGCCCGGTGCCGGCCCTGCTCGCCGACTCCGCCGGCCGCCCAGCGGGCGCCTGGCCGGCGGCCGACCGGGACGCCGACCCCGACACCGGTGGGGGGGGCGAGCAGCTGCGGAAGATGCCGCCGGCCGAGCGGGACGCCGCCCTGCACGACCTGGTCCGCTCGGCGGTCGCCACCGTCCTCGGCCACGACGACCCGCAGGCCGTCGACGTCGGGCGGGCCTTCAAGGACCTCGGCTTCGACTCGCTCACCTCGGTCGAACTGCGCAACCGGCTCACCTCGGCGACCGGGCTCACCCTGCCGGCCACCCTGGTCTTCGACCACCCCACGCCGCTGGACCTGGTGGCCCTGCTGCGCAGCCGGTACGCCGGTGACCAGGAGCAGCCCCCGTCGCCCGAACAGGCGGTGCAGGCCGCCCTGGACAAGCTCGAAGCCGGAATTTCAGCTCTTTCCCCAGACCACCAGCTCGACGAGGTGCAGGCCAGGCTGCGGAGCCTAATCTCGACGCTGGGTGACAGGCAGTCTGCGGGAGCCGCTGAGCCGGTGTCCCGGCAACTGGAGACGGCCTCCGACGACGAGCTGTTCGAATTCATCCACAGGGAGTTCGGTAAGTCCTCTTGACGGCGCAGGCCACGGCTACCGACTCCCTGGGCCACGCCGACAGGAGACGGTCCGTCAGTGAACGAAAACAAGCTCCGCGACTATCTCAAGTGGACGACGGCTGACCTCCACGAGACGCGCCAGCGACTCCGGGCGGTCGAGGACGCCGCCCGGGAACCCATCGCCATCGTGGCGATGCACTGCCGGTTCCCGGGCGGCGTCCGCTCCGCGGAGGACCTGTGGAAGCTTGTCGAGGACGGCGTGGACGCCCTGGGCGACGTACCGCTCGACCGGGGCTGGGACCTCACCGCACTGCCCGGCCTCGACTCCTCGATCCGTGGCGGGTTCGTCGACGGCATCGCCGACTTCGACGCCGGCCTGTTCGGCATCGCGCCGCGCGAGGCGCTCGCCATGGACCCGCAGCAGCGGCTGCTGCTCGAATGCTCCTGGGAGGCCCTGGAACGCGCCGGCATCGGCCCGCTGTCGATGAAGGGCTCCCGGGTCGGTGTCTTCGTCGGTGGCTCCCCGTCCGGCTACGACACCTACCTGACCGGCGAGGACGGCGTCGACGGCTACGTGCTGACCGGCAGCTCCGGCAGCGTGCTCTCCGGCCGGCTGGCGTACGCCCTCGGCCTGGAGGGGCCGGCGGTGACCGTCGACACGGCCTGCTCCTCGTCGCTGGTGGCACTGCACCTGGCCGTCCAGTCGCTGCGCGCGGGGGAGTGCGGACTCGCCCTGGCCGGTGGCGTCACCGTGATGTCCACCCCCACCGCGTTCGTCGAGTTCGCCCGGCAGGGTGGCCTCGCCACCGACGGCCGGTGCAAGGCGTTCTCCGACGACGCCGACGGCACCGGCTGGGGCGAGGGCGTCGGCCTGCTCGTCCTGGAGCGCCTCAGCGACGCCCGCCGCCACGGCCGGCAGGTCCTGGCCGTGGTCCGCGGCAGCGCCGTCAACTCCGACGGCGCGTCCAACGGTCTCACCGCCCCGAACGGCCCCTCCCAGCAGCGGGTCATCCGGCAGGCCCTGACCAGCGCCCGGCTCACGCCCGCCGACGTGGACGCCGTGGAGGCGCACGGCACCGGCACGTCGCTGGGCGACCCGATCGAGGCGCAGGCGCTGCTCGCCACGTACGGGCAGGACCGTCCCGCCGACCGGCCGCTCCGGCTCGGGTCGGTCAAGTCCAACGTCGGTCACACCCAGGCCGCCGCCGGTGTGGCCGGTGTGATCAAGATGGTGCTCGCGTTGCGGCACGAGGCGCTGCCCCGCACCCTGCACGTCGGCACGCCGTCGTCGCACGTGGACTGGTCGGCGGGTGCGGTGGAGCTGCTGACCGAGGCGCGGCCCTGGCCCCGGGGCGAGTCGCCCCGGCGGGCCGGGGTGTCCGCGTTCGGCGTGAGTGGCACGAACGCGCACGTCATCATCGAGGAGACGCCCGCCGACGACACCTCACCCACCGACGACACCGAGCCCGCCACCGCCGGTGGCGTCGCGCTGCCGGTGCTGCCGTGGCCGGTGTCGGCGAAGACCCCCGCCGGGCTGCCGGCGCAGGCGGCCCGGCTGTCCACCGCCGTCCGGGACCTGCCCGCCGCCGACGTCGCGCTCTCCCTCGCCACCACCCGCTCCGGCCTGGAGCACCGCGCGGTGGTGCTCGGCGTGGACGCCGACGCCCTGCGTACCGGCCTGACGGCGCTGGCCGGCTCCGCGCCCACCACCGACGTGGTGTCGGGTGCCGTCCGCGCCGGCCGGACCGCGTTCGTCTTCTCCGGTCAGGGTGGCCAGCGGCTCGGCATGGGCCGCGACCTCGCGGCGGCGTTCCCGGTGTTCGACGCGGCGCTGTCCGAGGTGTGCGCGCAGTTCGACACTCTGCTGGACCGCCCGCTGCGGCAGGTCATCGACGCCGCCGCCGACGACCTGGGCCGGACCGGCTGGGCGCAGCCGGCCCTGTTCGCGGTGGAGGTGGCGCTGTTCCGGCTCCTGGAGTCGTGGGGTGTCACCCCGGACTATCTGATCGGTCACTCGATCGGTGAGCTGGCCGCCGCGCACGTGGCGGGAGTGTTGGACCTGGCGGACGCGTGCCGCCTGGTGGCGGCGCGGGCGTCGTTGATGCAGGCGCTGCCGTCGGGTGGTGCCATGTGGGCGGTCCGTGCCACTGTCGACGAGGTCACCCCGCTGCTGGTCGACGGCGCGTCGATCGCGGCGGTCAACGCGCCCGGCCAGGTCGTCGTCTCCGGGACCCGCGAGGCCGTGGAGCAGGTGGCGGCCGGGCTGTCGGAGCGGCAGGGCCGTTGGCTGACGGTGAGTCACGCGTTCCACTCGGCGCTGATGGACCCGATGCTGGCCGAGTTCAGCCGGGTGGCCGGCACGGTGGAGCTGCGGCAGCCGCAGGTGCCGATCGTCTCCACGCTCACCGGGCAGCTCGTCGAGGAGTTCACCCCGACCTACTGGGCCGACCAGGTCCGCGGCACCGTGGCGTTCGCCGACGCCGTGCGCCGGGCCCGGGACCTCGGTGTCTGCCGCTTCCTCGAGGTGGGACCGGACGCCGGCCTCGTCGGCGCGATCACCGAGACCGGCGACGACCAGGTCCTCGCCGTGCCGGTCCTGCGCCGCGACCGCCCCGAACCGGCCGTCGCCGTACGCGCCGCCGCGCAGCTGTGGACCGACGGCTGCCCGGTCGACTGGGCGGCCTACCTCGCACCGACCGGCGCCCGCGTCGTGCCCCTGCCCACGTACGCCTTCCAGCGGGAACGCTACTGGCCACGGCCCACCCGCCGCCGCCACACCGGCGGCACCCTCGACGCCGCCCTCTGGGACGCCCTGGACCGCGGCGACGTCGCCACCTTCGCCGCCGAACTCGGCGTCGCACCGGACACCCGGCTCGGTGCCGCCCTGCCCGCCCTCTCCGCGTGGCGACGGCGGGCCGACGAACGCGCCACCGTCGAAGGACTCTGCTACCAGGAGTCCTGGCTCCCGTTCGCCGTACCCGCCGACCGGCCGGTGACCGGGCACTGGCTGCTGGTCGGGTCCGACGACGAGTGGCCGGCGGCGCTGGCCGCGGCGCTGACCGCGCGCGGCGCGGAGGTCTCCCGGCTGCGGGTGACCGCGGCCGACCTCGACCGGGACCTGCTGGCCGGGCGGCTGGCCCCGTACGCCGGCGTCGACCGGGTGGTCTCCTTCCTCGGCCGGGACACGGACGAGCTGCCGGACACCCCGGGCGTACCGGTGGGTCTCGCGGCCACGCTGGTGCTGGTGCAGGCGTTGGGTCAGGCCGGCGTCACCGGCAAGTGCTGGTCGGTCACCTCGGGGGCGGTCTCGGTCGGGGCCGGCGACCCGGTGACCGGACCCCTGGCGGCGGGCGTGTGGGGCCTGGGCCGGGTGGCGGCCCTCGAGGAACCGGGCCGCTGGGGTGGCCTCGCCGACCTGCCGTCCACGGTGGACGAGGTCGCGGCGCGGGCCCTGGTGGACGTGATCGCCGTCGGCGGCACCGAGGACCAGGTGGCCGTACGGGGCTCGGTCACGTTCGGCCGGCGGTTGGTGCCGGGCTCGCCCGCCGGCTCCGGATGGGTGCCCCGCGGCACCGTCCTGATCACCGGCGGCACCGGGGCGCTGGGTGCCCGGGTGGCCCGCTGGGCGGTGTCGCAGGGCGCGGACGGTGTGGTGCTGGTGTCCCGACGCGGGCTCGCCGCCGACGGCGCGTCGGCGCTGCGGGACGAGCTGACGGCGGCCGGTGCCCGGGTCGAGGTGGTCGCGGCGGACGTGGCCGTCCCCGGCGACGTCGACGACCTGCTGCGGCGCTACGACGTGTCGGCCGTCGTGCACACCGCCGGTGTCGTCGACGACGGCGTGCTCGACGGCATCTCGGTGACTGACCTCGCCACCGTGTGGGGCGGCAAGGCCGGCGCGGCGTGGCACCTGGACCGCGCCTGCGGTGACCGGGAACTCGACGCCTTCATCGTCTTCTCGTCGGCGCCGGTGCGTGGGCGGCGCCGGCCAGGGCGCGTACGCGGCGGCCAACGCGGCGCTGGACGGCCTGGTCGCGGCGCGGCGGGCCTGGGCCTGGTCGCCACGTCGGTGGCGTGGGGCCCCTGGCGGACGGCGGCATGGCCGACGACGCCCTCGTGCTGGTCGGCGCCGATCGCGGCGGCGTCACCGCTGGACCTCGCCCGCGCGGTGGGCCTGTTTCGGCGGTCTCCGCCGCGTCACCGTCGCCGACGTCCAGGGACCGGGTTCGTGCCGGCACACCCGCCGCGCCTGGTCCACCTGGGGACGAACTCTTCACCCTACGCCGGCCGACACCGTCCGCGACTACCGGTGGTCGGTGGTCACCGGCTTCGCTGTCCGGCCTGCTGGCCCGCGCCGCGCCCAGCCCGCGATCCGCATCCGCGACCTGCCGCCGCCGTGCTCGGCTTCGCCGACCGGTCCGCGATCGGCGCGGGTGTGTCCTTCCGTGACCTGGGCGTGGACTCGCTCATGGCCCTGGAACTGCGCAACGCGCTGAACGCCGCCGCCGGTCTCACGCTGCCGTCGACCGTGGTCTTCGACCACCCGTCCGCGCAGGCCCTGGCCGACCTCCTCGACGACACGCTCTTCGCCGACGCCGCCGCGCCGGCCGACCTGCCCGCCCCCGCGCCGGTGGGCGCCGTCGACACCGACCCGATCGTCGTGGTGGGGATGGGGTGCCGGTTCCCCGGTGGTGTGGTGTCCCCGGAGAGCCTGTGGGGACTGCTGTCGGGGGGCGTCGACGCCGTCGGCGCCTTCCCGGTGGACCGCGGCTGGTGGGCCGAGGACGGCTTCACCGCGGTCGGCGGCTTCGTCGACGGGGTGACCGACTTCGACGCGACCCTGTTCGGGATCTCGCCGCGTGAGGCGTTGAGCATGGACCCGCAGCAGCGGCTGCTGTTGGAGGTCACCTGGGAGGCCCTGGAGCGCGCCGGGGTGGCTCCGCTGTCGCTGCGCGGCGCTCCCGTCGGCGTCTTCGCGGGCACCAACGGCCAGGACTACCCGATGCTGCTGGCCGTCTCCGACGAGTCCACCGACGGGTACGCCTCCACCGGTTCCTCCGGCAGCGTCCTCTCCGGCCGGGTGTCGTACGCCCTCGGCCTGGAGGGCCCGGCCGTCACCGTCGACACGGCATGTTCGTCGTCCCTCGTCGCGATGCACCTGGCCGTGCAGTCGCTGCGGTCGGGGGAGTGTTCCCTTGCCCTGGCGGGTGGGGTGACGGTGATGTCGACGCCGGGGGCGTTCGTGGAGTTCGCCCGGCAGGGTGGTCTCGCTGGTGACGGCCGCTGCAAGGCGTTCTCGGATGACGCGGACGGCACCGGGTGGGGTGAGGGTGCCGGTGTGTTGGTGTTGGAGCGGTTGTCGGACGCCCGCCGCAATGGTCACCGGGTCCTCGCGGTGGTGCGGGGGAGTGCGGTGAATCAGGATGGTGCGTCGAACGGGTTGACCGCGCCGAACGGTCCGTCGCAGCAGCGGGTGATCCGGCAGGCCCTCGCCAGTGCCGGCCTGAGCCCGGTGGACGTGGATGCGGTCGAGGCGCACGGTACGGGCACGTCGTTGGGTGACCCGATCGAGGCGCAGGCGTTGCTGGCCACCTACGGGCAGGGTCGTCCCGTCGACCGGCCGGTGTACCTCGGGTCGATCAAGTCGAACATCGGGCACACCCAGGCGGCGGCGGGGGTGGCCGGGGTGATGAAGATGATCCTGGCGCTGCGGCACCGGACGCTGCCGCGCACCCTGCACGTCGGTACGCCCTCCAGCCACGTCGACTGGAGTGCCGGCAATGTGGAGGTGCTGACCGAGCAGCGGGAGTGGTCCGGGGACGACCGGCCGCGTCGGGCGGCGGTGTCGGCGTTCGGGTTGAGCGGCACCAACGCCCACCTCATTCTCGAAGAAGCACCGGACACCGACCCGGAACCCGCCGACGGGGACCCGCTCGTCCCTGCGGTGCTGCCGTGGGCCGTCTCGGCCAGGACCGCCGACGCCGTCGCCGCGCAGGCCCGCCGCCTGCTGACCGGCGTACCCGCCGACGCCACGCCGGTCGACGTGGCGTTCTCCCTCACCACCACCCGCTCCGCCCTCGACCACCGCGCCGTCGTCCTCGGCGGCGACCCGGACGAGCTGCGGACCGCGCTGGCCGCGCTCGCCGCCGGCACCCCCGCCGCCGGGACGGTCACCGGTACCGCCCGCAGCGGCCTGACCGGTGTCGTCTTCTCCGGTCAGGGCAGCCAGCGGCTCGGCATGGGCCGCGACCTGGCCGCAGCGTTCCCGGTCTTCGAGGCCGCCCTGTCCGAGGTGTGCGCCCAGTTCGACGCCCTGCTGGACCGCCCGCTGCGTGAGGTCATCGACGGCGCGGCGGGGGAGCGGGACGAGTCGGACCCGGCGCAAAACCTGGGTCGGACCGGCTGGGCGCAACCGGCGCTCTTCGCCGTCGAGGTGGCGCTGTTCCGGCTCCTCGAATCCTGGGGTGTCACCCCGGACTACCTGATCGGTCACTCGATCGGTGAACTCGCCGCCGCGCACGTGGCGGGAGTGCTGGATCTGGCGGACGCGTGTCGCCTGGTGGCGGCGCGGGCGTCGTTGATGCAGGCGCTGCCGTCGGGTGGTGCGATGTGGGCGGTCCGCGCGACCGTCGACGAGGTCACCCCGCTGCTCGTCGACGGCGCGTCCATCGCCGCGGTCAACGCACCCGGCCAGGTGGTGGTCTCCGGCGAACGGGCAGCCGTCGAGCAGGTCGCCGCCGGCCTCGCCGACCGGCAGGGCCGTTGGCTGACGGTGAGTCACGCGTTCCACTCGGCGTTGATGGACCCGATGCTCGCCGAGTTCACCCGGGCCGCCGAGGCCGTCGAGCTGCGCCGCCCGCAGATCCCGATCGTCTCCACCCTCACCGGACAGCCGATCACCGAGTTCACCCCGGCCTACTGGGCGGACCAGGTACGCGGCACCGTCGCCTTCGGCGCGGCGGTCGCCACCGCACACGACCTCGGCGTCACCCGGTTCGTGGAACTCGGCCCCGACGCCAGCCTCGTCGGCGCCGTCGGCGAGACCCACCCGGAGCTGCTGGCCGTACCGATGCTGCACCGCAAGCAGGCCGAGCCCCGCACCGCCGTGACCGCCCTGGCCCGGCTCTGGGCCGACGGCGGCACCGTCGACTGGGCCGCCTTCTTCGCCCCCACCGGCGCGCGGACCGTCGATCTGCCCACCTACGCCTTCCAGCAGCAGCGGTACTGGCCCCGGGTGTCCCGGCGGCCCGACGCCGCCCCCGGCGCCACCCTCGACGCGGCCTTCTGGGACGTCGTGACGCACGGCGACCTCGACGCGTTCACCAGCACCCTGGGGCTGCCCGCCGACGCCGACCTGCCCGACGTGCTGGCCGCGATGGACGCCTGGCAGCGCCGCCGGCATGAGCACGGCGCCGCCGGCCGGCTCTGCTACCGGGAGAGCTGGACGCCGGTCGGCCCGGTCGCCGACCCCACCCTGCCCGGCCGCTGGCTGATCGTGGAGTCCAGCGGCGCCACCGATCCGTGGGCCGACGCGCTCACCACCGCGCTCACCGACCGGGGCGTCGACGTGGACCGGCTGGTGATCGACCCGACCGACCCCGACCGGGCGGCGCTGGCCGCCCGGCTCACCGGCCACGACCGGCTGATCTCCCTTCTCGCCCACGACGACACCGAACTCGACGGACACCCGGGACTGACCCGTGGGCTGGCCGCCACCACCCTGCTGGCCCAGGCGGCCCAGGACGCCGACCTGACCGCACGGATCTGGGCGGTCACCTCCGGCGCGGTCTCCACCGGACCCGGCGACCCGCTGACCCACCCCACCCGGGCCGCCGTCTGGGGCCTCGGCCGGGTCGTCGCCCTGGAGGACCCCGACCGCTGGGGCGGGCTGGTCGACGTACCCGCGACGCCGACGGCACCGGCGGTGACCCGGCTGGTCGACGTGCTGGCCGGCGGGGCCGGCACCGAGGACCAGGTGGCGCTGCGCGGCGCCGCCCTGCTCGGCCGGCGGCTCACCCCGGCCGACACCCCCACCGGCGCACCCTGGACCCCCACCGGCACCGTCCTCGTCACCGGCGGAACGGGCGCCCTGGGCGCCCGGGTCGCCCGCTGGGCGGTCGCCTGCGGCGCCACCCACGTCGCGCTGCTGAGCCGGCGCGGTCCCGACGCGCCGGGCGCGAGCGAACTGCGCGACGACCTCGTCGCTGCCGGTGCGACCGTCGTCATCGCCGGCTGCGACTCCACCGACCGGGCCGACCTCGCCGCCGCGCTCGCCCGGATCGAGGCGGACGCACCGCCCGTCCGGTCGGTGTTCCACACCGCCGGCCTCACCCGCGCCACCCCGCTGCCCGCGACCACCCGCACCGACCTGGCCGAGCCGGCCGCGGCCAAGGTGGCCGGCGCGCTCCACCTCGACGACCTGCTCGGCGACCGTGACCTGGACGCCTTCGTCCTCTACTCGTCCATCGCCGGCACCTGGGGCAGCGGCACCCAGAGCGGGTACGCGGCGGCCAACGCCGTCCTCGACGCCCTCGCCGTCCGCCGCCACGCGCAGGGTCGGGTCGCCACCTCCGTCGCCTGGGGCCTGCGGGGCGGCGGCGGCATGGCCGCCGCCGAGGGCGCCGAGGACGACCTGCGCCGCCGCGGCCTCCCGCCGCTGGCACTCCGACGAGGCCCTCGCCGCCCTCGGCTCGCGCTCACCGGCGACCGCCCTGCCTGACCGTCGCCGACGTCGACTGGGACCGCTTCGTCGCGACCTTCACCGTCCGGCGCGGCAGCACCCTCTACCGACCTCACCGCCGCGCCGCCCGCCCCCGAGGCGGCGTCCGACGGCGCGCTGGCCGCCCGGCTGCGGCCCCTCACCGACCGGGACCGCCGCCGGCACGTCCTGGAGCTGGTACGCGCCGCCGCCGCCGCGGCGCTCGGCCACTCCGACGGCGCCGCCGTCGACCCGGACCGCGCCTTCCGCGACCTCGGCTTCGACTCGCTCACCGCCGTCGACTTCCGCGACCGGCTGGGTACGGCCACCGGCCTGGCGCTGTCGTCCACGCTGGTCTTCGACCACCCCACCGCGGCCGTCCTCACCGACCACCTGGTCGACGAGGTGCTGGGCACCGACCGGTCGCCCGCGCAGACCGACCACCCCCGCCCGGCCGTCGACGAACCGGTCGCCATCGTGGCGATGAGCTGCCGCCTGCCCGGCGGCGCAGGCGATCCCGAGGCGCTGTGGCGGCTGCTGGCCGACGGCACCGACGCCGTCTCGCCGTTCCCCACCGACCGGGGCTGGGAACTCGACGGCCTCACCGACACCGGCGCCGGCGCGTACGCGCGGGTCGGTGGCTTCCTGGCCGACGCCGCACACTTCGACGCCGCCTTCTTCGGCATCTCGCCCCGCGAGGCGCTCGCCATGGACCCGCAGCAGCGGCTGCTGCTGGAGACCGCCTGGGAGTCGCTGGAACGGGCCGGCATCGCGCCGCTGTCCCTCAAGGGCCAGCGGGTCGGCGTCTTCGTCGGCGCCGGCAGCTCCGGCTACCTCAGCGGCGTCCACGAGGTCCCCGACGGCGTCGGCGGACACCTGATCACCGGCAACTCCGGCAGCGTCCTCTCCGGCCGGGTGGCGTACGCCCTCGGCCTGGAGGGGCCCGCGGTGACCGTCGACACGGCCTGCTCGTCGTCGCTGGTGGCGCTGCACCTGGCCGTCCAGTCGCTGCGCTCGGGGGAGTGCACCCTCGCCCTGGCCGGCGGTGTCACCGTCATCGCCAGCCCGGACGCCTTCATCGACTTCGCCCAGCAGGGCGGCCTGGCCGTCGACGGCCGGTGCAAGGCGTTCTCCGACGACGCCGACGGCACCGGCTGGAGCGAGGGCGTCGGCCTGCTTCTCGTGGAGCGGCTCAGCGACGCCCGCCGCCACGGTCACCCCGTCCTGGCGGTGGTCCGCGGCAGCGCCGTCAACTCCGACGGCGCGTCCAACGGCCTGACCGCCCCGAACGGCCCCTCCCAGCAGCGGGTCATCCGGCAGGCGCTCACCGACGCCGGCCTGACCACCACCGACGTCGACGCCGTCGAGGCGCACGGCACCGGCACGTCGCTCGGCGACCCGATCGAGGCACAGGCGCTGCTCGCCACGTACGGGCGGAACCGGACGGCCGACCGGCCGGTGCTGCTCGGGTCGATCAAGTCGAACCTGGGCCACACCCAGGCCGCCGCCGGTGTCGCCGGTGTGATCAAGATGGTCCTCGCGCTGCGACACGAGGCGCTGCCCCGCACCCTGCACGTCGGCACCCCGTCGTCGCACGTCGACTGGTCGGCCGGCGCGGTGGAGCTGCTGACCGAGGCACGGCCGTGGCCGCGCGGGGCGGAACCCCGCCGGGCCGGGGTGTCCGCGTTCGGCATCAGCGGCACCAACGCGCACGTCATCATCGAGGAGACCCCCGACGAGACCCCCGCGCCGGTCGTGCCGGTGCGGCCCCGCCCGACGCCGCCGGTGGTGGCGTGGCCGGTGTCGGCCCGCTCGCCGGAGGGCCTGGCGGCGCAGGCGGAACGGCTGCTGACCGGGTCGGAGCACGAGCCGGTCGACGTCGGGTTCTCCCTCGCCACCACCCGGTCGGCGCTGGAGCGCCGCGCGGTGGTGCTCGGCCCGGACACCGACGGCCTCCGGGCCGGCCTGGCCGCCCTGGCCGACGGCCGACCGTCCGCCGACGTGGTCACCGGCGTCGCCACCCGGGGCGGCCTGACCGGTGTCGTCTTCTCCGGCCAGGGCGGCCAGCGGCTCGGCATGGGCCGCGACCTGGCCGGGGTGTTCCCGGTCTTCGAGTCGGCGCTGTCCGAGGTGTGCGCGCAGTTCGACGCCCTGCTGGACCGCCCGCTGCGTGAGGTCATCGACGGCGCGGCGGGGGAGCGGGACGAGTCGGACCCGGCGGCGGACCTGGCGCAGACCGGCTGGGCGCAGCCGGCGTTGTTCGCGGTCGAGGTGGCGCTGTTCCGGCTCCTGGAATCCTGGGGTGTCACCCCGGACTACCTGATCGGTCACTCGATCGGTGAACTCGCTGCCGCGCACGTGGCGGGCGTGTTGGATCTGGCGGACGCGTGTCGTCTGGTGGCGGCGCGGGCGTCGTTGATGCAGGCGTTGCCGTCGGGTGGTGCGATGTGGGCGGTCCGCGCGACCGTGGACGAGGTGACCCCGCTGCTGGTCGACGGCGCGTCGATCGCGGCGGTCAACGCACCCGGCCAGGTGGTCGTCTCCGGGACCCGGGAAGCCGTGGAGCAGGTCGCGGCCGGACTGGCCGACCGGCAGGGCCGCTGGTTGACGGTGAGTCACGCGTTCCACTCGGCGCTGATGGACCCGATGCTCGCCGAGTTCACCCGGGCCGCCGAGGCCGTCGAACTGCGGAAACCCCGGATCCCCATCATCTCCACCCTCACCGGACAGCCCATCGAGGAGTTCACCCCGACCTACTGGGTCGACCAGGTGCGCGGCACCGTCGCCTTCGGCGCGGCCGTCGACAAGGCCCACCAGTTCGGCGTGACCCGGTTCGTGGAACTCGGCCCCGACGCGAGCCTCGTCGGCGCGATCGAGGAGACCTGCGCCGACGTGCTGGCCGTACCGGCGCTGCGGCGGGACCGGGCGGAACCCGGCACCGCCGTCACCGCCCTGGCCCGGCTCTGGACGCACGGCGGCCCCGTCGACTGGGCGGCGTTCTACGCCCCGACCGGCGCCCGCGCCGTGCCCCTGCCCACCTACGCCTTCCAGCGGGAACGCTACTGGCTGGAGGGTGGGAACGGGCCCCGGCACGTCGGCGCCATCGGCGCGGACCCGGTGTCGCATCCGCTGCTCAGCGCCGTCGTGGAACTCGCCGACGGCGGCGGGCACGTCTTCACCGGCCGGCTCTCCACCCGTACGGCGCCGTGGCTCGCCGGGCACCGGGTCGACGGGGACCTCGTCTTCCCCGGCACCGGACACCTCGAACTGGCCGTCCGCGCCGGCGACCACCTCGGCTGCGACCGGGTCGACGAACTCGTCCTGGCGGCACCCCTCGTCCTCCCCGAGGACCAGGCGGTCCGGGTGCAGGTCGCGGTGGACGCCGCCGACGACACCGGCAACCGCCGCTTCACCATCAGCTCCCGCCCCGAGCACGAGCCGACCTGGACGCGGCACGCGACCGGCGTCCTCGGCACCGGCCCGGGCCGGCCGCACCCCGACCTCACCGCCTGGCCGCCCGCCGGGGCCACCCCCGTCGACGTCACCGACCACTACCGCAACCGGGCGGCGCAGGGCTTCGACTACGCCGACGTCTTCCAGGGCCTGACCGCCGTGTGGCGGGGCGACGGCGCGCTCTACGCCGAGGTCACCCTCGCCGACACCCACCGGGGCGAGGTGGACCGCTTCGGCCTGCACCCGGCCGTCCTCGACGCCGCCCTCCAGGCGCTCTCCTACGGCACCCGCACCGACACGCCGTCGATGCCGTTCTGCTGGACCGGCGTCACCCTGCACGCCACCGGCGCGTCCCTGCTGCGCGTCGCGATCCGCCCGGCCGGTCCGGCGGAGAGCTGGACCGTCACCCTCGCCGACACCGCCGGCCAGGCCGTCCTCACCGCCGACGCGTTGACGCTGCGGCCGTACACCGGTCGGCAGGCCGTCGCGGCCTGCACCGACCGGCCCGCGACTGGCCCCGCGCCCACCCGCCGCCGCGCGGCCGCCGCGGTCTCCGGCGGCGGCAACACCCTGCGTACGCGGCTCGCCGCGCTGCCCGAGGACGAGCAGCGCACCGAGCTGACCGCGATCGTCGGCCGTCGCGCCGCCATCGTGCTCGACCAGCCCCGGCTGCAGACCCTCGACGCGGACCTGCCCTTCCGGGACCTCGGCTTCACCTCGCTCACCGCCGTGGAACTGCGCGAGGCGCTGGCCGAGGAGACCGGGCTGCGGCTGCCCGCCACCCTCGTCTTCGACTACCCGACCCCCCGTACCCTCGTCGAGCACCTGCGCCGCGAACTGGTCGGCGCACCGGCCGAGGCCGACGCCCCGGCGACCCGCACCACCACGCCCCTCGACGAGCCGATCGCCATCATCGGCATGAGCTGCCGCTACCCGGGCGGCGTGCGCAGCGCCGACGACCTGTGGCGGCTGGTCGCCGACGGCACCGACGCCATCTCCGGCTTCCCCACCGACCGCGGCTGGGACCTCGACGCCCTCTACGACCCCGACCCGGACAACCCCGGCACCTGCTATGTGCACGAGGGCGGCTTCCTGCACGACGCCAGCCAGTTCGACGCCACCTTCTTCGGCATCAGCCCCCGCGAGGCCGTCGCCATGGACCCGCAGCAGCGGCTCCTGCTGGAGATCTGCTGGGAGGCGATGGAACAGGCCGGCCTCGACGCGCACACCCTGCGGGGCAGCCGCACCGGCGTCTTCGCCGGCGTCACCTACCAGGACTACGGCGGCCTGCTCGCCCTCGCCAAGGACGACTTCGAGGGCTTCCTCGGCACCGGCAACTCGCCCAGCGTGCTCTCCGGCCGCGTCGCGTACTCGTTCGGCCTGGAAGGGCCCGCGCTGACCATCGACACCGCGTGCTCCTCGTCGCTGGTCGCGCTCCACTCGGCCTGCCAGGCGCTGCGCGAGGGCGACTGCACGATGGCCCTGGCGGGCGGCGTCACCGTGATGTCCACCCCGATCTCGCTGGTCGAGTTCAGCCGGCAGCGGGCCCTCGCCCCCGACGGCCGGTCCAAGCCGTTCTCCGCCGACGCCGACGGGGCCAGCTGGGCCGAAGGCGCCGGCGTGGTGCTGCTGGAACGCCTCAGCGACGCCCGCCGCAACGGCCACCGCGTCCTCGCCGTGGTCCGGGGCAGCGCCGTCAACCAGGACGGCGCGTCGAACGGGTTGACCGCGCCGAACGGTCCGTCGCAGCAGCGGGTGATCCGGCAGGCCCTGGCCAACGCCGGCCTGTCCAGCACGGACGTGGACGTCGTGGAGGCGCACGGCACGGGTACGTCGTTGGGTGACCCGATCGAGGCGCAGGCGGTCATCGCGACGTACGGGCAGGACCGGCCCGCGGACCGGCCGCTCTGGCTGGGGTCGGTGAAGTCCAACATCGGCCACGCCCAGGCCGCGGCCGGCGTCGCCGGACTGATCAAGATGGTGGCCGCCATGCGGCACGGCGTGCTGCCCCGCTCGCTGCACGCCGGCACCCCCACCCCGCACGTCGACTGGTCCGCCGGCGATGTACGACTGCTCGCCGACGCCCGGGAGTGGCCGGCGGCCGACCGCCCCCGCCGCGCCGCCGTCTCGGCGTTCGGCATGAGCGGCACCAACGCCCACGTCATCGTCGAGGAGGCCCCGGAGCAGACCCCCGCGTCCCCGGACCGGCCCGCCCCGACCGTCGTACCGTGGCTGCTCTCCGCCCGCTCGACCGCCGCCCTGCACGGCCAGGCGTCCGCGCTGCGGCCCCTGGTCGACACCGCCGACCCGGCGGACGTGGCGTGGTCCCTCGCCTCGACGCGCGCCCGGTTCGAGCAGCGCGCCGTGGTGGTCGGCGATCACGCGGCCGGTCTGGCGGCCCTCGCCGCCGGCGAACCGGCGACCAACGTGGTGTCCGGGGTGACCGGGGCCGCTGGTCGCACGGTGTTCGTGTTCCCGGGTCAGGGTGCGCAGTGGGTCGGTATGGGCGGCGCGCTCCTCGATTCGTCCCCCGCGTTCGCCGAGTCGGTGGCCGAGTGCGCGGCCGTGCTGTCCGACCTGGTCGACTGGTCGGTCGTCGACGTGCTGCGCGCACACCCCGACGCGGTGTCGCTGGACCGGGTGGACGTCGTGCAGCCCGCGTCGTTCGTGGTGATGGTGAGCCTCGCGGCGCTGTGGCGCTCCTACGGGGTACGCCCCGCCGCCGTGGTCGGTCACTCGCAGGGCGAGGTCGCCGCCGCGTACGTGGCCGGGGTGCTCACGTTGCCGGAGGCGCTGCGGATCGTCGTGGCGCGGTCCCGGGCGGTCGCCGACCTCAGCGCCGGCAGCGGCACGATGGCGTCGCTGCGGATGCCCGCCGACGACGCGCAGACCCTGCTGGCCCGCCACGACGGCCGGGTCAGCATCGCGGCCGTGAACAGCCCCTCCCAGGTGGTGATCTCCGGTGAGGTCGCCGCCGTCGAGGACGTCCTCGCCGACTGCGAGCGGGCCGCTGTCCGAGCCCGGCGGATCGCGGTGGACTACGCGTCCCACTCGGCGGCGATGGACGCCCTCGCCGACCGGCTCGCCACCGAACTCGCCGACGTCACTCCCCGGGCACCCGAGGTGCCGTGGCTCTCCACGGTCACCGCCGACTGGGTCGACGGCCTGGACCTGGACTACTGGTTCCGGAACCTGCGCGAACCCGTCCGCTTCGCCGACGCGATCACCCGGCTCGCCGACGAAGGCCACGGCGTGTTCGTGGAGGTCTCCCCGCACCCCGTGCTGGCCGCCGCCGTCGAGGAGACCACCGACCAGGCGGATCAGCCCGTCGTGGTCACCGGCACGCTGCGCCGCGACGACGGTGACCTCGACCGGTTCCTGCTCAGCGCCGGCACGCTCTGGACCCACGGCGTCGACGTGGACTGGACCACCGCGCTCGGCGGACCCCGCCCGGCCGTCGACCTGCCCACGTACGCCTTCCAGCGGCAGCGCTACTGGCCGACCGTGCACCTCGGCCAGGCCACCGACACCGACACCGTGGAGACCGCCGACGGCGAGTTCTGGGCCGCCGTGGAACGTCAGGACACCGGCGCGCTCGCCAGCACCCTCGGCACCGACCCGGCCGTGCTCGACCCGCTGCTGCCCGCCCTGGTCAACTGGCGCCGCCAGCAGCGCGAACAGCACACCACCGACGCCTGGCGCTACCGGGTCTCCTGGACCCCGTTCACCCCGGCCACCCAGCCGGTCACCGGCAGCTGGCTGGTCGTCACCTCGTCCGACGACCCGGCCGCGCAGCGCTGGGCCGACGCGGTGAGCGGCGAACTCGCCAGCCGTGGCGCCACCTGCCGTCCGCTGCGGCTCACCGATGCCCACCTCGACCGCGCCGCGCTCGGGGCACTCCTCGGCGACGGCGGCCAGCCGGCCGGCGTGGTGTCGCTGCTCAGCCTCGACCAGCGACCCGTACCCGGCGTCCTCGGCCACCGCCGGCCTCGGCCTGACCGCCACCCTGCTCCAGGCCCTCGGCGATGCCGGCCTGACCGCCTCGATCTGGGCCGTCGCCGTGGCCCGCTGGGACAGCGTGGCCCATCCCGCGCAGGCCGCCGTCTGGGGTCTCGGCCGGGTGGCCGCGCTGGAACACCCCGACCGCTGGGGCGGCCTGTTCGACGTACCTGCCGAGGCCGACACCGCGGCCGCGCGGCGCGTGGTCGACGCCCTCACCGCCGGCGGCGAGGACCAGCTCGCCGTCCGCGACCTGGCCGTTCGCCCGCCGGCTGATCCGGGCACCCCGCCCGGCCGGCGCGGACGCCACCTGGCAGCCCTCCGGCACGGTCCTGATCACCGGTGGCACCGGCGCCCTCGGGGCCCGGATGGCCCGCTGGGTCGTCGCCAACGGCGCCACCCACGTGCTGCTGGCCAGCCGGCGCGGCCCGGACGCCCCGGGTGCCGCCAAGCTGCGCCAGGAACTCCAGTCGCAGGGCGCCGCCGTCACCGTCGCCGCCTGCGACACCACCGACCGGGCCCAGCTCGCCGCGCTGCTCGACGGCATCCCCGCCGCGCACCCGCTCACCGCCGTCGTGCACGCCGCCGGTGTGCTCGACGACGGCATCCTCGACTCGCTCACCCCCGAGCGGATCGGCGGGGTGCTCGCCCCGAAGGCCACCGCCGCGCTGCTCCTGGACGACCTCACCCGTCACCTCGACCTCGACGCGTTCGTGCTCTTCGCGTCCACCGCCGGCATCTGGGGCGGACCGGGCCAGGCCAACTACGCGGCGGCCAACGCGGTGCTCGACGCGCTCGCCGAACACCGCCGCGCCGCCGGCCACGCCGCCACCTCGATCGCCTGGGGACCGTGGGCCGACGCCGGCATGGCCGACAGCGCCGCCGTCGAGGACCGCCAGCGCAAGGGCGGCATCCACCCGCTGCCCCCCGAGTCGGCGGTCACCGTCCTGCACCAGGCCGTCGGCGACGGCGAGGCGACGCTGACCGTCGCCGGCGTCGACTGGCAGCGGTACGCCCCCGCGTTCACCGCGAGCCGGCGCAGCCCGCTGCTCGACGCCATCCCCGAGGCGCGGGCCGCCCTCGAATCCGCCGACGGCGACACCGGCGGCCACCCCGACGGCCTCACCGCGCGGCTCGCGCAGCTCACCGCCGCCGAGGGCGAGCGGGAACTGCTCGACCTGGTACGCCGGCACGTCGCCGGGGTGCTCGGCTTCGCCTCGCCGGCCGACGTGGAACCCACCCACGTCTTCTCCGCCATCGGCTTCGACTCGCTCACCGCGATCGAACTGCGCAACCGGCTCGGCCTGGCCACCGGGCTGCGCCTGCCGGCGACGATGATCTTCGACTACCCGACCCCGTACGCGCTGGTGCGGCACCTGCGCCGGGAACTCGTCGGCGACGCCGCACCCGCCCCGGTCGTGGCGACCGGGCGGGCCGAGGAGAGCGTCGACGACGACCCGATCGCCGTGGTCGGGATGAGCTGCCGGCTGCCCGGCGGGATCAGCAGCCCGGAGGAGTTCTGGCGGCTGCTGGCCGAGGGCGGCGACGCCATCACCGAGTTCCCCACCGACCGCAACTGGGACGTCGACGCCGTCTACGACCCGGACCCGGACCGGGCCGGCACCACGTACACCCGGCACGGCGGGTTCGTCACCGGGGTCAGCGAGTTCGACGCCACCCTTTTCGGCATCAACCCCCGCGAGGCGCTCTCCATGGACCCGCAGCAGCGGCTCCTGCTGGAAGCGGTCTGGGAGGCCGCCGAGCGCGCCGGCATCGACCCGCTGTCACTGGCCGGCAGCCGCACCGGGATGTTCGCCGGCGGCAACGGCTCCGACTACGGCGGCCTGCTCATCGCCAGCCCGCAGGGCGCCGACGGCTACTTCATGACCGGTAACGCGGCGAGCGTGCTCTCCGGCCGGGTGGCGTACGCGCTGGGCCTGGAGGGGCCGGCGGTCACCGTCGACACCGCCTGCTCGTCGTCGCTGGTCGCCCTGCACCTGGCGGCCCAGGCGCTACGCAACGACGAGTGCGACCTCGCGCTGGCCAGTGGCGTCACGCTGATCTCCACGCCCGCCCCGTTCGTCTCGTTCAGCCGGCAGCACGGCCTCGCCGTGGACGGCCGGTGCAAGGCGTTCTCCGACGACGCGGACGGCACCGGCTGGGCGGAGGGCGTCGGCGTGCTGGTGCTGGAGCGGCTCAGCGCCGCCCGCCGCAACGGCCACCGCGTCCTCGCCGTGGTCCGCGGCAGCGCCGTCAACCAGGACGGCGCCTCCAACGGCCTCACCGCCCCGAACGGCCCCTCCCAGCAGCGGGTGATCCGGGCGGCCCTGGCCGGCGCCGGCCTGTCGGCCGCCGACGTGGACGCGGTCGAGGCGCACGGCACCGGCACGTCCCTCGGTGACCCGATCGAGGCGCAGGCGCTGCTGGCCACCTACGGGCAGGACCGCCCCGCCGACCGGCCCGTGCTGCTCGGCTCGGTGAAGTCGAACCTCGGCCACACCCAGGCCGCGGCGGGCGTCGCCGGGGTGATCAAGATGATCCTGGCGCTGCGGCACCAGGTGCTGCCCCGCACCCTGCACGTCGGCACGCCCTCGTCGCACGTGGACTGGTCCGCCGGAGCGGTCGAACTGCTCACCGAGGAACGCGCCTGGCCGCGCGCCGGCCGGCCGCGCCGGGCCGGCGTGTCGTCCTTCGGCATCAGCGGCACCAACGCGCACGTCATCATCGAGGAGGCCCCCGAGGAGGCCCCTGGCCCGGAACCGGTGCGGCCGGAGCTTCCGGTGGTGCCCTGGCCGGTGTCGGCCCGTACGCCGGAGGGCGTGGCGGCGCAGGCCGCGCGGCTGCTGGCCGAGCCGGGGCGGGAGCCGCGGGACGTCGGCTTCTCCCTCGCCACCACCCGGTCGGCGCTGGAGCGTCGCGCCGTGGTGCTCGGCGCGGACCACGACGAGCTGCGCTCCGCCCTCACCGCCCTGGTGGCCGGTACGCCCGCCGCCGGTGTGGTCACCGGCGCCATCCGCAACGGCCTGACCGGTGTCGTCTTCTCCGGTCAGGGCGGCCAGCGGCTCGGCATGGGCCGCGACCTTGCGGCGGCGTTCCCGGTCTTCGACGCGGCGCTGTCCGAGGTGTGCGCGCAGTTCGACACCCTGCTGGACCGTCCGCTGCGTGAGGTGATCGATTCCGCCGCCGACGACCTGGGTCGGACCGGTTGGGCGCAGCCGGCCCTGTTCGCGGTCGAGGTGGCGCTGTTCCGGCTCCTCGAATCCTGGGGTGTCACCCCGGACTACCTGATCGGTCACTCGATCGGTGAACTCGCCGCCGCGCACGTCGCGGGTGTCCTCGACCTGGCGGACGCGTGCCGCCTGGTCGCTGCACGCGCGTCGCTCATGCAGGCGCTGCCGTCGGGTGGTGCGATGTGGGCGGTCCGCGCGACCGTGGACGAGGTGACCCCGCTGCTGGTCGACGGCGCGTCGATCGCGGCGGTCAACGCTCCGGGTCAGGTCGTCGTGTCCGGGACCCGGGAGGCCGTGGAGCAGGTCGCGGCGGGCCTGGCCGACCGGCAGGGCCGCTGGTTGACGGTGAGCCACGCGTTCCATTCCGCGTTGATGGACCCGATGCTGGCCGACTTCACCCGGGCCGCCGAGGCCATCGAGCTGCGGAAACCGCGGATCCCGATCGTCTCCACGCTGACCGGTGAGGTGGTGGACGAGTTCACCGCCGGCTACTGGGCGGACCAGGTGCGCGGCACCGTCGCCTTCGCCGACGCGGTCAGCCGGGCCGCCGAGCTGGGCGTGACCCGGTTCGTGGAACTCGGCCCCGACACGACCCTGGTCGCCGCGATCGAGGAGACCCGCGACGGGGTGCTGGCCGTACCGGCGCTGCACCGCAAGCAGACCGAACCCACCACCGCCGTGACCGCCCTCGCCCGGCTCTGGGCCGACGGCTGCCCCGTCGACTGGGCGGCGTTCTTCGCCCCCACCGGTGCGCGCGTCGTCGACCTGCCCACCTATGCCTTCCAGCGGAAGTCGTACTGGCCGCAGCCGATGACGCACCGGGCGGGGGACGTGACCGCCGCCGGCCTCACCGACGCCGGACACCCGCTGCTCGGTGCCGCCGTCGCCCTGGCCGGCGACGAGGGACACCTGTTCACCGGCCGGCTCAGCCTCCGCGACCACGCCTGGCTCGCCGACCACGACGTGCTGGGCACAATTCTCTTCCCCGGCACCGGGTTCCTGGAACTCGCCGTCCGGGCCGCCGACGAGGTCGGCTGCGACCGGGTCGAGGAACTCACCCTGGCCGCCCCCCTCCCGCTGCCCCGCACCGGCGGCATCCACCTCCAGCTCCAGGTCGGCCGCCCCGACGACACCGGTACGCGGACCATCCGCATCCACTCCCGCCCCGACGACGCCACCGCCGACACGCCGTGGACGCTGCACGCCACCGGCACCCTCGCCAGCGGCACCACCACCGAACCGATCGACCTGACCGCCTGGCCGCCGACCGGCGCGGAAGCCCTCGACGTCTCCACCTTCTACGACATGTACCGGGCCGGCGGCTTCACCTACGGCCCGTCGTTCCAGGGACTGCGCCAGGCGTGGCGGGTCGGCGGCGACGTCTACGTCGAGGTGGCCCTGCCACCCGAGCACGCCGCCGACGCCGCCGCGTACGGGCTGCACCCGCCGCTGCTCGACGCGGCCGTGCAGGCGCTCACCTTCGTCGCGCTCGACGGCACCGGGCAGAGCCGGCTGCCGTTCTCCTGGACCGACGTCACGCTGCACGCCGCCGGCGCCGCCAGCCTCCGGGTACGCCTGGCCCAGGCCGGACCGGACACGCTGACCATGGCCATCGCCGACGCCACCGGCCAGCCCGTCGCCACCATCGGCGCGCTGGCCATGCGCCCGGTCAACCCGGCGCAGCTCTCCGCGCCGCGCCCGACGTACCCGGACTCGCTGTTCCGCCTGGACTGGGTCGAGACGGCGACCGTCGGCGCGACCCCGACCGGCCGGTCCTGGGCGGTGCTCGGCGCCGACGACCTCGACCTGGCCGACGCGCTCGCGGCCCGCCCGGTCGCCGACCTCGCCGCGCTCGGCGACGAGGAAGTCCCGGACGTCGTCCTGGTCCCGTGCGTCGGCGACGCCACCGACGCCACCGACGCCGCCGGCATGGCGGCGGCGGCCCGCACCCTGAGCACCCGCGCCCTCGCGCTGGTCCAGAGCTGGCTCGCCGACGACCGGTACGCCCGGTCCCGGCTGGTCTTCGTCACCCGCGGCGCGGTCGCCGGCGACGACACGACCGGCCTGAGCGACCCGGCCGCCGCCACAGTGTGGGGCCTGGTCCGCTCCGCCCAGACCGAGGAACCCGGCCGGTTCCTCCTGGTGGACCTCGACGACGCGACGCACGCCGCCGCGCTGCTACCGGCGCTCGTCGACGCCGACGAACCGCAGGTCGTCGTCCGGGCCGGCGTGTCCGCGCGGCGCGCGGCTGGCCCGCCTCGCCGGCGACGGCGCGTTGCCCCGGCGGAGGCGGCCTGGCGGCTCGACACCACCGGCCGCGGCTCGCTGGGCAACCTCACCCTGGCCGCCGACCCGGAACTGCTCGCCCCGCTCGGCCCCGGCCTGGTCCGGGTCGCGGTGCGCGCCGCCGGCCTCAACTTCCGCGACGTGCTCAACGCCCTCGACATGTACCCGGGCGACCCCGGTCCGATGGGCGTCGAAGGCGCCGGCATCGTCACCGAGGTCGGCCCCGGCGTGACCCGGTTCGCCCCCGGCGACCGCGTCCTCGGCATGTTCGGCAAGGCGTTCGGGCCGGTCTCCGTCGCCGACGAGCGGATGATCGCCCAGCTGCCCGCCGACTGGTCGTTCACCCAGGCCGCGTCCGTGCCGATCGCCTTCCTCACCGCCTGGTACGGCCTGGTCGACCTGGCGAAGCTCGGCACCGGCGAGGCGGTGCTCATCCACGCCGCCGCCGGTGGCGTCGGGATGGCCGCCGTGCAGCTCGCCCGCCACCTCGGCGCCGAGGTGTACGCCACCGCCAGCGAGGGCAAGCACGACACCCTGCGCGCCCTCGGCATCCCCGACGACCACCTAGCCTCCTCCCGGAACCTCGACTTCGAGGAGCGGTTCCGGGCCACCGCCGGCCGGGTCGACGTCGTGCTCAACTCCCTCGCCGGCGAGTACGTCGACGCCTCGCTGCGCCTGCTCGGCGTCGGCGGCCGGTTCCTGGAGATGGGCAAGACCGACGTCCGCACCCCGGAGCAGCTGCGCGACCGGCACCCCGGCGTCGGCTACCACGCGTTCGACCTGATCGAGGCGGGCGCGGAACGCATCGGCGAGATGCTCACCGAGGTGCTGCGGCTGGTCGAGTCGGGGGCGCTGCGCCCGCTGCCGGTGGCGAGCTGGGACGTCCGCCGGGCACCCGAGGCGTACCGGCACGTCAGCCAGGCCAAGCACGTCGGCAAGGTGGTCCTCACCATGCCGGTGCCGCTCGACCCGGCCGGCACCGTGCTGGTCACCGGCGGCACCGGCGGCCTCGGCCGGTACGTGGCCCGGCACCTGGTCACCCGGCACGGCGTGCGGCACCTGCTGCTCACCAGCCGCCGGGGCGCCACCGCCGACGGCGCCGCCGAGCTGGTCGCCGAGCTGACCGGGCTGGGCGCGCAGGTCCGCGTCGAGGCGTGCGACGCGGCCGACCGGGACGCCCTGGCCCGTACCCTGGACACCGTCCCGGCCGACCACCCGCTCACCGCCGTGGTGCACGTCGCCGGGGTGGTCGACGACGGGGTCATCCCGGCGCTCACGCCCGCCCGTCTCGACACCACCCTGCGCCCCAAGATGGACGCCGCCCTCCACCTGTACGAGCTGACCCGCGACGCCGACCTGGCCGCCTTCGTCCTCTTCTCCGGGGCGGCCGGCACCTTCGGCGGCGCCGGGCAGGCGAACTACGCCGCCGCGAACGCCTTCGTCGACTCCTTCGCCCGCTGGGCCCGGCAGCGGGGCGTACCCGCGGTCGCCCTGGCCTGGGGGCCGTGGGTCGCCGACCGGGGCATGACCGGCCACCTCACCGAGACGGACTTCGCCCGGATGGCGCAGGCCGGCCTCCGGCCGCTCCGCGAGGAGCAGGGCATGGCCCTGTTCGACACGGCGCTCGCCGTCGACCACGCGGCCCTGCTGCCGATGCGGCTGGACCCGACCGTGCTCGGCGCCGGCACGGCCGCCGCTGCTGCGCGGCCTCACCGCCGGCCCGGCCTGCCGGACTGCCGCCGCCGCGCCGACCGGCGCGGCCCCGGCGGGCGGACTGGCCGCCCAGCTGCGCGGCCTGTCCCGCGTCGACGGCGTCGACCACCTGGTCGAGCTGGTCTGCGGGCAGGCGGCGGCGGTGCTCGGCCGCGCCGGCGCCGACGACATCGAGGCGGAGCAGGCGTTCAACGCGCTCGGCTTCGACTCGCTCACCGCGATCGAGCTGCGCAACCGGCTCACCGCGGCGACCGGCACCCGGCTGCCCGCCACGCTGGTGTTCGACTACCCGACCCCCGTCGCGCTGGCCGAGCACCTGTGGACCGCCCTCGCCCCCGAGGCGGGTGCCGCGCCCGACGCGGACCAGCCGACGGGGTCGGAGACCGCCGCGCTGCGCGAGGTGGAACGGCTGGAACGCGAACTGGACCGGCTCGCCGCCGGCGGCGCGGTCGACGCGGTGGTGAGCCGGCGCCTGCAGGCCCTGGCCGCCAGGTGGGCCGGGGTCGGCGTCCCGGTGGACCAGGACGACGACGGCGGAACCGACGACGACTTCTCCTCGGCCACGGCCGACGAGCTCTTCGACCTGATCGACAGCGAATTTGGTGGGGCGTCTTGAGCGAGAACCGGGATGTGCGCGGCGGCGGCGACGAGAAGCTGCTCGGCTACCTGAAGAAGGTCACCGGCGACCTGCGGCAGGCCCACCGGCGGCTGCGCGATCTCGAGGCGGCCAGCAGCGAACCCATCGCCGTCATCGGCATGAGCTGCCGGCTGCCCGGCGGGGTGGACACCCCGGAGGAGCTGTGGCGGCTGCTCGACGGTGAGGGCGACGCCATGGGCGGCTTCCCCGCCGACCGGGGCTGGGACCTGGAGCGGCTCTACAGCGCCGACCCCGGCCAGGCCGGCACCACGTACGCCAGCCGGGGCGGCTTCGTGCCCGGCGCGACGCAGTTCGACCCGGCGTTCTTCGGGATGAGCCCCCGCGAGGCCCTCGCGATGGACCCGCAGCAGCGGCTGCTGCTGCAGAGCGCCTGGGAGGCGTTCGAGAACGCCGGCGTCGACCCGCACTCGCTGCGCAACAGCAGCACCGGCGTCTTCGTCGGCGCCGCCTCCACCGGCTACGGCTCGCACCTCACCGCGCTGCCCGAGGGCGTCGAGGGCTACCTCCTCACCGGCAACTCGATGGCCGTCGCGTCCGGCCGCATCGCGTACACCCTGGGGTTGAAGGGTCCGGCCGTGACGGTCGACACGGCCTGCTCGTCGTCGCTGGTCGCGATGCACCTGGCCGTGCAGTCGCTGCGCTCCGGGGAGTGCTCGCTCGCCCTGGTCGGCGGCGTCACCGTGATGTCGACGCCCGGCATGTTCCTGGAGTTCAGCCGCCAGCAGGGCCTCGCCGTCGACGGCCGCTGCAAGGCGTTCTCCGACGACGCCGACGGCACCGGCTGGTCCGAGGGCGTCGGCCTGGTCGTCCTCGGCCGCCTCTCCGACGCCCGCCGTGCCGGGCACCGGATCCTCGCCGTGGTGCGCGGCACCGCCGTGAATCAGGACGGCGCGTCGAACGGCCTGACCGTCCCGAACGGCCCGTCGCAGCAGCAGGTCATCCGGACCGCGCTCGCCAACGCCGGCCTGTCGGCCGCCGAGGTCGACGCGGTCGAGGCCCACGGCACGGGTACGACCCTCGGCGACCCCATCGAGGCGCAGGCCCTGCTGGCCACGTACGGGCAGGACCGCCCCGCCGACCGGCCGCTCTGGCTGGGGTCGGTCAAGTCGAACCTCGGCCACACCCAGGCCGCCGCCGGGGTCGCCGGGGTGCTGAAGATGGTCCTCGCGCTGCGGCACGGGACGCTGCCCCGCACCCTGCACGTCGGCACCCCGTCGTCGCACGTCGACTGGTCGGCGGGTCAGGTGCGGCTGCTCACCGAGGCGCAGCCGTGGCCGCGCGGCGACCGGCCGCGCCGGGCCGGGGTGTCGTCGTTCGGGATCAGCGGCACCAACGCGCACGTCGTCCTGGAGGAGGCGCCGGCCGACGAGGAGACCACCGACCGGGCCCCGCTGCCCGTCGTACCGGTGCCGCTGTCGACCCGGCAGGAGGACACCCTGCCCGTACTGGCCGCGCGGCTGCGGTCCGCGCTGGCCGCCCGGCCCGACCTCGACCCGGGCGACATCGGCCGTACGCTCGCCACCGGCCGCGCCGCGTTCGACCACCGCGCGGTCGTCGTCGCCGGTGACCACGCCGCGACGCTCGCCGGCCTGGACCAGGTCGCCGCCGGTACGGATTCCGCCCTCGTGGTACGCGGCACCGCCGCCCGCAGCGGCCGGTCCCGGGACCGGCTGGCGTTCGTCTTCTCCGGCCAGGGCGGCCAGCGGCTCGGCATGGGCCGCGACCTGGCCGGGGTGTTCCCGGTGTTCGAGTCGGCCCTGTCCGAGGTGTGCGCGCAGTTCGACACCCTGCTGGACCGCCCGCTGCGACAGGTCATCGACACCGCCGCCGACGACCTGGGCCGGACCGGCTGGGCGCAGCCGGCCCTGTTCGCGGTCGAGGTGGCGCTGTTCCGGCTCCTGGAATCCTGGGGTGTCACCCCGGACTACCTGATCGGTCACTCGATCGGTGAACTCGCCGCCGCCCACGTCGCGGGCGTGCTGGACCTGGCGGACGCGTGCCGCCTGGTCGCGGCACGCGCGTCACTCATGCAGGCGCTGCCGTCGGGTGGTGCGATGTGGGCGGTCCGCGCGATCGTGGACGAGGTGACCCCGTTGCTGGTGGACGGTGCGTCGATCGCGGCGGTGAACGCGCCCGGTCAGGTGGTGGTGTCCGGGACGCGGGAGGCCGTGGAGCAGGTGGCGGCCGGTCTGGCCGAGCGGCAGGGCCGCTGGTTGACGGTGAGTCACGCGTTCCATTCCGCGTTGATGGATCCGATGCTGGCCGAGTTCAGCCGGGTGGCCGGCACGGTGGAGCTGCGGAAGCCGCGCATTCCGATCGTCTCCACGCTGACCGGCGCGGTGGTCGAGGAGTTCACCCCGACCTACTGGGCGGACCAGGTGCGGGGAACCGTCGCCTTCGGGACGGCCGTCGGCCGGGCCGCCGAACTCGGCGTCACCCGGTTCGTGGAACTCGGCCCCGACGCGAGCCTCGTCGGCGCGATCGAGGAGACCCGCACCGACGCGCTGGTGGTGCCGATGCTGCACCGCCGGCAGGCCGAACCGGCCACCGCCGTGACCGCCCTCGCCCGGCTCTGGGTCCACGGGTGCCCGGTCGACTGGGCCGCGTTCTTCGCCCCCACCGGGGCGGCCCTGGTCGACCTGCCGACCTACCCCTTCGCCCGGGACCGCTACTGGATGGAGAACCCCGAGGGCACCCGTACCCGCCCCGCCGTCGACCCGGTCGACGCCGAACTCTGGGACGCCCTGGAACGCGGCGACGTCGAACTCTTCGCCGCCGAGTTGGGGGTGGACGCCGAACTGCCGCTGCGGGACACCCTTCCGGCCCTCTCCGCGCGGCAGCGCGAACGCCGCGAGCGGGCCGCGATCCAGCGGCTCTGCCACCAGGAGTCCTGGACGCCTGTCGTGATCGGGGACCGGCCGGTCTCCGGGCACTGGCTGGTGGTGGAGTTCGCCGGTGACGAGTGGGCGCCGGTGCTGGCGGGTGAGTTGTCGGCCCGTGGGGTGACGGTGAGCCGGCTGCGGGTGGGTCCGGACGAACTGGACCGGGCGGTGCTGGCGGACCGGCTGGCCGGGTTCGCCGACGTCGACCGGGTGGTGTCGCTGCTCGGCCGGGCCGTGGACGGGTACCCGGGAGTGCCGCAGGGTCTCGCGGCGACGCTGGTCCTGGTGCAGGCGGCAGGCGACGCCGGCATCGACGGTCCGCTGTGGATGGTGACCTCGGGTGCGGTGTCGGTCGGTCCGGGCGAGGCGGTGACCGCGCCCCTCGCGGCGGGTGTGTGGGGTCTCGGCCGGGTGGTGGCCCTCGAAGAGCCGGGCCGCTGGGGCGGCCTGGTGGACGTGCCGGCAACCGCCGACCCGGTGGCGGCGCGGGCGGTCGTGGACGTGGTCGCGGCGGCGGGCCCGGGTGCGGCAGGCGGTACCGTCGGTGGTGAGGACCAGGTGGCGGTACGGGGGTCGGTGGTGTTCGGCCGTCGTCTGGTGTCCGCACCTCTCACCGGTGAGGGGTGGGTGCCGCGTGGCACGGTCCTGATCACGGGTGGCACGGGGGTGTTGGGTGCCCGGGTGGCGCGGTGGGTGGTGTCGCGGGGCGCCGAGGCTGTGGTGTTGGTGTCGCGTCGGGGATTGGCGGCACCGGGTGCGGTGGAGTTGCGGGACGAGCTGACCGCGGCGGGCGCGCGGGTGGAGGTGGTGGCCGCCGACGTCGCCGACGGGCGGGCCGTGGAGGAGCTGTCGGGTCGTGACGTGTCGGCGGTGGTGCATGTCGCGGGTGTGTTGGGTGACGGCGTGGTCGACGGGTTGTCGGTCGACGGGTTGGCGGGGGTGTGGGCCGGTAAGGCGGGTGCGGCGTGGGAGTTGGACCGGGCGTTCGGTGACCGGGACCTGGACGCCTTTGTGGTGTTCTCGTCGGCGGCGGGGGTGTGGGGTGGTGCCGGTCAGGGTGCGTACGCGGCGGCGAACGCGGCGTTGGACGGTCTGATCGCGGCGCGGCGGGCCCGGGGTCTGGTGGGTACGTCGGTGGCGTGGGGTCCGTGGGCGGACGGCGGCATGGCCGACGACGACCTCGTCCGGTCCCGACTCGACCGGGGCGGCATGACCCCACTCGACCCCGACACGGCCGTCACCCTGCTCGGCGCCGTGACCGGCTGCGTCACCGTCGCCGACGTCGACTGGGACCGCCTCGTACCCGCCGTCACCGCGGCCCGCCCCAGCCGGCTGTTCGACCGGATCGCCCCCCGACCGGCCGGCCCGGCCACGGCCACCACCACGCCCACCCCGGCCGGTGGTGCATTCGCCGGACTCTCCGGCACGGCACTGCGGGTGTCCCTCACCGACCTGGTGCGCGCCAGGGTTGCCACGGTCCTCGGCTTCGCCGATCCCACCGGGGTCGACGTGTCGGCGCCCTTCACGGACCTCGGCTTCGACTCCCTCACCGCCGTCGAACTCCGCAACGCCCTCTCGGTCGCCAGCGGACTGAAGCTCCCCTCGACCCTCGTCTACGACTACCCGTCGGTCACCGCACTCGCCGGACACCTGATGGACGAGCTCTCCGGCGGCGAGGACAGCCGGACCGCCGTCGAGGTGCCCGCCACCGTCGTCGACGGTGACCCGGTCGTGGTGGTGGGCATGGGGTGTCGATTCCCCGGCGGTGTGGAGTCTCCGGAGAGCCTGTGGGACCTGCTCTCCGGCGGCGTCGACGCGATGGGCCACTTCCCGGTCGACCGGGGCTGGCAGGTGGAGGACGGCTTCGCGGCGGTCGGTGGCTTCGTCGACGGGGCCGCGAACTTCGACGCGACCCTGTTCGGGATCTCGCCGCGTGAGGCGTTGAGCATGGATCCGCAGCAGCGGCTGCTGCTGGAAGTGGTGTGGGAGGCGCTGGAGCGCGCCGGGGTGGGTCCGCTGTCGCTGCGCGGTGCCCCGGTCGGTGTCTTCGCCGGCACCAACGGCCAGGACTACCCGGCGCTGCTCGCGTTGACCGGGGAGTCGACCGACGGGTACGGAGCGACGGGTTCGTCCGGCAGTGTGTTGTCGGGTCGGGTGTCGTATGCGCTCGGTCTGGAGGGGCCGGCGGTGACGGTGGACACGGCGTGTTCGTCGTCTCTCGTCGCGGTGCATCTGGCGGTGCAGTCCCTGCGGTCCGGGGAGTGCAGTCTCGCCCTGGCGGGTGGGGTGACGGTGATGTCCACCCCCGGTGCGTTCGTGGAGTTCGCCCGGCAGGGTGGTCTCGCTGGTGACGGCCGCTGTAAGGCGTTCTCGGATGACGCGGACGGCACCGGGTGGGGTGAGGGTGCCGGTGTGTTGGTGTTGGAGCGGTTGTCCGACGCCCGCCGCAATGGTCACCGGGTCCTCGCGGTGGTGCGGGGGAGTGCGGTGAATCAGGATGGTGCGTCGAACGGGTTGACCGCGCCGAACGGTCCATCGCAGCAGCGGGTGATCCGGCAGGCCCTCGCCAGCGCCGGCCTGAGCCCGGCGGACGTGGACGCGGTCGAGGCGCACGGCACGGGCACGTCGTTGGGTGACCCGATCGAGGCGCAGGCGTTGCTGGCCACGTACGGGCAGGGTCGTGAGGCGGACCGGCCGGTGTATCTGGGGTCGATCAAGTCGAACATCGGGCACACCCAGGCGGCGGCGGGGGTGGCCGGGGTGATGAAGATGATCCTGGCGCTGCGGCACCGGACGCTGCCCCCGACCCTGCATGTGGGCACGCTGTCGACACACGTCGACTGGAGCACCGGCAATGTGGAGGTGCTGACCGAGCAGCGGGAGTGGGAGGTCGAGCAGCGGCCACGTCGGGCGGCGGTGTCCGCGTTCGGTCTGAGCGGCACCAACGCCCACCTCATCCTGGAAGAAGCGCCCGCCGACGAGCCGTCGACGAGCACCACCGACGGCGTCGCCGTGCTGCCCGTGCTGCCCTGGCCCGTCTCGGCCAAGACCCGCGGTGCCGTGGCGGCGCAGGCCCGGCGACTCCTCACCGCCCTGGCCGACGACCCGGCCCCGGCCGACGTGGCGCTGTCGCTCGCCACCACCCGCTCCGGCCTGGAACACCGCGCCGTGGTGCTCGGCGCGGACGCCGACGAGCTCCGGGCCGGACTCACGCTGCTGGCCGGCGACGGTTCCCCGTCGACCGGCGTGGTGTCGGGTGCGGCCCGCGACGGCCTGACCGGTGTCGTCTTCTCCGGGCAGGGCAGCCAGCGACTCGGCATGGGCCGCGACCTGGCCGCCGCCTTCCCGGTCTTCGAGGCGGCCCTGGCCGAGGTGTGCGCCCAGCTCGACCCGCTGCTGGGCCGCCCACTGCGCGCCCTGATCGACGGCTCGGCGCACCAGCCGAACCGGTCGAGTGCCGCAGCGGAACAGACCGGATCCGGTGCGCCGGACGAGCGGCCCGATGCGACGGACGCGACGCAGGACCTGGCGCAGACCGGCTGGGCGCAACCGGCGCTCTTCGCCGTCGAGGTGGCGCTGTTCCGGCTCCTCGAATCGTGGGGTGTCACCCCTGACTACCTGATCGGTCACTCGATCGGTGAACTCGCCGCCGCGCACGTCGCGGGTGTCCTCGACCTGGCGGACGCGTGCCGCCTGGTGGCGGCGCGGGCGTCGTTGATGCAGGCGTTGCCGTCGGGTGGTGCGATGTGGGCGGTCCGCGCGACCGTGGACGAGGTGACCCCGCTGCTGGTCGAGGGCGCGTCCATCGCGGCGGTCAACGCCCCGGGTCAGGTCGTCGTGTCCGGGACCCGGGAGGCCGTGGAGCAGGTGGCGGCCGGTCTGGCCGAGCGGCAGGGCCGCTGGTTGACCGTCAGTCACGCGTTCCACTCGGCGTTGATGGACCCGATGCTCGCCGAGTTCACCCGGGTGGCCGGCACCGTGCCGATGCGCCGACCCCGCATCCCGATCGTCTCCACTCTCACCGGAGAGCCGATCACCGAGTTCACCGCGTCGTACTGGGCCGACCAGGTGCGCGGCACCGTCGCCTTCGCCGCAGCCGTCGACCGGGCGACCCGACTGGGCGTCACCCGGTTCGTGGAGGTCGGCCCCGACGCCAGCCTCGTCGGGGCGGTCGCCGACAGCGGCGACGGCGTGCTCGCCGTACCGATGCTGCGCCGGGACCGGCCGGAACCGGCCACTGCCGTCACCGCCCTCGCCCGGCTCTGGGCCGACGGCGGCACCGTCGACTGGGCCGCGCTCCTCGCCCCCACCGGCGCGCGCGTCGTCGACCTGCCCACGTACGCCTTCCAGCACCAGCGCTACTGGCCGAAGCCGAGGCCCGCCGCGTCGCCGACCACCGCCCCGACGGTCGACGCCGCCTTCTGGGAGGCGGTGGAACGCGAAGACGCCGACCTGCTCGCCGCTCGACTCGGCGTGGACGTGGAACTGCCGCTGCGCAAGACCCTGCCCGCGCTGTCGGCCTGGCAGAAGCAGCAACGGGAACAGTCCGAGCTGGCGCGGCTCCGCTACCGGGAGTCCTGGGTGCCCGTCGCCGTACCCGGTGACCGGCCGGTCCCCGGGCACTGGCTGGTGGTGGAGTTCGCCGGTGACGAGTGGGCGCCGGCCCTGGCCGACGAGGCGTCGTCCCGTGGGGTGACGGTGAGCCGGCTGCGGGTGGGTCCGGACGAGCTGGACCGGGCGGTGCTGGCGGACCGGCTGGCCGGGTTCGCCGACGTCGACCGGGTGGTGTCGGTGCTGGGCCGGGCGGTGGACGGGCACCCCGAGTTCCCCGGCATGCCGGTCGGGCTCGCGGCCACCCTGGTGCTGGTCCAGGCCCTGGGCGACGCCGGTGTCGAGGGTCGGCTCTGGACGGCGACGTCCGGCGCGGTGTCGGTGGGTACCGGAGACACCGTGGTGGAGCCGCTCACCGCGGGTGTGTGGGGTCTGGGCCGGGTGGTGGCGCTGGAGGAGCCGGGCCGCTGGGGCGGCCTGGTGGACGTGCCGGTGGCCGCCGACGCGGTGGCGGTGCGGGCGGTCGTGGACGTGGTCGCGGCGGCGGGCCCGGGTGCGGCAGGCGGTGCCGTCGGTGCTGAGGACCAGGTGGCGGTACGGGGGTCGGTGGTGTTCGGCCGTCGTCTGGTGTCCGCACCTCTCACCGGTGAGGGGTGGGTGCCGCGTGGCACGGTCCTGATCACGGGCGGCACGGGCGCGCTGGGTGCCCGGGTGGCGCGGTGGGCGGTGTCCCGGGGCGCCCAGGGTGTGGTGTTGGTGTCGCGTCGAGGGCTGGTGGCACCGGGGGCGGCCGAACTGCGGGACGAACTGACCGGCTCGGGTGCCACGGTGGAGGTCGTGGCCGCCGACGTGAGCGACCCCGCCGTGGCGGAGGAGCTGTTGACGCGGCCGGTGTCGGCGGTGGTGCACGTCGCGGGTGTGTTGGGTGACGGCGTGGTCGACGGGTTGTCCGTCGACGGGTTGGCGGGGGTGTGGGCCGGTAAGGCGGGTGCGGCCTGGCAACTGGACCGGGCGTGCGGTGACCGCGAGTTGGACGCGTTCGTCGTCTTCTCGTCGGCGGCCGGGGTGTGGGGTGGTGCCGGGCAGGGTGCGTACGCGGCGGCGAACGCGGCGTTGGACGGTCTGATCGCGGCGCGGCGGGCCCGGGGTCTGGTGGGTACGTCGGTGGCGTGGGGTCCGTGGGCGGACGGCGGCATGGCCGACGACCAGCTCGTCCTCTCCCGGGTCAGCCGGGGCGGCGTCACGCCGCTGGACCCCGACCGCGCGCTGCGGGCGCTGGAATCCGTCGGCGAGGGCTGCGTCACCGTGGCCGACGTCGACTGGGACCGCTTCGTGCCCGCCGCCACCGCGCTGCGCGCCAACCCGTTCTGGGACCTGGTCGCGCCCCACCCCACCGCCGCCACCCGGCCGGAGACCGGTCCCACCGACGACCTCCGGCAGCGGCTGGCCGCGATGCCCGCCGCGGCGCGCCGGACCACCCTGACCGAGGAGGTACGCGCCCACGTCGCCACGGTCCTCGGCTTCCCCGACCCCGCCGCGGTGGCGGTCGGCACCGCCTTCAAGGACCTCGGCTTCGACTCGCTGACCGCCGTGGAGCTGCGGAACGTCCTCGCCGCGCAGACCGGCCTGAAACTCCCCTCCACGCTGGTCTTCGACCACCCGACGACCACCGCGCTCGTCGACGTGCTGCTGCGCGACCTGGCCGGAGAAGACGACACCGAGCCCGACGCCGACACCGAACTGGACCGGCTGGAAGCCACCCTGCTGGCCCTGCCCACCCAGGAACTCAGCCGCCTGCGGGTGACCGCCCGCCTCCAGCAGCTCATGAAACGCCTGGAATCCGCTCCCGAGGCTCACACCGACGCCGACCTCTCGGCCAGGATCGAAGCCGCCACATCCGACGACATCTTTGCCCTTATCGACAACGAGATCGGGACGCGGTGAGCTGATGAGCGACGAGGCCAAGCTTCTCGGTTACCTGAAGAAGGTCACGCTCGAACTGCACGAGACGAAGCAGCGCCTCCGCGACGTCGAAGCGGCCGACGACGAACCGATCGCCGTCGTCGGCATGGGCTGCCGCTTCCCCGGTGGCGTGACGTCCCCCGAGGAACTGTGGCAGCTCCTCGACGGTGGCGTCGACGCCCTCGGCCCGTACCCGCCGGACCGGGGCTGGGAGGACGACGGCGGCGTCGGCGGATTCGTCGACCGGGTCGCCGACTTCGACGCCGGCCTGTTCGGCATCTCGCCCCGCGAGGCGACGGTGATGGACCCGCAGCAGCGGCTGCTGCTGGAAGTGGTGTGGGAGGCCCTGGAGCGCGCCGGCGTGGGTCCGCTGTCGCTGCGCGGCGCTCCCGTCGGTGTCTTCGCCGGCACCAACGGCCAGGACTACCCGGCGCTGCTCGCGCTCTCCGGGGAACCCACCGACGGGTACGCCTCCACCGGTTCCTCCGGCAGCGTCCTCTCCGGCCGGGTGTCGTACGCCCTCGGCCTGGAAGGCCCGGCCGTCACCGTCGACACGGCGTGTTCGTCGTCCCTCGTGGCGATGCATCTGGCGGTGCAGTCGCTGCGGTCGGGGGAGTGCAGTCTCGCCCTGGCGGGTGGGGTGACGGTGATGTCCACGCCGGGGGCGTTCGTGGAGTTCGCCCGGCAGGGTGGTCTCGCGTCGGACGGCCGGTGCAAGGCGTTCTCGGACGACGCGGACGGCACCGGGTGGGGTGAGGGTGCGGGTGCCCTCGTGTTGGAGCGGTTGTCGGACGCCCGCCGCAATGGTCACCGGGTTCTTGCCGTGGTGCGGGGCAGTGCGGTGAACCAGGACGGCGCGTCGAACGGGTTGACGGCGCCGAACGGTCCGTCGCAGCAGCGGGTGATCCGGCAGGCCCTGGCGAACGCGGGGGTGTCGGCGACGGAGGTCGACGCCGTCGAGGCGCACGGTACGGGCACGTCACTCGGCGACCCGATCGAGGCGCAGGCGCTGCTCGCCACCTACGGGCAGGGACGGCCCGTCGACCGGCCGGTGTATCTGGGGTCGATCAAGTCGAACATCGGGCACACCCAGGCGGCGGCGGGGGTGGCCGGGGTGATGAAGATGATCCTGGCGATGCGACACCGGACGCTGCCCCCGACCCTGCACGTCGGCACGCCCTCCAGCCACGTCGACTGGACCACCGGAAACGTCGAACTGCTCACCGACGGACGGCCCTGGCCCCACCACGACCGGCCCCGCCGCGCCGGCGTCTCGTCGTTCGGCATCAGCGGCACCAACGCCCACGTCATCGTCGAGGAGGCACCCGCCGAACCCGAACCGCCGGTGACCTTCGGCGTGGGACCGGCGCTGCCGGTCGTACCCTGGCCCCTCTCGGCGAAGACGCCGGCCGCCCTCGCCGCGCAGGCCGACCGCCTGCTCACCCACGCCGGCACCGACCCCGCACCCGACATCGCCCTCTCCCTGGCGACCACCCGCTCCGGCCTGGAACACCGGGCCGTGGTGCTCGGCGCGGACGCCGACGAGCTGCGCACGGGCCTCGCGGCGCTGGCGAGGGACGAGCCGGCACCGGCCGCCGTCACCGGAACCGTCCGCAACGGCCTCACCGGCTTCGTCTTCTCCGGCCAGGGCAGCCAGCGACTCGGCATGGGCCGCGACCTCGCCGCCGCGTTCCCCGTCTTCGACGCGGCCCTGTCCGAGGTGTGCGCGCAGCTGGACCCGCTGCTGGGCCGTCCGCTCCGCGAGGTCGTCGACGGCCCGACGCAGCGACGCGACCGACCGGATACCACCGGAGACCTGGACGAGCCCGGTTCGGCGGGCGCGGCCCCGGACCTGGCGCAGACCGGCTGGGCGCAACCGGCGCTCTTCGCGGTCGAGGTGGCGCTGTTCCGGCTCCTCGAATCCTGGGGTGTCACCCCGGACTACCTGATCGGTCACTCGATCGGTGAACTCGCCGCCGCGCACGTGGCGGGAGTGCTGGATCTGGCGGACGCGTGTCGCCTGGTGGCGGCGCGGGCGTCGTTGATGCAGGCGCTGCCGTCGGGTGGTGCGATGTGGGCGGTCCGCGCGACCATCGACGAGGTCACCCCGCTGCTGGTCGAGGGCGCGTCCATCGCCGCGGTCAACGCACCCGGCCAGGTGGTGGTCTCCGGCGAACGGGCAGCCGTCGAGCAGGTCGCCGCCGGCCTCGCCGACCGGCAGGGCCGTTGGCTGGAGGTCAGTCACGCGTTCCACTCGGCGCTGATGGACCCGATGCTCGCCGAGTTCACCCGGGTCGCGGCCACCGTGCGGATGCGGGCGCCGCAGCTCCCGATCATCTCCACCCTCACCGGGCAACCCGTCGAGGAGTTCACCCCGACCTACTGGGCCGACCAGGTACGCAACACTGTCGCCTTCGGGGCGGCAGTCGACAAGGCCGGCGAGCTGGGCGTGACCCGGTTCGTGGAGGTCGGCCCCGACGCGAGCCTGGTCGCCGCGATCGAGGAGACCCGAGACGGGGTGCTGGCCGTACCGGCGCTGCACCGCAAGCAGGCCGAACCCCGCACCGCCGTGACCGCCCTGGCCCGGCTCTGGGCCGACGGCTGCCCCGTCGACTGGACGGCGCTGCTCGCCGGCGCCCACCGCGTGGACCTGCCCACCTACGCCTTCCAGCGCCAGCGCTACTGGCCCCGCGCGCGGCTCACCGCCGGCCCGCAGACACTCGGCGCGACCCGTACCGGGCACCCGCTGCTGCACGCCATGATCACGCTCGCCGGCGGCGGCGACGTGCTGCTCCTGGGCGCACTGTCGGTGCAGGTGCAGCCGTGGCTCGCCGACCACCGGGTGGCCGACCGGATCGTCCTCCCCGGCACCGGCCACCTGGAACTCGTCCTCTCCGCCGGTGAGCGGGTCGGCTGCGACCGGGTCGAGGAGCTGACCATCACCAGCCCCCTGGTGATCCCCGCGACCGGGCTGGCACACCTGCAGATCCTCGTCGGTGCCCCGGACGGCACCGGCTGCCGGTCCGTGCAGGTGTCCTCCCGTCCCGACGGCGACCCGGACGCCGAGTGGACCCACCACGCCACCGGCCTGCTCGCCCCCGCCGAGCCCGTCGCCGCGTACGACCTGGCCGAGTGGCCGCCGCCCGCCGCGCAGCCGCTGGACGTGACCGGCCTGTACGACGCGCTGGCCGGGGCCGGCCTCGGCTACGGGCCGGTCTTCCGGGGACTCCAGCGGGCCTGGCACCGCGACGGCGACGTCTTCGTGGAGGTGGCGCTCCCCGACCACGCAGGCGGACCGGACGCGCTCTGCCTGCATCCCGCCGCGCTCGACTCGGTGCTGCACTCCCTGGCGATCGGCGCCACCGGCACCACCACGGACCCTGCCGTCGCCGGACCGGACGGGCCGGGAACCGCGGAGCCGGGCCGGCTGCCGTTCTCGTGGAGCGGGGTGACCCTGCACGCCGTGGGCGCCACCGCCCTGCGCGCCCGACTGCGCCCCACCGGGCCGGAGACCGTGACCGTGCAGGCCGCCGACGTGTCCGGCCGACCGGTGGTCGAGGTGGCGTCGCTGACCCTGCGGCCGATGGCCACCGAGGCGAACCCGGCGGACCCCGGCACCCCGCGCGACGCCCTGTACCACCTGGACTGGACGCCCGTCCCCACCCCGGACACCGCACCGACCGACCCGGCCCATCTCGACACCGAGGCCGACACCGACGGCCCCGACCGGAGCGGCGACGCGCTGCCCGGCCGGCGGTACGCCGACCTCGCCGCCCTGCAGGCGGCGGTCGACGCCGGTGCCCCCGTACCCGAGGTGGTGCTGACCCGGGCGGCGCCGCCCGGCCCGGATCTCACCCGGACCACCCACGACGCGGTCCTGCGGGCGGTGGAGCTGATCCGGCAATGGCTGGCCGACGAACGGTTCGCCGCCAGCCGGCTGGTCTTCGTCTCCACCGGCGCGGTCGCCGCCGTCGACGGCGACGCGGTGACCGACCTGCCCGGCGCGGCCGTCTGGGGCCTCGTCCGGTCGGCGCAGTCCGAGCACCCCGGCCGGTTCCAGCTCGTCGACGGCCCGGCCGCCGAGGCCCTCGCCGCCGACGAACCGCAGGTCGCGGTCCGCGACGGCCGGCTGCTCGGCTGCCGCCTCGCCGCCACCACCGTCCCCGCCGCCGCCACGCCCGCGTGGGACCCCGCCGGCGCGGTGCTGGTGACCGGCGCGACCGGCGAACTCGGCCGGGTCATCTGCCGGCACCTGGTCACCACCCACGGGGTACGCCACCTGCTGCTGCTCAGCCGGCGCGGCCCGGCGGCACCCGGCGCGGCCGACCTCGTCGCGGAGCTGACCGCGCTCGGCGCGCAGCCGGTGGTCGTCGCCTGCGACGTGGCCGACCAGGCGGCGCTCGCCGCCGTGCTGGACGCGCTGCCCGCCGACCGGCCGCTGACCGGGGTGGTGCACGCCGCCGGGGTGCTCGCCGACGCCACCGTCACCTCGCTCCGCCCCGACCAGGTACGCCAGGTGCTGCGCGCCAAGGTGGACGCTGCGGTCAACCTGCACGAGCTGACCCGCACCGCCCCGCTGACCGCGTTCGTGCTCTTCTCCTCCGTCTCGGCCGCGTTCGGTGCCCCCGGCCAGGGCAACTACGCCGCCGCCAACGCGTTCCTGGACGCCTTCGCCGCGCACCGCCGGCACGCCGGGCTGCCCGCGCTGTCGCTCGGCTGGAGCCTGTGGGCGCAGGCCAGCGGGATGACCGGGCACCTCGACGAGGCCGACCTGCGGCGGATGGCCCGCGGCGGGGTCGTCCCGCTCTCCACCGCCGACGGCGTCGCCCTGTTCGACCTGGCCGCCCGGGCCGGCCGGGCGGCGGTGCTGCCCATGCGGCTGGACCTGGCCACCCTGCGGGACACCGCCGACCACCTGCCGCCGGTGTTCCGGACCCTGGTCCGCCCGTCCCGGCGCCGCGCCGCCGAGGCCGGCTCCGTGGCGGCGGCCTCCCTCGTCTACCGGCTCGCCGCGCTGGACCCGGAGGACCGCCGGTCCGCGCTGCGCGACCTGGTCCGCGAGCAGGCCGCCACCGTGCTCGGCCACGACACCGCACAGGACGTGCCGGTCGACCGGCCCTTCCGCGACCTGGGCATCGACTCGCTCACCGCGGTCGAGCTGCGCAACCGGCTCAACGCGGCGACCGGGCTGCGGCTGCCCGCCACCCTGGTCTTCGACCACCCCACCGGCGCCGCCGTCGCCGAGCACCTGCTGGAGCGCCTGCTCGGCGCCGAGCCGCCCCGGCCCGCCGCCCGCCGGACCACCCGTCGCACGGACGACCCGGTCGTCATCGTCGGCATGGCCTGCCGCTTTCCCGGCGGCGTACGCAACCCCGACGACCTGTGGCAGCTGGTGGTCTCCGGCGCCGACGGGGTCACCCCGTTCCCCACCGACCGGGGCTGGGACCTGGACCGGCTCTACGACGCCGACCCGGACGCCGGCGGGGCGAGCTATGTCCGGCACGGCGGTTTCCTGCACGACGCCGCCGACTTCGACGCCGCCTTCTTCGGCATCTCGCCCCGCGAGGCGCTGGTGATGGACCCCCAGCAGCGGCTGCTGCTGGAGACCTCGTGGGAGGCCGTCGAGTCCGCCGGCATCGTCCCGGCCACCCTGCGCGGCCGGCGCACCGGCGTCTTCGCCGGGGTGATGTACCACGACTACCTGGCCCGGCTGCACTCCGTGCCGAAGGGCGCGGAGGGCTTCCTCGGCACCGGGTCGGCCGGCAGCGTCGCCACCGGCCGGGTCGCGTACCTGCTCGGGCTGGAGGGGCCGGCGGTCACCGTGGACACCGCCTGCTCCTCCTCGCTGGTGGCGCTGCACCTCGCCGCCCAGGCGCTGCGCGACGACGAGTGCGACCTGGCGCTGGCCGGTGGCGTGACGGTGATGGCGACCCCCGGCACGTTCGTCGACTTCAGCCGGCAGCGCGGTCTCGCCCCCGACGGCCGGTGCAAGTCGTACGCCTCCGCCGCCGACGGCACCGGCTGGGCCGAGGGCGTCGGCATGCTGCTGGTGGAACGCCTCAGTGACGCCCGCCGCAACGGCCACCCGGTGCTGGCCGTGGTGCGGGGGAGCGCGGTCAACCAGGACGGCGCCTCCAACGGGCTCACCGCCCCGAACGGCCCCGCCCAGCAGCGGGTGATCCGGCAGGCCCTGGACCGGGCCGGGCTGCGCACCGCCGAGGTGGACGCCGTGGAGGGCCACGGCACCGGCACGGTGCTGGGCGACCCGATCGAGGCGCAGGCGCTGCTCGCCACGTACGGCCAGGACCGGCCGGCGGACCAGCCGCTCTGGCTGGGGTCGGTCAAGTCGAACATCGGGCACGCCCAGGCGGCGGCCGGCGTCGGCGGGATCATCAAGATGGTCCAGGCGATGCGGCACGGCGTACTGCCCCCCACGCTGCACGTCGACACTCCCACCGACCAGGTCGACTGGTCGGCCGGGCAAGTGCGGCTGCTCACCGAGGCGGTGCCCTGGCAGCCGGCCGGACGACCCCGCCGGGCCGGCGTCTCCTCGTTCGGCATCAGCGGCACCAACGCCCACGTCATCCTGGAGGAACCCGCGCCCGCTCCCACCGCGCCGACCGCGTCGGCCGGCCGGCTCCCGCTGGTCCCGCTGCTGGTCTCCGGCCGGACCGAGGACGCGGTACGGGCGCAGGCGGATGTCCTCCGCGCCCACCTGGACCGCCACCGCGACCTCGACCCGCGGGACGTCGGCTTCTCGCTGGCCACCGCGCGGACCGTCTTCGACCAGCGGGCCGTGGTGCTCGGCGCCGACCGGGAGGAGCTGCTCGCCGGCCTGGCCGCGGTCGCCGCCGACGAACCCGCCCCGCGGACCGGCCGGGGCCGTGCCGGCGTACGCCCGCTGGCCTACCTGTTCACCGGGCAGGGCAGCCAGCGCCCCGGTATGGGCCGCGAACTGTACGCCGCCGCCCCGGTCTTCGCCGAGGCGTTCGACGCGGTCTGCGCCCACCTGGACGCCGACCTCGACCGGCCGCTGCGCGACGTGCTGTGGGCCGACACCGAGCCGGCCGACGGCGACCGCCCGCTGGACCGTACCGGCCACGCCCAACCGGCGCTCTTCGCGCTCCAGGTGGCGCTGTTCCGGCTGTTGGAGTCGTACGGGCTGCGCCCCGACCACCTGGTCGGCCACTCGGTCGGCGAACTCGCCGCCGCGCACGTCGCCGGGGTGCTCAGCCTCGCCGACGCGTGCCGGCTGGTGGCCGCCCGGGGTCGGCTGATGCAGGCCCTGCCGTCCGGCGGCGCGATGGTGGCGGTCCGGGCGACCGAGGCGGAGGTGCTGCCCCTGCTGGTCGACGGGGTGAGCGTCGCGGCGGTCAACGGCCCCGACGCGGTCGTGCTCTCCGGTGAGGAGGCCCCCGTCCTCGCGGTGGCCGCGCACTTCGCCGACCGGCCCGGCAAGCGGCTGCGGGTCAGCCACGCCTTCCACTCGGCGCGGATGGAGCCGATGCTGGCCGAGTTCCGGGCCGTCGCCGAGTCCGTCACCTACCACCCACCGCGGATCCCGCTGGTGTCCACGGTGGAGGTCGACGCGCGGGTCGACCAGCCGGCCTACTGGGTGCGGCAGGTCCGCGAGGCGGTCCGCTTCCACGACGCGGTCACCCACCTGCACACCGCCGGCGTCACCCGCTTCGTCGAGCTCGGCCCGGACCCGGTGCTGGCCACCGCCGTGCAGGACGCGCTGCGCGACCGGGAACCGGAGCTGACCACGGCAGCCCTGCTGCGCCGGGGCCGACCCGAGCTGGCCACCCTCGGCACCGCGCTGGGCGGCCTGCTCGCCGACGGCGACCCGGACCGGTCGGCGTGCTGGGCCGGCACCGGCGCCCGCCGCGTCGACCTGCCCACGTACCCCTTCCAGCGGCAGCGGTTCTGGGCGGACGCGGGCGCGGCCCCGCCGACCTGGCCGCGGCCGGTCTCACCGACGCCGGTCATCCGCTGCTCGGCGCGTGCGTGGCGCTGCCCGACGGCGGGTCCGTCTGCACCGGGCGGCTCGCGGCGACCAGCCCCTCCTGGCTGGCCGACCACCGGGTGGCCGGGACCCCGGTGGTGCCGGGCACCGCGCTGCTGGAGCTGGCGCTGCATGCCGGGGACCACGCCGGCGGCGGCCGGGTGGACGAACTCGTCCTCGCCGCGCCGCTGCCGCTCGACGCCGCGGGGGACCGGCAGGTCCAGGTGGTCACCGACGCGGGTGACGACGCGGGTGGCCATCGGGTACGGATCTTCTCCCGTGCCGTGGACGCCGCCGCCGACGAGCCGTGGACGCTGCACGCCACCGGCACCCTGAGCAGCACGGACGCGCCGGACGTCACCCCGTTCGACGCGATACCGTGGCCGCCGCCCGGTGCCCTGGCGGTGGACGTCGAGGGCGCCTACGACACGCCCGACGGTGACGGCGTCGGCTACGGTCCCGCCTTCCACGGCCTGCGCGCGGCCTGGCGACGCGACGGCGAGTTGTACGCCGAGATCGTCCTGCCCGAGCCGGTCCGCGCCGACGCCGACCGGTACGGCCTGCACCCGGCCCTCGCCGACGCCGCGCTGCACGGGCTGGCCTACCTGCTGCCCGGCGCGGCCGGGCGGCTCGTGCCCTTCGCGTTCCGGGGCGTCGACCTGATCGCCCAGGGCGCCACCGCGCTGCGGGTCCGGCTCACCGCCACCGGTGCCGACGAGGTCGCGATCAGCGCCGTCGACCCGGCCGGCCGCCCGGTGGCCTCGGTCGACGCGCTGACCCTGCGGCCCCTCGCGGCCGCGCCGGCCCGGCACCCGGCCGTCGACTCGCTGTTCCGGGTGGAGTGGGTGCCGGTGCCGGTGCCGGTGCCGGTCGACGACGCCGCCGTCGGGCGGTGCGTGCTGGTCGGCTCGGACGCGCTCGGCATCGCCGGTCCGCTCAGCCGGGCGGGCGTCGCGGTCGAGTCCTTCGCCGACCTGGCGGCGCTGACCGCCGCCGTCTCCACCGGCATGACCCTGCCGAACCTGGTGATGGTCGGCGTCACCGGCCACCCGGTGACCGAACCCACCCGGGCGGTACGCGAGGTCACCGCCGCCGCCCTGGACACCGTGCGCTCCTGGCTGGCCGACGGCCGGTTCGCCGGCACCCGGCTCGCCGTGGTCACCCGGGGCGCCCTCGGCACCGGCGACGACCGCCCCGACGACCTGGCCGGCGCGGCCGTGTGGGGTCTGGTGCGGACCGCCCAGTCGGAGAACCCCGGCCGGCTCGTCCTGGTCGACCTCGACGGGGCAGCGGAGAGCGTCGCCGCCCTGCCGGCGGCGATCGGTGCCGGCGAACCGCAGCTCGCGATCCGCGCCGGCCGGGTCCGCGCCGGTCGGCTGGCCCAGGTGGCCGGACCCGAGCGGCCGGAGGTCGGCTGGGACCCGGACGGCACCGTGCTGGTCACCGGCGCGACCGGCGCCCTCGGCGGGCCGCTGCTGCGCCACCTGGTCACCGCCCGGGGCGTACGCCGGTTGCTGCTGGTCAGCCGGCGCGGCCCGGACGCCCCGGCGCGGCGGCGCTGCGCGCGGAGCTGGCCGCGCTCGGCGCGGAGGTCACCGTGGCGGCCTGCGACGCGGCCGACCGGGACGCCCTGGCCGCCCTGCTGGCGGCGGTACCGCCGCAGCACCCGCTGACCGCCGTGTTCCACCTCGCCGGGGTCCTCGACGACGGGGTGCTCGGCTCGCTCACCCCCGCCCGGTTCGACCCGGTGTTCCGCGCCAAGGTGGACGCGGCGCTGCACCTGCACGAGCTGACCCGGTCCGCGCCGCTGGCCGACTTCGTGCTCTTCTCCTCCTCGGCGGCCACCTTCGGCACCCCCGGGCAGGCCAACTACGCCGCCGCCAACGCGGTCCTCGACGCCCTCGCCGACCAGCGACGGGCCGACGGCCTGCCCGCCACGGCACTGGCCTGGGGCGCCTGGGAGCAGGGCATGGCCGGCCGCCTCGACCAGGTCGACCGGGACCGGATGCAGCGCGGCGGGGTGCTCGCGCTCACCGACGAGCAGGGCATGGCGCTGCTGGAGGCGGCCCTGCGGGTCGACGCCGCCGCGCTGGTGCCCGTCCGGCTCGACACCGCCGCCCTCGGCGCGGAACCCGCCCGCTGCTGCGCGGACTGGCCGCCCGTCCCGCCGCCGGGCCGCCACCGGGACCGGCCCGTCGCTGGCCGGGCGGCTGCGCGACCTGGACGCCGCGCGCGCGGCGCGGCCGTGCTCGACGTGGTTCGCGCCGCCACCGCCGGCGTGCTCGGTCACCCCTCACCCGAGGCGGTGAGCCCCGAGCAGCCCTTCCTGGAACTCGGCCTGGACTCGCTGACCGCGGTGGAGCTGCGCAACGCGCTGGCCACCGCGACCGGCCTGACCCTGCCGGTCACCCTCACCTTCGACCACGCCACGCCGCGGGCCGTGGCCGAGTTCCTCGACGCCGAACTGAGCGCCGCCCAGCCGGCGGCGGGCGGATCGGAGCCGGCCCGTCCGGTCCAGGACGTCATCGGCATGCTCTTCCGGCAGGCCTGCGAGCAGCACCGCCTCAAGGAGGGCTTCGAGCTGCTGCAGAGCGTCGCCCGGCTGCGGCCCACCTTCACCGACGCGGCCGAGGTACGCGAGCTGCCGACCGCGGTCCGGCTCGCCAAGGGCCCCGAACCGGTGCGGCTGGTCTGCTTCAGCTCCCAGGTCGCGCTGGCCGGCGTGCACCAGTACGCCCGCTTCGCCTCCGCGTTCCGGGACGTCCGGGACGTCGTCGCGCTGGCGGTGCCCGGCTTCGCCGCGGGGGAGCCGCTGCCGGCCACCGCCGACGCCCTGGTGGAGCTGCTGGCCCGGATGGTGCGCGAACACGTCGGTGACCATCCGTTCGCGCTGCTCGGCTCCTCCTCGGGCGGGGTACTGGCGCACGCCACCGCGGCCCGGCTGGACCGGGACGGACCGAGCGCCGCCGGGGTCGCGCTGCTCGACACGTACGTCCCCGGGGACGACTCGCTCGGCCAGTTCGAGGACCAGTTGCTCGGCGGGATGTTCGCCCGCGAGGAGAGCTTCGCCCGGATGGACTCGGCGCGACTGTCCGCGATGAGCTGGTACTTCAACCTGCTGGGCGACTGGACCCCGCCGAAGCTGACCGCGCCGGTGCTGCTGGTGCGGGCCAGCCGACCGATGCCGGGCGGCGAGGGCCTGTCGCCGCAGCAGTGGCAGACCGGGTGGACCGAGGCGGACGAGGTGGTCGACGTGCCCGGCAACCACTTCACCATGATGGAGGACCTGGCCGCCTCCACCGCCGGCGTGGTCGACGACTGGCTGCGCCGGATCTGAGCGCGGGGCCCCCGTTCGCACCACGGGGGCCCCGCGCTCAGCTCCGGTGCTCACTCCGCCCGGGGATCCCAGCGGAAGCGGCGGATCGCGACCACCGCGCCGACGGCGCCCCAGAGCAGCAGCACCACGAAGGCTCGCCACGGCACCCCCGAGTGCGCGGTGAACGCACCGAGCAGGGCCTCGTTGAACGGCTGCACCGGCAGCGCCCCGGTCACCGTGGTCAGCACCTCGGAGTGGATCGGCATGTAGGTGCCGGAGATGAAGACCAGCGGGAAGAGCACCAGCTGCACCACCGACGGGGCGGCCTCGGCGTTGCGGATCAGGGACGCCACCGCGACGCCCAGGGCGCAGAAGCTGGCCGCGCCGAGCACCAGGGTCACCGCGATCACCGGCCACTGGGCGACGGCCGGGAAGCGGACCCCGTACAGCCGGCCCACGACGATGATGAGCAGGACGTCCACCACGCTCACCACGACGCAGTGCGCGAGCAGCCCGAGGAAGTACATGTACGTCGGCAGCGGCGTCGCGCGGACCCGCTTGAGGATTCCGTTCTGCCGGCGGGTCGACAGCACGATCGCCAGCTGGCTGTAGCAGGCGCCCAGCACGGAGACCGCGGCGATGGTGGAGACGTAGTACTGCAACGCCGACCGGCCGTAGAAGTAGTCGCTGCTGCCCACATCCCCGAAGAGGGCCCCGAAGATCGCGATCACCACGACCGGGAAGAGGAACGTGAAGAACGCGCTCTGCGGGTTGCGCCAGAAGCTGAGCTGCTCGTAGCGGATCTGGTGCCACAGCAGGGCCAGGTCGCCGCCGCGGGCGACCCGGGGTTCGGTGACCGTGCTCACCGGCTGCTCCCTTCGAGGTCTCGGGCGGGCGTCGACGCCTCCTGGTCGGTGAGGCGCAGATAGACGTCCTCCAGGCTCGGCCGGTCGACGGTGAGTCCGGCCAGGACGGTGCCGCGCCCCAACGCCCAGCCGGTGAGCTGGTGCAGCGTCGCGGTCGGCTCCGTCGACTCGACGCTGACCCGCCCGTCGGCCAGCGTGGCGGGCACCGGCAGGTCCGTCACCGCGCACCCGTCGGGCAGCGCGAAGGTGATCCGGGTCAGCGCCGCGTCCCGTCCGCCGAGGCTGGCCGTCGGGCCGGCGGCCACGATCGTGCCGGCCGACATCACCGCCACCCGGTCGGCCAGCTCCTGCGCCTCCTCCATGTAGTGCGTGGTGAGCACGATGGTCATCCCGGCGTCGCGCAGGTCGCGGACGAGCTGCCACGCGCCGCGCCGGGCGTTCGGGTCGAACCCGGTGGTGGGCTCGTCCAGGAAGAGCAGGGCCGGGTTGCCGACGATGCCCAGCGCCAGGTCCAGGCGGCGCTTCTGGCCGCCGGAGAGGTCGCGGACCTTCCGCCGCGCCTGCCCGGCGAGGTCGACCAGCTCCACCACCTCGTCCACGTTCCGGGGCGTCGGGTAGTAGCCGGCGTTGCGGGCGATCGTCTCGCGGACCGTCAGGTAGGGCTCGACCGCGATGTCCTGGAGCACCACCCCGATCCGCTCCCGCAGCCGCCGGGCGGTGGCCCGGTCGCCCGGGTCGAGGCCGAGCACCTCGGCGCGGCCGCCGTCCCGGGTCCGGAAGCCCTCCAGGATCTCCAGGGTGGTGCTCTTGCCGGCACCGTTGCGGCCCAGGAGCGCGAAGATCTCGCCGTGCGCGACGGTGAAGCTCACGTCGCGTACCGCCTGGACCGCGCCGTAGCTGCGGCGCAGGTCCTCCACCACCACCGCGTCAGTCATCGCCTCACCCCCTCGTTCGCGGCCGGGCTCAGCGGCGTACGCACACGGCCTCCACCGTCAGGTCGAGGTAGCGTCCGGTCATCCCGCGGGATCCGGTCACCCCGAACTCCAGCCGGTCCACCCGGGTGGTCGCGACCACTCGGAACCCGTCGTCCGTGCCGGCCGACTCCCGCACCGTCAGGGTCACCGGCCCGGTCACCCCCTTGACGGTCAACCGGCCGGTGATCGAGGTCTCGTCGATCCGCTCGGAGACGAAGGTGAGCACCGGGTGGCGGTCGGTGTCGAGGAAGGTGGCGGAGCGGACCGTACGGTCCCGCTGGGCGCTGCCGGTGTTGAAGCTGGCGGCGTCGACCTCCGCCTGCACCCGCGACGCGGAGAGCGGCTCGGCGACCTCCACCGTCCCGGAGCGGACGGCGAAGGTGCCGTCCACCTTCCCCAGTCCGAACAGGTGGGTGGTGCGGAACCGGACCGTCGACCGGGCCGGGTCGACGTCGTAACGTCCCAACTGGGGGATCGTGGTGGTGTGCTCAGGGCTGGTTTCCATGCCGACCATTGCACCGGTGCGCGGCGGTCCGGCGCCAGGGTGTGCAGTCGGGTTCCGCCCCGACGAAGGTGGGGCCGCCGGCGCAGGCGTACGACTTTCGTCGGTTGCGGCACCGACGCAGGTGCGCGGCCGGTTCGCCGCCGGTGGCGGATGCCCTACCGTCTAGGCATGACGGAGGCACCGTGGCACCACCGGCACCGGGTCGTCATCGACGTGGCCCTCGCCGTGGTCTTCGTGCTGCTGGACACCGGCACCACCCTGGCCGGCGGGAGCTGGTGGCCGGAGCGGCCGGGTCCGCTGGCCTGGGGGCTGCTCGGCGCGCAGGCGTTGGCCTGCTCCTCGCTGGTGCTGCGCCGCCGGGCGCCGCTGACCGTGGTCGTCGTGCTCGGCCTGTTCACCCTCGTGGTCACGCTGCTGATCTCGCCGGCGCACGCCCTGACGCCGGCCTCGGCCGGCAACGTGTGGGCGCCCTTCGCGACCGTGGTCGCCGCGTACGGGCCGCCGTTCCACAGCCGGGACCGGCGGGTCGCGTACGTCGCGTTGGGGCTGCTGACCTTCGTCGTCGCCCGGCCGTGGGAGCCGTCGGCCACGATCATCACGCTGGCGGTGCTGCGGACCGCCGTCGGGCCGCTGCTGGCGCTCTATCTCGACGCCCGCCGCCGGCTGGTGCTGGCGCTGACCGAGCGGGCGGAACGGGCCGAACGGGAACGGCACCTCCTCGCCGAGCAGGCCCGCGACGAGGAGCGGGCGCGGTTGGCGGGGGAGATGCACGACGTGGTAACCCACCGGGTGAGCCTGATGGTGCTCCAGGCCGGCGCGCTGCGGATGACCGCGACGGACGAGGCGACCCGGCAGGCCGCCGAGGACCTGCGGGCCGCCGGTTGCCAGGCGCTCGACGAGCTGCGGGACCTGGTGGGCATCCTGCGGCGGGCCCCGGAGGAGGACACCACCCCGACGGCGGACGGGCTCGCCACGCTGGTCGCCGAGTCGACCGCGGTCGGCGTACCGGTCGAGCTGGTGGAGTCCGGTGACCGGTCGCTCGCGTCACCGGTGGTGGGGCGCACGGCGTACCGGATCGTGCGGGAGGCGCTGACCAACGTGCGCAAGCACGCGCCGGGCGCACGGGTGACCGTGCGGCTGCGCTACGAGGAGGCGCACCTGCGGATCGACGTGCACAACACCCCGCCCACCGGCCGGCCCAGCGCGGCCCTGGTCGGGAGCGGTTCCGGCCTGGGCATCGTCACCCTGCGGCAACGCATCGAGCTGGTGCACGGCACGCTGCGCGCCGGGCCCGCGCCGGACGGCGGGTTCCGCCTGGAGGCGGTCCTTCCCGCGTACGTGCCGACGGCCGAATCGGCGGTGGGCGCGTGATCCGGGTGCTGGTCGTCGACGACGAGCCGATGGTCTGCGTCTTCCTCAGCCGGATCCTCGGCTCGGCGGACGACATCGAGGTCGTCGACCAGGCGCACGACGGCGCGGCGGCGGTCGAGGCGGTGGCCCGCAGCCGGCCCGACCTGGTGCTGATGGACCTGCGGATGCCGGGCGTGGACGGGCTGACCGCCATCGAGCGGATCAACGCCCGCCCCGACGCGCCGCCGATCGTCGTGCTGACCACCTTCGACGCCGACCAGTACGTGCTGCGGGCGCTGCGCCTCGGCGCGGCCGGGTTCCTGGTCAAGTCCACCCCGCCGGAGAGCCTGATCGGGCTGGTGCGGGTCGCCGCCGACGGGCACACCGTGCTGTCGCCGGCCGCCGCCCGCCGGCTGGTCACCGCCTCCACCGACAGCCGCTCCGCGCGCGACCGGGCCCGGCAGCAGATCAGCACGCTGACCGAGCGGGAGGTCGAGGTGCTCGGCTGCCTCGGCGAGGGGCTGTCCAACGCGCGGATCGCGGCCCGGCTGCACCTGTCCGAGGCGACCATCAAGGGGTACGTGTCGCGGGTGCTGGAGAAGCTCGGCTGCGCCAACCGGACGCAGGCCGGCCTGATCGCGCACGAGGCGGGCGTCGGGCAGCGCTGACGGCGTACCCCGACCGGGCCGGTCAGTGCGGCCAGGGCGCCGTCCGGCGTTCCGCCACCAGCTTCTCCAGCACCGGCACCACGTCGGACGGGGCCGGGCGGGCCATCACCTCGTCGCGCAGCCGGGCTGCGTGGTCGGCGAAGGCCGGCTCGTCCAGCAGCCGCGCCGTGGCCCGCCGTACATCGTCCGCGCCGGCGCTGCCACTCTCCAGCAGCAGCCCGGCGCCCTGCTCCCGCAGGCCGGCGCCGCGATAGAGCTGGTCGGCCACCGGGGTGGTCACGGTCAGCTGCGGTACGCCGTAGACCAGCGCGTTGGCGTAGCTGCCGAAGCCACCGTGGTGGATCAGCACCGAGCAGGTGGGCAGTAGCGCGTGCAGCGGCACCGACTCCACCACCCGGACGTTGCCGGGCAGCGAACCGAGTTCGGCGACCTGGGCGGGTAGCAGCGCGGCGACCACCTCGGCGTCGAGCTCGGACAGCGCTTCCAGGATGTCGGCCTTGGAGACGTAGTCGCCGCCGTACCGCTCGGTGTTCGAGGCGCCGAGGCTCAGGCAGACCCGGGGTCGCTCCGGTGCGTGCCGCAGCCAGTCCGGCACCACGGCGGGACCGTTGTACGGCACGAACCGGATCGGCGTGCTCGGCACGCCGGTGTCGACGGCGAGGCTCGCCGGCAGCGGGTCGAGGGTGAGCTGACCGGTGGTGAGCTCCTCGGTGAACGTACCGCCGTACTCCGCCGCCCGCGCGGTCAGCCAGGAGGCCAGCGGGTCCGCCCGCTCCTGCTCCGGCAGTTGCGCGTTCAGCTCGCGCAGCAGTTGGCGCTTCTTCACCCACACGTCCGCGAAGCAGAGCGACCGCACCTGCGCCGCACCCACCGCCCCGGCGGCGATCGGCCCGGCGTAGGTCAGCGGGTCCCAGACCACCAGGTCCGGTTGCCAGGAGCGGGCGAACGCCACCAGGTCGTCGAACATCGGTTCGTTGTACATTGCGCACCCGTACGCGCCGAGCTGCGCGCGGTCGACCTCCTGCCGGTGGTCGGGCCGCTCCGGGGACAGGTCGCTCCAGTTGACCGTGTCCCACTGCTGGGTCTCCCGGTTGGCGCTCATCGCCGCGCTGATCCCGTCGTTGCTGCCGACGGCCACCGCTGTCATCCCGGTCCGGGCGATGACGTCGACGAACTCGACGCAACTGGCCACCCGGACCTCGTGCCCGGCCGCCCGCATCGCCCACGCGACGGGCGTCAGGCAGAACAGGTGGGACTTCTCTGGCACGGTGGCGAACAGCACGCGCACGGTGGCACTCCTGACGGGTGGCGATCCGGTCCACGCTCAGGGTGGTCGGCGGTTGCGGGCTTCGCCGACCGATGCCGCCGGAGTCCGGGAAAACACCCAGAGTTCGGCCGCTGGACGGCCCGCCCCGGTCGGCCGCGTGGATAGTGGCGGCAGGTGTGGCCGCCGCCGACCCGGTGCCCGCCCCGACAAACTCCCTCGTCCCAGCAGCCGGAAGGGCCCCCATGCGCGCAGCTGGTCCCGTAGAGCTCGGGCCGCCGACCGCGGTGGTGCTCGGTGCGGCTGGCTTCATCGGTCGTACCGTCTGCGCGACGCTGCATGCCGCCGGTTGGCGGGTGACCGGCCTGGCCCGGCGGTCCGCCGTGCCCGCGCCGTGGCCGACCCGGCACCTGGACCTGGTCGCGGCCAGCGGCGGTGAGCTGTTCGCCACGCTCGCCGAGCTGCGGCCGACGCTGGTGGTCAACGCGGCCGGCGCGCTCTGGGCCGTCACCGACGACGAGCTGACCGTGGGCAACGTGACGCTGGTCGGCCGGATCGTGGCGGCGGTCGCCGCGCTGCCCCGACCGGCCCGCCTGGTGCACCTCGGTTCCGCCTACGAGTACGGCGACCAGCCCGGCGGGCGCACCCTCTCGGAGCACCTGGAGGGCCACCCGACCAGCCGGTACGGGCAAACGAAGCTGGCCGGTACCCGGCTGGTCACCCGGGCCGTCGCCCAGGGCCGCGTGGACGCGGTCGTGCTGCGGCTCAGCCTGGCGCTGGGCCCCTTCGCGCCGCGGTCCGGGCTGTTCGGCGGGATCGCCCACCAGCTCGCCGGCCAGCCGGCCGAACTCCGCCTGCCTCCGGTGGCCGGAACCCGGGACATCGTCGACGTCCGGGACGTCGCCGACGCGGTGTGCCACGCGGCGGCGGCGCCGACCGTGCCGCCCGTCGTCAACGTCGGCGGTGGCGTCGGGGTGCGGTTGACCGACGCCGTGGACGAGCTGATCCGCATCGCCGGATCGACCGCCACGATCGTGCGGGTCCCGCCGCCGGCCGTACGACGGCACAGCGGCACCGGCGACCTGCCACTGGACATCGGACTGGCCCGGCGGGCCCTCGGCTGGTCGCCACGCCGCACGCTGACCGAGGCGCTGCAGGCCGTCTGGGACACCGTTTCACCGCCGGTCGGTGTCGCGGCCGGAACGTCCGGCCCGGGCGACGGGACGGGCACATCCACCTCGAACCTCGTACTGGACGGAGATACCCATGGCTGACGCGGCCGTACGCTCGATCCTTGAGCAGGTGCGCAAACTGCACCGTGATCAGGCGTCGACGGAACAGGAGTTCGTACCGGGGGTGACGCCGATCCTGCCGTCCGGCGCGGTGCTCGACGAGGACGACCGGGTGGCGCTGGTGGAGCAGGCCCTGCACCTGCGGATCGCCTCCGGTGCGGCGGCGCTGCGCTTCGAGCGGCTGTTCGCGCGGACGATGGGGGTGCGCAAGGCCCACCTGACCAACTCCGGATCGTCGGCCAATCTGCTGGCGCTGGCCTCGCTGGCCGCCCCCGAGCTGGGGGACCGCCGGCTGCGGCCGGGCGACGAGGTGATCACGGTGGCCGCCGGGTTCCCGACCACGGTGAACCCGATCGTGCAGTGCGGGATGGTGCCGGTCTTCATCGACGTGGACCTACCCACCTACAACACCACAGTGGAGCGGATCGAGGCGGCGCTGTCGCCCCGGACACGGGCCATCATGATGGCGCACACGCTGGGCAACCCGTTCCCGGCGGCCGAGGTGGCGGAGCTGGCCCGCGCGCACGGGCTGTTCCTCATCGAGGACACCTGTGACGCCGTGCTCTCCACCTACCAGGGCCGCAACGCCGGCACCTTCGGCGACTTCTCGACGGTGAGCTTCTATCCGGCGCATCACCTGACCACCGGAGAGGGCGGCTGTGTGCTGACCAACAGCCTGGAGCTGGCCCGGATCGTCGAGTCGATGCGGGACTGGGGGCGGGACTGCTGGTGCGAGCCGGGGGAGGACAACAAGTGCCTGAAGCGCTACTCGTACCAGCTGGGTGACCTGCCGCACGGCTACGACCACAAGTACATCTTCTCCCACGTCGGGTACAACCTGAAGGCCACCGACAGCCAGGCGGCGCTGGGGCTGAGCCAGCTGACCAAGCTGGACGACTTCGTGGCCGCCCGTAAGCGCAACTGGCGGCGGCTGCGCGAGGGCCTCGACGGCCTGCCCGGCCTGCTGCTGCCCGAGCCGACGCCGGGCAGCGACCCGAGCTGGTTCGGGTTCGTCATCACGCTCACCGAGGAGGCCGGCTTCAGCCGCGCCGAACTGGTGGACTTCCTCAACGCCCGTAAGATCGGCACCCGGTTGCTGTTCGCCGGGAACCTGGTGCGGCACCCGGCCTACCAGGACCAGAACTACCGGATCAGCGGTGAGCTGACCAACAGCGACATCGTCACCGAGCGTACCTTCTGGATCGGTGTGTACCCGGGGATCACGATCGAGATGGCCGACTACATGGTCGCCTCGATCCGCGAGTTCGTCACCCGGCACCGCTGACCGCCGTGACTCACCGCGACTTCACGGACGACGTCCGACGGAGGAAGCCATCATGACGGACCGGGTGCCGATCGGCGTCGGTGTGCTCGGCGCCGCCGACATCGCCTGGCGGCGTACCGTGCCGGCGATCGTGGCCTGTGACCGGCTGCGGCTGGTCGCCGTGGCCAGCCGTACGCCGGAGAAGGCCGGCGCGTTCGCCGACCGGTTCGGCGGCGTGGCGGTGACCGGCTACCAGCGGCTGCTGGCGCGCGACGACGTCCAGGCGGTCTACGTGGCGCTGCCGAACGCGCTGCACGAGGAGTGGGCGGACGCCGCGCTGCGCGCCGGCAAGCACGTGCTGGTGGAGAAGTCGCTGACCGTGGACGCCGCTGCCGCCGTACGGCTGGCCGACACGGCCCGGACCGCCGGCCTGGCGCTGGTGGAGAACTTCGCCTTCCTCGACCACCCGCAGCACGGCTGGGTGCGGGACCGGATCGCCGAGGGCGCGATCGGCGAGGTACGGACCGTCAGTGCGTCGTTCGGCGTGCCGCAGGCCGATCCGGCGCTTATCCGCTACCGCCGGGAACTCGCCGGTGGTGCCCTGCGGGAGACCGGCTGCTATCCGGTACGCCTGGCCGGCTCGCTGCTCGGGCCGGACGTCGAGGTGGTCGGCGCGCGGCTGCGCCACGACCCCGGTACCGGGGTCGACATCTCCGGATCCGCGCTGCTGGCCGACTCCGTCGGGGTCACCGCGCAGTGCGACTTCGGCCTCGCGCACGCCTACCGCAACACGTGTGCGGTCTGGGGCAGTACCGGCCGGATCGAGGTGGACTGGGCGTTCACCCCGCCGCCGGGGACCCGCCCGGTGGTCCGGTTGCACCGGGCGGAAACCGTTACCGAGCACCGCCTGCCCGCCGCCGACCAGTTCCTGCGGATGGTGGACGGCTTCGCCGAGGCGTGCGCCGACCCGACCCGACAGGACCGCTACCGCGACGCCATCGTCGGCCAGGCGTCGCTGCTCGGGGCGATCGTCCGGCAGGCCGACTCCACCCCGTCCGCCGTGACCCGGGCGGGACAGCCCGGAGGTGACCGTGTCCCTGCCTGACCCCGACCAGGACCCCCCGCCGCGACACGTGGTCTGGTTGACCTTCCCGGCGTTCAGCCATCTCAAGGCGACCCTGGCCATGGTGGAGGAACTCCTGCGGCGCGGCCACCGGGTCAGCTATCTGGTCGCCGACCGGCTCGCCGACGTGGCCCGGGAGACCGGCGCGCGGGTCGTGCCCTACCGGTCGACGTTTCCGGCGTCGCTGTCGCCGCCACCGAGCGCGACCACGATGCTGGTCGAGTTCCTCCGGGAGAGCTTCGCGCCGCTGGAGGCGGCGCTGGCGTGTGCCGAGGCGGACCCGCCCGACCTGGTCGTGCACGACGCACTCGCCTCGGACGTCGCCGTCGCCCTCGGCCGCCGGTACGGGGTGCCGACGGTCCGTACCTACGCCGGGTTCGGCACGAACGGTCAGGTGCCGCTGAACGGCACCGAGCCGGAGCCGGAGTCGGAGCCGGTCGACCCGACCGACCCGAGGCTGGCCGAGCTGGTCGCGGAGCTGACCGGCCGGGTCGCGGCGGCCGGCGCGGCCGACCTCTTCGACGGCGGCCCGGCCAGCGGCGACGACGCGGCGCTGAACATCTCGTTCGTCACCCGGGCGTTCCAGGTCCGGGGGGACACCTTCGGCGACGACTACCTGTTCGCCGGCCCCTGCCTGCGGCCGGCGGACCTCGCCGGTGAGTGGTCGCCGCCGGCCGGCGCCGGGCCGGTGCTGCTGGTCTCGCTCGGCACCACCGTCAACCAGCGCCCCGACTTCTTCCGCAGCTGCGCCCGCGCCTTCGCCGGCACGCCGTGGCACGTGGTGATGACCCTCGGCCGGTCCACCGACCCGGCGGAACTGGGGCCGTTGCCGCCCAACGTGGAGGCGCACCGCTGGGTGCCGCACCTGGCCGTGCTGCGACACGCCGCCGCGTTCGTCTGCCAGGGCGGCACGGGCAGCCTGATGGAGGCGATGTACGAGGGCGTACCCGTCGTGGTGGTGCCCCAGCAGAGCGACCAGTACGCAATCGCCCGGCAGGTCGTCGAGCTGGGGGTGGGCCGGTCGATCCGACCCGAGGCACTCGACCTCGACACGCTGCGGGCCGCCGTCGAGGCGGTCGCCGCAGACCCCGACGCCCGACGTCGGGCGCAGCAGTTGGGCCGGTCGGTACGCGAGTCGGGCGGCCCCGTCGCGGTGGCGGACCGGTTGGCGCAACTGCTGGCCGACCGTGAGCCGCCGGCACCGCCGCCGCCGGCGATCGTGCCCGGCTGACGGTCCTTTATCACCGGAATTGACTGCGGTCAACGGCTCGCGGGTCAGGACTGGGACTTTGCGACAGTTTCACGGATCGCAATGTCTATTCGGTTGTCCGGTACTGGTACGTTCGGTCGAGTCGGTCGAGTCGGATCAATGAGATCTGCTCGGCTGCCCGGTTGTCGGCGGCGATGGGGTCACCTCCGGAGAATCGCCGGCCGGCTCTTGCCTACCCCGAGAAGGAGAAGAAGATGGCTCGGCGCAAAGGGTCTCTCATCCAGGTGCTCGTCGGATTCGGCTTGGCTGCCGTGGCGATAATCGCGCTGCTGGGCGGCGACCTGTCGGAAGGTGGGCACACGGTGGCCCTCATCGTCCTGGCACTGGGTATCGGGGTCGGGAGCATCGGGATCGGCCGCAGCCTCAGCAAGCGGTAGGCGCGAACTCCCGGCGGTGCCGTGGTGCCGCCGGGAAGGGATCGTGCTCGATCCGGAAGGTGGCGGCCTCGTCCGCTGCGGAAGGCCACCACATCCGTGTTCGAGCGCGATCTCCGCCCGGTCCCGTACGGGGACGTGAGGTCACCGGTGCCGTTTCAGGATGGCGACACCGTCGGCGCAACCGAATCGGATGGTGTCCGCGGTGACCAGTTCCAGGGTCGTTGAGCCGGCGTCGCCGGAATTGTCGGCGAGCCACGCGCCTTCGACCGGATAATCAGTTCCGCCGATCGAGGCGAACGCCCGCGGATACGGCCCCAGCAGCCCGCGCACCAGCCCTTCGATCTCCGAGAAGCGCATGGTGTGCGCGATGCGCCCGTCGGCCGGCCGCCGTTTCGGCCACCGCGTCGCCCGCTCCGCGATCTGCACCCGCGACGGCACCGAGCGGCGGGCGAGGTGCCCGGCCAGTTCCGTGCCGGCCTCGAAGTGCGTCGACGCCATCCGGTAGAACAGCGACGCGGCCGACTCCCGCTGGCGGACCGGCAGGTCGTACTGGGCGATGATCGGGCCGGTGTCCGCCTCGGGCTCCAGGAAGAACACGCTCAGCGCGGTGGAGCGCAGTCCCTTGATGATCGTCCACGGGATCGGTGCCTGTCCGCGCCCCGTCGGCAGCTTCGTCGGGTGCATGCCGATGCACCCGTACCGGCCGTCCGCCGGCCCGGGATCCGCGCCGTGCACGGTCCTCGGCACCGCCAGGACGTCCGGGTGGATGAGCCGGGACCAGCCCACCACGAGCAGGTAGTGCGGACGACAGTCGGTGAGCAGGCCGCGCAGCGACGACAGGCTGCCGTCCTCGGTCAGGACGCACTCGGCGCCCTGCTCGCGGGCCAGGTCGGCGACCGACGCGTAGCCGACGGCGGCCGAACCGCGCTCGGGCGGGATGCCGATCATCAGCGGCACTTCGACCAGTCCGTCCAGGTACGCGTCGGAGGAGAAGATCCCCTCGTACGCGCGGATCCCGAAGACGTGCGTGGTGACGAGCGCCAGCCGGGTCCGTTCCGTCACCGGTCCCCTCCGTCCGCCGTCGACGGCTGCACGTCGACCACCCGCAGCTCGCCGGCCTCCACCCCGTAGACGACCTGCGCCCAGGGGTGCTCGTCGAAGATCCGGGCCACCTCCGGTGCCCGGCCCGGGTCCGCCAGGAACTCCATCCCGGCCCGGGTCGCCGCGTCGCTGACCCCGGCCACGCCCACCACGGTCGCGCCGGCGGCCCACGGACTCGCCCGGCGGGCCACGTACCCGAACTCCCGGGGCGCTCCCGCGGCCAGCCGGGCCCCGGACACCCGGTTCTCCAGGCAGCGGGGCGAGGAGAGGGTCCAGACGGGAGCGTCGAGGCGCTGGCACTCCCGGGCCACCGGGTTGCTGTCCGGGCCGCCGACCGTGACGACACTGCCCCGCCGGGCGGCGGCCGACGCCTCGTCCGCGTCCGCGCAGTGCTCCCGCAGCGGATAGGGCGACCAGAGGTCGACGAACGCCTGCCGCAGCGCGTCCCGAGCGGCGTTGCGGTGCCGGGACGTCGCCGGGGTGTCGCCGTCGGCGGGCGGCTCGTAGAGCAGCGTGACGGTGCCGTCGCCGACCGCCGGCAGCCAGAACCGGTGGAACGGGGAGTCGCTGAGGCCGACGGTCCGGCGGGCCGCGTCGGTCGCCCCGTACTGCAGACCCACCTCGAAGGCCTCGGCCCGGTCCAACCGCGCGCGGCGGCCGTGCAGCTCCTCGTAGGCGGTCAGGTCGTGCCGACCGATCCGCGAGGCCTGCGAGTGGTAGCACTTCAGCGCCCGGTCCTTGACCAGCAGCCGGTCCGGGGTCACCTCCACGAAGACGGTCGGCCGGAAGTGGCTGATCTCGGACGAGACGTGGGTGGAGTAGTGCAGGAAGACGCAGTCGCGGAAGGCCGCGTGCGCGATCCGGTACGCCGCGCCGTGGTCGTTGTGGCTGTCCGCCCAGGTGTGCGTCACCACCACGTCCGGCCGCAGGTCGAGCCGCGCCATCAGTTCCCGGACCAGCCGTACCTCGTCGATGTCACCCCGGAGGTAGCCCTGCTCGACGCCGCCGAAGTGGACCCGGTCCGCCGGGACGCCCATCTCCGCCGCGGCGTTGGTGGCCTCGGCGCGGCGTGTGTCGCAGCACGCCGGATCGTCGGTGAGGACGAGGACGTACACCTCGTGGCCCTGCTCGCGCAGTTTCGTGACCAGCGCCGCCGCGCCGATCTCGACGTCGTCGGGGTGCGCCCCGATGGCGAGCACCCGCAGGCCGGCTCGCCCGGTCGGGTCTGGCAGCTCGATGGGCACAGCGCCTCCTGTTCGTGACATTCCCGCAGCTCAGGCCGGGACCGGGTCGGCCGGTGCCGGCAGGTCGAGGGCGTCCTGGGGCACCGGCGGCACCAGCCCGGCCTCCGCCGCCAGGTCGAGCATCGTCCGCACCGCGGCCAGGCCGCACCCGCCCAGGTCCTCGGTGTACCGGTTGACGTAGAGCCCGATGTGGCCCTCCAGCACCTCCGGCGCCAACTCCTGCGCGTGCTGCCGGACGTACGCCCGGGAGGCGCCCGGATCGGCCCAGGCGTGCCGGACCGAGGCCCGGATCGCGGCGGTGATCTCCGCCAGCCGCCGGGCGCCGAGGCTGCGCCGGCCGACGATCGCGCCGAGCGGGATCGGCAGGCCGGTCCGGCCCTCCCAGTCCTGGCCCAGGTCGACCAGGCAGTGCAGGCCGTACGTGTGGTAGGTGAACCGGGCCTCGTGGATGACCAGACCGGCGTCGACCGCGCCGTCGCGGACGGCCGGCATGATCTCGTGGAACGGCAGCACCACCGTCCGTACGTCCGCCCCCGGCCACGCCTGCCGCGCCCAGAACCGGAACAGCAGGTAGGCGGTGGAGTGCTCGGTCGGGATGGCCACCACGCGGCCGGCGAGGTCGGCCGGCGCGCACTCCTCGCGGGTGAGCAGCAGCGGTCCGCAGCCGTGCCCGAGCGCGCCCCCGGTGGGCAGCAGCGCATAGCGGTCCAGCACGTACGGCAGGGCGGCGTAGGAGATCTTCAGCACGTCGAGTTCGCCCCGCTCGGCCATGCCGTTGGTGACGTCGATGTCGGCGAGCGTCACCTCCGGCGGCGGGCACTGCGGCAGCAGCCCCGCCGTCCAGGCGTGGAACACGAACGTGTCGTTCGGGCAGGGGGAGTGGGCGAGCCGCAGCGGGCCGCTCATCGCGCCGTCCCCGGCGCGGGCGCGGCGGACATGTCCCACAGGCACAGGTACTTGTTCGGGCAGTCCTCCGGGATCCGCTCCAGCGGCTCACCCAGCCCGAACGGGGCGCGGGTGAGGTCGAGCTTCGCATGCCGCAAGCTCGGCGCAGCCATCCGCTCCAGGTTGGAGAACTCGCCCCCGGGCAGCGACGAGTCGCTGGTGTAGCTGGTGGTCAGCAACAGCCGGCAGGAGGCCCGGAACCGGTCCAGGGCGGCCAGCACCATGTCGTTGGGCAGGTGGATGAAGACGTCCCGACAGATCAACAGGTCGGTCGGGCGGACGTCCTCGGTGGTGATGTCGAGCATCTGGAGGCGGTAGCCCCGGCGGCGCAGCTCCGGCCAGGACTCCCGCTCGTGCACGTCGTGCCCGACGTAGTCCACGCCGGACAGGTCGACGGTGCTCATCCACGCGAGGTCGCCGCAGCCGGCGTCGGTCAGCGTGCGGACCCCGTACGTCTGCAGGATGCCGGTCAGCCCCTTGCGGACGAGCTGGGTGTGTGGCTCGCTGGATCCCCACCCGCAGACCGTGTCGGGCGCCTGGTCGGGCCAGCCCCGGGAGAAGACCTCCAGACCGGGCGTCAGAGGTCTGCGCGGCTCCTGCCCGGCGATGCGTTCTGCTGATTGGCTCACGGCGTCTCGCTCTCCATCGGAGGGAGTTGTCGGACCAACTCAGCACGCCGCGGGCCCGCCTCTCCACAAAGACAAGTGGTTTCCCGAGACTCTCCGGACAGGGGCAGGAATTGGCTGGGGAGTTCCCCAGACTTGCCGCCGTCCCGGCGGCCGCCGGGACGCCGAAGTGGAAGGCTCCCGGTCATGTCGAGGTTGCACGTGGCGTTCCTGCCGTTGCCCGCGTTCGGACACATCAATCCGACGCTGCCCGTCGTCGCCGAACTGGTGCGGCGCGGACACCGGGTGACGTACGCGACGAACAGCCGGTTCGCGCCGCTGGTCACCGCCGCCGGCGCGACGCTGCTGCCGTACGAGTCACCCCTGGCCTCCCGGAAGCTGCTGCACCGGATCGACGCCGAGTACATGGCGCACGAGCCGGTCCGCTCCATCGACGAGGCGATCGCCACCGTGCCGATCTACGAGGCCGGGCTTGGTGACGACGTGCCGGACGTGCTGCTCTACGACGTGAGCACGTTCGCCGCGGGGCGGGTGCTGGCCCGTAAATGGAAGCGGCCGGCGATCGAGATGTTCGTGACCTTTGCCTCCAACGAGCACTACTCGCTCACCCAGCAGATCGGCGCGATGTTCGCCGGCGAGATCGACGGGACCCACCCGGCGATCATCGACTTCTTCGTCAAGATGGGCGCGCTGCTGCACGAGCACGGCCTGGCCGACGTGACGCTGGAGGAGTTCACCGCGCCCGCCGACGACGCGAACCTGGTGTTCCTGCCCCGGCGTTTCCAGCCGGCGAACGAGACGTTCGACGACCGGTTCGCCTTCGTCGGCGCCTGCATCGGCAACCGGCCCGACCAACCGTGGAGCCCACCCGCTCCGGGCCGGCCGGTGGTGCTGGTGTCGATGGGCAGCTTCAACTACGACAACCACGGCGACCTGCTGCGCACCTGCGTGGACGCGTTCGCCGGGACGCGCTGGCACGCGGTGGTGGCGGTGGGCGAGGGAGTCGACCGGGACGCGCTCGGCCCGGTACCGGAGAACGTGGAGCTGCTGACCTGGGTGCCGCAACTGGCCGTGCTGGAGCGGGCCGAGGTCTTCGTCTCGCACGCCGGCATGAACAGCGCCATGGAGGCGATGTACTTCGGCACCCCGGTGGTCGCCCTGCCGCACATGCCGGAGCAGCGGATCGTCGCCGCCCGCCTGGCGGAGCTGGGCCTCGGCGTGGACCTGTCCGGGCAGCCCGTCACCGCCGACCGGCTGCGCGCCGCGGTGGACGCGCTGGCCGCCGACGACGCGGTCCGCGCCGGTGTCGGCGCGCTCCGCGACGAACTGCGGGCGGCCGACGGGCCGCCCCGGGCGGCGGACTACATCGAGGCGCGGGCCCGCCGCGAGCCGGCCGCCGCGCGGCGCGGTCACCGACCGCGCCGCGCGCCCGGCGCGCCGGTTCCCGGACGCCCCGACGGTCAGCCCTTCACCACCCAGCCGCGGCGGTACCCGGCGGCGATCAGCCGCTCGCGGATCTTCATGATCTGCGCGCCGGTCAGGTTCGGCGCGGTCTCCATCAGCGCCTCGGTGATCTCGCTGCTGTACTCCTCGGCCGAGAGGACCTCGCAGTCCTCGTCGTCCTCGTCCGGTGCCGGCACCGCGGCCCGCCGGGGTGCCGCGGGCGGGTCCAGCAGCTGGATCCGGGCCGCCTTCAGGCCCTTGTGCCCCTCCATCACCTCATAGCTCACCCGCTGGCCGACACACCGGTCGGTGAGCGGGAAACCCACGTCGTTGACGTGGATGAACAGGTCCTCGCCGCCGTCGTCCGGCGCGATGAACCCGTACCCCTTGGTCTCGTTGTACCGAATGATCTTCCCGATGGCCATCGTCACCGTCACCTCACCGTCAACCTGGCGCACACCCACCACGCGGACGGCCCCCCGGGGGCCCCCGCCGCGCCCGGTCACTGTATCCCGGCGCTGCCGGCGGGACGGCGGCTCCACGACCGGACAACTAGGTCTTGCCCCAGCCGGGAGGTGCCATGGTGGTCCGCATGACCTCCGTCGGCCGGCTGCTGGCCATCAGCGACCTGCACGTGCACCACGCGGAGAACCGCGCGATCGTGGAGCGGCTGCGCCCCGGGTCCGACGACGACTGGCTGCTGGTCGCCGGGGACGTCGGCGAGGTCTTCGCCGAGGTGGAGTGGGCGCTGAGCGTGCTGGCGGGCCGCTTCGCCAAGGTGATCTGGGCCCCCGGCAACCATGAACTGTGGACCCCCACCACCGACCCGGTGCAGGCGCGCGGGGTGGCGCGCTACCGGATGCTGGTCGAGATGTGCCGCCGGCTCGGCGTGCTCACCCCGGAGGACCCGTACGCGACCTGGGACGGCCCCGGTGGACCGGTCACCGTGGCGCCCCTGTTCGTGCTCTACGACTACTCGTTCCGGCCCGTCGGGGCGGACACCGCCGAGGCCGCGATGGAGCGCGCGTACGCGGCCGGGGTGGTCTGCACCGACGAGTTCCTGCTGCACCCCGACCCGTACCCGGACCGGGCGGCGTGGTGCGCGGCACGGGCCGAACTCACCGAGGCCCGGCTGGCGGCCATCGAGCCGGACCGCCGTACCGTGCTGGTGAACCACTTCCCGCTGGTCCGCGAGCCGACCCGGGCGCTGTGGCACCAGGAGTTCGCGATCTGGTGCGGCACCGAGCGCACCGCCGACTGGCACCGCCGGTTCCGCGCCGACGCGGTCGTCTACGGCCACCTGCACATCCCGCGCAGCATGACCGTCGACGGGGTGCCGTTCGTCGAGGTGTCCGTGGGCTATCCCCGCGAATGGCGACGCCGGGGCCGCCCCGTCGACGTGACCGAGGTGCCGCTGGGCGCTGGCGACCGGCTGGTGCAGCGGTGATCGGCGCGCTGCTGCCCGCGCCGGTGGTCACCGCGCACGCGTACGGCGACCCGCCGGAGGCGCGCCTGCTGCCGCCGGAGGACGTCCATGTCACCCGGGCCGTCGAGCGGCGCCGCCGCGAGTTCACCACCGTCCGCTGGTGCGCGCGTACCGCGATGGCGGCGCTCGGCGTGGACCCGGCGCCGGTGCTGCCGGGTGAGCAGGGCGCACCGTGCTGGCCGGCCGGGGTGGTGGGCAGCATGACGCACTGCGCCGGGTACCGGGCCGCCGCGCTGGCCCGGCCGCCGCCGTGCGTACCGTCGGCATCGACGCCGAGCCGAACGAGCCGCTGCCGGCCGGCGTGCTGGCCGCCATCGCGTTGCCCGCCGAGCGCGCCCGGCTGGGCGCGCTGCTGCAGGCCCGGCCGGACGTCTCCGCCGACCGGCTGCTGTGGAGCGCCAAGGCGAGGCGTTCTACAAGGCGTGGTTCCCGCTCGGCCGCCGCCTGCTGGACTTCGTGGAGGCCGAGATCGAGCTGCACGCCGACGGCACCTTCGCCGCCCGGCTGTGCCGGCCGGAGCCCGGCGTGCCGGCCGGGTTCACCGGCCGGTGGGGCGTCGCGGACGGCCTGGTCGCCACCGCGATCGCAGTGCCGGTCGACTGACGACCCGGCCGCCGCCCTGGGCGCGCCGTGGCGGGTCGACATCGGCGCGTTCGTCCCGGGTCCGGCGGCCGGCGCAGGCGCGCGGGACCGCGTTGGTCCGGCCCCGACGGTCACGCCGCGAGCAGCGGCTGCGCGGTCCGGGTCCAGAGCGACAACGCGATCTCGCGCAGCGGGTCCAGCACCTGCGACCCGCCCAGCCGCTCCACCAGCCGGTCACCCACGAGGTGCAGCTCGGTGCAGCCCAGGATCACCCCGGTGCAGCGGTACCGGGACCGCAGTGCCGAGACCAGGTCGGCCGCCTCGGTGAGCGCGCCGCCCTGCTTCATCCGGTACAGCATCCGGTGCACGCCTCGCTGGTCGCCGTCGTCCGGCCACACCACCCGGTCGGCCACCTCCGGCCAGCACGGGTGGCGGGGGAAGACCCGGGCCTGCCGGGTGCCGTCGGTGCAGAGCAGCAGGTAGCGGCCGTCGCGGGCGGCCAGCGCGTGTACCGTCTGGTCGATCAGCGACCGGACGCGCGGCAGCAGCTCCGGCGCGAGCCGGGGCAGGAAGTGGTGCGCGGTGAAACACGCCACGACCACCTCCTCGGCGCCCGCCTCCACCAGCCGGCGCAGGTGCGTGTCCAGCCGCCGGACCAGCTCGGTGTCCCGCCCGCTGCGGATCGCCTCGGTCCGGTCGGGGAACGCCGGCATCGAGTCGAGCAGCACCCGCGGCAGGTCCTGCTCGCGCGCCGCCGGGTTGAGCCGGTACACGGTCTGCACGAACGCGGCCGAGGCCAGCGGGCCCATGCCGCCCAGCACACCGAGGATCTGACGCTCCGGCACCCGGTCAGCCCGCCTGCAGCGCCGGGTCGCGGTCGGCGACCGTCTCCGGCGTCGTCACCACCAGGTCCGGCAGGTCGGTCTCCACGTTGCGTACCGCCGGGCGCAGCCACAGCAGCAGCTGCGTACCGAGCAGCAGCACCGCCGAGGCCAGGAACAGCAGGGCGATGCCGCCGACCTGACCGTCGCCGGTCACCCGGCCCACCGTGCCGGCGAGCGGACCGTCCCCGGTGACCAGGGGCGTGGCCACGTACTGGGCGAGCAGGCCGGCGCAGGCGTACGCGAAGGGCTGCGACGACCAGGAGATCATCCGGCGGACCGCGAAGACCCGGCCCTGCACCTCCGTCGGCGTCTTGAGCTGCCAGAGCGTGGCGGTGACCGCGTTGATCACCGAGTAGCCGCCGAGGATGCCGAACATGCCGGCCGTCACCACCCAGACGCTGTGCGTCAGCCCCATCGCCAGTACCAGCACGGCGTGCACGAGTCCCACCACCATGATGGTGGCAACCTTCCGCCGGGGCTCCCGGGCGGCGCTGACCACCACGCTGCCGATCGCCATGCCGGCCCAGCCGACCGCCTCGACCACGCCGTAGACGCCGGGCGAGGCGAGCGTCAGCACCAGCGGCGGCACCAGCACGATCACGGTCTGCATGCCGAAGTTGTTGGCCGCGAAGAAGAGCAGCAGCCCGAACAGTCCCTGTCGGGCGCGGATGAACCGCCAGCCCTCGGTCAGCCCGGCGAACACCGACGTGCTGGTCTGCGCGGGGGTCGGCGGGATCATGCGCGTGGTGACCAGCACCGTGAGGACCGCGATGGTGAAGGTGACCACGTCGACGGTGAGCAGCCCGACCAGGCCGAGCACCGGATAGAGCGCGCCGCCGAGCAGGGCGCCGCCGACCGCGCCGACCGCCTCGGCGACCCCGATCCGGCCGTTGGCCACCGAGAGCTGGCGGCGGGTGACGATCTGCGGCACCAGGGCGGAGAACGCCGGCCACTGCACCGCCTTGAAGACCGACAGCAGCACCGCGAGCACGTACAGGTGCCACAGCCGCAGGTGACCGGTGGCCAGCAGGACCACCGCGAGCAGCGGGGCGAGCGCGCTGCCGGCGTCGCTGACCATCATGGCCCACCGGCGGTCCCACCGGTCGACCAGTGCGCCGGCCACCGGCAGCAGCACGATGCCCGGCAGTGTCCCGGCCAGCACCAGCGTGGTGAACGACGCCGCCGACCCGGTCTGCAGGTAGACGTAGATGCCGACGCCGAACGTGGTCATCGTGGAGCCGATCAGGGACAACGCCTGCCCGGACCAGATGATGGTGAAGACGCGCACGTCAGTCCTCCAGCAGGGGAGTGTCCGGGGAACCGGCGGCCCGGTCCAGCATCCCGCGCAGCGCGGCGAGCCGGTCCGCCGCGGTCGTCGGGTCGAACCGGGCGGTGGCGTACTCCAGCCAGCCGGTGAAGCCGTCGGCCGACGGGGTCAGCCGCACGTGCAGGTCGTACCGGCTCGTCCCGCGCTCCGGGGTCACCTCGCGGAACGTCAACGGCCCGGCCCGGTCCGGCGTGGCCGGCAGGTTCTGCACCGCGAACATCGCCCGCGCGCCGACCGCCGCCGGCAGCAGCGGGTACGGCACGTCCTGGTGCTCCCAGACCGCCGTCAGGGTGTCCCGCACCCGGCCGACCAGCTCCCGGGTCGACGGCGTACCGGTCAGGTCGACCGGGACCGGCAGCACGTTGGCGAAGTCCCCGACGACCTCCTCGGCCGCCAGGTCGGGTCGGTTGCTGACCGGGACCGCCACCACGAAGCGCCGTTGGCCGCTCGCCGCGCCGAGCCACGCCTGGACGGCGGCGAAGAGCACCATGAAGTCGGTGCCGCCGGTCTCGTCGCGCAGCCGGCGCAATCCGTCGGCCGTCGCCCCGGTCACCGTGAAGTCCAGCCGCGCCCCGGCCATCGACCCGTCGTCCGGCCGGTCCGCGGCGACCTCCAGCGGGTCGACGCCGCGCAGCCGGTCCGCCCAGAAGGCCAGGCCGGGATCGAATTCGCCGGCCGCGACGGCCCGGGCCTGGGTCCGGGCGTACCCTGCGAAGCCGGTGACCCGGGGCAGCTGCGGTGGCTGGCCGGCGACGATCGCGGCGTGGAGCGCGGCGAGGTCGCGGCGGAGCACCGACAGCGACCAGCCGTCCGCGACCACGTGGTGCACCACCAGGCTGAGCAGGTGGTCCCGTGGCCCGCAGGAGGCCAGCAGGCAGCGGACCACCGGCCCGGTGGCCAGGTCGAACGGTCGGCGCAGGTCGGCCTCGGCCAGCGCCACCGCCTCGGCGAGCGGGTCGGGGCCGGTGCAGGTGTGCAGCACCACCGGCACCGGCGTCCCGCTGCCCGGCTCGTCCACCACCCGCAGCGGGCGGCCGGCCACGGTCGGGTAGCGGGTGCGCAGCCCGGCGTGCCGGGCGACCAGCGCGTCGACCGCCCGGATCACCGCCACCTGGTCGAGCGGCCCGCTGATGTGGACGGTCATCGGCAGGTGGTACGCGTGGCCCTGCGGGTGACCGGCGTCGGCGAGCAGGTGCTGCTCGGCCGGGCTCAGCACGTCCTGCGGCACGGCGACCTCGGCGGTGACCGGGGCCAGGTCGCCGCGACGGGAGGCGGAGCCGGCTGCCGGTCCAGCCACGCGGCGATGTCGGCGACCCGCGGCGCGGCGAGCAGGTCGCGCAGCGGATGCGGTGGCCCGTCGCGGCGGCGAGCCGGGCGACCAGCCGGGCGGCGAGCAGCGAGTGCCCGCCCCGGGCGAAGAAGTCGTCGTCCGCACCGACCGGTGCCGGACCGACCAGGTCGTCGCCGAGCACCTCGGTGAAGGCGGCGGCCACCCGGCGTTGGCGTCGGTGTGGCAGGGCCGGCCGGCCGTCGGGACGTCGGCGAGCGCGACGAGCGCCCGCCGGTCCACCTTGCCGTTTCCGGTGACCGGCAGGGCGTCCCGGGCGACCACCGCCGCCGGGACCAGCGCCGCCGGAGACGGCCGCGCAGCGCGTGCAGGAGCCCGTCGGTGTCCAGGGCGGCCGGCGTCACGAACGCGACGAGCCGCAACTCCGGGGCGGTGCCGGCGGCCACCACGGCGGCGGCGGTCACCCCGGGGCGCCCGCAGCGCGTGTTCGACCTCGCCCGGCTCGATCCGGTGCCCCCGGATCTTCACCTGGTCGTCGGCCCGGCCCGGAACTCCAGGCCGGCCGTCGGCGTGCCGGACGCCGAGATCACCGGTGCGGTACAGCCGCGCACCGGGTCGGTCCGACCACGGATCGGGCACGAACCGCTGGGCGGTCAGGGCCGGCTGCCCGTGATAGCCGTACGCCAACCGGTCGCCGCCCAGCCAGATCTCCCCGGGTCACCCCGGGCGGCACCGGTAGGCCGTCCGCGTCGACCACGTACACCCGGATGCCGCTGATCGGCGCGCCCAGCGGGGCCGGGCCGGTCGTCGGGTCGCTGTCGCCCACCGGGTGGCAGGTCGCGGTCATCGTGGTCTCGGTCGGGCCGTACTGGTTGACCACCCGGGCCGGCCGGCGAACGCGGCGGTCGCCGCTGCCGCGTCGGCCAGGTCCAGCGGCTCGCCGGAGACCAGCACGACGCAGCGCCGCCCCCGTCCCAGGTCGCCCGGGCCGCCGCGGTGAGCGCCCGCAGCACCGTCGGGACGGCGGCGAGCACGCAGGTCACCCCGGCGCGGTCCACCGCCTCCCGCATCGCCTCCGGGTCGGCGCGGTGCTCCGGTCGAGGAAGACCACGGTGGCCCCGGCGGCGAGCGGGCCGAACAGGTCGCGGGTGGACGCGTCGAACGACGCCGAGGCCAGTTGCAGCACCCGGTCGCCCGGACCGACGGCCCACTCGGCGAGCAGGTAGTCGGTCAGGTAGCTCGCGGCGGCGTGGTGCGGGGTGAGCACGCCCTTCGGCCGGCCGGTGGAGCCCGAGGTGTACGCGACGTAGGCGAGGTCGTCGGGGGTGGGTTCCGGCCCGGGCCGCGCCGGCCGGGGGTCGGCGGTGAGGGTGAGGTCGGCTCCGGCGAGCAGCGCGGCGCAGCCGCTGTCGGCCATCAGGGCGGCGTGCCGGTCGCCGGCTGGTCCGGATCGAGCGCCACGTACGCCGCGCCGGAGCGCAGCACGCCGAGCAGCGCGACGGCGAGCGCCGGTCCGCGCGGGACGCGTACCGCGACCCGGTCGCCCCGACCCAGCCCGGCCCCGGCGAGGCGCCCGGCCAGCTCCGTCGCACCCTCGACCAGCTCGCGGTACGTCACGGACCCGCCGGGGCGTCGGCCACCGCCGGGGCGTCCGGGGTGCGCGGCCTGCGCCACGACCAGCCCGCTCAGCGTGCGCCGACCGTCCGGCGTGGACGGCCGGCCGTGGTCCACGGCGGACACCGGGTCCACGGGCGCCGGCTGCCGCACGTCGGGCAGCGCGGACGTGTCCGGGTCGGCGACGACGGCGGTCAGGAACGCGGCCAGGTCGGCGGCGAGCGCCGCGATCCGTGCGGGCGTGTGCCGGCCGGTCCGGTAGAGGAACGACGCCACGTGCCCCTCGGCGTGCTCCTCGAACAGCACGCCCAGTTCCGCCTTGGCGTACGCGGCCGTCGGCGACACCGGCGTGACAGTCGTCCCGTCCGCGAGGGTCACCGGGACGATCGCCTCGGCGTCGTGGTTGACCGTGTAGCGGGTGAGGTCCGGTGCGCCCGGACCGAGCGCGGTGACCACCCGGTCGAACGGCACGTGCCGGTGCGCGTACGCGTCGCGCAGCGCGTCCCGGGTCCGGCGCAGCGTCGCCCGGAACCCGCCGCCGGGCCGCAGCCGCACGGCCACCGTGCCGAGCAGCAGTCCGACCACCCCGGCCATCCGGCCGCTCCCGGTCGGAGACCGGCACGGTCACCACCAGGTCGTCGGTGCCCGCGTGCCGGCCCAGCACGCAGCCGTACGCCGCGAGCAGCGCCTCGAACCCGGTGGCCTGCTCGGCCGCGGCGAGCCGGCCGAGCCCGGCGACCAGGCCGGCGGGCAGCGGCTCCACGTGCACCGCGCCGGCGTTGTCGTCGTCCGGGTCCGCCCGGTCGAGGTGAGCTCCAGGCGGGCAGGTCGGCGGGACCTGCCGCCAGTGCGCCAGCCCGGTCGCGACGGCCTGTTCGGCGACGCCGCGCTGCCAGTGCGCGTAGTCCCCGGCCTGCAACACCGGCGGCGCCGGCCGCCCGTCACCGGTCCGGCGGTACGCGTCGCGCAGCTCGTCCAGCAGCACCCGCACCGAGCCGGCGTCCACCACGGCGTGGTGGAAGGCAAGTACCAGCACGTGCTCGTCCGGGGCGGAACTGACCAGGGTGGCGTGCAGCAGCGGGCCCCGGTCCAGCGGGAAGCCCCGCCCGGCGGCCGCCGCGACCAGCGCGTCGACCAGGCCGGGGTCGTCGGTGCGGTGGTGCTCCCACGGCACCACCGCCTCCGGCGACACCAGCCGGACCGGGATCCCGTCCGGGGCCGGGAAGGTGGTGCGCAGCGCCTCGTGCCGGTCGACCAGCTCGTGCAGCGCCGCGCGGAGGGCGGGCACGTCGAGCCGGCCCCGGATGCGCACACCACCGGCACCGTGTACGCCGGGTCGCCGGGGGAGAGCTGGTCGGCGAACCAGAGCCGGGCCTCCGCCGCGGACACCTCGGTGACCGGGCCGCCGGCCGGGCGCACCTCGGGCAGCTCCGCGACGGCCGGCCCGTCGTCGTCCAGCCGGGCGGCCAGCGCGGCCAGGGTGCCCGCCTCGAACAGCAGTCGTACCGGCACCGGGCGGCCGAGCGCGGCGGCGGCCCGGGTGCACGCCTCGATCGCCAGCAGCGAGTGGCCGCCCAGGGCGAAGAAGTCGTCGTCCCGGCTGGACCCGGTCCACCCCCAGCAGGCCGGCCCAGGGTGGTGGCGAGCGTCGCCTCGGTGGGGGTGCGTGGCGGCTCCCCACCGCCGGCACCCGCGGGTGGCGGCTGGGCCGGCAGCCGCTTGCGGTCCAGCTTGCCGCTGGTGGTGACCGGCAGCTCGGCGAGGACCAGCACCGCCGCCGGCACCGCGGCGGCCGGCAGTCGACGGGCGGCGTGCTCGCGCAGCGCCGCCGGGTCGGGTGCGGCGGTCCGCGCTGCGGTCACGTAGCCGACCAGCCTCGGGCCGCCGGGCACGTCGTCGCGGACCACCACGGCCGCCTCGCGGACGCCGGGCGCGCCGGCCAGTACGGCCTCCACCTCGCCCAGTTCGAGGCGGATGCCGCGCCTTGACCTGGCCGTCGTCGCGGCCGAGGAAGTCCAGCGTTCCGTCGTCGAGCCAGCGGCACCGGTCGCCGCTGAGATAGAGCCGCGAGCCGGGCGGCCCGTACGGGTCGGGTCGGAAGCGGTCGGCGGTCAGGTCGGGCCGGCCCAGGTAGCCGCGGGCCAGCTGGATGCCGCCGATGGCGAGTTCACCCGGCACGCCGATCGGCTGCGCGCGCAGCTCGGCGTCGACCACGTGACAGGTCACGTTCGCGTCGGGCGGCCCGATCGGCACCACCGCCGAGGTGACCTCGCCGGCCGCGTCCCGGCTGTGCGTGAAGATGGTGGTCTCGGTCGGACCGTACCGGTTGACCAGCCGGGCACCACCCAGGTCACCGGCGAGGAACCGGTCCCGCAGCTCGGTGCCGAGCGGCTCGCCGCCGGACTCGACCTGCCGCAGCGTCGGCACCGGCGGGCCGGGCTCGGCGAGCACCGCGGCGAGCATCGTCGGCACGAACCGGACCATGGTCACCCCGGCCGCCGCCATCAGGGTACGCAGCGCCGCCGGGTCGCGGTGCGCGCCCGGCTCGGCGATGACCAGCCGCGCCCCGGCGGCGAGGGTGGCGAACACCTCCAGCACCGACACGTCGAAGGTGATGTTGGTCTTGAGCAGCACCCGGTCGGCCGGTCCGATCCCGTCGGCGGCGATCTGGAAGCGGATCTGGTTGTGCGCCGCCGCGTGGCTGACCATCACGCCCTTGGGACGTCCGGTGGAGCCGCTGGTGTAGAGCACGTACGCGAGGTCGTCCGGGTGCGGGGCGGGCGGTGGCGCCGGCACCGGTCCGGTGTCGGCGGTGGCGACCGGGACGGCGGTCAGCCCGGCGGGCAGCCGGTCGGCGTACCGCTCGTCGGTGACGGCGAGCAGCGCGCCCGCGTCGGCGACCACCCCGGCGACCCGCTCGACCGGGTGCTCCTGGTCCAGCGGCAGGTACGCCGCACCGGCCCGCAGGATGCCCAGGACCGCCACGATCAGCCCGGGCTGCGGTCCAGCAGCACCGCCACCGGCCGGTCCGGCCCGGCACCGGCGGCGCGCAGCGCAGCACCCAGCCGCTCGGCGCGCGCGCACAAGTCGGCGTAGTCGACGTCACCGCGCCGGCCTGCAACGCGACCGCGTCCGGCGCGGCCGAGGCGGCGGCGAACACCAGGCCGGCCAGGTCGACCGGGCCGGGCATCGAACGTGCCGCGCCGGCCGAGAAGTCGCGCACCCGGGCGAGTTCGGCCGGCGGCGAGCGGCAGCGCGGCCAGCGCCCGCTCCGGGTCGGCCGTCGCGGCGGCCAGCAGCGTCGTGTAGTGCGTCAGCAGCCGGTGCGCCGACTCCGGCCGCCACAGGTCGGCGTCGTACTCCAGCTCCAGGCCGTAGCCGTCGGTGCCGGCGTCGGTGTCGCCCGGGTCGGTCACCGACAGGCTCAGGTCGAACTTCGCGGCTCCGGTGGCCGCGCCGTCCAGGTAGGTCAGGGTCACGTCGCCGAGCGTGTCGGTGCGCCCGCTGAACCGGGTGTGGTCGAACAGCACCCCGAACACCGGCGGGGCGGCGCCGCCCGGCTCGGCCGGCAGTTCCGCCACGACCCGGTCGAACGGCAGATCCTGGTGTTCCAGGGCGCCGGTGGTCGCGGTGCGTACCTCGGCGAGCAGCGCGCCGAAGCCGGCGGCCGGCGCCACCGGGGCCCGGACCGCCACGGTGTTGACGAAGAGCCCGATCAGCGGGGAGACCTCGGCCGGCGTGCGGGCGGCGACCGGCATGCCGACCACCACGTCCCGCTGGCCGGTGTAGCGGTGCAGCAGTGCGTGGAAGGCGGCGAGCAGCACCATCGTCGGGGTGGCCGCGGACCGGCAGGCCAGCGCGGTGACCGCGTCGGCGAGCGCGGCGCCGGTGCTGCCGTGCACCGTCGCCCCGCGCGGTGCCCGGCCCGGCCGGCGGGGCACGTCGGTCGAGCAGGTCCAGCGGGTCCGGCAGGTCGGCAGCCGGTCCCGCCAGTACGCCGCCTGCGCCCGGTACCTGCCCTCGGTGAGTGCCGGTGCTGCCAGCGGGCGAAGTCCCGGTACTGGACCGCCGGAGGGCGGGGCGTCGGCTGCCCGGCGGCCAGGGCCGCGTAGCCGGCCCGCAGCTCCTGCCGCAGCACCCCGGCCGACCAGCCGTCGAAGGCGATGTGGTGCAGGGTGAGCACCAGGTGGTGCCGGTGCGGCGCGGCGGTGGCCAGCGCGGCCCGCCACACCTGCCCGGCGCGCAGGTCGAACGCCGGCGCGAACTCGGCGCGTTGCAGCTCGGCCAGCGCCTCGGCGGTGTCCGGGACGGTGACCCGGCGCAGCCGCAGCCCGGACCCGACGACGACCTGGGTCTCCACGCCGTCGCGGCGTTCGTAGCGGGTACGCAGGATCTCGTGCCGCTGCTCCACCCCGTGCAGCGCCGCGACCAGCAGGTCCGCCTCCAGCGGGCCGTCCAGGCGCAGGGTGAACTGGATGTGGTAGGTGGCGGTGCCCGGCGCGAACTCCTCCAGGAACAGCATCCGGGTCTGCGCCGACGAGGCGGGTGCAGGGCCCGGCTCGGCGGTGATCCGGGCGGCGGGGGCGGCGGCGACGACCCGCGCGAACCGGTTGGCCACCCGGGAGCGTACGTCGGCGGACGGCCGCCCGCCCGGCTCACCGGCCACCGGTCTCCTCCTCGCCCGCGCTCAGCTCGTCCTCGATGACCGCCTGCTCCACGGCGGCGGCGAACGCGCCCAGCGTCTGGTGCTGCAGCAGCGCGGTCATCGGCACCGTCACGTCCAGGCTGCTCTGCAATGTGGCGATGAGCTGCGCGATGAGCAGGGAGTGCCCGCCCAGGTCGAAGAAGTTGTCGTGCAGACCGATCCGCTCCACCCCGAGGACCTGGCTCCAGATCTCGGCGACCGCCTTCTCGGCCGGGCTGTCCGGGGCGGCGAAGTCGGCCCGGTCGGTGGCCGGGTCGGGCACCGGCAGCGCCTCCCGGTCGAGCTTGCCGTTCGCGGTCGTCGGCACGGTGTCGATCGGCACGACCTGCGTGGGCACCATGTACTCGGGCAGCCGCGCCGCGAGGTCCCGGCGCAGTGCGGCCGGGTCCAGCGTCACGCCCGGCCGGGGCACCGCGTACGCGACGATCCGGGCGGCCGGTCCGGCGCCGTGCACCACCGCCACCGCGGTGCTCACCTCCGCCCGGTCCGCCAGCGCCGAGGAGATCTCGCCGAGTTCGATCCGGTACCCGCGCACCTTCACCTGGTCGTCGCGGCGGCCCAGGAACTCCAGCACCCCGTTCGGCCAGTAGCGGGCCCGGTCGCCGGTGGCGTACATCCGCGCGCCGGCCGTCGGACCGAACGGGTCGGGCAGGAACTTCCCCGCGGTCAGCGCCCCGTCACCGTGGTAGCCCAGCGCCAGGCAGTCCCCGGCGATGTACAGGTCGCCGGGTGCGCCGACCGGCACCGGGCGCAGCCAGCCGTCCAGCACGTGGTAGCGGGCGTTGGCGATCGGCCGCCCGTACGGCACCGACGGCCACTCCGGGTCCACCGTGTCGGCGGGGAAGCTGTTCGACCAGATCGCCGCCTCGGTGGCGCCGCCCAGCGCCACCACCGTCGCGCCGGGGAACGCGGCCCGCACCGCGCCGGGCAGGGTCAGCGGCACCCAGTCGCCGCTGAGGAAGACCAGCCGCAGCGTCGACCCGGCCGGGGCCGCCCGGGCCGTGAAGAGCGGCTCGACCTGTTGCAGTGCCGCGGGTGCCGAGTCCCAGAAGGTGATCGGCTCGGAGTCGAGCACGGCCAGCAGGCGGTGCGGGTCGCGTACCTCGTCGCTCGCCGCGACCCGGATCGAACCGCCTGCGGCGAGCAGACCGAAGACGTCGTAGACCGACAGGTCGAAGCCGGGCGAGGTGACGAAGAGGACCTGGTCGTCCGGCCCCATGCCGTGCGTGGTGTTGACCCAGCGGATCAGGTTGACCACCGGCGCGTGGGTCAGCGTCACGCCCTTCGGCGTGCCGGTCGAGCCGGAGGTGAAGATGGTGTACGCGACGTCGTCCGGGGTGGCGGCGACCGGCGCGGGTGACCCGGCGGGCACGGCGGCGTACCCGTGGCGCAGGCGGGGACCGGCCACCGGTGGCGCCGCCGTCGTCTCGTCGGCCAGGTAGACCACGTCCCGCACCGACGGCGCCTCGGCGGCGAGCTCGCACACCACCGGCACGGCCGCCGCGTCGGTGACCACCACCGCCACGTCGAGGGCGTCCAGCAGGGCGCGGGTGCGGGCCGGCGGCAGGCCCGGATCCACCGGGAGGTACGCCGCGCCGGCCTTCAGCACGCCGAGCATCGCGACGACCAGGTGCGCGGTCCGGTCCAGGTACAGCGCCACCGAGCGGCCCGGTCCGGCACCCGCCGCGGCCAGGTTCGCGGCGAGCAGCCCCGCCCGGCGGTCCAGCTCGGCATAGCTCAGCCGGGTCGGGCCGGCGACCACGGCCAGCGCGTCCGGCGTCGCGGCGACCTGCCGCTCGACCAGCCCGTGGATGGTGTCCGGCGGGCCCAGGTCGACCGCCGTGTCGTTCCAGTGGCGCAGGACCTGCCGGCGCTCGGCGGGGGCGAGCACGTCGAGCGTCCACAGCGGCGTGCCGCCGGGCACGGCACCGAAGAGCTCCAGCATCCGGCGTACGCCGCGGTCGAGCCGGCGGCCCGCGTCGGCGGCGAGTCGCGCCGGGTCGTACCGCAGGCTCCCGTGGGCGTCCCACGTTAGGGCCGAGGTGCTCTCCAGTGGGCCGCCGTCGAGGTCCACGACGACGTCGCACCAGGCCGACAGGTCGAGGCCGGCCAGCGCGGCGGCCTGCGCCTGCGCCGCGGCGAGCTGGGCCTGCACCCCGGCGACGAAGCCCATCACCGTCTGGGCGTACGCCGGGCGCACCCGGACCGGCACCGTGCTCCCGCCGGTCGGGCGGACCGCGAAGCAGACCTCGTCGGCGCCCGCGTGCGCGGCCAGCACCAGCGCCACGGCGGCCACCAGTTCCGCGGGCCCGGGTGAGCCCGACTCCCCGGGGACCGTCACCGGGGCCGGTGGCGGACCGGACGGGGCCGGACGCACCGCGTCGAGCCTGGTCGGCTCCGCGCCCTCGAGCAGTCGTTCCCAGTAGCCGGTGGTGTCCACGTCGCCTGCCTCCCGTACCGGTGGACGCGGAGCGCCCGATGGCTCCGATGGAACACCGCCGGCGCTGGCAATCTCCCTACACCTGCCCGCCACGCCACGGATCCCACCGGGGTGTAGGGGAATCACCAGCCGGATCCGCGAATCCTGGGGCACCGGACGAACGGGGGGTGCCGCGTGTCGAGCGCAGCGGAGATCGAGGCGTGGATCCGGGCCCGGGTGGCCGACGTGCTGGGTGAGCCGGACGCCGAGGTGGGTCCGGACGCCCCGCTGGCCGACTTCGGCCTGTCGTCGCGGCAGGCGGTGACCCTGGTCGGCGCGCTCGGCGACGAGTATGGCCTGACCCTCGAACCCACCGTGTTCTGGGAGCACCCGACCGCCCGCCGGCTGGCCGCCCACGTGCACGGGCTCCGCGCGCCCGCACCGGCCGCCGGGACCGGGCCGGCACCGGACACCGCACCGTCCACCTCGGCGTGGGGGACCGGGTCGGCCGAGCCGGTCGCGATCGTCGGGATGGCCGCCCGGATGCCCGGGGCGGCCGACCTCGACGCGTACTGGGACCTGCTGCGGGACGGGCTCGACGGGGTCGCCCGGGGCGGTGGTTCCGCCCGGATCGGCAGCCCTCGCCCGCACGGCCTGCTCGACGAGGTCGACGGCTTCGACGCCGCCTTCTTCGGGGTGTCCGCCCGGGAGGCACCGCACCTCGATCCCGCGCAGCGGGTGCTGCTCGAGGCCGCCTGGTCGGCGGTGGAGCACGCCGCCGTCGACCCGCGTACGCTCGCCGGCACCCGGACCGGGGTCTTCGTCGGCGTCGGCACCGGCGACTATGCGCGGCTCCAGGCGGCGACCGGCGCGCCCGCCGGGCCGCACACCGCCACCGGGATCGCCCCGTCGATCATCGCGAACCGTGTCTCGTACGCCCTGGACCTGCGCGGGCCCAGCGTGGCGGTCGACACCGCCTGCTCGTCCTCCCTGGTCGCCGTGCACCTGGCGGTACGGGCGCTGCGGGCCGGCGACGCGGAGGCGGCGCTCGTCGCCGGGGTGAACCTGATCCTCGCCGGCGATGTCACCGACGTCCTCGCCGACGCCGGGATGATGGCCGCGGACGGCCGGTGCAAGACCTTCGACGCCGCCGCCGACGGCTACGTCCGCGCCGAGGGCTGCGGCGCGCTGCTGCTCAAGCCGCTCACCGCGGCGCTGCGCGACGGCGACACGGTGTACGCGGTGATCCGGGGCGCCGCGGTCAACTCCGACGGCCGCAGCAACGGGCTGACCGCCCCGAACGGCGCGGCCCAGGCGGCCGTCATCCGCGCCGCGCTGGCCGACGCGGGGGTGCCGGCCACCGGGATCGACTACGTGGAGGCGCACGGCACCGGCACCCCGCTCGGCGACCCGATCGAGGTCGCCGCGCTCTGCGAGGTGCTCGGCCCCGGGCGCGCGCCGGACGCGCCGTTCCTGGTCGGCTCGGTGAAGACGAACATCGGTCACGCCGAGGCCGCCGCCGGGGTCGCCGGCCTGATCAAGGTCGCGTTGATGCTGCACCACGGCGCGGTGGCGCCCCACCTGCACCTGCGGCGGCCCAATCCGGGTCTGGTCGCCGGCCCGTACCGGGTGCCCACCGCGCCGGGGTCGTGGCCGGAGCGGGACCGACCGCTGCGCGCCGGGGTCAGCTCGTTCGGCTTCGGCGGTACCAACGCCCACGTGGTGGTGGAGGCGGCTCCCGCGTCCCGCCCCGCCGCGCCGGCCCCGCCGCGCGCCGCCCACGTGCTCCCGGTGACCGCCGTCGACCCGACCGCGCTGCGCGCCCTCGCCGGCCGGTACGCCGCCCACCTGCGCGCCCGGCCCGGGCTGTCGGTCGCCGACCTCGCGCACACCGCCCGGGTCGGCCGGGCCGCGCACCGCGAGCGGGCGGTGGCCGTGGTCGCCGACCGGGACTCCGCCCTCGCCGCGCTCGACGCGGTGGCGGCCGGTACGCCCCACCCGACGGTGCACCGGGCGAGCGTGCCCGCGGCCGGGCCGGGCCGGGTCGCGATGGTCTTCACCGGTCAGGGAGCCCAGTACGCCGGCATGGCCGCCGGGGCGTACCGCACCGAACTGGAGGTCGCCGCCGCCCTCGACGAGGCCGCCGACGTGCTGCGCGACGTGCTGCCCCGGCCGCTGCCCGACGTGCTGTGGGGCGACGGTGGACACCTCGACGACACCCGCTGGGCGCAGCCGGCCCTGGTCGCCGTCGAGGTGGCCCTCGCCCGGCTCTGGCTCGCCCGGGGACTGCGCCCGGACGTCGTGGTCGGGCACAGCGTCGGGCAGCTCGCCGCGGCGTGCGTGGCCGGGGTCTTCGACCTGGCCGACGCGCTGCGGCTGGCCGCGACCCGGGGCGCGGCGATGGCGGCGCACTGCCCACCCGGCGCGATGCTCGCGGTGCTGGCGCCGGAGCCCGAGGTGGCGGCGCTGCTGCCCGGTACCGGGCTGGCCGTGGCGGCGGTGAACGGCGCCGCGCACACCGTGGTCTCCGGTCCGGCCGGGGCCGTCGCCGCGTTCGCCGCGACCCTCGACGCGCGGGGCCTGCCCACCCGGTCGATGCGGGCGGGCCACCCGTTCCACTCCCCGCTGATGGCGCCGGCACAGGCGCCGTTCGCCGTGACCCTGCGGACGGTGCCCCGGCACGCGCCGACGATCACCCTCCTCGGCGACCTGGACGGCCGGGTGTACGACGCCGCCCCCGACGACGACTACTGGCTGCGCCACTGCGTCGCGCCGGTGCGCTTCGCCGACGCGGTCACCCGGCTGGTCGCGCTGGGCTGCACGACCGTGCTGGAGGCGAGGCCCCGCCCGACGCTGACCGGGCTGGCCGGCGGGCCGCCGAGGGCGGGCTGTGGGTGCCGTCGCTGCGGCCCGGCGTCGACGACGAGGTGGCGCTGGCCACCGCGACCGCCCGGCTGCACGCGGCCGGCCACGAGGTGGGCGGTGGGACCGCCGGCCGGCGGGTCGCACTGCCCGGCTACCCCTTCCGGCGCACCCGGTACTGGTTCACCCCGCCGGCGGTCGCCGCCGGGACCGACACCCCTGAGGAGCGCGTCGCCGTGACCGCCGCCGACCCCGAGGAGCGGATCCTCGCCGCCCTCACCGACCTGGTCACCCGGGCCCTCGACGCGCCCGCGCCGGTCGAGCCGGACATGTCCTTCCTGGAGCTGGGCGCGGACTCGATCGTGCTGTTCCAGACGCCCAGTCGGTGCAGAAGACCTACCAGGTGCCGATCGCGATCGGCCGGCTGTTCGAGGAGCTGTCCACGCCGCGCCGGCTGGCCGCCCACCTCGCCGCCGAGGCGCCGCCCGCCGTGCTGGCGAGACTCGCCCCACCGCCGGAGCCACAGCCAGGTCCCAGTCCTGGCCGGAGCCGGCGCAGCCGGTCGGCCCGCCGCCGGTCGCCGCCGCGTCGAGCGGGGACGTCGCCCGCTACCTGGAGGTGCACGAGCGGGTCATGCGGCAGGCGTACGACCTGCTGCGCGGTGGCGGGACCGAGCCCGCGCCGCCGCCCGGAGCCGCGCCGGCGGTCGTGGCCGCGCCGCAGGTCGCGCCCGTGGTGGCGACGCCGTCGCGGACCGTGGCGCGGGTGTCGGCGGACACCTACAAGCCGTTCCGGCCGGACGAGCCGACCGTCGCCAGCCGGCTCGACCCGGCGCAGCGGGCCGCCGCCGCGGCGATCGTCGAACGCTATCGGGCGCGCACCGCCGCCTCCTGGGAACGGTCCGCGCGGGAGCGGCCCGTGCACGCCGACATCCGGCACGTCAGCGAGCCGCTGTCGCTGTTCAAGCCGGTCCGCTACCCGCTGGTGGTCGAACGGTCCGCCGGCTCCCGGGTGTGGGACCTCGACGGCCACGAGTACGTCGACCTGACCATGGGTTTCGGGGTGAACCTGTTCGGTCACAACGAGCCGTTCATCACCGATGCCGTCCGCACCCAGCTCGACCGGGGCATGCACCTCGGTCCGCAGCCCGACCTGGCGGCGGAGGTCGCCGAGCTGGCCTGCCGGTTGACCGGCAAGGAGCGGGTGACGTTCTGCAACACCGGTTCCGAGGCGGTGATGGTGGCGATCCGGATGGCCCGGGCCGTCACCGGCCGCGACACGATCGCCATCTTCGGTGGGGCGTACCACGGGATCGCCGATCCGGTCCTCGCCCAGCAGGACGTCACCGCCGCCGACGGCGCCTCGGTGCCGATGGCCCCCGGACTGCCCGCCGGCATCAGCGACAACGTGATCGTCCTGCCGTACGGCGAGGAGAGCGCGCTCGCCGTGCTGCGCGAACGCGCCGGTGAACTCGCCGCGGTCCTGGTCGAGCCGGTGCAGAGCCGGCGCCCCGACCTGCAACCCGTGCAGTTCCTCAAGGAGCTGCGCGAACTCACCCACAGCACCGGCGTGCCGCTGATCTTCGACGAGGTGATCTGCGGCTTCCGCATGCACCCGGCCGGCGCCCAGGGCGTCTTCGGCATCGAGGCGGACCTCGCCACCTACGGCAAGGTGCTCGGCGGCGGGCTGCCGATCGGCATGGTCGCCGGTGACGCCCGGTTCATGGACACCATCGACGGTGGTGCGTGGAGCTTCGCGCCGGGCCCGGCCCGCGCCGTGGTCCGGACCCTGTACACCGGCACGTTCTGCAAGCACCCGCTCGCGCTGGCCGCCAGCCGGGCGGTGCTCACCGAACTGCTCGCCCGGGGGCCGGGGCTGCAGGAGGCGCTCAACGCCCGGGTACGCCGGCTGGCCGAGCGCTGCAACGAGCTGTTCGCCACCGCCGGGGTGCCGATCGAGGTGGTCCACTTCGGCTCGCTGTTCCGCTTCACCTTCCCCGGCCGCCCCGCCCGCTCCGAGGTCGTCGAGCTGTTCTTCGTGCTGCTCGGCCTGCACGGCCTGTACGTCTGGGAGGGCCGCAACTGCTTCCTGTCGGTCGCGCACGACGACCGCGACGTGGACGTGGTGCTCGCCGCCGTCACCGCCGCCGTCACCGAGCTGACCTCGACCGGCCTGCTGCCCACCACCCGACCGGCCGCCGCGAGCCCGTCCGCCCCGGTCGGTGCCGCCCCGGCCGCCGCCGCCCCGGCCGTCGCCGCGCCGGTCGTTGCCACGCCGGCGGGTGCCGCGCCGGTCCTGTCCGCCGGGGCGAGCTACCCGCTCAGCCACGCCCAGCGCGAGGTGTGGTTCCTGCACCAGCTCGGCGCGGACCGCGCGTTCAACGAGACCGCGCTGCTGGACCTGCACGGCGACCTGGACCTGCCCGCGCTGCAGACCGCGGTGGACGCCGCGCTCGGCCGGCACGAGACGCTGCGCAGCACCGTCACCGCCGACGGCACGGCCCAGGTGGTCGGCCCGCGGGTCCCCGTCGAGGCGCCCCTGGTCGACCTGCCCGACCCGGCGGCGCGCGACGCCTGGCTACGCGAGCGGTCGGCGTGGCGGTTCGACCCGACCACCGGCCCACTGGTGACCTGCGCGGTGCTGCGCCTGGCACCCCGCCACCACCAGCTGCACCTGCTCGCCCACCACCTGGTCACGGACGGCTGGTCGTTCGTGGTGCTCCTCGACGAGATCATGACCGCCTACGAGCAGGCCCGGACCGGCCGGGTGCCGGTGCTGCCCGAGCCGCCCCGGTACGCCGACCACGTGGCCCGCGAACACGCCCTCGCCGCCGGTCCGGAGGGGCCCGGACCGCGGCCTACTGGCAGGGCCGGTTCGCCGACGGCGTACCCGTGCTGGACCTGCCGACCGACCGCCCGCGCCGGGCCGGCTCGGCCCGCCCCGGTGGGCTGCGCGACGTGGAGATTGCGGTGCCGGACGCGGCGCTGTCGGCGCGCTGCCGCGCGCTGCGGGTCACCCCGTTCGGGCTGCTGCTCGCCGCGTACTGCTGGGCGCTGCACCGGCTCACCGGCCAGGACGACCTCGTGGTGGGGGTGCCGGTGGCCCGGCGCGACCACGAGGGCGCCGACCGGCTGGTCGGGCACTGCAGCACCGTGCTGCCGATCCGCAGCCGGCTCACCCCCGGCGGGACGCTGGACCGGTACGTGACGGACGTGGCGCACGCGCTGGTCCAGGCGTACACCCATCCGGGGTTCGGGGTGGACCTGCTGCGCGACCGGCTCGGCCGGGACGACGGCGGTGAGCTGCTGCGTACCCTGTTCAACCTGCAACGGGCCACGGCGCTGCCGGCCGCGACGGGGCTGACCACCGACGTGCGCCGCGGCCCGGTCGCCAACGCCAAGGTCGACCTCTTCGTCGACCTCATCTCGGTCGGCACCGCGTTGCGGGGCTGCGCCGAGTACGACGCCGACCTCTTCGACCCGGCCACCGTGGACCGGTTCATGGCGGTGTTCGCCCGCGCCGTGGAACTCTTCGTGGCCGGGGACGCCTCCCTCGACGCCCTCGACCCGCTGCCGCCCGCCGACCGTGCGGCGCTGCTGGCCGTCGCCCGCGGCGAGCGGGTCGGCGCCGACGGCGCGACCGTCACCGACCTGATCGTGCGGCAGGCCGCCGCCACCCCGACGCGGTCGCGGTGGTCGCCGGTACGGCCCGACTCAGCTACCGCGAGCTGGTCGCCCGGGCCGACCGGCTCGCCGCCCGGCTGCACGCCGCCGGTGCCCGGCCCGGCACTCCGGTCGGCATCCTGCTCGACCGGGACGTGCGGCTGCCGGTCGCGGTGCTCGCCACCTGGCGGGCCGGGACCGGGTTCGTCGCCCTCGACCGGACCGCCCCGCCGGCCCGCCGCGCCGCGATCCTCGCCGACGCGGGCGTCCGGCTCGTGGTGAGCGCCGGCCCGGCCGCCGCTGAACTGGCCGGGCTGCCGGTCGACGTCGTGGACCCGGACGTGCCGGCGGACGGTCCCGGCTTCGCGTCGGTGGGCACCCCGGACGACCTCGCCTACGTCATCTACACCTCCGGCAGCACCGGTACGCCCAAGGGCGTGCTGGTCGGCCACCGGGGCCTCGCCGCCATCGCGGCGGGCTGGCGGTCGGCGTACCGGCTGGACCGGGTCGAGGCCGTGCTGCAGATGGCCAACTTCGGCTTCGACGTCTTCGTCGGTGACCTGGTACGCGCCCTGACCAGCGGCGCGAAGCTGGTGCTCTGCCCGCGCGAGGCGCTGCTCGCCCCGGCCGAGCTGCTCGCCCTGATCCGCGCCGAGGGCATCGACTGCGCCGAGTTCGTGCCGGTGGTCGCCACCGCGCTGGCCCGGCACGTCCGCGCGGTCGGCGAGGACCTCGGCCAGCTGCGCCTGATGATCGTCGGCTCGGACCGGATCAGCACCGCCGAGCTGGCCGAGCTGCACACGGTGCTGGCCGGCGGCGAGCTGGTCAACTCGTACGGGGTGACCGAGGCGACCATCGACTCCACCTGGCAGCCGTACCGGCCGGGGGCCGGCGCCGGGTCGCTGATCGGCCGGCCGTACCCGAACTGCGTGGTCCACCTGCTCGACGACGCGCTGCGTCCGGTGCCCCCGGGCACCCCGGGCAGCCTCCACGTCGGCGGGCCTGGTGTCGCGCTCGGCTACCTGGGTCAGCCGGCCCGCACCGCCGAGGCGTTCGTGCCCGACCCGTACGGCCCGCCGGGCGCGCGGCTATACCGGACCGGGGACCGGGCCCGGCACCGGGTGATCGACGGCGAGCTGGTGATCGAGCTGCTCGGGCGGGTCGACAGCCAGGTGAAGGTGCGCGGCTACCGGGTCGAGCCGGCCGAGGTCGAGGCCGCCGTCCGGGCGGTGACCGGCGCGGCGGACGTGGCCGTGCTGGACACCGTGGACCAGGCCGGCGAGGTACGCCTCGTCGCCTACGTCGCCACCGCCGCCGCCCCCGACGGGTGGCGCGCCGAGCTGCGCCGACACCTGCCGCACTACCTCGTACCGGACGGGTTCGTGCCGGTGGAGGCGCTGCCGCTGACCGGGAACGGCAAGGTGGACACGGCCGCGCTGCGCGCGCTGCCCGTCCCGGCCGCGACCACGAGCGGCTACCTGGCGCCGCGCGACGAGGCGGAGGCGCAGCTCGCCGAGCTGTGGGCCGAGGTGCTCGGCGTGCCGGCGGTCGGGGTCGAGGACGACTTCTTCGCGTTGGGCGGGCACTCCCTGGTGGCGGCGCGGCTGGTCGCCCGGGTGCGCGCGGCCACCGGCCGGGAGCTGCCCGTGCGGGTGCTGTTCGAGCAGCCGACGGTGGCCCAGGTCGCGCGGTTCCTGGCCGGCGGGTCGGCGTCGGGCCGGTCCCGGGTGGTCCCGGTGCCGCGCACCGGCGACCTGGTCGGGGTGTCGCCCGCGCAGCGCCGGCTGTGGTTCCTGAGCCGGTTGTCGGGACGGTCGGGGGTCTACAACATCCCGATGCTGCTGCGGGTGGCGGGAGAGGTGGACCCGGCGGCGCTGCGGGCCGCCTTCGGTGACGTGCTGGGCCGGCACGAGGCGCTGCGGACGCTGCTGGTGGACTCGGACGGGACGGTGGTCGGCCGGGTGGTCGACCCGGGCGCGGCGGTGCTGGACCTCCGGGTGGCACCGGAGGGGATGGACGCCGACGACTGGCTGACCGCGCTGGTGGGGGAGGGGTTCGACCTGGCGGTGGAGCTGCCGCTGCGGGTGGGGCTGGCCCGGGAGGGGGACTGCTGGCTGGTGGCGGTGGTGGTGCATCACGTGGCGGGGGACGCGTGGTCGATGGCGCCGCTGGCCCGGGACGTGTCGGTGGCGTACGCGGCCCGGCTGGCCGGTGTCGCGCCGGCCTGGTCGCCGCTGCCGGTGCGGTACGCGGACTTCGTCGCCTGGCAGGAGACGCTGCTGACGGAGGTCGCGGCCGAGCAGGAGACGTTCTGGCGGTCCGGCCTGGCGGACGCGCCGGCCGAGCTGGTGCTGCCGTTCGACCGGCCCCGTCCGGCGGTGCCGACGCAGCGTGGCGCGGCGGTCGGGTTCACGGTGGACGCCGGGGTGCACCGGCGGGTGACGGAGGTCGCGCGGGCGGGTCGGGCCAGTGTGTTCATGGTGGTGCAGGCGGTCTTCGCGGCGGTGTTGTCGGCGTGGGGTGCCGGTGACGACGTGCTGCTGGGTACGCCGGTGGCCGGTCGCCCCGACGAGGCGTTGGAGGACCTGGTCGGGTTCTTCGTGAACACGGTGGTGCTGCGTACCGACCTGTCGGGTGACCCGTCGCTGACCGAGTTGGTGGGGCGGGTGCGGGACGTCGACCTGGCCGCCTACGACCACCAGGACCTCCCCTTCGACCAGCTCGTCGAGATCCTCAACCCGGTCCGGGTGCCCGGCCGGCACCCCGTCTTTCAGGTGATGATCTCGGTGCAGGACCGGGGACAGGTCGCCGTCGAGCTGGCCGGCCACACCGTCACCGAGCAGCCGCTGCCGGTGACGACCGCGAAGTTCGACCTGAACCTCCAGCTCCACGAGCGCTACCACCCCGACGGGTCGGCCGCCGGCATCCACGCCAGCCTGGAGTACGCCACCGACCTGTTCGACCACGACACCGTGGCCGCCCTCGCCGACCGGATCAGCGCGCTGCTGGCCACCGCCACCGCCACGCCGGACGCGCCGCTGTCCCGGCACGACCTGCGCCTCCCCGCCGAACGCGAGGCGATGCGCGGCTGGGTCGGTGACGTCCGGGCGCTGCCCGCCGCCACCCTGCCGGAGCTGATCGCCGCGCAGGTCGCCCGTACGCCGGACGCCACCGCGATCGCCGCCGGCCCGGACACCTGGACGTACGCCGAACTCGACGGCTGGTCGCGGGCCCTCGCCGCGCGCCTGGCCGACCGGGGTGCCGGGCCGGGCGTCGTGGTCGGCGTGCTGGTCCCGCGCACCCCGGCGCAGGTGGCCGCGGTGCTGGCGGTCACCCGCACCGGCGCCGCGTTCCTGCCGCTGGACCCGGACCACCCGGCCGCGCACGTCGAACGGTTGCTCGACCGGGCCGGCGCCCGGCTGGTCGCCACCACGGCGCAGCTCGCCCCGACACTGCCCGCGCACGTCGCCGCGGTGCCCGTCGAGCCGCCCGCCGACCTGCCCACGCCGCCGCCACCGCCGCCGACCGGCCGCCGGCCGCCGACGACGCCGCGTACGTCATGTTCACCTCCGGCTCGACGGGTGAGCCGAAGGGCGTCGTGGTGCCGCACGCCGGGGTGGTCAACACGGTCTGCTGGTGGCAGTCGGTGGCGGCGCTGACCGGCGCGGACCGGGTGCTGTTCAACACGCCGCTCACCTTCGACCCGTCGCTGCTGGAACTCTTCGGCACCCTCGCCCACGGGGCGACCCTGGTGATCGGTGACCCGGACGGGCACCGGGACCCGGCCGGGCTGGCCCGGCTGCTCGCTGCGGCGGGCGTCACCGTCGCCAAGTTCGTGCCGACCGTCCTGCGCGAGCTGCTCGCCGAGCCGCAGCTGCCCGGGGCGACGACGCTGCGCCTGCTGTTCTGCGGCGGCGAACCGCTCCCCGCCGACCTGGCCGCCACCTGCCACGCCACCCTCGGCGTACCGCTGCACAACCTCTACGGCCCCACCGAGGCCGCCATCGAGACCGCGTCCGGCCCGGCCGACCCGGCCGGCGACCCGGCGGTCGTGCCGCTCGGCCGGCCGATCTGGAACACCGGGGTGTACGTCCTCGACCGGCACCTGCGACCGGTGCCTCCCGGCACCCCCGGCGAGCTGTACGTGTCCGGCCCCGGCGTGGCCCGCGGCTACCTGGGCGCGCCCGGCCCCACCGCCGCCGCGTTCCTGCCCGACCCGTACGCCGGTCCCGGGGCCCGGATGTATGCCACCGGTGACCTGGTCCGCTGGGACGCCGACGGGCGGCTGCACTACCTGCGCCGCCGCGACGACCAGCTGAAGGTCCGGGGGGTCCGGGTCGAACCCGGCGAGGTCGAGGCGGCGCTGCGGGCGCTGCCGGGGCTCACCGACGCGGCGGCCGTGGTCCGCGACGACCAGCTCGTGGCGTACGTGACCGGGGCCGACGCGCGGAACCTGCCCGCGGTGCGGCGTCGGCTGCGCGACCGGCTGCCCGCGGCCCTGGTGCCGAGCCAGCTCGTCGCCCTGCCCGAGCTGCCCCGGCTGCCCAACGGGAAGACCGACCGGCGGGCGCTGACCGACCGGCCGCTGGCGCGGCCCACCGCGTCGGCCTACGTGGCACCCCGGACCGCGCTGGAGGAACAGCTGGTGGGCCTCTGGGGCGAGGCGCTGGGACGGACCGGCATCGGCGTGACGGACGACTTCTTCGCCCTCGGCGGGCACTCCCTGGTGGCGGCGCGGCTGGTCGCCCGGGTGCGCGCGGAGACCGGCCTCGAGCTGCCGGTCCGGGTGCTGTTCGAGCGCCCGTCCGTGGCCGAGGTGGCGCACTACCTGGGCTCCGCCGCCGTGGGTGGCGGGCACCCGGTGGTGGCCGTGCCACGTACCGACGACGTGGTGGGTCTGTCGCCCGCGCAGCGCCGGTTGTGGTTCCTGACCCGGTTGTCCGGGGTGTCGGGGGTCTACAACATCCCGATGGTGCTGCGGGTGACCGGCGAGGTCGACGTGGCGGCGCTGCGCGCGGCGGTCACCGACGTGGTGGGCCGCCACGAGGTGCTGCGGACGGTGGTCGCCGAGAGCGGTGGCGTGCCGGTGGGCAAGGTGCTGCCGACCGCCGACCTGACCGTCGACTTCCGGGTGGCGCCGGAGGGCGTGGCCGCCGACGACTGGGTGGCCGGCCTGGTGGGGGACGGGTTCGAGCTGGGCGCCCAGCTCCCGATCCGGGTGGGACTGGCCCGGGACGGGGACTCCTGGCTGCTCGCGGTGGTGGTGCACCACGTGGCGGGGGACGCGTGGTCGATGGCGCCGCTGGCCCGGGACGTGTCGGTGGCGTACGCGGCCCGGCTGGCCGGTGCCGCGCCGGGGTGGTCGCCGTTGCCGGTGCAGTACGCGGACTTCGTGGCCTGGCAGGAGGGTCACCTGAAGCGGGTGTCCGGGATCCAGGAGGCGTTCTGGCGCCGCGCGTTGGCGGGTGCGCCGGCCGAGCTGGTGCTGCCGTTCGACCGGCCCCGTCCGGCGGTGCCGACGCAGCGTGGTGCGGCGGTCGGGTTCACCGTGGACGCGGGGGTGCACCGGCGGGTGACGGAGGTGGCGCGGGCGGGTCGGGCCAGTGTGTTCATGGTGGTGCAGGCGGTCTTCGCGGCGGTGTTGTCGGCCTGGGGTGCCGGTGACGACGTGCTGCTGGGTACGCCGGTGGCCGGTCGTCCGGACGAGGTGCTGGAGGACCTGGTCGGGTTCTTCGTGAACACGGTGGTGCTGCGTACCGACCTGTCGGGTGACCCGTCGCTGACCGAGCTGGTGGGGCGGGTGCGGGACGTCGACCTGGCCGCCTACGACCACCAGGACCTCCCGTTCGAGGACGTGGTACGGGTGGTCAACCCGCCCCGCGCGCTGAACCGCCACCCGGTCTTCCAGGTCATGATCGTCGCGCAGGACCGCGAGGAGATCGAGGTCGAGCTGCCCGGACTGGTGCTCACCGAGCAGCCGCACACCTCCACCACCGCCAAGTTCGACCTCAACCTGCACCTGCGCGAGCGCTACCACCCCGACGGGGCGGCCGCCGGCGTCCACGCCAGCCTGGAGTACGCCACCGACCTGTTCGACCACGACACCGTGACCGCCCTCGCCGACCGGATCACCGCGCTGCTGGCCGCCGCCACCGCCGCGCCCGACACGCCCCTGCGGGGCGTCCTCGCCGCAGTGGCCGCCGCCCATGCCTGAGCCGACCCGGTCGTACCTGCCGATCCGGGGCGGGGCGGTGCTGCCCCGGCTGCGGCTGTTCTGCTTCCCGCACGCCGGTGGCGCGGCGTCGGCGTACCGCCGGTGGCTGCGCGACGTGCCCGACGGCGTGGAGATCCTGCCGGTGCAGCTGCCCGGCCGGGAGAACCGCAGCACGGAGACCCCGCACACCGACCTCACCACCCTGGTCGGCGAGCTCGCCGACGCGCTCGCCGCCCACCTGTGCGTGCCGTACGCGCTGGTGGGCAACAGCCTCGGCGCGCTGGTCGCCACCGAACTGGCCCGGGAGCTGGCCCGGCGCGGCTTCCCCGGGCCGGCGCACCTGGTGGTGGCGGCCGCCCCGCCGGCCCGCCGCCGTGACCTGGCGCCGGTCGCCGGGCTGCCCGACGCCGCGCTGCTCGCCGCGGTGCACCGCCGGCACGGCGGCATCCCGCCGAGCTCGCCGCCGACCCGGCGTTCGTCGCGCTGATCGCCGTGCCGCTGCGGGCCGACATGACCATCGTCGAGACCTGCCGGCCCACCGCCGGGCCGCTGCTCGACTGCCCGGTGACCGCGTTCGTCGGGGACCGCGACACCACCGTGGACCTCGCCGACGCCCACGGCTGGCGGGCCGTCTCCACCGGCCCGTTCACCGCGCAGCAGCTCACCGGCGACCACTTCGCCCTGCTGGACCACCGCGACCGCGTCCTCGCGGCCGTACTCACCACGAGAGGATGACCATGTCGGACGAGCTTCGCTACAAGGTCGTGCGCAACCACGAGGAGCAGTACTCGATCTGGCCGGACGGGCGGGAGAACCCGGCCGGCTGGACCGATGCCGGCGTGTCCGGCACGAAGACCGAGTGCCTCGACCACATCGCCACGGTCTGGACCGACATGCGGCCCCGCAGCCTGCGGGAGCGGCACGAGCAGGCCGGCGTGACGGCGTGACCGGGGCGCCCACCGACGCCGCGGCGATGCTCCGCGACGCGGCACGGACCCGGCCCGACACCCGGGCGCTGATCGTCCTGGACCGGGCCGGCGACGAGGTCGAGTCCGTCACGTACGCCGAACTGGAGACCCGGGTCCGGGCCGCCGCGGCCGGTCTCGCCGCGCGGACCGTGCCCGGGAGTCGGGCGCTGCTGGTCCACCCCACCGGGGTCGACTTCGTCGTCGGCTTCTTCGCCTGCGCCTACGCCGGCCTGATCGGGGTGCCGGTGCCCTATCCGCACGCCGCCACCGGCGGGGTGGAGCGGCTCGCCGGCATCGCCAAGGACGCCGACCCCGCGCTGATCCTGACCGACGCCGACTTCGCCGCGCAGCGGTACGACCTGCCGGGCGAGGTCACCGTGCTCGACCCGGCCGCCACCGCACCGGCGCACTGGCAACCCGTGCCGGTCGACCCGGACACCCCGCTGTTCCTCCAGTACACCTCCGGCTCGACCAGCGCGCCGAAGGGCGCGGTGATCACCCACGGCAACGTCGTCGCGAACTTCACCGAGGTGGCCGACGTCCTCGACGCCGACCGGGTCGACTTCACCGTGGTCAGCTGGCTCCCGCTCTATCACGACATGGGCCTCGGCCAGGTGCTCAGCGCGATCCGGTCGGCGGGCACCGCGGTGCTCATCCCGCCCGCGGCGTTCCTGATGCGGCCGGCGGTCTGGCCCGAGGCGGTCAGCCGCTACCGCGGCTACGTCAGCAGCGCGCCGAACTTCGCCTACGACCTCTGCGCCGCGCGCACCCCCGCCGCGACGATCGCCGGGCTCGACCTGTCCGGCTGGCGGTGGCTGCTCAACGGCGCCGAACCGGTGCGCCACGACACGTTCACCCGGTTCGCCGCGGCGTTCGCCCCGGCCGGGTTCTCCCCGGACGGCTTCATGCCGTCGTACGGCCTCGCCGAGGGGACGCTCTACGTGAGCGGCCGGCGGGCCCCGGGACCGCTGCGCCACGTCGACCTCGACGCCGAGGCGTTGGAGCGCGGCACGCTCACACCGGCCGGTGCCGGCCCCGCCCGGCGGATCGTGTCCTGCGGAGCGCCGGCGCGGAACCTGGCCGTCGTGATCGCCGATCCGCAGACCGGTGCCGTCCTCGGCGCCGACGCGATCGGCGAGATCTGCGTCGCCGGGCCGAGCGTCGCGCACGGCTACTGGCAGCAGCCGGAGGCCACCGCCGCCCGGTTCGGTCACCGCGTCGCCGGCTCCACGCATGACCACCTGCGCACCGGCGACCTGGGCTTCTTCCGGGACGGCGAGCTCTACGTGCTGGGCCGCGCCGACGACCTGATCATCGTCGACGGTCGGAACATCTTCCCGCAGGACGTGGAGCGGACGGTGGACGCCTGCCATCCCGACCTGGCCCCGGGCCGCTCGGCGGCGTTCGGCCTGGACCGGTCCGGCGAGACGGTGCTGGGCATCGCGGTGGAGACCGCCCGGGGTGCGGCATCCGGCGGGGAGCTGGACCAGCAGACCCGCGCCGAACTGGTGGCCGCGGTGCGTCGGCGCGTCGTCGAGGAGCACCAGGTCCCGGTGGGCGCGGTGATCCTGCTGCGGCCGGGCGGGCTGCCCCGCACGACCAGCGGGAAGGTGCAGCGCCGGCCCACCCGGGCCCGCTACCTGGACGGGACCCTCAAGACCTGGTGACCCCGCGACCGCGCCCCGGGATCCTCCGCCCGGGGCGCGGTCCGCTGCGGCGTCAGTTGTACGGCATCGTCGGGAACCAGCCGACGCCGAAGTGCGCCGGCACGCGTAGGTCCCAGTAGACGACGGTGAACACACCGAGGGCGACCAGCAGGGCGCCGGTGACCACGGCGGCGCGGCGCGGTTCGGCCATCCAGCGCAGGAACCGGCCCCGGCTGACGAGGACCACCAGCGCGAACAGCACCGACACCACGAGGATGTTGCCCAGCGACTGCAGCACGAACGCCAGCGCGCCGTAGGCCGGGTTGCCGGTGTCCACCGCCCAGTGGAACAGCTTGTTGAACAGCGGGTAGGGGCGGCCGATCAGGAAGCCGCCGACCAGCGCGCCGAGCAGCACCACCCGCCGGGCCGGGCGGGCCGCGAAGACGTCCGGCAGCAACCCCAGCGCCGCCAGCCCGAGGTACGCCAGGACCAGCCCGATGAGGCCGAAGACCACCGAGGACTGGACCAGCCGTACCGGCACGTCGCCGACGGTGTCGGTGGACAGCTGCGGCAGCCGGTCACCGAGCAGCACCCCGAGCGCGCCGTAGCCGGCCGACACCGGCAGCATGCCCAGCGCCAGCAGCCCGACCGCCCGCAGCAGCGGACGCAGGGTCGCCGCGCTCCGCTCGACCCGGGACGCCCCGGCCTGGCTCATCGGCCCCAACGACGCCACCATCGCGATGTTGCAGGCGGTGAAGGTGCCGGCGAAGCCCGAGACGAAGGCGAACAGCAGCCCGGCGGCCGTACCGGTGATCGCGGTCGCCTTCGCGTCGTGACCGAGCAGGCTGTCGGCGACCGTGTCGCCGATGACCGAGTCGACCAGCTCGAACGACCAGAGCACGGCGAGCAGGATCCCGGCCGCCGCGCTGATCAGCGCGGTCCGTCCCGGCCTGGCCGGTCGGGTCGGGTCGGGCACCGGCGCCGCCGGTCGGACGGCGGGTTCGGGGTGGCTCTGTAGCGTCATGTCGCCGCACCTCCAGGTGATGTGGGGGAGCCGTATCCGGACGGCCGCGCGGGGTGGGCCGGCCCCGGCTCGCCGAGAGCGCCGATGGGCACGGCGAACGGTGCGCGGGCCGTGTCGAGCATGTCGGGCCGCCGGCCCGGGCCGCGTCTTCCGGCGTGCGGAGTCCTTCTTCGCGCGTGCGCAGTTGCGGGCCCCGGCGGGTGAGCCGCCCTCCGGCGTGCCGGACGCGTCGCGGCAGGCGGCCCGTCCCCACGGCGTCACCACCCGTGGACTCCACCCCGGTCACCGGTGACGGTCCGGAGACGCCCGGCCGGACAGGGTCGTACGGCGACGTCGTCGCGGTTCGGGCGACCGGCCGGCAGAGGAGCTTTCATGATCAGGACGATGCGGCGGTTCCGCGCGCGCCCGGGTGCCGAACCCGCCGTGGAACGGGCGTGGCAGGCAACCGCCGGACGGCTCGGCGGGCTGCCCGGCAACGTCGGCCGGGACCTGCTGCGTGACGCCCAGGACCCGCGCTCCTTCGTCATGGTCACCGAGTGGACCGACGAGTCCGCGCTGCGCGGCTACGAGCGCGGCCCGGTCGCCGCGGCGCTGGCCGACACACTCGGACCGCTGACCGAGCCGTCCGGGGCGGACGGCGTGCTGGTCATGCGGGACAGCCCCGGCAGCGGGTCGACGATCTTCGTGGACGTCGCGCTCACCGTGCCGGCCGACCGGCGCGCCGAGTTCGACCGGGGCTATCCCGAGGTCACCGCTCGGATGGCCCGGGTGCCGGGCTACCTGCGCGAGGACCTGCTGCGGGAGCCCGACTCGGACGTCTTCCACATCTTCGCCGAGTGGCGCGGCGAGGCGGAGTTCTTCCGCTGGATCCGTGACCCGGCCCACGCGCGGGAGGAGGCCGGACCGATCGCGCCGTTCCTCCTCGAGATCCGGCGTCGCCTCTTCCACCGCGTGGACCACCCCGACAGCAGCCGAGAACCGAGCAGCGGCAAGGAGAGCGACGTGCAGACCACAACGGACGTACTCATCGTCGGCGCGGGACCCACCGGGTTGACCACGGCCGTCGAGCTGGCCCGGCGCGGCATCGACTGCCGGCTGGTCGAGAAGCGGGCCACCCCGCCCGGGCAGGCCGACAAGGCGATCGGCGTGCACTGCCGCACCATGGAGATCTGGGAGCGCCAGGGCATCGTGCGGCAGGCCATGGACGCCGGCATCTGGCTGACCGGCAACATGGTCTTCGTCAACGGGCACGAGACCCACCGGATGAGCTGGGAGCTGCCCGAACTGCCCTACGCCCACCTCGGCCTGCCGCAGTACGAGACCGAGCGCCTGCTCACCGACCGGCTGGCCACCCTCGGCGTACGCCCGCAGCGCGGGGCCGAGCTGGTCGGGTTCACCCAGGACGACGACGGCGTGACGGCCACCCTCGCCACCGCCGCCGGCCCCGAGACGGTACGCGCCAGATACCTGGTCGGCTGCGACGGCGCGCACAGCCGGGTCCGCGAGCTGCTCGGGTTGACGTTCTCCGGCGGACTGGGCCGGTTCCCGCAGCTGTTCATGCTCGGCGACGTCGACGTGGACTGGGACATGCCGGCGGGGCACCTGCTGCGGTTCATGCACGAAACCGACGGCCGGATGGACGGCATGCTGGTCTGCGTCCCGCTGCGCGGCGAGTCGCGGTACCGGATCGCGACCCTGGCGCCGCCCCGGTTCTTCGCCCAGACGGGCGGCCAGGACGCCCCGCCCGGGTTCAGTGAGGAGCTGGCCGAGCCCAGCCTGGACGACGTCCAGGCGGCGGTCGACCGGCTGGCCCCGCCCGGCACCCGGGTGTCGAACCTGCGCTGGTCGTCGGTGTTCCGGATCAGCCACGGCATCGTCGACCGGTACGGCGAGGGTCGGGTGTTCGTGGCCGGCGACGCGGCGCACCTGCACCCCCCGGCGGGCGGCCAGGGCATGAACACCGGCATCCAGGACGCCTGGAACCTGGCGTGGAAGCTGGCGCTGGCGGTCCGGGGGGTCGCCGCCCCCGGCCTGCTGGACAGCTACGAGACCGAACGTCGCCCGGAGGGCGAGGAGATCGTCGGGCGGGCCGTGCGGATGGCATTCACCGACGAACTCGACCGCGACGACCTGAAGCGGCAGTTCCTGCAGGAGATGTCGATGCTGCTCAGCTATGCCGACAGCCCGCTGGTCGGCGAGTCGCTCTCCGCACCGGACGCGCTGCGGGCCGGCCCTGGTCCCGGTGACCGCGCGCCCGACGTCGGTGGCCTGCGCCGGCGCGGGGTCCGTCACCCGCTGCGGCTGCCCGACCTGACCGCCGGCACCGGGCACACCCTGCTGATCTACGCGGACGGCTCGGCCGACGCCGCCGCCCTGGCCTCGATCGGGACCCTCTGCGCCGATGTGCGCCGGTGGACGGCCGGGCAGATCGACGTGTACCTGCTGCTCGACCCGGCCGCGCCGGAGCCCGCGCTGTTCGACCCGCCGGTGGTCCGGGACGCGGACGGCGAGTTCCGGGCCGCGTACGGGGTGACCGGCAGCGCGCTGTACCTGATCCGCCCGGACGGGCACGTCGGGTTCCGCAGCCGACCGATCGACGCCGACGCGCTGGGCAAGAACCTCCAGCTGGTGTTCGGCGGTGCGCGATGACGGTCCGGACCGTGCTGGCGATGCGGACCCGCCCCGGCTGCGAGGCGCGTTTCGAGGCGGAGTGGCTGTCGGCGGCCGAGAAGATCCGCACCCTGGACGGCTGCCTGCACCAGGACCTGGTCCGGGACGCCGACGACCCGCGCAGCTATCTGATCATCAGCGACTGGGCGGACCGCGACCGGCTGGACGCGTTCGGCCGCAGCGAGCACCGGGACCAGCTGCTGCGCGTGGTGCGGGAGCTGCGCGAGTCGGCGCAGCGGCACACCTACCAGGTGCTGCACAGCGTACGGGGCGAGCGGGAGGACGCACGATGACCGAGCAGGCCGTACCGGCGTCGGAGCTCTACACCGACGAGTTCGCCGCCGACCCCTATCCGACCTTCGCCCGGCTGCGGGACGACGCCCCGGTGTGCCCGGTCAGCTCGCCGCGGTTCGACTCCTATCTGATCACCCGGATGGAGGACGCCCGGGCGGCGCTGACCGATCCCCGGCTCTCCAAGGACCTCTACGGGCCGGGCCAGCACTACCTGCGGATCTTCGGGCCGAACTCGGAGGGCCTGAACCGGAACATGCTCAACTCCGACCCGCCGGAGCACACCCGGCTGCGCCGGATCGTGTCCCAGGCGTTCGCGCCGCGCCGGATCGAGGCGCTGCGGCCCCGGGTGGCGCAGATCGTGGACGACCTGCTCGACAAGATCGTCCCGCAGGGGCAGGCCGAACTGATGCGCGACTTCGCCATCCCGCTGCCGATGCGGGTCATCGGCGAGCTGCTCGGGATCCCGGTGGCCGACCACGACGAGGTCCTCGACTGGACCCAGGTGATCCGGACGTCCGGGTCGTCCGGCCGCCCTCCGGCCGAGGACCGGGCGGCGGTGCAGGAGGCCCAGTTACGGCTGCACCACTACTTCGTCGACCTGGTCCGGGCCAAGCGGGCGCAGCCCGCCGACGACCTGATCAGCGCCCTGATCGTCGCCTCCGACCAGGACGGGCGGCTCTCCGGGGCGGAGCTGGTCACCACCTCGTTCCTGCTGCTCTTCGCCGGGCACCAGACCACCGCGGACTTCATCGGCAACGCGGTGGTGGCCCTGCTGACCCATCCCGACCAGCTGGACCTGCTGCGCACCCGGCCGGAACTGCTCCCGTCGGCGATCGAGGAACTGCTGCGGTTCGACGGCCCGCTGCCGGTGGCCAGCCCGCGGATCGCCACCGAGGACGTCGACTACCAGGGCGTCCGCATCCCGCGCGGGTCGATCGTCGGGGTGGTGATCAACGCGGCGAACCACGACCCGGCGCACTTCGCCGAGCCGGACCGGCTGGACCTGTGCCGGGAGCGCGGCCCGCACCTCGGTTTCGGCTACGGCGTCCACTACTGCCTGGGGGTCTCGCTGGCCCGGATGGAGGCCCAGCTCGGCATCGGGGCGCTGCTGCGCCGGCTGCCGGGGCTGCGGCTCGGGACGCCGGTCGCGCAGCTGCGCCGACTGCCGGCCGCGTCGCCGTTCCGGGGCCTGCTGGAGCTTCCGGTCCGGTTCACCGCCTGACCCGCCCGACTTACCACCGAGCACGACCCACTCACCTTGAGGAGCAGCCATGGTCTTCCGGAACGTCATCGTCTGTCACATGGTCCCCGGCAGTGACGGCATCGTCGGCGACGTCTTCGCCCACTACGACCGGGCGACCCGCCCACAGGACCTCGGCGTGATCGGCCGCCGGCTGCTGACGTTGCACGACCTCTACATCCACGTGATCGAGCGCCGGCAGGACCCGAAGGTGTCCGGGCAGACCCGCGGGCTGCCCGCGTTCCAGAAGATCGCCGAGGCCATCGGCCCGTACGTGACGCCGTACCCGCGCAACTGGCAGAACCCCTCCGACTCGGTCGCCAAGGAGTTCTACCGGTGGGAGCCGGAGACCGGCGGGCCGCCGCCGGAGGCCGGCCGGAACCTCACCGTGATCGTGCAGCGCCTCAAGCCCGGCGCGGAGGCCGACATCGCCCGCATCTTCGCCGAGTCCGACGCCGGGCCGCTGCCGACCCGGCTGGGCGTCACCGGCCGGTGGCTGTACTCGATCGACGACGTCTTCGTGCACCTGCTGGAACGCACCGACGCGGCGTTCACCGAGGGCTCGGGCGGCGACCACGAGCAGCCGGCCTTCGCCCGGATCATGGCGGAGCTCAGTCCCTTCGTCAGCCCGTACGACCCGGAGAGCTGGCGGGGGCCGGACGACGCGGTGGCCCGCGAGTTCTACCGCTGGCAGGCCGAGGACTGACCGCGGTTCGGGGGCGGCCGACCGGCCGCCCCCGCGGGCCCACGCCTGCCCGGCTGCGGTCGGCCGGCTCCCGTGACCGGCCAGGCGCTAGCCGGGGAGGTGGGTGCCACCGCCATTGAGGTGGTACGCCCGCTCCTCCGCGTTCTCGCGCGCCCGCAGGAACCGGTCGTTCCACTCGGGGTCGCCGTCGGGCAGGTGGTCGACCACGTGTTCGTCGAGGACCCGTCCGCGCGGAGTCACGAGTCCCACCGCGACCACCGTCCGCCCGTCCCGCCCGTAGTGCAGGACCTGCCAGCGCGCCGCCCGGGCCGCCCGTCGGCCGCGCCGCCCGACCAGGGCCGTCAGCAGGAGATGGCAGCCGACGGCGACGCCGACCGTGACGCCGACGGCGAGCAGCAGGGCGACGGCCCGCACGGCGGCCTCCGCCTCACTTGAGGGGCACGCTGGTGCCGGCCCCGGGAGCGTACGTGGTCACTCCCGGCGGGAGGGCCTTGATGATGTCGATCTGGGCGCACGCGGAGCAGGCGTCGTATCCCTGCTGCCGGGTCTTGTTGGCCTCCGCCTCCGCCCTCGCCTGCGCCACCCGCGCCTGGGCCTCGCTGACCTGCGCGTACGCCGCCTGGGCCTTGTTGACCGCGTCCTGCACCGTCTGCGGCAGGGTGACCCGGGCCAGGTTGAACTTGATGCCCTCGAAGAAGTCCCCGCCCAGCATCTCGGCCAGGTCCTTGGGGAGGCTGCTGTTCACGGCCTCCTGCACCTTGGCGATGTTGGTGTTGTTGGTCTGACCCCCGCTGTCCGGGTTGGCGGGCGCCGATGCCCCGGTCCGCTGCGCGCCGTTCTGCACCAGCGCGCAGCTGGAGACCAGCTCCGCGCAGCGGAAACTGTTGAGCTGGATGCGCAGGTCGTTGTCGATCACCGGGCGGACGATCGCGTCGAGGAAGGTGCTCCAACCCTCGTCGCCGTCGTAGGCGTACCGCAGTTGGCCGTCGACGCCGCGGAACTGCCGGGTGCCGAACTTCGTGTCGAACGCCTTCAGGACCTTCGGGTCGAGGTTGAGGGTGAAGTAGATGGTGCCCTCGATGCCCATCTCCACGCCGTCGCTCGACGGCGTGTTCACCACGTCGATGCCGGTGCGGTCGCCGCGCTTGGGGTCGGACGTGAGCGTGTAGAAGCGCTGCTGGGCGGGGTAGCGGTGGATGGTGGAATACATGCCCGTCCAGGTGAGGCTGGACGCCGGCGGGATCACCTGACGCACCCGGTTGTTGTCGAGCCAGCCGCCGTTGCGGACCACCCCGACCTCGCCACCGGCCGTCTTGTCGAAGCCACCGATGACTGCGGTGAGGGCGACGATCAGCACGATCGCCCCGACCAGGACGGCCCCCGTGGCGGGAAGGATCCGCCGCGGTGCGAACCCCACCGACGGCCTGGTGCGCGGTGTGGCCATGGTGGGCCCTCCCTCGTCTCCGCAGGGCGATCTGCCCGTCGCGATCAGGTTGGCAGTCGGTGTCAAGGCTCCCCGCCTCGACGGTGGGACCGGGTGGGGACCACCCACGGATGTGCCGCCGGCACCGTCGCGGCGGGCCGGCGGGACACACTGGAAAGATCAGCACACCTCGCTCTTTCCGGCGCGCGACACGAGCGCCGCGACCACCGTCCTGGGTAGACTCCGCGTCGCCATCGGATGACCGGCTGTCGGGTTCGTCCGGGGCTGCCGTGTGACCGGCGACAGGAGTGGGGTGGCCACCAGGTGAGGACTCTGCCGGCAGCCGCGGCCGACATCGCCTCCACCGCGATGGCGGTGCTCGCCGCCGACGGTCGGTGTCTCTGGTCGAACGCGGCGGCGCGCCGGCTGGGCTTCCCGCCGGAAGAGTTGCCGCAGTCCCGGGCCGAGCCCGGCGGAGCCGCCGTCGACCTGCGGTGGCCCGGCGTCGACGGCGCCGTCCGCTGGCTGGAGGTGCGCTGCCACGGCGTGGACCACGAGGGGCAGCGCCTGCGCCTGTACGAACTGCGGGACGTCAGCGACGAGCGCCGGGAGCGCGAGTGGGGGCGCAACTACCGGTGGCGCCTCGCCCACATCGAGAAGCTCGCCAAGGTGGGCACCTGGGAGTGGGACATCTCGACCGACACGGTCATCTGGTCCGACGTGCTGCTGCAGATGTTCGGTTTCCCGCCGGGCACCGCGCTGGACTACCCGGCCTACCGGGAACTGCTGCACCCCGAGGACGTCGGTCTGATCGAGCAGACCCTGGAGGCGGCGCTGCGCAACCCCGCGCCGTTCTCCTACACCCACCGCATGTACCTCGCCGACCGCACCACCATGCGGGTCTTCGAGTGCTACGGGGAGGTCTTCACCGACGCGTCCGGCGCACCGGTCCGCGTCCTGGGCACCGCCCACGACATCACCGCCGCGCGGCGCACCCAGGAGGAGCTGACCCGGCTCGCCGAGCGTGACCCGCTCACCGACCTGCCGAACCGGCGGGCCCTGCTCGGTCGCCTGGACGAACTGCTCGCCCCGGACGGGCAGCGCACGGGTGCGTTGCTGCTGATCGACATCGACAACTTCAAGGACATCAACGACGTGCACGGGCACGCCGTCGGTGACGACGTGCTGCGTCTGCTGGCCCGGCTGCTGGTCCACCACCTGCCGCCCGGCACGGTGCTGGGCCGGTTGGGCGGCGACGAGTTCGCCGTGGTGCTGCCGGGCGCCTCGGCGACCGACGCCCTGGCCGTGGCGGAGAACCTCTGCAACGTCGCGGTGCACACGCCGGTGCCGCTGGCCGACGCGGGGCTGCGGGTCAGCCTCAGCATCGGGGCCGCCTCGCTGGAGCCGGGCGACACCCGGGACGTGGTGCTGGCCCACGCCGACCTCGCGCTCTACGAGGCGAAGAACGCCGGCCGCAACCGGGCCCGGCTCTACCTGCCCGAGCAGTACCGGCACGCGGTGCAGCGGGTCAACGTGGTGAGCAGGGTCCGCAGCGCCCTCGACGAGCACCGGATGGACCTGGACGCGCAGCCGATCGTCGACCTGCTGACCGGCGAGGTGGTCAGCCACGAACTGCTCATCCGGCTGCGCGACGGGCGGCAGCCGCCGCTGCCGCCGGCCGACTTCCTGCCCACCGTGGAACGCGACGACCTGATCGGCGAACTCGACCGGTGGGTGGTGGCCACCGCCATCTCCGCGCTGGCGCAGCCGCCCGTCGTGGCGGCCGGGATGCGCTTCGACGTCAACATCTCGGCCCGGTCCATGGAGTCGCCGGGCTTCGGCGACTGGGTGGTGGGGCGGCTGCGCGGGGCCGGCGTCGAGGCCTGCCGGTTGGGCCTGGAGGTCACCGAGACCGCCGCGATCACCAACGTGGCGGCGGTCCGCCACCTCGCCGGCACGCTGCGGGACGCCGGCTGTCGGCTCAGCCTGGACGACTTCGGTGCCGGGTTCGGGTCGTTCGCCTACCTCAAGCACCTGCCGTTCAGCACCGTCAAGATCGCCGGGGACTTCGTCCGGCAGGCCGACCGGCGCGGCGCCGACCCGGTGCTCATCGACGCGGTCGTCCGCGCCGCGCACGGGCTGGGCATGCGTACGGTCGCCGAGTCGGTCGAACGGGACGCGTTGGTGCCTGCGCTGCGCCGGCTGGGCGTGGACGCGGGGCAGGGCTACCACCTGGGTCGGCCGGTCCCGCTGGGCAGCCTGCTCGGTCGGGTTCGCGACGCGCGGGCCGGTGCGTCCGCCGACGCCGTGGTAAGACATCCTGACCACTGACCCACCGTCCCCTCTGGAGACCAGGTGAACGCAACCCCCGTGCCGGCGGTTCCCGGCGGTGTCGAGCTCGTCACCGCCGACCTCGACGCCGCCCGCGCCTTCTACGCCGACCTGTTCGGCTGGACGTACACCGGGTCCACCGCGCTCGCGGACGGGCTGCCCGCCGCCCGCCTGGGCGCCGCCGACGGGCCGGCGCGCTGGTGGACCGTCTTCGTGGCCGACGACGCCGAGGCGGTCCGCGCCGCCGCCGGCCGGGCCGGCGCGCGGCTGGACGGCGAGCAGGTGTACGACCCGACCGGCGGTGCCTTCCGGGTCCGCACCGGCGGGGAGGTCGTCGCCCCCGGGCCCGGCCGGCCCTGCTGGTACGAGTACATGACCACCGCCCCGGCCGACGCCGACCGCTTCCACGCCGCCACCCTGGGACTGCCCGCCACCGTGCCACCCGGCGCCCGACGACTCGTACGCCCTGCTGGTAGCCGGCGGTCGTCCGGTCGCCGGCAGGTTGGCGCTGCCCCCGCCGCTGCACGACGTGCTGCCGACCGGCTGGATGGTCTACTTCGCGGTGGCCGACCCGGACGGCGCGGCGGAACGCGCCGAGCGGCTCGGTGGCCGGCTGCTGGTGCCGCCGCGCGACGTCCCGACCGGCCGGGTCGCCGCCCTCGCCGACCCGGCGGGCGCGGTGTTCACCGTCATCCGACCGGCCCCGGCCCCGGCCTGACCACCGCGCCCGGTTCCCGGCGGCCGTCCGGGCGCTAGGCTCGGGACAGTGACTGCCCGGGGGAGCGCATGACAGCACCGACCGCCCTGACGCTCGTGGTCTTCGGGCGCGGCGTCCACTGCGTCGACGGCGGCTACGCGCTCACCCCGGCCAGCGTCGCCCGGGTCCGGGCCGCCGTCGACTACGTCCTCGCGCACCGGTCGTCCTTCCTCGGTGCGGCGGCCGGGGGCGGGTCGCCCCGGATCGTCTTCACCGGTGGCTGGGCGGAGGCGTGCGAGGGGGCGCCGCCGCCCCCGGACGGCAGCCGGGAGGGCGACCTGATGCTCCGCGAGGCCCGCTCGGCCGGCCTCGACCGGTACGCGGACCTGCGCGCCGAGACCCGGTCGCGCAGCACCCTGGAGAACCTGGTCAACGCCGTGCAGGACGGGCTGCTGTCCGGTGCGGACTTCGACGCGCGCCGGCCGCTGGGCATCGTCTCGCACGCGTGGCACCTGCCCCGGGTCCGGTTCCTCGCCGGCAAGGTGCTCGGGTTGCACGGCCCGGCCCTGCTCGATGTACCGGTGGGTGGGCGGGTCGACCGTGGACGGTCGGAGCGGGTCGCCCGGATCGCGTCCCGCCTGGCCTTCCTCGGCGTCGGCGACGTGCCGGCGTTGCTGCGGCGCGAACGGACCATGGTGGCCGCCCTGCGCCGGGCGGAACGCCTGCTGCGGCGGGCGCGCGGGGGCGCCGTGCAAACGGCCGGTCCGGGTGACCGGAACGATGCGCGCCGCGGTGCCCGACGGGGTATGTAGCCGGGCGTCACTCAAGGCACCCCGTCGACCACGGTCGAGCCGGCCCCGGTGCGCGGCGGCCGACCGCCGCGCACCACCCGGCCCTCGCCCCGGTCCGAACAGGACAGGAAAGGGAACCGATGATCCTCCTCGCGCCGGTGTACCAGCCAGGCGAACGACTGCCCGAGCTGGTCACCGACCTCCGGGCCGCCGCACCCGGGCTCCGGGTCGTGGTCGTCGACGACGGCAGCAGCGGCCCCGGGCCGGACCGGGCCCTCGACGCCGCCCGCGACCTCGGCTGCACCGTGCTGCGGCACGAGACGAACCGCGGCAAGGGGGTGGCCCTGCGGACCGGCTTCCGGTACGTCGCCGACACCTGGCCCGGCGAGGACGTGGTCTGCGCGGACGCCGACGGCCAGCACACCGTCACGGACATCCTGCGGGTGGCCGAGCGGGTCCCGGCGACCGGCGCGACGGTGCTCGGGGTGCGCCGGCTCGACGGGCGGATGCCGGCGCGCAGCCGGTTCGGCAACGTGCTCACCGCGCTGCTGTTCCGGGCCGCCACCGGCTGCCCGGTCCGGGACACCCAGACCGGGCTGCGGGCCTATCCGGCGGCGGAGCTCGACTGGTTGCTGACCATCCCCGGCGACCGTTTCGAGTACGAGATGGCCGCCCTGCTGGAGGCGACCCGGGCCGGTCACCCGATCGAGCAGGTCACCATCGCCACCCACTACGTACGCGGCAACGCCTCGTCGCACTTCGGTTCGCTCGCCGACTCCGTCCGCGTCTACCGCCCGCTGTTGCGCTTCGCCGTCTCGCGCCTGGTCGGCGCGGTGCGGTCCCGGTGGACGTCCGGCGCGACGACGGCGGCCCGCTCGCCGCAGACCTGAGCGACGCGCGGGCCCCGCCCCGGTCCGGCCGGCCGGGGCGGGCCGTCGACCCCGGCGGTGTGCCGGTTCGAGGTCAGGCGCGGTAGGCCAGCTCGACCATCATGCCGGTCTCGGCGTGGTAGACGTTGTGGCAGTGGGTCATCCACCGGCCCGGGTTGTCCGCGTCCAGCTCCACCGCGACGGTCCGCCCCGGCGTGACGATGACGGTGTCCTTGCGGGCACCGCCGCCGGCCACCGCGAAGGTGTGCCCGTGCACGTGCATCGGGTGGAACATCGTCGTGGTGTTGGCGAACTCCAGCCGCACCCGCTCGCCCCGGTCGACCACCAGCGGATCGGCGTCGTCCCAGGTGGCGCCGTTGATCGTCCAGCGGTACGGCATCATGCCGCCGCCCAGCACCAGCCGGTGCGTCCGGTCCGGCCGCCGGTCGGGCAGCGCCACCGGCTCCGCCGCGTGCAGCGTGCCGGTGTTCAGCACCTGGCGGTCCAGTTCGGCGGGGCGGACGGTGGGCGGGGGCGGATCGCCCGCGCCGGTGCGTACCACGGCCAGCCCCTGCCCGGTCTTGCCCTCGGCGGCGGCGACCAGCGCGAAGACGCCGTCGCCGAGGCGGACCAGCAGGTCGGCGCGTTCACCCATGCCGAGCAGCAGCGAGTCGGTGCCGGTCGGCACCACCGGGAAGCCGTCGGTGTGGGTGACGGTGAGCCGGTGGCCGCTCAGCGCCACCCGGTAGGCGGTGTCGGCGGCGGCGTTGACCAGCCGGATCCGCACCCGCTGGCCCGGGCGGCCGGTGAAGGTGACCGGAGCGCCCGCCACCCGCCCGTTGACCAGGTGGTACGGATACGCGACGTCCCCGGCGCCGCCGAGCAGCGGCGAGGTCATCGTCGCCATGCCGGCCGTGCCCGGCATCCCCGCCATGCCGCCCATCGACCCGTGCCCACCCATCGACCCGAGCGCGGCGAGCACGTCGTCCGGGCTCCGGCCGGTGCCGTCGACCCAGTCGTCGAGCACCACCACCCACTCCTGGTCGTGGTCGCCGGCCTCGGCGGGGTCGTCGACGACGAGCACCCCGTACAGGGCGCGGTCGAGCTGGACGCCGGAGTGCGGGTGGTAGAAGTAGGTGCCCGGGTCGGGCACGGTGAACTCGTAGGTGTGCCGACCGCCGGCGGCGATCGGGCGCTGGGTCACTCCGGGCACCCCGTCCATGTCGTTGCGCAGGGCGATGCCGTGCCAGTGCACGCTGGTCGACACCGGCAGGTCGTTGGCCACCTCGACGCGGAGCAGGTCCCCGGCGCGGGCGCGCAGCAGGGGACCGGGGCCGCTGTCGGCGTACCCCCAGGTCGCGACGACCGGGCCGCCGAGGTCGTGGTGGACCGGGCGGGGGTGCAACCGCGCGGTGACGGTGGCCGCGCCGGGCCGCCGACGGGCCGCCTCGGTGCGGGCGACCAGGGGATCGTCCGGACCGACGAGGCGCGGATCGAAGACTCCGCCGGCCCAGGCGGCGGCCCCGGCCGCGCCGGCCAGGCCGACCGTCCCGGCGAGGCCGGTGAGCAGCCGGCGGCGACTGATGGTGGGCGGCATCGCTGCTCCCGTCCTGCGGCGCGGTCCGTCCGCGTTCCCACCACCGACGCTGCTCCGACCTGACCCGCCGCACCACGGCACCAGGGCCCCTGACCAGGGGGCGAAGGTCCCGACGACCGCTGACGCGACCCGGGTGCCGCCCACAGCCTCGCATCTGCGAGTCATACAGCGCCTTTACCCGCGCGCATGCGGACGGCTAGGGTGGCCCGGTGACCGTGTTCCGGATCGGCGAGGCCGCCGAACTGCTCGGCGTCAGCGCCGACACCGTCCGTCGCTGGATCGACGCCGGCCGGCTCGCCGCCACCCGCGACGAGCACGGCCACCGGGTGGTCGAGGGGGTGGACCTGGCGGCCTTCGTCCGCGCCCCCGGGCACCCGGAGCTCTCCTCGGCCCGCAACCGGCTGCTCGGCATCGTCACCGCCGTCGTCACGGACACCGTGATGGCCCAGGTCGACATCCAGGCCGGCCCGTTCCGGATCGTCTCGTTGATGAGCCGCGAGGCCGTCGACGACCTCGACCTCCGGGTCGGATCCGTCGCCGTCGCCGTGATCAAGTCCACCACCGTGGTGGTGGAGAAGCCCGCACCCCGGGGAAGGACCCTCCCGTGACCACCCGCCGGCTCCGCGTCACCCTCGCCGCCCTCACCGTGGCGGCCCTCGGGCTCGCCGGCTGCGGCGGGCCTGCCGACCGGGCCGACGGCGGGCGGATCACCGTCTTCGCCGCGGCGTCGCTGACCGAGACCTTCACCCGGCTCGGGAAGGACTTCGAGGCCGCCCACCCGGGCACCACGGTCACCTTCAACTTCGCCGGCAGCGCGGCACTCGCCACCCAGATCACCCAGGGCGCGCCGGCCGACGTCTTCGCCGCCGCCTCCCCGGCCACCATGCGGACCGTCACCGACGCGGGCGACGCGGCCGGCCCGCCCACCGTGCTGGCCCGCAACCAGCTCGTCATCGCGGTGTCGAAGGGCAACCCGCGCGGGATCACCGGGCTGGCCGACCTCGCCCGCCCCGGGCTGAAGGTGGCGCTCTGCGCCGCGCAGGTCCCGTGCGGCGCGGCCGCGCGGACGGCCCTGGACGCCGCCCGGGTGCCGCTCACCCCGGTCACCCTCGAACAGGACGTCAAGGGCGCGCTGGCGAAGGTGAAGCTCGGTGAGGTCGACGCGGCACTGGTCTACCGCACCGACGCGCGCGCCGCCGCGGCCACGGTCGACGCCGTCGAGTTCCCCGAGTCGGCGCAGGCGGTCAACGACTATCCGATCGTGGTGCTGAAGCGGGCCGGCGACCCGGCCGACGCCCGCGCCTTCGTCGACCACGTCCGCTCCGAAGCCGGTCGGGCGGTGCTCACCACCGCCGGCTTCCAGGCCCCACCGGCCTAGATGGGCGGCACCGACACCGCCCCCGCCCGGCGCAGACGGGTGGGGCACCGGATGCCCGTCGCCCTCGTCGTCCCCGCCGGACTGGGGCTGGTCTTCCTCGTCCTGCCCGTGGTGGGGCTGCTCGCCCGGACCCCCTGGGCGAGCCTGCCGCAGCGGCTCGGCCAGCCCGGCGTACTGACCGCGCTGCGGTTGTCGCTGCAGACCGCCACCGGTGCCACCCTGCTCTGCCTCGCCCTCGGCGTACCGCTGGCCTGGCTGCTCGCCCGGGTCGAGTTCCCCGGCCGGCGGCTCGTCCGGGCGCTGGTCACCGTCCCGCTGGTGCTGCCCCCGGTGGTCGGTGGGGTGGCCCTGCTGCTGGTCTTCGGCCGCCGGGGACTGCTCGGCTCCTGGCTGGACAGCACCTTCGGGGTGACCCTGCCGTTCACCACCGCCGGGGTGGTGCTCGCCGAGGCGTTCGTCGCCATGCCGTTCCTGGTGCTCGCCGTGGAGGGCGCGCTGCGCGCTGCCGACCCCCGCTACGAGGAGGCCGCCGCCACCCTCGGTGCCGGCCGCTGGACCACCTTCACCCACGTCACGCTGCCCCTGGTCGCCCCGGGCATCGCCGCCGGGGCGGTGCTGTGCTGGGCGCGGGCGCTCGGCGAGTTCGGCGCCACCATCACCTTCGCCGGCAACTATCCGGGCCGCACCCAGACCATGCCGCTCGCCGTCTATCTCGCGCTGGAGACCGACGTGCAGGCCGCCATCGTGCTCAGCCTCGTGCTGCTCACCGTCTCCGTCGCCATCCTCGCCGGGCTGCGCGACCGCTGGGTCGGCGCGCCGTGACCGCCCGGCCGCTGCTGGACGCCCACCTGGTCGCCGACCGGGGCGCCTTCCACCTCGACCTGCCGCTGTCGATCGCCGCCGGGGAGGTGGTGGCGCTGCTCGGCCCCAACGGCGCCGGGAAGACCACCGCCCTGCGGGCCCTGGCCGGGCTGCACCCGCTCACCGCCGGGCACCTCACCCTCGACGGCGTCGACCTGGACCGGCCCGCCCGGCGCCGCTGGGTGCCGCCGGAGCGGCGGCCGGTCGGCGTGGTGTTCCAGGACTACCTGCTCTTCCCGCACCTCACCGCCCGGGACAACGTCGCCTTCGGACCGCGCCGGCACGGGCGGACCGGCGGGCCGCCCGCGCCCGGGCCCAGTCCTGGCTGGACCGGGTCGGCCTGACCGCGCAGGCCGGACGGCGGCCCCGGCAGCTCTCCGGCGGGCAGGCGCAGCGGGTCGCGCTGGCCCGGGCCCTCGCCGTCGAGCCGGCGCTGCTGCTGTGGACGAACCGCTGGCCGCCCTCGACGCGCGGACCCGGCTGGACACCCGGGCCGAACTCCAGCGGCACCTCGGCGACCACCCCGGCGCGACCCTGCTGGTCACCCACGACCCGCTGGACGCCCTGGTGCTGGCCGACCGGTTGGTCATCGTCGAGGAGGGACGGGTGGTGCAGTCCGGCGACGCCGCGAGCGTCACCGCCCGCCCGCGCACCGACTACGTGGCCCGACTGGTCGGCCTCAACCTGCACCGCGGCCACGCCGACGGGCACACCGTACGCGTCGGTGACCTGGTCCTCACCGCCGCCGACCGGGTCGACGGGGACGCCTTCGTCGCGTTCCCGCCCGCCGCCGTGGCGCTGCACCCGAGCCGCCCCGACGGCAGCCCCCGCAACACCTGGCCGGTCACCGTGGCCTCGGTGCAACGGCACGGCGACAACCTCCGCGTCCAGCTCGACGGCCCGATCGTCGTCGCCGCCGACATCACCCCGGCCGCCGCCGCCCACCTGCACCTGACCCCCGGCCAGCCGCTCTGGGCCGCCGTCAAGGCCGCCGAGACCCGCACCTACCCGGCGGCGCCGGTCGAGGTTCTTCCCCGGCGAACGTGACCTATGCCTCGTGGCGGTGCAGGCGGCGGCGAGAGAGGTTTGATCAGGGGCCGCCAGGTCAAGCACCAAGAGGAGCCACGACGAGAGGGGAACCGCCGTGTCGGAGCAGACATCCGTTCGGTCCAGCCACGACGCCGTCCTGCCGGACGACGTGACCGATCCGCTGCTGTGGCGGGCGGCGTACGACGTGGCCGCCGCGCACCGGCCGGACGAGCGGGGCCGCTGCCCCAGCCTGCTCTGCGCGGGGCAGGGCAGCCCGTGCGAGCCGCTGCGGACCGCCAGCCGGGCGATGCGGCTGGCCAGCGGTGGCGCTGCGGTGTCCCGCCGCTCCGTCGCCCGGGAGACGCCGGCCCCGGCCCAGCGCCGGCGTCGCGCCGCCTGAGCCGCCCGGCGTCGGGGCGGTCCGGCCGCGTGTTCGGCCGTCAGCGCGACGACGTCGGGCCGAACGCGGTGAGGAAGCGGTCCCGGAAGGTGTCCATCCGCCACACCGGGGCCTGCGGGCCGGGGCGCAGCCCGTCCTGCCAGCCCCAGTCGGCGATCCGGTCGAACACCGCCGGGTCGTGGGCCACCACGGTGATCGGCACGTCCCGGCTGGCCCCCTCCCCGGTGACCGCCGCCGCCGGCTGGTGGTCGCCGAGGAAGACCAGCACCAGGTCGTCCCCGCCGTACGTGCGGACGTAGGAGACCAGGGTGTCGAGGGTGTACTCGATCGAGCGCCGGTAGTCGGCGCGTACCTGGGCGCTGCTGCGCTGCACCACGTCCCGCGCGCCGCCGGTGGTGGTGGCCGCCCGGTGGAAGATCGACCCGTCGCCGACCGCGTCCCAGTCCACCGGCTCCGGGATCGCCGACCAGGGGGAGTGGCTGGAGACCAGCGGGATCTCCGCCATCAGCGGCGGATGCGGTTTCGACCGCTCCAACCGCTGGAAGGTGGCCAGGGTGTACTGGTCGGGCATCGGGGCGTAGCTGAACTTCGGCCCCCGGTAGGCGAGCTTCTCCGCGTCGTAGTAGCGGTCGTAGCCGAAGAACTTCCCCTCCGGCCAGGGCTGGGTGGCGGCGGGCAGCACGCCGACGGTCTGCCAGCCGGCCCGGTGGAAGGCCCCGCCGAGCGTCATCCGGTCACCGGCGAGCAGGTCCCGGTGGCGTTGGTCGTTGTCGATCCACAGCCCGGAGAGCAGGGTCGCGTGGGCCAGCCAGCTTCCCCCGCCGTACGTGGGGGAGGTGAGGAAACCGCTGCGGGCGTCGAAGCCGGCGTCCCGCAGCTGCCGGTAGCCGCGGTCCAGCACCGCGTCGACCTGCGGCGCGAACTCGGGGTCCTCGACGGCGTCCCGGCCGTAGCTCTCCACGAAGGCGACCACCACGTCCTTGCCGCGCAGCCCGGTCAGCAGCCGGTCGCCCGGGGTGTCCCGGAACGCGTCGGTGGACTGTTCGCCGACGAACGCCCGCCGGTCCCGCAGCCCGTCGCGTACCTGGCCGGCGTGGCCGGCGACCAGGGCGGTCGCGGTCCGGTCGGCGACCGGGAGACCGGGGGAGACCCGTACGCCGAACACCGCGCAGCCCAGCCAGAGCACGGCCAGTGCGGCGACCGCGCGGACGGTGACCCGGTGGTGTGCCGCCGCCAGCCGGGTCAGCCGCAGCAGCGCGAGAGCGAGCAGCACGGGCAGCGCGACGACCAGCAGCCCGACGCCGATCGCGGCGGTGACCGCGCCGCCCGGACCGATCGCGTCGCGCGCGAAGCCGAAGCCGTCGTCGAGCAGTCCCCAGTCGAGGAGCACGTCGAACGGCCGGTCCCGGGCCACGAAGAAGCCCATGTCCAGCAGTTTCAGCACGGTCAGCAGCCCCAGCGCGACGCCGAGCAGCACCGCGACCGGCCGGCGGACCCGGGCGGGCAGGGCCAGCAGCAGACCGGCGGCGACCAGCCCCTCCACCGGGATCCGCAGGAACGCCGGCGGGGTGAGCCGGCCGACCCGGTCGGGCAGCACCAGCGCGCCGAGCACCAGCACCGCGGCCAGCACGGTCACCGCACCGGCCCGCACCCGCCGCCCCCGGGGCCGGTCGAACCCACCTGCCGCCCGCTCCTCGCGGACCACCGACGGTCCGCCGGACGAGGCCCGGTCGTCGGGGGAGGCCGGTTCGGCGGGGGAGGACGGCTCGGTGGGTGGGCGTTGGGCCGGCACGGTCCCCGCTTTCCTGGTGGGCCGGCGGAAGCGGATGACGGATGACAACTGGTGGTCCTTCCCTGCGGTGCCGGGCGGATAGGTGGGGTCAGACCGGCTGGTGGGCGGCCAGCCGGGGCGTCGACGGCACGAGCCGGACCGGTGGTTCGGCGACGCCGGCCACCGGCCCGCCGGCGACCTCCTCGACCCGGACGACAGCCACCGGCTCCGCGCGGGCGGCCGGGACCCGTTCGGCGTGCGTGACCGGAGCCCGACCGGCGACACGGGTGCGGGCGGTGGTCGGGCGGTGCCGCCACAGCCAGGCGATGTCGTGGCCGAACGACTCGACCAGCAGCGCCAGCGCCCCGCCACCAGCACGGTGGCGGCCACCGGCGGCAGCACCCCGGCGGCGGCGACCGCCAGCGCGACGCCCTGCGCGGCGGCGACGACCTTGCGCCAGCACCGGGCCGGCAGGGTGCCGCGCAGCCGGGGCAGGAGCGCGCTGGCCGCGACGAAGGCGTACCGCATGACGCCGATGGCCAGCACCCAACCGCCCAGCGCCGGGGCCAGGTGGGCGCTGAGCACCAGGATGAGGAAGGCGTCGATCTCCATGTCGAAGCGGGCGCCGAAGGCGCTGGCGGTGCCGGTGCGCCGGGCCACCTGGCCGTCGACCGCGTCGAGCGCCAGCGCCAGGCGGTGAGCGGCCCCAGGACCCCGACCGGCGCGGGACCGGAGCCGGCGTCCACCACCAGCGCCAGCACCCGCCGACCAGCAGCGCCCGGGTGAGGGTCACCCGGTCGGCGGGACCGAGCGCCGCCGCGCCGCGCCGGCGCAGGCCGCGTCGCAGCAGGGCGCCGAGCACCCCGGTGTACGCGAGCGCGGCGAGCCACCCCGCCGCGCCCAGCCCGACGGTGCCGGTGAGCCCGGCGAGCAGAACGATCTGGACGGCCAGCCCGAGCAGCGGACCCGTTCGCACCCTGAACACTCCGCCTCCGTGTCTATGATCGACAACCCTGCCACTCAACACGAGAAATACGGCCGTCCGGTTCGGTCCGGATGCGGAAAAGAGGAGAATTCGTGACCAGCGAGGCCCGCGCCTTCTGGCTCCGCGCCCCCGGCGAGGGCGAGATCCGGCCGGTCCGGCTGCCCGTGCCCGGCCCCGACGAGGTGCTGGTCCGGGCCCGGTTCTCCGGGGTGAGCCGGGGCACCGAGACGCTGGTCTTCACCGGCCGGGTCCCCGCCGACCAGTACGCGGCGATGCGCGCCCCGTTCCAGGAGGGCGACTTCCCGGCCCCGGTCAAGTACGGCTACCTCTCCGTCGGCGAGGTCGAGGCCGGGCCGGCGCAGCTGCGGGGCCGGACCGTGTTCTGCCTGCACCCGCACCAGACCGCGTACGTCGTGCCGGCCGCCGCCGTGCTCCCCGTACCCGATGAGGTGCCGGCGGCCCGCGCGGTGCTGGCCGGCACCGTGGAGACCGCGGTGAACGCGCTCTGGGACGCCGCGCCGCTGGTCGGCGACCGGGTGACCGTGATCGGCGGCGGCATGGTGGGCTGCTGCGTCGCCGCCCTGCTGGCCCGCTTCCCGGGCGTCCGGGTGCAGCTCGTCGACGCCGACCCGGCCCGCGCCCGGGTGGCCGCCGCGCTCGGCGTCGACTTCGCCCTGCCGGCGGACGCGACCGGCGACCGCGACCTGGTGGTGCACGCCAGCGCCACCGGCGACGGCCTGCAACGGGCGCTGGAGCTGCTCCGCCCGGAGGGCACCGTGCTGGAGCTGAGCTGGTACGGCGACCGCCCGGTGACGCTGTCGCTGGGCGGGGCGTTCCACTCCCGCCGGCTGACCGTACGCAGCAGCCAGGTCGGCACCGTCTCGCCGCGCCGCGCCGACCGCAGCTATGCCGACCGGCTGGCGCTGGCCCTGGAGCTGCTCGCCGATCCGGCGTTCGACGCCCTGCTCACCGGCCGGTCCCGCTTCGCGGAGCTGCCCGACGTGCTAGACCGGCTGAGCACCGGCCGGCTGCCCGCACTGTGCCATCTCATCAGCTACGACGAGGAGTGATCCGTGTTCAGCGTGACGGTACGGGACCACATGATGGTCGCCCACAGCTTCACCGGTGAGGTGTTCGGCCCCGCGCAGCGGCTGCACGGCGCCACCTTCGTCGTCGACGCCACCTTCCGCCGGCCCGACCTGGACGGCGACGGGATCGTCGTCGACATCGGGCTGGCCACCACCCAGCTCAAGGAGGTGCTCGGCGAGCTGACCTACCGCAACCTCGACGACGAGCCGGCCTTCGCCGGGGTGAACACCACCACCGAGGTGCTGGCCCGGACGGTCGCGGACCGGCTGGCCGACCGGGTGCACGCCGGTGAGCTGGGCGAGGGGGCCCGCGGCCTGGCCGGCATCACGGTGACCCTGCACGAGTCGCACGTCGCCTGGGCCAGCTACGAGCGGTCGCTGTAGCGGATGACCGTGCTGCACGTGGTGCTGCCCGGCGACATCGACGACCCGGCCACGCCCAGCGGGGGCAACCGCTACGACCGCCGGGTCTGCGACGGGCTGCGGACGGCCGGCTGGGACGTCCGGGAGCACCCCGCGCCCGGCGGCTGGCCGGTGCCCGACCCCGGGAGCGGGCGGCGCTGGCCGCGCTGCTGGACGCCCTGCCGGACGCCGCGACGGTGCTGCTGGACGGCCTGGTCGCCTCGGCCGTGCCGGAGGTGCTGGTGCCCCGGGCCGGCCGGCTGCGTCCGGTGGTGCTGGTGCACCTGCCGCTGGAGACCGACGCGGAGGCCCGGGCGCTGGCCGCCGCCGCCGGCGTGGTGACCACCAGCGAGTGGACCCGTCGCCGCCTGCTGGACCGGTACCCGCTGCCCGCCGACCGGGTCCGGGTGGCCGCCCCGGCACCGACCCCGCGCCGCCGGCGACCGGCTCGGCGGCCGGCACGGCCCTGCTCTGCGTCGCCGCGCTCACCCCGCACAAGGGGCACGACGTGCTGGCCACCGCCCTGGCGGAGCTGACGGCACTGCCCTGGACCTGCGACCTCGTCGGCGCGCTGACCCGGGACCCGGCGTACGTCGACCGGCTCCGCCGGCAGCTCGCCGATGCGGGACTCGCCGGCCGGGTCCGGCTGCGCGGCCCCCGCACCGGCGCCGCCCTCGACGCCGCGTACGCCAGGGGCGGACCTGCTGGTGCTGCCGTCCCGGGGCGAGACGTACGGCATGGTGGTGACCGAGGCGCTGGCCGGGGCGTACCGGTGCTCGGCACCGAGGTGGGCGGGCTGCCCGAGGCGCTCGGACACGCGCCGGGCGGCGGACGTCCCGGGCTGCTCGTGCCGCCCGGCGATCCGGCCGCGCTGGCCGGGGCGCTGCGCCGCTGGCTCACCGAACCCGACCTGCGGGCCCGGCTGCGCGTGGCGGCCCGGGCCCGGCGGGACACCCTCGCCGACTGGGCGGTCACCACGACCCGCCTGGCGACCGCACTGAAGGAGGCCACGGCGACATGAGCAGCGAACTCCCGCCCGACTTCGCCGACTGGCTGCGACTGCGCGAGCCGGCCGACGCGGCGGCCGCCCGCGGAGCTGGTCGACCTGGTCCGCCGCCGGCTGCCACCGGCCGGCCCTGGTGGTGCACGACCTGGGCAGCGGCACCGGCTCGATGGCCCGCTGGCTGGCCCCCCGGCTGCCCGGCCCGCAGCGCTGGATCCTGCACGACCGGGCCACCGACCTGCTGGACCGGGCGGTGGCCGACCCACCGTACGACGCCGACGGCGGGGCGGTCGACGTCGCGACCCGGGGCTCGGACATCACCCGGCTTACCGCCGCCGACCTCGCCGACGCCGACCTGGTGACCGCGTCGGCGCTGCTGGACATGCTCACCGCCGAGGAGGTCGACCGGGTGGCGGCGGCCTGCGCCGGGCGGCCCACGCTCTTCGTGCTCACCGTGGTCGGGCGGGTGGCGTTCGACCCCGCCGACCCCCTCGACGACGAGCTGACCGGGGCGTTCAACGACCACCAGCGGCGTACCGTGGCCGGCCGGAGGCTGCTCGGCCCGGACGCCGTCGACGCGACGATCACCGCCTTCCGCCGGCGCGGGGTGGACGTGACGGTCCGGTCCAGCCCGTGGCGGCTCGGCCCGGAGCAGGCCGCGCTGACCGCCGAGTGGCTCACCGGGTGGCTCGACGCGGCCTGCGCGCAGCGGCCGGAGCTGGCCGGGCCGGCCGGGGCGTACCGTCGGCGTCGGCTGGCGGAGGCGGCCCGGGGTGGGCTGCGGGTGGAGCTGGCCCACACCGACCTGCTGGCCGAGGGCTGAACCGGCCGGCGGCGCGGCACGTGAGACCAGGTGGACGTACGGCCCGGGGAGGACCACGTTGGCACAGGCGACGATCGCCGCACCCGCCGCACCCGCGGCCCGCTCCGGGTGGGCGCTGCTGCGCACGCTCGGCGGGTTCGCCGTGCTCGCCGCCCTCGTCTGGTGGGTGGGCACCGGCCCGTTCCTGGCCGGGCTGCGGCTCATCGACGGGCCGGCGCTGGCCGCCGCGCTCGGCATCGGCCTGGTCACCACCGTCTGCTGCGCGTGGCGCTGGGCGCTGGTGGCCGGCGGTCTCGGGGTCCGGCTGCCGCTGGGCACCGCCGTGGCGCACTGCTACCGGGCGCTGTTCCTCAACTCGACGCTGCCCGGCGGCGTGCTCGGCGACGTGGACCGGGCGGTGCGGCACGGCCGGGACGCCGGTGACGTGAGCCGGGGCGTCCGCGCGGTGGTCTGGGAGCGGACCGCCGGTCAGGTCGTCCAGCTCGGCATCGCGCTGGTCGTCCTGGCGGCGCTGCCGTCCCCGGTCCGGCCCTGGCTGCCGGCGGTGCTGGCGGTGCTGGTGGTGACCGGGGTCGGGCTGGTCCTGCTGGTCCGGGCGGTGCCGACCTCGGGCGCGTCCCGGTGGGCGCGCGGCGCGCGTACCGCGCTGGCCGACGTGCGGGCCGGGCTGCTGGCCCGGCGCACCTGGGGCGGGGTGCTGGTGGCGTCGGCGGTGGTGGTGGCCGGGCATCTGGCCACCTTCGTGGTGGCGGCGCGGACCGCCGGCGCGGACGCTCCGCTGCACCGGCTGGTCCCGTTGACCCTGCTGGCCCTGCTGGCGATGGGTCTGCCGGCCAACGTCGGTGGTTTCGGTCCGCGCGAGGGGGCGGCTGCGTGGGCGTTCGCGGCGGCCGGCCTCACCGCCGCGCAGGGCGTCGCCGCCGCCATGGTGTACGGCGCGCTGGTGCTGGTCTCCAGCCTGCCCGGCGCGTTGGTGCTGGTGCTGTGGCGACGGCGTACGGCGCGCGCGGCGGGATGAGCGCGCCTACGGTGGGTCCTGGGGGTGCGTCGCCGGCAGGACCGCCGCGACGCCGGACGGAGGAGAACGATGGACGAAGCGCTGCCGGTGGCGACGATCCGGACCGAGGTGACGGTCCCGCTGCGGTTCCCCGACGGATACGCCACGACCGCCCGGGTCTTCTCGTTCGACGGTCTCGCCGACGGGCGGGAGCACCTCGCGTTCGGGCTCGGTGACTGGGCCGGGGTGGTGGCCCGGCAGGCCACCGACGCGCCGCTGGTCCGCCCGCACAGCGAGTGCCTGACCGGGGACGTGTTCGGCAGCCAGCGCTGCGACTGCGGGCCGCAGCTGCGGGAGGCGGTGGAGCGGATCACCGAGGCCGGCGGTTTCCTGCTCTACCTGCGGCAGGAGGGCCGGGGCATCGGCCTGTACGCCAAGATCGACGCGTACGCGCTGCAGGACTCCGGGCTGGACACCTACGCGGCCAACCTGGCGCTGGGCCGGGGCGCCGACGAGCGGGACTACACGGTGGCCGCGCAGATGCTGGCCGCGCTGGGCGTGTCCCGGGTGGCGCTGCTGAGCAACAACCCGGACAAGGCCGCCCAGTTGGGGCGGCTCGGCGTGACGGTGGTCGACCGGGTGTCCACCGGCGTGCACCTCTCCCCGGCCAACGCCGACTACCTGGCGGCCAAGGCCAGTCGCGGCGACCACGCCCTCGACCTGCCCTTCGTGCCGTGACCGACCGCCCGTACGTGCTGCTGAGCTGCGCGATGTCGATCGACGGCTACATCGACGACGCGACCGCCCAGCGACTGCTGCTGTCCAACGCCGAGGACCTGGACCGGGTCGACGCGGTGCGGGCCGGCTGCGACGCGATCCTGGTCGGCGCCGCCACCGTCCGCCGCGACGACCCTCGCCTGCTGGTCCGCTCCGAAGGGCGGCGGGCCGACCGGGTGGCCCGGGGGTTGCCGCCGTCCCCGGTGAAGGTCACCGTCACCGGCACCGGCGACCTGGACCCGACCGCCCGCTTCTTCACCATGGGCACCGGGGACAAGCTGGTCTACTGCCCGAGCGGGACCGTGACGAAGGCCCGGGAGCGACTGGGTGCCGTGGCCACCGTGGTCGACGGCGGGGAGCCGGTCACCCCGGCGGCGGTGGTGGCGGACCTGGCCGCCCGGGGGGTCCGCCGGCTGATGGTGGAGGGCGGCGGTGCCGTGCACGTCCAGTTCCTCACCGCCGGTCTCGCCGACGAGCTGCACCTGGTGGTCGCGCCGTTCTTCGTCGGTGACGCCCGGGCGCCCCGGTTCGTCGGGGACGGCCGGTTCCCCTGGCACCCGGACCGGCCGGCCCGGGTGCTGGAGGTCCGCCGGATCGACGACGTGGTGCTCACCCGGTACGCCCTCTCCGACCGCTGCCCCGAGGACCGCGCCACCGAGGACCGCGCCACCGAGGACCGTCCCGCCGAGGGTGTGCGGGGGTAGGGCGGCGGCGGTCAGGCCGCCGGCAGGCCGAGTGCCGCGTCGACCCGGTCCAGCACCGAGACGTCGTCCCCGCCCACCCCGCGCAGCAGGTCGATGGCGGTCGCCCGGATCTGCCCGACGATCATGATCACCGGTAGCGGCGGGTCGGTGGCGAGCAGGTCGGCGCCGACGCGTACCGCATCCAGGGCGGCCTGGTCCGCCCGGTCGGCGTGCCGGTCCGCGTCGTCGCCGGTCAGGTCGGTGGCGACCGCCGCGCCGGCCGCCCGGACCGCCTCGGCGAGCGCGCGCAGCGCGGCGTCGAGCTGCGGCGGGGTGGCGGTGTGCAGCCGGGCCAGGGTGACCCCGTGCCGGGCCAGCACCCGGATGTTGCGGGCCGCGTAGTCGAGTTGCCGGGTGGTCGCCTCGACGTCCTCGACCTGGCCGAGGTGCCGGCGGCGGCGCACCCGCAGCCGCAGCGTCTCCCCGCACGCCTGCACCGCCTTGTGCAGGCGCTCCACGCACCCGTCGACCTGGCGGGCCCGGTCCAACGCCGCGCGGGCCTGCTCCTCGTCGCAGTGGCCGAGCGCGTCGTTGACGCAGTCGATCAGGTCGGCCAGGTCGGCGAAGGTCTGCCGGGCCTCGGCCACCAGCGGGGCGATCGGGTCGCGGGCCGTGACCAGCTGGCTGGCGGCCAGCGCCACCGCGCCGCCGATCAGCGCGTCGACGAAGCGGAACGGCATGAACTCGGCCCTCGGCGCGACCACCACCAGATAGAGCGCGGAGACCGTGGTCTGCATGATCAGGGTGCTGCTGGCCCCGGCGGCGACCGTCACGCCGAGGGTCAGCAGCAGCACGACCAGCATGGTCCCGACCCCCGGGCCGAGCGCCTCTATCATCAGCTCCGCGGTGAGCACCCCGGCCGCCACCCCGAGGATCAGCTCGACGGTCTGCCGCAGTCGCCGCCCCCGGGACTCGCCGAGGACGATCAGCGCCGCGCTGGGCGCGAAGAACGGGTCCGGGTGGCCGATCAGCTTCGCCGCCACCAGCCAGGCGACGGTCGCCGCGAGGGCCGCCTCCACCACCGGGACCCACGCGTCCCGCAGCCGCCCGACGGCGGCCTTCCACCACGCACCCACTGTCCGCACCCCTCCCAGGCGGACCGGCGCACCACCGGACCGACGTTTCCGGCCGGAGGGCCTCCTACCCGGGAAGTGGATCGTCGTAACCGGACCGTTTCCGCAGATGGCGAGCCGGACGTCACACCGACCCCCGGCGGCCGGCTCAGGGCCGGTGGGCGGCCGTCGGGGCGGTCTCGCGCGGTTCGTGCACCCGGCGGTGCCCGTCGGGGCGGGCCGGCACCAGCGGCGCGTCCCGACCGGTGCCGTGCCGGCTGGTGGTGCGCCCGTCGGAGCGCTGCTCGTGGTAGTCCTGCTCGACGTTGACCGTCCACACATCGTGTCCGGCGGCGTGGGCGATGTTCTCCGCGGTCAGCATGGCGGTGAGCATGGAGTGGTCCTGGTTGTTGTAGCGGTGCATGCCGTTGCGCCCGACCGGGTGCACGTTCGGCACCTCGCGGGCCAGCCAGTCCCGGATCACGTCCACGTTGTGCTGGTAGCGCTCGTCGTACACCGGGTAGGCCTTGGGCATCCGCACCACGTGGCCGGCCTCCACACAGCCGGGCCGGACCAGGCCCAGCCGCTCCAGCTCCCCGGTGGCGAAGGCGACCAGATCCGCATCCGGGGTACGCCACATCTCGTCGTCCTCGAAGACGAAGTACTCCAGCCCCAGGCAGGTGCGCCCGTCCTTGACCAGGTGCGGCGACCAGGAGCCGAAGTTCTGGATCCGCCCCACCTTCGCCACGGGATCGTGCACGTAGATCCAGTTGTCCGGGAAGGAGAACTCCGCCGGGACGACCAACGCGACGGTGAGGAAGTCCCGGTAGCGCAGGTCGTCGGCGGCGGCGCGGACCGCCGGCGGCGCGGCCGGGCGCATCGCGTGGACCAGGGTGGAGATCGGCATCGAGGAGATCACCTGGTCGGCCGGCTCGGTCCGCTCGCCGGCCGCGTCGACCACCGTCACGCCGGTGGCCCGCCGGGTCGCCGGGTCGCGGTGCACGGCGGTCACCCACGCGCCGGTACGCACCGACCCGCCCCGCTTCCGCACCTTCTCGGCGCAGCGCTCCCACATCATCCCGGGGCCGAGCCTCGGGTACTGGAACTCCTCGATCAGGCTCGTCACGTCCGTGCGGTTGCGGCGCGGCAGGAGGGCGCCGAGCACCGCCTTCGACAGCGACAGGTTCTTGATCCGCTGGGCGGCCCAGTCGGCCTGCAACCGGTCGGCCGGCATGCCCCACACCTTCTCGGTGTACGTCTTGAAGAACGTCGCGTACAGCCGCCAGCCGAATCGGGCCGACACCCAGCCCTCGAAGTGCGACTGGTCCTTCGGCGGGCGCAGCCGGGCCCGCGCGTACGAGCCGACGCAGCGCACCGCCTCCAGCAGGCCCAGGTTGCGCAGCGCGTTGCGGGCGTTGAGCGGGTAGTCGTAGAGCGCGCCCCGGTAGTAGATCCGGCTCATCCGGGGTCGCCGCAGGAAGTCCTCGTCGGGCAGGATCTCGTGCCAGAACGCCTCGACCCGGGTCACCTTGGTGAAGAACCGGTGCCCGCCGATGTCGAACCGCCACCCGTCCCGCTCCACCGTGCGGCTGATCCCGCCCACCACGTCGTCGGCCTCGAAGACCCGGACCGGTTCGGAGTGCCGGAGCAGTTCGTACGCCGCGGTCAGCCCCGCCGGCCCCGCACCGATCACCACGGTGCCGTTCTTCTCGCCCATGCTCTCTTCAGCCCCCCGCTGCCGGCTGTCCGTTGGAGCAGCGCCCTTACCCGGCCCGGGCCCGAACTCACGTGACCGTGCCGGGGGATTGTCGCCGGTCCCCGCCCGGCCCGCCGCCCCGAGGTGTCAAGCTGCCGGTGCGGGGATGCCGGCCCGCTCGGCGGCCGGGCGCCGTGCGGGGCGAGCGGTGGGGGACGGATGACGGACGGGCGGCCGGCGGCCCGCCGGGCGGTGGCCGGCCTGGTCGACCGGGTGCCCGCGCCGTGGGGCTTCGTGCTGGCCGTCTTCGTCGGGACGAAGATCGTGCTCAGCCTGGTCGGGGTGCTCGCCCTGAGCGCCTGGGACGGGGTGCCCGGGGCGCCGCCGGCCGACGAGACGATGATGCGCGCCCAGCAGCACGAGGTGTCGCCGCACCGGTGGATCTCGCTCTGGTTCGCCTGGGACTCGTTCCTCTACGAGCACCTGGCCCGGCTGCCGCTGGACCGGCCCTGGCCGGACTTCGGTTTCCCGCTGCTCTACCCGTTCCTGGCCCGGCCGGTGGCGGTGCTGCTCGGTGGGCACACCGCGTGGGCCCTGCTGGTGGTCGCCAACGTCGCGTTCCTGGTCGCGCTCTACTACGCCCACCAGCTCGGCGCCCGCCTGCTCGGTGCCGGCCCGGCCGCGGCCGGCGACGGGCGGCCGGCGGGCGGTGCCGATCCCGCGGCGGGGCGTCGGTTCGTCCGCTACCTGGTGCTGCTGCCGACCGCGTTCCTGTTCCAGGCGGCGCTGACCGAGTCGCTCTTCCTCGCCCTGGCGCTGGCCGCCTTCTGGTACGCCGAGCAGCGCCGCTGGCTGCTGGTGGGTGTCGTCGGCTACTTCCTGGCGCTGAGCCGCTCGGTCGGTTTCCTGGTGGTCGTCCCGCTCGCCCTGGTGCTGCTGCGCCAGCACGGCTGGCGGCTCGACCCGCGCACGCTGCTGCGCTACCTGCGTACCGGGTGGCCGCTGCTGCTGGTCCCGGCCGGGTGGTTGACCTTCATGGCGTTCTGTCGCTGGCAGAGCGGCGACTGGTACGCCTACCAGCACGCCCAGGAGCGGGGTTGGGGGATAACCGTGCAGAACCCGCTGGCGGTGACCTGGTCGGCGTTGACCGGGTCGAACAGCGCCGACGCGCTGCGGGCGTGGTGCGCGGTCGCGGTGCTGCTGGTCGTCCTGGTCGGGCTGCGCCGCACCGAGCTGCCCTACCTGGTCTACACGGTGATCGTGGTGCTGGTGCCGCTGTCGATGGGGCCGCCGGTCCACAAGAGCCTGCTGCGCTACCTGCTCGCCGCGTTCCCGGTCGGCCTGGTGCTGGCCCGCTGGGCGCGCCGGGCCGTCCCGGACAGCTGGCTGACCGCCGGGTTGGCGCTGCTGCAGGGCGCGCTCTTCGTGGTCTGGCTGACCTACTGGACGCACTTCATCATCTGACCGGGGGCCTGCCGGCGGCCTGAATCGCGCGGTCCGGGTTTCAGGCCCCGGGGGAGGGGGAGTCCCAACCCTCGCACGTCTTCCGACGGAGGTGGCTGACATGGTGAACAGAACGCGTGCTGGTGCCCCGGGGGTCGCCGCGTCACCGGTACGGCGTGCCGCGCAGGCCGTCGGCGTCGTGTTCCTGCTGGTCGGCATCCTGGGCTTCATCCCGGGCATCACCAGCAACTACGACACCATGCAGTTCGCCGGGCACAACTCGGAGGCGAAGCTGCTCGGCCTGTTCCAGGTGTCGATCCTGCACAACATCGTGCACCTGCTCTTCGGCGTCGCCGGGCTGGCGCTGTCGCGGACCGTCTCCGGCGCGCGGACCTTCCTGGTCGGCGGCGGCGCGATCTACCTGGTGCTCTGGCTCTACGGCCTGGTCATCGACCACAACAGCGGGGCGAACTTCATTCCGCTCAACGGGGCGGACAACTGGCTGCACCTGCTGCTCGGCCTCGGCATGATCGCGCTCGGCGTGGCGCTCACCCGCCGGCCGGCCGCCCGCCGCTGACCCACTCCTGCTCAGCGCGTACCCCGGCGCCGCGACCTCTCCCGGTCGCGGCGCCGTCGCGTGCGCGGGGGGTTGCTATGCAACTCGTTGCATAGGATGATGCTCGGCATGTCGCTGGAGCACGCCATCCTGGTCTCGCTGCTGGAGCGGCCGGCCTCCGGCTACGAGCTGGCCCGGCGCTTCGACCGCTCGATCGGCCGCTTCTGGACCGCCACCCACCAGCAGATCTACCGGGTGCTCAAGCGGATGGAGACGGACGCCTGGATCGTCGCCGAGGAGATCGGCCAGGACGGCCTGCCCGACAAGAAGGTCTGGTCTGTCACCCCCGCCGGCCGGGCCACGCTGGTGACCTGGCTGCGCGCCCCGGTGCAGCCCGAAGCGGTCCGGCACGAACTGGCCGTCAAGATCCGCGGTGCCGCGTTCGACGACGAGGTCGGTCGCGCCGCCCTGGTCGCCGAGGTGGAGCGCTACCGCGACGACCACCGGGCCGTGCTCGCCGGCTACCTGGCCGGCGCCCGCCGGGACTTCCCGGACCCCGACCCGCGCGACGCCCGCGGGTCGCTCCAGCACGTCGTGCTGCGCGGCGGCATCGCGTACGAGCAGATGGTGCTGGCCTGGCTCGACGACGTGCTCGCCACCCTCCGCGCCCTCGACCCCACCCCCGACCGGAAGGCAACGCCGTGACCGACCCGCTGCTGTTCAACCCGCGCGACTACGACCCCACCCACCTGGACGACACCTCCCGCCGGCTGCTGCGCGCCACCGTCGAGTGGTTCGAGTCGCGCGGCAAGCAGGCGCTGGTCGACAGCTACAACCGCCGGGAGTGGTACGGCGACTTCCTCGACTTCGCCGCCAAGGAGGGGCTCTTCGCCACCTTCCTCACGCCGGCCGCCGACGGCGGTGGCGACCCGGACAAGCGCTGGGACACCGCGCGCAACGCCGCGCTGAGCGAGATCCTCGGCTTCTACGGCCTCGGCTACTGGTACACCTGGCAGGTCACTGTGCTCGGCCTCGGCCCGGTCTGGCAGAGCGACAACGCCGCCGCCCGGGCCCGCGCCGCCGCGCTGCTCGCCGAGGGTCACGTGATGGCGTTCGGCCTCTCGGAGCGCCCGCACGGCGCCGACATCTACTCCACCGACATGCTGCTCACCCCCGACGGCGAGGGCGGCTTCCGGGCCACCGGCGGCAAGTACTACATCGGTAACGGCAACGTCGCCGGGCTGGTCTCCGTCTTCGGCCGCCGCGCCGACGTCGAGGGCCCCGACGGGTACGTCTTCTTCGCCGCCGACAGCCGCCACCCGGCGTACCACCTGGTCCGTAACGTGGTGAACGGGCAGATGTACGTCAGCGAGTTCCGCCTCGAGGACTACCCGGTGCGCGCCGAGGACGTGCTGCACACCGGGCGGGCCGCCTTCGACGCCGCGCTGAACACCGTCAACGTCGGCAAGTTCAACCTCTGCACCGCCTCCATCGGCATCTGCGAGCACGCGATGTACGAGGCCGTCACCCACGCCCACAACCGGATCCTGTACGGCCGGCGCGTCACCGACTTCCCGCACGTACGTCGGGAGCTCACCGACGCGTACGCCCGCCTGGTGGCCATGAAGCTGTTCAGCGACCGGGCGGTGGACTACTTCCGCACGGCCGGGCCCGACGACCGGCGCTACCTGCTGTTCAACCCGATGACGAAGATGAAGGTCACCACCGAGGGCGAGAAGGTCGTCGACCTGCTCTGGGACGTCATCGCCGCCAAGGGCTTCGAGGCCGACACCTACTTCGACAAGGCCGCCAAGGACATCCGGGGTCTGCCGAAGCTGGAGGGGACGGTACACGTCAACCTGGCGCTGATCCTGAAGTTCATGGCGAACTACCTGTTCCAGCCGGCCGAGCACCCGCCGGTGCCCGCCCGGCACGACGCCGCCGACGACGAGTTCCTGTTCCGGCAGGGCCCGGCCCGCGGCCTCGGCGCGATCCGCTTCCACGACTGGCGTGCCGCGTACGACGCCCACGCGCAGGTGCCGAACGTGGCCCGGTTCCGGGAGCAGGCCGACGGCCTCTGCGCCCTGCTCGCCGCGCACGCCCCCGACGAGGCCCAGCAGCGTGACCTGGACTTCCTGCTCGCTCTCGGGCAGCTCTTCGCGCTGGTGGTCTACGGCCACCTGATCCTGGAGCAGGCGGAGCTGACCGGGCTGGACACCGACCTGCTCGACGAGATCTTCGACCTGCTGGTGCGGGACTTCTCCGCGCACGCCACCGAACTGCACGGCAAAGCGGCCACCAGCGACGCGCAGGCCGCCTGGGCCCTCGCGCACGTCCGCCGCCCCGTCCAGGACCCCGAGCGGACGGCCCGGATCTGGGCCCGGGTGGCCGCCCTCGCCGGCACCTACGAAATGCGCCCCTAACCCCCGCCCCCGCCCCCGCCCCCGCCCCTACCCCCCGGCCCCCGCCCCGCCCCCGCCCGCCCCGCCCGATCACCGCTGCGTCGATCATGGAGTCGTGGAGGTGAGCTAAAGCCGCGAAAGCCACCTTCCGGACACCGCACCTCCATGATCGACCGTGGGGGGTGGGGTGAGGGTTGTTAGGGTGCTCCGGTGTTTGTGATCGCCCTGGCCCCCGACGCGGAGTTGCGGCCGTTGGAGCCGTGGCGCGCCGAGGAGTTCCTGGCCCATCTCGACCGGGCCCGCGCGCACATCGTCCCCTGGGTGTCGCCGTCCTTCGTCGCCACCGACCTGGCGTCGGCCCGCGCGGTGCTCCAGCGCTACGCCGACCTCTGGGCCCGGGACGCCGGCGGGATCTGGGGGATCTGGCTCGACGGCACCCTGGTCGGCGGGGTGATGCTGGTGGCCTTCGACGCCGTCCGCGGGGTCTGCGAGGCCGGCTGCTGGCTGGAGCCGGCCGGCGAGGGTCGGGGCCTGGTGACGGCGGCGGTACGCCGCATCCTGGACTGGGCGATCCGCGAGCGCGGCATCCACCGGGTGGAGTGGCGTACCAACCCCGCCAACGCCCGCAGCATCGCCGTGGCCCGTCGCCTCGGCATGCGCCACGACGGCACGCTCCGTGCGCTGTACCCCGGACCCGACGGGCGGATCGACCTGGCGGTCTGGTCGGTGCTGGCCCCGGAGTGGGCGGCCTGACGCGCGCCACGTCCCCGACACGCGAAGTTTTGTCATACCCGAGCGTCACCATGCATTCATGGCTGTCCCCGCCCTGGCCCATCGGACCGACCCGCCACGCGCCCTGCCCCTGCGGGAGGTCCGCACCCGTCTCACCCAGCTCGTCGCGCTGGCCGAGCTGACCGACACGGTCACCCTGGTCACCCGCGACGGTGACTCCCGGCCGATCGCCGCGATCGTGCCCGCCTCCGCCGCCCGCACCGCCGCCCAGGCGCGGGCCGACGCCGAACGGGTCGCGGCGGTCACCGCGGGCTGGTCGCGGCGGCTCGAGGAACTGCACCGGCAGAGCAGCCGGCGGCACGCGGCCGAGCTGCGCGCGGTCACCGACGCCCTCGCCGAGGCCTGGGCCGAGCTGGACCGCCGGGCGCCCGCCGGCGACCCTGCGCTGGCCCGTCTGCGCGCCGCGCACGGCGACCTGCTCCGCGACTGACCGACGCGCCGCCGCCGAACGGACTGTGCCGGTCGACCGGACCGTGTCGGTCCCTGCGGGTCGTGCCGGTCGGGAGGAGTGCGTCGGCCGGGCGGAGTGCGTCGGTCGGGCGGAGTGCGTCGGCCGGGCGGAGTGCGTCGGGCCCCGTGAGGAACGCCGGTCGGGCGGACGGTGTCAGCCGGGGGGCCGGCTCGGGTCCGGCGGGCTGTTGACGGTCCGCCACAATGGAGCGGCCATGGCGACGGGCGGGAGGCGGACGTGAGTCAGGTCAGTGCGGCGGATCCGCCCGTCCCGGCGGTCGCCGATGTGGACCCCGCGCCGCCCGGCTTCTCCCGCTTCCGCGAGCTGCGCCTGGCGATCCTGCTGGTGGTGCTGGTGGTGCTCGCCCTCGCGGTGGCCGGCGTGGCGACCGCCACCGGTCCGCCCACCCTGGACGACCTGCGTGCCGAGGCCGGCCTGGACGGCCGGCAGCAGTTGCTGATCGGGGTCAAGGACGACCAGCCCGGCATCTCCCAGGTGATGGAGGACGGCAGCTACCGCGGCTTCGACATCGACATCGCCTACCTGGTCGCCGAGGAGTTGGGTTTCAAACGGCGGCAGGTGCGGTTCCTGCCGATCGAGAGCGAGGACCGGGCCCGGCGGCAGGCGTACGACGGGTCGAGGTTCGTCACCGTGGACCTGGTGGTCGCCTCGTACAGCATCACCGCCGAGCGGCGGGAGCAGGGCGTCGTCTTCTCCGAGCCGTACCTGCGGACCGAGCAGTCGGTGGTGACGTTGCGCAGCGACCCGCGCCGGGTCGACGACCTCGGCGACCTGCGGGGCCGCCGGGTCTGCACGCTGGCCACCTCCACCTCCGAGCAGCGGCTGCACGCGTACGGTGCGGTGGCCAGCGGCCGGAACCGGATCAGCGAGTGCGTCCAGGACCTGTACGACGGCCGGGTCGACGCGGTCACCACCGACGCCGCGATCCTCGCCGGTTTCGTCGCGCCGCCGGCCGCCGACGCCCGACCGAAGCACCCGCTGCGCCGGGTCAAGCCGCTGCGGCACTGGGACATCGGCGAGGATCTCGAGGAGCGGTGGGGTATCAACACGGGGCCCAACCCGGCGATGCGGGACCTGGTCGACCACGCCCTCTACGAGGCGGCCACCCGTCCCGGCCGGGACGGGTGGGACGTGGCGTTCGAGACCAATCTCGCCCGGGAGCAGCCCGCCAACGGCCCGCAGCAGGTGGCGGTGGCACAGCAGCCGGAGTGTCGGAAGGTGAAGGTGCGGCAGTGGCCGTGGCAGTCGATGGTCCTGGCCCCTTCGGAGCCCGCCCGGCGGCTGGCCCGGCACGGCCGAAGGGGGCGCGGCAGGGGCAGCAGTGGCTGCTGACCCTGCTACCGGCGTTCCCGGTGCTGCTGCTGGTGCTGCGGCTGTGGCAGCTCAGCCGGCAGGACATGCCCACCATGCTGTTGCTGGTGCAGTACGTCAGCCCGCTCGGGCTGCTCAGCGCGCTGCTCATCGCGCTGGTCTGGGCGTTCCCGCTGGTGGTGCTGGTGACCTGTGTGCTGGGGTCGGTGCTGCGGGTCAGCGCCCCGGACCGGTTCGACCCGGAGCGCTCGCTGCTGGCGTACGCCACCGTGCGTACCCCCGGCTGGGTGCAGGCGGCGGCGACGGCGCTGGCGGCCCTGACCTGGCAGATGCGCTTCCTGCCGGCGTTGCTGATGCTCGTCGGGTGGCTGGTCGGGCTGCGGGTGCGGCACCGCTACCCGGACCGGCCGGACCTGCTGCTCGCCCTGGGGCTGGTGCTGCCGCTGCTGGCCGCCCTGGTGGCGTACGGCTGGCTGGCCCCGGCGATCGGGTCGGCGCTGACCCACGGGGAGTGGGCCACCGCGGCGCTGCTGGGGGTGCCGCCCGCCGCCGCGGTGGTGCTCACCGGGCCGCTGCCGCAGCGCGCCGCGCCGCTGCTCACCCAGGTGCTGTCCTACCTGCTGGCGGCGGTGGCACCGGTGGTGATGGGGAGCGTCTTCCTGCGGGTGCCGCTGCTGCCGTCGGTGGCCGTGGAGGTGGGACCGCCGTCACCCGCGGCGGCGGCGGAGGTGGTGCCGGGGCAGGCGATCACCGTCACCGACCGGATGACGATCGTGCTGGACCGGCGGGGCCGGGTCCGGTTCCTGCCCAACGAGCGGGTCCGTGCCCAACTGCTCTGCCCGGGGACGGAGCGGGTCCCGGTCAGCGAGGTGACGGTGCGCGGCTGGCCGGTGGAGCGGACCGCCCTGGACTGGATGATGCCCCGCCATCGGCCCGACACGACGGACAGCCGCTGCTCCGGGCGGCTGGAGGCGCGCTGACCGGCCGGGTCCGCCGGCGGGTCGGCCGAGCACCGGCCGGCCGGTGGGACGGCGGCACCGGTGGCGGCGGCCCGGACCGGGTCACCGCCACCGGTGTACGGGATCAGCCCCGGCCGCGCTCGCTGCGGTAGCGGCGGATCAGCGCGGCGGTGGAGGAGTCCACGTCCCCGAGGTCCGGGTCACCGCCGGTGAGCTTCGGCGCGAGCTGGTTGGCCATCACCTTGCCCAGCTCCACCCCCCACTGGTCGAACGGGTTGATGTCCCAGACGGTGCCCTCGGTGAAGACGATGTGCTCGTAGAGGGCGATGAGCTGGCCGAGTGTCGACGGGGTGAGCTGCGGCGCGATGATCGAGGTGGTCGGGTGGTTGCCGGGCATCACCCGGTGCGGCACCACGTCCGCCGGGGTGCCCTCCGCCTCCACCTGCTCCTTCGTCCGGCCGAACGCCAGTGCCGCGGTCTGCGCGAAGAAGTTCGACATGAACAGGTCGTGCATGTCGCCCAGGTCGTGGTTGGGCCGGCTGAACGCGATGAAGTCGGCCGGGATCAGCCGGGTCCCCTGGTGGATGAGCTGGTAGAAGGCGTGCTGGCCGTTGGTGCCGGGCTCGCCCCAGAAGATCTCCCCGGTCGGGTACGTCACCGGCCGGCCGTCGACGGTCACCGACTTGCCGTTGCTCTCCATGGTGAGCTGCTGCAGGTACGCCGGGAACCGGTGCAGGTACTGCGAGTACGGCAGCACCGCGTGGGTCTGCGCGTCGAGGAAGTCGGTGTACCAGACGTTGAGCAGGCCCAGCAGCGCCGGCACGTTGCGCTCCACCGGCGTGGTCCGGAAGTGCTCGTCGACCGCGTGGTAGCCGGCCAGCAGCTCGCGGAACCGCTCCGGCCCGATCGCCACCATGACGGACAGCCCCACGGCGGACGGCAGCGAGTACCGGCCGCCCACCCAGTCCCAGAAGCCGAACATGTTCTCCGGGTCGATGCCGAAGTCGGCGACCCGCTGGGCGTTGGTGCTGACCGCGACGAAGTGCCGGGCCACCGCCGAGTCGTCGGCGTCCAGCCCGGCGAGCAGCCAGCGCCGTGCCTGGTCGGCGTTGGCCAGGGTCTCCTGGGTGGAGAAGGTCTTCGACACCACGACGAAGAGCGTGGTGGCCGGGTCCAGGTCGGTGGTCTTGTCGTGGATGTCGGTGGGGTCGATGTTGGAGACGAAACGGCAGCTGATCCCCGCGTCCCGGTACGCCTTCAGCGCCTCGTACGCCATCACCGGCCCGAGGTCCGACCCGCCGATGCCGATGTTGACCACGGTGGTGATCCGCTCACCGGTGTGGCCGCGCCACGAGCCCGAGCGCACCCGCTCGGCGAAGGCCGCCATCCGGTCCAGTACGGCGTGCACGTCGGCGACCACGTCCTGCCCGTCGACCACCAGCTCCGCGTCGCGGGGCAGCCGCAGCGCGGTGTGCAGGACGGCCCGGTCCTCGGTGGAGTTGATGTGTTCACCGGCGAACATCGCGGCGATCCGGTCGGTCAGCCGGACCCGCCCGGCGAGGGCGGTGAGCAGGCCCAGCGTCTCGTCGGTGACCAGGTTCTTGCTGTAGTCGACGTGCAGGTCGGCGACCTCGCCGGTGAGCCGGTCACCCCGCTGCGCGTCGGCGGCGAACAGCTCCCGCAGGTGGGTGCCGCGCATCGCCTCGGCGTGCTTGCGCAGGGCCTGCCATTCGTCCGTGGTGGTGACGTCCACAGCCATCGGGTCGATCTTCTCCTTCACGACGGGGGTCTGTCAGCGGGCGCTCGTCGCCCCGCTGCCGGCGACTCCCTCAGCCTGCCACCCGGCGGAGCCCGGCGCGACGCGACCCGACATCGCCCACGCTGTGGACGCCGCGACGCGACACGGTCCTGGGACACCTGTTCGACACGCCGACTACGGGGAGACAGCGTGCGGTGACTCGCCGTACGCTCCCAGGGCGGCGAGGCGAGGAGGGACGCATGGCGACGGTGATCGGCCCACGTCACCCGTCCGAGGCGGACGATCCGGCGCAGGAGGACGGCGGTCCGGTCCTGCCGGAGCTGGAGGACGGCCACTGGATGCACCGGGCCACCGAGTTCGCGCACACCAGCTTCGGCGCGGTGGCCCGCCGGCTGCCCTCACTGGTCCGGGAGGCGGTCGGCCTGGCCTGGGCGACCAGCCGTCGCGACACGCTCGCGTCGATCGGGCTGAACGTGGCGGCCGGCGTGATGACCACGCTCGGCCTGCTGGCCACCACCGGCGTGCTGCGCCAGCTCTTCGCCGCCGGCCCCACCCCGGACCGGATCCGCGCCGCCCTGCCGGCCCTCGCCGTCGCCGCGCTCGCGGTGACCGTCCGGGGTGCGTTGACCGTGGCCGCCGGCTGGGCGCAGGCGCGGCTCATCCCGCAGATCAACTATCAGGTGGAGCTGCGGCTGTTCGAGACCACCACGGCGGTGGAGCTGGCCGCCTTCGACGACGCCGGGTTCGCCGAGGAGATGGACCGCGCCCGGGACCGGGGGATGGCCGAGGCGGCGTCGATCGTGGACCACACCGTCAACCTGGTCACCGGGGTGGTCGGCGTGCTCGCCACCGCCGCCGCGGTCACCGTGATCCAGCCGGTGCTGCTGCCCTGCCTGCTGCTCGCGGCGGTGCCCGAGGCGGCCACCGCGGTACGGATGGCCCGCCGGCAGTACCTGGCCATGCTGGCCCGGATCACCCGGCGGCGGCGGATGTGGATGCTCGCCCGACTGATGGCCGACCGGCACACCGCTGCCGAGGTCCGGGCCTACCAGATGCGCGACTTCCTGCTCACCGAGTTCCGCCGGATGATGACCGTGGAGACCCGCGCCCAGCTGCGGCTGGCCCGGGCGCAGAGCACCACCCGGGGGCTCGGCATGTCGGCCACCGGGGTCGCCGCGTTCGCGGTCTACGCGGTTCTCGGCGGGCTGCTGCTGGGCGGGGTGGTGGCCCTCGCCGCCGCGGCGACCGCGCTGCTGGCGCTCCAGTCGGCCCGTAGCAGCCTCGGCGTCGCCGTCTTCGCCACCAACTCGCTCTACGAGGACGCCCTCTACTACCAGGACTATCGGGACTTCCTGGACCGGGCGCGGGACCGGGTCGCCGGCGGGCAGGGCCGGCCGGTCACCGGGTTCGACACCATCGAGCTGGACCGGGTGACCCTGCGCTATCCGGACACCGACACCCCGGCGGTGGACGAGGTCAGCCTGGTCGTCCGGCGCGGCCAGGTGATCGCCCTGGTCGGCGAGAACGGCTCCGGCAAGACCACCCTGGCGAAGCTGATCGCCGGCCTCTACCGGCCCAGCACCGGGACGATCCGGTGGGACGGCGTGGACACCGCCGAGCTGGACCCGGCCGCGACCGCCGGCCAGGTGGCGGTGATGACGCAGGACTGGTGGAAGTTCCCGTTCACCGCCGGGCAGAACATCCGGATCGGCCGCCACGACCGTGCACCGGGCGCCCCCGGCCCGGGCGTCGAGGACGCCGCGCGGGCCGCCGCCGCCCACGACATGATCGTCGGCCTGCCCTTCGGGTACGACACGCTGCTGGACCGGGAGTTCAAGGACGGCCACGACCTCTCCGGCGGGCAGTGGCAGCGGCTGGTCGCGGCCCGTGGCCTCTACCGGGACGCCCGCCTGCTGATCTGCGACGAGCCGTCGGCGGCCCTGGACGCGCGGGCGGAGCACGCGCTCTTCGGGCACCTGCGCCGCCGCCCCGATCGGGCGGTCGTGCTGATCACGCACCGGCTGGCCAACGTCCGGCACGCCGACCAGATCTTCGTGATGGAGCGGGGCCGGCTGGTCCAGCGCGGCTGCCACGACGAGCTGATGGCGGTCGACGGGCTCTACCGGGAGCTGTTCGAGCTGCAGGCCAGCGGCTACCTGGCCCGGGATCCCGACCAGGGCGGGGCGGCCCACCGCTCCTGACCGGTGACGGTGGGCACCGTCCGTCGCGGCGCAGGGTCGTCGGCGCCATCGCCGTCGTCGCCGGACCCGCGCTCGTCGGCTTGACCTCGAGCGCACTCGAAATCCTAGGTTGCCGGGATCGGCCCTGCCGCCCCGCCGGCGGCGCGCAGCACCCTGGGAGTGACCATGCGACACCGCGTTCTCGGTGGCACCGGCATCACGGTGAGCGTCCATAGTCTCGGCACCATGATGTTCGGGGCGGTCGGAAACCCCGACCACGACGACTGCGTGCGGATCGTCCACGCCGCCCTCGACGCGGGCATCACCACGGTGGACACCGCCGACATGTACTCCGCCGGCGAGTCCGAGGTGATCGTCGGCAAGGCGCTGCGCGGCCGGCGCGACGACGTGGTGCTGGCGACGAAGGTGCACTTCCCGATGGGGGAGGGGCCCAACCGGGGCGGCAACTCGCGGCGCTGGATCGTCCGGGCGGTCGAGGAGAGCCTGCGCCGGCTCGGCACCGACTGGATCGACCTCTACCAGGTGCACCGCCCCGACCACACCACCGACGTCGAGGAGACCCTGGGCGCGCTCACCGACCTGGTCCGGGCCGGCAAGGTCCGGGCGTTCGGCTGCTCCACCTTCCCGGCCGAGGAGATCGTCGAGTCGCACCAGGTCGCCGAGCGGCGGGCGCTCGGCCGGTTCCGCACCGAGCAGCCGCCGTACTCGATCCTGGCGCGGGGGATCGAGACCGCGGTGCTGCCGGTCTGCCAGCGGTACGGCATGGGGGTGCTGGTGTGGAGCCCGCTGGCCTCCGGCTTCCTCTCCGGCCGCTACCGCGACGGCCGACCGGTCGACCTCACCGCCGGCCGCCCCGCGCTCACCCCCGCCCGCTTCGACCCGGCGATCCCCGGCAACGCCGCCAAGTACGCCGCGGTCGAGGAGCTCGCCGCGCTCGCCGCCGAGCTGGGGTGCACCCTGCCCGAGCTGGCCGTGGCGTTCACCGTGGCGCACCCGGCGGTCAGCTCCGCGATCATCGGCCCGCGCACCATGGAGCAGCTCGACGGGCTGCTCAAGGGGGCGGCGCTGCGCCTGGACGACCCGGTCCTCGACCGGATCGACGAGATCGTCCCGCCCGGCACCAACCTCTACCAGCCGGACGGGGTCTGGTCACCGCCGGCTCTCACCGACCCCACCCGCAGGCGTCGTCCGCTCGCCGACCGGGCGGCGGCCTGAGGACCCACCGACCGCCGCCGGTAACCGGTGGAGTCGTCGGCCGGCAGCGGGGACACTGTCCGGGTGGATCATCGGAATCTGGTCAGGGTGAGCAAGAAGATGTCCCTGGCCCTGCGGCACCGGCCGGACCGGTTCGGCCTGACCCCGGACCGGGCCGGCTGGGTGCCGGTCGCCGACCTGCTGGCCGCGCTGCGCATCGAGCGGGCCGATCTCGACACGGTGGTGGCCGTCAACGACAAGCAGCGCTTCGCCGTGGAGCCGGGGCCGGACGGCGTCGACCGGATCCGGGCCAACCAGGGCCACTCCATCGACGTCGACCTCGGGCTGACGCCCACCCCACCACCCGACCGGCTCTATCACGGCACCGGCGCTGCCGCGGTGCCGTCCATCATGGCCGAGGGCCTGCGGCGGGGCGACCGGCACCACGTACACCTGTCGGCCGACACCGACACGGCCCGGCGGGTGGGTGCGCGCCGGGGTGGCGCGGTGGCGATCCTGACGGTGGACGCGGCGGCCATGGCCCGCGACGGGCACCTCTTCTATCGCAGTGCGAACGGCGTCTGGCTCGCCGACGCCGTGCCCGCCGCCTATCTGGCCGGCTGACCGGGTCACACCACGGTGACCGGGTGGCGGACCACACCGTCGAAGAGGTAGCCGAGATCGTTGTGGGCGGCCCGGTCGGAGTTGGCCCGCGCCGGTGACGTCGGTGGCCTGGGCGCGCAACGTAGCGGCCCGGTGCGCCGGGTCGCCAGCGCGCCGTCCAGCGCTGCCAGGGCCCGCCCCGGTCGGCGGCGACCAGTTCCGCCGGACGCCAGTCGTCGTCCCCGGTGCTCACCTCCACCCGGTCGATCGGCCCGGCGCCGGACCAGGACCGACCGCGCAGCAGCACCTCCGCGCCGGCCGGGATCCGGGCGTCCCAGGCCAGCTCGAACGCGCTCTTCACCGACTGGGCGGCGAGCGTCGCCCCGCCGGCCGGGTGGTCGGGCCCGAACATCCGGTAGAACGACGTGTTCCACGGTGAGAACAGGGCGGTGGCGGAGACCTCGACCTGGCCGACCCACTTGATCGAGGAGATGCCGATCCAGCCGGGCACCACCAGCCGGACCGGGTGGCCGTGGTCGGCGGGCAGGGGCTCGCCGTTCATCTCGTACGCCAGCAGTACGTCGTCGAGGGCCTTGGCGACCGGCAGCGGTCGGCGTACCCGGCCGAGGTTCACGCCGCCGGTCACGTACTCCGGATCCAGGCCCTCGGGCAGCACGTCGACCGCGGTGTCGGTGAGGCCGGCGAGGCGGAGCACGGTGGCCAGGCGTACGCCCCGCCAGCGGGCCACGCCCACCCCGCCGAGGCGCCAGGCGACCCCCGGAGCCGGGTCGTCCTGCTGGTCGGCGAAGAACCGACGGCCGTTGCCGGCGCACTCGACCAGCGCGGTGGTCTCCTCGGCCGGCAGCCGCCGCAGGTCGTGGTAGCCGAACTCGACCGGGGCGTCGCGGGTCGGCGCCCCGCGCAGGCCGGTGCCGAACAGGCGCAGCCGCCAGGTCTCGGCGTCCAGGTGCGGGGTGACCGTGTGGTTGCGGACGAAGAAGCGGTCGGTGGGCACGACGTACCCCTGCCCGGCCATCGCCTCCCAACGCATCTCGGCGTTGCTGTCGAGCGGGCGCAACAGGCCCTCGGGCAGCGGCTTCGCGATCGGTCGGGCGCTGGCGTCCGGGCCGGGGTCGACGCCGACCGGGACGCCGGCGACCGCGACCGGTTCCCGTTCCTGCGCCGCGGCGGTCAGCGCGGCCATGGCCGCGCCGAGCTCCAGCAGGTCCTGCCGGTCGGTGCCGTCGCAGCGGGCCTGGCCGGCCAGCCACTGCCGGGCCCGCCGGTCGTCGTGCCCAGCTTCCTGCGGGGACGGGGAACGGGACATGACGGACCTCCGGCTCGGCGACGCTGTATTCTATTGAATCAGTAGGACTTTGCGGCGGATCGCCCGCACTCAGGTCGCACCGATCAGCGTCACCACGCCCGCGGCCACCAGCACCCCGGCCCAGAGCCGGTCCACGTTGAACCAGGCCCGGCGCAGCACACCCACCCCGAGGACCTCGTACACCACCAGCGCGACGGCCAACGCGACGCCCAGCATGGCCACGGTGTGCACCCCGGCGGCGGCCAGGCCGGTGAGCGCGCGGCCGGCGCGGCGGCGAGATGCCCGGCGTGCGGGCCGGCGGTCACCGCCGGCTCGGCCAGCAGCACCGGCAGCAGCATCAGTCCCGCTCCGTGCGCCGAGGACATCAGGAACGACCAGCCGGTGAGCTGGGCCGCCGACAGCCGCATCCCGGCCCAGCGGAAGTGCCGCTCGGAGAGCAGCCGCCACAGCCCGAACCCGACCAGCAGCACCCCACCGCCGACCGCGACGGCGGTGCTGGCCGCCACCGACCGGGTGGCGCTGACCAGCGCGGCGACCACGGCCACCGAGGCGAGGTGGCCGGCCGCGATCGGCGGGAGCGCGCGCAGCAACGCCCACCGGTCGCGTTCCTGCAACCCCCGGGCAACCGCGAAGAGCCAGCCCATCGCCGGGTTCAGCCCGTGGAAGGCGCCCAGGCCGGCCAGCGCCGCCCAGGTCGCCCCGGTCACGGGAAGCAGTACGAGTCGGAGGAGGCGTCGCCGCCCTGCAACCGGGTCTGGTGCACCCGCAGCCCCCGGAAGTCCTCCCCGCGCGGGAAGAAGCGCGGGTCGGGGGTGAGCCCACCGGCCTCCACGTCCACGTCCAGTTTGGCCAGCCACGCACCGACCCCGTCCGGATAGAACTGGTCGTCCCAGGAGCCGTACAGGGAGTTGCTGACGTAGACCCGGCGGCCGTCCCGGCTCACCTCGACCATCTGCGGACCGCCGGAGAGCGGCTCGTCGGGGAAGCCCGGGTGGGCGGTGCGCGCCACGATGCCGCCGAGCCGCACCGAGCCGGTCCGCACCGGGTGGAACGGGTCGGTGACGTCGTACTGGAGCAGCTCGCCGGTGCCCCAGCAGGAGACGTAGAGGAACCGGTCGTCCACCGACAGGTCGATGTCGGTGACCAGCGGCGGCACCGCGCCGAACGGCTTGAGCAGGTCGGGCAGGTCGGCCGGGTCGGCCGGCTCGGCGGGAATGTCGATCACCTTGGTCACCGCCCAGGCGTCGCCGTCCCGGTGCCACAACCAGACCGAGGCGGACAGGTCCTCGACGCTGATCACCACGCCGACGAAGCCGTACGTCTTCGTCGGGTCGTGCGCCGGTCGCAGCTCCAGCGGCATCTGGTACTGGTCGCCCAGGTCGACCCGCTGCACGTGCCGGCGCTTCGCCAGGTCCCAGAAGTGGATCGCGTGACCGTAGCGGCGGCCGAGCAGCAGCTCACCGACGATCCCGTCCTCGATCATCGACGGGGTGCCCCACTCGCTGGTGACCAGCACGTCGTGGTTGTAGTGCCACCAGAAGTCGTACGCGAGGAACTGCGGCCCCCGGTCCGCCTCCCACGCCCCGCGTACCTCGAAGGTGGTGTGGTCCAGCACGGCGATGCCGCCCGGACCCTCCGCGCCGTCGGCGCCGCCCAGGGCGGAGAGGTAGATGCCGTCCGGCCCGCAGTGCACGGTGTGCGGCCGGGAGTAGCCGGCCCGCTTCGCCAGTTCCTCCGGCCCGATGACCTTGACCAACCGGGGCTGCCGCGGGTCCGGCTGGGTGTCGATCACGTGCACGCGGGACGAGCGCAGCCCGGGGACGATCAGGTAGCGGCGCTCCACGTGCGGGTGCGGGGCGGTCGGGCAGAGCGCGCTGCTGCACGCGTTCCAACCGAAGTGGTGGACTTCGTCGCCGGTGTGCGGCAGCTCGGTCCAGCCCACCACCTGCCCGTACGAGCCGGAGTCGGGGTCGGTGTCGAGCACCGCGATGGCGTCGGGGCGCTGCGCGGTGCGGTCGAAGGCGGCGACGTACGCCAGTTTCTCGGCCGGCGCGGCGGACGCCTCGCGCGGCGACGGGTAGAAGCTCGGGTCGGGGGTCCAGCGGCTCATCAGGTCTCCGGAGGGTCAGGGCGCGGGTACGCCGAGGCGGTCGAGCAGACGTCGGCGCAGCGCACCGAACGCGGGGTCGTCGACGCTGGGGGCGGGTCCGAGGCGGACCGGGATCTCCTCGGCGATGACGCCGCCGTCGAGGATCAGCACCCGGTCGGCCAGCAGCAGCGCCTCGTCGACGTCGTGGGTGACCAGCAGGGCGGCGAAGCCGTGCTCGGCACGCAGCCGGCGCAGCAGGCCCTGCATCCGCAGCCGGGTCAGCGCGTCCAGCGCGCCGAACGGCTCGTCGAGCAGCAGGAGGTCGGGCTCGCGGACCAGGGCCCGGGCCACCGCGACCCGTTGCGCCTGCCCGCCGGAGAGCTCGGCCGGCCACGCGCGCCCCCGGTCGCCGAGGCCCACCTCGGCCAGGGCCCGGTCGACGCGCCCGGCCACGTCCGGACCGGTCAGGCCGAGGGCGACGTTCCCGGCGACCCGTCTCCAGGGCAGCAGCCGGTGTTCCTGGAAGACGACGGCCGCGGTGCCGCGCAGGGTGGTCGAGCCGGTGGACTCGTCGTCGAGCCCGGCGAGGATCCGCAGCAGGGTGCTCTTGCCGGAGCCGCTGCCGCCGAGCAGCGCGACGGTCTCCCCGGCGGCGACGGTGAGGGCGACGCCGGCCAGGACGGGGGTCTCCCCGAAGGCCCGGCGGATCCCCAGCGCGGTGAGCACCGGGTTCAGGTCGCCCGCAGTCCGCGTCGCCATGTCAGCATTCTCCTCTCCGCGATCCGCAGGGCGAGGTCGGAAAGCAGACCCAGCAGGGCGTAGATCAGCAGGCCCAGCAGCACCACGTCGGTCTGGCTGAACTCGCGGGCCTCCATCATCAGGAAGCCGACGCCGCTCTGGGCGTTGACCTGTTCGCCGACGACGAGGCTCAGCCAGGCCGCGCCGATGGCCAGCCGCAGCCCGAGGAAGAGCGCGGGCAGCGCGCCGGGCAGCACCACGTGCCACAGTCGGGCGGCCGGGCCGAGCCCGCAGGTCCGGGCCGCCTCGACGAGGCGTTCGTCGATGTCGCGGATGCCGGCGTAGGTGTTGAAGTAGATCGGGAAGAAGGCACCCAGCGCGACCAGGGTCACCTTCAGCGACTCGCCGATGCCGACCCAGATGATCAGCAGCGGCACCAGCCCCAGGTGGGGCAGCATCCGGGCCATCTGCACCGGCGGGTCGACCAGGTCGTCGCCGAGCCGGAGCAGCCCGGCGGCGGCGCCGAGGAGCATAGCGAGCACCCCGCCGATCAGCAGCCCGAGGCCGGCCCGGGTGAGCGAGTCGACCAGGTGCGCGGTGAGCGTGCCGTCGCGGGCCAGGCTGGTGCCGGTGGCGAGCACGGTGCTCGGTGCGGGCAGCTTCTCGGCGGAGAGCAGGCCGGCCCGGGCGGCGGCCTCCCACCCGAGCACGAGCACGAGCGGGCTCAGCGCCCGCCGCCAGCGCCGGCCGCCGGAGGTACGCCGTCGGCGCGCGACGGCGGCCGGTGCCGGTGCCACCGGCGCCTCGGCCAGCGTGGAGCTGCTCACCGGAACACCTCGCTGAACTGTCCGTCCACCCGGGAGGCGATGTCCACCGGCCCGGGCACCAGCTCCAGCTTCGTGAAGCTGTCGGCGATAGCCTGCAGTTCCGCGCCGATGGCCGGGGTGACCGGGGCGAGCGGCTTGGCGCTGCGGTCCAGCGCCCGGGTGGTGACGTCGAGCGGGATCTTCAGCTCGGGGGCGAGCACGGCGGCCCGTTCCTGCGGGTGGGCGATGCCCCAGTCGGTGGTGCTCCGGTACGTCTTCAGGAACGCCCGGACGTCGTCCGGCCGGTTCTTCACCACGTCGGGGGAGGCGAGGACGTACTCCCGGTTGCTGGCCAGGCCGGTGGCGTCGGCGAGGACGCGGACGTCGGGCCGCTCGGCGAGGGCGAAGTAGGGGTCCCAGATGATCCAGGCGTCGACTTGGCCGTTGTCGAAGGCGGGCCGTCCCTCGGCGGGCTTGAGATATCTGACGTTGAGGTCCTTGAGGGTCATGTGGTGGGCCTCCAGCAGCTTCACCAGCAGCCAGTGCACGTTGGAGCCCTTGTTCAGCGCGACGGTCCGCCCCTTGAGGTCGGCGAAGGTGCGGTAGGGGCTGTCCGCCTTGACCAGCACCGCCTCACCCCGGGGGATGGGCTGCGAGGTGCCGATCACCGAGAAGGGGATATTCCCGGCGGCGGCGAAGATCGGCGGGGCCTCGCCGACCTGGCCGATGTCGATGGAGCCGGCCTTGAGCGCCTCGGTGAGCGCGGGCCCGCTGTCGAAGAGCGACCACTGCGCGTCGGGTGCCGCGCCGCGCGCCTTGACCAGGCTGAGTCCGCCGAAGCGCTGGTAGCCGATGCGCAGCGGGCCGGCGTGGCCGGTGGCGTCGGCCGGGTCGTCGGCGCAGGCCGCGACGGTGCCGGTGGCCAGCAGCGCCACGGCGGTGAGCAGCGCGGTCACCAGCCGGCGTGGCCGGGCGCTCGATCGAAGGGTACGCATGTCAGCTCCTCGGCAGGGAGGGGGGACCCGACGGCGTCGGCGGGGATCGGCGAGCGACAGCAACCTACCAACCCGATAGGATTTATGGGTAGGGTCTGGGTCGGCGTTTCCCATCCAGCAGGAGGCGCGTCCCACCCCTCGTCGTCCGGAGGTCGCACCCGATGTCGCTCACCTTCCACTGGTTCCTGCCCACCTACGGCGACAGTCGGGACATCGTCGGCGGCGGGCACGGCGTCCCGGTGGGCACCGCCGGTGGCGCGCGTCCGGCCACCGTCGCCTACCTGGGACAGATCGCCCGCACCGCCGAGCAGCTCGGCTTCGTCGGCGCGCTCACCCCGACCGGCGCCTGGTGCGAGGACGCCTGGCTGAGCACCGCGATGCTCGCCGAGGTCACCGAGCGGCTGAAGTTCCTCGTCGCGTTCCGCCCCGGCCTGCTCTCACCGACCCTGGCCGCCCAGATGGCCTCGACGTTCCAGCGGCTCTCCCACGGCCGGCTGCTGCTCAACGTGGTCACCGGCGGGGAGTCCGCCGAGCAGCGGGCCTACGGCGACTTCCTCGACAAGGACGCCCGGTACGCGCGTACCGACGAGTTCCTGCACGTGGTGCGCTCGCTGTGGCGGGGCGACACGGTCGACCACGCCGGGGCGCACCTGCGCGTCGAGGGCGCCCGGCTCAGCCGGCTGCCCGATCCGGTGCCGCCGGTCTACTTCGGCGGCTCCTCGGCCGCGGCCGGTCCGGTCGCGGTCCGGCACAGCGACGTCTATCTCACCTGGGGAGAGCCACCCGCCCAGGTCGCCGACAAGCTGGACTGGATCCGGGGACTGGCCGCCGAGGCGGGCCGACAGCTGCGCTTCGGCATCCGGCTGCACGTCATCGCCCGGGACACCGCCGAGCAGGCCTGGGCCCAGGCCGCGCACCTGCTCGACGCCATTCCCGAGGCGGACGTCCGGGCGGTGCAGGAGGGGCTGCGGCGCAGCGAGTCCGAGGGGCAGCGCCGGATGCGGGAGCTGCACGGCGGCTCCCGCGACGGGCTGGAGGTCTCCCCGAACCTGTGGGCCGGGGTCGGTCTGGTCCGCGGTGGCGCGGGGACCGCCCTGGTCGGCAGCCACACCGAGGTCGCCGACCGGATCGCCGAGTACCACGCGCTCGGCATCGACGAGTTCATCCTCTCCGGCCACCCGCACCTGGAGGAGGCGTACTGGTTCGGCGAGGGGGTGCTGCCGATCCTGCGCCGGCGCGGCCTGTGGCGGCACCCGGCCGGCGAGCCGGCGCAGGCGCAGCCCGCCGGTATTCCGTTCACGCCGCAGTCGGCCCCGGTGCCGGCTGCGGCACGGGGGTGAGCGGGATCAGGCCGGGGACCGGCCGGCGAGGAAGTCGGCCAGCACCCGGGTGTGGGTGGAGAAGGCCAGCTCGACCGGCTCGGTGAGGACCAGCCACTCGGTGGCCTCCTCGGTCGGCGCGGACGGCGGCAGGTCCCCGATCGGGCGTTCCGGCAGCACGCCGAAGACCATCATGGTGCCGCCGGCCGGGGCGCCGTACACCGCGAAGAGCTGCGCCTCCCCGGCCTCGGCCAGCAGGCCGGTCTCCTCGCGCAGTTCCCGGACCAGCGCCTCGGACCACTCCTCGCCGTACTCGATGAAGCCGCCGGGGAGCGCGAGCTGCCCCCGGGCCGGTTCGATGTCGCGGCGGACCACCACCACGCCCAGGCCGTCCGGCGTGCGGACCGGCAGCACCGCCACCGCGACCGGCAGCGGGTTGCGCCAGACCGTCTCGCCGCAGGCGGCGCAGACCCGGGGCCAGCCGGCCTGCACCGGATAGGCCGTGCCGCAGTACGAGCAGTGCGAGTACGGTGCGCCGGTCACGTCGCAGCACGTTACCCGCCCGCCCGCCGGGCCGGCACGGGCCGTCGCCTCGTTGCGGCCGGCGGGCGCCTCGACTAAGTTCGCGGGTACGCCGTCGAGCCGGGAGGAGGTCAGAACGATGTCCGATGTTCTGCGCCCCCTCCGCGTTCCGGCGTTCACGCGGGTCTGAGCCGGGGCGTCCGCTCTCCGGAGGATCAACCTGTGACCGATGTGGTCATCCGCCCGCTCGTCGCGGGCGAGGAAGCACTCTTCGACTCGATGCCCGACCCGCTGCCCCAACTACGCCAGATTTCCTACGCCGACGGCATCGCCGGCGGCGGCTACCGCCCCGAGCGCACCTGGATCGCCCTGCGGGCCGGTCGGGTGGTCGCCCGGGCCGCCTGGCTCCACCTGCCCGGCGCCGTCGGCGCCCCCTGGCTGGAACGGTTCGACCTGGCCGCCGAGCCGGCGGTGGGTGCCGCGCTGCTGCGGGCCGCCCACGAGGCGCTCGGCGGGCCGCTGGCCTACCACGCCGCCCTGCCCGCGTACTGGCGTCGCCGACCGGAGGTGCTGGCCGTGGTCGAGGCGCCGATGGCCGCGGCCCGACTCGCCGGGCTGGTCGAGCGTGGTGAACGGCTGCGCTGCACCTGGGCGGGTGCGCCGCTGCCGGCGACCTCGGGACGGTACACCGTCCGCCCGGCCGCCGACCGGGAGGAGATCAACGCGCTGGTCGCCCGGATCGTCGAGCCGGACGTGCTGACCGGCCGGGAGACGGCCCGGGCGGTGGCCGGGGTGGACCTCGCCACCGATCCGCTGGCCTGGCTGACCGGTCCGCCGGCGGACTGGCGGGTCGCCCTGGACGAGGGAAGACCGGTCGGCCTGGCCGGCACGGCCGGGGACGCCTGCTATCCGCTGCTGGCCTACCTCGGCCTGCTCGACGGGGCCGCCCGGGACGAGCTACTGGTGGCGGCGGTCCGGGTGCTCGCCGAGGGCGGCGCCCGGGAGGTGGTGGCCGATGTGGACGGCCACCGGGTGGGGGTGCTGGCGGACCTGGAACGGACCGGTTTCCGGCAGGTGCGGGCCCGGGTGATCTTCGAGCCGGTCGGCTGAGACGGCGGGTCGCGCCCCGGTCACCCGGGGCGCGACCCCCCGTTGGTGCCGTCTCAGGACGCCGGCACGCCGGTGTACGCGGCGGTGGTGCGGGCCTGCGCCGCGCGCGCCTCGTCGACCTCGGTGCCCGCCGCGATGCTCGCCTCGGCCCACCGTTCACTGCTGAGCGTGATGAACCGTCGGGCCTCGTCGGTGCCCAGCCACGCCGCGGCCTGCGACGGCTGGACCCCGCTGCCGTCCGCCGCCAGATAGGAGACCAGGCCGAGCAGGCCCATGTCCCAGCCGACACCGACGGCGCCCGGCCCGAACTCGGCCCACCGCTGGTCGTCGACGTGCGCGACGTGCTCCAGCGTGAACCGGGTACGCCCGTCGCCGGCCGGGGTGAGCCGGACCTCGATCCAGCTCACCTCGTCGCCGTACTCCCAGGTGGCGGCGAAGCTGTGCGGCGGGTCGCAGCGCTCGATCGTGCCGCCCGCGTTCCCCTCGAGCTGGTAGCGGCCGTGCAGCTTCAGCTCGCCGGAGATCGGCAGGAACCAGCGGGGGATCCGTTCGGCGCTGGTGCAGGCGTCCCAGAGATCGTCCAGGGACGTGTCGTACGTCTGGCTGACGGTGCTGACGCGGGCCTGCCCGGCGGGCAGCGTACGGCTGCCGACGGTGCGCTCGACCTCGCTGATCTGTCCGATCACGTTGATCACGGGTTGCTCCTCGTGTCGTCGGTGCCCTCGGCGCGCAGCCGTCGTTCCCGTCGTCCCCGGGCCACTTCGGTGGCGAGCGCCGCAAGTGGCGGGGTCCAGAACCGGCGGAAGTGCTCCAGCCAGGCGTCGACCTGGCGCAGCGGCCCCGGGTCCACCGCGTAGAGGCGGCGGGTGCCCTCGGGGCGTACGGTCGCGAAGCCGTTGTCCCGCAGCACCTTGAGGTGCTGCGACACGGCGGGCTGGGAGATGCCGAACTCCTGCTGGACCGCGGCGCCGACGGCGCCGGCGGTCAGCTCGCCCTCGGCCAGCAGTTCGAGGATCCGGCGGCGGACCGGATCCCCGAGGACGTCGAAGGCGTGCACGAGCTCTTTGTATCAGATGGCTCTTATATAAGCGAGGAGCGTCGGTGTCGACGGACCGCGCGGCGGAGTTCGTCGGCGCCCCAGACGATCGGCGGGAACGCCAGCAGCAGCGCCAGCATGCCCGGCTCCGGCGGTCGGGTGCCGAAGACGTCCTGGAGTGGCGGCACGCCGACGATCAGCGCGGCGAAGGCGATCTCAAAGGCGATCCCCCAGAGCAGCAGCCGGTTGCTGAACACGCCGACCGACCGCAGCGACACGTGCTCGGTCCGCGCGGCGAAGGCGGTGCCGATCTGGCAGGAGACGATCCCCAGGAAGGTCATCGTGGTCGCCTGCCGGTACGCGTCGTGCAGGCCGCTACCCGGCCCGGTGGGTGCGCCCGGCCGCCAGCCCGCCCGCAGCAGCACGGCGAAGAACCCCGCCATCACCAGCACCGCCGATATCAGCCCGAGGAAGCCCCAGGCCCGGGCCAGCATCGGCGCGTTCACGACCTTGTCACTGCGCCGCCGGGGTGGTCGGTCCATCAGCCCGGGCTCGGCGGGCTCCCGACCCAGCGCAAGGGCGGGCAGCGTCTCGGTGCCCAGGTCGATGGCGAGGATCTGCAGCACGGTGAGCGGCAGCGGCACCGCCCCGGCGGAGAGCGCGAAGATCAGGAACGGGACGACCTCCGGAGTGGTGTGGGCGAAGATGTAGAGGATGAATTTGCGGACGTTGTCGTAGACACGGCGGCCGGCCGCGACGGCGGCGACGATCGTGGCGAAGTTGTCGTCGGTGAGGATCATGGTGGCCGCCTCCCGGGCCACGTCGGTGCCCGTACGTCCCATGGCCACGCCGATGTCCGCCCGGCGCAGCGCCGGCGCGTCGTTGACCCCGTCGCCGGTCATCGCCACCACCTGGTGGTTGGCCCGCAGCGCCGCCGCGATGTGCAGCTTCGCCTCGGGTGACACCCGGGCGAAGACCACCTCCCGGTGCTCGGCGAGCAGGTCCCGCAGCTGATCCGGGGACATCCCGTCCAGCCGGTCACCGGTCAGCACGGTCGGTTCGCCGTGAGTGATGCCGACCTGCCGGGCGATCGCGGCGGCGGTCAGCCCGTGGTCGCCGGTGACCATGATGATCCGGATGCCGGCGGTGTGGCAGCGGGCGACCGCCTCCGGCACCTCCGGTCGGGGCGGGTCGACCATCGCGACGAAGCCGAGGAAGGTCAGCTCCCGCTCGGCGTCCGCGCGGCCGGTCGGCGCCGTCGCCAGCCAGCGCCGGGCCACGCCGAGGACCCGCCGGCCCTGCCCGGCCTGCGCGGTCACCGCCGCGTCCAGCTCCCTGCGGTGCGCCTCGTCGAGCGGGCGGTCCGCGCCGTCCGCCCGGACGACCCGGGTACAGCGCCGCAGCACCTCCTCCGGTGCGCCCTTGGTGTGCAGCCAGAGCTGTCCACCGGCGGAGTCGACGGTGGACATCAGCCGCAGCTTCGGGTCGAAGGCGAACTGCCCCCGCCGACCCGCGTGGTCGTCGGTGACGCCGAGGTCGGCGGCGAACCGGAGCGGCGCCACCTCGGTCGGGTCCCCGCTGTCCGGGTCGGCGTTGTTGCAGGCCGCCACGGCGGTGGCGAGCGCGCCCAGGGCCGGGTCGGGCCGGGTGCCCGACCCCGGAGCCGGGTCCAGCAGGGTGTCGGCGGCCCGGACCGCCACCACCCGCATCCGGTTCTCGGTGAGCGTGCCGGTCTTGTCGGTGCAGATCACGTCCGTCGAGCCGAGGGTCTCGACCGCGCTGAGCCGCTTCACCACCGCGCCCACCCTGGCCAACCCGCGGACGCCGACGGCCAGGGCGAGAGTGATGGTGGGCAGCAGGCCCTCGGGGACGTTGGCGACCAGCAGACCGATGGCGAACGCGAACGCGTCCGGCACCGACATGCCGGCGGCGAACACCCCGATCGGGAAGAAGACCGACCCGGCGCCGACGGCCACCGCCGCGATCAGCCAGGCCACCCGGCGGACCTGTTTCTCCAGCGGGCTCTCCTCGCGGCCGACCCGCTGCGTCAGGGTCGCGATCCGGCCCAGCTCGGTCCGCATCCCGGTGGCGTGCACCAGGGCCCGCGCCGTCCCGCTGAGGCAGGTGGTGCCGCTGAGGACCAGGTCGGCGGCCTCGGTCGGCCCGCCTCCCGAAGACGGCGCGTCGGCCGAGCGGTGGACCGGCTGGGACTCACCGGTCAGCGCGGAGAGGTCCACCTCGATGCCGCCGTCGAGCAGCCGGGCATCGGCGGAGATCCGGTCGCCCTCCGCCACGGCCAGCAGATCGCCGGGGACCAGGTCCGAGGCCGGGATCTCCTGCCACCTGCCGTCCCGGCGGACCCGGGCGTGCCGGGGCAGGTAGCGGGTGAGCGCCTCCACCGCCCGCTCGGCCTGGCGCTCCTGCGCCGAGGCGAAGAGCGCGTTCACCGCGATCACCACCAGGATCGCGCCGGCCAGCACGAGGGTGCCCGCCACCCAGGCCAGCGCCGCGGCTACCCAGAGCAGCAGCGCCAAGGGGTGGACGAGCTGCCGCCCCAGCTCGCGCGACCAGCCGCGCCGTCGCTGCCGCCTCAGTTCGTTCGGCCCGTACGCGGCGAGCCGCCGCCGGGCCTCGGCGGTGTCCAGGCCGTCCGGGCCGGCGGCCAGGGCGCGGTACAGCTCGTCCAACGGCGCCCGCGGGTCCGGCCCGCCGGTAGCCGCCTGCTTCTCCGCCACGCTCCCAGGCTGCGCCACCGGCCGGGCCGGCGGGCACGGTTCGGCGTTTCGGGGTTGCTCCGGCTCAGCTCAGCCGGGCGGCCACCGCGCTGCGCAGTTCGGGCAGCCGGTCGTGCAGCAGGCCGGGGCACTGCGTCGAGTTGAAGTCCTTGTGCCCGTAGATCTCGGTGGCCGGGATCGCGTACTGCTGGCAGGTGAACGCGCAGAACAGCACCAGGCTGTCCCAGAGTGCCTGCGGGGGCTGCACGTCCAGATAGATGCCCTCGTTCTCGATGCCGATGGCCTGGCTGTTCTGCCCGACGCAGTGCGCCCCCTGCACCATGCTCTGCCCGTGCAGCAGCCCGTAGAGGCTGCCGTGCCGGCCCTCGGTGAGGTGACCACCACGGCTGTTGGTGAAGTGCTGCCCGGAGTCGAGCCAGCCGTTGGTGTCCATGTGCAGGTCCTGGATGTCCCGCGAGTTCTGGTAGGCGTGCGCCAGGCTGTAGTCGGTCGAGTTCGGGAACGCCGTGTGATGAATGATGATCTTGTTCGGCCGGTTCTGCAGCAGGGTCACCGCCGACGACGGCGGCCGGGCGCCCCAGGTGGCGCAGTTGGCGATCGTCGGCTGGTCGACCCGGGTGGCGATCGCCCGCGCGCTCCGGTCGCCGGTGAACTGGCCGAGGGCGGTGACGCCGGCGGCGGCGCCGAGCAGGACGGCGCCGCGCAGCACGGCCCGGCGGGGTACGGGAACGGACATCGGGACCTCCTCGCAGGACGGTGCCGGTGGCGGGCCGGGCGGCCCGCCACCGGGGCGGATCAGCAGGTGCCGTTGCAGGCCAGCACCCTGAGCCGGTCCAGGGTGCCGTTCCAGACGTTCTGGTCGCCGGGGAAGACCCCGGAGGAGGACCACTGCCAGAAGGAGTACGTCCCCCAGCCGGCCGGCAGGGTGCCCACCGTGCTGGAGTAGCGGGCGATCCAGAGCGGGTTGTTCGCGGCGAACTGCGAGGTGTTGCCGGTGCAGGTGCTCCACCAGTCGGTGGTGGTGTAGATGGTGGCCCACCGGCCGGTACGGGCGTAGTACTGGTTCACGAACGAGGCGATCCAGCTGCGCATCGAGGCCTGGCTCAGCCCGTAGCAGGTCGAGCCGTACGGGTTGTACTCGATGTCGAGCGCGCCGGGCAGGGTCCGGCCGTCCCGGGACCAGCCGCCGCCGTGGTCGACGAAGTAGTTGGCCTGGGTGGCGCCGCTGGTGGTGTCCGGCCGGGCGAAGTGGTAGGAGCCCCGGATCATGCCGACGTTGTAGGAGCCGTTGTACTGCTGGGCGAAGTAGGCGTTGGTGTAGTAGGTGCCCTCGGTGGCCTTGACGTACGCGAACCGGGCGCCGTTGTTCCAGGCGGCGGACCAGTTGACGTTGCCCTGGTAGCTGGAGACGTCCATGCCGGGCAGACCGGCCGGGGCGGCGCTGGCCGGGGTCGCGCCGAGGGTGGCCGAGGCGGCCACGGTGACCGTGGCGAGGAGCGCGGCCGCGACCGCGCGCAGCGCCTGACGCAGGGGACGGTTCATCTTTCCTCCCTGGGGGGTGCCGCGGGGGCGGCGGGAGCGGCGAAAGGAACTGTCAACATTAGGTCACAGGATGAAGATTAACTTCAATAGATGTATCGAAGTTTTTCTCTGCCATTGTCGGTCCCGAGACGAGTCCGCGCGGCGTGTCGATCCGGGCCGGGCCCGTTCGTGTGGAGGGTGGGAGAGTCGGCAGCCGGCCGACCGGAGGAGGACCGCATGAAGCAGTACCTGATCAGCATGTACCAGCCGACCGGAGGGCAGCCCGACCCGGAGTTCCTGGCCGAGGTGATGCGCAAGGTCGGCGTCATCCACGACGACCTGGTGGCGGCCGGCTCGTGGGTCTTCGGCAACGGCCTGCACGCGCCGGAGACGGCCACCGTGCTGCGCCCCCGGGGGGATGAGGTGCTCATCACCGACGGGCCCTTCGCCGAGGGCAAGGAGTACCTGGGCGGCGTCACCGTCATCACCGCCCCCGACCTCGACGCCGCCCTGGAGTGGGGCCGCCGGTACGCCCTGGCCACCACCCTGCCGATCGAGGTACGCCCGTTCCGCGGCGACGTCTGAGCCCGTGCCGCCCGAACCCACCGACGTCGACCGGGTGTTCCGCGCCGAGTACGGCCGCGCGGTCGCCGTCCTGGTCCGCCTCCTCGGCGACATCGACCTCGCCGAGGAGGCGGTCCAGGACGCCTTCGTCACCGCCGTCGACCGCTGGCCGGCCCGTGGCCTGCCACCGAGCCCCGCCGGCTGGATCATCACCACCGCCCGCAACCGGGCCGTCGACCGGCTGCGCCGCGAGGCCACCCGCGCGGACCGGCACGTCCAGGCCGCCCTGCTGCACGCCCCCGACGTACCGGCCGAGGAGGGACCCGTGCGCGACGACCGGCTCCGCCTGATCTTCACCTGCTGCCATCCGGCGCTCGGCACCGGTGCCCGGGTCGCGCTGACCCTGCGCCTGCTCGGCGGGCTGAGCACCGCCGAGATCGCCCGTGCCTTCCTGGTGCCGGAGTCGACGATGGCCCAGCGGCTGGTCCGGGCCAAGGCCAAGATCCGGGACGCCGGGATCCCGTACCGGGTCCCCCGCGACGCGGACCTGCCCGACCGGCTCCGGGCGGTGCTGGCCGTGCTCTACCTGATCTTCACCGAGGGGCACACCGCCAGCGCGGGGGACCGCCTCGTCCGCACCGAGCTCTGCACCGAGGCGATCCGGCTCGGCCGGCTGCTCGTCGAGCTGATGCCGGACGAGCCGGAGGCGCTCGGGCTGCTCGCGCTGATGCTGCTCACCGAGGCGCGCCGGCCGGCGCGTACCGGGCCGGACGGAGGGCTGGTGCCGCTGGGGGAGCAGGACCGGGACCGCTGGGACCGGGAGCTGGTCGCCGAGGGGCAGGCGCTGGTCCGGCGCTGCCTGCGGCGGGACCGGCCCGGCCCGTACCAGATCCAGGCGGCGATCAACGCCGTGCACGCCGACGCGCGGACCGCCGCCGACACCGACTGGGTCCAGATCCTCGCCCTGTACGACCAGCTCATGGCATACGCCCCGAGCCCGGTCGTCGCCCTGCACCGGGCCGTCGCGGTGGCCGAGGTGACCGGGCCGGCCGCCGCGCTCGGCCAGGTCGACCGGCTGGACCTGGCCGGCTACCACGTGTTCCACGTCGTCCGCGCCGACCTGCTGCGCCGGCTCGGCCGCGCGGGCGAGGCGGTCGAGGCGTACGACGCGGCGATCGCCCGTACCGGCAACGCCGCCGAACGGGACTTCCTCCGGCGGGCCCGGGACGGGGCCCGGACCGGCGGCGGCCCGGCCTAGCCGCCGTCAGGGACGCAGGCCGCCGACGAAGAGCGCGACGAGCTGCTCACCGACCTCCGCGAAGGTGAGCGGGCCGTCCGGCCGGAACCAGGTGTGCGTGTTGCCCAACGCGCTGAGGAACATGTGGGTGATCACCGTGGCGGAGACGTCGGTGCGGACGACCCCGGCGTCCTGACCCTCGCGGACCAGGTCCCGGAAGAGGTCGTGATAGGCGCGACGCTCCCGGCGGGTGGCCTCGGCCTGCTCGTCGTCGAGCAGGTGGGCCGACCGGGCCCAGACCGTGAGTTCGTCGACGTGTTCGGCGGTGTGCGCGACCACGTCCAGCGCGGCGGCGCGCAGCCGCTCGTCGACCGGTCCGGTGCCCTCGGCGATGTCCCGCAGCCGAGACGTCTGTTCGGCGAGCAGCTCCCGGTAGATGCTGGTGAGCAGCTCGGACTTCGACCCGAACCAGTGGTAGAGGGCGCCCTTGGTGACGTCTGCCGCCGCCACGATCTCCTGCACGCTGGTCGCCTCGTAGCCGCGCCGGGCGAACAGTTCGGTGGCGGCGGCGATGATGTGGCGCCGGGCCGAGCCGCGGGGGACCCGCCGCCGGCCGGGCGCGACATCCGGTTCGGTCGCCGCCACGGTCACCGCGACTCCAGCTGCCGCCGGATCTCCCGCCGGGCCACGTCGCGGACGTGCACCTCGTCGGGTCCGTCGGCGATGCGCAGGGTACGGGCGCCGGCGTACATCGCGGCGAGCGGGAGGTCGTCGGAGACCCCGGCCCCGCCGTGCACCTGGATCGCCCGGTCGAGCACGTCGAGGGCGACCCGGGGCGCCACCACCTTGATCGCGGCGATCTCGGTGCGGGCCGCCTTCGCGCCGTACCGGTCGATCATCCAGGCCGCCTTGAGGGTGAGCAGCCGGGCCTGCTCGATCGCCATCCGCGACTCGGCGATCTGCTGCTGCACCACGCCCTGCTCCGCCAGGGGCCGGCCGAACGCGACCCGGCTGGCGGCGCGCTGCACCATCAGGGCGAGCGCCCGCTCGGCCAGGCCGATGGCGCGCATGCAGTGGTGGATGCGGCCGGGACCGAGCCGGGCCTGGGCGAGGGCGAAACCGCCGCCCTCCTCGCCGAGCAGGTTGCCCGCCGGCACCCGCACGTCGGTGAAGACGACCTCGCCGTGGCCGTGCTGGTCGTGGTAGCCGAAGACCGGCAGCGAGCGGACCACCTCGACGCCGGGGGTGTCCACCGGCACCAGGATCATCGACTGCTGCCGGTAGGTCTCCGCCGACGGGTCGGTCTTGCCCATCACGATCATGATCCGGCAGCGCGGGTCGGCGATGCCGGTGGTCCACCACTTGCGGCCGTTGATCACGTACGAGTCGCCGTCGCGCGCGATCCGGGTGGAGATGTTGGTGGCGTCGCTGGAGGCCACGTCCGGCTCGGTCATCGCGAACGCCGAGCGGATCTCGCCGTCGAGCAGTGGCCGCAGCCAGCGTTCCCGCTGCTCGGGCGTGCCGAACATGTGCAGGATCTCCATGTTGCCGGTGTCCGGGGCGGCGCAGTTGATCGCCTCCGGGGCGAGTTCGATGGAGCGGCCGGTCAGTTCGGCGAGCGGGGCGTACTCGACGTTGGTGAGGCCGGAGACGTCGGGCAGGAAGAGGTTCCACAGCCCTCGGCGACGGGCCTCGGCCTTGAGTTCCTCGACCACGGCGGGGAGGTGGTGCGGCGTGCCGGCCGCCGCGAGTTCGGCGCGCTGAGCGGCATAGACCGGCTCGGCCGGGTAGACGTGCTCGTCCATGAACTCCTGGAGTCGCTTCAGGTGTTCCGCGGCCCGGGCGGTCGGTTCGAAGTCCATGGCTGCCTCCCATTGACGGGCAAGTCGGCGGCTCGCTACCGTCGCCGGACGCCGAACATACCGGCTGGTCGGTATGGCGTCCAGAGCGCCGGCGGCATGACAGCCGGAGCGCCGGCCGGTGCGGCGTCCGGAGCACAGTGAGCGTGAGGAGCACCAGGGTGAGCGTGATGGACCGGTTCCGCCTCGACGGGAAGGTCGCCGTGGTGACCGGCGCCTCGTCCGGCCTGGGTGTCTCCTTCGCCCGCGCGCTCGCCGAGGCCGGCGCGGACGTGGTGCTCGGCGCCCGCCGCGTCGAGCGGCTGCCGGAGACCGGCGCGCTCGTCGAGGCCGCCGGCCGGCGGTACGCGGCGCGCGCGACCGACGTCAGTCGCCCCGAGGACTGCGAGGCGCTGATCGCCACCGCGGTCGAGACCTTCGGCCGGGTCGACGTGCTGGTCAACAACGCCGGCGTGGGCACCGCCGTACCCGCCACCCGGGAGACCCCCGAGCAGTTCCGCTCGGTCGTCGACGTCAACCTGATGGGCAGCTACTGGATGGCGCAGGCCTTCGCCCGGGCCGCGACGAACGGTGGCGCCATCGTCAACATCTCCAGCGTGATCGGCCTGCGCCCCGGCGGCATCCCGCAGGCCGCGTACGCGTCCAGCAAGGCCGGCGTGATCGGCCTGACCCGCGACCTGGCCGCCCAGTGGACCGGCCGCAAGGGCATCCGGGTCAACTGCATCGCCCCCGGCTTCTTCGCCTCGGAGATGAGCGACCAGTTGGAGCCGGCCACCTTCGAGATGGTCAAGGCGCTGGCCCCGGCCGGCCGCCTCGGCGAGCACGAGGAGTTGGCCGCCACGCTGATCTGGCTGGCGAGTGACGCCTCGTCGTACGTGACCGGGGTGACCGTGCCGGTCGACGGCGGCCTCGTCATGCCCTGACCACCGACCCGGCCCGTGACCCGGCCGACCGGCTGCCCGTGACCCGTCCACAGGAGGAGCACCGATGAGCTTCAACCTCGCGACCATCCTCCGGGAGCCTCGCCGGGCACACCCGGACAAGCCGCTGGCCCACCTGGGCGACCTGACGTTCAGCTACGCCCAGGTCGACGAGATGTCCGGGCGGGTGGCGGCCGCCCTGCTCGCGTCGGGTCTGCGGCGCGGCGACAAGGTGGCGGTGCAACTGCCCAACGTGCCGCAGTTCCTGTTCAGCTACTTCGCCATCCTCAAGGCGGGCCTGGTCATGGTCCCGCTCAACCCGCTGCTGCGGGCCGGCGAGGTGGCCTACCACCTGTCGGACTCCGACACGAAGGTCTTCGTCACCTTCGAACTCTTCGCCGACGAGGCGGTCCAGGGCGCCGCCCAGGTCGACGGCGTCACCACGTACGTGGTCAACCTGCCGGGCAGCGACCGGCGGCCGGCGGGCACCCGGGGTTTCGACGAGCTGTACGCGGCGGCGGACACCGGCGACATCGCGCCCACCGACGCCGACGACACCGCCGTGCTGCTCTACACCAGCGGCACCACCGGCAGGCCCAAGGGCGCGGAGCTGACGCACTTCCAGCTCTACATGAACTGCACCGTCGGCGGTGACCTGTTCGGCTTCCGCGCCGACGACATCGGGCTGGCGGTGCTGCCGCTGTTCCACGTCTTCGGGCTCTCCAGCGTGCTCAACGTCGCGGTCCGCTACGGCGGCAGCGTCGTGCTGGTGCCGCGCTTCGAGGTGGGGCCGGTGCTCGACGCCATCGAGCGGCACCGCTGCACGATCTTCTCCGGCGTGCCGACCATGTACTTCGCGCTGAACCAGGCCGACCTCGCCGGTCGGGACCTGTCCTGCCTGCGGGTCGGTGTCTCCGGCGGCGCGGCGATCCCCGGCGAGGTGATCCGCGCCTTCGAGGAGAGGTTCCCCGGGGTGGTGATCCTGGAGGGGTACGGCCTCTCCGAGACGGCCAGCACGACCACCTTCAACATCAGTGCCGAGCAGCGCAAGGTGCTCTCGATCGGCAAACCGATCTGGGGCGTGGAGACCCGGATCGTGGACGACGCCGACCGGCCGCTGCCGCCCGGGCCCGAGCACGTCGGCGAGATCGTGGTGCGCGGCCACAACGTGATGAAGGGCTACTACAAGAACCCAGAGGCGACGGCGGAGGCGTTCCGTGGCGGCTGGTTCCACACCGGGGACCTGGCGTACGCCGACGAGGACGGCTATCTGTTCATCGTGGACCGCAAGAAGGACATGATCATCCGGGGCGGCTTCAACGTCTATCCCCGCGAGGTCGAGGAGGTTCTCTACGCCCACCCGGCGGTGGTCGAGGCGGCGGTCATCGGTCGCCCCGACGACAAGCTGGGGGAGGAGGTCGTGGCGGTGCTGAGCGTCCGGCCGGGCGCCGAGGTGACCCCCGAGGAGCTGGTCGCGTACTGCCGGGAGCGGCTGGCGGCGTACAAGTACCCGCGCCAGGTCCGCATCGTCGAGGAACTCCCCAAGGGCCCCACCGGCAAACTCCTCAAGCGCGAACTCAAGCGCGACCTGCCTTCCTGAGGCTCCAGGGCTTCTCATGATCGTTTGCACTTCACGGCTGTGACACGCCGGGCCGAAGTGCCGGCAACGTCAAAGGATCATGGCCCCGCTTAGCAGGTCGAGCCGTTCGACGGGGGTTGTCCACAGCGAGGACGTCGTCCACAGGCGACGGTGGTTGGCGTTGCTCCACGGGCCGGGGTGGGGGAGCGTCGGTCGGGTGAACGGGGTGCTCCAGGCGTTGGTGGACCAGGGTGGCGGGCTGGTGACCCGGGCGTTGGCCGGGCAGGTCGTGCCGGAGTCCGCGCTGCGGGCCGCCCGGCAATCCGGCCACCTCGTCCGGGTGCTGCCGGAGGTCTACGTCGACGCCAGACTGGTGCGAACCGGGCCCGACGCCCGCCCGACGGGGATCGAGGTGGACCGTCAAGTCGAGTCGGGGCTCGGCCACCGAGTGGAGTCGGGGGTGGACCGCCGAGTGGGACCGTCGCGGAGCACGGTCGCCCCGTCAAGGTCAGGGCCGGCTGGCACGCTTGCGCTGCTCGGGCGCCTGGGCCCCGAGCTGGCGCGTCGTGCCGCGCTGGCCCATGCCGACGGGCGAGGGGCACTGGGCAACGTGACTGCCCTCGACGTGTGGGGCCTGCGCGCCCAGCATCCCGGGGAACCGGTGCACCTCGACGTGCCGGGCGGGTGCGGCCTCCGCAGCCGCCCCCACCTGCGGGTGCACCACCGCGAGGGCTTCGTGGTCGAGCCGCCCCAGGCGATCACCCGCGCCGGCCTCCCCGTCGTACGCCTGGAACGTGCCCTGGTCGACGCGTGGCCGGCGCTGCCCCCGGTCGACCGTGCGGCTCCGCTGATCCGCGCGGTCAACGACCGGCTCACCACGCCCGAGCGGGTGTCGGTGGCGCTCGCCGACGCGCCGAGGTTGGCCGGCCGGGCGGACCTGCGGGCGTTGCTCACCCGGCTCGCCGCCGGCTGCCGCAGCCCGCTGGAGATCTGGGGCCACGACCACGTCTTCACCGGTCCCGACCTGCCGGTGTTCCAGCGCCAGGTACGCATCCAGGCGCGGAGGCGCAGCGTCTACCTCGACGTGTACGCCGCACGCGAGCGGGTCGACTTCGAGCTGGACGGCGCCACCACGCACGGCGACCGCCGGCAGCGGGAGATCGACCTGCGGCGGGACGCGCTGCTGGCCACTCTCGGCATCCTGGTGGTCCGCTTCACCCACCGCCGCTTGGTGCACGAAACCGACGATGTGCGCCGGGAGATCCGCGCCATCCTCGCCGACCGCCGCCGTGAAGGCTGATCTGTCGACGCTGCTGTCCAGCTGACCGGTCAGTCGCGCAGCGTACGCAGGATGCGCGCGAGGTCGGCGCGGTCGGCCGGGCTGAGGTCGCCGAAGAAGCGGGCCGCCTCGGCGTCCCGGGCGGCCCGGATGGCGGCGCCGACGCGGGTCCCCTCGGCGGTGAGGGCGACGAGGGTGGCGCGTCGGTCGTCGGGGTCGGGCCGGCGCTCGACCAGGCCGCGCTCCTGGAGGCCGTCGACCACCTCGGTGGTGGAGCGGGGGGCGATGTGCAGGTGGTCGGCGAGGGTGCTGAGCCGCAGCGCGCCGTGGCGCATCAGCACGGCGAGCGCCCGCGCGTGCCCGGGGTTGATCTCCCACGGTTCGAGGGTGCGGCGGGACTGGTGGCGCAGTCGTCGGGCCACCGCCCAGAACACCTCCGCCAGGCTCTCCTCGTCGTCTCCCGTCACGGGAATACGGTAACAGCACTTGCTGTTGTTGCCTCATGATGAGGTAACCTCAGCATTGTTCGACAGTCTCCGACAGGAAGTGGGCATCCCCTTGGAAGCACCCCGGGAAGGCCGCAGCGGCGGCCACCGTACCGTCAGCGCCGCCGAGAAGGCGCAGGCCCGACAGGTCTCGCTGCGCCGCATCGGCCGGCTCTTCGTCGCCCACCGCTGGCAGCTCGCCGTGGTGGTCGCGATCATCGTGGCGTCGTCCGTCCTCGCGATGGCGTCGCCGTTCCTCCTGCGTACCGTGATCGACCGGGCCCTCCCGGAGCGTGACCTGACCCTGCTGGCCTGGCTGGTCGCCGGCATGGTCGCGGTCGCGGCCGTGACTTCCGTGCTCGGCGTGGTGCAGACCTGGATCTCCACCCGGGTCGGCCAGGAGGTCATGCACCGGCTGCGCACCGACGTCTTCGCGCACCTGCAACGTCAGTCGATCGCCTTCTTCACCCGCACCCGCACCGGCGAGGTGCAGTCCCGGATCACCAACGACATCGGCGGCATGCAGACCGTCGTCACCTCCACCGCGACCTCGATCGCGGCGAATCTCACCACCGTGGTCGCCACCGCCGTCGCGATGGCGGCGCTGTCCTGGCGGCTCTCCCTGGTGTCGCTGGTGGTGCTGCCCCCGGCGATCTGGCTGACCCGGCGGGTGGCCCGGCTGCGCCGCGAGATCACCGCCCGCCGCCAGCGCGAACTGGCCGACCTCAACGTCACCGTCGAGGAGGGGCTGTCGATCAGCGGCGTGCAGCTCGCCAAGACCCTCGGCGCCGGCCCCACCCTGGTCGAACGCTTCACCGCGTCGTCGGCGCGGCTGGTCGACCTGGAACTCCGCTCGGAGCTGGCCGGGCGCTGGCGGATGGCCTCGATGAGCGTCATCTTCGCCGCCATCCCGGCGGTGATCTATCTCAGCGCCGGTCTGCCGGTCACCGCCGGCACGCTGAGCATCGGCACCCTGGTCGCCTTCACCGCCCTCCAGGGCGGCCTGTTCCGGCCACTGATGGGGCTGCTCAACGTGGGCGTGTCGCTGACCGCCTCGCTGGCGCTCTTCGCCCGGATCTTCGAATACCTGGACCTGCCAATCGAGGTGGACGACCCGGTCCACCCGGTCGCGATCGAACCGGCCAGTGTGCGCGGGCACCTGCGCTTCACCGACGTCACCTTCAGCTATCCGGGCAGCGACACCGCCGCCGTGGCCGGCGTCAACCTGGACGTCCCGGCCGGCACCAGCCTGGCCCTGGTGGGGGAGACCGGCTCCGGCAAGAGCACCCTCGCCGGCCTGATCACCCGCTTCCACGACCCGGCCGCCGGCCGGGTCACCATCGACGGCGTCGACCTGCGCGACCTGCGCCTGGCCGACCTGGCCGCCGTCGTGGGCGTGGTCAGCCAGGAGACCTACCTGCTGCACACCACCGTGCGGGAAAACCTCCGGTACGCCCGGTCGGACGCCACCGACGCCGAGATCGAGGCCGCGGCGCGCGCCGCGCAGATCCACGACCTCATCGTCGCCCTCCCCGACGGGTACGACACGGTCGTCGGCTCGCGCGGCCACCGCTTCTCCGGCGGCGAGAAGCAGCGCCTGGCCATCGCCCGTACGCTGCTGCGTGATCCCCGGATCCTGGTGCTGGACGAGGCGACCAGCGCGCTGGACACCGAGACCGAGCGGGCCGTGCAGCGCGCCTTCGACGAGCTGTCGAGGGGCCGGACCGTGGTGACCATCGCGCACCGGCTCTCCACCGTGCGGGACGCCGACCAGATCGCGGTGCTCGACCACGGCCGGATCGTCGAGTCCGGCACCCACCGCAGCCTGCTCGCCCGCGCCGGCCGGTACGCCGCCCTGGCCGCCTGAAAACCCGATCTCGAACACGTGATCCCGGTCTCCGTCATGGGTAGAGTGGCGCGGTGCATAACGGAGTGCAGGCTCAGGTGCCGGTGCTGTACGTCGCGGACGCCGACGCCGCACGGCGTTTCTACGCGGTGTTCGGCTACTCCGAGCAGCGCGCCGGGGGCGACGGCGAGTCCCGCTGGTCCTACCTCCAGTGCGGGGAGCTGACCCTGCTGCTGGCCGCGGTGAAGCCCCGGCTGGTCACCGTCGAGCTGCCGCTGCTGATCTACCTCTACGTCGACGACGTGGCGGCGACGATCGAGCGCCTCACCGCCGCCGGCTATCCCGCCCAGCGCGCCGGCTATCCCGAGCACGCGCCCGGCGGCGAGTGCCGCACGACCGACCCGGACGGCAACACCGTCCTGTTCGGGCAGCGCCGGGCCGTGCCCGAGCATGCCCGGGTCGCGCCCGACGGCGCCGAGGCCCGCTTCTCGCTGATCCGCCAGGCGGCCGAGGCGGTCAGCCGGCGTGGCGGCGCACCCGCGCACTGCCAGATCGGCAGCCCGCGCGGCGAGACGTGCACCGAGCCGGCCGAGGTGAAGCTCGCCGACTCGTGGGGCGACACGGTCTGGGGCTGCATGGCCCACGCCGACGAGGCGCTGCTCAACGCGCGCGGCGCCTTCCTCGCCACCGAGGACGGCCAGGGACTCGCCCAGTTTCTCGCCGCCCGCCATCCCCATTCGGAGCCCACCCCGATCTGAGCACGGCTGTCCGCGCGGGCCGACGAAACCCGTGCTCAACAGCAGGTAAGGTCGCTGGGCCTATGCTCTGCCACGTGAGCGAGAAGCGGTGGAGCGGCGTGGACCTGGGCAAGGTGCTGCGTGCCGTCGAGGACGCCGCTCCGGTCGAGGCGGTGGAGGCGGTCACCCGGGGGATCGGCGTCGACCTCGATGCCCTGTCGGCGTCGTTCCTCATCGCGGACATGAGCGGCCGGGCTCTCGTTCGGCTGGCCCATGTTCCCCTCGGCGGCCCGCCTGGACGGCGCCGGCAGGACGAGGACGTCGCCACCGTGCTGCCCTTCGACGGCGGGCCACCGGAACAGGCACTGCGCTCCCAACGCGTGCAGGTCTGCCCGCGCGGTGATGATCACCTCGTGCTGGCGCCGGTCACCCAGCGGGGCGAGGCGATCGGGCTGCTGGAGATCTCCCTGCCGGTCGAGCCGGACGAGGCCGCGCTGGCCGAGATCTCCCGGGCCGCGCACGCGCTGGCGTTCGTGGTGATCGCCGCCCGCCGGCACACCGACCTGTTCGAGTGGGGTCAGCGGACCACTCCGTTCAACCTGGCCGCCGAGATCCAGCGCCGGCTGCTGCCCTCCTCGTTCACCTGCGAGGCCGGCTCGTTCACCCTTTCGGCGTGGCTGGAGCCGGCGGCCAGCATCGGCGGGGACACCTTCGACTACAGCCTCGCGCGGAACCTGCTGCATCTGAGCCTCACCGACGCCGTGGGGCACGGCGTGCACAGCGCACTGACCGCGACGCTCTGCGTCGGCAGCCTGCGGCACACCCGTCGCCGGGGTCACACGTTGCTGGACCAGGCCCTCGCCGCGAACTCGGCGCTGATCGAGAACCCACCGGGCGGGTTCACCTTCGCTACCGGACTTCTCGGCCGGCTCGATCTGCGCACCGGCGTGCTGGCCATGATCAACGCCGGCCACCCCACCCCGATCCTGGTGCGCGACGGAGCCGTCCACTCCGTCGCGCTGCCGGCCGATGCGCCCTTCGGCGTACTGCGGCAGGGCAGCTACCGCACGACCGACGTGCCGCTGCGCCCCGGCGATCGGCTCGTCCTGGTCACCGACGGCATGCTGGAACGCGGCGCCGCCCTCCTCGACCTGTCCACGCGGCTGCCGGGCCTCGCCGAGCTGCACCCCAGGGAGGTCGTCCGCGTACTCGGCGATGCCGTCCTCGACGTCGCCGGCCCCACCCTGCCCGACGACGCCTGCCTGCTCGTCCTCGACTGGCACGGCGACCACGGCGACAACCGCTCCACCACGGCCGGCGCCGACCCGCACCGGGCCAGTGCCCTCCCGTACGTCTGATCGGACGCTTGTTGATGCCCAGGCGCCAGCAGGGGCCAGTGGGTGAGGTTTCGGTCAGCCGGACAGGGTGGGCCTAGGATCTCCTGCGCGACGTCCGCAACCAGGGCGTCTTCATGCGCGGCGTCAACGCCACCGCACCCGACCTGCTCGACCTGTGCTTCGCCCTCCAGGGCGAGGCGGGCATCCTGCCGTACTACTTCTACATGTCTGCTGAGCGTCGTTCCGTGGACTCCGGCAAGGAGTCCCTGCGGAGTCAGCTGACGCGGCGGTAGCGGATGTGGGTGGTCAGCGGGGAATGGAGCACCTCGACGGGTGCGAAGCCGAAGGACTCCACCCCGTCGAAGAGGCGCTCGCCCGACCCGAGCAGGACCGGTGCGATGTCGAGGGTGAACTCGTCGATCACGCCGGCGATCAGTGCCTGTCGGACGGTGGAAGCCCCGCCGGCGATGTCCACACCCTTCTCCCCGGCGGCCCGGCACGCGGCCGAGTAGGCCGCGTCGAAGCCGCCGGTGACGAAGTGGAAGGTCGTCCCACCCGCCATCCGGATCGGGTCACGTTCGTGATGGGTCAGCACGAACACCGGCGCGTGGTACGGCGGTTCGGGGCCCCACCACCCCGTCCATTCCTCGTCCCAGTCCCCGCGGATCGGGCCGAACATGTTCCGACCCATCACGTACGCGCCCCGGGGGCGCATGAGCCACTCGGTCGCGACCCGGTCGGCCTCGGTGGCTCGCGGGTCGCCGATGTGCCAGCCGTGCAGCTCCTGCCCCCGCTTGCCCAGGGGGTGCTCGCGGCTCTGGTCCGGCCCGGCGACGAAGCCGTCCAGCGAGATCGACATGTGGCAGGTGGTGTCCGGCACCGCGAACTCCCGAACGACTGCGAGGTGTGAACGGTCGTGCGGACCGTAGCAGGTGGTGCCGACGCAAGGGCTGGACACGGGTGGCGACGTGCAGGTCAGACCGACCGCTGACCGCCTCCGGCGGCGATGCGCTGCCTGGATGGGGTGACGCTGGCGCGGCGCAGGCCGGCGAGTTGGACATAGATCTCCCGCTTGGCGGTCGCGTTGCCGCGCCGGTTGATGACGTAGCCGGTGAGCCAGACCCAGCCGGCATAGGTGGGGCGGTCGCAGACCGAGACGACGCGGAAGGTCAGCGCGCGGTCGCCGGCGAACTGCACCGAAGCGCGGCCGTCGATCCGGAGCAGGTCGCCTGGTTTCGGGCGCACGGCTACCAGTGGCCGGCGTTCGGCGGGCGGCACTCGCGGGCGTGCCTGGTCTGCCAGTCGCGCAGCGCCCGCTTGAGCCGGTCGTTCTCCTCGCTGAGCAGGCTCATCTGCTGGTGGAGGGCGTTCAGTTCGTCGGCCACCTCGGCCTGGAAGTCGCGTACCTGATCGGGGTCGACGCCGCGCCGACGCGGCGCGAACGCGCGGGTCCGCACCTCGTGCGGGGTCAACCGGGTGGGGGTCCCGTAGAGCCGGCCGGAGCGATACACCTGGGCCACGTCGGTCCTTTCCTCAGGCAGGCGGGAGCACGGAGGGTCGGTGGGTGGAAGGGCGGGCCGTCCGCATGCCGGCCGCGGGCGGCCCGCCCGCCCCGCCGCCGCAGCTCAGATCAGCGGTACGACAGCGGAGCAGTCCGGTGGGTCGGGACGGGCACGCGCACCCGCCCCGACCAGGGGGATGAGCCGAACTCGTTGCCACGCGAGGAGCGGCTCTGCTCCAACATAACTAGGGAACATAGGGAAGTCAAAGCACGTTGTTTAGACATTCGAGTTGTGATCGAATTCGGGTTGCCACGCGAGGAGTGACATGCCCGAATCAGCCGGATATCTACGCATCGCCGACGACGTGATCGCTGACGTCAGGTCGGGAAAGCTCAGGCCAGGCGACCGGTTGCCGTCTGTTGCCGATACGCGCGCGGTCTATGGCGTCAGCTATGGGACCGTGCAGTTGGCCTACGTCCGTCTCGAAGCCCTACGGGTGATCCGGCGGCAGCAGGGCAAGGGTGTCTTCGTCACCGATCCGAAGACCTGGATGCGGGAGCCGTAGGTAGCGACCCGGCGACGGGAACCGGCCTTACGGGTACCCCGTCCCGTTCACGGGACGACTAGAGTCCTCGCGTGAACCTGCTCCTGTCCGGCCCGCAGGAGCAGGTCGGGAAGTGGAGAACGGACCCGCCGCGGCGGGCGATCGGGGGGACACGACGTGACCACTGATGACACGGCGCCCGTGCCGGTGTGGACGCTCGCGACGGAGGCCGTGAGCGTGCCGGACCTGCTCAGCGACGAGGGCATGACACCGGCCCGGCTGGCAGAACTGAGAACGGTCCTGGCCACCCTTGCGGATGCCCCCATCGCCACGCTGGAGGCGCATCCGGTGTCGGTCAGGCGCGATCGCAGCGGCGGGATCTCGCTGCATGCAGCGAGTCCGCTCGCGCAGCAGTTGTCGCAGCTCGTCGCTCAGACCGCGAAGTCGGCACAGCCGACGCTGAACGTCGCGGCCACCGGTGAGGTGCTCTATCGCATGGTGGTACCGGCGAAGGTCGCCGCGCAGGTCGGCAAGGGACTCGTCCGACCGATGGTTGCCAAGGCCGCTGGCGGAGGTGTCTACAGCGCGCTGGTCGACTCCACCGGTCACATCGCAGCCCAGGCCAGGCTCGTGCCCGTGTGCAGCAGGGCTGCGGTCGCCGGTGCGGCAACCGGCTCGGCCACCACAGCCGGTGTGGCCGCGGCCGGCGCCGGAGCGTTGACGGTGGCCGCGCCGCTCGTGCTGATGGCCGTCGCGGTCGGCGTCAGCGCCTACGCCGATCACCAACGCCAACAGGCGATCGAGCGAATCACCGACCTCCTCGAGCAATTGCACGAGGACAAACTGGAGGACGAACGCAGCGAGTTGGACGGTTGCCGGGACGCGATCGACAAGGCCACGTCGGTCCTGCTGGACCAGGGCAGAGTCGGCCTGTCGCTGGGACTTGACTCCTCGTCGTACGCGATCAACACGGCGATCGAACGAGCCAAGCGTCGGCTGGCAAAGTGGCAGGCTGCGCTGCCCGACGGCCCGGTGGAGATCGGCGCGTTGACGAAGTCCTTCCCCGGTGTCCACGAGGAAGGTGGCACATTCCATGCGCACGTGGAGTTCGCGCGACTGGCCATCGCTCTCAAGCGGCGGGTGCTCGTGCTCCAAGCGGTGGAGCACGCTCAGCAGGCCGGAACGAGCAACCCCTTCACGAGTTTCATCGGCACGTTGCGCGACGACGAGCGTCGTCTCGACGAACTGGAGTCGAACCTCGACTCGGTGGTTCTTCGACTGTCGATGCTCGAAGTGAAGCGTCCCGGTGGCTTCCGGAGCATCATGTTCACCCAGGGTGAGGTCGACGACCTGCTCAAGGCCGCATACCGCCTCCGCGCCCTGGCTGATCGCCTCGACGTGGGAGTCCGCCAGGCTGACGTTGCGATCGAGATCGAACGAAGCCGCGACGGGTCGCTCATGGTGTTCCCTGCTGTCGCTGCCTGATCGCACGCCGGGGCAACGCTCTGACGTCGGGCGTGCGCGGCACGGCAGTCGTCACGGGCGGGTGAGGCGGGCGGTGAGGTCCAGGGCCGCCCGGATCGGGTCGTCGGACCAGCGGCTGGCGTACACGTCCACCAGACGCCACCCCGCGCGGCTCAGCGTTCGCTGCCGCTCCACATGGGCGGCCACCCCCTCGGGATGCACCCCGCAGATCACCCCCACCGCGTCCGCGCCCGCACCGACGCAGAGGTCGACCCGCCACCGTCCGACGGGATAGCCCGCCCGGACCGGCACGCCCAGCCGGCGCAGCTCCTGCGCCACCGCGGCGGTCCACCCGTCGGTCGGTGCCACGTCCGGCGCGACGGGCGGCGGTTGTCCCGCGTACGCCAGGTAGTCGCCGACCAGGCCCTCGGCGGAGCGCAGCGAGGTGACCACGGTCAGCCGGCGGCGGGCCCGGGTGACCAGCACGTTGAACAGGTTCGGGTCGGCGACGAACCGGTGCCGGGCCGGCGGGTCGGTGTCGACCAGCCCCAGCGACGCCACCACCACGTCCGCCTCGCTGCCCTGGAACGCGTGCACCGTGCCGGAGCGCAGCCCGAGCCGTTCGATCTCGGCCACGTCGTACGCGGCCAGCAGCGCCGCCTCCAGCGCGTCGGCCTGGGCCCGGAACGGGCTGACCACCGCGATCCCGCCCGTCGGGGCGTCGGCGGCGAGCGCCCGGACCACGTCGAGCGCGGCGGACACCTCGGCGGCGTTGACGCCGTCGCTGACGCCTGCGTCGGCGACGGTCACCACGTCGATGACGTCGGCGCGTTCGTTGCGGGGGTGCCGGGTCACCAGTTCCAGTCGGTCGTCGTAGAACCGGCGGGCGGAGAAGCCGATCAGGTGCGGCACCGAACGGTGGTGTTCGCCGAGCCAGCTGACCGGCGCCGCGCCGGTCGCCACGTCGAACGCGCTGGCGCGGCGCACGTCCAGCCGGTCGGCGCAGTGTTCCAGGCCGTGCCGGCGCAGCGTGGTGGTCACGTCCACGTCGGCGACGAACGAGACGAACCGGAGCTGGCGGGGGTCCCCGGCGACCAGCGCGTGCCGGGCCCGGGCCAGCACCGGCGCGGCCCGCACCTGGTCGATGTGCGCCGCTTCGTCCAGCACCACCAGGTCGAACATCCCGGCCACCGGCGGCAGCAGGTCCTCCACGTCGGCGACCGTACCCACCCAGAGCGGCAGCGCCCGCACCAGCGCTCGGGCGTCCAGGCCGGCGAGCAGTTCCCAGCGCCGGTTGCGGCCGGCCCGCAGCGCCCCGCCCAGCCCGCCGGCGGCGCGTCGTGCCTCCGGGGTCCAGCGGCGCGCGCTGGTCGCCCGGTGCCGCATCGCCGTGCCGACGGCGACGGCGAGCGCGTCGTCCGCCTCGGCCAGGGCCCGCCAGGCGGTCGCCAGGTCGGTGCCGCCGGTCGCGGCGAGCCGGGCCGCCGCCCGCACCGCGTCCGCCGCGGTCAGGGCCGCCCGCAACCGCGCCAGGGTACGTCCGCACCCGCGCCCGCCAGCCGGCGCAGGCGTCCCTCGACGCGGCCCGTCGCCACCGCCGCCACCAGCCGTCACCGGTGCGCGTCGCCTCCGCCAGCGCCCGGTGGACGGCGGCCAGGTCGGCGTCGAGGGTGAACAGGTCCGGGGCGTCGTGGCCGAGGGCGGGCAGCAGCGGTTGCCAGTCGGGGAGCGTGCCGGCCAGCCGTTCCGCGTCGAGGGCGGCGACGATGCCGGCCCGGACGGCGTCGACCCGGTCCCGGGCGGCGGCCACGGCCTCGGCGTCGGCCCGCAGCACCGCGTCGTCCGGGCCGGCCGCCGTGCCCGCGGCGAGGTCGGCGGCGATCGCCTCCCGCCGCTCGGCGTCACCGAAGAGCACCGGGGTCGGTCCGGGATGTCGGCGCAGCAGTTCGCCCAGCACCTGCGCGGCGTGCACCGACTGGGTGGCCACCAGCACCGACCCGCCGCGGTCCACGGTGTCCAGCGCGGCGGCGACGAGGGTGTGGCTCTTGCCGTTGCCGGGTGCCCCGGAGACCACCACCACCGGCTCGGTACGGGTGCGCCGGACCACGTCCCGCTGCGCCGCGCTCAGCGGCAGCGGCGACAGCACCTCCTCACTGTCGGCCGGACCGGGCCCGTCGTGGTGACCCGGCTGGACCGAGGCGGCACGGCCGGCCTCCCGCCGGTCGATAGCAACCCGCGGTTGGTCGACGCTCCACGCGGGCGCGTCCTCACCGTCGGCGGCGTAGAGCCGGGCGAGTGCGGTCGTCTCCAGGCCCGGTCGGGTCGCCCAGCTCAGCAGGGTGTCGCGGAGCCGGCCGGCGAGCACGTCCCGGGTCACGAAGAGGGCGGCGGCGGCCACCGCGGTGAGGGTGGTGTCGTCGACACCGCGGGGCGGCTGCGCGACCACCTGGTCCGGCTTCAGTCCGGCGGCCTCGGCAGCGGCGGTGATCCACGCGGTGCTGCCGGCGGCGGTGAGCCAGCCCGGACCGGCTAGCCCCGGGGCGGCCTCCAGCCGGGCGGCGAGCTCCCGGTCGCCGATCAGCGCGGTGATCTCCAGGTCACCGGCGGGCACCACCCGGTAGCCCCGGCGGGTGCGGTCCAGGCGTACCGGCTGGGCGAGCAGGGGGAGTCGGATCCGGCGCCGGCCGCCGTCGACGTCGGCGGTGCCGACCAGGAAGACCAGGCCACGGCGCAGGACCCGCTCGTCGCGGTGCAGTGCGTCCAGCGCCGCCAGCCGGTCGAGCTTCGCCTCCCGGGGCGCCCGGTCGGGGTCCGGCAGCCAGACCAGCGGCCGGCCGGTCCCGGACACGTCGAAGACCCGCTCGGCGCCGGCCGGGGCCAGGTCGGCGAGCGCGGTCAGGATGGTCGCCGCCCGCATCGCCCGCCGATTCTGCCGTACCGGAAAAAGTGCCGGCCGCCGGTGACCACCGGGACGTACCCGCAGCGGTAGGAAAGCTTCTACTGGGGATTTCCCCCTGAAGCTTTCCCCCTCGGTCGGCGGTCGCCCTAGCATCGATGCACGTCATTCAGATTCGGAGGGGATCGCGATGTCCGTACCGCTCTCGGCGGCCCGCTGGCGCGTCCTCGCGCTGGTCACCGCCCTCGTCGTCGCCGCCGGCACGCTGGTGGGGGCGCATCCCGCGCAGGCGGCCCGGCCGGGCTTCCGGATGCCGTTCCTGTGCGGCCAGACCTGGCTCGGCAGCAACTGGGACGGCCACAGCCCGGCCCACTCGATCGACTGGAACCACTACGACGCCAACGGCACCCCCGACGACTACGGCCGTCGCGTCCTCGCCAGCGCCGGCGGCACGGTGCTGGAGTCGTACTACTCGACCACCACGGGCTACGGCAACACGATCGTCATCGGGCACGGCGACGGCTGGCGCACCCGGTACGCCCACCTCAGCGAGCGCCTCGTCGCCGAGGGCGACACCGTGCACACGGGAACGGTGATCGGCAAGGTCGGCGCGTCCTCGGCGAAGTACGACCTCTCGCCGCACCTGCACTACGAGCAGATCCACGACGGCAGCGTCGTCGTCTCGGTCGTCCAGGGGGTCACCTGGTCCGACTTCCTCAAGCGCAACCAGACCAGCACCAACAGCTGCTGAGCGGGCCGGCGGCGGCCCGTCCGGGGGACGGGTCGCCGCCGCGTCAGAGGATGCGCCCCTCCCGCAGCACCTCGCCCAGCAGGTCGTCGAGGCGGTGCACGGCGGCGCGGTGCTCGGCCGCCAGCTTCCGCGCCACGCCGGCCGGGTCGTCCCCGGCCGCCCCGGCCGGGGCAGCCGCGTCGGCGAGGTTCCTGATGATCCTCGCCCACTCCCGGCCGAGGCGGTCGGCGTACTCGGCGCGCTTCAGGTCCACGTCGCACTCGCAGTCGAGCGTGACCAGCTTCTCCCAGTAGGGCAGTGCGAGTTTGCGGGCCCGCTCGTCGAGGTGCACCCAGACGTGCGCCCGGCAGGTGACCACCGCTCGCCCCGTCTCGAAGCGCCACGGGTCGGCGTCGGAGAGGGCCTGCTGCAACTCCACCTCCAGCTCCGCCACCCGGTGCGGCGGGAAGTGGCGGGCGTGCACCGCCGCGAGCGCGGTGAGCCGCCGGGCCGCCGCCGGCATCCAGTAGTGCGCGTGGCCGCGCAACGCGTCCCGGGCCAGGTCCGACGAGGACCAGACGCACCTCGCCTGGATCTGGAAGTTGAACGCCCCGCCCCGCCCGGACACCCGGATCGGCGCGGCGGTGTCCAGCTGCTCGGTCAACGGGACGGCCGGGAACGTGGAGGTGCTGCCCGGTGGTGGGGCGGCCGCGCGTTCCCAGAGGCCGACCAGCCGCTGGCGGAAGGTGTCCGCCCGGTGGCGCAGCGCCGGCGCCCGGTCGCCCGGCTCGCGCCCGCGCTCCGCCCCGCCCGGTCGGGGATCGACGGCGTCGGCCATCTCGCTCCTGTCTCGCCTGTCACGGGTCGGTCGACCACGCCAACGGCCCGGTGCACACCGGCGGCGCGGTCCGCCGGCCGGGTCCACCGTATCCACGCCCTGCCCGATTTGTCGGTCAGGGCGGCCCCGGTGCGGCGGCGTGTCGGGGCGCCGGCTGCGGCGTCCGGGATTGCCAGGCATCGGCGTCCGTCACTACATTGGCGGTCGGGCGCCGTCGGTCGGTCCGGCCGGCGGCTGAAGGTCCGCCCGAGCCGGGCAGTTTCCGGTACGCGCATCGCGCGCGTCCGCACGCGAGGTCCACGCAGCTCCCGTGCCGCCGTCCGGCGGTCCGCCGAGAGGACCCTCGATGAGGATCACCCGCGCCCGTCTCACCCCGATCGTCGCGGCAGCCGCCACCCTGGCCGTCGCCGTCGCCGTCACGCCCCTGCTCACCGCCCCGGCCGCCGCCGCCACCGGCTGCCGGATCGACTACCGGCCCAACCAGTGGCCGGGCGGGTTCACCGCCACCGTCCGGGTGGCCCCGGGCGACACCGCCGTGAGCGCCTGGACGGTCACCTGGACCTACCCGGGCGACCAGCGGATCACCGGCGGCTGGAACGCCGTGGTCAGCCAGTCCGGGGCCACCGTCACGGCCCGGAACGCGGCCTGGAACGGGAGCGTCCCGGCCGGCGGGTCGACCGAGTTCGGCGTCCAGGGCACGGTCGGCGCGACCGCGTCCGCGCCGACCGGCTTCGCGCTCAACGGCGTACCGTGCAACGGCGCCGCACCCAGCCTCGACCAGCGACCCGCCCACCGCACCCTCGACCACCGCGCCGCCGACCAGCCCGCCGCCGATCTCGGCCAGCCCCACCCCGCCGTCGAGCAGCCCGCCGCCGACCACCTCCGCCGCCGGCCGGCTGCGCGGGTGCGGCGCTCTGCGACGGCTTCGAGGGGCAGGCCGGCCCCACGCCGTCCGGTGACTGGGCCGTGGTCCACCCGGACTGCGCCGGCACCGGCGCCGCCGCCGTCGACACGGCCACCACGCACGCCGGGGCCCGCGCGATCCGCATCGACGGGGGCGGTGGCTACTGCAACCACGTCTTCGTCCGCGCCACCCGGGACCTGGCCACCCTCGGCGCGGTCCGGTACGGCCGGTTCTGGGTCCGGCACCACACCGCGCTCCCCACCGACCACGTGACGCTGCTGGCCATGGCCGACGCCGCCGACGGCGGCAAGGACCTGCGGATGGGCGGGCAGAACGCGGCCCTGCAGTGGAACCGGGCGTCGGACGACGCCACCCTGCCGGAGCAGAGCCCGGCCGGGGTGGCGCTCAGCGTGCCGCTGCCCACCGACCGCTGGTCCTGCGTGGAGTTCCTGGTCGACGGCGACCGGGGCGAGCTGCGTACCTGGCTGGACGGGACGGCGGTCGCCGGGTTGACCGCCGACGGCGTGCCCAGCCACGACATCGACGGTCAGTGGTACAACCGCACCTGGCGGCCCCGGCTCACCGACCTGAAGCTCGGGTGGGAGAGCTACGGCGGCGCGACCGACACCCTCTGGTTCGACGACGTGGCGCTGGGCGCCAGCCGGATCGGCTGCTGAGTCGGCCGGGCCGGGCGGTCGCGGATCGCCCGGCCCGGACCTCGATCATCGAGCGTTCACCGGGCGTTGCGGCGCGGTTTCCGCCCGGGGGCTGTACGTGGGCGAGGATCACCAGCAGACTGGGCACGATCCGGAGAGTGATCCGGATCAATGTCTCTGTCGCTCCTGGAAAGGGAGGATCCCCGTGACCATGCCCGCGACCCGGCCCCGCACCGAAGGCTTCCGTCCGCGCCGACTCCTCGGCGCGCTCGCCCTGCTGACCGCCATGGTCGCCACCGCGCTCGTCGGTCCGTCGGTGGTGTCCCCGCAGCTCGCCGAACCCGCGCAGGCGGCCGTCTACAGCTCCTGCACGATGACCCGCTGCACGGACGCTCGCGCCGCCCGCTCCGGCTGGTCCGCCAAGGGCTTCCCGACCACCCGGGGCTGGTACTCCTGGAGCGGCGGGCTCTACAACTACGCCGGTGGCCGGTTCTACAACTACGAGGGTCAGCTCCCCGCCAACGCCACCTACTACGAGTACGACGTCTACCCGCGCGCCTACGGCGCCTCCCGCGACGCGTACCGGATCGTGGTGAACCGCAGCACCGGCGCGACCTGGTTCTCGCCGGACCACTACGGGAACTTCTACCTGCTCTGACCGTGCCGGGTCGGGCCGCCCGCCGGCCCGACCCGCCCGAACCCCGCGAGGAACCGACGATGGCCGACACCCACCCGCCGCTGCCGGCCTGGCTGCGGTTGGCGCCACCCGCACCGACGGGTCCGGACCGCACGGGGGCCGTGCTGAGCGGGTCCGCCGCCCGCACCCGGGCCGGCCTGTACGACGCGCTGGACGCCGCCCTGCACCTGCCCGGACACTTCGGCCGCAACTGGGACGCCCTCGCCGACGTGCTCGCCGACCGGCTCGACGCCGGACCGCTCACCCTGGTCGTCGCCGACGCCGGCGAGCTGCTGGCCGAGGAGCCGCCCGCGCAGCTCGGCACCCTGCTCGACGTGCTCGGCGGCGTCGCTGCCGAGGCCCGCGAGTCGCTGCGGGTGGTCCTCTGCGACACCCCCGCCCGCCTGCCCGCCCTCCGCTCCCGCCTCACCGCCACCCTGCACGGCGAAGCCTCCTGGTGAGCGGCGCCCGGTGCGGCGTCAGTTCGGCTGGTCCAGGATGGCGCTGAACCGCTCCTCGGCCAGGTCGAGCTGGGCGAAGATGTGCCGCTTCACCGGGGCGGAGAGCGGCGTGTCCGGCCGGGCGATCAGGTCCCGGAAGACCGGCACCAGGGGCCGGTACTTCGCGGCCGACCGGGCCACCTTCGGGCCGACGGTGTGGATCACGCCCACCCCGTTGTCGGTGAAGTCGGACATCTTGATCACCCGGGCCCAGGGCTCGGCGTCCAGGCTCGCCGCGACGTGCTCCCGGTACTGCGTGTGCGCGTCACGCGCCGGGTCGTACGTCGGATTGGTGACCGCGCCGACCAGGCGCGCGACGCGCGGTCCGAAGCGCGCGGCCAGCGCGGCGAGCGCGGCAGCGGTCGGGTCCCCGGCATGGTCCGGGCCGGCCAGCTCGACCGGGTGGTCCTCCACCGCGTCGTGCAGCAGCCCGGCGACGATCACGTCCACGTCCCGCACCTGATAGTGGTGCATCATCCGGATCGCCACCCGCAACAGGTGGTTCAGGTAGGGCTCGCGTACCCGCCGGTCGTCGCGGTGCAGCTCGGCGGCCAGCGCCAGCGCCTCGGTCAGCCGCTCCCGGGCCGCCTCGTCGAACGCCCGGATCTCCAGCCGGAACCGCTCCGACAGCCCCGGTTCACCGTGGATCTCGGTGATCGCGTGCATCGGCATGCTGCCCAGGTACGGGGGGAAGTCCATCCGTCACTTATAGCTGATCTTCGACTCGCCGGGAGCGGTCGGGGTCGGATGGCCGACAGCGGCCACCCCGCCGGCCTCACGCCCCGCCGAGCCGCTTGACCAACCGGACCGTGGTGCCCTCCGGCGTGCCGACGATGGTCGCCTCGTCCATCACCCGCGCCATGATCATGCGACCCCGGCCCCGGTCCGCGCCGCCGGCACCCGGACCGTTCTCCCGCCAGCCGCCCCCGTCCCGGACCACGATCTCCAGCCGGTCGTCGTGCAGCTCGGCCCGCAGGGTGGTCACCGCGTCGGGCGCGAACCGGTAGCCGTGCTCGATCGCGTTGGCGCACGCCTCCCCGGTGGCGATCAGCACCGCCTCGGCGTCCCACTCGTCCAACCCCAGCGCGTCCAGCCAGCCGCGCAGCCGCTCCCGCATCGGGGCGAGCCGGGCCGGGTCGGCCGGTACCGCGACGGTCAGCACGGTGGGCACCCGGTGCCGGTAGACCAGCACCGCGACGTCGTCGCTGCCGGACGGCGGCAGCAGGTCCCGGACCAGCCCGTCGACCAGTTCCCCCTCGGGCAGCGAGCGGCCGGCGGTGAGCGCCGCCACCGCACGGGCGATGCCGGCGTCGATCAGCTCCCGCCGCCGCTCCACCAACCCGTCGGTGTAGAGCAGCAACGTCGAGCCGACCCGCAGCCGCGCCGTGGCCTCCGGTCGGCGCTGCACGGGCACGCTGGCCAGCGGCACCGAGCCGGCCCGGTCCAGCATGTCGACGGCGCCGTCGGGGTGCACCAGGACGGCCGGCGGGTGCCCGGCCGAGGAATAGCGCAGCTCGCCCCCGGTCGCGTCGATGATGGCGCAGAAGACCGTCGTGCAGTTGCCACCGGGGATCATCCGGGCGAAGCCGTCCAGCGCGACCAGCACCTCGGCCGGGCTCTTGGCCTGCAACAGCAGCGCGCGGCAGGCGCTGCGCAGCTGGCCCATCACCGTCGCGGCAGGCAGTCCCCGGCCCACGCAGTCGCCCACCACCACGCCGACCAGGTCGCCGGGGAGCGGCACCACGTCGTACCAGTCGCCGCCCACCTCGAGGGGACGCACGGCCGGCTCGTAGCGGACCGCGAAGCCCGGCGGCAGCTCCGTCGGGCCGAGCATCGCCCGCTGCATGGCCAGCGCCACCGCCCGCTGCGTCTCGTACGCCCGGGCCCGCACCAGCGCCTGGGCGAGGGCGGCGCAGAGCTGCCGGATCAGCGGGGGGTCCACCGTCGTCGCCGGTCGGGGCTCGTCCAGCTCCCACCAGATGCCGCCGGTGCCGACGCCCGCCTCGATCCGGGCGCCCACGGCGGTCACCCGGCCCGCGTCGTCCCGGACCAGGTACGGGTCGTCGGGCAGTTCGTCGAGGGTCCGCCGGAGCTCGGCGGTGAGCGTCGCGCCCGCCTCCACCGTCACCGGCGCGCCGGCCGGGTCCGGGCACACCGCGACGCCCCGCGCCCCGCCCAGCAGCCCGCCCAGTTCGGCGAGGCCCACGTCGAGCACCTCGGTGATGTCGCTGGCCCCCGCCAGTCGGGTGGCGAGCGAGGTCATCGCCGCCTGGCGGGCCGCCGCCCGGACCTCCTCGGTGACGTCCCGCAGGGTGGCCACGTGCAGCCGCTGGTCGGTACGGGGCTCCCGCAGCGCGTTGTAGACCGCCTCCACCCAGATCCGGTGGCCGTCGGCGTGCCGCATCGGCAGGGTGACCCGTCCGCTGTCAGTGCGCTGGATCTGCCGCAGCGCCGCCTGGAGCCGCTCCCACTCCACCGGCTCGGTCGCCGGGTCCGGCCACCACGGGTGGGGCGCCGACGCCGGCAACTCCAGCCGGTCGAGCCCGACCAGCCGGCAGAACGCCTGGTTCGCCTCCAGCAGCGTGGTGCCGGCGTCATAGACGGCGAAGGCGTCCTGGAGCGAGTCGATCAGCGCGGTCCGCCAGGTGGCCTCCCGGTTGCGCAGTCGGGCCAGCTCCAGGTGCGCCCCGATCCGGGCGAGCAGTTCCAGGGAGGAGAACGGCTTCGGCAGATAGTCGTCCGCGCCGGCCCGCAACCCCTCCACGGCGGCCTCCGCGCCGGCGCGGGCGGAGAGCACGATGACCGGCATCCCGGCCGTACGCGGGTCCTCGCGCAGGGCCCGCACCAGGGCGAAGCCGCCGAGCCGGGGCATCATCACGTCGGTGAGCACCAGATCGGGCCGCTCCACCGCGATCATCTCCAGCGCGTCCTGCCCGTCGACGGCGAGGAGTACCCGGTAGTGCGGCGCCAGCAGGCCGCGCAGGAACGTGCGCAGGTCGGCGTTGTCCTCGACCACGAGCACCGTCGCCGCGTCGGCCGGTCGCCCGGCGGCGGCCTCCGCCGGCTGCGCACCGGGCACCTCCGTCGCCGGCCAGCGCCCCGCCTCGTCCGGGTACGACCAGCCGGCCGCCCCCGGACCGGTCCGCCGGGGCCCGCCGTCGCCGTCGCCGGGCTGCCCGTACGGCAGCCGGACGGTGAACGTGGTGCCCTCGCCCGCCACCGACCGCACGCCGACCTCGCCGTCGTGCAGCTTCACCAGCTCCTGCACCAGCGCCAGACCGATGCCCGCGCCCTCGTTCGACCGGCCGCCGCCGCCCCGCACCCGGTGGAAGCGGCGGAACAGCAGCGGCAACTGGTCGGCGGGGACGCCGACACCGGTGTCGGTGACCGCGAGCGTGACGTGCTCGTCGTCGCCGCGCAGGGTCAGCCGGACGGTGCCGGTGAGGGTGTACTTCAGGGCGTTGGAGAGCAGGTTGACCACGACCTTCTCCCACATGTCGCGGTCCACGTACGCGGTGCGCGGCAACGGCCGGGTGTCGACGTCGAAGGCCAGCCCGCCCTGCTGCATGGCGTACCCGAAGGACTCGGCGATCCCCCGGGTGAGCGCCGCCAGGTCGGTGGGCACCCGTTCGGCCTCCAGCCGGCCGCCCTCGATCCGCGCGAAGTCGAGCATGTCGTTGACCAGCTTGCGCAGCCGGCCGGCGTTGCGGTGCACCAGCTCCAGCCGCTCCCGCTGGGCCGGCGGCAGCGGCTCCCGCTCGTCGGCCAGGCTCTCCTGGACGGGGCCGGCGATCAGCGTCAGCGGGGTGCGCAGCTCGTGGCTGACGTCGGTGAAGAACTCGGTCTTGGCGGCGTCCAGCTCGGTCAGCGCGGCGGCCCGGCGGCGCTGCGCCTCGTAGGCCAGCACGTCGGTCAGCGCGGTGGAGACCTGGCTGGCGATCAGGTGCAGGAAGTCCCGGTACGGGTTGTCGAGCTGCCGGAACGGGCTGATACCCAGGACCAGCACCCCGACCGGGCGGGACCGGCCGGTGGCCAGCAGCGGCAGCACCATCGCCTCGTCGACCGGCGTCCCGCCGGCGGTGCCGTCCAGCCGGGCCACCGCGGCGTGGTGGCGGCTCAGGCCGGTGATCCGGGCCGGTTTCCCGGTGGCCAGCACCTCGGCCACCTCGGCGGGCCGGTCGATCGCCGGCCCCGGCTCCCCGTCGCCGAAGGACGCCACCAGGGTCACCTGGTCGGCCCCGGCCACGGCGTCGGTGGACGGGTCGGTCGACAGGTCGCCCTCGCGCAGGTAGATCATGCCCAGCGGCAGGTCGGCGCGGTTGGTGGCGAGCACCCGGGTGGCGGCCCGGGCGGCGTCCGCGGCGCTGTCCGCCTCGGCGACCGACAGCGCGCCCAGCTCCCGCAGCAGGGCCAACCGCCGGTCGCCGACCACCCGGCCGGTGACGTCGCTGGTGGCCACGAAGATGCCGATCACCCGGCCGTCCCGGTCCTGCACCGGGCTGTAGGAGAAGGTCCAGTAGGTCTCCTCGGAGTAGCCGTAGCGCTCCAGGAAGAGCAGCAGGTTCTGCCCGTAGGTGGCGCCCGCGCCGGCGAGCACCTGCTCGGTGAGCGGACCCAGGGTGTCCCACGCCTCGGCCCAGCACTCGGCGCCGCGCTGCCCGACCGCGTCGGGGAACTTCTCCCCGATGATCCCGGTGTACGCGTGGTTGAAGATCTGCACCAGCTCCGGGCCCCACCACAGCAGCATCGGGATCCGGGAGGGCAGCACCGTGCGGACCGCGGCCCGCAGCTCGGGCGACCAGGACTCGACGGGCCCGAGCGGTGTCACGGACCAGTCCTTCGCGCGCAGCGCGCTGCTGGTCACGTCGCTGCCCGGGAACAACTCGTCGACCGCGCGGAGGCGCGCCGCTGGATCCCCGATGACGGTTTCCTCCTCCACGTCCGGCTCCTCCCCGAGCTGGTCAGGGCCGATGAGCCGCGCTGCCGACCTCGTCCGCGTGCCATTGTCCCCGACCGGGGCGGGGTTCGATCAGCGGGAGCGTGATCGGTGCCCACGGGTGACAATCGGCGGATGGACCGGGTGCTGAACCTGCTGGTGGCGCTGCCGCCCGCCCTGGTCCTGGCGCTGGTCTTCCTGCTGCCGGCGCTGGAGGCGTCGACCTTCCTCGGCCTGCTCGTGCCCGGGGAGATCGCCGTGCTGGTGGGCGGGGTGGTCGCGCACGAGGGCCGGCTGCCGCTGTGGGCCGTGATGGTCGCCGCGCTGGCCGGCGCGGCGCTCGGCGACCAGGTCGGCTACCGGGTGGGCCGGCGGCACGGCCGGCGGCTGTTGCGCCGTACCCCGCGCCGCTTCCTCCGCTCGGGCGAGCTGGAGCGGGCCCTCGACCTGGTCCGCCGGCGCGGCGCGACGGCGGTGGTGCTCGGCCGCTGGGCGGCGCGCTGCGCGCGCTGGTGCCGGGGCTGGCCGGGCTGAGCGGCATCCCGCAGCGCACCTTCACGGTGGCCAACGTGGCGGGCGGCGCGCTCTGGGCGGTGACCGTGGCGCTGCTCGGCTATCTCGCCGGGGCGTCCTACCGGCTGCTGGAGCGGCGGCTCGGCTGGGGTGGCGAGGCGCTGCTGGCGCTGGTGGTGCTGCTGGTGCTGGCGCGGGTCGTGCGGGCCCGCCGCGCCGCCCGCCGGGAGCGGAACGCCGCCGACGCCCACCCGCACTGAGCGCGGACCGGCGTCGAGGTCGATGCGCGCCGGGCCGGCCGGCAACGTGCCGGGCGGGGCGGGCGCGGCGGGGACACCCGCCGCGCCCGGGAGACGTCAGCGGAGCAGCCGGCCGGCGCCGGCGTACGCCCCGACGACGAGCGGCACCAGCGGGGTGGGCAGCACCGGGGTGGCGCGCAGGGTCGGCGTCCAGCCCGCGTCGGCGCCCAGGTCGGGGTCGTGCGCCGCGTTGTACGCCGCGAGCAGGTCCACCGGTCGGGCCCGGCCGTCGCCCTGGCGCAGCCAGCTGCCCCGCTCGGTGAGCGCGGTGCCGCCCCAGTCGTGGATCAGGTCGGCCGGGTCGACGTCGTCGCCGAGGCTGAAGAAGTTGTGCTCCGCGTAGATCGCCGACTGGACGCCGACGCCGAGCGCGTACTCGAAGCCGGGGCCGTGCAGCCGGTAGTGGTTCTCGTGCACGTCGACCTGGCCGAACCGGACCCGTGGCAGCCGTTGCAGGTCACCGTCGAAGAGGTTGTGGTGCAGGCTGACCTTGAGCCGGCCGACGTCCGGGCCGACGGTGTTGGACGAGCCGATCAGCATCAGCTTGTCCCGGCCGACGAAGCGGTTCCAGGAGGCGGTGACCAGGCTGGCGGTGTGGGTGACGTCCAGCGACCCGTCGTGCACCTGGTAGGGCCGGCCGAAGTAGCTCGGCTGCCCGCTGTCCGGGTGGTCGCCGTCGGTGAAGGTGTCGTGGTCGACCCAGACGTGTTCGCTGCGGCGTACGGAGATGTGGTCGTACTGGGAGTTCCAGTTGCCGGTGTCGCCGTCGGTGGGGGACCAGGCGGGGAAGCAGTCCCGGGCGTCGTCGAAGGTGAGGTTGCGGACGATCACGTTGGCGACCTTGTCGATCATCAGGGTCAGCCCGGTCAGCCGGGCGCCGGGCAGCCCGACGATCGTGGTGTTCGACCCGACGTTGAGCTGGGTCTGCCGGGTCTGGTTGGCCACCGAGCGGACCCGGGCCGCCTCCAGCGGGCCGCTGGGGTTGACCCGCCCCCAGGTCGCCGGGTCGTACGCGGCCAGGTAGGCGTCGAGGGAGTAGTCCGCGTCGGCGAGGTCGGCACAGTCCAGTGGCGTCCCGTCGGGGCCTTCGAAGCCGTCGATGGTGCCGTCGACGTACACGATCTTCGCGGTGCTGTCCGTGGCGTTGGTGGCGTTGTCGCCGCCGAGCGCGGCGACCAGCTCGGCCCGGGTGTGCGCGACCCGGACCCGGTCGGCGGCGGCGGTCGCGCCGCCGGTGGTCCCGGTGCCCTCGGCGGCCCAGCCGTCGTCGGCCGGGAGCACCTGCCGGCCGAGCTGCCGCGCCGCCCGGGTCAGGGACGTGTCCTGCGGGCGGCCAGCGCCGGTGCGCCGGCGGTGACCGTGAGGGCGACGGCGAGGAGGGCCGCGCCCGCTGCTGTTCTCTGCATCGAGAGGATCCCGTCTGTCAGCTTTCGGTGGTCAGTTCTTCGCCGGCCGGCGCCGCCCGGTACGGCGGCACCGCCCACGGCACCCCGGACTCCGTCGGCAGCGTCCCCGTCTGCGCCGCGCGGCGCAGCACCGCGTTGATCCCGCCGATGGTCAGCACCCGCTGCCCGCCGGTGCCGGTGGCGCGCACCAGGTCGCCGCCGAGCAAGGTCGGTGCGGGTGCGTCCCGCAGCGCCGCCAGCACCGCCGTGAACGGCGCGGTACGCGCCAGCGGCGCGATCAGCGGCACGCCGGTGGCCCGGTGGTCGAGGAGGTTCTCCAGCAGCCCCCGCCGCCCCGGCACCTCCCGCCAGTCGGCGTCGTCGGGCAGCCGGAGCCGGTCGGTGGGGTATTCCAGGACGGCCCGGCCCCGGGTGCCGGTGACGAGCACCTCGCCGGGGACGAAGTCCTCCCCGGCCAGGGTCACCGCGGCCACGATCGGCGGCCCGATCCGGGGCGTCACCCGCAGCACGGCGGTGTCGTCCACCTCGATCAGGCGTACCCGGTAGCGCTCCGCCTCGATCAGCTCGGGGTCGACCGGCGTGCCGGCGACTGCCTCGGCGACGGCCAGGCACTGCATCACCGCGTGCGCGAGCGGGTTGGCGAGGGCGCCGTCGAGCACCGGCCGGCCGTCCAGCTCCCGCCGGCCGGCCCACGGCGCGCGGGCGTAGTAGGCGTCCGGGCGCTGCCAGGCGGCGACGGTGGCGACGCCGGTGACCGTGCCGAGCCGACCGGCGGCGAGCGCGGCGGTCAGCTCCGCGAGGGCCGCCGAGCCGAGCGCCTGGAAGCCGACCTGCGCGGCCCGGCCGGTGGCCGCGAGCGCCGCCGCCAGCTCGCGGTGTTCGGCCAGGTCCAGCACCGGCGGCTTCTCCAGCAGCAGGTCCGCGCCGGCCGCCAGGCAGTCCAGGGCGATCGGCAGGTGGGTGTGCGGCGGGGTGCAGATCACCACCACGTCGGGGCGTACGGCGGCGAGCAGCAGCCGGTGGTCGGTGCAGACCACCGTCCCCGCCGGCACCGGCGCGGCCGGCTCGTCGTCGAGGGGACGGACGTCGACCAGCCCGACCAGGCGTACCCGGCCGGCGGCGACCAGCGGGGCGATCGCCCGCCGGTGCCACCGCCCGTGCCCGTTCGCCCCGACCAGCGCCACCCGGGGCGGGCTCACGCGGCACCGGCCAGAGTGGCCCGGACGCCGTGCCGGTCCAGGGCGGTCAGCCAGTCGACCACGTCGGCGCGGACCTCCGCGTCGGCGGCCAGATCGGCGGGGAAGACCTCGGGCAGCGCGAAGAGCGCGTCGACCACCCCGGCCGGGGTGTCCCGACCGGTGGCGAGCGCGGCCCGGATCCGGTCGGCGAGCGGGTCGTCCAGCGGCAACGGCCGGCCGTCGTCGGCGTGGCCGGACAGGAAGCGCAGCCAGGCCGCCACCACCAGCGCGGCCCAGTGCGCCGGGCGGCCGGCCGCCCGCAGGTCGGCGACGGTGTGCAGGATCCGCTGCGGCAGCTTCTGCGAGCCGTCCATGGCGACCTGGAGGGTACGGTGCCGGATCGCCGGGTTGCCGAACCGGGCGAGCACCTCCTCGCCGTATTCGGGCACCGATACGCCGGGCGGAGGGGTGAAGCTGGGCGCGACATCCTCGACGATCAGCCGGCGCAGCACGGCGGTGAGGCCGGGCAGCTCCAGCGCGTCCGCGACGGTCTCCCGGCCCGCGAGGGCCCCCAGGTAGGCGGTGGCCGAGTGCACGCCGTTGAGGGTGCGCAGCTTGAGCCGTTCCCACGGGCCGGCGTCGTCGGTGAGCACCGCCCCGGCCCGCTCCCAGGCCGGCCGGCCGCCGGGGAAGTCGTCCTCGATCACCCACCGCGAGTACGGCTCGGCGGCCACCGCCGCCAGGTCGGTGACGCCGAGCGCCGCCCGCGCGGTGGCCCGGGTCTCGTCGGTGCTGGCCGGCACGATCCGGTCCACCATGGTGCCCGGGAAGGCGACCCGGTCCCGGATCCAGCCGGCCACCGAGTCCGGCACCCGGGCCAGCGCGAGGGACTGGGCCACCAGCCCCCGCAACCGGTGCCCGTTCGCCGGCAGGTTGTCGCAGCTGACCAGGGCGATCGGTCCGGCGTCGGCGATGGCCCGGGCGAGCAGCCCGCGCACCAGCAGCCCCGGCACGGTCACCGGGGGCCGGTCGCCGGTCAGGTCGGCGACCAGCTCGGGGTCGGTCCGCAGCGCGCCGGTCACCGGGTCGAGCCGGTACGCCTTCTCGGTCACCGTCAGCGTCACCACCCGGATCGCCGGGTCGGCGAGCAGCGCCACCACGGCCGCCGGGTCGCCGGCCGCGTGCCGGACGCCGGCCAGCGACCCGACCACCCGGGTGGCCCGGGCCGCGCCGGAGAGCGTGGTGACGCTGAACAGCCCGTCCTGTGCGGCGAGCGCCTCGACCAGCGTGGTGCTGCGCGGCGCGACGCCGATGATGCCCCAGTCGCCGCCGGCCGCCCCGACGGCCTCCTCGGTGTGCACCGCCTGGTGCGCCCGGTGGAACGCGCCGAGCCCGAGGTGGACGATGCCGGCCGGTACGGTGCCGGGGCGCAGCAGGGGACGGCACTCGACGGGCAGCCGGCGCAGGGTGGCCAGGCCCAGCCGGTCGGTGTCCACGGTCACCGCCACGCCGGGCCGTCCGGGAAGCGGAACTCGGCGATCGACGCCGGTTTCATGGTGGTGCTGTAGCCGGGGGCGGTGGGCAGCAGGTAGCGCCCGCCCCGGGTACGGACCGGATCGGTGAAGTGCTCGTGCAGGTGGTCGACGTACTCGACCATCCGGCCGTCCAGGCTGGTGCCCACCCGCAGGTGGTCGAAGACGGCCAGGTGCTGCACGTATTCGCAGAGGCCGACGCCACCGGCGTGCGGGCAGACCGGCACCCCGAACTTCGCCGCCATCAGCAGCTCGGCGAGGACCTCGTTGACCCCGCCGACCCGGCACGCGTCGATCTGCATGACGCCGATCGCCTCGGCCTGGAGCAGCTGCTTGAAGATCACCCGGTTGGCCGCCACCTCGCCGGTGGCGACCCGGCAGCGTCCGCCGGTCAGCTCGGTGACCGCGCGGGCGATCCGGGCGTGCCCGAGCACGTCGTCGGCGTGCGTGGGCTCCTCGATCCAGTACGGGTCGACCTCGACCAGCGCGGTCATCGCGGTGATCGCCTCGTCGACGTCCCAGACCTGGTTGGCGTCCATCATCAGCAGCGCGTCCGGGCCGATCTCGGCGCGGATGATCCGGGCCCGGCGCAGGTCGTCGTCGAGCGGGCCGCCGACCTTCATCTTCATCGCCCGCCATCCCGCCGCGTACGCCGCGCGGGTCAGCGCCCGCACCTTGTCGTCCGGGTAGCCGAGCCACCCCACCGAGGTGGTGTACGACGGGAAGCCGTCGCGCTCCAGACCGGCGAGCCGGTCCGCCAGCCCGTCGCGCCCCTGGTCGAGGATGGCGGCGGCGTCGTCGGGGGTGAGCGCGTCGGTGATGTGGTGGAAGTCGACGCTGGCGACGAGGTCGTCGGTGGGCAGTTCGGCGAGGAACCGCCACATCGGTTTGCCGGCCAGCTTGGCGCGCAGGTCCCAGACGGCGTTGACCAGCGCCCCGGTGGCCAGGTGGATGACCCCCTTCTCCGGGCCCAGCCAGCGCAGCTGCACGTCAGCGGTGAGCGAGCGCCAGAACGCCACCGGCTCGGCGCCGATCTCCTCGACGGTCCGGCCCCGGACGTGGTGTTCGAGGGCGCGGACAGCCGCGCAGGTGATCTCGTTGCCGCGCCCGTTGGTGAAGGTGAACCCGGCCCCGGTCGGTCCGGCGTCGGTGGTCAGCTCGACGTACGTGGCCGAGTAGTCGCCCCGGTTGATGGCGTCGGAGCCGTCACCGCTGGCGGCGGTCGGGAAGCGTACGTCGTGCACGGTGACGTCGGTGATGGTGACGGTCATGAGTGTTCTCCGAACTTGAAGACCTGCCTGGGCAGCCGGTAGGCCAGGTCGACGATGGTCTCGGCGGCCTCGTCGGCGGGCAGCCGGTGCTCGGCGACCAGCCGGGCCAGGAAGCCGGCGTCGACCCGGCGGGCGACGTCGTGCCGGACCGGGATGGAACAGAACGCCCGGGTGTCGTCGACGAACCCGGCGGTGTTGTAGAAGCCGGCGGTCTCGGTGACGGTCTCCCGGAACCGGCGCAGCACCTCGGGGGAGTCCAGGAACCACCAGGGCGCGCCGAGGCGCAGCGCGGCGTACCCGCCGGCGAGCGGGGCGAGTTCCCGGGTGAAGGTGTCCTCGTCCAGGGTGTAGAGCACCACGGTCAGCCGGGGGTCGTTGCCGTGCGCGTCGAGCAGCGGCGCGAGGGCGTGCACGTACTCGGTGGCCTGCGGGACGTCGCCGCCGACGTCGCGGCCGTGCCGGGCGTGCAGCCAGCGGTTGTGGTTGCGGACCGCCCCCGGGTGCAGCTGCATGACCAGGCCGTCGTCGAGCGACATCCGGGCGAACTCCAGCAGCATGTGCGCCCGGAACGCCTCCGCGTCGGCCGCGTCGGCCGCGCCGCGCCGGCCCTTGTCGTAGAGCGCCGCCGCCTCCGCGTCACTGAGCGCGAGGGTACGGGCCGTCGGGTGCCCGTGGTCGGAGGAGGTGGCACCGGCCGCGACGAACGCCGCCCGGCGCTGCCGCAGCGCGTCGAGATAACCGGCGTACGTGCCGGTGTCGACGCCTGCGACCTCGGCGAGCCGGTCCACGTTGGCCGCCCAGCCGTCGAACTCCATGTCGACCACGTCGTCGGGGCGGAACGTGGTGACGACCCGGCCGCCGGGACCGCCCCACCCGTCGGCGGCGAGCTTGGCGTGCTGCCCGAGGTCGTCCAGGGGGGACTCGGTGGTGGCGAGCACCTCGATGCCGAACCGGGTGAACAGCGCCCGGGGCCGGAACTCCGGTTCGGCGAGGCGCGCGGCCAGCTCGTCGTAGACGGCGTCGGCGGTGGCGGGGGAGAGCGGGGTGGTCACCCCGAACACGTCGTGGAAGGTCTGCTCCAGCCAGAGCCGCGACGGGGTGCCCCGGAACAGGTGCCAGTGCGCCGCGAAGCGCCGCCAGACGAGCCGGCCGTCGGTCTCGGTGGGGCTCCCGTCGACGGTGGGCACCCCCAGCTCGGCCGGGGGTACGCCCTGACTGAGCAGCATCCGGGTGAGGTAGTGGTCGGGCACGATCAGCAGCCGGGCCGGGTCGGGGAACGGGCGGTCCTCGGCCAGCAGCGCGGGGTCGACGTGCCCGTGCGGCGAGATGATCGGCTGCTGCGCGGCCAGGGCGTACAGCTCGCGGGCGAGGGCGCGCTGGCCGGGCTCGGCGGGCAGCAGCAGGTCGCTCCGGGTGGTGGTCGGCACTTCGGCGGGCTCCTCGGTCAGGGGAGGGTGAGCAGGTCGGCGACCCGGACGGGCGCGCCGGTGTCCAGCGAGTGGTTGGCGGCCAGGCCGGTGAGCAGGGCCAGGGCGCCGTCGCGGGCGGTGGCCGCGCGACCCATCGGGTCGGGTTCGCCGCCGAACAGCACCCGGGTCATCCGGGCGTCCGCGCCGCCGTGTCCGCCCCGGGTCCAGCCCTCGACCGGGATCTCGACCGGGGGCGCCCAGAACGGCCGCAGGGTGAGCCGGGCGGCACCCTGCTCCGCGGCGGCCTCGGCGCCGTGCAGGGCGGCACCCTTGAGCGCGCCGGCCACCGTCGGGCTGACGTGGTCGCTCTCGGTGACCTCCAGTTCGAGGCGGCCCCGGCTGCCGTTGACCATCACCCGGTAGCCCTCCCAGGGGGCGTACGCGGTGAGGTGGTAGGTCATCGTCGCGCCGGTGGAGTAGCGGGCCAGCACGGCGAGGTCGTCCTCGATGGTGATCCCGGGGGCGAAGACGTTGCGGTCGCGTTGGTAGCCGTCCTCGGCCTCGGCGTCGAGATAGAGCTCGCGCAGCCGGGGGTGCCCGGCCAGCCGCAGCGCGAACGGGTCACCGTCGGCGGCGGGGGAGCCGTGCGCCCGGTCGTAGTCGCGGGCGTAGCCGTGCCGGCGGCCGGCCTCGCCGTAGAAGAAGAGCCGGCCGGCGGCGTACACCTGCACCGGTACCGCGTCGAGCCACCAGTTGACCAGGTCGAAGTGGTGGCTGGCCTTGTGCACCAGCAGGCCGCCGGAGGTGGCCTTGTCCCGGTGCCACCGGCGGAAGTAGTCGGCGCCGTGCCGCACGTCGAGCAGCCACTCGAAGTGCACCGAGCCGATCTCGCCGACCGCGCCGTCGGCGAGCAGCCGGCGGACCTGCTCGTGCAGCGGGTTGTAGCGGTAGTTGAAGGCGACCGTCACCCGGCGGCCGGTCTCGGCGACGGCGTCGAGGATCCGCCGGCAGCGCGGCGCGTCGACGGTCATCGGCTTCTCGGTGACCACGTCGCAGCCGGCCCGCAGGGCGGCCACCACGTACTCGTCGTGGGTGACGTCCACGCTGGTCACCAGCACCACGTCGACCCGCTCCTTCGCCAGCATGGCGGCGAAGTCGGCGGCGGCGTACGTGGGCACGGGTGGGTGGCCGAGCTCGGTGAGCCAGCGGTTGTGCGCGTCCATCCGGGTCTGGTTGACGTCGGCGAGGGCGACCAGCTCGGCGGTGGCGGCGTGGTCCAGGGCCAGGGCGCGCAGGAACATCTCGGCCCGCGCGCCGGCGCCGACGAGGGCGTGGCGGACCCGTTGGCGGGCTGGTGGTGACATGCCGGCAACCTCCCGGTGGAGTCTGCAAAGGTTTGCAGTGAAGAAACCACGACGGTGGAGATCTCGTCAACGGTCGATATCAAACCGGCGGCATACGTCCGCGTTTGCGGTTCAATGACCCCATGCTGGGAGCGGTTCCGCAATCCAGCCGTAACAAACGGCCGTTGACACCTGGCGCAACCGTTTGCATTAATTGGCGGCACCCCGGTGACCGCCACCACATTCCACGAGGGAGGCCGCAGTGCCCGCCACCATCAGGGACGTCGCCCGGGCCTCCGGCGTGCACATCTCCACCGTGTCCCGCACCTTCTCGGCACCCCACCTGGTCAACCCGGAGACCCGGGGCCGGGTGCTGGCCTGCGCGGAGGACCTCGGCTACCGCCCCAACCGGGCCGCCCGGGCGCTGATCACCGGTCGTACGCACAACATCGGGCTGATCATCGCCGACATCGCCAACCCCTTCTTCCCGCCGCTGATCAAGGCGGCCGAGGGACAGGCCCGGCAGCGCGACTACCACGTCTTCGTCGCCGACACCAACGAGGACCCGACCGCCGAGGAGGAGCTGGTCCACGCCCTCGCCAAGCAGGTCGACGGGGTGCTGCTGTGCAGCCCTCGGATGAGCAACAGCCTGATCGAGCAGGTCAGCCGCGAGGTCCCGGTGGTGGTGATAAACCGTCAGGTCACCGGGCTGCCCTGCGTGATGATGGACGTCGGCCAGGGCGCCCGCGCCGCCGTCGAGCACCTGCTCGCCCTCGGGCACCGCGAGATCGCGCTGCTCGGCGGCCCGCGCGGCTCGTGGACCAACCGGGAGATCCGCCGGGCGGCGGCAGCGGCCGCCCGGGCCGGCGGCGCGGAGCTGACCGTGCTCGGGCCCAACCAGCCCACCGAGACCGGCGGCGGCGCCCAGGCCGAGGCGGTCCGCCGCAGCGGCGCCACCGCCGTGCTCGCCTACAACGACCTGATGGCGATCGGCCTGATGGAAGGACTCGACACCCTGGGCGTCCGGGTCCCGCAGGACGTCAGCGTCGTCGGCATCGACGACATCACGCTGAGCCGGCTCACCCGACCCAAGTTGACGACGGTGGCCACCCCGACGGCGGCCGCCGGCCGGGCGGCCGTCGACATGCTGCTGCAACTCGACTCCGACGCGACCCGCGGCGTCCGGGGCCGGGGCGCGGCGACCGGCGACCGCCGCACCACCGCACAGGTAATGCTCCAGACCGAACTGGTCATTCGCGACTCGACCGGCCCCGTGCCACCGACCGGTCGACCCGCCGCCGGGGCGTGACGTGGTGGCCCGGGCCCGCATCGCCGTGCGGACCCGGGCGGCCCGACCGCAGCCACCGGTGGCGTCGTCGCCTCCCACCACAGCTGAGGAGTGAGCGCAGATGCACCCCGCAACGTCCCCCACCGCCGGCACCGCCGGGCGGAATCACCGTACCCCGCTGACCCGACGTCGATTCGTCCGCGGCCTGGCCGCCGTGGCGGTGGCCGTCCCCCTGGCCCTCGGCGCCGCCGGCTGCGGCGACGACGAGGCCGGGGCCGGCTCGGACGGCCAGGTCAAGCTCTCCGTCTTCTGGTGGGGCGGCGAGGCCCGGGCCAAGCTCACCGAGGACGCCCTGGCCCTCTACACGAAGAAGCACCCGAACGTGACCTTCGAGAAGACCTGGCAGGCCAACCAGGGCTACTTCGACAAGCTGGCCACGCTCACCGCCGGTGGCAACCCGCCCGACCTGTTCCAGATCGACGACAACTACCTGGCCGAGTACGCCGGCCGCAGCACCACCCTCGACCTGAAGAAATACCAGGACTCCGGCAAGCTCGACGTGTCGAAGTTCCCCAAGAGCCTGCTCGAGTACGGCGTGGTGGACGGCAAGCTCGCCGGCGTGGCCGCGGGGGAGAACACCCAGGGTCTGGTCTACAACAAGACCCTGCTGACGAAGAACGGGCTGCCCGAGCCGACCACCGGGATGACCTGGGAGCAGCACATCGCCTGGGCCGAGCAGGTGGCGAAGAGGACGAAGGTCCCCGGCACCCAGGACCCGAGCGCCGACTACAAGGCGTTCTGGGTCTGGCTGCGCCAGCAGGGCAAGGATCTCTACAAGGGCAACGAGCTCGGCTTCACCGTCGAGGACGTGACGAAGTGGTTCGAGCTGTGGAAGGGCGCCCGGGACCGAGGCGCGACGCCCACCCCCGACGTCATCCACGAGGGCAACTCCAGCGACATCACCAAGCAGCTGGTGGTCACCGGCAAGTCGGCCACCTCCTGGGTCTGGGTCAACCAGATGCCCGACCTGAAGAAGAACACCAAGGACGAGCTGGGCGTGGTGGCCTACCCGGGTGACCCGAGCGGCCAGTGGGCCCGGGCGTCGATGTACTGGTCGGTGTTCAAGGGCAGCAAGCACCGCGACGTCGCCGTCGACGTGATCAACTTCCTGAACAACGACCCGGAGGCGGTCGCGCTGCTCGGCACCGACCGGGGCCTGCCGTCCAACCTCGACCTGCGGGCCAAGGTCAGCGAGGCGGCCAGCGACCCGGCCATGAAGCAGTCCATCCAGGTCGAGTCCGACCTGGCGAGCAGGTTCGGCCAGTCGCCGCAGGTGCCGATCAAGGGCCACAGCAAGGTCAAGTCGGAGCTGGTCAAGGCCGCCGAGAACGCCCAGTACGGCCGGGCCACCCCGGCCCAGGCCGCCGCCCAGTTCATCGCCGCCTGCACGTCCGCGATCGCCTGATCCCGCCACCGACGGAAAGGAGCCGGCCCGTGGCCCTCACCACGGCGCCCGCCCGGACCCCCCGTACCGGCCCGGCGAAGGTCTGGCGGGGTACGTCTTCCTGTCGCCCTGGCTCATCGGACTGATGGCCATCACGGCGATCCCCATGCTCTTGTCGCTCTACCTGAGCTTCACCGACTACGACATCCTCACCCCCTGGTCCGAGGTGCAGTGGGTGGGGCTGGCCAACTACGAGCGGATGTTCACCGACGATCCGTCGTACTGGCACGCGGTGCGGGTCACGCTGACCTTCGCGCTGGTCGCCGTGCCGCTGAAGCTGGCCGCGGCGCTCGGCGTGGCGCTCCTGCTGAACAAGGCGTGGCGCGGCGTCGGGCTGTTCCGTGGGCTGTTCTATCTGCCGTCGCTGCTGGGCGGCAGCGTCGCCCTGGCCATCGTCTGGGTCAACATGTTCAACCGGGACGGCGCGTTCAACTCGTTCCTGGCGCTGTTCGGCATCGAGGGGCTGCCCTGGGTCAGCGACCCCGACTGGGCCCTGGAGACGCTGATGGTGCTGGCGATCTGGCAGTTCGGCGCGCCCATGGTGATCTTCCTGGCCGGGCTGAAGCAGGTCCCCACCGAGCTGTACGAGGCGGCGGCCGTCGACGGCGCCGGCACCTGGCGGCAGTTCCGCGCGGTCACCCTGCCCATGCTCTCCCCGGTGATCTTCTTCAACCTGGTGCTGGAGACCATCCACGGCTTCCAGGGCTTCACCGCCGCGTTCGTGCTCAGCAACGGCACCGGCGGCCCGGTCGACTCCACCCTGATGTACACGCTGAAGCTCTACATCTCCGGCTTCACCGACCTGGAGATGGGCTACGCCTCGGCGATGGCCTGGGTCTTCCTGATCGCCATCGCGCTGATCACCACGCTCTTCTTCAGCACCGGCCGGTTCTGGGTGCACTACTCCGACGGGGAGGCCTCGTGAGCGCGAGGAGTGAGCCGGGGTTGCGAGCCCCGCAGTCGCGAACGGAGAAGGCACCGATGAGCGTCGTCGTGCGGCGCCGGAGCGACCCACGGCAGTGGGTCCGGCTGCTGGTGCTGGTCGCCATCGTCGCGGTGGTGCTCTATCCGCTGGTCTGGATGCTCGGCACCTCCGTGAAGTCGCAGGAGGAGATCGTCAACAACATCGGGCTGCTGCCCGAGCGGTTCACCCCCGGCAACTACCGCCACGGCTGGACCAACTTCGACGTCGGCTTCGGCCGGTTCTTCCTCAACAGCGCGCTGGTCAGCCTGCTCACCGTGGTCGGCAACGTGATCTCCTGCCTGCTGGCCGCGTACGCCTTCGCCCGGCTGCGGTTCCGGCTGCGCCGGCTCTGGTTCGCCGTCATGATCGGCACCCTGCTGCTGCCGGGACACGTGCTGATCGTGCCGCAGTACATCCTGTTCCGGACCCTCGGGCTGGTCGGCGGCGACTGGCCGTACCTGCCGCTGCTGATCCCGCACTTCCTGGCCACCGAGGCGTTCTTCGTCTTCCTGATGGTGCAGTTCATGCGGGGCATCCCGCGCGAGCTGGACGAGGCCGCGAAGATCGACGGGGCGAACGCGTTCGGCATCTTCCGGCACGTCATTCTGCCGCTGAGCCGCCCCGCCCTGGTCACCACCGCGATCTTCTCGTTCATCTGGACCTGGAACGACTTCTTCCGGCAGCTGGTCTACCTGTCCAAGCTGGACGACTACACGGTGCCGGTGGCGCTGACCCTGTTCATCGACTCCACCAGCCAGAGCGCGGTCGGGCCGATGTTCGCCATGTCGGTGCTGTCGCTGCTGCCGGTCTTCCTGTTCTTCCTCGCCTTCCAGCGGATGCTGGTCGAGGGCATCAACACCAGCGGGCTCAAGGGATGAGCGCCGTACCGGGGCCGCTGCCGGCCCGCCGGGACTGGCGGGACGTGCTGGGCGACGCCACCGACCTGGCCGTGCTCGGCTTCGCGCTGGTGCTGGCCGCGCTGCCGCTGCTCACCCTGGCGCCGGCCGTGGCCACCGCCAGCGCGGCCCTGCACGACCGGACCACCCTGGGCGGCTGGCCGGACGCCCGCACCACGCTGGGCCGGTTCGGCCGGGCGCTGCCCGCCGGCCTCGCGGCCAGCGCCGTCGCCCTGGCGGTCGCCGGCGCGCTCGGCGCGACCTGGTCGCCGTCGCCACCGGGCGGGTCCCCGGTGGCGGTCCGCTGCTGGCCGGCACGGCCGTGGTCACCGCCGTCATCCTCGGGTACGCGGGCCTGGTCGTCGTGCAGGTCGGCCGCACCGGGGGCCGGGGCTGGCGGGACGCGGCCCGGACGGCGACCCGCACCGGCACGCGGCGACCCGGCACCTGGGCCGCCGCCAGCGGGGTGTGCTGCCTGGCCGGGCTGCTCGCCGTGCTGGTCACCCCGCTCGCCGTGCCGATCCTCGCCGGGTACGCGCTGGCCGCCCTGCACGCCGTGCATCCCCGCACACCCGCCTCGGCAGCCGTGCCCGCCCTGACCGCCGGGTGCCCCCGCCCGCCCGTCCCGGCAGCCCTGGCCGCCGGCACCCGTTCGGACGCCTCGTGACCGGCGATCCGCGCCCGGCAGCCGCCGGCCGACCGGCAGACGATCCCGAGGTGACCGTGCGCGGCGTGCCGGTGGCCCGGTACGTGATCCACCCCGCCCTCGATCCGAGGCACGGACCCCGGCCCTACCTGCACCCGGTGCGGACGCCGGCCGGCACGCCGGTCACCGACGTGCTCCCCGCCGACCACGTCTGGCACCTCGGCGCGTCCCTCGCCGTGCAGGACGTCGACGGCACCAACCTCTGGGGTGGCCGCACCTATGTGCGGGACACCGGCTACACCTGGCGCGACGACCACGGCGTCATCGCGCACACCGGCTGGCGGGAGCGGGCCGCCGACCGGCTGGCGCACGACCTCGAATGGCGGGACCGGGCCGGTGGGCCGCTGCTGCGTGAGCACCGTCGGCTCGCCGCCGCCCCGGCCGGCGACGACGCCTGGTGGCTCGACCTGGACACCACCCTCACCTCGGCCACCGGCCGGGACGTCCACCTGGGCAGTCCGGCCACCAACGGCCGCCCCGGCGGGGCCGGCTACGGTGGCTTCTTCTGGCGGGCCGTCACCGACGGGCAGCCGCAGGTCTTCACCGCCGACGCGGCGGGGGAGGAGACCGTCAACGGCTCGACCGCGCCGTGGCTGGCGCTGACCGGGGTGGCGCCGGGCGGTGGGGCGTACACCCTGGTCTTCGTCGGGCTGGGGCCCGGCGACCGGTGGTTCGTGCGGACCGCGATGTATCCGGGCGTCTGCGCCGCCTACGCCTTCGACCGGCCGGCGGTGGTCGCCGCCGGCCGGCCCCGGCACCGCCGGCACCGGGTGCTGGTCGCCGACGGCCACCTGGACCGGGCGGCCGTCGCGGCCGGCTCGACCCGGCGGCGGGCGCGGTGACCGGTCCGGAGGTGGCGCGGTGACCGGCCCGGAGGTGGCGTGCGTCGGTGAGACCATGGTGGTGCTGGCCCCGCGCCCGGCACGCCTCTGGAACACGCCGACCGGCTCGCCGTCGGGGTCGGCGGTGCCGAGTCGAACGTGGCGATGGGCCTGGCCCGGCTCGGCCACCGGGCCGCCTGGGTCAGCCGGGTCGGCGACGATCCGTTCGGCCGCCGGGTGGTGCGCGAGGTCGCCGCCGCCGGGGTGGACACCTCGCTGGTCACCGTGGACCCGACCGCGCCGACCGGCGTCTACCTGAAGGATCCCGGCCCGACCGGCACCCGGGTGCACTACTACCGGTCCGGTTCCGCCGCCGCCCGGCTGACCGGCCGGGACCTCGCCGACCCCCGGCTGACCGGCGTCCGGCTGCTGCACCTCACCGGGATCACCCCCGCGCTCTCGGCCGGCTGCCGCGACCTCGTGGCCCGGACGCTGGCCGCCCGTCCGCTCCCCGGCACCCGGATCAGCTTCGACGTCAACCACCGGCCGGCGCTCTGGCCGGCCGGCGAGGCCGCCCCGGTGCTGCGGGACCTCGCCGACCGGGCCGACGTCGTCCTCGTCGGCCTCGACGAGGCGTACCTGCTGTGGGGGGTCGCCGACCCGGCGGATGTCCGGGGGTTGCTGCCCGGGCCGGAGCTCGTGGTGGTCAAGGACGGGGCGGTCGGTGCGACCGCGCTGCCGCGCGGCGGGGCGGCGGTCTTCGTACCGGCCCTGGCGGTGACCGTGCTGGAGGCGGTCGGGGCCGGCGACGCCTTCGCCGCCGGGTTCCTCTCCGGCCTGCTGCGCGGCCTCGACCTGGTGGCCTGCCTGCGGCTCGGGCACCTCACCGCCGTGCCGGCGCTGACCGCGGCCGGGGACACCGCGCCCCGCCCGACCCGGCGCGGACCGCCCGGGCCCTGGCTCTGCCGGACGCGGAGTGGGCCGCGCTGGACCTCACCGGGCCGTCCGGCCAGCACAGTGGAGGGAATGCCGCATGAGCGGACACGACGTCGGGACGATCTTCGGCGACGCGCGGGTGATGGTGATCCTGCGCGACCTGCCGCCGGCCGAGACGGTCCGGCTCGCCGGGCGAGCCTGGGACCTGGGCATCGGCGTGGTGGAGGTGCCGATCCGCACGCCCGGGGCGGTGACCGCGCTGCGCGCCGCCGTCGAGGCCGGCCGGGCGCGGGGCCGGCCGGTCGGGGCGGGCACCGTCCGCACCCCCGCCCAGGTGCGCCAGGCGGCCGGCGCCGGGGCGGCCTTCACCGTCGCACCCGGCCTGGACCTGGCCGTGGTCGACGCGGCCACCAGCCATGGGCTGCCGCACCTGCCCGGGGTGGCCACCCCCACCGAGGCGCAGCGGGCCCTCGATCACGGCCTGCGCTGGCTCAAGGCGTTCCCGGCGGTGAGCCTCGGGCCGGCGTGGTTCCGCGCGGTCGCCGGGCCGCTGCCCGAGCTGCGGTTCGTGGCCACCGGCGGGATCGACGCGGCGAACGCGGGCGACTTCCTGGCCGCCGGGGTACGGGTGGTGGCGGTCGGCTCGGCGCTGTCCGACCCGGGCCAGCTCGGCCGTCTCGCCGCGCTCGCCGCCGACCGTTGACGGTCAGCCGGTCGGGCCGAAGAGGGAGAGCAGGACCAGCGCCGCGGCGAGCGCCAGCAGACCGAGCACCGCCCGCCGGCCCGGCCGCGGCCCGTCGCGCAGCACCGTCACCCCGAGCGGCACCAACGCGTAGCAGAGCCCACCGACGGCGATCAGCGACTGCGGCACCTGCGTGCCCTTCAACGTGCCCAGGGCGAGCACCCACATCAGGCCCAGGGCGACCGCTCGGGGCCGGCTCAGCGCCCGCGACCGGTACGCGCCGATCGCCAGGACGACCCAGCCGGTCACCACGGCCAGCGCCGGGAACCGGAAGAGGTGCCACGCCTGGTACGTGTCGCCCACGATCCGGGTCGCCTCGTCCGCGCCCTCGGCCCGGACGAGCTGGAACGCCAGGTGGTCGATGCCACCGTGGAAGGTGCGGGTGAACAGGCCGAGGACGACCAGCCCGGCACCCCAGGCCGCCCAGACCGGGTGGGTCCGGCCGATCAGCCGGGCCAGCGCCGCCACGCCGGGCGTCAGGACGACCATGCCGGCGGTGAAGAGGCTGTACGCGGCCACCATGAGCGCCGGATGGGCCTGGTACGCGGCGAGCTGCTGCGGAAAGAAGTAGTGGAACCGGATCCGGAGCAGGATGCCGGCGAGGACCAGCAGCGGCCCGAGGACCAGCGAGATGCCGCCGAGCCACCGACCGGGGAAGGAATAGTTCGTCATGCTCCCCACGGTTCCGGGACCCGGCTCGCGGCACATCGGACCACGGCGGGCTCCCTGCCGGGGCGCGGGTGACCACGGTCCGATGGCCACGGGGGGACGTGCCGGCGACGCCGGGCGGTTAGCGTGGGCCGGTGACCGTCTCCCGCCGGCTGCTCGTCACCGATCTGCTCTGGGCGGTGCTGCTGGTGCTGCTGGTCGCCTACACCGTCACCGACCCGCCCGGGCCCGCGTACCCCGGACCGGCGGGTGTGGTGTGGTCCACGGCCGCGCTGGTCGCGCTGCCGGTGGCGGTGCGGCGACGCTGGCCGCTCGTCGTCCTGGCGGCGGTGTCCCTGACGGCGGCCACGGCCACGGCGGCGGGCGTCGCGGGGGCCGGCATGCTGGTGGTGGAGTTCCTGCCGGCGGCCACCGCCCTCTACACGGTCGCCGTCGCCCTGCCCGCACGTCGTTCCGTCCCCGCGCTGCTGGCCGGTCTCGCGCCCGCGGCGGCAGCGGTCGCGGTCTTCTACGCGGCCCGGCTGCCGGCGCTGCCGCCCGTCGCCGACGCCGAGGTGCCGCTCTGGGCGCCGGGGGAGATCGGCGTGACGGTGGCGCTGCTGGCGATCTTCTGGTCGGTCGGGCGTCTCGTCCGGTGGCGTCGGGACGTGGCCGCCCGGCTGGCCCGGTCCCTGGCCCACGCGGCAGTCGTCGACGAGCGGCTGCGCATCGCGCGCGACCTGCACGACATCGTGGGGCACAGCATGAGCCTGATCGCCGTGAAGGCCACCGTCGCCAACCACCTCGCCGACACCCGGCCGGAGGAGGTCCGGGCCGCGCTCGCCGTCATCGAGGAGACCAGCCGTAGCGGGCTCGCCGACCTTCGCCGGGCGCTGGGTGTCCTGCGGGCGGAGGGGACCGGCGAGGTCGTCCCGGCCGACCTCGCGCCGGCCGCCGGACCGGCGGAACTGGCGGAGCTGGTCGAGCGCGCCGAGGACGCCGGGGTACGGGTGACGCTGCGCGTCGGTGGCGTCGACGACCTGCGGCCCGCGCTCGGACTCACCGCGTACCGGGTGGTGCAGGAGGCGTTGACGAACGTCATCCGGCACGCCGCGCCCACCACGTGCCGGGTGGCCGTCGAGGTGGTGGCGGGGGTGTTGCGGGTGGAGGTGACCGACGACGGGCCCCCCGACCGCGCCGCCACCCTGCCCGGCGCCGGCCGGGGCCTGGTCGGCATGCGGGAACGGGTGGTGCTCTACGGTGGCACCCTCACCACCGGTCCGCGGCCCGAGGGCGGTTTCCGCGTCCACGCGTCGGTCCCGGTCACCCCGTCCGGGCGGACCGCATGACCGTCCGCGTCGTGGTCGCCGACGACCACGCCCTGCTGCGGGAGAGCTTCCGGCTGCTCATCGAGAGCGTCCCGGGCTTCGAGGTGGTCGGCGAGGCGGCCGGCGGGCGGGAGGCGATCACGGTGTGCCGGCGGGAACGGCCCGACGTGGTGCTGATGGACGTCCGCATGCCCGATCTGGACGGCATCGAGGCCACCCGGCGGATCTGCGCCGCCCCCGACACCCGGGCCGCCCGGGTGCTCATCCTCACCACCTTCGACCTCGATGAGTACGTGTTCGGCGCGCTCCGGGCCGGGGCCAGCGGGTTCCTGGTCAAGGACACCAGCGCGGCCGACCTGCTCGCCGCGATCCGGGTCGTCGCCGCCGGTGAGGCGCTGCTCGCTCCCACCGTCACCCGCCGCCTGATCGCCGCCTTCACGGCCGGGCCGCCGCAGCGGACCCCCTGCGGGTCCCCGCTGCTCGACCGCCTCACCGAACGCGAGCGCGAGGTGCTGACCCTGATCGCCCGGGGCCGGTCCAATGCCGAGCTCGCGGCGGAGCTGTCGCTCAGCCCCGGCACCGTGAAGACGTACGTCGGGCGGCTGCTGAGCAAGCTCGACGCGCGCGACCGGGCCCAACTGGTGATCCTGGCGTACGAGACGGGGCTGGTCAGCCCGCAGGGGTGAGCGTGGTCAGGCGGGGGCGGGGCCGAGGCTGTCGCGGCGGACCAGCTCGGCGGGAAGGGTCTCCGCCCGGTCCCGGTCGGCGGCCGGTTCCAGGGCCAGGCTCATCGCCCGGGCGCCCAGCTCGGCCAGGGGGAGCCGGACCGTGGTCAGCGCGGGTGTCACGTCGGCAGCGATCGGCATGTCGTCGAAGCCGACGAGCGACATCTGCTCCGGCACCCGGATCCCGCGCTCCTTCAGCACGGCGAGGGCCCCCACCGCCATCGAGTCGTTGAGCGCCACGATCGCGGTCAGCCCCGGTACGGCGTCCAGCAGCTCGGCCGTGGCCCGGGCCCCGCCGTCGCGGGTGAAGTCGGCGTAGTGGATCCGCTCCATGGGCAGCGGCTCGGCCAGGCCCTCGTAGAGGCCGGCGACCCGGTCGGTGGTGGTGGTGAGCGCGACCGGGCCGGCGACCACGCCGACCCGCCGGTGGCCCAGCCGGCGCAGCTCGGCGCCGAGCAGCCGCGCACCCTCCTGGTTGGCCGGTAGCACGGCGTCGCCGCGGTGCTTGTGCCAGCCGATCACCGCGACCCGCCCGCCGGTGGCCGCGTACGCGGCGAGCCGCTCGTCGAGCAGCGCGTTGACCTCGTCGTCGTGGTAGCCGGAGCCGGCCAGCACGATGGCGGCCACCTGCTGGGCGCGGAGCAGGTCGACGTACTCCAGCTCCCGCTCCGGGTCGCGGTAGCTGTTGCAGATGATGGCCAGCCGGCCGTGTTCGGTGGCGACCCGTTGCAGTCCCCGGGTCAGCTCGGCGAAGTACGGGTCGGAGACGTCGTGCACCACCACGCCGACCACGCTGCGCTGCGGCCGGGCCAGCAGCTGGGCGTGCGCGTTCGGCACGTACCTCAGGTCGGCGACGGCCCGCAGCACCCGTTCGCGCAGCTCCCCGGCGACGGGTTTGCTGCTGCCGTTGATGACCCGCGACGCGGTGGCGGGGGAGACGCCCGCCCGGCGGGCGACGTCGGCCAGTGTCGCCATGTCACCCCCCTGCTCGTCCGGTCGCGGTGAGGGTACCGCAGGAGCGCCGGGGTAAGCCCTTGCCGGATCGGCGGACGTCCCTCTACCCTCCCAGGAAAGCGCTTGCCTGAGCTGTCGGGAGGACGGGCATGACCCGAAGGTCGATCGGCATCATCGTCAACGGAGTCACCGGCCGGATGGGTTACCGGCAGCACCTGGTCCGGTCCCTGCTCGCCATCCGGGAGGCCGGCGGCGTGCCGCTGCCCGACGGCGACCGGATCTGGCCCGAACCGGTCCTCGTCGGCCGCAGCGAGACCCGGCTGCGGGACGTCGCCGAACGGCACGGCCTCACCGACTGGACCACCGACCTGGCCGCCGCGCTCGCCCGCGACGACGTCGCCGTCTACTTCGACGCCCAGGTCACCCAGCAGCGGGAGAAGGCCATCCGGCAGGCGATCGAGGCCGGCAAGCACGTCTACACCGAGAAGCCCCTCGCCGAGTCCACCGACGCGGCGCTGGACCTGGCCCGGGCCGCCGAGGCGGCGGGCGTCCGCACCGGAGTGGTGCAGGACAAGCTCTTCCTGCCCGGGCTGCGCAAGCTCAAGCGGCTGGTCGACGGCGGCTTCTTCGGCCGGATCCTGTCGGTACGCGGCGAGTTCGGCTACTGGGTCTTCGAGGGCGACTGGCAGCCCGCGCAGCGCCCCTCGTGGAACTACCGGGCCGCCGACGGCGGCGGCATCACCGTCGACATGTTCCCGCACTGGCACTACGTCCTGGAGGAGCTCTTCGCGCCGGTCCGCGCCGTCACCTGCGTGACCGCCACGCACATCCCGGAACGGGTCGACGAGGCCGGCGAGCGCTACCCGGCCACCGCCGACGACGCCGCGTACGGCATCTTCGAACTCGACGGCGGCATCGTGGCGCAGCTCAACTCCTCGTGGTGCGTCCGGGTCAACCGGGACGAGCTGGTCGAGTTCCAGGTGGACGGCACCGAGGGCAGCGCCGTCGCCGGGCTGCGCGGCTGCCGCGTCCAGCACCGCGCGGTCACCCCCAAGCCGGTCTGGAACCCGGACCTGCCGGTCACCGACGACTTCCGCGCCCAGTGGACCGAGGTGCCGGACAACGAGGAGTTCGACAACGGCTTCAAGGTGCAGTGGGAGGCGTTCCTGCGGCACCTCGTCGCCGGCGAGCCGTTCCGCTGGGACTTCCGCGCCGGGGCGCGCGGGGTGCAACTCGCCGAGCTGGGGCTGCGCTCGGCCCGCGAGGGCCGCCGCCTCGAGGTGCCGGAGCTGACCCGGTGAGCGCCGTCGTGCGGCTGCCCGGCGGGGAGACGTACCGGCTGCGCGGGGGCGCGGACTTCGCGCGGCCCGCCGGCCCGGCCACGTCGCGGATCGCGTACGCGGCGGCGCACGTGGTCGCCGACCCGGACGCGGAGAACGTCCCGGGCGCCCCGGCCGTGCTCGACTGGGACCGCACCCTCGCCTTCCGGCACCACCTCTGGTCGTACGGGCTGGGGGTGGCCGAGGCGATGGACACCGCCCAGCGCGGCATGGGACTCGACCACCCGGCGACCCGGGAACTGATCCGGCGCAGCGCCGCCGAGGCGAAGACGGTCGGCGGCCGGATCGTGGCAGGGGTGAACACCGACCAGCTCCCGCCCGGCCCGGCGAGCCTGGCCCAGGTGCTCCGGGCGTACACCGAACAGCTGGCCGACACCCTCGCGGCCGGCGCCCGGCCGGTGCTGATGTGCAGCCGGCACCTGGCGGCGGCGGCCACCGGCCCCGACGACTACCTGCGGGTGTACGGCGACCTGCTGGCCGCCACCGACCAGCCGGTCGTGCTGCACTGGCTGGGCGACATGTTCGACCCGGCGCTGGCCGGCTACTGGGGCGCCACCGACCTGGACGAGGCCACCGGGACGGTGCTGCAGCTGGTCAAGGAGCACGCGTCGAAGGTGGACGGGATCAAGGTGTCGCTGCTCGACGCCGACCGTGAGGTGGCGCTGCGCCGCCGCCTGCCCGCCGGGGTGCGGCTCTACACCGGCGACGACTTCCACTATCCGGAGCTGATCCGGGGCGACGAGGTCGGCCACTCCGATGCGCTGCTCGGGGTCTTCGCGGCCATCGCGCCGGCCGCCGCAACCGCGCTCGCCGCCCTCGACGACGGCGACCCGGCCCGGTACGACGCCGCGCTCACCCCGACCGTACCGCTGGCCCGGCACCTCTTCGCCGCGCCGACCTGGCACTACAAGACCGGGATCGTCTTCCTGGCCTGGCTCACCGGCCACCAGGAGCACTTCACCATGGTCGGCGGGCAGCAGGCCGGCCGCTCGGCGGCGCACCTGGCCCGGCTGCTCGTCCTCGCCGACGCCGCCGGCCTGCTGCCCGATGCCGACCTGGCCGCCACCCGCGCCCGGGCCCTCTTCACCGTCGCCGGGGTGGCGCAGTGACCGCCGCTCCGGTCCCGGCCGCCGCGGTGCCGACGGGCACCGGCGTGACGCCGGCCGCCGGGCTGGCCCGGTTCTCGTTCAACCAGGCCACCGCGAAGCACTGGCCGCTCGCCGAGGCGGTGTCCGGCTGCGCCGCGGCCGGCGTACCCGGCATCGGCCTGTGGCGCGAACCGGTCCAGGAGTACGGCCTGGCCCGCACCGCGAAGCTGGTCCGCGACACGGGGCTGACCGTCACCTCGCTCTGCCGGGGCGGCTTCTTCACCGCCGACGACTGGCGGGACGACAACCGACGGGCCATCGAGGAGGCCGCCACCCTCGGCACCTCCGTGCTGGTGCTGGTCTCCGGTGGCCTGCCGGCGGGCAGCCGGGACGTCGACGGGGCGCGCCGCCGGGTCGTGGACGCCCTCGCCGAACTGACCCCGGAGGCGGCCGCCGCCGGGGTGACCCTGGCCGTCGAGCCGCTGCACCCGATGTTCTGCGCCGACCGGTGCGTGATCGCCACCCTCGGTCAGGCCCTCGACCTCGCCGAACGCTTCCCGCCCGGCGTGGTCGGGGTGGTCGTCGACACGTACCACGTCTGGTGGGACGACACCGTCCACGACCAGATCGCCCGGGCCGGGGAACGGATTGCCGCCTTCCAGGTCGCCGACTGGGTCACCCCGCTGCCGGCGGGCGTCCTGCTCGGCCGCGCCCTACCGGGCGAGGGCTGCATCGACCTGCGCCGCCTCCGGGAGGCCGTCGACGCCGCCGGCTACACCGGCCCCATCGAGGTGGAGGTCTTCGACGCCACCCTCTGGTCCCGCCCCGGCCCCGAGATCCTCACCGCCACCCTCCGCTCCTACCTGACCCACCTCCCCTGACCTCGTTGATCATGGGGTTGGCGGCACCATCCGAGATCCACATCGCCGTCAACCTCATGATCAACCGCCGGACGGTGAGGAGGTGGTGGCGGTGGCGCGGAGGGCCTTGACGATGGCGGGGACGGAGCCGATCAGGAGGACCAGTCCCCAGATGATCGCGACGACGGCGAAGAGCACGGCGCCGAGGTCGTCGGTGATGCTGACCAGGATGGTGGGGACCAGGCGGTGCAGGAACTCCAGCACCACCGTGCAGAGCAGCGTGGTGAGCATCAGCAGCACCAGGCCCTTGTTCTGGAGGAAGCGGGGCTGGGCGAGGATCAGCAGGCCGGCCCAGATCAGCTTGAGCAGCAGGATCAGGCCGAGCAGCACGGCCGCGTCGCCGACCGGGAAGAAACCCCACACCGCGAGGTAGGCGAGCGTGCCGAACGGGGCGGCCAGGAAGAGCGACACCAGCACGGTCAGCTCCACGAAGGCCACCACCAGCAGCACCACCGACCCGAGCAGCAGCAGGACCGAGAAGATCAGCGTGGCGACGCCCTGGATCCGGCCCTGGATCCGGTCCGGCAGCACCAGGCTCAGGCAGAACAGCCCGGTCGTCCAGAGGGCGACCACGTCGATCAGCGCCAGCGCGCCGGTGCCCCGCCCGGCGGGCTCGGTGACCCCGGCGACGTCACCGACGTCCACGCCGAGCTGGCCGGCGCTGTCCCGCAGCGCCTCGCCCGCGTCGCCGCCGCCGGTGAGCAGCGCGGCACCCAGCTCCAACGCCACCACCAGTGCCACCGCGAGCAGCGCCAGCAGCAGGAACGGTTTGCGCAGCTCACCCATGACGGGCCTCCTCGGCGTGGGTCAGGACCGGGCGACGGTGACCGCGCATCCCACACCTCCCGGGCAGCCCAGGGTGACCGTGGTGGCCCGGTCGACGGCGACCTTCGCGACGGCGTCCCCGCCGTCGGTGGGGGTCACCTCGTCGGAGACGGTGACGTCGGCGCCGCCGGGCGCGGGGGCGGACACCGTGAACGGTCCGCGGCTGCGCAGGATCAGGCTGCGCAGCCCGTCCGGCGCGGGCACCCCGAGCCGGCAGGAACCGGTGAAGGTGAGCACCCGCGCCCCGTCGGCGGTGGCCGGTCCGGCCGGGCAGTCGGCGGTGACCGTCGCCGGGTCGACCGTGGCGGTCGCCCGGCCCAGCCGGGACAGCCAGCCGGGCCGGGCGGCGGGTCGCCCCGGTCGTGCCGGCCCGCGCCCACCGCCACCAGGTAGAGCACCACCAGCAGCACCGCCAGGGCCGCCAGCAGCACCTTCTGCCGGCCGCTCACGGCTGGACGAGCTGGGTGAAGCGGATCTGGTCGATCCCGGCGAAGTAGCGGTCGAAGCCCTGGGTCTTGCTCACCGCCACCAGGGTCAGCTGGTGCGGACCCTTGCTCAGCTGCACCGTGCCGACGTCGACGAAGTCGGTCCGCACCACGGTCGGGCTGAAGCCGAAGAACGTGTCGCCGACCTGCCGGCCGTCCACGGTGAAGATGGTGTTGGCGTAGTCGAACGAGGTGGTGCGTACCGTCGACAGCCGCCAGGTGCCGTCGACCGGGAGGTCCACGGTGACGGTGACCTGGTCGCCGACGGCCAGTCCGAGGAAGAACAGCTGCGCGTCGCCGGACCAGACCACGCCGCAGCAGTTCTTCTGCTCCACCACCTTCGCCGCCGCCCCCGACGGCGAGCGGACCACCGCGCCGGCCACCAGGCTCTCCGCCTCCAGCGTCACCACCTTCGGCGCGGCCGGCGCCGGCGGTGTGTCACCGCCGCGGCCGACCAGCCACACCACCACCCCGGCCACGACCAGCACCAGCGCCGCGGCGGCCGCGAGCCACGCCCAGGGCACGCGCTTCGGGGGTACGACCGCCCGCACGTCGTACGTCACCCGGCCGCTGGAGCGGGAGCTCTCCTCCGGCGCGGTGTTCGCCGAGTACGCGAAGCCGGTCATGTCGTAGCGGCGGGGCGGCGTGCCCGGTGGCACGACCAGCCGCACCAGGAAGGAGACCGAGCCCTGCCCGGGCACCACCCGCTGCGGCTCGGCCACGGTGAACCAGGAACGCTGGGTGCCCTCGCCCGGGGCCACGTCGAACACCACGGTGTCCGGCGCCTCGCCCGGGTTGGAGACGGTGAAGGTCAGCTCGCCGGTGTTCCGCTCGTTCAGCGTGAACGCCCCGGCGGCGGCGACGACGGCCCATTCGGTGGTCATGACGGCTCCTCTGCTGCTGGTACGAGAGACGGGACGCGCGCCCGCCCGACCGCGCGGTCCGGGGTGGGGTCGACCGCGCCGGCCGGGGTCGAGTCGACCGGTGGTGGACCGGCGTCGTCGGGCAGGGTGATCTCGACGGTGACGGCGGCCGGTTTCTCCCCCTCGACGACGCGGGTGATCACGGCGAGCTGGTCGGCGGCGGCCGGCGGCACCCGGACCACCACGTGGAAGGGCCGCTCCGCCGGCTCGTCGAGGACGAACCCGGTCACCCCGGTGGCCAGCTCCAACGCGGTCCGCATCCCGTACGGGGTGCCCCGCCAGCGGGCCAGCAGCGCGCCGTGCGCCACCAGGTTCCGCAGCCGGCCCGGCGGCAACGGCACCGGCGCGCCACCCCCCGGGGCGGCCACCACGTGGTCCATCGCCACCCACCGGGTCAGGTACGCCACGAACCCGTCCGGCGCCCGGTACGGCGCGAAGAGCGCGTCGACGTCGGCGAGCACCGCCTCGTCCGGGGCGTGCAACGTCTCCATCACGTCCAGCAGCGCGCCGAGCACGCTGCCCGGCCCGGCCGCCCGCTGGTACGCCGCGGGCAGCAGCCGCTCAATCGCCGTTCGGCGCATCCTGCCGCACCACCTCGATGTCGTGCTCGCCGGAGCAGAGCAGCCAGGTCCCGGGAACGGTCACCACGTCGGCGGTGGCCTGGTTGGCGCTGGCCGTCCAGTCGACGGCGTCGCCACTGCGGTACACCCCGCGTTCGCCGCCGGCCAGGACCAGCCGGCCCGTGCCGCCGGCGCCGGAGGTGGCGGCGAGCGCGTCCACCGGCACGAACCGGGTCCGGTCCCGCAGCGGCAGCCCGCAGTTGACCATCACCGGCTGCCACTGCGGCTGGGCAGCCAGGGTGTCCAGCCGCACCACCCCGCCGCTCTGCGTGGCGGCGACCGCGAGCGATCCGCTGAACGCCAGGTCGCGGCAGGTGCCGCCGATCCAGCCGCTCTGCACGCCCTGCCACTGCACGTCGGACTCGAAGAGCCGAGTGCGGTGGCAGCCCTGGCCAGGCTTCTTCGGGTCCGGCTCGCCGGCGCCGCTCCACAGCAGGGTGGCCGGGCCGTCGTACTGCACGGCGAGGATGCGGTTGTCCACGTTGGCGAGCCCGACGTGGGCGAAGCTGCCGGGGCGGCCGGCGGCGGTGGAGAGATAGACCCCGAAGCCGGCCTGCGCGGCCACCGCCACCCCCGGCGCGCCGCGCTCGGAGACGAACGCCCGGACGGCGTAGAAGCCGCGGTCGGCGTCGCCCGCGTCGACCAGGATCTGCAACGGCACCGAGCCGGGCAGCAGGGACACCTCGTAGAGCCCGGTGTCGGTGGCCAGCAGCAGGGCCCCGGTGCCGTCCCGGTCGATCCAGGCCAGGTCCTGGATGCGGGAGTCCAGGTCGGTCAGGAGCGACCACGTCTCGCCCAGGTCGGCGCTCAGGTGCACCCGGGAACCCCCGGCGTCCCGGGCGGTGACCACGGCGACCGAGCCGGCGCGGGGCACGATCCCCGGGCGTAGCGGCGCGGGGGCGGGGGCGACCCGGACCACGGTCTCCCCGTCGAACCGGCCGGCCGGCTCCCAGCCCGCCCCGGCGTTGGTGGAGCGGAACAGCACCGGGCCGCGCCCGGCGTACCAGGTGCCCGGCTGGTACTGGTCGACGGCGAGGGTGCGCACCTGCGCGTCCGGTGCCTCGTCGACGACGAACCGGACCGACTCGACGTACCGCACGCCCGGCTCGGCGTGCTCCAGCATCCGGTACACGTTGGACGCCCGCAGCGGCTCGCCGAACGCCCAGCCGGTGGGGTTGAGCGGGGTGGGCAGCGGGCTGAGCGTCTGGTGCAGCCGGTCGTGGATGCGCCGGCGGACCGCGTCGACGTCCTCCTCGCGGCGGACCACCACCCGGGCCCGGATCGACACCGCCTTGTAGCGGGCCCAGCCGACCCGGACGGCGGTGCCGAGGGCGCGGCGGCCCTCCAGGTCCGCCTCCACCCGGCGGCGGGCCTCCGGCACCTCGTGCTCGCGCAGCACGTCCACCGGCAGCCGGCCACCCGGGCGGGCCTGCTCCGGCACGTACGGCACCAGCACCACCTCGACCTCGCCGGGGCGGGCGAAGCTGTAGACGGCGGCCCGGGTGAAGGCCCGGGCCCGGGCCACCGCGCCGGAGCCGGCGGCGAGGATCTCGTAGTCCCGGGCGGTCACCGCGCGTTGCTGGGCGAAGAACTCGTACGGGCCCCGGGTCAGCGCCGACTCCAGCGGCTCCAGGTCCCGGCCGCCACCGGCCGGCTCCGGATTCTCCACCCGCAGGCCGGGCAGCGGGTCGCGCAGGCTGGTCCGCGTTCCGGCGGCCACGTTGCCGGCCGGCCCGCCACCGCTGCGGTACCAGAGCCGCACCGGCCGCCCCGCCGGCGGCACCGCCGCCACCGTCACCGGCCCACCGGGTGACCCGGTGGGCGCTCCGGCGGTGTCCGGCGCGGGTACGGCGGTGTCGCCGGGCGCCGGGCGCAGGTCGAGGGCGGGGGCGAAGGTGACCACCCCGGACGCGCGGTCGACCAGGTAGACCCGGTCGGCCGGGCCGAGGCCCGCGAAGCTGTCCACCGGACGCCAGATCTCGTACGTCCGCCCGTCGTGCTCCCGGGCGGCGGCCCCCAGCTCCACCGAGCCGGCCGGCACCTCCACCCCGAGCAGCAGGTCCAGCGCCTCGGCGGTCCGGGTCAGCGGCGCCTTCGCCGCGCGCAGCACCTGACCGGGCTGGCCGGTGCCGACGCCGAGCAGCTCCGCCTCGACCGGCTCGCAGTGGTGCAGGCGTACCGTCACCTCGGTCTCCCCGGCGGGCAGCAGCGCCGGCTCGGTGGTGACGAAGACGACCGGCCGGGGGTCGGCGCCGCGGGCCGCGGCGACCCGGGTGCCGGCCGGGATCCGGACCGCGGCGCGATCCGGCCCGGTCCGGGTGAATCGGACGTCCGCCCAGGCCGCCGACGGCGGGTGCCGGGTCACCCCGAGCAAATTCAGGAACGCGACGTACGCCTTCTCCGGCAACTGGTTCAGCCGGTAGATCATCACCTCGGTGAGGTACGCGAACGCCTCCAGCAGCGCCATCCCCGGGTCGTGCGCGGAGAGGTCCGTCCAGTCGGGGCAGGACTGGCGGATCCGTTCCCGCGCCTCGGTGACCAGGTCGAGGAAGGCGCGGTCGTCCAGGTGCGGCACCGGCAGCGTCATGTCGGGTCCCCCTCGGGTTCGTCGTCGCCGGAGAGGTCGACGGAGAAGACGAGCTGCCCGGGGGACAGGCTGGCCCGGACCAGGTAGTCGAGCCGGATCACCAGCCGCCACGGGTCGTCCGGATCGGGGCCGGCGTCCACGTCGATCACCTCGACCCGCGGCTCCCACCGGCGGATCGCCTGCCGGACATAGTGGATGGCCAGCCCGGCGGTGGTGTCGTCGTTGGGCGCGAAGACCAGCCGGTGCAGCCGGGAGCCGTACCCGGGCCGCATCAGCCGCTCGCCGGGCGTGGTGGACAGCAGCAGGAACAGCGCCTGGCGTACGGTCTCGTCGCCGTCGGTCATCGCGAGCCCGCCGGCCGCGGTCAACGCCGGCCCGCCGGTGCGCCCGGCGTCGAAGCCGGCGCCGACGAAGCGGAAGGCCCTCATCCGTCCGCCCCCAGGAAGTCCTGCCGCGCGGCGCGGACCCGGTGGTGGACCAGCCCCGGCGGGGTGCCGTCGGTCAGCCCGTCCAGGTTGTCCAGCACCACCCGGTGCCCGTCCACCCGCAGCCAGGTGCTGTAGCCGACGGTCACCCGCAGCGTCTTCACGCACGGCTTGATGGTCGGCCCGTAGTTCGGGCAGGCGGTGATGTCCCGCCCCTCCGGGTCGGCGTCGACCAGCACGGGCACGCCCCGCACGGTCACCCACTGCTGCGAGGCGCGGTTGGCGACCCGGCCGTCGTGGTCGCAGGCGATCAGCGAGTCCCGGTGGATCCAGCGCATCAGCCACCTCCGTGGGCGCGGGCGAGGGTACGGGCCTGGGCGGCGGCGGTCTCGGCGTCCTCGCCTGACTCGGCGCGCAGGAAGTCGACCGTCCGGGCGCGCACCACCATCGCCCGGCCGGGCGCGGAGAGCACCAGGTCACCGGCGGCGTGCACGGTGGTCAGCCCGGGGCGCAGCTCCACGAAGCTGCCCGCGTCGGTGGCCAGCCGCAGGGTCCGCCCGTCGTCGTCGATGACGATCGACTGGCCGGTGCCGGTCCGCATCGACCAGCGCCGGGCCCGCCCGTCGACGATCCCCGCGTCGTACGGCTCGACCGCCCCGAAGAGCGAACCGAGCACGATCCCGGCGGTCGGCTCGCCACCGGGCAGCAGCACCAGCACGGTGTCCTCCGGGTCGGGCAGCGCGACGATGCCCTTGCCCCGCCCCGCGCCCGGGCAGACCACCGCCAGCCAGCCGGCGTCCAGCTCCCCGTACGCGGGCAGGGTCAGCCGGACCCGGCCGAGCCGGTCGGGGTCGTCGACGTCGGTGACCGTGCCGAGGGTGACCGTCGCCGGGGCCGGCGCCGGGCCGGGCGGCGGGCCGGGCGGGACGGTGGAGAACGCCGTCAGGTGACCGTCGGCGTCGACGGTGTGCACCACCTCGGTGAGCACGTACACCCCCGCGACGGGTTCCGGCACGCCGGTCAGGGCGATCCGCCGGCCAGGGCGCAGCGCCGGGTCGCCCTCGGCCACCCCCTCGGCGGTGACCAGGGTGGCGACCCGGGCGTCCAGCGCGGCCTGGGCCAGCGCGGCCAGTTCGTCGTCGCTGCGCCCCGGCTGGTCCACCGCGGTCCGTCCGCCGGCCGCCCCCACGTCACCCGGGTCGGGGCGCAGCGCGGTACGCCGGCCGGAGCGCGCCTCGGTGGCCTGCTGCCGCAGCGGTTCGGCGCGCTGCGGGTGCCAGCCGAGGGCGGTGCTCTCCCCGCCGGCCCGGTCCAGGTTCTCCGCGACCCGCAGGGTGTGCACGGTGCGGCCGAGCGTCAGCGGGACCGGTTCGCCGTACCCGTCGAGGGTGAGCAGCCGCAGCCGGTCGCCGTCGACCACCGGGTGCAGTCCGGCCCGGCCGGTCACCTCGGTCAGCAGCTCCAGGTCGGTGTGCCGGTGCTGGAGCAGCCGCTCCAGGCGGGGGCCGTCGGTCTGCGCGTCGACGGTCAGGCCGAGGTCGGCGCAGAGCTCCCGGGCCAGGTCGGCGGCGGTCACCGACTCGAACACCCGCAGCTCCTGCCGCTTGCGCAACCGGTGCAGCGGGTCGTACGCCCGGATCCGCAGCAGCGCCGGCCCGTCCGCCGCGTAGGCCAGCTCGACGCAGGTCACCTCGCCGGTGAAGAGCGGGTCGGGGTGACCGTCGAGGCACACGTCGAGAGTGGCGCCGGGGCGTACCGGCGGGTCGAGGGCGGCGGCGCCCAGGGCGGTGGCCAGGGTCAGCTCGCACTGGGTGGGCCGGCCCAGCCGGGCGGCCACCCGGATGCCGCGCAGGCGGCCGGTCACCGCGTCCGGCAGCGGGACGCCGTCGACCGCGACGGTCGGGGTGCGGGGCACGGTCACGAGGGCTGACCTCCCGTCGGGGCCGGTGCGACGGCCGGCGGCACGGCCAGGGCGGTGCCGGCCGGCACGGTCAGCGGGTCGCTGATCCGGTTGTGCTCGGCGAGCAACCGCCAGCGCAGCGGCGAGCCGAGCGCGTCGTGCGCCAGCAGGTCGAACCGACCCCGGACCAGCCGGGCTCCGCGGCGCCGTCGGCGGCGGCCACCACCGCCGAGCCGGGCGGCACGGTCGGCGTGCTGGCGGTGGCCAGCTCGTCCGCGAAGCCCTCCCGGGCCGCCTCGGCGTTCTCGGCGACCCGGACCAGCTTGAGCCGCAGCCAGGACCGGCGCGGGCTGCCGGTGAGGGTGAACGCGTCGAAGCGTTCCGCCACCGCGACGATCACGCCGGGCACGTTCCACGTCTTGCCCCAGACCAGGCGGACCAGCGGCGGGCGGAGCCAGCCGTGCTCGGTGGCGGAGTTCTCCGCCAGCAGCCACAGCGGCGCGGTCAACGTGCGGACGTCGTCGGGGCGTACCTGCGCCTCCACGAAGTCGACGTCGAAGAGCAGGTCCAGCACCAGCTCGGTGCGCCCGCCGCCGGTGAAGACGAGCGGGTCGTCGGCGAGGCCGGCGCCGGTGAGCCGGCCGTCGGCGGCGTGCCGGGGGCGTACCCCGGCCAGCCGGGTGACCCGGACGGTCTCCGGGTTGAGCAGGCAGTCGACCCGGATGCCGGACTCGTCCACCAGGAAGGCGACCCGTTCCATCAGCCACCGTCCTGTTCCCGGGCCAACCGGCGCAGATGGGCCGCGTCGCGGGCGGCGCTGGCGGCGCCCACACCTCCCGGTCGTCGGCAACGCGGGCCACGGGTCGCCGTGGCCCGCCATCCGCGCGTCCGCGCCCGCCCACCGGTCGGTCCGGTCCGCCAACCCCGGGGTACGTCCGCCGCCCGGCCGCCCGGTTCGCCCTCCGGCAGCGTCGGCCAGTGGTCGGTGGGCGCCTCGGCCGGTTCCGTCCACCGGTGGTGCGGGTCACCGGCGACCGCCGGTCGTCCCGTCGGAGGTGGTCGGCGGTTCGCCGGCCGTCCCCGCGACGGTGGCCGGGCGGCGGCGTCGCAGCCCGCTCGGGGTGGACCGGTACCGGTCGGCCGGACCGGTCGCGCTGGTCCGGCCCCGGCCGATCTTCCCACCGACCAGGCTCCGCCGGTCGCGTCGACCGGGAGCCGCTGTGGCGAAGTCCAGTGGGGCAGCCGCCATGGGGGCCGCCGGACGGGACGGCTCGGCCGAACCGACGCCGGCCGACGGGGCTGCCTCAGTGGACGGCCGCCGGTCCGGCTGGCGTCGTTGCTGCTCCGACACCGGGTGCAGCCGCAGTCCACCGCGCTCCCGAACGGCTGCCCGGCCCGGATCCACGGCCGATGTCCCGGCGACCACCGGACGGACGGGTCCGTCGCCGGCTGCCGCACCGCCCGACGGCTCGGGGTGCCCGCGTGGCGGCAGCGGGTCGCTCGGGCCCGGCCGGTCCGTGCCCGGCGGGGTCGACGGGTCCCCTCGACCCGGCCCGGGAGCCACGGCCGGCGACGCCACCTCCGGTGCGGGGACGCGGCCGGCGCGTCCGACACCGACGCGTCCGATGCGGCCGACCGCGCCGATGCCGGCTCGTCAGGCGTTGACCGACGCGGCGTCGACACGTCGGGCGCGACGGGTACTTCGTGCCGACCGGGGTGCCCGGGTGGACGGCGAACGGCCAGTTCCGGCCGGCCGAACCACCGCGACCAGCCCCGCACCCGGGAACCGCCCCGCCCGCCCCTGCCCTCCCCGATCAGGAGGTCCGCGTCGGCCACGGGGTCCGAGCCGCCCGGAACCACCTGATCAGCGAGGTCGGCGGGGGGAAGGGGTGGGCGGTCGCCCAGCAGGCCGGGGGCGTGGGCGGCGACCAGGCGCAGCCAGTGCTCCGGAGGCTCGCCGGGGCGACGTGGTGGTGACGCGGCACCGGGGGCCGGCCCGGCGGACGGGTCGGGCGAACGGCGCGGGCGACCGGGGTCCGGTCCGGCCGGCTCGACGGCGCGGGCCAGCCGGTCGACGGTCACGGCGGCGGCCCGCAGCCGCCGAGCCAGCCAGTCACGCGGGCGTCGGGGCGGCCGCACCGCCGGCCTCCAGGTCCAGTCCCTCGTACGCCAGGGTCAGCGCCTCGATGGCGATCTCCTGGGCCAGGGTGTTGAGGTGGGCGCCCCGCCACCGGGTGGGCCACGCGTTGATCATGTTCCAGCGCAGCACCTCGCTGGTGCCGGCCGGGTCGAGCAGCACCACCGAGACGTTGCGCCGGCTCACCGCGCCCCGGGCCGCCGCGTTGACCCAGTCCCACAGCTCGCGGGAGGAGGTGAGGCCGAAGTGGAGGGTGACCGGGGCGTACTCGACCTGACCCGGCACCGAGCGCACCCGGTCGTTGCCGGCCTCCCGGTACGCCAGCGGCGCGATGTTCACCTCCAGCCCGCTGACCTCGGTGAAGTGCCCGTTGGTGATGCCGTTGATGAGCAGCTTGAAGTTGTACGCCCGGTACGGGTCGACGGGGGCGCCGGGTTGCGGGGTGGCCGTGGTCGCCATGTCAGCCTCCGATCGTCTCGGTCTCGGTGCCGCCGGCCCACTGGCTCAGCTTGAACACCACGAACTCCGCGGGCTTCACCACCGCGATGCCGATGTGGGCGACCACCATCCCGGCGTCGCGGACGTCGGCCGGGTTGGTCTCCTCGTCGCACTTGACGAAGAACGCCTCCTCGGGGGTGCGCCCGAGCAGCGCGCCGTCCCGCCACACCCGGGTGAGGAACGCGCCGATGTCCCGCCGGATCGACCGCCACAGGGAGAAGTCGTTCGGCTCGAAGACCATCCACCGGGTGCCACCGGCGATGGCCTGCTCGATGGCGATGGAGAGCCGACGGACGTTCAGGTAGCGCCACTCGCTGGCCTCGGCGGCGAGCGTACGGGCGCCCCAGAGCCGGATGCCCTCCCCGGCGAAGTAGCGGATCACGTTGACGCCCTTGGGGTTGAGCACGTCGTGTTCGGGGCGGGTGACCAGGTAGCCGAGGTCGACCGCGCCGCGTACCGGCTCGTTGGCGGGGGCCTTGTGCACGCCGCGCAGCGCGTCGGTGCGGGCCCAGATGCCGGCGATGTGCCCGCTGGGCGGGGTGAGCACCAGCTCACCGCTGAGCGGGTCCCGGACCCGGATCCACGGGAAGTAGCAGGTGCCGAAGTCCGACTGCCGGGGCCGGTACGCGGGCTGCCCGTCGCCGTCGTCGGCGGGGGGTTTGGGCGTACCCTCGGCGGGTTTGCCGTCGGCGGCGGCCTTCGGTCTCGGCGGCGTGGCGACCCGGGTGAGGCCGGAGATGTCCTCGATGTCCGGCGCGGGGTCGCAGATCGCCACCATGGTGCGCAGCCGTTCGGCCATGCTGAGCAGCGCCTCGTGGGAGACCGGGTCGTGGAAGCCGGGCGCGGCCAGGATGGAGATCTCGTCGACCGCCTCCAGCAGTTGCAGCCCGCCCCGGCGTCCGCCGGTGCCGGTGAGCTGGCCGCCCTCGCCGACGTTGACCACCCAGCAGCGGGTGCCGCCGTTGTCGAGGAAGCCGAAGACCGCCCGCGCGAGGGGGGTGCTCTCCGGGTGCTCCCCGCCGGCATAGAGCCGGAGGAACTCCGACCAGCTGTTCACCGCGACGGCCCGGTCGACGTGCGCGCCGCGGTCCGGGGCGACGCCGACGAAGGCGGCCGTGCTGGTGCCGACCGGTCCGATCGGGCGGGCGCCGCTGGGCACCTCCTCGACATAGATGCCGGGGGAGAAGTAGGTGGGCATCGGTCCTCCTGTGCGGGTGCGGTCGGTGACCGGCTCAGTCGGCCGGCGGCGCGCAGACGATCACGGGGTCGGGATCGGCCGGGTCGAGTTCGGCGAGGTGGGTACGGCCCCGGCCGACCAGCCGCAGGTGCAGCGGCCGGCCCGGCGCGGCGGGGTCGTGCGGCACCCCGACCAGCCGGAACCGGCCGGCGCTGTCGGTGTGCGTGGCGGTGCCGGTGCCGACCAGCTCGACCCGCATCGCGGCGAGGGGCTGCTGCTGCGGGCCGACCACCCGGCCGTCCAGGGTGCGCAGCTCCAGTTGGCGCAGCCGCAGCGGTTGCAGCACCGGCGGAGCCGCCGGGGCCGGTCGGGCGATCTGGGCGGGCACGTCGACCAGCAGCGCCGGCCGGGGCGGCACGCCGAAGGCCCGCCACAGCGCCGGGTCACCGGCGTCGAGGACCAGTTCCGGTTCGCCGGCCGTCGCGGCGGCGGCCAGCACCCGGTCCAGCCGGGGCAGCGCGGCCGGCCCGGTGCCGCAGACCAGCAGCCGGAGCACGAACCGGTACGGCTCGCGCGCCCCGCCGCTGCCCCGGGTCTGCCGGGCCGGCCGCAGCTCCAACGGCCAGACGGTGAGCCCGCCGTCCGGGTCGTCCCGGGGCGGGCCGACCGGGACGGGTTCGCCCGCCGCCCCGGTCAGCCATGCCGCGAGGTCGGCGGTGGCGGCCTCGATCGCTCCGGTCATCGCGGCGGCGTCCCCTGGATCCGGTACGCGATGGCCTCGTTCCAGACGTGCGGGTAGACGCCGATCTCGAAGTAGCGGGTGAAGCGGTTGATCGGCGCGTTGGTGTGGTCGTGCCAGAGCAGCCAGACCGGGGCGATGGTGAACAGCGCGTAGTTCAGCGCCACCAGGGGCAGGTAGAGCGGCCCGAGCAGCCGGGCCTGGAAGACGTGCACGTCCTCGTGCCGCTGGATGCCGGGGCTGGAGCCGGCGCAGACCGTGCCGATGGTGGTGGCGTACCGGGGTGAGACGCCCTCGACCACGTTGACCCGCCCGCTGCCCGCCGACGCGGTCCGGTCGAGCTGGTGGCCGACGATCAGGTGGCCGACCAGATAGATCGCTCCGGCGACGGTGTTGAGCAGGCTCCAGGTGTGGTCGACGACGAAGAGGAAGATCCCCTTCGCGTCGGCGGCGTACGTGCCGGCGGAGGAGACCGCCCAGCCGAAGGGCGCGCCGACGAGCAGTCCGACGACGGCGCCGATCAGCAGTCCGAGGGTGCCGCCGGCGGTCTGGCCGAGCAGCGCGCCGAGGGCGATGTGGACGACGGCGCTGATGATTCCGAGGACCATGGGGTCACCTCTCAGACCCAGGAGCGGATGTAGCGGGGCTCGCGACCCTGCGCGAGCTGGGTCGGCGACGCACTTGTCGCCTGCCGGTTGCCCGGCGGCAGCTGGTTGACGCCGAGCGCGGCGGAGAAGATGACCAGCCCGTTGAAGAAGGCGATGATCCACTTCTGGGCGCCGGCGTCGGCGGCGAACGCCGCGGTGAGGTAGGACAGCGCGAGGGCGATGCCCAGCGCGATCCACTTGCGGGCCTTGTCGCCGTCGGGGCCGAGCAGTCCGCCGATGACGTTGGCGGCCAGCAGGGTGGCGGCGCTCGCGCCGGTCAGGCTGCCGAGGGCGGCCCAGGTGAAGAGATCGTTCACGGCGATCTCCCTTCGGATGGTGCCGGGTGGTGCGAGGGAGGGTGGGTGGTGCGGCGGCCCGGGGCCGCCCGGGTGAGGTGCCGGTCAGACCGGCCCCGGCTGGTTCGCCGGGGGCGTGACGCCGGGCGTGGGCGCGGCCGGGGCGGCGGGTCCCGGGCCGCGCGGACGACGGAGCAGGAGTACGACGACCACGGCGACCAGCAGCGCGATGACCACGCCGGCTGCCACCAGCAGCCACGGGAACGAACCGCCGCCGTCGCCGGTGGGGGCGGCGGCCCCCGGACCGGAGGCGGACGGCTGCGGCGGTGCCTCGGCCACCGCCCGCAGCTCCGCGGGCTTCGGCTGGTTGGCGACCACCTTCCAGCTCACCGAGCGGCCGGTGACCGTGCCGTTGGTGTCGAGGATCCGGCCGGGGAAGGTCACCGAGATCTCGAACGACATCAACGTCATGAACGCCTGCTGGTTGCGCGGGTCCTGTTCGGCCACCTTCCCGCCGTATTTCTTCGGATCGAGCGGGAGGGTGAAGCGGTAGAGATCGCCGTCGCGGACCAGGTTCACACTCTCGCTGGTGAATTCGCGCAACGGTTTCTGTCGGTAGGCGATCAGAATGCCGTAGTAACGGGAGTCCTCGTAGCGGGTCTCGGTGCCGGCGGGCAGCGTGGGAATGTTCTGCCGCAGTTCGGCGAAGGCCGCCGACACGTCGCTGTTGCGGGACCTGAGCAGGGACTTCTCGGCGGTGAGCAGGAGTTGCCCGCTGACCGTGTCGTCGGCGGCGACGGTGAGGCCGAGGTTGAGTTGCATGCACCCGGCGAGTGCCGCCACCAGGGCGAGACACGCCGTGAGACGGAGGGCCCGACCACGCCAGGGTCTCGTATTCATGGGCACAGTGTGTGTGATCGCCATCACATTCAGCAGTCAGCGATCAGTCACATGGCTGTCGCCGATCTTACCGGCCCCTGCTCCCATTCGGCGGAGGCCGGAAAACGCCGGAAATCGATATTCTGAAAGGTTGTCCCGTTCGGATTTTCGGTGGAGATCATCCCTCGTCCGGGGGAGGTGCGACCGACCCCGCGCGGGGCACGCTGGAGCGGTCCACGCCGCAGCGCCGCGCGTGCGAAGAGGAGGACCCCGTGACCCCGGCCCAGCTCCAGCAACCCAAGATCGAACTGCACGTCCATCTGGAGGGGACGGTCCGCCCCGGGCTGCTCGCCACCATCGCCCGGGGCCACGGGCTGACCCCGCCCGACCGGCGACCCCCGGACTTCTTCACCGACCTGTACGACTTCATCGACCGGTGGAACACGGTCACCGACTGTCTGCGTACCCCCGCCGACTACCGGCGGGCCCTGCTCGCGTACGCCGCCGAGGCGGCCGGGCACGGCGCGGTCTACCTGGAGCCGATCCTCGACGCGGAGGAGCGGTTCGGCGGCCCGGCCGGCTGGGCGGATGTCCTCGCCGCCTGCTGCGACGCCGCCGCCGAGGCCCGTGAGCGCTACGCCGTCGAGATCGGACTGACCCCGCAGGTGTTCCGGGGGCAGGACGTCGACCTGGCCGAGGAGGCGGCCCGGGTGGCGGTCCGGTTCGCCGGTCGGGGGGTGGTCGGCTTCGGCCTCTCCGGTGCCGAGGGACGCCATCCGACCGAGCCGTACGCCCGGGCGGTCGGCATCGCCCGCGGCGGCGGCCTGCCCTTCGTGCCGCACGCCGGGGAGGCGGCCGGCCCGGACGCGGTCCGCGAGGTGCTCGCGATGGGCGCGGCGCGGATCCGGCACGGTGTCCGCGCCGCCGACGACCCGGACCTGGTCACTGAGCTGGTCGGCCGGGGCGTGGTGCTGGACGTGACCCCGACGTCGAACCTCCGGCTCGGGTGGCCCGGCCGGACCGGCCGCACCCGGTGACCCGGCTCGCCGAGGCCGGCGTGCGCTGCTCGGTCTCCACCGACGACCCGGCGATCTTCGACATCACCCTGACCGACGAGTACGCCCTCGCGGCCCGGCTCGGCGTCGACCCCGCCGCCGCCTGGGCCGCCGGACTGGCCGGGGCGCTCTGCGACGACGCCACCCGGACCCGGCTGGCCGCGCTCGGCGACCGCGCGTACGGTCGGGTGCCGGCCGTCCCCGCCTGACCGCCCCGGGTCAGCCCGCAGGCGGTTCGGCCGTGATCCGGAAGACCGGGAAGTCGGCGGCGATCCGGGCGAAGTCAGCCAGCGGTGCCCGCCGGTCCACCGGCACGTGCGGACGGGCACCGGGGGCGAGAGTCAGGTGCCGACGCAGGATCGGCGGGCGGTCGGCCACCGGCACCTCGGTCAACCGGACCACCTCCCGCCGGCCGTGCCGCAGCACCGCCCGACCACCCGCGGCGCGCACGTTCGCCACCCAGTTGGTCCGCTCGCCGAGCATCGCCACCAGGTAGCGCCCGCCGTCGTGGTCCGCCACCACCAGGGGCACCGACACGGTCCGGCCGGTACGGCGGCCCGGCACCTCCAGGCTCACCCAGTGCCCCGGGGCGAGCCCGGCCGCGTACTGCCGGGCCGAGAGGCGGTTCATCAGCCGGGCCAGCGCGTTCGGCCGGCGCCCCCGGTACATCCAGCGGATGTGCCCGTACCAGATCCCGCCGCGGCGCGGCCCCGTCGTCCCGGACATCGCAGCCTCCCTCGGGTCACCACCTTCCATTGGGGACCCCGGCCCGCCGCGCCGGTAGGGACCTTCGGCCCCCGACTGTCGGCGGTTCCGGCTAGGTTCGCCGGATGCACCCCATCGCCTGCATCCTGCTGGTCGACCCCGCCGGCCGGCTGCTGCTCCAGCTCCGCGACCCGCACGCGCCGTACCACCCCGACGTCTGGGGGTTGCCCGGTGGGCACTGGGAGCCGGGCGAGACGATCGAGGAGACGGCGCTGCGTGAGCTGGAGGAGGAGACCGGGCTGCGCCCCGACGGCGCGCTGCGGCTCTTCGCCACCCAGGAGATGCCCGAGATCGACCGGGTGATGCACTACTTCTGGGGCGCCACCCGGGCCCGCCAGGAGGACGTGGTGCTCGGCGAGGGGGCGGCGATCGTCTTCGTCTCCGCCGACGAGCTGTTCGACGGCCGCCCGTACACCCCGGGCACGGCCGAGGTGCTGGCCCGCTTCCTGGCCTCCCCGGAGTACGCCCGCCTCACGGCTGCCGCCTGAGTCGGTCAGCGACCCGGTCGACGGGCCCGGGACGGGTCGCCCAGCGGGACGATCCGCCGGTCACCCGACCCGGTCAACGCGGCCAGCGGCCGGGTGGCCAGGGCGACCACGCGGGCCAGCCCTGGCCGACCCTGCCGGCGCAGCAGCCGGGGGCCGAGATCCCGCAGCACCGTGGTCAGCGCCGGCAGCGGCCGGCCGAAGAGGGTCAGCTCGTGGATCAGCCCGTCGGCGTCCAGCCGGAGCAGCTGCGCCTCCTCCACCTCCTCGCCGCCGGCCCGGGCGTGGAAGAACAGCGCCCGGGTCGCCCCCTCGCCGACCGCCGTGTGGAACCGGATGTCGGTCAGCACCTCGTAGGCGGCGGCGAGCATGTCGCCCACCTGCCCGGGGCCGTGAAACCGGAACCGGGCGGTCAGCGGCGAGATCACCTCGACGTCGGGGGCGAGGCAGCGGACGGCCGCCGCGGCGTCACCCTGCTCGGCGGCGGTCCGCCAGGCCGCGATCGTCCGGTCGTAGCGTTCGGTTTCCTCGGTGTGCACGGCACCCTCCCGTCCCGGTCCCTCCATGCTGTCATCCGATCCCGGCGTCGGCCGTCCCGGTCCGCTGCGGGCACCGCTGCGGTCGTACGATCTCGCGAACCGTTCCCTCCCACGCCCCGGAGCCCGTATGTCCGAGCAGCCGTCCACCGACCGTCCGCCGAGCGCCCGTCGTCGGTGGCTGCTGCCCGGGGTCGGGCTCGGCGCCGCGCTGGCGCTGCTCGTCCCGCTCGCCGTGGTGTGGTCGACCGGGAACCGGTCGCTGCCCGAACGGCCGGTCGCGGAGGTGACCGCGGCGGTCGTGGCCGACCCGTCCACCCCGGCCACCACGCCCGTCGCCCCGGCACCGACGGCCACCGCGACGGTCCGCCCCCGCCCCACGGCCGCCGCCACGGCCCGCCCGACCGGGCGGCCCGTCCCGGCGCGGTCCAGCCGTACCCCGACCCGGGCGGCCGCACCGCGACCACCACGGCCCGGCCGTCCTGCACGCCGGCCGGGGTGGTGGACGTCGTCCAGGTCTTCACGTACGGGGTGGTCAAGGTGGCCGCCCGGACCGGCGGGGACGTGTCCGACCAGCTCTGCCCGGGCGAGCGGATCCGCGTCTTCTGGGCCACCTACCGCCGCACCGCCGACGGCGGCGCCACCCTGTACCGGTCCCAGGTCCGCTGGCTCGACCGCGCGCAGCCCCGGTGGACCATGACGCTCAGCCTCCCCGGCGCCTGCGGCGACTCCTGGTACGTGGTGGCCGGCAACGCCGGCATCCCGCAGACCCTCAAGCCGGGCGTCGTGCCGTTCGGTGGCGGCAAGCTCAACTGGGAGACCGGCGGCACCTGCTGACCCGCCGCGCGGTGGACGGGTGAGCGCCACCACCCTCGGGTGCGCCGCGGCGGGCGGCGGCGCACGATGGGGCGGTCCGGGCGTGGAGGAGGCGGCGATGGCGCGGTGGAGCTGGTTCCGGGAGGCCGCGGGGCGGCTGCGGCGGGGCTGGCTGCCGGTGGCGGAGGCCACCGGAGCGGCGACCGTCTCCTGGGTGCTGGCCACCCGGCTGGTCGGGCACCCGCAGCCCTTCTTCGCCCCGGCCGCCGCGCTCATCGTGCTGGGCCAGGCCCGTGGTCAGCGGATGCGCCGGGCGGTCGAGGTGGTGCTCGGCGTCGCCGCCGGGGTGCTCGTCGCCGACCTCGTCGTCCAGGCGCTCGGGCCGCGTACCACCAGCACCGTCTTCACCGTCATCCTGCTCACCATCGCCCTGGCGGTGGCGATCGGCGCCAGCACCGTGTCGGTGGTGCAGGCCGCCGTCTCCGCGCTCTATCTGGTGGTGGTCTCGCCGCCGACCGAGTCGCTGGTGCCGTTCCGGTTCGTCGACGCGCTGATCGGCGGTGGCGTGGCGCTCGCCGCCAGCCAGCTGATCGACGCGCGTCGCCCGCTCGCCCCGCTGGTGGCCGAGTTCCGGCACACCTTCGAGGAGCTGGCCGGGCTGCTCGACGAGATCGCCACCGCCCTGGACGGGGGCGACGAGGAGGCGGCGCTGGCCGCGCTGGACCGGGCCCGGCACGCCGACGCCACCGTGGAGCGGCTGCGCGACGCGGTCCTCGCGGCCGGTGAGGCGCTGCGGCTCAACGTCCGCCGCCGTCGGCACATCGGCCGGCTCCGGTCGGTGGAGGGTTCCATCCGGCAGATCGACTACGCGGTCCGCAACGTCCGGGTGCTGGCCCGGGCCGCGGTCACCCTGACCCGGGGCACCGCGCCGGTGCCGGCCGACCTGGGCGCGGCGATCCGCACCCTGGCCGAGGCGGTCCGCTCCGCCGGGGACGCGCTCGCCGCCGACCTGAGCGGGCAGGAGCACATCGCCGACCGGCACGCCGAACGGACCGACATCGCCGCGCTGGCCGCCGTCCGCGCGGCGGGGCGGCTCTTCACGCCGGGCCAGACGCTGCCGCTCGCCATGATCATCGGCCAGGTCCGGGCCACCGCCATCGACCTGCTGCGCGGCGTGGGCGTGGACGACGACGCCACCGTGCTGGGCCGGGTGGACGCGGCGGTCAGCGGCCCCTGACCGGGACGGCCGGGTCAGCTGCCGTTACCGGGCCGGCCGGTCAGCGGCCCGGACCGGGGCCGCGCTGTGCGGTCAGCCAGTCCACCGCCCGCTGCCGGATCGCCGCCGGCACCTCGTGGCCGCCCGCGAACTCGGCGTACTCGACCGGGTGGCCGAGGGAGCGCAGCCGGGGCACCAGCCGCCGGCTGCACGGGTCCACCGGCAGCACCCGGTCGTCGGTGCCGTGCGCCACGAAGATCCGCGGCCGGCCGTGGGTGACCAGCGGCGCGGCGAAGCCGGGGGAGAACGCCAGCACCGCGTCGACCAGGTCGCCGTTGGTCAGGCCCAGGGAGAGGGCGTACGACGCGCCGTCGGAGAAGCCGCCCAGCGCCACGCCCTCGATCGGGTAGCGCGCGAAGAGCGTGTCGAGCAGCCCGTCGATCCGCCGCACGTCCGGGCCGTACCCCTCGACGATCAGGTCCCAACTGCTCGCGGTGGCCTGCGGGGCGAGCAACAGCAGCCGGTGCGCGTCCGCGAGGGGCAGCAGCAGGTCCAGCCCCTGCCGGGCGGACCCGCCGGCCCCGTGCAGCAGCACCACCAGCCGGTACGCCCCGTCCCCGCCCGCCGGGACGTACGCCAGCGCCGGCGACTCCCGCTGCGGGCCGGGCAGCGACACCAGGCCGGTCCCGCCCTCGGTCGTCGGCGGCGCGGGCCGGGCGGCCAGCCGGCCGTGCCGCGGGTCCTCCTCGGGCTGCCGGTGCGGCGGCGCGGGCTCGGTCACCTGGTCCCCACCCTTCCCGTGCGCGGACGCCGGGCGCATACCCGCAGGTGCGCCGGTCAACCACCGCTGTGGCGGGCGCCTCGCCGGTAAGGGGCGGCTCGGGCTTGTGGCCGGTACCGGCCCGGGTGTGTGATCGTCGCAGGACATCCGCAGCACGAGAGGAACCCGCATCGTGAACCCCACCGGCGCGCCGGTCACCGACCCCGTCGCCGTTCCGCCCGGGTCCCGCGCTGTGCTGGCCGCCCGCACCGGCGTCGCGGTCGTCTTCGCCCTCAACGGGCTCGCGGTGGCGTCCTGGTTCGCCCGGGTGCCGGCGGTCCGCGACTCGCTCGGTCTCAGCGCCGGTCAGCTCGGGCTGCTCCTGATCGCCATGTCCGTCGGCGCGCTGCTGGCCATGCCGACCGCCGGGCTGGTCACCCAGCGGCTCGGCCCGGCCCGGACGGTGGTCGCGTCGACCGCCTTCGTGGCGCTCGGCCTCACCGTCGCCGGGCTCTCCACCGGCCTGCTCGGCTCGCCGGTCGGGGTTGCCGTCGGCCTGTTCGCCCTCGGCTACGGCTCCGGCACCTGCGACGTGGCGATGAACATCGAGGGTGCGACCGTGGAGAAGCGGCTCGGCCGCACCATCCTGCCCCGGTTCCACGCGGCCTGGAGCCTGGGTTCGGTGGCCGGGGCGGGCCTCGGGGCCGGTGCGGCCCGCGTCGGGGTGCCGATCGGCGTACACCTGACGGTGGTGGCTGCGGTGGTGTTCGGCGGCACCCTGCTCGGGGCCCGGTCCTTCCTGCCGGCACCCGCCGAGGACGGCGGACCGACGGCGGCGGGCGACCGGCGGCGGACCCTGCTCGCCACCTGGCGTGAGCCCCGCACCCTGCTCATCGGCCTGCTGGTGCTGGTGGCCGCGTTCACCGAGGGCAGCGCCAACGACTGGGTGGCGGTCGCCTTCATCGACGGGTACGGCGTCAGCGAGGCGGTCGGCGCGACCGTCTTCGGGGTCTTCGTGGTCGGCATGACCCTCGGCCGCACCGTCGGCACCGTCGCCATCGACCGGTGGGGCCGGGTGCCGGTGCTCTTCGGCACCATCGGCCTGGCCGCCGCCGGGGCCACCCTCGCCGTGCTGGCCGGCTCCGGCCCGCTGGCGATCGTCGGGGTGGCGTTCTGGGGGCTCGGCGCGTCGCTCGGCTTCCCGGTGGGGATGAGCGCCGCCGCCGACGACGAGGACCGGGCACCCGCCCGGGTCAGCGTGGTCGCCGTGATCGGCTACACCGCCTTCCTGGCCGGCCCGCCGTTGCTCGGGCTGCTCGGCGACCACGTCGGTACGCTCCGCGCGCTGCTCGTCGTCCCCGTCCTGCTGCTGCCCACCCTGTTCCTGGTGCCGGTCCTGCGTCCACCGGCCCGCCCGGCCTGACCGGGCTGGCCCGCCGCCACCTCGCCGACCGGGCGCCCTCCGAGGTCAGGCTTCTCCCACCCGGCTCGCAGCCGGTTGTCAGGTGACCGTGGTGGACTGGGCGGAGGCCGAGGGCAAGGAGGCGGACATGGGCTGGTTCACCCGGCGGACTGCCGACCCGACCACGCCGACGAAGCTGGACCGGGAGGCGACCGCCGACGACCTCGCGGCGCTGACCGCGTTCGCCACCAGCCGCCGGGGTGTGGAGTTCTATCTGGAGCCGGAGACCACCGCCACCGACACCACGGTGGTCGCGATCGCCGACGACGGCGAGTGGATCCGGCGGCGTACCGGCACGCCCCGGGCCGCTGCGAAGATCGCCCAGAAGCACGCGATCCCGCTCTACGAGGCGGCCCGTACCGGCTATCCGGAGCGGATGCGGGCCTGGAACCGGGCCCACCCGGAGCGCCGCGCCCGCTGAGACTGGGTCCCCCGTCACACCGGCCGCGGCGCGTCCCGCCGCCCGGATCGGTGCCGGGACGGCCTGCCGTGACCTCGTTTCCGGCCGCCGCGAACGCCGGTGCCGGTGATCCGCGCGGCCCGGTCGACCACGGTTTCCCGCGACGGCGACGACGGCGGTCACCGCCTGCACCCCGGGCCGCCGGACCAGCCCCGACGCACCGTCCCGGCGGCGGTGTCCGCCATTGTGGATGCCGTCGAGCGGCAATGTCGCGGCCCGTTCCGAGACGTGTGTTCCATTCATTCCCGTGATTGCGTGGGAACTCAAGCGCATTCATCGGCGTGCATGCCCAGGGTCCGCCGACGGTCCAGCCGGGTGGCGTTGACCGGCGGCGGGCGGGTGTGGCAGCATTCGCGGCCTGACGGCAGTGAAGGAAGCCGGTGTGATTCCGGCGCGGTCCCGCCACTGTCACCGGGGAGCGATCCCCCCTCGTGAGTCACGGCCGTGCGTGCGCGGTTGGAAGGCCGGGGGTGAGCGTCGATCCGGGAGCCAGGATACTTCGGCCGTCGGGACGTACCCCAGGGCGTGGACACCCGAGGAGGACCCGATGACGCGCAGCGTCTCCACCGTCGACGAGATCCGTCGTAGCCGCACCGCGCACGGCAGCGTGCCCGTGCTCAGCCGTACCGCCGTGGTGGTCGTCCCTCGACCCGGCCGGATCCCGACGCCCGCGGCCGACTCCGCCGCCGCCTCGGTCAGCCCCGCCGTTCACCGCTGAGCCCGCCGCCACACCCGCCGGCCGCCCGCCGGTGACCCGGCCGGCGACCCGCCGTACCGGCTGAACCGCGCCCACCCTCGCCCCGCCCGACCGGCCCCCGCGCCGGTCCGGGCGTCACTCTCCGGAGCCGTCCGTGCGCGTCCTGCTGCTCTCCACCGCCGACACCGACCTGCTCGCCGCCCGCGCCAGCGGTGCCGACTACCGCCTCGCCAACCCCGCCCGGGTCGCCGTCGACGCCGTGCCCGCCCTGCTCGACGGCGTCGACCTGGCCGTCGTACGGCTGCTCGGCGGCCGACAGGCGTGGCCGGACGGCCTCGCCGCGCTGCTCGCCTCCGGCGTGCCCACGGTGGTGCTCGGCGGCGAGGCGCTGCCCGACGCGGAGCTGATGGCCGCCTCCACGGTGCCCGCCGGGGTGGCCACCCAGGCGCTGGCATACCTGGCCGAGGGTGGCCCCGACAACCTGGCCCAGCTGGCCCGGTTCCTCTCCGACACGGTCCTGCTCACCGGCGAGGGCTTCGCCCCGCCCACCCCCACCCCGCTGTACGGCATCCTCGGCGACCGGCCCGCGACCGGCGCCGACGGGCGGCCCACCGTCGGGATCGTCTTCTACCGGGCGCACGCCCTGGCCGGGAACACCGCCTTCGTCGACACCCTGGCCGACGCGGTGCACGCGGCCGGCGGGCACCCGCTGCCGATCTTCTGCGGCTCGCTGCGCGGCCTCACCCCGGGCGCCGGGCCGCTCGACCTCTTCGCCCGCTGCGACACCCTCGTCGTGACGGTGCTCGCCGCCGGCGGGACCGTCGCCACCGATGCGGCCGGCGGGGGCGACGAGGACGCCTGGGACGTGGGTGCGCTCGCCGCCCTCGACGTGCCGATCGTCCAGGCGCTCTGCCTCACCGGCACCCGCGACCAGTGGGCCGGCAGCGACGCCGGTCTCTCCCCACTGGACGCGGCGATGCAGGTCGCCATCCCCGAGTTCGACGGTCGGATCGTCACCGTGCCGTTCTCGTTCAAGCGGATCGACGCCGACGGGCTCTCGGTCTATGCGCCGGACGCGGAGCGGGCCGCCCGGATCGCCGGCATCGCGGTCCGCCAGGCCCGGCTGCGGCACGTGCCGAACGCGGACAAGCGACTCGCGATCGTGCTCAGCTCCTATCCGACGAAGCACTCCCGGGTCGGCAACGCGGTCGGCCTGGACACCCCGGCGTCCGCGGTCCGGCTGCTGGCCGCCCTCGCCGACGCCGGCTGGCACCTCGGCGACGGGCCCGTCCCCGACGACGGCGACGCGCTGATCCACGCGCTCATCGCGGCCGGCGGGCACGACGTCGAGTGGCTCACCCCGGAACAGCTCGCCGCCGCCGAGGCGCGGGTGCCGGCGCACACCTACCGGCGTTGGTACGACGCCGTACCGGCCGGACTGCGGGAACGGATCCGTGCGCACTGGGGCGAGCCGCCCGGCCAGCTCTACACCGACGGCGGTGACCTCGTCCTCGCCGGGCTGCGCTTCGGCAACGTGGTGCTGATCATCCAGCCGCCGCGCGGCTTCGGGGAGAACCCGATCGCCATCTACCACGATCCCGACCTGCCGCCCAGCCACCACTACCTGGCCGCCTACCGGTGGCTGGCCGCGCCCGTCGCCGACGGCGGCTTCGGCGCCGACGCGGTGGTCCACCTCGGCAAGCACGGCACCCTGGAATGGCTGCCCGGCAAGGGCCTCGGGCTGGCCGCCGACTGCGCCCCCGACGCCGTGCTCGGTGACCTGCCGCTGGTCTACCCGTTCATCGTCAACGACCCCGGCGAGGGCACCCAGGCCAAGCGCCGCGCGCACGCCGTGGTCGTGGACCACCTGGTGCCGCCGATGGCCCGCGCCGAGACGTACGGCGACCTGGCGAAACTCGAACAGCTCCTCGACGAGTACGCGACCGTGCAGGCGCTCGACCCGGCCAAGGTGCCCACCGTCCGGGCCCAGATCTGGGACCTGGTCCGCGCCGCCGAACTGCACCACGACCTGCACACCGAGCAGATGCCCGGCGCCGACGACTTCGACGACTTCGTGCTGCACCTCGACGGCTATCTCTGCGAGGTCAAGGACGTGCAGATCCGCGACGGGCTGCACGTCCTCGCCGAAGCGCCGACCGGCGAGGCGCGGGTCAACCTGGTCCTCGCCGTGCTGCGCGCCCCGCAGGTCTGGGGCGGTGTCCGCGCCCTGCCCGGCCTGCGGCAGGCCCTCGCCGCCGGGTACGGGCTGGACGAGCAGGCGCTGCTCGCCGCACCCGGCGCCCGGCTCGCCGTACCGGCGGAGCTGACCGACGCCGTGGACGGTCCCGCCGCCACCGCCGCCGACGCCGTCGACCTGATCGAGGCGCTCGCCCGCCGCCTCGTCGTCGGCATGGAGACCCTGGGCTGGGACGACACGAAGGTGGACGCCGTCGTCGCCGAGGTCGTCGGCCGGCCCGTCCCGGACGCCGCCGAGGTGCTCCGCTTCGCCGCCCGGGAGGTGGTGCCCCGGCTGGACCGCACCACCGACGAGATCGGCCGGGTGCTCGGCGCGCTCGACGGCCGGTTCGTCCCGCCCGGCCCGTCCGGCTCGCCCACCCGGGGCCTGGTCAACGTGCTGCCCACCGGCCGGAACTTCTACTCCGTCGACCCGAAGGCCATCCCGAGCCGCAACGCCTGGGACGTCGGGGTGGCCCTCGCGGACTCGCTGCTGGCGCGGCACCTCGCCGACACCGGGGCGTACCCCCGGTCGGTCGGGCTGACCGTGTGGGGCACCAGCGCCATGCGTACCCAGGGCGACGACATCGCCGAGGTGCTCGCGCTGCTCGGGGTCCGGCCGACCTGGGACGACCGGTCCCGCCGGGTCACCGGCATCGAGGTGCTGCCCCTGGCCGAGCTGGGCCGGCCCCGGATCGACGTGACCGTCCGCATCTCCGGCTTCTTCCGGGACGCCTTCCCGCACGTCGTGGCGCTCCTCGACGACGCGGTCCGGCAGGTCGCCGCCCTCGACGAGCCGGCCGCCGACAACCACGTCCGCGCGCACGTCACCGCCGACCTGGCCGAGCACGGCGACGAGCGCCGGGCCACCGCCCGGATCTTCGGCTCGAAACCCGGGGCGTACGGGGCGGGGCTGCTGCCGCTGATCGACGCCCGGAACTGGCGCACCGACGCCGACCTCGCCGAGGTGTACGCCGTCTGGGGCGGCTACGCGTACGGCCGCGACCTCGACGGGCGGGCCGCCCGCGCCGACATGGAACGCTCCTTCGCCCGGATCGCGGTGGCCGTGAAGAACCAGGACACCCGGGAGCACGACATCGTCGACTCCGACGACTACTTCCAGTACCACGGCGGGATGGTGGCGATGGTCCGCCACCTCACCGGCGCGTCCCCGGCCGCCTACGTGGGGGACTCGGCCATGCCGCACGACGTGCGGACCCGCACCCTCGGCGAGGAGACCCGGCGGGTGTTCCGGGCCCGGGTGGTCAACCCGAAGTGGATCGCCGCGATGCGCCGGCACGGCTACAAGGGCGCGTTCGAGCTGGCCGCCACCGTGGACTACCTGTTCGGCTACGACGCCACCGCCGGCGTCGTCGACGACTGGATGTACGAGCGGCTGGCCGCCGCGTACGTCTTCGACCCGGAGAACCGGGAGTTCCTCGAGCGGTCCAACCCGTGGGCGTTGCGCGGCATCACCGAACGGCTGCTGGAGGCCGCCGACCGGGGCCTGTGGGCCGCACCCGGGCCGGACACCCTCGACCGGCTCCGCGAGACGTACCTGGCCGGCGAGGGCGACCTGGAGGATCGGGCATGACCACCACCTATCCCTTCTCCGCCGTGCTCGGCATGGACGACATGCGGCTGGCGCTGCTGCTCAACGCCGTCAACCCGGCGATCGGCGGGGTCCTGGTGCGGGGCGAGAAGGGCACCGCGAAGTCGACCGCCGTCCGCGCCCTGGCCGCCCTGCTGCCGCCGGTCGACCGGGTGGTCGGCTGCCGGTTCGCCTGCGACCCGGCCGCGCCCGACCCGGGCTGCCCGACGGCCCGCACCCGGCCGGCGCGGCGGCGAGCGCCGTCCGGCCCGCCTGGTCGAACTGCCGGTCGGTGCCGCCGAGGACCGGGTGGTCGGCGCGCTCGACCTGGAACAGGCCCTCACCGAGGGGGTACGCGCCTTCGAGCCCGGCCTGCTCGCCGCCGCCCACCGGGGCGTGCTCTATGTCGACGAGGTGAACCTGCTGCACGACCACCTGGTCGACCTGCTGCTGGACGCCGCCGCGATGGGCCGCTGCCACGTCGAACGGGAGGGCGTCTCGGTCCGGCACGACGCCCGGTTCCTGCTGGTCGGCACCATGAACCCGGAGGAGGAGCTGCGCCCGCAGTTGCTCGACCGGTTCGGGCTCACCGTCGAGGTGGCCGCCAGCCGCGACCCGGCCGTACGGGTCGAGGTGGTCCGTCGTCGGCTCGCCGCCGACGCCGACCCGGCCGGGTTCGCCGCCCGCTGGGCGGACGCCGACGCCCGGTGGCCCGGCGGGTCGCCGCCGCCCGGGCCCGGCTGCCCCGGGTGTCCCTGCCGGACCGCGCGCTGCGGCAGATCGCCGAGGTCTGCGCCGCCTTCGACGTGGACGGGATGCGCGCCGACATCGTCACCGCCCGGGCCGCGCTCGCGCACGCCGCCTGGCAGAACCGCGCCGAGGTGACCGCCGAGGACGTCCGGGTCGCCGCCCGGCTGGCGCTGCCGCACCGCCGCCGCCGTGACCCGTTCGACACCCCGGGGCTGGACGAGGAGCGCCTCGACGAGGCGCTGGGCCGGGACCCCGACGACGACCCGGACGACGACGGGTCCGGGCCCGGTGCCGGCGGTGCACCGGACGACCCGACCGGTGGCGGTCCGGCCGGCGGTGTCTCCGGCCCGCAGCCGACCGACGGCGACGCCCCGCACGACGCGCGGCCGTCCGACCGCGACACCCCGAACGACGCGCCGTCCGACGGCGACACTTCGCACGGCGCGCGGCCGTCGGACGGCGACGGCCGGCCCGGCGGGACGCACCGGGAGACCGGGGACGACCGGGGGCGGGCGGTGGCCGTACCCGAAACGGGCTTGACCGCGCGGCTGCTCACCGCGCCCGGGGTCGGGGACGGCGTGCCGGGACGGCGGTCCCGGGCGCGTACCGGACGGGGCCGGACCACCGGGGCGCGGGTGCCGGCCGGCCGGCCCGGCGCGCTGCACCTGCCGGCCACCCTGCGTGCCGCCGCCCCGCACCAGGCGGCCCGCGGGCGGACCGCCGGGCCGCTGCGGCTGCGCCCGCACGACCTGCGCGAGGCGGTCCGGGAGGGACGGGAGGGAACCCAGTGCTCTTCGCGGTCGACGCCAGCGGGTCGATGGGCGCGCGGTCCCGGTCGGCGGTGAAGGGTGCCGTGCTCGCTCTGCTCACCGACGCCTACCAGCGCCGGGACAAGGTCGCGGTGGTGGCCTTCCGGGGTGCCGGCGCGCAGACCCTGCTGCCGGCCACCTCCTCGGTCCTCGCCGCCGCCACCCGGCTCGCCGAGCTGCCCACCGGCGGGCGCACCCCGCTCGCCGAGGGGCGCTCGCGGCGGCCGAGCTGCTGCGGGTGGAGCGGCTGCGCGACCCGAGACGCCGTCCGCTGGTGCTGGTCGTCACCGACGGCCGGGCCACCGCCGGCCCGCGCCCCCTCGACCGGGCCGCCCGTGCCGCCGCCGTGCTCGCTGCCACCGGGGCGCCCTGCGTGGTCGTCGACTGCGAGTCCGGTCCGGTACGCCTGCACCTCGCCCGCAGCCTCGCCACCCAGTTGTCCGCCCCGCTCCACCCGCTCGCCGCCCTCACCACCGCCGGAGACCCCGGCCGGGCACGTCCCCCCGCAGGGCCGCTGTCCGCTCCGATCCCGGTAGCCGCCTCGAACAGGAGTGCCGTCTGATGCCGCAGGGGAAGCCCAGCCACGTGCCCGTCGACGGGTTGACCACCCGGCAGCGACGGAACCGGCCGCTGACCATCGTCCACACCGGACAGATGAAGGGGAAGTCGACCGCCGCGTTCGGGTTGGCGCTGCGGGCCTGGACGGCCGGCCTGTCGATCGGGGTGTTCCAGTTCGTCAAGAGCGCCAAGTGGCGGGTGGGCGAGGAGAACGCCTTCCGCGCCCTCGGCGAGGTGCACGAGCGCACCGGCCAGGGCGCGCCGGTGGCCTGGCACAAGATGGGCGAGGGCTGGTCCTGGATCCAGCGCGGCGGCGAGGCCGACCACGCCGCCGACGCCCTCGAGGGTTGGCGGCAGATCCAGCGCGACCTCGCCGCCGAACGCCACGGCCTGTACGTCCTCGACGAGTTCACCTACCCGATGAAGTGGGGCTGGGTGGACGTCGACGAGGTGGTCGACACCCTGGCCGGCCGCCCCGGCTTCCAGCACGTCGTCATCACCGGCCGCGACGCCGACCCGCGCCTGGTCGCCGCCGCCGACCTGGTCGCCGAACTGACCAAGGTGAAGCACCCGATGGACGCCGGCCAGAAGGGCCAGAAGGGGATCGAGTGGTGAGCGGCCCGCCGGCGGCCGACGCGTGGGCGCTGCCCCGGGTGGTGGTGGCGGCGCCGGCCAGCGGGCACGGCAAGACCACCGTCGCCACCGGGCTGCTCGCCGCGCTGCGCCGGCGGGGCCTCACCGTCAGCCCGCACAAGGTCGGCCCCGACTACATCGACCCCGGCTACCACGCGCTCGCCGCCGGCCGGCCCGGCCGCAACCTCGACCCCTGGCTGGTCGGCGAGGAGCGGATCGCGCCGCTGCTGCGGCACGGCGCGAGCGTGCCCACCCCCGCCGACGTCGCGGTGGTCGAGGGGGTGATGGGGCTGCACGACGGTGCGGTCGGCCGACGCGGGTACGCCTCCACCGCGCACGTCGCCCGGCTCATCGACGCACCCGTGCTGCTGGTGCTCGACACCACCGCCCAGGGCCGCTCGGCCGCCGCCCTCACGCTCGGCATGCGGGCCTTCGACCCGGGCGTGCGGATCGGCGGGGTGGTGCTCAACCGGGTCGGCTCGCCCCGGCACGAGACCCTGCTGCGCGACGCGCTCGCCGAGGTGGGCGTACCGGTGCTGGGGGCGGTCACCCGGGCCGCCGAGGTCACCGCGCCGGCCGGCACCTCGGGTGGTGCCGGTCGCCGAGCGGGCCGCCGGTCGCTCGCCGTCGCCCGCCCTCGGCGACCTGGTCGAGCCCACGGACCTCGACGCGGTGCTGGAGCAGGCCCGGACCGCGCCGCCGGACCGTCGCGCCCTGGGACGCCGAGGCGGTCGGCGGCCCCGCCGGCACGAGCCGCCCGGTCGTCGCGGTCGCCGGTGGTCCGGCCTTCACCTTCTCGTACGCGGAGACCACCGAACTGCTCACCGCGGCCGGCGCAGACGTGGTCGTGGTCGACCCGCTGCGGGACCCGGCGCTGCCGGGCGGCACCCGGGCCGTGGTCGTCGGGGGCGGCTTCCCCGAGGTGCACGCCGAGGCGCTCGCCGCCAACGCCGGGCTCCGCGCCGACCTGGCCGGGTTCGCCGGTCCGATCGTCGCCGAGTGCGCCGGCCTGCTCTATCTCGGCCGGTCCCTGGACGGGGTGCCGATGTGCGGCCGGCTCGACCACACCGCCCGGATGACCGGCCGGCTCACCCTCGGCTACCGGGACGCCGTCGCCGCCACCGACTCCCCGGCCCACCGCGCCGGCGACCCGGTACGCGGCCACGAGTTCCACCGCACCGTCACCGACCCCGGCCACGGCGAGCGGCCGGCCTGGCGCTGGGACGGCGGCGCGCACGGCTTCGTCACCGGCGACGTGCACGCCTCCTACCTGCACACCCACTGGGCGGGTCACCCCCTCGCGGCCCGCCGGCTGGTCGAGGCGGCGAGCCGGTGACCGCATCGGACCCGGGCCGGCCCGTCACCCGCCCGGCCACCCTGACCGGGGTCGGGGTCGGCCCGGCGACGGAACTGCTCACCCTCAAGGCGGTCCGCGTGCTGGGCGAGGCGACGTGGTCTTCGCCCGGTGATGGAGCGGCCGCCGAGGGCGACGCGCCGCCCGGCCGTGCCGAGACCACCGTGGCCGCGCACGTGGCCGCGGACCGGCTGCGCCGGCTGCCGTTCGCCCTCGACGACCGGGGCGGGGTGACCGCCCGCGCCGACGGGCCTGGGACGCCGCCGCCGACGCGGTGGTCGCCGCGCTCGACGCGGGCGCCGCGACGCCTATCACGGTGGCCGGCATCGGCGACCCCAACGTCTACTCCACCTGCGGCTACCTGGCACACGGCGTGCGCGCCCGGCGCCCGGCGGTCGAGGTGCGCACCGTCCCCGGGGTGACCGCCATGCAGGAGCTGGCCGCCCGCAGCGGCGTGCCGCTCTGCGAGGGACGCGAGCCGCTGACCCTGCTGCCGGCGACGGCCAGGCTCGCGCCGGTCGCCGACGCCCTCGCCGGACCGGGCACGGTCGTGATCTACAAGGGCTGGCGCCGCCACCCGGCGCTCGTCGACGAGCTGCGCCGGGGCGGCCGGCTCGGCGATGCCGTGCTCGGCCGCTCGCTCGGCCTGCCCGACGAGTGGATCGGGCCGGTCGACGCCGCCGCCGACGACCTGCCGTACCTGTCGACGCTGCTGGTCCCGGCCCACCGGGACCGCCGGGGAGGAAAACTGTGACCAGCACCGGGAAGGTCTGGTTCGTCGGGGCCGGACCCGGCGCCGCCGACCTGCTCACCCTGCGCGCCGCGCGGGTGATCGCCGAGGCCGACGTGGTGATCTGGGCGGCCAGCCTGGTCCACGCCGACGTGCTCGCCCACGCCCGCCCGGACGCCGAGCTCGTCGACTCCTCCCAGCTGCCCGTCGAGGGGGTGCTGCCGCTCTACCGGCGGGCCGCCGCGCAGGGGCTGACCGTGGCCCGGATCCACTCCGGCGACCCGGCCCTCTGGGGTGCGGTGCAGGAACAGCTCGACCTGTGCCGGGCCCTCGACCTGGCGGTGGAGATCGTGCCCGGGGTGTCCTCGTTCACCGCCGTCGCCGCCCTCGTCGGCCGGGAACTGACCATCCCCGAGGTGGCCCAGTCGGTGATCCTCACCCGGCTGGAAGGCGGGAAGACGCCGATGCCGCCGGGGGAGCGGGTCCGCGACTTCGCCCGGCACGGCACCACCATGGCGCTCTTCCTCTCCGCCGCCCGCTCCGGGCAGGCGCAGGCCGAGCTGCTCGCCGGCGGCTATCCGGCCGACACCCCGGTCGTGGTGGCGTACCAGGCGACCTGGCCCGACGAGCTGGTGGTCCGCTGCGTCCTCGGCGAGCTGGCCGCCACCGTCAAGGAGCACCGGCTCTGGAAGCACACCCTCTTCCTGGTCGGCCCGGCGCTCGCGGCCAGCGGCACCCGCTCGCACCTCTATCACCCCGGGCACTTCCACACGCACCGCCGGGCCGAGCCGGCCGCCCGCGCCGAGCTGCGCCGGGCCCGCGCCGAGCTGCGCCGGGCCCGCGCCGACCGGCCACCCCGCCCACCGACGCCGCCGCCCCGGCCGCCACCGGCGGGGACGGGCCACCCCGATGACGTACGCCGAACCGCCGCTGCGCGAGCCGGACCTGCCGCGTACGGCGAAGGTCCGGCCCACCGCGCTGCGGACCGGCTGGACCACCGGCGCCTGCGCCACCGCGGCGACCAAGGCGGCCGTCACCGCCCTGGTCACCGGGGTGCCGCAGCGCGAGGTGGAGATCGGCCTGCCCGACGGCCGGCGGGTGTGCTTCCCGGTGGCCCGGTGCGAGTTCACCCCGCTGCCCGACGCGCACGCCGAGGCGGTCGTGGTCAAGGACGCCGGGGACGACCCGGACGTCACCCACGGCGCGCACCTGACTGCCACGGTCGGCTGGCGCCCGGGGACCGGGTTGACGCTGGACGGTGGCGACGGCGTCGGCACGGTGACGAAACCCGGGCTGGGCCTGGCCGTCGGCGGGCCGGCCATCAACGAGACCCCGCGCCGCATGATCGGGCAGGCGGTGGCCGAGGTGGTCGACCTGACCGAGGTGGGCGTCCGGGTGGTGATCAGCGTGCCGGACGGCGAGCGGATGGCGCGGAAGACCACCAACCGGCGGCTCGGCATCCTCGGTGGCATCTCCATCCTCGGCACCACCGGGATCGTCCGCCCCTTCTCCACCGCCTCCTGGCGGGCCAGCGTGGTGCAGGCGGTGCACGTGATGGCCGCCCAGGGGGAGCGGACCGTGGTGCTGTGCACCGGGGGGCGTACCGAGCGGGCCGCCCGGGTGCTCCTGCCGGAGCTGCCCGAGGTCTGCTTCGTCGAGGTCGGCGACTTCACCGGCGCGGCCGTCACCGCCGCCGTCGGCGACGGGATGACCGGGGTGGTCTTCGTCGGCATGGCCGGCAAGCTGGCGAAGCTGGCCGCCGGCATCCTGATGACCCACTACACCCGCTCGGCGGTGGACCTGTCGCTGCTCGGCGCGGTGACCGCCGAGGCCGGCGGCGACCCCGACCTGGTCACGGCGGTCACCGCCGCCAACACCGGGCGGCACGCGTACGAGCTGTGGGAGGCCGCCGGCCTGCTCGGCCCCGCCGGGGACCTGCTCTGCCACCGGGTCCGCCAGGTGCTGCTCCGCTTCGCCGGGCAGGCGGTCACGGTCGACGTGGCCATGGTGGACTTCGCCGGCTCCCGGGTCGTCGCCTCCTCCGGCCGGTGGGCCGCGTGACCGCTCCCGGTCCTGTGCAGGCCGTACCGGGGCCGTCCCGGGCGCTCGTCACCGTGGTCGGCGTCGACGCGGCCGGGCGGCCGGCGACCCGGTTCGTGCTCGCCGACGCCGGCCTGGTGGTGGGCGCGGCCCGGCACCTCGCCGCCGCGCCCGGTGCCGGCCGGCTGCGCCACCGTCGCCCTCGGTCCGCTCGCCCCCGCTGGACCGGCCGACCGCCGTCGCCGCCGGTGTCCCGGCCGTCGTGCTGGCCAGCGGCGACCCCGGACTCTTCGGCATCGTCCGGCGGCTGCGGGCGGCCGGCCTGCCGCCGGGTGCGCGGTGTCCAGTGTGGCCGCCGCGTTCGCCCGCGCCGGCCTGCCCTGGGACGGCGTCGCCGTGGTCACCGCGCACGGCCGGGACCCGCGAGCGGCGCTCAACGCCTGCGGCGCTGCCCGCCGTCGCGGTCCTCACCGCGCCGGGCGCCGACGTCCGCCGAGCTCGGGGCGGGCCGGTCGGCTGGGCCCGCCGCCTGCTGGTGGCCGAACACCTCGGCACCGACGCGGAACGGGTCACCTGGACGACCGCCGAGGAGGCGTCCGGCCGCCCGTGGGCCGACCCGCACGTGCTGCTCAGCCTCGCGCCGACCGTGTTTCGCCGACCCGGCCGGCCCCGACCGGGGTGCGACCGGCCCGGGGCCGGCCCGATGCGGATGGACAACCAGCCCGCCGCCGCCCCGCCCGGCGGCTGGGCGCTGCCCGAGTCCGCGTACACGCACCGCGACTCCATGATCACCAAGGCCGAGGTACGCGCCCTCGTGGTCGCCCGGCCGGCCCCGCCTCGGCCGCCTCGTCTGGGACGTCGGGGCCGGCAGCGGCTCGGTCGGCATCGAGTGCGCGCTCCTCGGCGCGGCGGTGGTCGCCGTCGAGCGGGACCCGGCCGCACCGGTCCGGGCCAACGCCGCCCGCCACGGCGTCGACGTCCGGGTGGTGACCGGCAGCGCACCGGCGGCCCTGGCCGGGCGTGACCCGGACGCCGTCTTCGTCGGCGGCGGCGGCACCGACGTGCTCGACGCCGTGGTGGCTGCCGCCCGCAGCCGGGTGGCGACCCTCGCCGCGCTGGACCAGGTCGCGCCCGCCGTGCAGCTGCTCCGGTCGGCCGGATACGCGGTCGAGGGCAGCCAGCTCGCCGCCGCGCGCCTGGCCGACCTGCCCGGCGGGTCGCTCCGGCTCGCCGCCACCAACCCCGTCGTCGTCCTCACCGGAGAGCGCCCGTGACCACCCCGACCCCGACCCCCGTCCCGCTCCCCGCCGCATGGGACTCGTCGCCGCGACCGCCGCCGGCCGGCGGCGCGCGGATCCTCGCCGCCGCCTGGCCGCACGCGCGCCCCGTCGACGGGGCGACCGTCGCCGACGCGCTCCGCGCCGCCTGGGCCGACTGCGACGCAGTGGTCGCCTTCCGGCCACCGGGGCGGTGGTCCGTGTCCTCGGGCCGCTGCTCGGCGACAAGCGCACCGACCCGGCCGTGGTCGTGGTCGACGAGGCGGCCCGGCACGCGATCGCGCTGCTCGGCGGCCACGCCGGGGCCAACGACCTCGCCGCCGAGGTCGGCGCGCGCTCGACGCCCGCCCCGTGGTCAGCACCGCGACCGACGCCGCCGGGCTGCCCGGGCTGGACACCCTCGGCTGGCCGGTCGAGGGCGCGGTGGCCGCCGTGACCAGGGCGATCCTCGACGGCGAGCCGGTCGAGCTGATCGCCGACGCCACCTGGCCGCTGCCCGCGCTGCCGCCGAACGTCCGGCTCGCGCCCACCCCGACCGGTCCACCGGCGTCGACCGGAACCGGGCCGGCCGGTCACCCAGTGCCGGACGGCGACGGGCACCGGATCCTGGTCACCGACCGGGTCGTGCCGGTGGACGACCGGACCGTGGTGCTGCGACCGCCGTCCCTGGTCGCCGGCATCGGCTCCAGCCGCGGCGCGACCGCCGCCGAGGTGACCGGCCTGCTGCACCGGGCGCTCGCCGACGCCGGCCTGAGCCCGGCCAGCCTCCGCTGCCTGGCCAGCGTCGACCTCAAGGCCGACGAGGCGGGCATCGTGGCCACCGCCGACGCGCTCGGCGTACCCCGATGGAGACGTCGACCGCCGCGGAGCTGGCGGCGGTCGACGTGCCGCACCCCAGCGAGGTGGTCCGCGCGGCGGTCGGCACGCCCAGCGTCGCCGAGGCCGCCGCGCTGCGCGGCGGCGGCGCCCTGCTGGTGCCGAAGACCGCGTCGGCGATGGCATGCGTCGCGGTGGCCCGGCACGCCCCGCGCGGCCGGCTGGCGATCGTCGGCCTCGGCCCGGCGCGGCCGACCTGCGCACCCCACGCGCCGTCGCCGAGCTGCGCCGGGCCGCCGTGGTCGTCGGCCTCGACCAGTACGTCGACCAGGTGCGCGACCTGCTGCGCCCCGGCACCCGGATCCTCGCCAGCGGGCTGGGCGCCGAGGAGGAACGGGCCCGCGCCGCCGTCGCCGAGGCCACCGCCGGGCACGCCGTGGCGCTGGTCGGCTCCGGCGACGCCGGGGTGTACGCGATGGCCAGCCCCGCCCTGGAGGACGCCGACGACCGGATCGACGTGGTCGGCGTGCCCGGGGTGACCGCCGCCCTCGCCGCGTCCGCGCTGCTCGGCGCGCCGCTCGGCCACGACCACGCCTACCTGAGCCTGTCCGACCTGCACACCCCGTGGGAGGTGATCGCCCGGCGGGTGGCCGCCGCCGCCGAGGGCGACTTCGTGGCGCTGCTCTACAACCCGCGCAGCCGCGCCCGGGACTGGCAGCTCGGCGCCGCGCTGACCACCTTCGCCGCGCACCGCCCACCGGACACCCCGGTCGGTGTGGTCCGCCACGCCAGCCGCCCCGGCGAGCGGGTGCACCTGGCCACCCTCGCCACCCTCGACCCGGCGCTGGTCGACATGTACAGCGTGGTCGTGGTCGGCAGCTCGCAGACCCGGGTGGTCGCCGGCCGGATGGTGACGCCCCGGGGCTACACGTGGCGGCGGTGACCATCGACGCCTGCCAGGGCTGCGGCGCCTGCCTGCTCACCTGCCCGGTGCACGCGATCCGCCCCACCCCCGACGGCCTGCGGGTGACCGACCGCTGCACCGGCTGCCTGGAATGCCTGGAGATCTGCCCCGTGGACGCCATCCGCGCCACCGGAGAAACCCGAGGAGAGCGATGACCGCCACCACCCCCACCGCCGCCGGCCCACCCACCGGCCGGTGGAGCCGCGCCGAGCGGGTACGCCTCGGCGGCATCGTCTGCGCCGTCGCCGCCCTGCACGTCGCCGGCGTGAGCCTCTACCTGTACTGGAACCACCAGCCGGTGGCGGCCGGCGGCCTCGCCGGGGCCGGCACCCTCGCGTACCTGCTGGGGGTGCGGCACGCCTTCGACGCCGACCACATCGCCGCGATCGACGACACCACCCGGCTGATGCTGCTGCGCGGCCGGCGACCGGTCGGCGTCGGGTTCTTCTTCGCCCTCGGGCACAGCGCGGTGGTGCTGCTGCTCGCCCTGGTGATCGGCCTCGCCTCGGCCCACTTCAGCGGGGCCGGCCTGGACCGGGTCCGCGAGGTCGGCGCCACCGTCGCCGTGGTCACCGCGACGCTCTTCCTGGCGCTGGTCGCGGTGCTCAACGCGGTGGTGCTGACCGGGCTGGCCCGGCTGTGGCGACGGCTACGGGCCGGCGCGCTCGACGAGTCGGAGCTGGACCTGCTGCTGCTCAACCGGGGCCTGCTGCACCGGGTGCTGGGCGCCCGCGCCCGCACGCTGGTCCGCTCCTCCTGGCACATGGCCCCGGTCGGGTTTCTCTTCGGCCTGGGCCTGGAGACCGCCAGCGAGGTGACCCTGCTGGCCCTGTCGGCCAGCACCGCGGCGGCCGGCGGGCTGCCCGTGCTGGCCCTGCTCACCCTGCCGCTGCTCTTCGCCGCCGGGATGTCCGCCATGGACACCGCCGACAGCCTGCTGATGAGCCGCGCCTACTCGTGGGCGTACCGGCAGCCGGCCCGGCGACTCTGGTACAACCTGGCGACCACCGGGATGACCGTGCTGGTCGGCGGCCTGGTCGCCAGCGTCTACCTGGCCGGGCTGCTCACCGACCGGTTCGGCGTCACCGCCCTCGCCGGGTACGCCTCGATCGCCGACCACTTCGAGCAGCTCGGCTACGCCGTGGTGGCGCTCTTCGTGCTGGCCTGGGGCGGCGCGGCGCTGACCTGGCGGCTGGCCGGCCTCGACCGCCGCCACGGGCGGGTGGACTCATGAGCCGGGTGGTGCATCCGATCGAGGCCGAGTCCTACCGGATCCTGCGCTCCCGGGTCGACCTGTCCCACCTGCCGCCGCTGAGCCGGGCGGTCACCGAGCGGGTGGTGCACGCCAGCGCCGACCTCGACTACGTCACCGAGCTGGTCTGCGACGAGAGCGCCCTGGCCGGTGGGCTGGCCGCGCTGCGCGCCGGCGCCCCAGTCGTCACCGACGTCTGGATGGTCGCCGCCGGCATCACCGGCCGGGAGGTCGTCTGCCCGGTCGCCGAGCCGGCCGCCGCCGAGCTGGCCCAGGCGGCCGGACTGACCCGCTCGGCGGCGGCGGTGCGGATCGCGTACGAGCGGGTCGGCCCCGGCGCGCTCTGGGTGGTCGGCTGTGCGCCGACCGCGCTGGTCGAACTGATCGCCCTCGACGTCGCGCCCGCGCTGGTCGTCGGGCTGCCGGTCGGCTTCGTCGGGGCCGCCGAGTCCAAGGCCGCGCTGCGGGCCGCCGGCCTGCCCGCGGTGTCCAACGTGGGCGAGAAGGGCGGCTCCGCGGTGGCCGCCGCCGCCCTCAACGCCCTGCTTTATCTCAAGGAGACGCCATGAACCCGGACCGCACCCCGCTGCTCATCGTCGGGCACGGCACCCGCAGCGCGCCCGGCGTGGCCCAGTTCGCCGCCCTGGTCGACCGGATCCGCCGCCGGGGCGTCGTCGACGACGTCGAGGGCGGCTTCATCGAGCTGTCCCGCCCGCCGCTGACCGACGCGGTCGGCGCGCTGGTCGCGCGGGGCAGCCGGAACCTGGTCGCGCTGCCGCTGGTGCTCGCCGCGGCCGGCCACGGCAAGGGCGACATCCCGGCCGCCCTCGCCCGGGAGAAGCAGCGTCACCCGGGCTTGCGCTACGCCTACGGCCGGCCGCTCGGGCCGCACCCGCTGCTGCACGACGTCCTCGCCGAACGGATCGACACGGTCCTCGACGGCGACGACCGGGCCGGCACCTGGGTCGCGCTGATCGGGCGCGGCTCCACCGACCCGGACGCCAACGCCGAGGTCGCGAAGGTGGCCCGGCTGCTGTGGGAGGGACGCGGCTACGCGGGCGTCGAACCCGGGTTCATCTCCCTCGCCGAGCCGTCCGTGCCGGCCGTGCTGGAGCGGCTGCGCCGGCTCGGCGCCCGCCGGATCGTCGTCGCGCCGTACTTCCTCTTCGCCGGGGTGCTGCCGGACCGGATCGTCGCGCAGACCACCGCATACGCGGGGGAGCACCCGGAGCTGGACGTGCGGGTGGCCGACCTGATCGGCGACTGCGACCCGCTCGCCGACCTGGTGCTGCAACGGCACGCCGAGGCGCTGCGCGGGGACATCCGGATGAACTGCGACACCTGCGCGTACCGGGTGGCGCTGCCCGGGTTCGCCGACAAGGTGGGCCGGCCGCAGACCCCGCACCACCACCCCGACGACCCGGCCCACGGCCACGGACACCACCACGACCACCACCACGAGCCGGCGCTGCGGCCCGGCCAGGTCGCCGTCGTGGGCGGCGGGCCCGGCCCCGACGACCTGATCACCGTACGCGGGAAGGCGCTGCTCGACGCCGCGGACGTGGTGGTGGCCGACCGGCTGGCCCCGACCGGCCTGCTCGCCGGGCTGCGCCCCGAGGTGCTGGTGGTGGACGCGGCGAAGAATCCCCGCGGCCCGTCGATGGGTCAGGACACCATCAACGACACCCTGGTCGCGCACGCCCGCGCCGGCCGGCGGGTGGTCCGGCTCAAGGGCGGCGACCCGTACGTCTTCGGTCGCGGCCACGAGGAGGTGCAGGCCTGCGCGGCGGCCGGGGTGCCCACGGTGCTGGTGCCCGGGGTGAGCAGCGCGGTCGCCGCGCCGGGGATGGCCGGCGTGCCGGTCACCCACCGGGGCGTCGCCCACGACCTCACGGTGGTCTCCGGTCACCTGCCGCCCGGGCACCCCGACTCGCTGGTGGACTGGCCGGCGCTGGCCCGCGCCCGGGGCACCGTGGTGCTGCTGATGGCGGTGGACACCATCGACAAGATCGCGGCGGTACTGGTCGAGCACGGCCGCGACCCCGGGTCCCCGGTGCTGGTGGTGCAGGACGCCGGGCATCCCGGCCAGCGGACCCTGACCGGTCGACTCGACGAGGTCGGTGCCCTGACGGTGCGGGAGGAGGTAAGCCCGCCGGCGGTCTTCGTGCTCGGACCGGTGGTGGCGCTGCGCGCCCCGGCGGGCTGACTCAGGAGCCGTCCCGGTAGTGGTGGCCGCCCGGGTTGGCCCGGGCGGCCGCGCCGAGCAGCACGGTGACCCGGCACTCCGGGTCACCGACGGCGATCCGCTCGTCGAGCAGGACGACCGCCTCGCCGTGGCTGCGGGCGGCGATCCCGCCGAAGACGCTGGAGGTCATCCGGCACAGGGCCGGGGCCCGCCGGACGGTGTCACCGAACGGGCACTGCCGGTTGCCCAGCACGATCCGGTCCTCGCCGACGGCGATGACGTGGAAGCCACCGCCGATGGCCGACTTCAGCCGCAGGTAGCACTCGGCCACCTGCTCGGCGGTGAGCCGTCCGACCACCTCCCGGGCCCGCCGGTACTCCTGCTCCATCTGACCGCCGACGGTGGCCCCCACCTGGGCGACCATCCGCTCGGCGGCGGCCGGGCCGTGACCGTTCTCGGCGGTACGCGCCAACTCCACCACCAGCGCCCGCAGGAACGACTCCCGGCCGAACCCGTCCGGGCCGGCCTCGTCGAGGCCGGGCAGCGGGTTGACCTGCCGCAGCGGCGGGTCGAAGGACGGCTCCACCCGGCGGGTCACCGGCAGCACGGTGTGGATCCGCTTCCCGGCGCCCCGCTTCGCGACCACCGCCAGGTCGGCGGCGAGCCGGGACACCAGCCACAGTCCCCGCCCGCGGAGGCTGTCGGCGTCGGGCAGCGCCAACTCCTCGACGTCGAGGGCCGCGCCCAGGTCGTGCACGATCAGTTCGGGTCGGGGCGCCGACCAGTCCAGCGTCACCCAGATCGGTCCGCCGGCGTGCTCGACCGCGTTGCCGAGCAACTCCGAGACGATCAGCCCGGCGTCGTCGAAGTCGTCCGGCTGCCCGGCCCCGTGCCGGCGCAGGAACGCGGTCAGCTCGACGCGTAACAGGCTGGCGTTCAGGGCGTCCGGCGGGGCGAGCAGCCAGTCCATTCCGCCACCTCGATCCTGGTGTCGTGCCGCCCGTCCTGCGGGTCCGCGTCCGAGGTCACCGGGTCGGACGACCCGCGGGATGTGACCGGCGCGCGACCTTCTGGTGATCGCCACGTCACGGTCACCATACGCCTTCTCCCCGGCGGTGCCGGAGTGACCGCCGTCATGGTGTTCCGCCGGGGGCCGGGTCGGCGGGTGCGGGCGACGCGGGCGGCGGCTCAGCCGGTCACGGCGTGCGTGACGGCGTAGCCGAGGGCGGCCGCGCCCAGCCCGGCCACCACGCTGAGCAGCACGTTCGCCAGGGCGTGGCGGTGGGCACCCTGCCGGGTCAGGCGCAGCGTCTCGTAGCTGAGCGTGGACCAGGTGGTGAGCGCGCCGCAGAAGCCGGTGCCGACCAGCGCCGTCACCGCGGGAGCGGCCGGGATCGCGGCGACCGCGCCGAGCAGCAGCGAGCCGACCACGTTCACGGTGAGCGTGCCCCACGGCAAGGGCGAGTCGTGCCGGGCCTGCACCGCCCGGTCGGTCAGGTAGCGCAGCGGCGCGCCGAGCGCCGCCCCGAGCGCGACGAGCAGGACGGTCACCGGGCGACCCGGGCGGCGTGTCGGCGGGCCAGCAGCCGGGTCGTCGCCGCGTCGCCCACCCAGACCGCCAGCAGCGCCCCGACCAGGGTGGCGGCCAGGTACGCGAGCCCGGTGCCGGCGGCCCCGGCGGCGACCGCCCGCTGCACGTCCACCACGTACGTGGAGAAGGTGGTGAAGCCGCCGAGCACGCCCACGCCGAGGAAGGGTCGGACCAGCGGGCCGGCCGGCCGGCTGGCGAGCACCGCCATCAGCACACCGATCAGCAGGCAGCCGGTGAGGTTGACGCCGAAGGTGGCCCAGCCGAAGCCGGTCACCGGGTGCGGGAACGCGGCCTGCGCGCCGGCCCGGGCCAGCGCGCCGCACCCGCCCGCGGCGATGGCGCCGAGCACCGCCGCCGGGTGGGCGGTCAGCTCGCCCCGGTCGGCCGGCACCCGCAGATGACGTCGGGGTCGATCCGAGGTTCTGGTGACACGGCACCTCCCAGCAGGACGGCCAGCACGGGCCGGGACCGTCGCCGGTTCTCCCGGCCGAACGCCGCCCACCGCCGGTGGGGCCCGACATAACCCGCTGCCCGCACCCCGGTCGCCACCCTGCCCGCGGTCACCTGCGGAACTCCCGGCCGGCCGCCGGCAGGCGGCCGCTACGGCCGGCGCGCGGCACCGGCCGGGCGGCCGGCCGCCGAGCAGCGCGCCCTCGAGCGCGGTGAGCGTGATGATGCCCGCCACACTTCCGGCGTCCGAAGGATCCCGTCGGCCACCGCCAGCCCCAGCAGCCCGCCCCGACCGCGGCGGCGAAGACCGCCCCGGCCAGCGGCAGCCGCAGCGGCGCGTCGGCGCCGCGGACCGCGTCCAGCCGGGACAGCACCAGGTCCGCGACGAACCCGCCGAGGACCGCCGCCACCGCGGCCACCAGCTGCGGCCGGGGGAACTCGAACATCACCATGCAGAACAGGGCCGGCCCGGCGACGATCGCGGTGGCCGCGCCGAGCGTCCCCCGCCGCCGGTGGGCCAGCAGGAACGGCACGCCGAGGGCCATCGTGGTGATCAGGTACGCGTCGACCCCGAGGATCGCCGACTGCTGCGCGCCGGCGATGCCGATCGGGTGGGTCGGCGCGGCGGTGAGGAACGCCGTCGAGTGATTGATCAGGATCGTCGGCGCGGTCACGCCCAGCGTCAGCGACGCCACCCCGGTCACCGACCGCAGCCCGCCCTCGCCGCCGGCCCACCAGGAGCGCAGCGGACTGGTCAGCAGCAGCACCGCACCACCGTCGAGCAGCAGGTGACTGGGGCTGAACCCGGCGTCCAGGCCCACCTCCACACCGAGCGTCTCGTGCCACACCATGTCCGCCAGCCCACCGGCGAGGAAGACCACGACACCGAGCGCGCCCACCCGGTAGCCGGCCGGCCAGCCGTCCCGCCACCAGCGCGGCGCCACGTCCCGGCGCTGGTACGCCAGCCAGAACGTCCACGCCGCCGTGCCGGTGAAGCCGGCGTAGAGCAGACCGTGCCACGGGGTGAAGAAGCCCTCGATGGTCTCCACGATGTTGGCGTGCGCCCAGCCGTCGGAGAGGGCGCCGCCGATCAGGCACGCCCCCAGCAGCACGGTGACCAGGTCCTCCCGCCGGCTGGCCGGGGGCACCGCCACCCGGTCCACCCGCCCGTCGCCCCGCACCGTCCGCGTCGTCCCGGTCCCCGTCATGCCCCGCAGCCCCCCGCTCCTCGGCAGCAACTCTCCGCCATTCTGCCGTGTCGGTGCGTGAGCATCGACGCTGGGCTCTGCCGCCCACCGTGACCTGACAGGCCCGCCGGTGCGGGCGTACGGTACGCAGCATCGCCCGACGCCGCGGCCGCGTCGCCGGGCGCGCCGAGCAGGAGGCAACCGTGCAGGACCGCACCCCTCGACCCGAGGAGCTGGAGCCCGTCGAACGGGCCGGTGTCGACGAGCTGCGGGCGTTGCAACTGGACCGGCTGCGCCGGTCGCTGCGGCACGCGTACGACAACGTGCCGCACCACCGGCAGGCCTTCACCGCCGCCGGGGTGCACCCCGACGACTGCCGGGAGCTGGCGGACCTGGCCCGCTTCCCGTTCACCGGCAAGGCGGACCTGCGCGACAACTACCCGTTCGGCATGCTGGCCGTGCCCCGGGAGCGGGTCGCCCGGTTGCACGCCTCGTCCGGCACCACCGGCCGGCCCACCGTGGTCGGTTACACGAAGGACGACCTGGCCACCTGGGCGCGACTGATGGCCCGCTCGATCCGGGCGGCCGGTGGCCGGCCCGGCGACCGGGTGCACGTCGCGTACGGCTACGGCCTCTTCACCGGGGGGCTCGGCGCGCACTACGGCGCCGAGGAGCTGGGCTGCACGGTCATCCCGGTCTCCGGGGGCATGACCGAGCGGCAGGCGCTGCTGATCCGCGACTTCGAGCCGGATGTCGTCATGGTGACGCCGAGCTACCTGCTGGCGATCGTGGACGAGCTGGAACGCCAGGGCGTCGACCCGCGCACCACCTCGCTGAAGGTCGGCATCCTCGGCGCCGAGCCGTGGACCGAGGACATGCGCCGGGAGATCGAGGAGCGCCTCGACATCCACGCGGTGGACATCTACGGCCTGTCGGAGCTGATGGGCCCCGGCGTGGCCGTGGAGTGCGTGGAGACCAAGGACGGCCCGCACCTGTGGGAGGACCACTTCTATCCGGAGATCATCGACCCGGTGACCGGCGCGGTGCTGCCCGACGGCGAGCGGGGCGAGCTGGTGCTGACCTCGCTGACCCGGGAGGCGATGCCGGTGGTCCGCTACCGCACCCGGGACCTGACCCGGCTGCTGCCCGGCACCGCCCGCCCGATGCGCCGGATCGAGAAGATCACCGGCCGGACCGACGACATGATGATCGTCCGAGGGGTGAACGTCTTCCCGACCCAGATCGAGGAGCTGATCCTGCGGCTGCCCGCGCTGTCGCCGCACTTCCAGTGCGTACTGGACCGGCAGGGCCGGATGGACACCCTCACCGTCCTGGTGGAACGCCGGGCCGGGGCGCCGGCCGACCAGGCCGAGCGGGCCGGCGCGACGCTGGTGGAGCAGGTCAAGAGCACCATCGGGGTCAGCGTCACGGTACGGGTGATCGAGCCGGACGGGGTGGAGCGGTCGATGGGCAAGATGCGCCGGATCGTCGACCAGCGGCGGGGCCGCTGACGTGGCGGCGCAGGACGGCCGCAACGCGGCGTACGCGATGTTCGACGCGGACGTGGCCTCGAAGGGCCTCGGCATCGAGCTGGTCTCGGCCGGCGACGGCGCCGCGGTGGCCCGGATGCGGGTCACCCCGGCGATGCTCAACGGTCACGCCATCGGCCACGGCGGTTTCGTCTTCCTGCTCGCCGACACCGCCTTCGCGCTGGCCTGCAACAGCCACGGCCCGGTGACGGTGGCCGCCGGTGGCGAGATCAGCTTCCTCCGCCCGGTGCGGGAGGGGGACCTGCTGGAGGCCCGGGCCACCGAGCGGACCCGCTACGGCCGCAGCGGCATCTACGACGTCACGGTCTGGCGGGACGACGAGGTGGTCGCCGAGTTCCGCGGCCGCAGCCGGACCCTCGCCTCCCGCACCGACGCCAGCTGACCCCCCGGCGCCGCGCCGCGCCGCGCTGCTCGCCCCGCCCCGGCCTTCGCTCAGGATCGCGCTGAAAGCAGGAAGTAGTGGCATCCGAGCGCCTACGAGGCCACTGCTTCCAGGATCGAGCACGATCTTGGGAGGCCGTCCGAGGCAAGGCCGTCCGGGGCGAGGAGGGCCGGGGCGAGGCGATGCGTGGCGGGGAACGGTGGGCGGCGGCTGGCCGGATCGGCCAGCGAGTCTGTTCGGACGTGGTCGCACGGTAGAACGGTCGGCCACCCGGACCCTCCGCGGACCGCCGGCCCGGGAAGCCCGACGAGCGTCCCCGCTCGTGCCCCGCCCTGGCGGGCGAGCGTCGACGGTGGTGCCGCGTCCCGCGCAGCGAGCGTCAACGGTGGGGTCGTCTCCCGCCCGGCGAGCGTCGCTGCTCGTGCTCCGCCCCGGCGGACGAGCGGCAACGGCAGGGCCGTGTCCCGCGCGGCGGGGGTCAACGGCGGTGCCGTGCCCGCGCGGCGAGCGTCGGCGCTCGTGCGGCACCCCGGCGGACGAGCGTCAACGGTGAAGCTGTGTTCCGCGCGGCGGGCGGCAACGGTCGGGCCTCGTCCCGGCCGGCGTCGACGGGCCGGAGACCCTCGGGCGTGACCGACTCGCCGGTCGCCACCTTCGACCTCGGCCGCCTCCCGGAGTGGACGACCAGGCCCACCCTCCGACGCGCGCTGCCCGGGTGCTGCCGGCGGGCGTACCGTCGCGGACGGCGCGCGGTAGCCGGTCCCGGGCCACCCGGGCCACCGCCGGGTCGGCGGGCAGATCGCCACCGGCGGCGGTCGGGCGCAGCAGCCCCTCGGCGACGAGTCCGCGCAGGACCGGGTGGCCCGGCCGGAGCCCAGCCGAGCGAACGTTCGATTGCCGGCGCGGTGACGGTCCACGAGGCTGGCGGCCGCCATCAGCACCGCCCGCGACACTCGTCGAGCCGGTCCAGCCGGGCGTCGACGACGCGGCGTACGTCTCCGGGACCGTCCGGCGGGCCGCCCGTCGCACGCGGCGACGTACGCCGCCGCCACGCCGGGGTTCCCGGCGACCAGCGGCAGCAGCGCCCCGGCCAGCGCGGCCGGGCGGCCGGCCCGGTCCAGCAGGTGTCGCAGCAGCCGCCCGGGTCGACGGCGCGCAGCCGGGGACGCGACACCCGCCGGCACCGGTCGGCGGCGTGGGCAGCAGGTCCGCCCAGCCCGGTCCGTGGGTGGCGACGACCGCGAGCGGCAACCGTCGCCGGCCGCCGTCGCGAAGAGACCGTGCAGGAACCGGTTCGCGGGTGCCGCCCGGTCCAGGTCGTCCACCGCCACCACCACCGGCCGGGCGGCGGCCAGTTCCAGCAGCACGCCGCCACGCCTCGGCGCCGGGGCGCGCGGCGGTGTCGTCGTCCGGGGCGGCGAGCAGGTCGGCCAGCGCCGGCACCGCCGCCGCCCGCGTCGTCGGGTCCAGCCGTCGAGCGCGCGACGAGCCGCCGGCGGACGGTCGCGGCCGGGTCCGTGTCGCGGATCCCGGCGAAGCCGCGGACCATGTCCGCCAGCGGTGCCAGCCGTCCCTGCGGGTACGGCGGGCAGTGCGTGACGCACCAGCGGACCTCGGTGCCCTCCACCGTGGGCACCGCCCGGGCCAGCTCGTGCAGCAGCCGGCTCCGGTGGCTGCCGGTGGCCCGACCAGCGACACCCAGCGGGGCCGACGGTCGCGGACGGCCCGGACGATCTCGTCGGCGGCGGTGGAGAGCCCCGACGCCGGCCGACCAGCGGGCCGTGGTGCCGGGCGGGCGCGGCCGGGCCGGGCCGGTGACCCGCCAGACGTCCAGCGGTTGGGCCTTGCCGGTGAGCGTCATCGTGGCGAGCGGACGCTGCTCCACCAGGCCGGCGGTGGCCCGCCGGGTGGTCGGGCAGACCACCACGGCACCGGGTGGGGCGCTCCGCAGGCGGGCCGCGGTGGTGAGCACCGCGCCGCTGGCCGCCCCGTGCCCCCCGTCGCGGATGCCGGCGACGTCCACCAGCGCCTCGCCGGTGGCCACCCCGACCCGCACCCGCAGCCGGGTGCCGGCGGGCATCCGCCGGTCGACGGCCTGCTGGATCTCCAGGCCGGCCCGCACCGCCCGGTACGCGTCGAAGCCGTCGGAGCCCCCCGCCCCGAACAGCGCCACCACCGCGTCACCGATGTACTTCTCCACCACGCCGTGCCACCGGCGCAGTACCCCCGCCACCGCGCCGAAGTAGGCGTACTGCAGGGTCCGCACGTCCTCCGGGTCGAGCCGTTCGACCAGTCCGGTGGAGCCGACGATGTCGGCGAAGAGCACGGTGACGGTCCGCCGCTCCTCCGGTACCGGCCAGTGGGCCGAGGTGGCGGCTCCCGCCCCGGTGACGATAGTGGACATTGGCTTCGCCCCTTCCCCCCGTGTGTGCCTGACGACCTCCGGAGACTTTCACCACCGGGTCGTCGGGGGATCGGTAGGACGACGTATGTCGAGCACCCGCAACCTTTGGTCGCGAAGTTGACGCGAGGAGTACCACAAGGGCCCTGAGCCCGTAGAGCGGCCAGGGAACCTGTGATTAGGCTGCGTGCCATGGCCAGCGATGTGGACAGCGCACCGCTCGTCGGCCGTGCCGACCAGCTCACGAAGCTGCGGTCGGCGCTGCTGGACGACCTCGGGCCCGGGCACACCGCGGCGGTCTTCCTCACCGGCGAGAGCGGGGTGGGCAAGACCCGGCTGCTGCGCGAGGTGACGGTCGAGTTGCGCGGCGCGGGCGCCCTGGTGCTCACCGGCTCCTGCCTCGACATCGGCGACGCGTCCCCGCTGCACCCGCTGCTGCAGGCGCTGCGCCGCTTCGACGCCGAGTTGACCGCCGCACAGGCCCGGACCTCCTCGGCGGTGCGCGGCCTGTTGCAGCTGTTCGCCGAGGAGACGCCGGGACCGGACGGCGCGGGCGCGCTGCTGGAGCGGGTCTCCCGGGGGCTGCACCTGATCGCCGCCGGTCGGCCCCTGGTGCTGGTCCTGGACGACCTGCAGTGGGTCGACCGGAGCACCCGGCAACTGCTGCTCTATCTCCTGGCCGGCCTGGGTGACCTGCACGTGTCCGTGCTCGCGGCGATCCGCGCCGAGTCGCTGCAGGGCGCCCACCCGCTGCGCCGGGTGCTCACCGAGCTGCGCCGGCTGCGGTCGGTCCAGGTGCTCGACCTGACGCCGCTGGACCGCGCCGACACCGACCGGTTGGCCGCCGCGGTCGTCGGCGCGCCGCTGTCGGCGGAGGCGGCCGACCAGGTGTGGCAGCGCAGCGGCGGCAACCCGTTCGTGGTCGAGGAGCTGGCCCGGGACCTGCGCGACGGGCGTGACGGGCTCTCCGACACGCTGCGCGAGATCTTCCTGGCCCGGGTGGACGCGCTGCCGGAGCACGCGCACGCCGTGGTGCACGCGGTCGCGGTCGGCGTCGAGCCGGTCGGGCACTGGCTGCTGGGGCAGGTGGTCCGGCTGCCGGAGGAGGAGCTGATCGAGGCGGTCCGGGCGGCGGTGGCGCACCGGCTGCTGGTCGGCGCCGACGACGGTTACCGGCTGCGGCACCGGGTGGTCGCCGAGGTGCTGCCGCACGAGCTGTTGCCGGCCGAGCGGGCGGCGCGCACCGCGGTACGCCGAGGCGCTGACCACGGCGCCGACCGAGCTGCACCGGACGCGCTGGCGCACCACCGGCGGCTGGCGGGCGAGCGGCCTGGGCGCTGCCGGCCGCGATGGCCGCCGCCCGCGAGGCCGAGCGACTGCACGGGTACGCCGAGGCGCACCGGCACTGGTCGGCGGCGTTGCAGCTGGCCGCGGTCAGGCACCGGGCGGCCCGACCGACACCGACCGGCTTGACCCCACGGCCGTACGCAGCTGCTGGAGCACGCCGCCGAGGCGGCCCACCACTGCGGCGAGCACGCCCGCGCGTTGGCCCTGCTGGAGGAGCTGGCCGGGGACCCGGCCGGCCACCGGCCTGTGCCCTGCACATCCGGCGGGCCCGTTCCTCGCCGCCGCCGGCCGGTCCGCCCTCGCCGAGGCGGAGTACCGGCGTCGCTGGCGGCCGCCGACTGCGCGTCCCGGGAGCGCGCCACCGCCGCCGCCCATCTCGCCGAGCTGCTGCTGCACCTCGGCCGGTACGCCGAGGCCGGCGCGCAGGCGCGCGAGGCGCTGGAGTTGGCCGCGGCGGTGGAGGGTTCCGCGTCGGAGGTGGTGCTGGCCAGCGCCGCGCTCGGGTTCAGCGAGGCCTACCTGGAGGACCCCGAGGCGGGTCTCGCGGTGATGCGGCAGGCTCTGGACACCGCTGAGCGGTCCGGCCGGCCGGAGGACGTGGCCTGCGCCTACCTGCACCTGGCCGAGTTGCTGACCGGGCCGCTGAACATCCTGGAGGAGGGGGTGGTGGTGGCCCGCCGGGGCGCGGAGCGGGTCGCCGAGCTGGGGTTGGGGCGCACCTGGGAGACCCGGCTGCTGGCGATCGCCACCAACGGGCTGTTCCGGGTGGGGCAGTGGGCCGAGGCGGAGAAGGTGGTCGCGGCGGCGCTGCGGCACCGGCCCTCCGGCGCGGACGCGGTGGAGCTGCTGCTGGCCCGCTGCCGGCTCTCCGTCGGGTACGGCGACGTCGAGGCCTCCGACCGGGACCTGGAGGCGGTCGCCACGGTGCTGGCCGGCGGGGGCGCCCGGCACGTGCTGCCGATGCTGATCCTGCGGGCCGGGCTGGCCATGTGGGAGGGCCGGCACGACGTGGCCCGGCAGGCCGTCCAGCGGGGCCTGACCGAGAGCCGCTCCGACGACGTGATCGTCCTGGCCACCCTGGCCTGGCACGGGCTGCGGGCCGAGGCGGAGGCGCACGCCAGCCGCACCGTTGCGGTGGACGAGACGGCGGTCCGCCGGCTGCGCGACGTGGTCGACCGGGTACGCCGCAAGAGCACGCACGCCGCCCGCCCGGTGCGCTACATCGTGGACGGTTTCCTCGCGCTGTGCGAGGCCGAGGTGAGCCGCCTCGACGGCCGGGGCGACCCGGAGCTGTGGGCCCGCTCGGTGGCGGAGTGGGACCGGCGTCAGCACCCGTACCCGGCGGCGTACTCGCGGTTGCGGCAGGCCGAGGCGCTGCTGGCCCGGCGCAGCCGGGTGGCCACCGCGGGCAAGCTGCTGCGCCGGGCGCACGAGATGGCGCAGGCGCTGGGCGCGGTGCCGTTGAGCAGCGAGATCCGTATCCTGGCCGGCCGGGCCCGGGTGGCGCTGCCGGACCGGCCGGGCGACCCGGTGCCGGTCCGGACGCCGACGCGGGCCGTGGTGGCGGTGGCCGAGCCGGCCGTCGACGAGCTGGCCGTGCTGACCGCCCGGGAGCGGGAGGTGCTCGCCGCGGTCGCGGAGGGACTGACCAACAAGGAGATCGGCCAGCGGCTGTTCATCAGCGAGCGGACCATCGGCGTGCACGTCTCGCACATCTTCGACAAGCTCCAGGTCCGCACCCGGGTGCAGGCCAGCGCGATCTTCCTGCGCAACCGGGCGGACTAGACGTACGACGGGACGCGCCGAATACGTCGTTCTACTGATCCGGCGCGGTGACGCCGGCTGGCAGGCTGTCCGGCGTCACCCGGTGGTGCTCGGCCCACCTCGACCACAATGGAGGAGAGATGACCGAACCGGTCTGGGGTCCCGTGCACCAGGACATCGCCGGGCTGCTCGCCGATCACCCGGCGGACGTGCCGGCGGTGGTCGACCACCTCACCAAGCTGCAGGACCTGCTGGTCCGGATCCCGCCGCTGGAGGCGAGCTGCCCGCTCGCCGACTTCAACAAGCTCTATCTGGTCATCACCAGCACCGTCCTGGACGGCCTCTACGACGACCGCTTCGCCGACCCGGTCTTCCTGGCCCGGCTGGACGTGGAGTTCGCCGCCCGCTACTTCGACGCGTTGCGGTTCTGGACCGAGTCGAGTCCGAGCACCCCGAAGGCGTGGTCCTGCCTGTTCCACCGGATGCGTGGCCCGGACGCCCGGCCGCTGCCCTCGGCCGCCGCCGGGGTGAACGCGCACATCAACTTCGACCTGCCGTTCGCGCTGGTGACCACCTTCGACAGCCTGGAGTCCGAGCCGGTCGACCTCAGCGACCAGCACCGCGACTACCTGGAGATCAACAAGATCTTCGCCGAGCGGATCCCCGAGCTGCGACGCGGCTACCTGGACCACTGGCAGCTCATGATCGACATGGTGAACGGCGAGATCGACGACTGGTACCAGGGCGAGTTGGTCGAGTACACCCGGAACGTGGCCTGGCGCAACGCGCAGAAGATCTGGCGCTGCCGGCACGACCCGGAGGCCCGCGAGTGTGAGCGGACGCGGCTGGACGACAACGCCGCGCTGCTCGGCCGGCTGTTGCTGTCGCCCCTCGGGGCGTTCCTGCAGTAGCCGGGACGGGGGGTCCCCGCGTTCCGCCGGCGCCGGCGGAACGCGGGGACACCGTCGTGCGGACGGCCCGCCCCTGACCGCTCAGGAGCGCCGGGTCCGGCCCCGGTACGCCGCCGCGGCGGCCCGGTTGTTGCACAGCTCGCAGCAGTACCGCTGCCGGCCGGCCCGGGTCCGGTCCAGGTAGAGGCGGCGAACGGTCGGCGGCACACACCCGAACGGTCGGTCCCGCGACCGCGGCCCGCGCGAGGGCCGGTGACCAGGGTCGGCGAACGCGCCCGACCGGGCCGGGCCGGGGCAGCGGGGTCAGGCGCAGGGTGCCGTCGGGGGCGGCCTCGACGGCGGTGCCCCCGCTGGTCTCGGCGAGGACGTCGTTGAGCGCGGTCACCCGGGCGGTCGGGTCGGGGGCGGCGAACACCCGGTAGAGCCGGTCGCGCAGGTCCCGCAGTCGGGGCAGGTCGGCCTCGGTCAACGCGCCGGTGACCTCGTCCAGGCCGGTCTCGCGGCCGGCGGCCCTCATCCGGGCGACGCTGAGCTGGTCGGCCGGGTCCTGGAGCACCCAGTGGGTGTGCAGCAGCGAGACGGCCAGCCGCAGCGCCGGTTCCAGGGGAGGCACCGCGCTCATCGCCCGTCCCGCCGTCCGGTTGCCGACACGTCCGCCGCCTTTCCGCCTTGACCGATCGCCGTCCGCCATTCTACCGTCGTCAGTCATAAAACAAATTTAGAAACTGATGGAGGTGGCTCGTGCGTCGTCTGCCCGTACTCCTGTCCACGGCGGTGCTCCTGCTCGTCGGGACCGTCGCCGGGGTCGCCCGCGCCGATGCCCCTACCGACGCCGCCCGGCCACCCGCCGACACCGTGCTGATCCGCGACATCGAGATCCCGGTGCCCGGGCAGCCGGCCGTCCGGGCGTACCTGGTCCGACCGGTGCGGTCGGGCCCGCACCTGGCCGGGGTGCTGGGCCTGCACTGGTTCGAGCCGGGCCGGTCCAGCCAGGACCGCACCGAGTTCCTGGCCGAGGCGACCGCCCTGGCCGCACGCGGGGTGGTGTCGGTGCTGCCCCAGCTGACCTTCCCGTGGGCCGCCGACCCGGTGGGCGACGCCCGGGACCGGGCCGCGGTCACCGCGCAGCTCGACGCCGTCCAGGCGGCGTACCGGCGGCTGCTCGGCGAGCCCGGGGTGGACCGGGCCCGCACCGCCGTGGTCGGGCACGACTACGGCGCGATGTACGCGGCCGACCTCACCGCCCGGGAGCCGGGCCTGCGGACGGCCGTGCTGCTCGCCCCGGACGCCACCTGGGCCAACTGGTTCGACCGCTACTGGCTCCAGCTCCCGCCGGGACAGGCTGCGGCCTACCGGGCGGTGTTCGCCGGGCTCGACCCGGTGGACCAGGTGCAGCGGCTCGGTGCCGGGGCCTACCTCCAGTTCGCCGCCGAGGACCGGTTCGTCGGCCCGGAGACCCGGGCGGCCTTCGGCACCGCCGCCCCCGCCGCCCGGGTGGCGCTCTATCCGCATGAGGAGCACGACCTGGGCGGGGCGCGGGTCCGCGACGAGCGGGTCGCCTGGCTCGCCGTCCGCCTCGGCCTCGCCGGATGACCGTCGGCCGGTCGGCCCGGGGGTGTCGACCGGCCCACGGGACCGGTGCGGGGCGGGCGGTGTCGCGCCCCGCACCGGGTACGCCCCGTCCATGGCGAGCAGCGCACCGGCCGACCCCACCGCCGCACCGGTTCGGATTCCGCTTCGATCCGCCGTTCCGGCTGCCGCTGGCACTGCTCGGCGTCCGGCCGGAGACCACCGGGGTCGAACTGGACGCCGACACGGTGACGATCCGGTTCGGTCCGTGGCGGCTGCGCACCGCCCGCGGCAACGTCACCGGGGCGCAGGTCGGCGGGCCGTACCGGTGGTGGCGGGCGGTCGGCCCGCACCTCTCCCTGGCCGACGGCGGCGTCACCTTCGGCACCGGCACCACCTCCGGTGTCTGCCTGCGGTTCGCCGACCCGGTGCCGGCGCTGGCGCCCGGCCGGTGGCTGCGCCACCCGGCGGTCACGGTGACCGTCGCCGATCCCGACGGGCTGCTCCGCGCACTCCGCCTCCCGGCGGGGAGCTGATCGGCAGCGACGCGACCGGCGGGGTACGATCCCGGCCGGCCCGATGATCTTTCCGGCTTGTCCGGTTCCGACGGGCGATGCCGTGGGTACCGCCTACGGTCGGGGCAGAGCCGGAAGGGACGGACATGGCGGACGGGCGGGACGGGGCGCAGCCCCGGCGGGTGCGGGGTCGGCGTGCCACCGCGCAGCCCGGCAACGGGCGGGCGCTGCGGGCGGCGCGGGACCCGGAGCGGGGCGAGCGGACAGCCGCGGCCCGCAGGGCGTTCCGGAGTGCGTGGAGAGCCCGGTACGACCCGGCCGAGCCGGCCGGCAGGCTGAGCCGGTGGCTGTTCCAGCACCGGGTGCAGCCGGTCGGCCCGGAGACCCAGGAGCCGGAGGCGAAGGCGCACCCGTGGTGGCAGGTGATGTGCCTGACCGGGGTCGACTACTTCTCCACCCTGTCCTACCTGCCCGCCATCGCGGCGGTGGCGGCCGGGGCGCTCTCCCCGCTCGCCACCCTGCTGATCGTGGCGCTCACCCTCTTCGGGATGCTGCCGATGTACCGACGGGTGGCCCGGGAGAGCCCGCACGGGCAGGGGTCGGTGGCCATGCTGGAGCGGCTGCTGCCGTTCTGGCGCGGCAAGCTCTTCGTGCTGGTGCTGCTCGGTTTCGTGGCCACTTCCTGGATCATCACGATCACCCTCTCCGCCGCCGACGCCACCGTGCACCTGCTGGAGAACCCCTATCTGCCGGCGTCGTTCCCGCACGGCAGCACCGCCGCCGTGGTGGTCACCGTGGTGCTGCTGCTCATCCTCGGCGGGGTCTTCCTGATGGGCTTCAGCGAGGCGGTGCAGGTCGCCATCCCGCTGGTCGCGGTCTTCCTCGGGCTGAACGCGGTGATCGTGGTGGCCAGCCTGGTCGAGATCGCCGCCGACCCGGCGGTGCTCGCCGACTGGACGTCGGCGTTGACCCGGGCCGGCAGCGTCGGCGACGTGCTGGGCACCACCGTGCTGGCGTTCCCGCTGCTGGTGCTGGGCCTCTCCGGCTTCGAGACGGGGGTGAGCATGATGCCGCTGGTCACGGGCGCGGGCGACGACCCCCGGCAGCGGCTCGAGGCCCGGATCCGCAACACCCGGAAGCTGCTCACCGCCGCTGCGCTGATCATGTCGGTCTACCTGATCGCCACCACCTTCGTCACCACCGTGCTGATCCCGGCGAACGAGTTCGCGCCGGGTGGGGCGGCGAACGGGCGGGCGCTGGCGTTCCTGGCGCACGAGCACCTCGGCGAGGCGTTCGGCACCGTGTACGACGTCAGCAGCGTGCTGATCCTCTGGTTCGCCGGCGCCTCGGCGATGGCCGGTCTGATCAACATCGTGCCCCGCTACCTGCCCTCGTACGGCATGGCACCGGAGTGGGGCCGGGCGGTCCGCCCGGTCGTGCTGGTCTACACGGCGATCAGCATCGCCATCACCGTCGCCTTCCGCGCCGACGTCAACGCCCAGGCCGGCGCGTACGCCACCGGGATCCTGGCGATGATGGTCTCCGGCGCGGTGGCGGTGACGATCGCGACGGCCCGCGCCCACCACCGGTTCGCCGCAGTCGGCTTCGGCGTGCTCACCGCGGTCCTGCTCTACGCCCTCGTGGAGAACGTGATCGAGAAGCCGGACGGCATCGCCATCTCCGCGCTCTTCATCGCCGGCATCGTCGCCGTCTCGCTGATCTCCCGGGTCACCCGGACCACCGAGCTGCGCGCCGAGCGGATCGAGTTCGACGAGGCGGCCCGGCGGTTCATCGCCGACTCGCTGGCCCACGACGGCCGGCTGCACCTGATCGCCAACAAGCGGCAGGGCGGCTCGGTGAAGGAGTACCGGGTCAAGGAGCGGGCCCAGCGGGGGATGAACCCGGTGCCGGGCGCCGCGGACGTGCTCTTCCTGGAGATCGACGTGGTCGATCCGTCGCAGTTCAGCCAGGTGCTGCGGGTGCACGGGGTGGAGGCCGGTGGCTACCGGATCCTGCGGGCCAGCAGCCCGGCCGCCCCGAACGCGATCGCCGCGATCCTGCTCGCGCTCCGCGACGCCACCGGGGTCCGTCCGCACGCCCACTTCGAGTGGTCCGAGGGCAACCCGATCGCCCACCTGCTGCGTTACCTGATTCTCGGCCGGGGGGACACCCCGCCGGTGGTCCGCGAGATCATCCGCAAGTCCGAGCCCGACCCCACCCGCCGCCCCGGCATCCACGTCGGCGGCTGACCCGGCCCCGCACCCGCCCCAGCCCGCATGGTCGTGCTCGATCCAGGATCGAGCACGACCATGCGGTGCGGTAGGGCGGCGAGTGGGCAGGGCACAGGGCGCGGAGCGAGGACGAAGCCCAGCCTCCTAGGACGCACTACGGGTGGTGACCCGGGACAACGGTGGCAGGAAGCGGCCCGCGCCACGGGGGAGCGGGGCACGGGCCGGGTGGAACGGGGCGACGACCTACTTGGACGGCTCCGGGAGCTTGCAGTCCACCTTCGGGTTGGCGCCGATGTAGTTCAGCGGCCCGGCGACGATGGTGACCAGGATGGTGCCGGCCTCGGCGCAGTTCTTGTCGTCGTTGCCGTAGTAGCCCCGCTGACCCGCGGCGATCGCGCCGATGATCAGCCAGATGACGACGATGACGCCGAGTATCGAGGTGCCGCGCATGATGTGCCTCCGGGGGTCGTGGTGGATCGAGGTGGAGGCCATGTACCCAATCGCGATGAACGGCTAACGGTGATCGGTACCGGTCAGCCGGACCGATTTCGGCACACCCCGGCATGCCGGCCTCAGTGCGGCGGCGACGGGTCCTCCGGCGGCCGGCCCCGGCTGCGCAGATGATCGGCCACCGCCACCCCGGTCAGGACCAGCATGGTGCCGAGCGCCGCGAAGAGCGGCGGCAGGAAGAGTACGCCGGGAGCGATGGTGAGCAGGGCCAGCAGCCCGCCGGGGCGGGACAGCGAGACCCGGCTGAACACCTCGTACTCGAAGCAGCACCGGCCGACCAGGAAGAGTGCCGGCCCACCCAGGATGACCGCCGCCCAGGCCGGTGGGGTCCGCCCGGCCGGTTCGTGCAGCACCAGGTCGAAGCCGGAGGCGGTGGTGACCACCCCGGCCACCATCAGCAGATGGGTGTACGGGGCGGTGAGCAGGAACCGGCTCGGCTGCCGGGCCCGGGAGATGGCGTGCGGCAGCAGTTCCCCGGACTTGTGCACGTAGATGCGCCACAGCAGCAGGGTGCTGACGAACGCGGTGGCGAAGGCGACGAAGTTCTCCAGCTCCGAGTGGCTGAGACTGAACATGGTGCCGGTGACCAGGATGGCGTCGCCCAGGGCGATGATGAAGAACTGCTGGTAGCGCTCGGAGAGGTGCTCGGCGGTGACGTTGCGCTGGTGCTCCGGGACCACGCCGAGGCCGGGCACCGGGTAGGCGAGGCGAAAGCCGAGATAGTCGATGGCCAGGGCCAGCGCCCAGAGCGCCTCCCGGGCGCCGCCGTGGACGACCCCGCCGACCAGCCAGGGCACCGCGGAGACCGCGAACCAGGTGAAGACCCGCGCCGCGCGCCGCCGGGCCTGCGGGTGGTGGCGCACCGTCGGGAGGAGGAAGAGGCCCCGGCCCAGGTGGATCGCCACGTACGTGCCGGCGAAGACGAGACCCCGGCCGCTGAACGCCTCGGGGATGGCGGTGGTCATCAGCAGCGCGCCGAACATCACCAGGGCGATCAGCACCTTGATCTCGGGGCGCTGCGGGTCGTAGAGGTCGGTGACCAGGGTGGTGATCGCCCAGGTCCACCAGATCGCCATCAGCATGAGCAGGGACTGGAAGGCCCGCTCCCAGGTCACCTCGGTGACCAGGCCCCGGGAGATGAGGGCGAGGGCCACCACGTAGACGAGGTCGAAGAAGAGTTCGAGCAGGGTCACCCGCCGGGGTGACTCCGGGTCACGCACGGGGGGCCGGCCGGCGGGCGGCTCCGGCGTGGCGAAGGGCACGAGCTGCTCCTGCGGTGGCGCGGCCGGCCCGTCCGGCCCTTCACCGACCGTAGCGACCGCCGCCGGCCGGCGCGCCCGTTTTCGTACTTCCCGTCCGATTCTCCGGCACCGGCCGGCGCGCAAACCGGTTGCGGCGGGCCGTCGCCGGCACCACCGTGGCGGGGATGACAGAACAGGGCGCCGCCGTACCCCCGTCGATCGACGTGCCGCTGGTGCGCCGGCTGATCGCCGCGCAGTTCCCCCGCTGGGCCGACCTCCCGGTCCGGCCGGTCGACGACGGCGGCTGGGACAACCGCACCTTCCACCTCGGCGACACGATGAGCGTGCGGTTGCCGAGCGCCGTCGGCTACGCCTCCCAGGTCGACAAGGAGGACCGCTGGCTGCCGGTGCTGGCCCCCCGGCTGCCGCTGCCGGTGCCGGCCCCGGTGGGCCGCGGCCGGCCCGGCGAGGGCTACCCGTTCCCGTGGTCGGTCCGGCGTTGGATCGAGGGGCGCACCGCGCGGGTCGAGCGGATCACGGACCTGACGGAGTTCGCCCGGACGCTCGCCGGGTTCCTGACCGCCCTGCACCGGACCGAGCCGGCCGACGGGCCGCCGGCCGGGGCGCACAGTGCGTTCCGGGGGGCGCCGCTGAGCACGTACGACGGGGAGACGCGGCGGGCGATCGCGGCGCTGGGGGACCGGGTCCCGGTCGACACCGTCACCGAGATCTGGACGCTGGCGCTCCGCTCGGCCCGGACCGGTCCGCCGGTGTGGTTCCACGGTGACGTCGCCGCCGGCAACCTGCTGGTACGCGAGGGGCGGCTGGTGGCGGTCATCGACTTCGGTTGCTGCGGCACCGGTGATCCGGCCTGTGACCTGGCCATCGCCTGGACGCTGCTGTCCGGTGCTAGCCGGTCGGCGTTCCGGGCCGCGCTCGCGGTCGACGACGGGACCTGGGCGCGCGGGCGGGGGTGGGCACTGTGGAAGGCGCTGATCCGGCTCGACGATCCGGACCCGGTCGGCGCGGCGGAGGCCCGGCACGCGCTCGACGCGGTCCTCGGCGAGTACGCGGAGTCCGCCACCCGGTGAGCCGGGCCGGTGGCGACGGATCGCCACCGGCCCGAGAGCGGCTCAGGCGTCCCCGCCCGCTCCCGCCGGCAGGACCTGGTCGGCCTCGGCGTGGGCACCGGCGAGCACCCGGGCCTGCTGGGGCCAGGTGGCGAGGCTGGCGGTGGCGCGCAGGCCGGCGGCGCGCAGCGTGTCCCGCAGCGCCGCCTCGTCCAGGTCGCCGAGCTGCCGGTAGGTGCGGATGCCGGCGGCCTGGAGGGCGGTGGCCAGCTTCGGTCCGATGCCCTGGATACGCCGGAAGTCGTCGGCCCCGGTGGGCTCGCTGCCGTTCGCCGCGCTGCTGTCGACGGCGGAGCCGGCTCGGCCGGGGTGGCGGTGGCGACCGGCGGGAAGGTGTCCTCCACGGCGGGTCGGGGGGCCGGGACGACGGCCGGCGTGGCGGGCTCCCCGGCCTCCGGCGCGTGCTGCCCGGCCGCGGCGACCGGCTCCGCGCCGGCAACCGCGGTGCGCGACGCCGCGTCGTCCCCGACCGGCTCCGCCTCGACAGCGACCGGCTCCGCCTCGGTGACGACCGGCTCCGCCGCGGGGACGGGTTCGGCGGCGACCGGCTCCGCCACGTGGACCGGTTCGGCCTGGACGGGCTCGGCCTGGACGGGCTCTTCGACGGGCGCGACCGGCTCGGCGACGACCGGCTCGGCGGCGACCGGCTCCGCGACGACCGGCTCCGCGAGCCGGGCGGGCTCGTCGGCCGGGGCGGCCTCGTTGACGTCGGTGCGGGGCTCGTCCACGTCGGTCCGGGTCTCGTCGACCGGCTCGTCGGCGGTCGGGAGCGGGGTGGCGGCGGCGGCCAGGGTGGCCGCGGCCGGCGGTGCCTCGTACCCGGTGGGGGTGGGCTCGTCGGACACCGCGGCGGGCGCCGGGGCCTCGTCCACGACGGCGGCCGGGTGCTGCTGGTCGACGACGGCGGTGGCCGGCAGCGGTACGTCGGCGACGCCGGCCACCGGGTCGCCCTCCACGATGGACCGGGTCGTGCCGGTGGTCGGCCGGCGGGATGCCAGCACCCACCCGCCCAGCAGGCCCACCAGCAGGGCCAGGATCACGATCAGCCATTGTCCGAACGTCGACGGCACGGCAAACCTCCCTTGTATGTACGGGTACAGAAGTCGCGGGAAAACTCGCCGCAGCTTGCCACACGTACGCCGGGGACGACAGGGAGGTGGGTCGCGTCCGGCGCTGGTGGGACGGCCTGGTGCCGCGCGGTGGTGGTGGGATGACCGAGCGTGCGACGACTGCGGCGGGTCGGGTGTCCGTACCGGACGAAGGGGGCGTCCCGGGCCCGGTGCCGCCGGGGCCCGGGACGCCGGTCCGGGTGGGGGTGATCGGTCAGCGCAGCGCGCCGGGCGAGGGCGCGTCGGCCGCGTCCCAGCTGTAGAAGCAGCCGGCCACGGCGTCCCGGGGGGAGTGCCAGGTCGGCAGGTAGGGCGAGGTGTGCGCGGAGAGGCGCTCGTTGACCTGGCGGTACAGCGGGTGCTGGCGCGCCCCGGCGACCGCGTCCGGGTCGACGTCCGTGGTCTCCATCAGGTGTACGCACAGGTCGTGCAGGCAGTACAGCGACCGGTGCCGGATGCCGGTCAGTCCGGGCAGCTCGGTGGCGTCGGACTCGGCGAAGATCTGCGCGACCCGCCCCTCCGCCCCTGGGACGATCCGGCTGACGATCAACAGACGACTCATCGGGACCCCTCTCGCCGGTGGTGCCGCGGGACCCACCGGGGGGTGTCGGACACCGTGTGGGACCACCATGCGGGCGGTGCTGTCATCTGCCCGTCACGCCTGCGGTCGGGCCCGTGACGCTGCCGGGGGTGTTGCCGCCGGTCGGCGTGGCGTCGCGGGCGGTCGGGTGGCGTGGCGGATCGGGGCGAGGGTCTCGTCGAGCAGCGCGCACATCGCCGGGGACGGTTCCAGGCGCAGTTCCCGCAGCAGCAGGTCCCGGTAGACGTAGAAGGCGTGCACCGCCTCGAAGGCGTTGCCCTCGGCGAGGTGGATCCGGACCACCAGCCGGTGCGGGGTCTCGCGCAGCGGTTCGGCGGCCATCGCCTCCAGGGCCGCCTCCAGGGCCTGCCCGTGCCGGCCGGCGGCCAGGTGGTTGCCGGCGAGCTGTTCCAGCATGTGCAGGCGCAGCTGCCGCAGCCGTTCGCGTTCCAGCAGCACCCAGTCGTCGTACCAGCCGGGGAGGAGGTCGTGGCGGCCGGCGGCGAGGGCGGCGCCGGTGGTGTCGGGCACGTCGCCGGTGCGGACCCGGGCGGCGGTCTGCACCAGTTCGTCGATGTCGACCGCGACGCGGGGCCCCAGGCGTACGGTGTCGCCGTCGGTGACCAGCGGGCAGTACGGGTCCTGGCGCAGCCGCCACAGCGCGGTCCGCAGCGACGACAGGGCGCGCTCCTCCGCCGTCTCGGGCCAGAGCAGGCCGGCCAGGTGGCTGCGGGTGGCGCCCGGCCGCAGGCCGATCAGCGCGATGACGCGTTGCAGTCCCCGGGGCACCACCACCGGGGTCTCGTCGTGCGTCAGTCGGAACCCGCCGAGCAGGTGCAGCGACACCTGGGGCGCGGACCGCTCCCCGGCGCTCCTCGAATGACCGGTCACGGGCGCACCCCCTGCGCCGGAACCCTCGTCCCGACTGTCCCTCGTTGGCCCGGCGCGACTGCCCGCGACGCCAGTGTCTCCAGCCGTTCCGCCGCGGCGCCCCTCGTACGTCCCGGCCACCGGGCTCACTGGGACGGAGATTATCAATTCCGATTACACTCAGTCAACGGGCGCGTCGACATTGTGACCAGCCGCAGCGCGCGACGATCAGCGCGCTGAACTGCGAGAAAGAGTCGACAAGCGACGGTCGTCAACAGTTGGCGCATAGCTGAAGCACAGTTTGCGTCAACACACCGTCACGAGAGTCCGCGCTGCTTCGGCGGTACCGGGACGCCCCGGTGACGCCCGCGCGAGCACCGTGTGCCGCAGTCGTCCGGCCGGACCGGGTGCACACCGCCGTCACAGGGGAGGCTCGTCCATGGACCGTTCGCTCATCGTCGCGAAGGTGGTGCCGACCGCCGAGGAGCAAGTGGCGGAGATCTTCGCCGAGTCCGACGCGACGGAACTGCCACGCCTCGCCGGCGTCCGGCACCGCTCGCTCTACCGGCTCGGTGACCTGTACGTGCACCTGCTGGAGACGGAGCTGTCGGGGGAGGGCGCGGTGGAGAACGTCCGTCGGCATCCCGAGTTCGAGCGGGTCAGCGCCCGGCTGCGGCCGTACATCACGCCGTACCTGGCGGACTGGCGCTCCCCGCGGGACGCGATGGCGCACTGCTTCTACCGCTTCGACGCCCCCGGGCGGCGGTCGTGACCACCACCGCGCCCCGCGACGAACAGCTCTGGTCGCGCTGTGCCGGTTGTGCGTCGCTGCTGTACCGCAAGCGGCTGCGGCGCAACCTGGACGTCTGCCCCGAGTGCGGCTCGCACGCCCGGCTCGACGCGCCGGAGCGGGTGGCGCAGCTGGTCGACCCGGACTCGTTCACCGCCCTGCCGGACCATCCGGTCGAGGTGGACCCGATCGGTTTCGTGGACACGCTGCCGTACCCGCGCCGGCTCACCGCGGCGCGGGCCGCCACCGGCCTGGCGGAGGCGGTGCTCTGCGGTGCCGCCCGGATCGGCGGGCACCCGGTCGCGCTGGCGGTGATGGACTTCCGGTTCCTCGGCGGCAGCCTCGGCTCGGTGGTCGGCGAGCTGATCACCCGTACCGCCGAGCGGGCGCTCGCCGAGGAGGTCCCGCTGGTGCTGGTCACCGCCTCCGGTGGGGCCCGGATGCAGGAGGGTGCGCTGTCGCTGATGCAGATGGCCACCGTCAGCCAGGCCGTCGCCGGGCTGCGTGAGGCGGGCCTGCTCACGGTCAGCGTGATCACCGACCCGACGTACGGCGGGGTGGCCGCGTCGTTCGCCACCAACACCGACGTGGTGCTCGCCGAGAGCGGTGCCCGGCTGGGCTTCGCCGGCCCCCGGGTGATCCGGCAGGTCACCGGCGCGACGCTGCCGGAGGGCTTCCAGACCGCCGAGTTCCTGCTGCGCCACGGGCAGGTCGACCTGGTGGTGCCCCGGCACGCCCGCGCGCGCGCGGTCTCTCTCTCTCTCTCTCTCTCCACCGCCCTGCTGGCCGCCGCCGGGGCCGGTCGTCCGGTGGCCGGCCGGGTGCCCGTACCCCGGCCGGAGCCGTTGCCGCGGTCGGGCCCGCCCGCCGCGCCGGCCGAGCCCGCCCGGGACGCCTGGCAGACGGTACGCACGGCCCGGCACCCGGGCCGGCCGACCACCCTGGACTACCTGGACACCGCCTTCGACGGCTTCGTGGAGCTGCACGGCGACCGGCTGGGCGCGGACTGCCCGGCGGTGGTCGGCGGCCTGGCCCGGCTCGACGGCCGGCCCGTCATGGTGGTCGGTCACCAGAAGGGGCACACCACCGCCGAGCTGGTGGCCCGCAACTTCGGCATGGCCAGTCCGGCCGGGCACCGCAAGGCGTTGCGGCTGATGCGGCTGGCCGCCCGGCTCGGCCTGCCGGTGGTGACCCTGGTGGACACGCCCGGCGCGGACCCCGGCGTCGGCGCCGAGGAGCAGGGGCAGGCCGCGGCGATCGCGGAGAACATCCTGGCGCTGAGCGTGCTGCCCACCCCGGTCGTCGCGGTGGTCACCGGCGAGGGCGGCAGCGGCGGCGCGCTGGCGCTGGCCGTCGCCGACCGGGTGCTGATGCTGGAGCACGCCGTCTATTCGGTGATCAGCCCGGAGGGGTGCGCGGCGATCCTCTGGCCGGACAGCTCCGCCGCCCCGCAGGCCGCGCGTGCCTTGCGGCTGACCGCGCCGGACCTGTGCCGGCTGGGCGTGGTCGACGAGGTGGTGCCCGAACCCGCCCCGGCCGCGCACCACGATCCGGCGACCGCCGCCGAGCTGCTGCGCGCCGCGCTGACCGCGAACCTCACCCCGCTGCTGGACGTGCCGCCGGCCACCCTGGTCCGCCGTCGCCGGCAACGTTTCCGCCGCGCGCGGCGCGGCCCGACCGGTGGTGGCCCGATGAGCGCCGTGCCGGGGCCCGACGCGGTCCTGGAGGGGCTGCGCCGGCAGGCCCGCAAGCTGGTCGACGAGCTGGCCGGCCCGGTCCGCCGGGTCCGGCTGCGCAGCGGCGAGACCGTCCTGGAGGTGGAGTGGCACGGTCCGGCGCAGGCCGCCCCCGCCCCGGCGCCCCGGACCGACCCCGAGCCGGTGGCGGTCGAGGAGCCGACCGTCGAGGCGGACCGGCTGACGGTGCGGTCGCCGGTGGTCGGCACCTTCTACCGCTCCCCGGAGCCGGGCGCGGCGCCGTTCGTCGCCGTCGGTGACCTGGTCCGCACCGGTCAGGTGATCGGCATCGTCGAGGCGATGAAGCTGATGAACGAGGTGATCGCCGACCGGGCCGGCCGGGTGCTGGAGATCATGGTCTCCGACGGCAAGCCCGTCGAGTACGACCAGCCGCTGCTCGCCCTGGCGCCGGCCACCGACGGCGGGCGGTGAGCGGTGTTCGGCAAGCTGCTGATCGCCAACCGGGGCGAGATCGCGCTGCGCGTCCTGCGCGCCTGCCGGGAGCTGGGCATCCGTACCGTGGTGGTGCACTCCAGCGCGGATGCGAACTCGCTGCCGGTGCGGCTGGCCGACGAGACCGTCCGGATCGGACCGGCGGCCAGCCGGCAGAGCTACCTGAACGCGGCGGCGATCGTCGAGGCGGCCCGGCAGACCGGGGCGGAGGCGGTCCACCCCGGCTACGGCTTCCTCTCCGAGGATGCCGACTTCGCGGAGATCTGCGCGGAGAACGGGCTGGTCTTCGTCGGCCCGCCGCCGCAGGTGATGTCCGCGCTGGCCGACAAGTCCACCGCGCGGGCGCTGCTGAGCCGGGCCGGGCTGCCGCTGCCGCCGGGCAGCGTACGGACCCTGCCGACGGTCGCCGAGGCCCTCGCGGTCGCCACCGAGGTCGGCTACCCGGTGATCGTGAAGGCCGCCGCGGGCGGGGGCGGGCGCGGGATGACCGTGGTCCGCTCCGCCGCCGAGCTGCCCCGGGCGTACACCCGCACCCGGGCCGCCGCGCAGCTCGCCTTCGGCGACGACCGGGTGTACGTGGAGCGGTACCTGACCGACGCCCGGCACGTCGAGGTGCAGGTGCTCTGCGACAACCACGGCAACGGGGTGCACCTGGGCACCCGGGACTGTTCGGTGCAGCGCCGCCACCAGAAGCTGGTCGAGGAGGCGCCCGCGCCGGGCCTCTCCGCGGCCACCCTGGACAACCTGGCGCAGTCCGCGCTGCGCGGCGCCCTGTCGGTCGGCTTCACCGGTGCCGGGACGGTGGAGTTCCTGGTCGACGAGGCGGAACGGTGCCACTTCCTGGAGATCAACTGCCGGATCCAGGTGGAGCACCCGGTCACCGAGATGATCACCGGGATCGACCTGGTGCACGAGCAGCTGCACGTCGCCGCCGGGGTGCCACTGCGCATGCGGCAGGAGGAGATCCAGCCGCGCGGGGTGTCGGTGGAGTGCCGGGTCAACGTGGAGGACCCGGAGCGGGACTTCGCGCCCACCCCCGGCCGGCTGGAGCGGTTCCGGCCGCCCGGCGGTCCGTTCACCCGGGTGGACACCCACGGCCACCCCGGCTACCTGGTCAGCCCGCACTACGACTCCCTGCTGGCCAAGGTGGCGGTCTGGGCGCCCGACCGGGACTCGGCCCTGCACCGGCTGGACCGGGCCCTCGGCGAGTTCGACATCGCCGGCCCCGGCATGCGGACCACCATCCCGTTCGTCCGGCGGGTGCTCGACGACCCGACGTTCCGCGCGGCCCGCCACACCACCGCCCTGGTCGACCGGCTGCTCGCCGCCCGTACCCCCACCACCACCGACGCCCCGGCCGGCGCCGACGGCCCGGCCACCATCGACGGCCCGGCCGGCCCGGTGCCGGCCGCGCGGAGCGGGACCGACCGGGAACCCGTCACCGCCGCCGACCCGCCCGGCCCACCCGCAAGGAGGACCCGATGACCGTCACGCACGACCGACCGCTCACCGCGGAGATCACCGACATCCTGGTGGCGCACTGCGGCCTGGATCCCGACGCCGCCGCCCGCACCCCGGCGGCCAGCCTGGAGGAGCTGGGCATGGACTCGCTGGCCCTGCTCGAACTCTCCGCGGTGGTCGCCGACCGGTGGCGGGTGACCATCCCCGAACAGGCCGGGCAGCTCAGCATCGCCGGCGTCGCCGACCTGGTGGCCCGCCGCGTCGCCCCGCCCGGGCACACCGAGAACGCGGTGGTCATCGACGCCCCGCTGCCGTTCGTCTGGGACGTCACCAACGACGTGGCCCGGTGGACCGACCTGTTCACCGAGTACGCCGTCGTGGAGATCCTGGAGCAGCAGGGCGACACCGTCCGGTTCCGGCTCACCATGCATCCCGACGAGAACGGGGTGGCCTGGAGCTGGGTCAGTGAACGGACCGCCGACCCGGCCACCCGCGAGGTGCGGGCGCACCGGGTGGAGACCGGGCCGTTCGCCTACATGAACATCCACTGGCGCTACGACGAGGTGCCCGGCGGCACCCGGATGACCTGGGTGCAGGACTTCGCGATGAAGCCCGACGCGCCGGTCGACAACGCCGGCATGACCGACCGGATCAACACCAACAGCAAGGTTCAGCTCGCCGTCATCAAGGACCGCGTCGAACAGCGCGCCGCCGCGTCGGCCGCCGCCGCTCCCGCGCCGCGGCAGTCCACCGAGGAGGTCGGGAATGAGTGACACCACCACCGCGCCGGTCGCCGCGCGGGACGTACCGGCCGACCGGCGGCGCGGCGGCGAACTGCGGGTGCTGCTCGGCCCCCGCACCGTCGGCAGCACCTCCGGGTTCATGGGGGTGGCCGTGCTGGCGCCGGGGGAGCGGATCGCCGAGCACTACCACCCCTACAGCGAGGAGTTCCTGTACGTCTCCCGGGGCGCGATCACCGTCGACCTCGACGACCGGCCGGTGCCGCTGGCCGCCGGGGAGGCGTTGTTCGTGCCGAAGGACGTCCGGCACCGGCTGCGCAACACCGGCGACGAGCCGGCCGAGGTGGTGTTCCACCTGGGTCCGCTGGCGCCCCGCCCCGAACTGGGCCACGTCGACACCGAGGTCGCGCAGCAGCGGGGGCCGTCGTGACCGGCCGACGCACCGTGGTCACCGGCATCGGCGTCGTCGCGCCCGGCGGCGTCACCCGGGACCGGTTCTGGAAGACCATCACCGAGGGGCGGACCGCCACCCGGCGGATCAGCTTCTTCGACCCGTCGCCGTTCCGGTCCCGGATCGCCGCCGAGTGTGACTTCGACCCGGACGCCGCCGGGATCACCCTCGCCGAACGGCAGCGCGCCGACCGGTACGTGCAGTTCGCCCTCGCCTGCTCCACCGAGGCGCTCGCCGACAGCGGGTTGACCCTCACCGACGTCGGGCGGGACCGCGCCGGGGTGGTGCTGGGCACCGCCGTCGGCGGCACCATGGCGCTGGAGCAGGAGTACGTGCGGGTCAGCGACGCCGGCAGCCGGTGGCTGGTCGACCACACCCGCGGCGGGCCGTACCTCTATCAGGCGCTCGTGCCGAGCAGCCTGGCCGCGGAGGTGGCCCGCCGGCACGGCCTGCACGGGCCGGCGCAGGTGGTCTCCACCGGCTGCACCTCCGGCATCGACGCCATCGGGTACGCCCACCAGCTGATCGTCGACGGTGAGGCGGACGTGCTGCTCGCCGGGGCCGCCGACTCGCCGATCTCCCCGGTCACCGTCGCCTCCTTCGACGCGATCCAGGCGACCAGCCCGGACAACGACGATCCGGAGCACGCCTCCCGGCCGTTCGACGCGGACCGGCACGGGTTCGTCCTCGCCGAGGGGGCGGCGGTGCTGGTGCTGGAGGAGGCCGAGCACGCCCGCCGGCGCGGCGCGCACGTCTACTGCGAGCTGGCCGGCTATGCCAGCCGCAGCAACGGCTTCCACATGACCGGGCTGCGCCCCGACGGGGTGGAGATGGCGCTGGCCATCACCGACGCGATGCGGCAGGCGCGGATCGCGCCGGGCGACGTGTCGTACGTCAGCGCGCACGGCTCCGGCACCCGGCAGAACGACCGGCACGAGACGGCCGCGTTCAAGCGGGCCCTGGGGCCGGCCGCGTACCGGGTGCCGATCAGTTCGATCAAGTCGATGGTGGGTCACTCGCTGGGCGCGATCGGCTCGATCGAGATGGCCGCCTGCGCCCTCGCGATCGAGTACGGCGTGGTCCCGCCGACGGCCAACTGGAGCACCCGGGACCCGGAGTGCGACCTGGACTACGTGCCGAACGAGGCGCGCGAGCTGCCGGTGGACGTGGCGCTCTCGGTGGGCAGCGGCTTCGGCGGCTTCCAGTCCGCGATGATCTTCCGCCGACTGGCGGCGGTATCGTGAGCGCGAGGAGTGAGCCGGTTCTGCGAGCCCCGCGGTCGCGAACGGAGCTGGCGCAGTGACCGCGCGGGCGGTGGTGACCGGGGTGGGGGTGGTCGCGCCGAGCGGCGTCGGCGCCGACGCGCACTGGGCGACGGTCCTCGCCGGCACCCGGCGCACCGGGCCGATCACGCTGTTCGACCCGGCCGGCTACCCGACCCGGATCGGCGGGGAGGTGCCCGACTTCGACGCCACCCGCTACGCCGACTCCCGGCAGCTCGTGCAGACCGACCGGTGGACGCACCTCGGTTTCGCCGCCACCCGGTTGGCGCTGGCCGACGCCGGCCTGCCCGAGCAGGCCCCGGACCCGTACGACTGGGCGGTCACCCTGGCCAGCTCGTCCGGGGGGAACCTGTTCGGGCAGCGGGAGCTGCAGCGGCTCTGGGGCGGGGCGACCCGGACCGTCGGGGCGTACCAGTCGATCGCCTGGTTCTATGCGGCGAGCGTCGGGCAGCTGTCGATCCGGCACCAGCTCAAGGGGCCGTGCGGGGTGCTGGACGCCGAGTCGGCCGGTGGGCTGGACAGCCTGGCCCACGCGGTCCGCACCATCCGCCGGGGCACCCCGGTGGTGGTCGCCGGCGCGACCGAGTGCCCGCTGAGCCCGTACGCGTTGGCGTGTCAGCTCCGCTCCGGCCTGCTCAGTGACGTGTCCGACCCGGAGCGGGCCTACCGGCCGTTCGACGCCACCGCCGCCGGCTACGTACCGGCGGAGGGCGGCGCGGTCTTCGTGGTGGAGGAACTCGGGCACGCGCTGGCCCGGGGCGCGCGGATCTACGGTGAGGTGACCGGCTGGGCGGCCACCCACGACGCCGCCCCCACCGAGGCGGACGTGGAGCCCGACCCGACACACTACGCGCGGGCGCTGCGGCTGGCCCTGGACCGGGCCGGGGTGCGGCCGCACGACGTGGACGTGGTCTTCCCCGACGCGCTGGGGGTGCGGGCGCACGACCGGGCCGAGGCGGCGGCGCGGCGGTCGGTGTTCGGTGACCGGCCGCCGCCGGTGACCACGCAGAAGCCGCTGACCGGCCGCGCCCACCAGGGCGGCTCCGCGCTGGACGTGGCGACGGCGCTGCTCGCCTTCCGGCACGGGCTGCTGCCCGCCTCCGCCGCCCCCGACCAGCCCGCCGACGGCTGCGAGCTGGACTTCCTGCGCGAGCCCCGCCGCCTTCGCACCCGGGTCGCGCTCATCGGCGCCCGCGGCTTCGACGGCTTCAACAGCGCCCTCGTCCTCCGCGGCGCCGCACCCCCACCCACCCCCTGACCGTCCGCCCCGGGCCCGACCAGACAGTGCGCCCGGTTTCCCGGAAAGAGTGGCCATTCCCCGCGGAATGGCCACTCTTTCGGTGAAAGTGCGCCCGCCGGAGGACTTCCGGCATCCCGGCGTACGGGGTCGATCCTTCCTGGCCGATCGAGGGTCGGCAATCCGTCCGGGCGCTCGTTTTGATCTAGCCATTTGCATCTAGCAATGGCTGAGGGGCTGTCGTACTGTTCCCGCAGCACCCCGGAGAGCGCACCTGTTGGGCGGATTCGCCCACTTTCAGCCTGGGCGGTGGGCGTGGTGGACAGTCAACGGACGACCGAAGATCCTGCGGTGACCGACCCGAGCTGGGTGGACGACATCCTGCTGGCCGGTCCGCCGACCGACATCTGTCTGCGCCTGCCCGAGCCGGTGGACCGCGGCACCCTGCGCCGGCTCGTCGAGGCGGCCCAGACCCGGCTCGCGGCGGCCGGGCTGCGTCCGGGCGGTGCCGCCGCGCTGCGCCTGCCGCCGTCGGTGGCGTACGTGGTGAACCTGCTCGCCACCTGGCGCACCGGGGCCCAGGCGGTCCTGCTCGACCACCGGCTCACCGACCATGAGGTGGACCGGGCGCTGCGCCGGCTCACCCCGCAGGTGGTCGTCGCCCCGGTCCGTACCGGCGGCGGCGCGCTGCGGGTCTTCCTGGACGTCACCGAGGGGGTCACCCCGTACGCCGACCGGCCCGCCGGCAGCGCCCACGCGGTGATCCAACTCAGCTCCGGCTCCACCGGCCCGTCCAAGGTGATCGGTCGGACCGCCGCCGACCTGGTCGCCGAGGTGCACCGCTACACCCTCATCGACGGGGTGGCGCGGGCCGGCGAGCGGATCATCCTGCTGCCCTCGATGGTGCACGTGCTCGGCCTGGTCGGCGGCCTGCTCCACGGGCTGCACACCGGCGTCGAACTGGTGCCGCCGCAGCGGCTCAGCGGGGATGCCATCCTCGCCGCCGTCGCCGCCCAGGACACCCCCGCCACCGTGCTCGGCGTGCCGTTCCACATCGGACTGCTCGCCTCCACCCGCCCGGCCGGCCCGCTGCCGCAACTGGTCCGGATGACCACCGGCGGCGAGCTGGTCCCGGCCGCCGTGGCCCGCGCCTTCACCGACCGCTTCGGCGTCCCGCTGGGCAACATGTACGGGATGACCGAGGTCGGCGTCATCGGCACCGACCTGTACGGGCGGCACCGACCCGCCATCACCCCCGCCCCGGGCATCCAGGTGCGCGAGGTCGGCGGCGAGCTGCTGGTCAGCTGCCCGGCGTCGCCGTACGTCGGGCTCAGCGACCCGACCCGCTGGTCCGACGGGTGGCTGCACACCCGCGACGCCGGCACCGTCGACCCGGACAGCGGCCGGGTCACGGTCGCCGGCCGGCTCGACTCGCAGGTGTCCGTGGGTGGCCTGAAGGTCGACCTGAGCGAGGTGGAGGCCACCGTCGCCGAGCTGCCCGGGGTGGGCGCCGCCGTGGTGGTCTGGGACGACGGGATCACCGCGTACGTGCAGCCGGACGGGCCGCTCACCGAGGAGACCCTGGACGACCTGCTCGCCGAGCGGCTGGCCGGCTACAAACGGCCGCGTACGCTGCGCCTGCTCGACCGGCTGCCCCGGACCACCACCGGCAAGCTGGTCCGCTCCGCCCCGGCGCTGCGGGCGGCGGCGTCGTGACCGGGCCCTGCGGCACGCGCCCGCCCCGCCCGAACCGCCACTCCCCAGCCCACCACCGACCGCGCCGACCGCGCGCGGCCTACCACCGGCGGCGCCGACCGCGACCGGGCCGCTAGGCGAGGACGACCCGGATCTCGCCGGCCGCCCCGGCGACCGCCACCGCCAGCACCAGCCCACCGTCGGACGCGAGGTCGCCGCCGAGCGGCGGATGGCCGACCCGGAGTCCGGGACGGCCGGGCACCGGACGCAGCGGTCCGAGTTCCGGCCGGGGCACCGGGCGGCGCAGTCCCTGCCCGCGCAGCCCCGACCCGAGCGCCTTGCCGACGGCCTCCTTGGCGGTCCACAGCCGCAGGAAGTCCAGGTCCCGCCCGGTTGCCGGGCGGTCGCCCAGCCAGCCCACCTCGTCGGGGTGGTACCAGCGGCGGGCCAGCGCCAACGCGGGCAACGGCCGGCACGGCTCGACGTCCACCCCGACCGGGCCGCCCAACCGGGCGGCGACCACCACCACCTGCTCGACATGGCTGACGCTGACCGGCAGCGTCCGGCCGTCGTCGGCCCGTACCACCGGGCGCCCGCCGGGCTCCCGGCTCACGTCGATCCGCGTTTCCGTCCGGCCGAGCAGTGCGCCACCCGCGCGCCGCAGCAGCCGCCCCACCAGCACCCGCTGGTCACCGGCGGTACGGCCCATCCACACGTACACGGTGTCCCGACCGGGCACCGGCAGCTGGACCACGGAAAGAGGTTACCGCCATGCGAGACGAGGTCCGCACCTTCGTCATAGCGCAACTCGCCGACATGAACTACGACGTCGACGACATCGACGACGACACCACCCTCGGCCCCTCCGGGGTCGACCTGGAATCGCTCGCCCTCGCCGACCTCTCGGTCCGGGTCGAGGACCGGTACGGCCTCAAGTTCGCCGACGACGAGTCGGAGAAGCTGGCCCTGATGACGGTCGGCGAGTTCACCACCATGGTGGCCGACCGGGTCGTCGGGGCGACCGGCGACCGGCCCTGATGGACGGTCGGCCCCGGCTGGGGCGCGCCGACCTGGTGGGCATGCTCGCCGAACTGACCGCGAGACCCGTCGACCAGGTGCCCGACCGGATCGGCTCGATGGAGCTGGCCTGGCTGGTGCACCTCGTCGAGCAACGCCACGACCGCCAGCTGGACCTCACCGACGACCAGCTGGCCGGCATCCGCACCGTCGACGACGCGCTGGCGGTGTTCCACGCCGCGCTGACCGCCCCCGCAGATGGTTGAGCGGGGACGGCCCGTACCGATCACCGGCGTCCATGCGCTCAGCGCCCTCGGCAGGGGCGTCGACGCGCAGCTCGCCGGGGTGCTCGCCGGCACCCCGGCGTTCGGGCCGGTACGGCGCTTCGACACCACCGGCCGCCGGGTCACGGTCGCGGCCACCCTGCCGCAGGTCGGCACCCTCGCCGACGAGCTGACCGACGCGGTCGACCGGCCCTGCCGGGCGCCGGCCTGGATGCGGCCCGGCGGGCCGAGTCGCTGCTGCTGGCCACTCCACGGCGGGCCCACGCCCGACGGCGGGCCCGAGGTGCCGGCGCTCGCCGGGCACCTCGCCGGCCGCTGCGGCCTCGGCGGATCGACCCGCGTCTACACCACCGCCTGCGTCTCGGCGAGCACGGCGGTGGCCGACGCGGCCACCTGATCGGGCGCGGTGACCTCACCCGGGTCGTGGTGGCCGCCGGCTACCTGGTCGAACCGGACCAGTACGCGCTCTTCGACGCCGGCCGGGCGCTCGCCGCCGACGGCGCGGTCCGCCCGTTCAGCGCCGGACGGCAGGGCCTGCTGCTCGGCGACGGGGTGGCCGCCGTGGTGCTGGAGTCCGCCGACGCCGCCCCGTCGGCGGGGCCGAACCGCTGGCCTCGGTGCACGGCTGGGGACGGGCCGGCGACGCGTACCACCCGTGCCAACCGACCCGCGCGGACCGGCCTGGCCCGCGCGGTGCGCTCCGCGTGCGCCGGGCCGGGCTGCCCGCCGAGGCGGTCGGCTACGTCAACGCCAACGCCACCGGTACGCAGTCCGCCGACGCGTCGGAGGCGGCGGCGCTGCGGCTGGCCCTCGGTGACCTCGCCGACCGGCTGCCGGTCGCTCCACCAAGGCGCTGCACGGGCACACGCTCGAGGCGTCCGGCCTGCTCGAACTGGTGGTCACCGCGCAGGCGCTGCGGCACGGGAAACTGCCCGTCAACGCCGGTTTCCTGGCCCCCGACGACGCCTGCCCCCTCGACGTCATCACGACGCCCCCGCGCCCGCCGTCACCCCGTACGCGCTCACCCTGAACGCCGCCTTCGGCGGCGCGAACACCGCGCTCCTGGTCGGTGCCCCGTGACCCCCGACGCCGGGCGGACACCGGTCGGGTGGCGGGTGCTCGCCGAGGCGCGCTGGCCGGAGCCCGGCGACGGACACCGCCGGGGGTGCCGGGCTTCGTGCACTCGGCGTTCGCGCCGCTGGTCGTGGCGGTGGCGGAGCGCTGCCTGCGCCGGTACGCCGACCCGCCGGCGGGCCGGACGGCGGTGCTGCTGGTCAGCGCGCACGGGGACCGGAGCAGCGCGGAACACGTCCGCGCCACGGTGGCCGCCGGGGGCCGGATCGGGCCGCTGTTCTTCTACCAGTCGGTGCCGAACAGCGTCGCCGGGCACGTCGCGGCCCGCTGGGGACTGGACGGCCCGGTGGTCTGTCTGAGCCCGACCGGCGACCCGTGGGCCGCCGGCGTCGCCGAGGCGGACCTGCTGCGCTACGACGGCGACGCCGACCAGGCGTTGCTGGTGCACGTCGACGCGGCACCCGACGGCACGCCCACCGGGGCGGTCGCGGTGCTGCTGGGGGGAGGGACCCGTCAATGAGGACGAAGGGACTGCGCGGCGCGCTCGCCGCCGACCCCGAACTGGGCGCCGGGAACGTGCTCGCCCGGGTGCTGGCGCACGGCGCCGACCCGGACGGGCCGGGGCTCACCTTCGACACACCGGTCGACGGCCACCCGGCCGAGCAGCCGCTGACCCTGGGGCAGCTCGCCGAGCGGGTCGCCGCCCGGGCCGCCTGGCTGCACGAGCACGGGGTACGGCCCCGGGACCCGGTCGCGGTCTGGGCCACCGGCGCGGCCGACATGGTGCTCTCCTTCCTGGCGCTGGCCCGGCTCGGCGCGATCCCGGCGCTGATGAACGGGCGGCTGCGCGGAGATCCGCCGAGTACATCCGCCGGCTGCGCCCCGCCGGGGTGTCGCCGACGCCGCGCACACCGGGCTGCTGGCCGGGCACGACCTGGGCGCCCCGCTGCTGGGCCGGCCAGCCGACGCGGGCGCCGGGGACCCGGCCGCCGCGCCCGCCCACCACCGGCACCACGACGAGGACCCGGTCGTCATCACCCACACCTCCGGCACCACCGGGGTGCCTAAGGCGGTGCTGCACTCGCACGCCAGCCTCTTCGCCGCCACCCGGCACCTGCTCACCATGCCGCAGGCACAGGGCACCCACCGGATCCTCAACGCGCTGCCCGCCCCGCACACCGCCACGGTGCTCATGGTCAACCAGGCGCTGGGCAACCGGGCGGAGATGTTCCTGCTCTCCGACCAGGGCGGCGAACGGGTCCTGGAGGCGATCCGGCGCTGGCGGCCCGACGGGGTGTTCGGCTTCTCGGTGACCTGGGCGGAGCTGGCCCGGTTCGACCTGTCCGCGTACGACCTGACGTCGGTGCGGCTGTGGTTCAACACCGGGGACGCCTCGCACGAACCGCACATCCGTCGCCTGGTCCGGGTCGGTTCCCGCGACGTGGTGACCCGCGACGGGGTGACCCGGGTGCCCGGCTCGGTCTTCATCGACGGGCTCGGCTCCAGCGAGATGGGGCACTCGATGTTCCACGTCACCCACACCGTCGACACCGACCGGTACGGCCGCTGCGTCGGCCGCCCCTACCGGTTCGCGAAGGTGGCGGTGCTCGACGAGCACGGCGACGAGCTGCCGCCCGGCCGGGTCGGCTGGCTCGGCGTCGACTCGCCGTCGCTGTTCCGGGGCTACTGGAACGACTCGGTGACCACCTGGCGGTCCCGGCTGCGCGGCTGGTACCTCACCGGCGACCTGGTCCGCACCGACTCCGACGGCCGCTTCTACCACCTGGACCGGGCGGTGGACTCCGTCGACGCGGGCGACGGGAAGCGCTTCTTCACCGCCCTGTCCGAGGAGCGGGTCCTCGCCGCCTGCCCCGACGTCACCGACTGCACCGTGGTGATCGTCAAGGAGGCGGCCGGGGTGGTCACCGACGTGCTGCTGGAACTCGCCACCGGGGCGGACCCGGAGGTGGACCGGACCGAGCCGGTCCGGGCGGCGCTCGGCCCGGACGTCGGGGCGACCCTGCGCCGGGTGGTGCCGGTCCGGGCGGACGACATCCCGGTCACCGTGACCGGCAAGGTCCGCAAGGTGGCGCTGCGCGAGCGCCACCTGACCGAGCGGGCGTCATGACCGCCGTCATCACCGGGATGGGCCTGTTCACCCCGGTGGGACGGGGGGCGGAGGCGACCTTCACCGCGCTGACGTCCGGCCGGTCCGGGCTGGTCCGACCACCCGAGGGCCACCCGGCGCGGGAGTCGCTGGAGGTGGCCGGGGTGCTGCCGCCGATCGACCCGCGCGACGTCGCGTCCGGACCGGAGACGAAGGTGCTCGACCGGATCGTGCTGCTCGCCCTGCTCACCGCCGCCGAGGCGCTGGCCGACGCGGGCATCGAGGTGGGCCGGGACGTCGACCCGGGCCGGATCGGGGTGATCGTCGGCGGGGTCGGCGGCATGGCCACCCTGGAGACGCAGGTGCTGGCCCGGGCCGCCCGGGGCCGCGCGGCGGTCAGCCCGTACCTGCTCACCGGGATCCTGCCGAACATGCCGGCCGCGCGGATCGCGATCGCGCACGGCATCCGGGGCTACAGCTCGGCGGTGGGCACGGCCTGCGCGTCCGGCGCGCAGTCGGTCGCCGACGCGGTACGCCTGATCCGGGCCGGCGAGGCCGACGTGGTGGTCTGCGGGGCGAGCGAGGCGCCGCTCTTCCCGACCTTCGCCGACACGTTCGGCAACGCCCGGGCGCTCGCCCGGGGCTGGGCCGACCCGACCGAGGCGAGTCGCCCGTTCGACAAGCGGCGCAACGGTTTCGTGCTGGCCGAGGGGGCGGCGCTGCTGGTGCTGGAGCGCGCCGGGCACGCCGCCGCCCGGGGCGTCACCGGCTACGCCGAGGTGGCCGGTTACGGGGCGACGACCGACGCGTACCACCCGACGGCGCCGCGACCGGACGGGACGGGGGCGGCCGAGAGCATGCGCCGGGCCCTGGCGAGCGGGGGAGTCACCGTGCGGGACGTCGGCTACGTCAACGCGCACGGCACCGGCACCCGGCTCGGGGACATCGCCGAGGCCACCGCGCTGGGGCAGGTGTTCGGGGTGGGCGGGGTGCCGGTCAGCGCCACCAAGGCGCTCACCGGGCACCTGCTCGGGGCGTCCGGGGTGCTGGAGGCGGCGGCCACCGCGCTCGCGCTCGGCCGGGGGCTGCTGCCGCCGACCTACCACCTCGACGACCCGGACCCGGACTGCCCGGCCGACCACGTCCGGACCTTACCCCGGGCGACCACCGCCGAGTACGCGCTGACCAACTCCTTCGGCTTCGGCGGCCAGAACGTCAGCCTGCTGCTGCGTCGGGTCGCCGGCGACTGCTCCGGGTCGCGGCGCGGCGACAGCCGCGCCGAGCCGGAGTGGTCGTCACCGCGCCGACCGGCCACCCGACCAGCGGAGTGATGCCATCCCGGGCGCCGCGCGCCCGCACGTCGACCACGGGGGGAACAGGAAGGGCTGGATCAATGGAGATCACCGGAATAGACCACCTCGAACTGCACGTGGGGGACGCCCGGCAGGCGGCCTTCTACTTCGGCACCGCGGTCGGTTTCCAGCTGCGCGGCCAGGGGGGACCGGAGACGGGGCTGGCCGACCAGCGGTCGCTGCTGCTGGGGCAGGCCGACATCCGGCTGCTGCTCACCTCCGGGCTGACCGCCGAACATCCGGCGTCGACGTACGTGCAACGGCACGGCGACGGCGTCGCGGTGGTGGCGCTGGAGGTCGACCACGCCGCCGGGGCGTACGCGGAGCTGGTGGCGCGCGGCGCGACGGCGGTGGCCCCGCCGCGCACCTGGACCGGCGCGGACGCCGAGGTGGTGACCGCCGAGGTCGGCGGCTTCGGCGACGTGCGGCACCGGCTGGTGGAGCGGCGCGGCGACCGGGCCGACTTCCTGCCCGGCGCGATCGAGTCGCTGCCGGCCGGCCCCGGCGACGACCTGCTCGCCGAGGTCGACCACCTGGCCGTCTGCGTGCCACCCGGGCGGCTCGCCGCGACCGTCGCCTACTACGAACGGGTCTTCGGCTTCGCGTCGACCTTCACCGAGCACGTCGAGGTGGCCGGGCAGGCGATGAACTCCACCGTGGTGCAGAGCCCGTCCGGGCGGGTCACCCTCGTGCTGCTGGAGCCGGACACCAGCCGGCGGCCCGGCCAGATCGAGGACTTCCTGCGCTGGCACGCCGGGGCCGGGGTGCAGCACCTGGCGCTGCGCACCGACGACATCGTCAGCGCCGTCGGCGCGCTCGCCGGGCGGGGCGTCCGCTTCGCCGGCACCCCGGGCAGCTACTACGACGGCCTGGAGCAGCGGGTGGGGCCGGTCGACGCGCCGCTGGCCCGGCTGCGTGAGCTGGGCGTCCTGGTCGACTCCGACCACGGTGGACAGCTGTTGCAGATCTTCACCGAGTCGATGCACGTGCGCCGCACCCTCTTCCTCGAACTCATCGAGCGGCGCGGCGCGCGCACCTTCGGCAGCGGCAACATCCGGGCGCTCTACGAGGCCAAGGAACGGGAGCTGACCGCGGCGGGGGCGAACCCCGGCGTCGCGGCCGGCACCACCACACCCACCGTCGCGGCGCGACCCGCCGTGGCGGCGACGAGTCGAGAGGTGGCGGCATGACCACGACCGAGCCCGCGCTGACCGCCGAGGAGGAGGCGCTGCTGCCCTCCCCGGCCGACGTGCGGTTCTACACCGAGCACGGCTGGTACCTGTCGAAGAAACTGTTCACCGACGACGAGGTCGACGCGCTGGCCGCGGCGGCCGACCGCTACTACGCCGGGGAGCGGGACCGCACCCTGCCGGTCCGGCCGCCGAAGCTCGCCTACTGGGACCCGTCGAAGGGACCGGTGCAGCGGCACAACGACTACGTCCACCACGAGCACGACGGGCTCGGGGCGATCCTGCGCAAGCCGCTGCTCGGGGCGGTCGCCGCCCGCCTGGCGCAGGCCGACGAGATCCGGATCTTCCAGTCCACCCTGATCTACAAGCCGCCGATCTCCGGCGAGCCGTCGAACATCGTGCCCTGGCACTTCGACAAGCACTACTGGGCGTCGTCGTCGTCGGAGCGGATGCTCACCGCGTTCATCCCGTTCCACGACTGCGGCGAGGAGATGGGCACCATCACCATGGTCGACGGCTCGCACCGTTGGCGGGAGGTGGGCGCGGACGACACGGTGGTGCGGCACTTCGCCGAGCGCGACCGCGACCAGCTGGAGGAGATGCTCGCCGAGAACGCCGCGTACAACGGCGCGGTGATCCGCAAGATCCCCGTGGTGATCCCGAAGGGACACGTCAGCTTCCACCACTGCCGCACCTACCACGGCAGCGGCCCGAACCTCAGCGACCGGCCCCGGCAGGCGATCTCGCTGCACCTGCAGGACGGCGGCAACAGCTGGCGGGAGTATCCGCTCTCCGACGGGACGCTCGCCGCGTACAACCACGACGTGCTGGTCCGCCGCACGCCCGACGGGCGGCCGGACTACGCGGACCCCGAATTCTGCCCGGTCGTCTGGCGCGACCGCGCCCAGCAGGGAGGCTGACAATGTCACGGTACGACTGGGGTGGCACGCACCCGGGCATCGAACGGCTGGAGCAGGCGGTCACCGAGCGCCGCGACGCCGTCGTCCGGCATCCCCTCTACGCCCACCTCGACACCCACGAGGCGCTGGTCACCTTCATGGCGCACCACGTCTTCGCGGTGTGGGACTTCATGTCGCTGCTGACGTCGCTGCAACGCCAGCTCACCTGCGTCACCGTGCCGTGGATCCCGACCGGCCCGACCGGCAGCCGCCGCCTGATCAACGACATCGTCATGGTGGAGGAGAGCGACGAGCTGGGCGACGGCTACATCAGCCACTTCGAGCTCTACGTGCGCGGCATGCGGGAGGCCGGCGCCGACACCACCGCCGTCGACCGCCTCGTCGACCTGCTGCGGGCCGGGCGGCCGGTCACCGAGGCCCTGACCGAGGCCGGCGTGCCCGCCCCGTCGGCGGCGTTCGCCGGCACCACCTGGCGGATCATCGAGCAGACCCCGGTGCACTGCCAGGCGGCGGCCTTCGCGTTCGGCCGGGAGGACCTGATCCCCGAAATGTTCACCCAGGTCGTCGCCGTCAACGACCGCAGCCACCGGCTGAACACCTTCGTCGACTACCTCGAGCGGCACATCGAGGTCGACGGCGAGCAGCACACCCCGATGGCCATGCAGATGCTGGCCGACCTCTGCGGCGACGACGACACCAAGTGGCAGGAGTGCGCCGACACGGTCAACGAGGCACTCACCGCCCGGGCGAAGCTCTGGGACGACATCCTCGCCGCGATCAAGGAGGGCCGGCCGGCGTGAGCGCCGACCCGGTCCGGCTCTACCGCACGGTACGGCTGATCCGCCGGTTCGAGGAGCGGGCCATCGACCTGGTGCACGCCGGGACGATCGTCGGCGGCATCCACCCGTACCTCGGCCAGGAGGGGATCGCCGCCGGGGTCTGCGCGGCGCTGCGCGCCGACGACCTGGTCACCGGCACCCACCGGGGGCACGGGCACGTGCTGGCCAAGGGCGCCGACCCGGCCCGGATGCTCGCCGAGCTCTGCGGCCGGGCCACCGGGCTCAACCGGGGCCGGGGCGGGTCGATGCACGCCGCCGACCTCGGCGTCGGGGTGCTCGGCGCGAACGCCATCGTCGGCGCCGCCGGCGCGATCCTCACCGGGGCGGTGTGGGCCCGCCGGCGGCGCGGCGCCGACGTCGTCGGCGCCACCTTCTTCGGTGACGGCGCGGTCAACGAGGGAATGCTGCTGGAGGCGTTCAACCTGGCCGCGCTCTGGCGGGTCCCGGTGCTGTTCATCTGCGAGAACAACGGCTACGCCACCACCATGCCCGTCGCGGGCGCGGTCGCCGGCACCATCGCCGGCCGCGCCGAGGCGTTCGGCATGCCGGCCACCGTCGTGGACGGCCAGGACCCCGAGACCGTACGCGTGGCCACCGCCGCCGCCGTCACGCGGATGCGCGCCGGCGGCGGCCCGGAGCTGGTCGAGGCCCGCACCTACCGCTTCGACGCCCACCACACCTTCGAACACGTGGTACGCCTCGACTACCGGACGCCCGACGAGGTGGCCGCCGGTCGGGCCCGCGACCCGGTGGACATCCAGGCCGCCCGGCTGTCGGCGGCCGACCGGGCGGCCGTCGACGCGGAGGTCGAGACCACCCTCGCCGCGGCGGTCGAGTTCGCCCTGGCCAGCCCCGAGCCCGACCCGGCCGGCGCGCTGGACCACCTGTACGCCAGCGGGCTGGTCGCCCGGACCGGAGGTGGCTGATGCCCCGGCTCTCCTACCGTCGGGCGCTCACCCGGGCGCTCGCCGACGAGTTGACCCGCGACGAGTCGGTCTTCCTGCTGGGCGAGGACATCCGGGTGGGTGCCTCGAACGTCACCTCGGGGCTGCTGAAGCGGTTCGGGCCGGACCGGGTGATCGACACCCCGCTGTCGGAGCAGGCGTTCACCAGCTTCGCCACCGGGGCGGCCCTGGCCGGGCTGCGGCCGGTCGTCGAGTTCCAGATCCCGTCGCTGCTGTTCCTGGTCTTCGAGCAGATCGTCAACCACGCGCACAAGTTCCCGCTGATGACGGGCGGGCAGTGCGCCGTGCCGGTCACCTACCTGGTGCCCGGCTCCGGCTCGCGGACCGGGTGGGCGGGGCAGCACTCCGACCACCCGTACGGCCTCTTCGCGCACGTGGGGGTGACCACGGTGGTGCCGGCCACCCCGGCCGACGCGTACGGGCTGCTGGTGTCGGCGATCCGCTGCGACGACCCGGTGGTGGTCTTCGCCCCGGCGGGCGCGCTGGACGTCCGCGCCGACGTGCCCGATCCGGCGCCGGTGCCGCTGGGCCGGGGCGTGGTCCGGCGCGCCGGCGCCGACGTCACGGTGGTCGCCGTCGGGCACCTGGTGCACGACGCGCTCGCCGTCGCCGACGAACTCGCCGACCAGGTCTCCGTGGAGGTGTTCGACCCGCGCACCCTCTATCCGTTCGACCGGGACGGGCTGGTCGAGTCGGTGTCCCGCACCGGCCGGCTGGTGGTGGTGGACGACTCCAACCGGTCCTGCGGCATCGCCGCCGAGATCATCGCCACCGTGGTCGAGCGGGTCCGGCTGGCCGCGCCGCCCCGCCGGGTCACCCGCCCCGACGGGGCCGTGCTGCCCTTCGCGCCCGCCCTGGACCGGGCCGTGCAGCCCGGCCGGGACCAGCTCCGCGCCGCCATCCAACTGACCATGAAGGACGGATGACCGATGGACCCGAACTACGTGTGGCCGCCCGCCGCACAGCCGTGGAGCGACCTTCCCGAGTCCACCCGTACGGCGATGGTGGCCAGCGGCGCCGCGGCCTGGGAGCAGGTCTTCCACGGCCGGGCGACGTACAACCGGCAGTGGCGGCTGGCCCGCCCCCCGGTGTTGACCGCCGACGCGTTCCGCGAGCTGAACGAGGTCTGTGACCGGATCGCCCAGCTGATCCTCCAGGCGTGCCGCCGGCGGGCCTCCACGGCCGGACAACTGCGCCGGCTGCTGGACGTGCCGGAGGGGGAGACCCGGCTGCTCGACGAGGACGAGCCGCTGCACGACGGCCTGCTCGCCGCGTTCCGGCCGGACGTGCTGCTCTCGGACGGGGTGCCGTGCATCGTCGAGTACAACATCGACAGCAGCCTCGGCGGCGCGTTCGACGCCGACACGGTGATCTACCGCTACGCCGACCTCTACCGCGAGCGGGGCCTGCTGGACGGGGTCCGGCCGGCGCCGTCCCTGCTGGATCAGCGGTTCGTGGCGATCCGGGACACGCTGGGCCTGGCCGACGGTGCCCGGGTGGCGCTGCTGATGGACCTCGACGCCGACTATCCCGGCCTGGAGGACCCGGAGACGTTCCTGCGGATCCTCGACCCGCTCGCCGACCGGGCCAAGCACTTCGGCATCGACCTGGTCATCGCCGGCCTCGCCACCGCCACCGTGGACGCCGGGAAGCACCTCTTGGTCGGCGGTGCACCCGTCGACGCGCTGTTCCGGCTCTTCGTGCCCAACCGGGTCACCCCCAGCGCCGGCCTGGACGCGGTGGCCGCCGCCCTGGCCGCGGGCACCCTGCCGATGTTCGTCAGCGCCGCCGCCTGGCTGCTCGGCAACAAGCTCAACTACGCCTGGCTCTGGGCCGACCTCGACCTGCTCTCCGAGGCCGACCGGACGCTGGTCCGCCGGTACGTCCCGCACACCGTCGCGCTCACCGCCGACCAGCTCGACCGGGCCCTCGCGGACCAGGCGAACCTGGTGGCGAAGCCGGCCGGTGGCTCCGCCGGGTACGGGGTGCTGATCGGCCGGGAGCTGAGCCCGGTCGCCTGGGAGGACGGCGTCCGCGCCGCCGTCGACGCGGGCGGCAACATCCTCCAGCGCTACCACCACGCCGACCGGGTGCCGATGGACTTCGTGCGGATCGAGACCGGGGAGACCGTCACCGCCGAGGTGCCGTACAGCCTGGCCCCGTACCTGTTCGGCCGTACCGCCTCCGGCGCCCTGGCCCGCGTCGGCTTCCCCGGCTGCGAGGAGGTCCTCAACCTCGCCCGAGGCGTCCTCCTCACCGGCATCCTCCTCACCGACTGAGCCCCCGCACCCCACCACCCGCCCGGCCCGGCCCCGGTGATCAAGAAGTTCTGGTCCGCCGACCGGCGTGTCCCCGACGCAAACTTCTTGATCACCGGGCCACCGGCGGGCCGCGAGTGGGTGGGGTGGGTGGAGGTCGGGCGGGGCAGCCGGCGGGGTAGGTCGTGCGCTACCGTCGACGGGTGATCCCGGTGGAGGCTGTCGCAGCCGCGTACGCCCGATGGATCACGCCCGCGCTGCCGTTGTACGGCAACGACCACGAGCGGGCCGACTTCGCTCCCTGACCCGCGCCGGCCTTCGCCCGCAGGTCCGCCCGTCCACGCCATCGCACCGGGAGCGATGTCCCATGCCCACTGTCCAGTCGCCCGCCACCGGGATCGGGGCGGTCCTGCGTACCGCGCAGGTGCCGCGGGTGCTCGTCGCCGCTCAGGTCGGCCGCCTGCCCACCGCCTCCGGCCCGCTCGCCCTGCTGCTGTTCGCCCGGCAGTCGCTCAGCCTGACCACCGCCGGTCTGCTCGTCGCCGCGTACACCGGCGGGATGGCGGTCGGGGCGCCGCTGCTCGCCCGCGCCGTGGACCGCTGGCGTCAACCGCCGGTGCTGTGGGGCTCGGCGATCCTGTCGGGCGCCGGATTCGGCGTCGTCGCCACCGGCGTCCTGGGTGTCCCGGGCGCCGTGCTGGGTGCCGTGCTGGCCGGGTTCGGCACGCCACCGTTGGAGGCGTGCCTGCGTTCGCTCTGGCCGGATCTCCTGCCCCCGGCGGCCGTGCCGGTCGCGTACACGTTGGACGTCGCCGTCCAGGAGGTCATCTTCGTGGTCGGTCCGCTCACCACGCTGCTCGCGGTGGCCCTCGGCGGTCCGGCCGCGGGGCTTCCGGTGGCGGCGCTGCTGCAACTCGCCGGCACCGCGGTCTTCGCCCGCGCGCCCGCGGTCCGCGCCTGGCGCGGTGTCCCGGCCGTACGCCACTGGGCCGGCCCACTCCGGCGTCCCCGGTTCACGGCCATGCTGGCCGGCGTGGCCTGCGTCGGCATGGCGATCGGCGGCATCGCGGTGGCCGTCACGGCCTACGCGGAGGCGGCCGGCGACCGGCACCTCGCCGGTTGGCTGCTCGCCGCGCAGGCGACCGGTGCCCTGATCGGCGGCCTGCTCTACACCCGGGCTGCGCCCGGCGGCCCCGGGCGGCTGCCGCTCTTCGCCGGGGCGTTGGCGGTCGGGTTCCTGCCGCTGTTGTCCACCCCGCGCCCCGCCCTGATGGCGGTGCTGCTGGTCGTCAGTGGGTTGGCCCTGCCGCCGGTGTTGACCGCCGTCTTCGTCGCGGTGGACCGGCTGGCGGCACCAGGCACCGCCGCCGAGGCGTTCGCCTGGGTCGCCACGGCGTTCACCGTCGGCAGCGCCGCCGGCTCGGCGCTCAGCGGCCCGTTGCTGGCGATCGGCGTCCGCCACGGCCTGGCCCTGGCACCCGTCGCGGCCCTGCTGGGCGCCGTGGTGATGACGGCTGTCACCAGGCACGCATCCACCGGTGACCTCCGTGCCGCCTCAGGTGCCGGGGGGCGGCCATGACCGGGCACCCTGACCGCCACCGGCACCTCGAGGTCGGCGACCCCGGGTCGACGGCGTCGTCGGTCGCGGGAGGTGCGGCGGACCTCCGCCTCGCGTTCGAGGTGTCGGAGCTGGCGGCGCAGCTCGCGCTCGCCTACTTCCGCTCCGGCGTGGCGGCGACGCTGAAGGACGACGGCACTCCGGTCACCGAGGCCGACCGGGCGGTCGAGCGACTGCTCCGCGAGCGGCTGTCCGCGGCGAGGCCGGCGGACGCGCTCCTCGGCGAGGAGTTCGGTCGACTCGGTACGTCGGATCGGGTCTGGATCATCGACCCGGTGGACGGCACGTCGTTCTTCAGTCGGGGTGATCCGAACTGGCGGATCCACGTCGCGTTGGAGGTCGCCGGGCGCACCGAGCTCGCGGTCGTCACCGCTCCCGCGCTGGGACGCCGCTGGTGGGCCATTCGGGGCGGCGGATCCTTCGAGTCGCCCTGGCCCCGCGGGGAGACCGCGCCGAGGCGCCTGCGGGTCAGCACCACGTCGCACCTGGCCGACGCCCGAGTCGATGTCCTGGGCGACGCGCACCGCGACTGCCTGCCACCGGGTGTGGCCCGCGCACCGGCGACCCCCCTCCCGCTCGTCGAGCTGGTCCGGGGCGAGATCGACGGCTTCCTGGTCGAGCGTTACCACCTCTGGGACCACGCGCCCTGGATCCTGCTCGTCGAGGAGGCCGGCGGACGGTTCACCGACCGGACCGGCGGCCACGCCGGCGACCAGGGCGGCGGCCTCTACTCCAACGCCCTCCTGCACCCCCACCTGCTCACCGCCCTCGCGTACCCCACCCACCCCTGACCTGGTTGATCAAGAGGTTTGCGTCTCCCGGAGCCGGATTCCTGACGCAAACCTCTTGATCAACCCGCGGGGGCGGGTCAACCCGCGCGGGTGGGGGTGGTGAAGAAGGTGGTGACGGGGGTGATGAGGGCGGGGGGTGCCACGGCGATGCCGTTGTGGGGGCTGCCGGGGACGCGGAGGGTTCGGGCCCGCGGGATGACGGCGGCCAGGCGGGTGTTGACCTCGGTGAAGTAGGGGGCGGCCCGGGCGCCGCTGATCAGCAGCGTCTCCGCGGTGATGGCGGCGTACTCCTCGACCGGGCCGTCGTACTCCTGGATCTGCCGCGACTCGGCCAGCGTCATCCCCACCAGGCCGCCCATCGTCCGCCCGACCTCGGTGCGCAGGAACGCCCGGCAGATCGCGGTCCGTACGCCGAGGGGGAGCCGCGACGCCGCGGACTGCGGGTTGACCGCCGCGCCCACGATCGCCAGCGCCCGCGCGGTGTTCCCGTCCCGGACCGCCTCCTGCGCCGGGTCGATGAACCCGGTCGGCAGGCCGTGCCCGGCCAGGTGGAGCGGCGCGTCGTAGACGGCGATCCGGTCCAGCGGCAGCCGGAGCGCGGCCCGCAGCACGACGAAGGCGCCGTAGCTGTGCCCGATGGCGCGCCGGGCGCCGGTGTGCGCGAGCACCGCACCCAGGTCGTCGACCTCCTGCTCCACCGTGTACGGCTCGCGGCGCGGTGCGGCGTCCGCCCGGCCGCGCCGGTTGTACAGGTGCACGGTGAACCGGTCGGCGAGCCGCGCGGCGAGCCGCCGGTATTCGTGGATGGTGACCCCGCCCCCGTGCACCACCACGAGATCCGGGCCGCTTCCCCTGGAGTGCAGGACGATTCTCGCGCCGTCCGGTGCCGTGATCCGCTGCATGACCGCTCCCTTCCGCACCGCGAAACCGCGAACGCTGTTTGCAGTTTAGAGTAGTGGGGTGAACGGCGCACCGAGCAGTCCGGCCGACGGCGACTCGGCCGGACGGTCGATCTGGACCCGGCCGCAGCGCGGCACCCGCGGGCCCGCCCCGACGCACAGCCGCGACGAGATCGTCGCCGCCGCCGTCGGGTTGGCCGATGCCGACGGGTTGGCCGCCGTGTCGATGCGCGCGGTCGCCGGCGCGCTCGGGATGGCGGCGGGTTCGCTCTACCGGCACCTGTCGTCCCGCGACGACCTGCTGGACCTGATGGTCGACCGGTGTGCGGGGGAGCTGCGGCCCTACCCGGCCGGCGACGGGCACTGGCAGGACCAGTTCCTGCTGCTGGCCCGCCGCCAGCTGGCGCTCTACCGGCATCACCCGTGGCTGCCGGACGCGACGGCCCGCCGCGCCACCCCCGGGCCGAACACCCTCGCCTACTTCGACGCCTGCCTGCGTCTGCTGCAGCCGGTGCGGGCCGGGGTCGCCGCGAAGTTCGAGGCGATCGCCATGGTCACGGGCGTGGTGTCGCTCTTCGCCCGCAGCGCGGCGGCCGCCGGCACCGTCACCTTCGACCACGTCGATCTGGCGGACCATCCACACCTGGCCGCCGCGTTCACCGAACCCCCGGCCGCTCCACCTCGCGGGGACCTCTTCGAGCGCACCCTGCGCAGCCTGCTGACCGGCCTGCTCGCCGCCGATCCGGGCTGACCCCGCTCAGCGGGCGGTGAGGTGGCGGCCCAGGACGCGAAGAGTGACGGCGGTGGCGACGGCGTCGCTGCGCGCGCTGCCGTGCCGGCCGTCGCTGCTGTAGAGCGACGGGTCGGCGACGAGCGGATGGTCGGTCAGGTGCACGTGCAGCGTGCCGAGCCGTTCCGCCAGCCGGCCGGTACGGGAGGACAGCAACCGCATCCGCTCGCCCAGGCCGGGCCGTAGCGACGCCGGTACGGCCGGGCTGTGCGAGACGTCGAACATGCCGACGGTGATGACGTCCGCCCCGGCCGCTTGGAGGGCGCCGACGATCGCGGTCAGCTCGGCGTCGACCGCGTCCGGGTCGTAGCCGGGTCGGAAGGCGTCGTTGCCGCCGCAGACCACCAGCGCCAGGTCCGGTCCGAACGCCAGCGCGGGGGCCAGTTGCGTCGCGCGTACCTCGTGCGCCCGCAGCCCTCGCAGCCCCAGGTTCAGGTACGCCAGTCCCGGCCGCACCGCCGACAGCTCGGCGGCGATCCGGTCGGCCCACTGCACGTCGGGATAGCCGTCGACCGGCTCGCACATCCCCTCGGCCACGCTGTCGCCCAGCACCACGAAGCGCCGCCACGGATGCCCCCGCAGCAGCTCCCCGCCCTCCCCGTCCCGCAGGCAGTACGGATCCGAAGCTTCGGCGACCGTCGATCCCATCCCCGCACGCTATCCGACCCGCACCGCTCCGCGCATTCGCCACGGTTCTCCCGGGCAGCGATCATGAGGTTGCCGGCACCCGGTCCGGCGGCGGTGGGGTGATGGTCGCGGCACGAGCGCTCAGCCGGCGGCCGGTGACTTTGGCCGCGTGCCGGTGCAGCGCGCCGTCCGGGCCAGGGCGCGGATCCGGACCAGCAGCAGCAGGTTCAGCGCCACCAGCGGGAAACCGGCGAACTCGTTGTCGAGCAGCCAGAAGAGCTGCCCGACCAGCAGTTGGAGGAGCAGTGCCGCCGCCACGAGGCGCAGCGCCGGCGCCCGCTGCCCGGCGTGCCACCGCACCAGTCCGACGACGGTGAGCAGCAGCGCGGTGCTCGCCGCCGCGACGTACACCTGGTTCCCGACGGTGGCGTCCCGGGACAGCAGCACGAGGGGCCGCCCGATGGCGAAGACGACGAACAGGGACGTCACGGTGAGGACGGTCCGCGCGGACAGGCGCCGGTTGAGCCTCGCCCGGGGCCGGTTGAGTCCGTCCCGGAGGGGGCTGAGCCTGGCCCGGAGCCGGCCCGGATCGGACCGGGTGAGGCGTTGCCCCAGTGGGGCGGCCGGCTGGCCGCCGACAGTCGGTGTCCGGTCCCACCGGCCCGCCCGCATCTCGTCGGGCGGCGTGGTGGCGGCCGCGCCGGCGAGCGCGTCGAGCTGGTTCACCAGGCGCTCGTGGTCGGTGAGTGGCCGCCGGTGCACCCCGACGCGCCCCACCAGCCAGGTGGCGACGAAGGTGCCGTAGATGATCGCGGCGACCGGCTCGTAGAAGTAGTTGTTGTCCCGGGTGACGAACTTGCCGACCTCGTCGATGAAGAGACCGAAGCCGAGGCCGCCGACGATCGCGGCGAGCCGGAGCGCCCGGGGACCGAGGAAGAGCAGTGACAGCAGTTGACCGACCAGCATGCCGAGTCCGCCCCAGAGCACGTGCGCCAGGTGCAGGCCGCCGGAGCCGACCTGCGGGAAGCCCGTCGCGGCCAGGAAGGCACGGGTCACCGCGATGCAGAGCACCGCGCTGACCAGGAACAGTTCCAGCCGGTCCGGTCCGGTCGCCGCGCGAACGAGGACCGGTGCGTGCCGTCCACTCATGCTCCCGATGCTCGGCGCGGCGGCCGGGCTCGCGCATCAGGTGACTCCCGGGTCTTCCCCGGGCAGCGGACCCCGGACGGGCGTCCGGGCGAGTCGGCTCCGGGCACCGCCCGGAGCAGGGCGATGTCGTGGTGGTCGACGTCGCGCGGCGGGTGGCCCTCGCGGAAGCGCAGTTGCTGGGTCACCGACAGGCAGGGCACCGGCCGGCCGCCAATCACTCCCTCGGTGAAGCCGTCCGCCGGGTAGTCGAAGGTGACGCCGTCCAGCCCGGCCTGGACGCCGCTGCCGTCGGCGACCGCCGGGCCAGCAGCGGGCCAACGGTGAGCACCAGGCAGGCCACCGACATCACCAGCAGCGCCGGGGTCAGCCCGAGCAGGGCCACCGACCAGCCGCCGAGCAGCGCACCCACCGGCAGCCCGAGGAACGCCACCGAGCCGGCGATGCCGAGCACCCGGGTCTGCAACGCGGCCGGCACCCGCTCGTAGAGGGCCGCGCCGAGCAGCGGGTTCACCACCGAGATCGCCACCCCGGACAGGAACGTCACGGTGAGCACCACGGCCAGCCGGTCGCTGAGGGCGAGGGCGAGCAGGCGGGGGGTACCGCTGAGCGCCACCCCCAGCGCGAAGGTGAGCTGGCGGGGCAGCCGCGTACCGGCCATCGTGAAGAGCAGGTTGCCCGCGAGGGCCCCACCGGCGAAGACACCGAGCAGCAGGCCGAACCCGGCCGGGTCGCCGAGGACCCGGGCCACCCACAGCGGGATCCACACCGCCACGCTGGCGTTGGCGAACATGTTGGACACCGACACCACCACCAGCATGGTCAGCAGCGTCCGGTCGGCGCGCAGGTGCGCGAAGCCGCCCCGCAGGGCGCGCAGGTAACCCTCCCGGGCCGCCGGCACCGCCGGGGCCGGCGGTCGCACGAGTACGCCGACCAGCAGCGCGCAGACCGCGAAGGTGCCCGCGTCGATCCAGATCGCCCGGGTCACCCCGACCCAGTCGATCAGCAACCCGCCCAGCACCGCCCCGAACAAGGTCATGCCCCGGGTCAGCCCGTCGTAGGCGGAGGTGAGCCGGATCAGCGGCACCCCGGCCCGCTCGGCCGCCGGCTTGAACAGCACGTGCTTGACCCGGTCGCCGATGCCGCGCAGCCCGCCCGCCACCGCCACCAGCGCCAGCAGCGTCCCGAAGCCGAGCCAGGGCGCCAGCGCCACCACCGCCATCGCCGCCGCGCTCGCCGCGTCCGCCACGACCGAGGTGCGGCGCACCCCGAACCGGTCCGCCCACGGTGTGGCCAGGGCGGAGGAGAGCAGGTACGGCAGCGTCTCCGCCGCCGCCACGAGGCCCATCCGGGTGGGGCTGCCGGTGGTCTCCAGCACCAGCCAGGGGATCGCCACCACCGAGATGCGGGTGCCCAGGTTGGAGATCAGGTCGGCGCCGACCAGGGTGAACAGTTCCCGGCGCGGGGTCACGCCCGGCCGCCGCTGGCCGTCGGCACCGCGTCGGCGTCCTGCGGATGGTCGGCCGCGTACCGGGCGCGCAGGGCACGCTTGTCGACCTTGGCCGACCGGTTCAGCGGCAGCGCGTCGACGAACTCCACCGCGCCGGGTGCCCAGGTGTCGCTCAGTTCCCGGGTCACCAGGGCGATCAGCTCGTCACCGGTCACCGTGCCCCCCGGCGCCCGCACCACGTACGCGTGCGGCAGCTCCCCGGCGACCGGGTCCGGTACGCCGATCACCGCCGCCGCCCGGACCTCCGGGTGGATGGCGAGCGCGTCCTCGATCGGGCGCGAATAGATCGGCCAGCTCTTCTGCCGGGTCAGGATCCGGTCCTGCAGGCGGTCGACCAGGTAGAGGTAGCCGTCGGCGTCGAGGTGGCCGATGTCGCGGGTGCGGACCCAGCCGTCGACCAGCGTCTCGGCGGTCAGCTCGGGCCGGCCGTGGTAGCCGGCGAAGCTCAGCCTCGTGCGGACCCAGACCTCGCCGTCCACGCCGGGTGGCAGCACCCGCTGCTCGGCGTCGCGGATCTGCACCGCCACGTCCCCGTACGGCCGGCCGCAGGAGCGCAGCCGCTCCGGGTGCGCCGGGTCGTCGGTGAGCCCCGGCAGGGCACAGATCACCACCGCCTCGCTGAGGCCGTACACGATGCGCAGGACCGGGCCGAAGCGCGCGATCGCCTGGCGCAGCCGGACGGGCGCGGCGGGCCCGGCGCCCACGTTGAACATGAACATCGCGGAGAAGTCCGCGCCGGGCAGGTCCGGATGGTCGAGGACCTCGGAGAGCATCGGTGGGGTGACGAAGGTGGAGGTGAGCCGCTCGGCGTCGACGGTAGCGATGAACGCCGCCGGGTCCCACCGGTCGCGCAGGAAGAGCACCCCGCCGGTGAAGAGGTTGAACAGGGTGGTGATCTGCCCGCTGGCCAGCCACATCGGTGAGTGCGACAGGTGCCGCAGCAGCGGCAGGCCGGCGCCGCGGAAGTCGGCCGCCAGGGCCAGCACCTGGCGATAGAAGCTCTCCCGGTGGTGCACCAGCTTCGGTGTGCCGGTGGTGCCGCTGGTCTGCAGGAACGACTCGGGTGCGGGCACCTCGGCCGGGAGCACGGGCGCCCCGTCGGCCGGTGCGGTCAGGTCCGGGCCGGCACCGCCCGGGCCGAGGCAGAGCACCGGTACGCCGGGGAGCCCGGCGGCGAGCTGCGCGCCGAGACCGTCGGCGGCCCGGGGGTCGTGCACGAAGGCGTCGGGGCGGGCCAGCGCGACGAACTCGTCGATCTCACGGCGGGAGGTGACCGGCGCGATCCACATCGTCCGGCAGCCGAGCAGGTGCGCCGCGAGTTGCAGCAGCGGCCCCTCGACGGTGTTGCCGAGCATCACCAGCACGGCGGCGCCGGGGCGGACACCGTGCCGGGTGAGGGCGGCGGCCAGCGCGCGCACCTCGGCGGCGACGTCGGTGTAGGTCAACCGCCGGCTCTCGCCGACCAGCGCCTCCCGCGCGCCGAAGCCGGCGAACAGGTCCAGCGCGTCGTGCACGTAGGACGTCGGTCGGGTGGACTCCTCGGTCATCGCACAGCCCCCATCGCGGTCCGGCGGCCGGTGCCGCGTCGGCCCGGTGGGGCCCGCCGCGCCGTCCGGCCGCGAGCGGCGTCCGGGCAGGTCACGGCCGGGACGCGACGACCGGTGCGCGGGTCGGCGACCGCACCGCCGCCGCCTGCGAGCCTAGGCGGGCCGCCGGGCGCGCGGACAGAGCCGAACGGTGTCCGCGCACGCGGAGCAGACATTTGACCATGTCGATCAGGTCGATTGACGCCCGTCAGCGCCGGCCGCTAGCTTTCGGTCCATCGTCCGGGCGGTGCCGGCAACCGGCCCGCGTACCGGACTGCCAACCATGGAGGTTCAATGTCGACCCCGAAGAGATGGCACGTCATTGCTTCCGCCGCCACCCTGCTGATCGTCGGTACCCCGGCGGTCGTGGCGAGCGCCGGCCCCACCGACACCGACCGCGCCCGGCCCGGGCGGACGGAGTGGGCCGGCAGCTGGGCGGCGGCGGTGACCCGCGGCAACACCGTCGGCCTCACCAACACCGGCCTCAACGACCAGAGCATCCGGATGACCGTGCACACCTCCGTCGGCGGTGACCGGCTGCGGGTCCGGCTGACCAACCTCTACGGCGAGCAGGCCGTCAAGGTCGGGCACGCCACCATCGCCCGACCGAACACCGCCACCGGAGACGACCGCTCGGACATCGACCCGGCCACCCTGCGCGAGCTGACCTTCGGCGGCGCCACCTCGGCCACCATCAACCGGGGCGCCGAGCTGCTGAGCGACCCGCTGGACCTGCCCGTCGACGAGCAGGAGGATCTGCTGGTCACCCTGCACTTCCCGGTGCTGACCGGCCCGGTCACCTTCCACGGCCAGTCCCGGGCGACCACCTTCATCGGCGCCACCGACCTGACCACCGCGGCCGGTGGGGCCGGTTTCACCATCAAACCGAACTGCTGCTGGATGTTCCTCTCCGGGATCGACGTGGAACGCCGGCTCAGCCCCGGCGCGGTCGTCGTCTACGGTGACTCCATCGCCGACGGCAACGGCAGCACGGTCAACGCCAACAAGCGCTGGCCGGACCTGCTCGCCGCCCGGCTCGCCGACGCCCGCCCCGAGGTCCGCACGCCGGGCGTGCTGAACATGAGCCTCGCCGGCAACCGGCTCAACCACGAGGGCCCGGAGCCCGGCGCGGGTGGCTTCCCCGGCTACAACGAGCTGGGCCCGAACGCGCTGGCCCGGCTCAACGAGGACGTCTTCGCCCAGACCGGCGCGCGGACCCTCATCACCCACCTCGGCATCAACGACATCTGGATGAACGGTGACTCCGCGGAGAGCATCATCGCCTCCCTGCGGCAGCTCAACCAGCAGGCGAAGGAGCGCGGCCTGACCAGCCTGGTCGGCACGATCACCCCGTACGAGGGCAACGGCGGCCCCGGGGTGTGGACACCGGAGAAGGACGCCACCCGGCAGGCGGTCAACACCTGGCTGCGCGGCCCCGGCGGGCAGGAGTTCGACGGTGTGCTCGACTTCGACGCGGTGCTGCGCGACCCGGCGCAGCCGAGCCGGCTGCTCCCGGCGTACGACTCCGGCGACCACATCCACCCGAACGACACCGGCAACCAGGCGATGGCCGACGCCGTACCCCTGCGCCTGCTCGGTCTGTGACACCGGTGGGGGCGGCGGGTGACCCCCGCCGCCCCCACCGCCGATTCCTGGGGAGGTACGACCGCCGTGGACGTCGACGAGATCCTGACCGGCCTGTACAGCGAGGCCGGTCGGCAGAACCCCTATCCCTGGTACGCGGCCCTGCACCGGCACGGTCCGGTCAGCGAGGTCCCGGCCCGTGCCGAGCACCGCACCGTCACCGCCGTCGCCGTCGGGTACGACGTGGTCGACCAGGTGCTGCGCGACCCCGGCTGGTACAAGGGGATGCCGCCCGGCTGGCAGGAGCAGGAGATCCTGCGCACCTTCCTCACCTCGATGATGTTCGTCGACCCGCCCGACCACACCCGGATGCGGGCCGTCTTCGCGAAGACCTTCACGCCGCGCCGGCTGGGCGCCCTGGAGCCGGTGGTCGTGCGGGTGGTGGACACCATGCTGGACCGCATCGCCGAGGCGGGAGCCGGCGGCGCGGAGGTCGACTTCGTGGCGGACTTCGCGTACCCGGTCCCGGCGCTGGTGATGGCCGAGTTCATCGGCCTGCCCGAGGCGGACCTGGCGTGGTACCGGCAGCGGGTCGACTGGATCGACGAGTACATGGACGTCGCCGGCAAGACCCCGGAGCGGCTGGCCCGGGCCAACCGGGCTGCCGAGGAGCTGCGCGACTACTACCGCGACCTGATCGCCCACCGCCGGGCCCGACCCGGCGAGGACCTGATCAGCGGGCTGGTGGAGGCGCTGGACGGCGGTGGCGTCGAGCTGACCGAGGACGAGCTGATCAGCAACCTGATCGTGCTGTTCAACGCGAGCTTCGTGACCACCGTCTACATGTTCAGCAACGGCCTGCCGCTGCTGCTCGACCACCCGGACACCGTCGCGGCGCTGCCCGGCGACGACGCGCTGGCCCGGGGCTGCGTCGACGAGGTGCTGCGGATGGCCAGCCCGGTGCACTTCCTGGCCCGGTCCGCGCCCCGGGACACCGAACTGGCCGGCGTGCCGGTCGCCCGGGACGAGAACGTGCTGCTGCTGATCGCCGGGGCCAACCGCGACCCGGCCCGGTTCCCCGACCCGGACCGCTTCGACCCGCACCGGGACGGGCCGCCGTCGCTCGCGTTCGGGGTGGGGCTGCACTTCTGCCTCGGCTCGGCGGTGTCCCGGCTGGAGGGGCGACTCGCCCTGCCCCGGCTCTTCGCCCGGTTCCCCGGCCTCGCCGTGACGCAGGCACCGACCTACAGCGGCAGCCTCTTCCTGCGCGGCATCGACAAGCTCTTCGTCGCCACCGGCAGTTAGGAGACCGCCATGGCCCTCGACCCCCAGGTGGTCGCGTACCGGGCCGCGCGCGCGGCCGCCGGCACCGTACCGCTCTACCGGCAGACCCTGGCGCAGGCCCGCGCCGCGGACCTGGCCGCGATCCGCGCCGGCGGCGGCGATCCCGAGCCGGTCCATGAGGTACGCGACGCGCACGTCCCCGGCCCGGGCGGGCCGCTGCCGGTGCGGATCCACCGGCCGGCCGGCGACGGACCGCTGCCCACCCTGCTGTACTTCTTCGGCGGTGGCTGGACGCTCGGCAGCGTGGAGACGGCCGACGGGATCTGCCGCCGGCTGGCCAACGCCACGCCCTGCCAGGTGGTGACCGTGGGTTACCGGCTGGCCCCGGAGCACCGGTTCCCGGCCGCCGTGCAGGACTGCCACGCGGCCCTGCGGTGGATCGCCACGCACGCCGACGAGTTCGGCGCGGACCCGGACCGGCTGGCGGTGGGCGGTGACAGCGCGGGCGGCAACCTGGCCGCGGCGGTCACCCTGCTGGCCCGCGCCGACGGCGGCCCCCGGCTCGCCGCGCAGCTGCTGGTCTATCCGAACACCGACCAGCGGCCCGGTCCCGCACCGGCCGGCGAGGAGGACCCGCTGCTGTTCAACCGGCACTCGGTCGCCTGGTATCGGGGGCACTACCTGGCCGACCCGGGGGACGCGGCCGATCCGTTGGCCTCGCCGCTGCTGGCCGAGGACCTGTCCGGGCTGCCGCCCGCCCTGGTGGTGACCGCCGAGCACGACCCGCTGCGCGACGAGGGCGAGCGGTACGCCGACCGGCTGCGCGCGGCCGGCGTACCCACCGAGGTCACCCGGTATCCCGGCATGATCCACGGCTTCTTCGCCATGCCGGGGGTCTTCGACGCCGGTCGGCGCGCCCAGGAGCAGGCGGCGGCGTTCCTGCGCGACCGGTTCGGGCCGCAGCTGCCGACCGCTCCGGCCGGCGTGACGGGGCGCGCCGATGACTGAGCGGCTGACGTCCGAGGTGCCGGCCCGCGCGCCGGAGGTCGCGACCGGGGCGTCGATGGCTGACCGCCCTGCGGTGTGCCTGGACGACTTCGCCGAGGCGGCGCGGGCGGTGGTGCCGCCGGACGCCTGGGAGTACGTCGACGGGGGCAGCGGGACCGAGACCACGCTGGCCGCCAACCGGGCCGCCCTCGACCGGATCGCCGTGCTGCCCCGGGTGTTGACCGGCGTGGACTCGCCCCGCACCGACGCCCCGCTGCTCGGCCGCCGGCAGGCGATGCCGGTGGCGGTCGCGCCGATGGCGTACCAGAAGCTGGTCCATCCGGACGGCGAGCCGGCTCTGGCGGCGGCGGCCCGCGCGGCCGGCGTGCCCTACGTGCTCAGCACGCTCAGCAGCACGCCGGTCGAGGAGGTCGCCGCCGTCGGCGGGGAGGTCTGGTTCCAGCTCTACTGGCTGCGCGACCGCAGCATGGTGACCGACCTGGTGGCGCGGGCGGCGGCGGCCGGCTGCACCGCCCTGGTGGTCACCGTCGACGTGCCGGTGCTCGGCCGGCGGCGGCGCGACCTGCGCAACGGCTTCGCGTTGCCGCCGCAGGTCACCGCGGCGCACCTGCCCGGCGGGCGGGACGACCTCGCCCATCAGGGCACCCCGGGGTCTCCGCCGTCGCCGCGCACACCGGCGCCGTCTTCGCGCCCGCGCTGAGCTGGTCCGACCTGGCCTGGCTGCGCGCGCATACCGGACTGCCGCTGCTGGTCAAGGGCATCCTCGACCCGCGCGACGCGGTCCTCGCCGCGGCGGCGGGGGCGGACGGCGTGATCGTCTCCAACCACGGCGGCCGGCAGCTCGACGGCGCGCCGGCCAGCGCCGAGATGCTGCCGGAGGTGGTCGCCGCGGTGGGGGAGCGCTGCGAGGTGCTGCTGGACAGCGGGGTACGCGGCGGCGTGGACGTGCTGCGGGCGCTGGCGCTCGGCGCGAACGGCGTGCTCGTCGGCCGGCCGATGCTCTGGGCGCTCGCGGCCGGCGGCCGGGCCGGGGCGCAGGAGGCGTTGGCGCTGCTCGCCGCCGAGGTGCGCGACGCGCTCACCCTGGCCGGCTGCGCCGACCCGGCCGCCGCCCGCGGGCTGCGCACCCGGATCGGCGGGCCCACGTGACGGCGGTGGACCTGGAGGTGGCGGCGCTGCACCCGGCCGTCGACGATCCGGCGTTGAACTCGATGAACTTCCTCAACGAGGTGGCGCAGCAGTATCCGGACGCGGTGTCGTTCGCCGCCGGCCGGCCGTACGAGGAGTACTTCTCCGTCGACGCGCTGCACCGGCACCTGGAGACGTTCCGCCGGCACCTCGCCGACGACCTCGGGCAGGGCCCGGAGCAGATCCGGCGGACCCTGCTCCAGTACGGCCGCACCAAGGGCATCGTGCACCACCTGATCGCCCGCCACCTCGCCGTCGACGAGCGGATCACCGTCGACCCGGAGAGCATCGTGGTCACCGTCGGCTGCCAGGAGGCGATGTTCCTGGTGCTGCGGGCGCTGCGGGCCGACCCCCGGGACGTGCTGCTCGCGGTCGCCCCCACGTACGTCGGGCTCACCGGCGCGGCCCGCCTGGTCGACCTGCCGGTACGCCCGGTGACCGGCGGACCGGCCGGGATCGACCTGGCCGACCTGCGCGCCCAGCTGCACCGGGCCCGGGCCGAAGGGCTGCGCCCACGCGCCTGCTACCTGATGCCCGACTTCGCCAACCCGTCCGGCGTCAGCATGGACCTGGACCGGCGTCGCCGGCTGCTCGACCTCGCCGCCGAGGAGGAGTTGCTGCTGATCGAGGACAACCCGTACGGGCTCTTCCCGGCCGGGGACGCCGACCGGCTGCCCACCCTCAAGGCGCTGGACACCCGGCGGCGGGTGGTCCACCTCGGGTCGTTCGCCAAGACCGTGCTGCCCGGGGCCCGGGTCGGCTACGTGGTCGCCGACCAGCGGGTGTCCGGCTCCGACGGGGCCGTCGGCCCGCTCGCCGACCAGCTCGCCAAGATCAAGAGCATGGTCACCGTGAACACCTCGCCGATCGCCCAGGCGGTGATCGGCGGCGCGCTGCTGGCGTACGACTGCTCCCTGGTCGCGGCGAACGTGCGGGAACGCGCCGCGTACGCGCGCAACCTGCGGCACCTGCTCGACGGGTTGGCCCGGCGCTTCCCGGCCGGCGGCCCGGTGCGCTGGAACGCGCCCGCCGGCGGGTTCTTCGTGGTGCTCACCGTGCCGTTCGGCGTCGACGACGCGCTGCTGCACCGCTCGGCCCGCGAGTACGGCGTGCTCTGGACCCCGATGGCGCACTTCTATGCCGACGGGGCCCCGGTCGAGGCGCTGCGGCTCTCGGTCAGCGCGGTCACCCCGGCCCAGATCGAGGTCGGACTGGACCGGCTCGCCGCCCTGGTCACCGACGAGCTCGCCGCCCGGGCCGGGTCGGGCTGACGCCACAGTGTCGCCGTTGCGCCACCACCCGTGTTCCCGCTCGGCATCGGACCGTAGATAATGGACCGATGGTTGCCTGGGAGTACGCGTTGCTGGTCCGTCGCTATCAGGGGCAGGGCCGCAATTTCCACGTGTCGTTCGTCTGGTACGGCCCCGACGGGTCCCGCACCGACATCACTCCGTACGGCGACACCGCGATCGCCCACCTCAACCGGGCCGGCCGGGACGGCTGGGAACTCGTCTCGGCCGCCGAGGACGTGAACAACGTCCAGGGCAGCACCGAGGTGCACCGCTACCACCTCAAGCGCCCGCTCAAGGGCTGACCGGCTAGCGTTCCTCCCACGGCCGGCACCCGGCCGCCCGACCAGGGGAGGGTTCGTGAGCCGGTACGTCGTCGGGGTCGACCTCGGCACCCTCTCCGGCCGCGCCGTGGTGGTCGACGTCGCCGACGGCACCGAGCGCGGCGCGGCGGTCCACCCGTACCGGCACGGGGTGCTCACCGAGCGGCTGCCGGACGGGGCGCCGCTGCCCCCGCAGTGGGCGCTGCAGGACCCCGCCGACCATCGCGAAGTGCTGCGCACCGCCGTGCCCGCCGCCGTACGGGCCGCCGGGATCGACCCGGCCGACGTGATCGGTATCGGTCTGGACGCCACCTCCTGCACCGTGCTGCCCACCCTCGCCGACGGCACCCCGCTGGCCGAGCTGCCCGCGCTGCGCGGCCGGCCGCACGCCTGGCCGAAGCTCTGGAAGCACCACGCCGACCAGCCGCACGCGGACCGGATCAACGCCCTCGCCCGGGAGCGCGCCGAGCCCTGGCTGGCCCGGTACGGCGGCCGGGTCTCCGCCGAGTGGCAGCTCGCCAAGGCTCTCGCCGTGCTCACCGAGGACCCCGAGGTGTTCCACCGCGCCGACCGGTGGATCGAGACCGCGGACTGGCTGGTCTGGCAGCTCTGCGGCCGGGAGACCCGCAACGCCTCGGCCGCCGGCTTCAAGGGGCTGCGGCAGGACGGCCACTACCCGAGCCGCGACTTCCTGGCCGCCCTGCACCCCAGGCTGCCCGAGCTGCTGGCGAAGGTCGACGGGCCACTCGCGCCACCGGCCGCCCGGGCCGGTGACCTGACCGGGCCGCCGCCCGGTGGACCGGCCTGCCGGTCGGCACCGCGGTGGCGGTCGGGGCCATCGACGCGCACGTCACCGCCGCGGCCGCCCGCGCGGTCCGGCCCGGCCGGATGCTGGCGGTGCTCGGCACCTCCACCTGCCTGATCATGAACTCCGACACCTGCCACGAGGTGCCCGGGCTGTGCGGGGTGGTCGAGGACGGGGTCACCGCCGGCCACTGGGGCCACGAGGCCGGGCAGAGCGGCGTCGGCGACATCTTCGCCTGGTACGTCGACCGCGCCCTGCCCGCCTCCTACGCGCAGGAGGCCCGCCGCCGGGGCGTGTCCCCGTACGCGCTGCTCGACGCGCTCGCCGCCGACCAACCCGTGGGCGGGCACGGGCTGCTCGCGCTGGACTGGCACAGCGGCAACCGGTCGGTGCTGATGGACCACGAACTCAGCGGCGTGCTGGTCGGGCTCACCCTGGCCACCCGCCCCGAGGAGATCTGGCGGGCGCTGCTGGAGGCGACCGCGTTCGGGGCGCGGACGGTCGTCGAGGCGTTCACCTCGGCCGGCGTACCGGTGGACGAGCTGACCGCCGCCGGGGGACTGACCGGCAACCGACTGCTGCTGCGCACCTACGCCGACGTGCTGCGCCGGCCGCTGCACGTGCTCGACACCGACCACCCGGCGGCGCTCGGCGCGGCCGTCCACGCGGCGGTGGCCGCCGGGGCGTACCCGGACGTGCCGACCGCGTCCGACGCGATGGGTGCCCCGCACCGTGAGACCTGGCGCCCCGATCCCGCCCGCGCCGCTGCCTACGACGACCTGTACGCCGAGTACCGCGCCCTGCACGACCACTTCGGCCGCGGCGGCACCGACGTCCTGCACCGCCTCCACGCCCTCCGCACCCGCCCCCACCCCACCCCCTGACCCCGCCCGTCCCCTGCCCCCCGTCCCGCCCCGCTCCCAGCCCGACGATCATGGAGGTGTGGTGGTGGACGAAAGCCCCGAAGGCCGCCTTCCGGGCGCCACGACTCCATGATCGGCGGGCTGGGAGCGGGGCGGGCGGGATGCGTGACGCCCCGCCGGGCCGGGGCCGGGCGGGGCGTCGGGTGGAGCGGGGCGGGTGTCAGCCGAGGTCGACGGCGGGGTAGAGGGGGAAGGGGGCCAGGAGGTCGCTGGCCTGCTTGCTGACCTGGTCGGCCAGGGCGGGGTCGAGCACGTACTTGGCCTTCGACTCGCCGGAGGCGGTCTGGCTGAGCACGGTGTGGATCAGCTCGGCGGTGGCGTCCATCTCGGCGGTGCCGAGGCCCCGGGTGGTCAGCGCCGGGGTGCCGATCCGGATGCCCGAGGTGTACCAGGCGCCGTTCGGGTCCTGCGGGACCGCGTTGCGGTTGGTGACGATGCCCGAGTCCAGCAGCGCCTGCTCGGCCTGCCGGCCGGTCAGGCCGTAGCCGGAGACGTCGATGAGCACCAGGTGGTTGTCGGTGCCGCCGGTGACCAGCTTCGCGCCCCGCCGGGTCAGCCCCTCGGCGAGGGCCTGGGCGTTGTCGACGATCCGCTGGGCGTAGTCGGCGAAGTCGGGACGGCGCGCCTCGGCCAGCGCGACGGCCTTGGCGGCCATCACGTGCGGCAGCGGGCCGCCGAGCACCATCGGGCAGCCCCGGTCGACCTGGTCGGCCAGCTCCGGGCCGCAGAGCACCATGCCGCCGCGCGGACCGCGCAGCGACTTGTGGGTGGTGGTGGTGACGATGTGCGCGTGCGGCACCGGGTCGAAGTCGCCGGTGAAGACCTTGCCCGCGACCAGGCCGGCGAAGTGGGCCATGTCGACCATGAAGGTCGCGCCGACCTCGTCGGCGATCTCCCGCATGATCCGGAAGTTCACCTTCCGGGGGTACGCCGAGTAGCCGGCCACCAGGATCAGCGGCTTGAACTCGCGCGCCGCCGCGGCGACCTTGTCGTAGTCGATCAGGCCGGTGGCCGGGTCGGTGCCGTAGCTGCGCTGGTCGAACATCTTGCCGGAGATGTTCGGCCGGAAGCCGTGGGTGAGGTGACCGCCCGCGTCCAGCGACATGCCGAGCATCCGCTGGTCGCCCAGCTGGCGGCGCAGCGCGAACCAGTCCGCCTCGGTGAGGTCGTTGACCTGGCGGGCCTGCGCCTTCTTCAGCGCCGGGGCCTCCACCCGGTCGGCCAGGATCGCCCAGAACGCCACCAGGTTGGCGTCGATGCCGGAGTGCGGCTGGACGTACGCGTGGGCGGCGCCGAACAGCTCCTTCGCGTGCTCGGCGGCGAGCGCCTCGACGGTGTCCACGTTCTGGCAGCCGGCGTAGAAGCGCCGGCCGACGGTGCCCTCGGCGTACTTGTCGCTGAACCAGTTGCCCATGGCCAGCAGGGTGGCCGGGGAGGCGTAGTTCTCACTGGCGATGAGCTTCAACGACTCGCGCTGGTCGGCCAGCTCCGCGCCGATGGCGTCGGCCACCCGCGGCTCGACGGCGCGGATCACCTCCAGCGCGCTGCGGAAGGCGGTGGATTCGGCGTTCAGCGACGACATGCGTGCGACCTCCTGGTGACGTACGGAAGGCCCAGGCGCTCGGCGTGCGTCCTCATGACGGGACCGCTTCCCGATGGTTGTCCATCTTCACGCGCCAGTCACGGCCCGCGCCGATCCTACCGGGTTGCCCGGCGGTGGCCCGGCGCACCTCCGCCCGAGCCCGGCGGGTCGCCGGTCCGTGATCGGGCGGACCGCGGCGGGGCACCCCACCCGCAGGGGCCGTCGCATCCACCGCAACGGCGAACGCGGTCCCGGGGAGAGGAGACCCGACGATGAGTACGGCTTCCACCGGACGGCCGCTCGCCGTCGTGACCGGCGCGTCCAGCGGCATCGGCCACGAGCTGGCCGGCCAGTTCGCCGAGCACGGGTACGACCTGGTCGTCGCCGCCGAGGACGAGGGCATCACCGCGGCGGCCGGGAACCTGCGCCGGGACAACGGCCCCGAGGTGCGTCCGGCCCGCGTCGACCTGGCCACGTACGACGGCGTAAAGGAGCTCGTGGCGGCGGTGCTGGCGACCGGCCGCCCGGTCGACGCGCTGGCGCTCAACGCGCCGAGAAGAAGGACGACCCGCGTACGGTCGCCGAGCAGGGCTTCGCGGCGCTGATGAAGGGCGACCAGACGGTGACCGCGGGTTCGGGGTCGTACTCCGGGATTGCCGAGCCCCCGTCGCGCCCCTGCCGCGACGGGGGCCGCTCCCATAGGATCTTGCGAATGGACCAGGGGGACGACGGGGAACTGCTCGCCATCAGCGACCTGCACGTGGGGCACGCCGACAACCGCGCGGTCGTCGAGGGGCTGCGACCTCGGTCGCCCCGGGACTGGCTGCTCGTGGCCGGTGACGTCGGCGAGACGGTGGCGCAGGTGGAGTGGGCCCTCGGCCTGCTGGCCGCGCGGTTCGCCCGGGTGGTCTGGGCGCCCGGCAACCACGAGCTGTGGACCCCGCCCGCCGATCCGGTGCAGCTGCGCGGGGTCGAGCGCTACCAGCACCTGGTCGCCGTCTGCCGTCGGCTGGGCGTGGTGACGCCGGAGGATCCGTACCCGGTGTGGGAAGGGCCGGGCGGCCCGGCGCTGGTGGCGCCGCTGTTCCTGCTGTACGACCACAGTTGGCGCCCGGAAGGGCTGGACACCCCGGAGGCGGCGCTGGCCGAGGCGTACCGGACGGGGGTGGTCTGCACCGACGAGCACCTGCTGCACCCCGACCCGTACCCGAGCCGGACGGCCTGGTGCGCGGACCGGGTGGCGACGACGGCGGCCCGGCTCGCCGACCGCGACCCGGCGCTGCCGACGGTGCTGGTCAACCACTACCCGCTGGTGCGCGAACCGACCCGGATCCTGCGCTATCCGATCTTCGCCCAGTGGTGCGGCACGGAGGCCACCGCGGACTGGCACCGTCGGTTCGACGCCGCCGCGGTGGTCTACGGCCACCTGCACATCCCGCGCACCACCTGGCACGACGGGGTCCGCTTCGAGGAGGTGTCGGTGGGCTACCCGCGGGAGTGGAAGCAGCGGTCGAGGCCGCCCGGCGTCCTGCGGCGGATCCTGCCCGAGCCGGAGGGAACCCCGCCGACGGCCTGGTGACGACGACGGGGCCCGACCGCCGCCGGTCGGGCCCCGTCACACGTCGACGCGCCGCTCAGGCGGTGGCGGCGTCGAGCTGGCTCTTGCGGGCCTTCGGGTCGTCCGGGGTGCGCGGCGCGTCGGGGCGCCGGTCGAGCATCCGCTGGCCGATCTCCTGGAGTTGGTTGCGGCCGAGCGCCTCCCGCACCTTGGGGAACCACTCCTGCTCCTCCTCCTCGACGTGGTGCTCGACGTTCTCGATCAGCACCGTGGTCTTGGCGACGAAGCGCGCGTCGGAGGCGTCCATGGCGGCCAGCTCGGCGCAGAGCAGGTCGGCCACGTGGTGCTCCTCGTACGACTCGAGGATGTCGTCCTCCAGGTCGGGCAGGAGCTTGCGGATCTCCGGGTACATCACCTCGTTCTCCAGGTAGGTGTGCACCGTGAGGGCCTCGAGGATCTGCGTCACCAGCTCCTGCCGCCGTTCGGCCGGCCCGTCGGAGGCCTTCTCGAACTCCCGGAACAGGCGGCGCATCTCCTTGTGGTCCTCTTTGAGCAGGACGATCGCGTCGGTGGACACCGGTACCTCCTAGAACGTGGCTGGTCGGTGTCCCCCTACCCCGGGGGTGAGCTGGAAAAACGGGTGGGGCCCGGCGACCGGCGCCGGGCCCCACCACGGGTGTGCGGTACTGGCTACTTCACCACGTTGTACGCGTCGACGATGCCGGCACCGTAGAAGCCGTTACGCGCCCCGCCGGAGCAGGTCGCGTCGTAGGCGTGCGGGCCGCTCGGGCTGAGCGGCGCCGGGTTGTAGACGCCCTCCGGGCAGGACTGCGCCACCGACGTACGCTCCAGGAACGACGCCAGCTGGCCCGGGGTCATCCCCGGGTGCGCCGACAACGCCAGCGCCGCGACGCCGGTGGCGTGCGGGCCGGACATCGAGGTGCCCTGCTTGTAGCCCCACCCGTTGGTCCGGGTGACGGTGTTGAAGGTCGTCGACAGGATGCCGTCGGTGACGGTCGACTTCGCGCCCTGCGTGCGGAACCGGGTGTCGCCACCCGGGGCCGTCACGTCGATGACGCCCTGGCCGTACGAGGAGTAGTAGCTCTTCGCGCCGGTCGGGCCGACCGCCGAGACGGTCACCACGCCCGGAGCCTCCGCGGGGAGGTCCAGGCAGGCGTTGGTGAGGTTCTCCCGGGTCTCCGGCGTCCCGTTGTCCGGGCTGCCGGTGTCGGTGAGCTTGTGCGCCAGGTCGTAGTTCGAGTTGCCGGCGGACGCCACGTTGAGCACGCCCTGGCTGTTCGAGTAACGGATGGCGCGCTGCACGGCCTGCCACACCGGACGCTGGCGGGCGTCGTTGCGGCAGTTCAGCTCCCACGGGTCGATGTAGTAGCTGTTGTTGGTCACCTGCATGCCGTGCGTGGCGGCCCACATGAACCCGCAGACCGCGGCCTCCGGGTAGATGTAGCCGTCGTCGTTGACCACCTTGACGGCGGCGACCTTGACGCCCGGCGCGATGCCGGTCACGCCGACGCCGTTGACGGCGGCTGCGATGGTGCCGGCGACGTGGGTGCCGTGGTCGCTGGTGGTCGGGTTCCAGGCCACCTCGGTGGTGTCGGTGACACCGCCGATGCAGGACGTGGACTTGTCCTTGGCGATCTGGGTGGCGAGGTCGGGGTGGCTGCTGGAGATGCCGCTGTCCAGCACGCCGACGACCACGTTCGGGCTGCCGTTGGTCACCGCGTGGGCCTGCGGGACGTGGATCATGTCCATGTCCCACTGCTGGCCGTAGAGCGGTTCCTTGGTCGGGTCGCCGGTGGCGTTGGCGACGTCGGCCGCGGAGACCTCGACGGTCTCACCCTCGTCCAGGGCGGTGCCCAGCCCGGCGGTGGACGCGACCGAGTCGACGCCCGCCCCCGCCACCTGGGTGACGAAGTCCGGGTTGGTCGACCGGACGACGAGCACGCCGATCTGGTCGTAGCTGGCCACCACGGTGCCCTTGGCGGCCGCCACCCGGGCGGCGGCCTTTGCGGTGTTGGCGCCCTGCGGGGCGAGGACCAGGAACGTGGTGTCCGGTCCGGTGGCCGCCGCCGGTGCCAGTCCGCCGGTGACGGCGAGACCGACGCCGAGCGTCACGGCGGACGCGGCGGCCAGTGTCTTGCGACGGAGGTTCTTCACACAGACTCCCAGGGGGCCGTTCCGGCCGGTCGCACTCCCTGGCGGGGAGCGGTCCGGCGGGAAACGAGCAGGCTGCCCGCTTCCGAGGGTTCAGCGTAGGGAGGCGGTGTGGTGTTACACACACCCGAACGGACGAACAACAACCGTCAGACGGTGGCCAGCGTGTGGGGTATCTCGTCCAGCAGCTCACGGGCCAGGAAGCCGATGCGGCCGTACCGGGGGACCAGCCGTTGGCCGCTGACCGCGTGGGCGAACGCCGCCCAGCACGCCGCCTGTGCCGGCTCGGCGCCCCGGGAGAGCAGCCCGGCCAGCAGCCCGGCGCGGACGTCGCCGCTGCCGGAGGTGCCCAGCCCGGCGTCGCCGCTCTCCTCCCGCCAGCCCTGCCCGTCGGGGGTGGCGATGTGGCCGTACAGGGAGACCACCGCGTCGTAGCGGCGGGCCAGCTCGGCCGCCTCGGCGTCCAGGTCGTCGCCGAGGTCGCGGTCGAGCAGGTGCCGCGCCTCGGTCAGGTTGGGGGTGAGCACCGCGCGTCGGCCCGAGCCGACCAGCAGGTCCGGGGCGTGGCTGAGCGCGCCGAGGGCGTACGCGTCGAGCACCAGCGACGTCTCCGGCCCGGCCGCGTCCAGCACCAGGTCCAGCAGTTCCCGGGTGGTGTCGATGTCGTTGAGGCCGGGGCCGACGGCGACCACGTCGGCGTCGGCCAGCAGGTCGGTGAGCAGGTCGGCGGACCCGCGTACGGCGCCGTCGCGGGTCTCCGGCAGGCCGACCACCAGCGCCTCGGGGACCTGGATGCTCAGCGCGGCGGCGGTCGACTCGGCGGCGGCCAGTTGCAGCACCCCGGCGCCGGCGCGCAGCGCGGCCACCCCGGCCAGCAGCACCGCCCCCGGGGTGAACCGGGAGCCGCCGACGACCAGCACGGTGCCCCGGTTCTCCTTGCCGCCGGTGGGCACCGGCAGCGCCCAGTCCCGCAGCAGGGCCGGGGTGATCACCCGGGTGTCAGACCGGTTCGGCATGGACCTCGTCCTCCCTGGTGGGCCGCGCGCCCTGCTGGTGCAGGTGGGCCACGTCGTTGAACATGTCCGGTCGCAGCCGGCCGTCGGCGTCCGCCGACCAGCCGGTCACCGAACAGTTGGCGATCACGTGCTCGCGGGTCAGGGCCATCAGGTCCGCCTCGGTGAGCCCTTCCGCCAGGTAGCGGAGCAGGAAGACCAGGGCGTCGTGACCGAACAGCAGCACCCGTCGGTCGGCGTGGTCGCGCCGCAGGTCGCCGAGGAGGGTACGCAGCCGCAGCGCCACGTCCGTCCAGGACTCCCCGCCCGGCGGCCGGTAGTAGAACTTGCCCAGCCGGTCCCGACGGTCTGCCTCTGCGGGGAAGCGTCGGCGTACCCCGTGGCCGGTCAGGCCGTCGAGGATGCCCAGCTCCCGGTCCCGCAGCCGCTCGTCCCGGCTGACCGGGATGCCGGTGCCGGTCAGGGCCAGCTCGGCCGTCTGCACCGCGCGCAGGTACGGCGACACCACCGCCACGTCCGGCCGGCGCCGCGGCGGCAGGTCGGCCAGCCAGCGGCCGGTGGCCCGGGCCTGCTCCTGTCCGGTCTCCGACAGCGGCACGTCGGCGTCCCGGTGGCTCAGGTCGATCAGCTCCGCGCCGGCCGCCTCGGCCGCGCTCGCCGCCACGTTCGCCGTGCTCTCGCCGTGCCGCACGATCCAGAGCGCCGCCAGTTCCGCCATGCGCCCCTCGGTACCCGGGGTGTCCCCCGGGTAACCGTGCCTTTCGCCGCCGTCGGGGGCGTGACGCCGGCCCGGGCGGGTAAGCGCCGTGCTCCACCGACACATGGGGAGGTGTGCCGTGGCCACGATGGTCAAGGAGCAGGCGAGCCCGGTCAAGGACAAGGACTACGACCTGATCCACGCGATCCAGCTCTCGCTGGAACACATCTACCGGATGGACACCTACATCGCCGACGCCGAGCGCAACGGCGACAGCGAGCTGGCCACCTGGTTCCGCAAGAT